>JAYRXE010000001.1:0-1897 GCA_041917695.1 Minisyncoccota bacterium
CCACGACACCTGACGAGGCCAACCCCCTGCTCAAGCGCTGGCTCAGTTGGGCCAGCCGCTGCCGACTCGAACCCTTCAAGCGCCTCGGCCGGACCATCAGCAAGCATCTTCCTGGCGTACTCAACGGTTTTCACCCCGGCAAGCACAATGGCCGGGTCGAAGCGATGAATCGAGCGCTCCAGGAGGCTCGCGCAAGGGCACGCGGCTATCGCCGCGTCGAAAACTTCATCGCCATGGCCTACCTCATCGCTGGAAAGCTTACTCATTTGCCCGCCTCGCCCTTCGCCCCATTCTTGCCCGTTCCACACGAAACGACCTAAACCCTATTGTCAGCGGGGCCCACTCCACCAAATGTTCGTGGCTTTTCGTTGTCAAATCTAATAAGTACAGAACAGTCTTCGTATGAACGGCAGAGAATTTGCCCTTTCTCTATCGAAAAAATAATATCTTCTCCATATTTTGGGTCGCTACGTAGGGTTAGGTGAGCATTTTGTTCGCCGCCATACGGGAATCCAAAATTTACGGTGTTGGAACTGGAGACTGAAGCGGTGTACGTCGTTCCGCCTGTCATCTTATCTTCGCGAGCCACGTAATTCCAGTGACTCCCTAATTCAATTCCTGCTGTTGACGTAACCGATTTTATCGACGGACTTATGCTTGGTTGGCTTTCAGCTTTGGGCGAAGAAACGCTCGCTGTTGTCAGGGTAGGTGGGCTCGTTAAATTCTTTGCCCTTTCGGTGGCCAGTTGCGACTCGAGATCACTAATCCTTTTCTTCGCCGCCTCAAGTTCCGATGAATTTTGCGAGCAAGCAGATAGGAGCATTACCGCTGCCGTGACAACTGATCTGGATATCGTTTTCATCTAGATATTAATAATCGATGTGAAACTTATATAGTCACTCAATACGTCCAGGGCTTTCTATTTAATGCACTTGCTATAACTCGCGCCATCGCTAACCGCGGCTTTTCGGTTGGGAAGAAAATTGACTCGCCGGGCGATACGAGGGACGCCCCACGGGCGAGCCAGCTCACTTCGGAAGACGCCGCCAAGCTGCCTTATTGCCCTTTAGCTCAGGGATCATTTCAATGAGACCAGCTTCCTTCAGCTTGTAGAACTCCGACTTTACCGCGTTTTCGCTCTTGATCCCCGTTATATCGCGGGCCTGTCTATTTGTAATTGTTCCTTGTTTACCTAAAAATTCCATAATCGCCTCTTGAGGCGTAGCGAGCGGCGAATGTGGAATAACGACGCGGACATAGTTTACTTCGTCAAAAATCTCCGGACTCCGTAAGCGCCACTCCTTCATTTTTTGAAAAGCTGTGTTTAAACCTTCACCGATATCCTTGTTGGGCGGAGACTTGTACCTTGAAAGCATGCCCACGATTCGAGGGTTCCGAGCGTAGCGGACATCGAGAATGTTCTCCCTTGTAACGAAGGCAGGTAGGCGGCCGGGGCTGACCACCTCAATTCGATTATCGAAAATCGAAATCTGCACGTCGTCAGACATCGAGTAGTCGCGGTGAATGATGGCATTCACGACGATCTCCCACAATGTTTCCGGCGGGTATTCCATCGCTTTTGGGCCGTCCGTTGTCCAAACGTTGATGGACGACATAATCGTTGTAACTCGATCGACGGTCTTGTGGATTACATAATAAAGCGGCCCCTCGACTGACTCTATTGGGCCAAGGTGGTCTCGTTCAGGATCCTCTTCCTTTGTTTCATAGCGAACGATGCGGACAGAGCATTTTTTCGGCATTAGGCTGGCCGGTTCAGCAGAGAACAAAAGCACCCCCGCGACTTTTGGCTTGAAAGACTTTCGATCAATCAGATTCTTGTTTAAAGCCAGCTCAAGTGGGTCTGTGCTAGGAGAGTAGTCGGCCAAGAAATCGCTCA
>JAYRXE010000002.1:0-2607 GCA_041917695.1 Minisyncoccota bacterium
GCTGACGCCGACGAAGCTCGCGCCGCTGATCCGCGAACTGCAACCTCAGCCAGCATGGCGCGAGAAGTCGACCAGTGCCGACCGATCCGCTGCCGCTTGACCGGCAGTTCGATGCGAGGTCGATTTATTGACGGTTACACTTCTGGAGTCGAATATGTCGACAAAAGCCAAATCCGAGTGGAGGCACCCGATGGTCGTCGATGCTGAATCGCTACTCAAGGTCGAGGCGATTCTTAAACGCAAGGTTGGTCAACCTAAAGTCTCGACATCATGTGCCAACGATACGGACCACGTATTCACATCCGTTAATGCCCTCCTTAAATACGAAAATGCCAAGCGTTCTAAAATCGTATCCCTTTCCTTTACGGCACGAAAGGACGGCGATTGGACTAAGCAGGCAAGACTATCATTATCGTCATCTGAGTTTCGAACGCTTGAGATCGAAGTAATGGGCTCCCAAGAGACGGCACCGCGGGTCCGTGATGAGCTCGCCATTGCAATGGAGAGATCAAAAGCATGGTATTGGTTTTTATACAAAATTGATTTCTTCTATTTGCTTGGATCTGCTGTGCTCGGTCTTTGGATTGCTGGTAACGTTATTTTACGCATTCAAAAGCAATCGCTTACACTAGAAGGTAGCGGTAGATCAGATGATGCACTCGGATTGCTGATATTGCTGTTTCTCTTTGGATCCGCTACCTTGATACATTTTCTAAGAGGGCTGATTTTTCCACGGTTAGTTTTTCTCATCGGACAAGAAATCGGAAGGTATAACACTCTCGATAAGATCCAATGGGGTGTTATCGTCTCCTTCTTAGTATCGGTCGCGGCAAGTATTGTATCGCTTTTCCTGCCTGAGAGTGGCTGACAACCCAATTCCGATCCGATCTTACCAGCCGAATCCCTCAACTACCCAACTTCCTCCGCTGCTAGTCTGGGTGCCTCGGCCATTTTCTGGATTTTTGATACTGCTTGGGAATCCGTCATCACCGAAGCGGATCGAAACGGAATGTCCAACCGCGCTTTCACTGTCAAAGAGACCTTTGCTGAGGCCGACGTTGTAATGAACCTTGAATTTCTTTCCCGTATCACTATCCCTGACCACAAGAATAGTGCCATCAAGCGCGGAGCCCCCATTGTCTGACGTCACCGTGAACGTCGCCGTTTGCCCACGCCAACGAGCTTTGAATCGGTCCACGTCATTATCGCCACTTGCACTGGCAGATGACGGTCTTTCGCTCCCTCCCGAGAAAAGGTTTCTCACAGTATCTACGGCTCTATAATACTCCTTGATTCTGCCATTGCGTTGCAAAGTGTTTTTCCCCTGAGAAATGAGATCCCGCCGGAGATTGATATCGGCAGTTTTCGGATCGAGCTCATTTGCTCTTTCAAAATATACTTCAGCACGGGCGAGATAGATTCCTGAAGAATCAAAATCGAGGTTGATGTTTTCTTTTTGGCATAAAACGTACTGGACGAATCCGTAAATTCCGTTCTCCATTCCATATGAGGATTCACTGTATCCCTTGTCCGTGAACAATGGCTCGGGGCATTGGTACAGGATGGCGTAAACGGAATCCGACTGGTGTCTTCCTTTTTCGAGCGCATCCTGATCGATGCATTTCCATGCTGAAGTTAAAACGTGATATCTAACAATAGGAATATGGCATTCTTGCCACATTTTCAAATAAATCGCGAATGCACCAGGGAAATCGCCTCGGTCATAGGCAGCTTCTGCCTGAGGCTGAAGGGGCCTCAATCTTGCCATCGTTTCTTCGGAATAATCCGGCTCATTGGGGCTGTATGATCGCTTGCTGTCGATATTTTCACTTTCCCCAAGTATCAGTGCCCTGTCTTCATCAGAGTAGTTCGGAGGTTGATAGTCATCGTCAGGTCCAGAATTTTGGGCGCAGGAATTATCCGGGTATTGGAGTAAGAAAGCTCCGAGCAATAGGAGTAAGTTTATTGGATGGGAGTAAGTGTACTTCATGACAGACTTAATTTTTGATTTGCAGTTTGTGGAAAGCCGATTCATAGAAGCTCACTCTCGGAGAGCTCTGGACTGCGATGCAGCGTCGCCCAAACATGCCGAAGGAGTCAATATTTATTGTTTAAAACGGCGCTTCAATCATCAAAGCTTTGTTCGCCGGGCCAACCTGACTGTCCAATCGCGCGCGCCTCTTCACGAAAGGAACATGGGGCGTCACGCTCCGCAGTCCCCTTTAGAGCTCCATTTGAACCCCTTGTGCCACGATCAAATGGGCCTTTTTAAGCCCGCAACCCTCGGCTCTGACGATTCCTCGGCTTGCTGATCACCCGGACCATCCAGATCACCGCTTACCTGACCGGCGCGGTTTTCTCGTGCATTCTGATCGCCGCTACCTGGCGAAGTCGACGACCACGATCCATCCGGTCTGAGCATGTGTGACCCGGGGGCCGCCTTCGTATCTTCCTTAAAAATTCCATTTAGACTGTCTGCCAAAAGTCCGTTCGCAAATCGGATTCGTTTTTTGGGCTTGGACTCTTGCTCGCTTCGCTCGGATCTCTTTCCCAACCGGCCGGAATTCACGCTTCCGGCGTTGCTCCTCGGTCATGGAGCCCGCTCCA
>JAYRXE010000003.1:0-2646 GCA_041917695.1 Minisyncoccota bacterium
CGGTGAAGGCGGTGGCTGGGGCGGGACGGATTGCGCGAGCGGAGCAGAAGCTGGTGGGCGCATTGGGCCGGTGGGCGGAGCGATTGGGCGAAGGCGGGAAGGTCGCGCAGAAGTTGGGAGCCGGGATTGAGCGGGTGGTGATGTTGAGCGACGAGGGTCGAGCGATGCGCCTGGCGGAAGCCGAGGCGCGTGGCGGAAGGGCGGCCGAGGAAGCGATTGGAGCGGAAAGCCGGGGCGAACGCGCGGTGGCGGAAACGGCGGATGAAGCCGGTACGGCGGAGCGCACGGCGGACGACGTGACGAAGAGCCGGGAGGGTTCGGAGTTCGGGTCGGCGTGCATGCGATGCTTTACCGAGGGAACGGAAGTTGTCGGCGAGGAAGGCGATTCAAGCCGGATCGAGCGGGTGAAGGCTGGCGACCGGGTGGCCTCGGCGGACCAGAACGGAAAGACGGTATCGGGTGGCCGGGTGGCGCGTACCTTTGCGCGGATCGTTCCGGAAACGTTGAAGCTGAAGATACAGGGCGAGCCGAAGTGGCTGGAAGTGTCGCCGGATCATCCGTTCTTCGCCAAACGCGCGCGCAGCAACACGTCAAGCGAAAAAGACGCGGACGGCGAATGGCGCGAGGCGTTCCGCCTGCGGGTCGGCGATCTGGTCAAGACCCGTTCGGGCAAGTGGGTCAGGCTGCTGAAAGTCGTTCACTCGAAGACGCCCAAGGTGGTGTATAACTTCGAGGTCGCCCAGAGCCATACCTACTTCGTCGGCAGGCAGGGGGTGTTGGTTCATAATGAAAATAGTTTTTATTGCACTCCCGAAGGTGACCCCACCCGTTACAGGAATCAAGCTCCTAAGGCCCAAGAAACGGAGGTTTCCAAAAACATTCCATTGGCCCCAGATGATAGGGAAATTGTAAGTCCCTTAAAACTGATCCTTTATAGAATGGAGGATTCTCTCCAAATTCCTTTGGTTGGGGAAAGGGAAACCGCCTTGATTAGAGCTTGGAAGTTGGAAAGAAAATTAATTGAAAAGACAGGAAGGGGCACCTATCCTTGGACCAAGCGTGAAATTAAAAGGATTCTTGCGGGTGAAAATTTTACAAAGCTAGGATATACAGGTCACCATATTAATATGGTTGAGCTTTATCCGGCATGGCAAGCTGATCCAAGAAATATAGTTTGGGCGAGGCAAGGCAAAAAACAAGAACATATGAGAATTTGGCATCCTGGAGGCACTAGAAAACCGCAACCTCCTAATTTTCTGATTGATAGAAAAGCAATGCTTGAGACTGCAAATTGGAAATTTTTAAACCCTAGATAGGAGAAGGAAAAATGTCTCTCTTGAAAATACATGTGTCCCTTGGAGGGCATTTCAAAAATTATCAAAATGTTTCAAAGTCAGATTTTATTGAGCCATTACAAATTTCTGACCAATCAGAATTTGTTGGGGTTATTTTTGATGCTGGGGTCTATGCCAGCAGCTTGGTCACTTTTTTTTCCCTTGATTTTAAAGATTTTTACGATGAGGAGGAAGATGATGATGGATATGGAAAATTTTTTGATGAGTTAAAAAGTAAAACTGGTTTAATCAAATCTTGGCTTCTAACCAGGGAAGTTAAAACCTTTGAAGATTTTAAAAATAATGGAATGATTTGTTCAATGTTCTTTAATCTTCAAATTGATCAAGATCAAGTTGACTTCAAATTAGACCCTGAATTTATGACTATTCTTGGGGAAAGACATATACATATTCACCTAATTACAAATGAATAGGGAATCGTATTATGTTGAGATCAATATTACCAAGACGTACAGGCCATGAGTCGCAACGTAACATGCCAAGGCGGTGGCGACGTCGTGGCGGGGGTATCAGTTCACGGACGCGCTGGGTTCGGTGACACAGACCTCGACGGGGGCGGAGATCGAGTACGACGCCTTCGGGGGCATCAAGACCCGTTCGGACGCGCCGGACGCGCCGGCGGACACGCTGACGAAAATCGCGGCGTCGCGCGTTGGGTACACGGGACAGTTCTTCGACACGGAGACGGGACTCCAGCCGCTGGGCAATGGCGAGCGGTACTACAACCCGAAAATCGGAAGATTCATTCAGGCTGACTCTTGGCTGGGCGACGGGGCAAACCCGATGTCGTTCAACCGGTACGCCTACGGGTACAACAATCCGCAGGGGTATCGTGATCCGAGCGGAAACAATCCGATTTCCGAATTTCTGCACGAAGCGAAAGTCGGGCTGGGAGTGCTGCTCGGTGGGGATGCGTACTTTGAAGCGGAGGAGCGTCGCCAGGCGGCGATTGCGCGCGGCGAGGACCCGGCGAACCTGCCGGATTCGACGGCGCTGGCGATTTCGGATTTCACGGGAGCGACGAGCATCTTCACGGCGGTGACGGGGAGCGATCCGTACACGGGTCGTGAGTTGTCGTGGACGGAGCGGGTGAACGAGGGGATCTTCGGAACGCTGATGCTGGTGGGTACGGCGCTGGACGTTGGCGCGGCGGTGAAGGCGGTGGCTGGGGCGGGACGGATTGCGCGAGCGGAGCAGAAGCTGGTGGGCGCATTGGGCCGGTGGGCGGAGCGATTGGGCGAAGGCGGGAAGGTCGCGCAGAAGTTGGGAGCCGGGATTGAGCGGGTGGTGA
>JAYRXE010000004.1:0-3582 GCA_041917695.1 Minisyncoccota bacterium
GAGTCGAGCGTCCGGAGTCAAGACCGGGCCTGACCGACGGGAGAACGATTGCCGTACCGCGGCGGTCGTTCTCCCGTTTTTTCATCGACGTGAGGGACGGACAGGGAAAATTTTTTACCTTTGTGAGCCGTTTGGGCCACGAAATCCGCCTGTAGAGGTGAAAACCACATATCGGCAACCCATTCCTGCGTCCAGAAAATGGCCGAAAGGATTTTTCCCATGTTCCAGAGATCAGTTCGTTTTCCCCTGTTCCGTTTTTCGATTCACCGGTGGCGATTGGCCCTTTCATTTGTCCTGACTGTCTTTGCCGCCATTTCCGTCTCCGCCCAGGATGGCGGCGTCGATCCTTCCTTCGATCAGCCGGTCAAACTCAGAGGCACAAATGACAATTATTTCGTCGGGGCGATTTTCCCACAATCCGACGGGAAGATTCTGGTTGGCGGATCGTTCAACTCTCTCGGTGGGTCATCGAGACTCAGTCTCACCAGGTTGAATTCCGACGGGACCGCGGACCGGACGTTCAATTCCCCCTTTCGACTCCTCATCAACGGCACGGTATCAAACGCGACCCAGGACAATCTGGGGAGAGTCCTGATCCGGGGTGATTTTCAAACCCTCGGAGGGATTCCCAGACCGGGATTCGCACGACTCAGAAACGATGGTTCGGTGGATACGGCGTTCCTTCCACCCTCCGGAGTCGAAGGATTTACCATCAGCCAACAGGGGCGGATTTTCGTGTGGGGAAGGCTGGTTGCCGATGCCTCCCGGCAGCGTCGCGGCCTGGTTCGACTCAATGCCGACGGGTCGATTGATTCCGGTTTCAATCCCTCACTCCATCCCGATGATTCTGTTCAAAAGGCCGCCATCGACCCATCCGGCAGAATTGTCATCCTGGGAAATCTCCTGAGTCCCGACGGAACGTTCCGCCCGAAACTGATTCGCCTGGATCAGGACGGAACACTGGACAGCACATTCACTTCGGGCGTCACATTGAAAGTTTTCCCTTCTCTGAACTCGTACGATTTGGGATTTGCGATCGATCCCCTGGGAAGGATTCTGATCCAGCCCGACCTGGTTCAGAAAAACCGATTGGTCCGGCTCTCTCCCAACGGAGCCGTCGATTCCACCTTCAATGCCGCCGTTCCCTTTGGAACGTTTCTGGAGGTCTTCCGGATCGGGTTCGATCAGACAGCCCGGCCCATCATTCTTCGACGCAACAATCTCATACCAACCATTCAGAGACTCAATCAGGATGGCTCGATTGATCAAAGCTTCGCTGCCCTGTTGCCGAATATCGGCGGCGGGGTCAGCGCCATCGCCACCGACCAGACCGGCAGAATTCTGATTGGAGGAAGGCTCAACACACCCCGTCTTTCAGGAAGCCCAGCCAACGGGAACCTTCTCAGGCTCAACAACAACGGGAGCATTGATCCGACGTTCAATTTCGAAGACGTTCAACTGGGCTTTGTGGAAGCCGTGGCCACGGATGCGTCGGAAAACGTACTCGTCGGGGGGTTCTTCACGAGCGTCGGCACCCGACAAATAACGGGACTTGCCAGAATCAACGCGAACGGAGACGTCGATGGTTCCTTCAGACCATTTTCACAGTCCTCAACATCAGGACTTCCCGAAGTCACCGCGATTGCCGTCGACAGCAATCAACGCATCCTCGTATGGGGGAATTTCTCCCGGATCGGCGGCGGGAATCGGCTGAACCTGGCCCGCCTGAATCCTGACGGGACACTTGACGCGACCTTTGACGCCGGAAACGCGCCGACGCCGCGATATAACGACAAAATCGCCATCAGCCCGGATGGGAAAATCTACCTCGGCGGCTCCTTTACCGAGTTCAATGGAAACAGCCGACCCGGACTAGCGCGACTCAATGCCAACGGATCGGTCGATCCCACATTTCAACCGGTTTTCGGGAATCAATCTTTTGCGATTGCATCCGCCGACAAAGTCATCGTCCGAAGCCCGACCGGTCTGGCAAGGCTGAATCAGGACGGGAGTATCGATCCTTCGTTCAGCACGCAATTTTCGCCGAATCAGGTCTATTTTCTTGATTTGGCCGTCGTGGAGAACGATCGCGTTCTGGTCGGTCAGGGGTCAATCGAAGTTCCTCGAAATCAACTGTTTCGGCTGAATTCCGACGGCTCCCCGGACCCGACGTTCTCAAACCCGCTCGGCCCGGAAGTCACCCTGTACCGAATAGGAGTCGCGCCGAACGGGAAAGTCCTTGTCAACTTCTTTGAAAACGGCTCCAAGGTCGGCCGTTTGAACCCGAACGGTACCTTCGACGCCACCTTCAAGGTTTCCTCCCTTTTCGGATATGGCATCACCCAATTTTCGGTTGCTTCGAGCGGAAGAATCATAATCGGAGGGTTGATCGCTTATGACGAAGCGCCACGAAACGGCATCGCAAGACTGATCACCGATACCTGCCTTGATTCGGTTTCTCCGATGTTTATTCAGGCTCCGGCCGGGGGCCAAGCCGGAAACTTGAACTTCTCGGTGCCCGGTCCCGCCTGTCCTCGCCGGGTTGAGAGTGATTATCCCTGGATTTCGGTTCTTTCGAACGGAACGGGGAGCGCCACGGTGGCCTATACCATCGCCCCCAATGACGGCCTTCCGAGAACCGGGTACATCCGCGTGAATGAGCGCCTGGTCACGGTTTCGCAGGAGAGCAGTTGCAGCTACTCGATTTCTCCCGATCAGGCCTCGTTTTCCGAGTTCGGTGGCAGCGGAACCTTTACCATTTCCTGTTCGAACGATTGCGCCTGGAAAATCGGTACCGTCGCGGAATGGGTGGTCATCACCGATCCGCTTCAGGGACGCGGAAATGCCACCATCCACTATCGGGTTCTCCCGAATCCCGGATCGAGACGAAGCCAGTTCATCATTCTGAGTGACCAGCCTCCTTTCGATCCTCCGGGAAGCAAGTTTCTGAACATCTCCCAACGAGCCAGGAAAGTCTCTACACCGGGCAGCTATCGCCCTTCCACCGGCTTCGCCTATCTGAGGGATTCATCGGATACCGGTTTCGCCGACCGTGAGTTTTTCTACGGGCAGGCAGGGGATATTCCGGTCGCGGGTGACTGGACGGGGATCGGGTTCGATTTCATTGGGGTTTACCGCAACGGCGTCTTTTACCTCAAACTGAACCTTGGCGGCGGGATTGCCGACCTTCAGTTCCCTTATGGTCAGCCCGGCGACATTCCCATCGCGGGCGACTGGGACGGCGACGGCATCGACACCATCGGCGTCATTCGCGGAAACCGGGTCCTGCTCAGAAACTCCAATTCGGCCGGTCCCGCCGACATCGACTTCAACTACGGCGCCGACACCGACATCTTCATCGTCGGCGACTGGAACGGCGACGGCATCGACACCATCGGGGCCTACCGGCAATCCAACGGCTTCGTCTACCTCAGAAATTCGAACACCAGCGGCTTCGCCGACACCGAATTTTTCTACGGACTGGCCGGTGACCGTCCCATCGCCGGAGACTGGGACGGCGACGGCATCGACACCATCGGCGTCGTCCGGGGAAATCGCTGGCTGCTGAGAAATTCGAATACC
>JAYRXE010000005.1:0-1094 GCA_041917695.1 Minisyncoccota bacterium
CTCCTGTTCCGGAAATCGCGCTTCATCCGAGCCAAAGACTTATCCTATCAGAACTACACCATAGAAGGCGTGGCAATCTTTCGTCATCCCGACAGCCTGTATAACGAGTACCAAGCAATAAACCGAGACGACGTTAATTCGAAAGCTCTCCTTAGGCGTTGGGATTTTTCTCGGTTAGGTACGTCGGCTTCCACGCAACGTGACTGGGTTAATATCGCCCACCGGGAGTCACGCGTTTACAGCTTTGTAAAAAGCCGAAGCGATGAGTTGGACGGTGTTTTGCTTCAACCGCTGGGGTCAACAGCCTCAGAAGATGTCACCCAAGACCACTGCGAACTTTTCGAGTTGCCGTTGAAGCAGAAGCGGCTCAACGAATTTATCGAGACTTACCGTGGCAAATTGCCTACGGCGGACCGCATTTCTCTGGTTAAGGTACTGCTCTCGAAATTCGCCGAATTGCACAGGCTCGGCGTCGCGCATAGGGACATCGGTGACCACTGTGTATGGCTGGAGCGACCACAAAGCATCAGGCTTTCTGGACTTGTCGCCGCACACTTTCCTCAAATGGAGACGGTGGGTTCTGTCAAGGAACAAATCGCCGCAATTACGACGAAACTGCCGGAAGATTTTTTTGAGGACAAGTTCGCGACACCTTTTCATCGCGATGTTTTCTTACTCGGAGTCGTGTCTCACCTGCTCATATTCGGCGAAGAACCACAATTGGACACCAATCTCCCGAAGTGGGAGAAGATTTCCGATAATATATTATCAGACAAGCTTAACGAATGGTTTGCGAAAGCACTCAGTTGGGATACAAAGGACCGTTGGGAGAACGCTTCTGCAATGCTAGACGCACTCAACGACGTTCAACTTTCAGACGGCGAGCGCATCATTCCTCTCTCAGCTTTTGATTATTTTCAATCGCAAACCAAGGTTAACCAATGGAAAGAACTGGAAGAACCCGTCGACAAAGGCGACGCCGAAGTTTTCCGCGCGGAGAAAGACGGTGTCGAATGCCACCTAAAAGTGTGGTACGGCCTGAAACCCGACCCTGCCAGGCCGGATCGGAACCTCGCCTTGCTTCGGTTCCTAGA
>JAYRXE010000006.1:0-2709 GCA_041917695.1 Minisyncoccota bacterium
CCGTCCACGACAACTCACGACCCGTGTACGGATCGCTCCCCGTCACCGCCGTGAAGATGCTCGTCGCTCCCGTGAAATCCGAAATCGCCAGCGCAGTCGAATCCGGCAGGTTCGCCGGGACCTCGCCGCGCGCTATCGCCGCCTGACGACGCTCCTCCGCTTCAAAGTACGCATCCCCACCGAGCAGCACTCCCAACCCGACTTTCGCTTCGTGCAGAAATTCGGAAATCGGATTGTTCCCGCTCGGATCACGATACCCCTGCGGATTGTTGTACCCGTAGGCGTACCGGTTGAACGACATCGGGTTTGCCCCGTCGCCCAGCCAAGAGTCAGCCTGAATGAATCTGCCGATTTTCGGGTTGTAGTACCGCTCGCCGTTGCCCAGCGGCTGGAGGCCCGTCTCCGTGTCGAAGAACTGTCCCGTGTACCCAACGCGCGACGCCGCGATCTTCGTCAGCGTATCCGCCTGCTCGTCCGGCGCGTCCGAACGGGTCTTGATGCCCCCGAAGGCGTCGTACTCGATCTCCGCCCCCGTCGAGGTCTGTGTCACCGAACCCAGCGCATCCGTAAACTGATACCCCCGCCAAGAGGTCTGGACCGCCTCGTTCTAGCCCCACGTCACGTCGTTGCGCGACGTCAAAACGTTCGTTCCCACATAGGCCGTCGCGTACTCGTTCAGCAGACCCGATCCGGCGTAGACGTTCCATACCTAGTAACAAGAAGGGACTCAAAACACGTTACAAAAAACAAAAAATTATGAAAACTTGAAAAAATTATTATGAAAATAAATTAGTTTTTCAAGAACAAGATCACCAAATCTTTCAGGAGGAAGTAAAAAATAAGTATTTTTCTCATCATCATGAAAAAATACAAAACCACGTAAAACTGAACTCATTGACCAACAAATAAAAAATAAAATAACTAAGCTCCCAAATCCACAGGGCCCATCCACTGAAATTTCAGTCACAAAATCTGTATCAAAAAATTTTTCTTTATCCAAATCATCAACTCCAGAAATATTTTCCTTCGCTTCATCAAAAAAAAACTTGGGATAGAAATTCCCACTTGTAAGTTCAAAATGCCCAAAATAAACTTTTTCTTTTTCAAAAGGAATCTTCTCACACCCTTTAAAATTTACCAAAAATTTAACAGATTGGAACCCTTCATCTTTAAGAAAATCATTTACTTCATTTTCAATAAAACAAATCCCTTTATCTTTTAAATCCTTTAGAATACAGTCATTTAAGTCAATATTTGGAAACGGATAGATTACTTTAATCTGATAACTCATGATTTAACTCCAAATTGCCATTAAAATTTTTCAGATGAAAATCCTTAAATTTCTCGAGCACTTCAATCATCAGGTTTGTGCGCGAAATTTAGAATTCAATCCACAACCCCAAGAAATCGACCCTTGGGACTCTCTTGGAGAAAATGACATCCCTATTACTTAAATAAACGTGGCTAATTAGCGATCCTGGATCTCCACGACAGCGGTCTTTCAACATCAGTCGGCCCCTTCCCCTTTTCAGGAAGTAAGTTGGACTTGGTCAATTTTTTACGGAGAAGCCACGAGCGGGTCCCGTTCTTGAAACAGATCGACCCAGTCCAGCAACTAATCCAAATAAAGATTTCGCCCAAACAGAAAACTTCTTCAAATCATTACTTAATAACAACAAATTGTTAAAAAATTACCTCAATTTTAACTCACTTAAGGGCCTCAATCTTTCCTTAAATGCTGGTATGCCCAAGGGGTGACTGGATCTTACGTCAAAAATATTTGCATAAGGAAAATGGAACGGATAGTTTTTCGCTGGACCATTTAAGCGAAGACGGCCTTGTTGTTCTTTAGTCCAAATAATTGACCCCTTGTAATTATCATTCGTAACATCAAAAATTGAAATGATTTGATGGTATTCTCGGCCATCTGCTCCCAGTACCATTTCATACCTTGTGTCAAAAATTCCAATATCACCTCTCCTAGAACCTTTGGCAGACTTGAAAGAAGGCGGCCTTTCTCTTAGATCCAACCAAGATCTTGTTCTTGTACCACTCTCAAGAGCTGCTGGCTCAATTTCAAATCTAAAAAAGCTTCCTGCTTCACGAAGTTCATCCTCTAAATCAAGTATACTCCTTCGGAAATTATTTTCTGCCTGAAACCAATTGGAAGCATTATTAATTGAATCCCTTCCAATTGACTCCACATGCCTTTCTAAAATATCAAGATTAAAGGGCTGGTCAAATAACTCAAGTTGCCTGCATCGCTCCTCAGAATTATGAACCAACACCCCCTGCCTGCCAACGAAGTAGGTATGGCTCTGGGCGACCTCGAAGTTATACACCACCTTGGGCGTCTTCGAGTGAACGACTTTCAGCAGCCTGACCCACTTGCCCGAACGGGTCTTCACCAGATCGCCCACCCGCAGACGGTACGCTTCCGTCCATGCCCCGTCGGCGTCTTTTTCGCCTGACGTGTTGCCGCGCGCGCGTCTGGCGAAGAACGGGTGATCCGGCGACACTTCCAGCCACTTCGACTCGCCCTGAATCTTCAGCTTCAGCGTTTCCGGCACGATCCGCGCAAACGTCCGCACAACCCTTCCGCCAATGACGGCCTTACCCGACTCGTCATAGGAAGCCACCTTTTGACCCGCGTTGACCGACTCGATGGCGCGCGATCCCCCGTCCTCTTCAACCACTCCGGTCCCGGCC
>JAYRXE010000007.1:0-1037 GCA_041917695.1 Minisyncoccota bacterium
AATAGATATTCTTAATCAAATCTTCGTCGCGGAACGACTGGTTCATCGCCATGACGAGTTGAGATTTCAGATGTTCGATTCCGCCGGGGCGCTTTACCTGTTGCGCCGTAAAGCCGGCTGATTCCATCACGATGGCGTCGCGGATCTTGCCTTCTTGTCCGCGTAAGAACTTTTTAGCGCCGGAAGCGCTGGTGATTTCGCCATTTGAAATAGTGGTAACGGCGCCGCCGTCATATTCCAAGTCTATTTCCGAATCGATATATTCGGAGTTGCTTCGCAGCGTCATCAGGACCTGTCCGAGGTAGTACACGCCATCGCCAAGTCCGCCTTTGCTGCCCTTGGTGTTTTTCCCGAGGACTGCATTTATCGAGTCGGTGGTAAGACGCGTCACTGGCGTGAACATGCACAATCCGGCCACTACCAGCATGCCCACGAAAAGGGTGAGCGCGAGCTTGGTGTCTTCTTGAGAAAGAGAATACCAAGCGTCTTTCTTTTGCGTAGTTTGTTTTCTGTCGTCGCCCTTTGCCATGCCTGGAGGAAGGGGATCGACGGCTCGGCGGTTTTTCTTAATGCTTTGCCGTATTAGAAGTCAGTTAATTTTCGCAGCTTGTCGCAATCTAATACGATCGAGAGCGCACCGCAGGGGTGCGAAACGCTGCGGGATAATCCGCAGCGCGAGAGGAATAAAATTTGAATGGGCAGGGATCTCGGCTGTTTAGGAGCGAGCTCGGGGCAACCCTTATTTTTTCTTGGTGCTGTCCGATTCCTTGGCATCATCTTCGGTTACGATTCCGGCATCGACGGCCATCTTTACCGCGCTCTTTAGGACTTCTTTGCGTTCGGGGCTCATCGCGGAATCTTCGAATAACTTCTCCGCTTCTTCGTTGATAAGACGCATCAAGTTCTCGCGCTCGGCCGTGGACATGATGCGCGTAGCGCGCCGCTTTCCGATCGCTCCTGGGCCTTTGACGGCACCGACTGAAGAGGTGGCTTTCACGCCGCCAACGACGCCGACAGAATCTGCTCCTTGCACGTTA
>JAYRXE010000008.1:0-2166 GCA_041917695.1 Minisyncoccota bacterium
CCGCAATATTCCATTTTCCTTAAATCCTTCCAGAATACCGGCTTCCAGATCTTCGTCGAAATAAACACCGTCGTCTTCGATTCTGCCTTGCAACCCGATACTGTCGCTGGATCCGTGCGTTACAAAGTTTAACCGGGTGATGCTGCCTTTGGGTTGCAGGTATACCAGATTGATGAAGCTGGCGGAGTGATCAACGATGTCATAGCTCTTTCCTTTCGCACCGCTGTTTTTGATTGCCGCGGCGAAATCCTGGGTGCTGGGAAACCAGCTACCGCCATTGATCGCATCGATCTCCGCTTGTTCCGACGGCCAGGGATTTGGAAAATCCCCAACCGCCCAAATTTCCCGTGTTTTCACAGGCTTTTTCTTGCCGAGCACTTCTTCCGCTCTGCTCGTCACCCGGTCACGGACAGCATCGAAGCGGACAGCCGCTTTATTTAAAATACGTTCAAGCGTTGTTGTCATCCTGCCCGCCTTGTTCGCCTTCCTTCACGGCTTCCGGTTCACAGCAGAAAACCTTGCGGAACCGCTCCGCCTGCTGTTCGTCGCCATTGGCCACGACATCGCGTCCCAACGCTATTTTGGAAATTTCTTCCTGCTGCAACGAATTCTTTAGCGCCATTTCGCGGATGGTTTCGGTTTGCAGGCTTGCCGAATATGTATCGAGCAATCCGGCTTGCGGATCGCCGCCGTGACCCAGGAAACCATCGACCACGACACCGTCGGTGCGCATGGTAATGACGTTTTCCTTCAACACCACACCCGGCACTTCGATGAATTCACGCCCTTCCAGCCGCGTTTTCAGCGATTTATTAACCCGCAGGTAGGATACGCTCCTGGGCAATCGAATGTTCAATCCGGCAATCGAAGTCGCCGGAAACTCGAGGTTTGCTTGCTCGAGAAATTGCTGCGGCCGGTCGCGGTAGTCGAAGATAAAAAACAGCTCGCGGATGATGCCGCTCAGGATGGCCGTCCGCGTCTCCGGGTCGTCGTTAAAGTAGGCATCCAGGAATTTGTCGAGTTCGTGGATCGCATATTGCGGATAAGGTCCCGGCGATTCGTCGTACAGCGCGATTTTCACATCCGTCAGATGCAACACCGAGATGTATTCCTGCACCATCTGGCGGAACACGAGATTCAGCGTGCGGCTGACGTTGACGTTCTCGATCTGCCGCTCGATGGTGCTTTCCGCCCCCGCTTCCGAAGTGGTCGAGGAACTTTGTTCCTGGCTGGTATTGATCTCCACATCCCGTTTTGACGAAGCGCGGGCGGAATGTTTGAACAATGCATTCGATACCGTGTTGGCAAAGGATTCACGCGCGCTTCGCGTACCCCATTCCCCGCTGACCTCTTCCGAGGATTCCGAGCCGCCGCTGCCGCCGGCCTCGACCAATCCCCAAAGCACGTTGGCGCTGCCGCTGCCTTCCTTCTTGCTGTAGTTTTTCTGCGAATTCAGAATATCCGCTTCGGTTTCGGTGTATTTGTTCGACGACTCGCTTTGCAGGCTGTTTTCAAAGTCGGTGGCCGCTTCCTCGGTCACGGAATCCAGCACCGACGAGCCGAAATTGACCTTGGATTCGTCCTTCTGAATCGTTTTCTGGTAAGTCTTGAGCGAAATCTTGGTCTTTTCGCCGGGAAACAAGGAAAAAGTCTTGATGACCCGGCCCGCGCCATAGTTGCCCAGAAAAGTGGAAATCTGCAACTTCTCGAAAAACAGAATTTTCGGAAACACGCGCGAAGGCGGGCGCGGTCTCGGCTGGATGATATCGAAATCGCCGGAAAATCCGAGCATGCCTTCGCTCGGTTTATAAATGAAGCTCGCGGGATATTGCTCGTAAACCTCTGCGACCGCCTTGAGCGTGTTCACCGTCGCCACGCGATCGCTTTTGGAAACCAGTGTGAGATTGTCGATGCGCAAATCCGGCCCGACCGGCCTGGGCCGCTTCACCTTCTTTTTCTCAACGTTCTCGCGAAGCTCTTTCAGGGTGGCGTCGTTCAGCATATTCTCATTGATATCAATGGAAATAACGCTGACACCGACATGATTGGTGGATTCCGGAATCGAATAATTCAGCCGGGGCGCGGCATCTGCATCCTCCCCCAGGCGAATAAAGGGCGCACCGTTCTCGCTCATTGCAACCTCCTGTGATTCAGTGTTATCAAAAC
>JAYRXE010000009.1:0-2207 GCA_041917695.1 Minisyncoccota bacterium
CGGTGAAGGCGGTGGCTGGGGCGGGACGGATTGCGCGAGCGGAGCAGAAGCTGGTGGGCGCATTGGGCCGGTGGGCGGAGCGATTGGGCGAAGGCGGGAAGGTCGCGCAGAAGTTGGGAGCCGGGATTGAGCGGGTGGTGACGTTGAGCGACGAGGGTCGAGCGATGCGTCTGGCCGAAGGGAAAGCACGGGGAGGACGAGCCGCCGAGGAAGCGATTGGAGCGGAAAGTCGCGGGGAACGCGCGGTGGCGGAAACGGCGGATGAAGCCGGTACGGCGGAGCGCACGGCGGACGACGTGACGAAACGGGGCGAACAGCAGGCCGGAGTCGGTTCGTGCGCCATTCCCGGCGGTCGGTGTTTTACGGCCGGGACCGGAGTGGTTGAAGAGGACGGGGGATCGCGCGCCATCGAGTCGGTCAACGCGGGTCAAAAGGTGGCTTCCTATGACGAGTCGGGTAAGGCCGTCATTGGCGGAAGGGTTGTGCGGACCTTTGCGCGGATCGTGCCGGAAACGTTGAAGCTGAAGATTCAGGGCGAGCCGAAGTGGCTGGAAGTGTCGCCGGATCATCCGTTCTTCGCCAAACGCGCGCGTAGCAACACGTCAGGCGAAAAAGACGCCGACGGGGCCTGGACGGAAGCGTACCGTCTGCGGGTGGGCGATCTGGTCAAGACCCGTTCGGGCAAGTGGGTCAAACTGCTGAAAGTCGTTCACTCGAAGAAGCCCAAGGTGGTGTATAACTTCGAGGTCGCCCAGAGCCATACCTACTTCGTCGGCAGGCAGGGGGTGTTGGTTCATAATAGCGGTCCAGAGGGTTGTAGTATTGAGTGGCCTCCTGCTAGGCCGCAAGGTAAGGCTCCACAAAGAGGCACTCAAGAAGGCCTTGAATGGCGTTATCGTCGTTATTCAAGTAACCAATACAAGAAGGGCAAAACCGCTGAAGAACTAATGTCTTTAGAAGAGTACGCGAACAGTTCCCAGTATAAGAGTGGATTTGCCAAAGCTAATCGAGCAGGGACTCATGGTAGCCCTGAAATAAAGCAACAAATTATTGAAGTCCAACAAGCATTGGAAGAAAGAGGCTGGACTATTACTCGTGCTTTCAATGTTAACAAAGAGGAATATTTGCCAGGGATTGCAGGTGGGGTAAAAGGTTCGGTGAAAATTGATATCACGGCAACAAAAATGATTGGGGAAAACATGAGGACTCTAAGGGTTCAAACTGTCACTACTACTGGCATGGGACTTCCAGATAAAAGAGAACTAGCAAACGCGGCAAGAGCGAGAGCTCTTCTAAGGCTAAGGGGAGAAAATCCTCATGTTTTACTTGTTGGTAAACCCAGACCATAAAGTGGTCATTCCAAATTAGGTTGATACCACTAAATTTCTAATACCCATAAATGTTTTGGGGGATTATGAGTAAAAATACCATTGAATATTTCGCTTCTTATGAAGAAAATTTGCAGAATTGTTTAAAGTTTGAATCTATGTTTCAAGTTTCCTACGTTTTATCTGGATTATTTGATACAAGTAATTTTCAGATTTTTCATTCTTGCACTGAAATTAATAACTTTGGGAAAAGTATAAATGGTCTTAGGTCATCTTCCCCAAGTTTTTTATTAAATCCTAAAAACTATTTTCACAATTTTCAAACCATAAGCCAAAAAAAAGGTGGCCTTAAATATTCAATTGATAAGAGAAGCAACCCTACGTCAATTTTGTTTCAACCTAGTACTCAATTTAAGGATATAATGATAATTTGGGGATTGATTTCCTTTCCAGAAAATATCGACAAAGAGGAAGCCTTATTTGTTGAAACTTTTAGGAAGGTATATCTTAAAGGTTTTAAAATAAAAAAATCTTTTTATTTTGGACCAGATGCCTTAGATTTATATAAAAAAGGAATTAGATTTAATATGAATTATAATGCCGACCCTATTTCAGATTTTAAACTTTAAGTAAGTAATGAATCTCCACCTGCTTCTGGTCTATTCGTCGGTATCGGGTCAGTACGAGTACGACTACGCGAAGCGCCGGATTGCCCGCAGGACGGGCGAGTACCAGGTATGGAACGTCTACGCCGGTTCGGAGATGGTGAACGAGTACGCGACGGCGTACGCGGGGACGAACACGCTGACGTCGCGCAACGACGTGACGTGGGGGGCGGGCGAGGCGGTTTCGACCTCGTGGCGGGGGTATCAGTTCACG
>JAYRXE010000010.1:0-57334 GCA_041917695.1 Minisyncoccota bacterium
CGAAACGGTTACATACAGCAACGCCAATTGGTGCTTTATACTGTTCACGGGTCGTTCCCTCCGATGAATTGGGTTCGCTTTTGCTCCAATTTATCTTTCGGTTTGGGAAACGGCCCATTTTTCAACTCAAGACTGGGGTTATATATATGGACGGACGAACGGTTCATGGATCTTTCAGGCCAAGCTCCTTCCGAGCGATGCCGCATCGAACGACGCCTTTGGATTCTCGGTCTCCCTTTTTGGCAACGTTGCTGTGATCGGCGCTCCCGGAAAGGGAATTACCGGAGTCAATCAAGGGGCTGCCTATATTTTCTCGCGTACCGGGACAAGCTGGAAAGAAACCATCCGGTTGAAAGCCAACGACGGCCAGGCCAACGATCAATTTGGAACGAGCGTTTCAATTTCTGACCGACTGGTCGCGGTTGGATCCCCGGGGAACGACAACTTCGGCATCGATCAAGGTGCCGGGTATGTCTATGAGTTTCGAGAAGGGATCGGTTGGGGGCAGGTGGCAAAGTTACTTTCCAACGACGGCAACGCAAACCATAACCTGGGGACCGCAATCGCCATCAATGGGCGAACAGTCATTGCCGGTGCTCCCGGGGTGCCAGGAGCAATGGGTGTCGCTCAAGGCGCAGCCTATGCCTTTAATGACCAAGGCGGGAATTCCTGGCAACAGACAACGAAAATGATCCCTTCGGATGGGTCCTCCAATAATCGATTCGGTACCGCGGTCGCCATTGCTGGTCGAAACGCCGTCATTGGTTCTCCTGGATCCCTGGTGAACGGCAATGCCCTTGGCGCAATCTACAGCTTCCAGCGCGTCGGTCGAATCTGGACCTTCGCAAACAAGAGCTCCGTTGCCGACGGTCAGCCGTTCGACACATTCGGGAACGCGGTTGCCCTCAACGGGGGGACTGCATTCGTGGGGAGCCCGAATGTAAGCGTCAATTCAAATACCGGAAGTGGAGCAGTTTATATTTTCAGAGGTTATTCCAAGAACGCCGCGACACCCGGACAGTTCAGACCGTCCAACGGCTTTGCCTTCTTGCGGAACTCGAACGACACAGGGTTTGCCGACCGGGAGTTTTTCTTTGGCCAATCCGGCGACATCCCCGTGTCCGGCGACTGGAATGGAGACGGAATCGACACCATCGGAATCTATCGCAACGGAACGTTTTTCCTGAGAAATTCGAACACTTCCGGCTTCGCCGACATTCAGTTTCCCTTTGGAACCACGGGAGATCTTCCAATCGTCGGCGATTGGGATGGGGATGGTATCGATACGATTGGAATTGTTCGCGGAAATTCGGTTTTTCTCCGTAATTCGAACACTACCGGCAATGCGAACCTCCAGTTCAACTTCGGATCCTCCACCGATATTTTCATTGTCGGTGACTGGGATGGAGACGGGATCGACACGATTGGTGCCTTCCGACCGTCGAACGGATTCGTCTACCTTAGAAATTCCAACACAACGGGGAATGCCGACCTGGAGTTTTTCTATGGCCAGGCCGGCGACAAACCAATCGTCGGTGACTGGAAGGGTGAGGGTGTGGACACGATTGGAATCGTTCGCGGAAATCAGTGGTTTCTTCGAAACTCAAACAGTTCAGGTTTCGCTGATATTCAGTTTTTCTATGGGACGGATACCGATACGCCTATAACCGGCGACTGGGATGGCTACTAATTCCCAGACTAAATTCCTTCTTTTATCCGGGTGGCTTAGTCCACCCGTTTTTTTGCCAATAGCCAATCAAAAGAATATCCAATTTGGTAGTCTTCGAATGAACTGTCCCAACTACACAGAGGCAGGAAACCGGAATGTTTCTTCAATAAAAAATCTCAAATATCTACGCACCTGAACTCACGCTATCGATGCTGACCGGTTTAGTCTCGGGGTAGGAAAAATCCGGATTGTCCAATTCAATCTACCCGCAATCATTTTATTACCGCCGCTAAGCTGATTGCGCTGGAAGTGAACAATCTCCGATTCAGTCATACAAACAATATGAGTGGAATTGTTAAAGCGATCAACCCTACCGGCCATGCGAGGACCAAAAGCAACGGCCAAAGCAAGAATGGGTTAAAGTGTCCCCAAAGGCCAAAGTATTGCGCCCCCCAATAGACCAGAAATAAACCCATAAGAAAGATCATCCCATGTGTCACTATTACGTTTCCCGTCTCTTGATGCTTAATAGACCATCTGTTGAAATTTCGAAATAAAGAAACCAAGCCTCTAACCGTGGTCATTTTTAAAATCTCCCGTCTAAAAAGGATATAAGTTAAACGGAAGTCAGGAATGATATGTTCACCTTAAATGGCGTCTATTATTGAATTTTTACCCTTCCTGACCATACTCGGGACAAGTTGATCCATTTATCCTTCTTCAGAATGTTCATTGAATAAACCGTGCAGATTCGCCCCCAGAGAGGGCGTCGCCTCAAAGCTTCTTCTTTCGCATTTTCGATGGTGTCGAAGAGCCAAAACGCTTCATGAACAAATGCCTGACCGTCATCGCCATTCATCCAGTAACACATCCGTTCATTCGGAGTCAGGTAGAACTCCACGTCTGTATCCGTCCTCAATTCCGGATCAATCTCCTCGTCTGGCCCCTTCCATGAAACAATGAATTTCGTGAAATCCTCCTTTCTCAAGCGAAGATTTGCCTGAAGCCGATGATTGATTTTCACTCGCTGTAGCGCTGTAAATCGTTCGACCGGTTTCTCAACATCCTGAAATCCCACGGTGAATGGTCCTACAAAATTTCCCATACCTTTTTCTTCATCCTTCTTCGTCGGCTGATGTAACTGGGACTGAAGGTTGGCCGTTTTTAGGACCATAATTTGGCCAGCTATGTCACCTATCACTACTTCATTGCACGTTTATGAAGTTTGTTTTGACAATAGATTGGCCGAATGTTCATTTTGGGAAGCATGAATTGGCCGGTAATAACTGACCTGAACCCCAAAGTTGATCCACCTCAAATATTCGTTGAGGCTGGGTTTGGGGTTGAGATTCCGGATTGAAGGTTCAATCCATTGAACGCCATTGCATTCGATAGTCGCTGTGTAAACCGGAGCGCCGACGCGCCAATCAGCCCGGCGAGGCTTTGGGGAGAATGCCCGTCGCCAAGTCGTCGGTCATACCAACCGCCGGTCTCACGGGGGTTCAGGGGCGATGCCTACCGCATCAGAAATTCATTCAGGCAAGCACGGAGGCGCTCTTTTGAAGGCCAGCCGCGCATCTGCTGACCGTCCTCCCGGTAGACCCGGCAGCCGTAGCCGATTCCGGCTTTCACCGCGTCGGCCCCTTCCAGATCCACCCCATCAATTTGAATGGTCGGCGAACCCAGAAAGTTCAACCGCCGGGCTTCTTCCGGAGAAGTGACCGGAATCATTTCAACCGGGGTCGTCAGCCCGGCCTCGGCCAAAACGGTTTTCAGGTTGTCCAATGCCGGTTGGTAGGAAGGACAGGTTTCAAAGTACAAGAGACTGATTTTCATGATGATTTCGGTTCGGCCTTTGCCTTCGGAAGCTGGTTGCCCTGGGCGGCCAGAGGTACTCGGCCATGATCTTGGCGACCTTGAGTTCTCGTGGTCCGGATTATTTGCCAACAGGAGTGGCTGGATTTCGGAGGCACCCGAAGACAACCCCTCACGAAGGGGGCAAAAAGCAGCAGCCTGACTTTTCCCGCTTCCCGGTCCCGCCGCCCGCTGAGATTTTTGGCTGGTTTGGTACCCCCGGCTTGGCCGGAGCCGGTGGTTCGGCGGTGGTTTCATAGCCGGCCAGGCGAATGGCTTCGGCGAGCATTTTGTGGTTCACCTGCCTGGGGTCATAGGTTACGCGGGCTTGGGACGGCTCAAAACCGACTTCCGCGTGCAGCACGCCGGGAACCTTTCCAAGCGACTTCTTGACCGCGGCGGTACAGCCGGCACAGGTCATTCCGGTGATGGGCAGGGTGGCGGTTGCAACCGGGGCAGCCGGTGGAGTGGCCGAACGCGCCGGGACGGCGGTGGGATTGGAACGCACCAACCCGTCCGCATAGTACGGGAACGCCCCGAATCCAATCACCAGCAGGGTTCCGATCCAGAGGACTGGTTTATTCCAACGTCCGACCCGTGCCGGGGGACAGTCACCTTCCGGGCAGGTTTTCGCCGCCGGCCGATAGACCAGGTAATAGCTGACCGCCAGCATGACCGCTGCCAGGGAAAGCAGAGAAGGTCTCCATTGCTCCAGGGCAGCCGCTGCCCCGAAACTGCCCAGGCCGAGCCCCACCGCCACCAGCGGTCCAAGGCAACACAGCGAAGCCGTCAAGGCCGTAAGAACCGAACCGGCGAGGGAGAGTTTTTGAGATGTCGTGTCTTTCATGGGAATTACCTCACGACCACAGGGTAAACCCTGGTCTCAACTCCAGGGTCAAGCTTTTTTTCGGACAGCGGGAAAGGAATGGGGGATTTCCTCCAGGACCGGACAGCAATCGGCCTCATCCTGGGCCAAAACCGCCCGACATTCGGCCAGAGAGTGGCTGAGGGTCCGGCGCAGGCGGGCAAGGGTTTCAATCCGTTGGTCAAGGTCGGCGATCCGGCCGGCCAGGACGGCCTGTACTTTCAGGCAGGCGGACCGGTCGTTTTTTTCAAAGCGCAGCAGTTCTCCGATTTGATCCAACGACAGGCCGAGTTCCCGGGCCTGCCGGATGAACCGCAGCCGTTCAAGTGATTCCGGGGAATAGATCCGATACCCGGACGCCAGACGCCCGGGAGTGGGCAACAGGCCAATCTTTTCGTAGTAGCGAATGGTATCAATCGTGACCTGGGCCTGGCCGGCCAGTTCTCCAATCAGAACACCGGTTCTGGAACTCATCTGCCCTACCCCTCATACTTTCCGCCGCGCAGTGAATCCGGCCATGGTCGCCCCGATAAAAAGCAAAAAACCCACGATCACCTGTGGTTGGAACAACCTGGTCAACGCGAGTCCAAAGAGGGCGGCAAAAAACAGGTTGGCAAGCTGGCAGACCCGGAAAACAACCGTATCCCGGCTGCCGACACGCAGGAGCACGAGATTCAGCAACCCGGCCAGAATAATGGCAACGCCTGAACCAAAAAACCACATCGCATTCAGGTTAAATTCACCGAAGTTAAACCATGTGAATGAAATATGGAGTAGTCCCAGCGCGAGAATGATGCCGGTGATAATCTGATGAGCAAGTCTCATATTGCCCTCAAAAGGGAGAAACCCGCATATTTTTCCAACCTGGCCGCAAACCTTGACCCGGCGTTTAACTGCTGGCCCCAATTTGCTTTTCCTTGTCAGCCAGCATGCCTGAAACCAGCCTGAAACGAAATCAAGTTTGATCGTCAGGCCGGCTTGCCGCAAACCTACCCCTTTAAAGTGCGAGGTGAGCCACCTCACTTCAACCCCTTTTTCTGGATGGTGACTTCCAACAATTTCAAGACGGAAACTCCCTTTCGGAATTTCCGTATCGGCAGGATGCCGGTTGTTCCAGGTCATATTCTTAACCCAGGCCCGGTCGCTTTCTCACAATTTGCCACCACGAATGGGCGTGGGTCTTGCGACACCCTGCCATTCGGTGTCGTAACCAAACTCGAAACCAAGAAAAAGAGCATGCAGTCTATAGTCGACATTTGATTAGAGTGCGGATTGGATGTCGAATTATTTAAAAAGTTAAATCTCCTTTTAGATCAGGAGGATAGAGGCGAAGCATCGGCCTTTCGCGTTCATTATAAATGAGTTCTTGAAAATTCTTTGTTTCAGTCCTATAGGATATAAGACATCAGATGATAATTTTAATTGATTGAATTTTGAATCAATTTCAAATTGAATGCGATTCATGAACGCTAAAAATACATCCGATTTATCCTGGTTGTCAGAAATGGCCCGGAAGGTTGTTGAGGAAATCCGGCGTTCCGGCCCCTCACGGGTCGTCAAAAGTGGACGAGGAAGCGTTTCCGGGCGATACCCCAGTCGCAAAATGGGCGTGGCGGTTCAATTCGAGAGTCACCGCAACGAGTTGGCCTACATCCTCGAACTTGAGCATGACCCCGATGTTCTCGAATACCACGATCAGCCGCCCTCGATTCCGCTCGGATACCTCTCCGCTACTGGAAAGCGGGTGTTGGCTGACCATACGGCTGATTTTTTCGTTGTCTCACGGGCCTTTACCGGATGGGTGGAATGCAAAACGGCGGCGCGACTGGAACGACTGTCAGTGGATCAGCCGAACCGCTTTCAATTGAGGTCTCTCGGTGAATGGCACTGTCCGCCCGGTGAGGCGCATGCCGCGCAACTCGGTCTCGGATACCGGGTTCGGTCCTCCGAGGAAACTGATCCGATACTCGCGAGCAACCTTCGCTTTCTGGACGACTATCTTCGCCCGGACGAATTGACTGTCCATCAAGTCCTGATTGATCTGGTTCTTTCGTTCGTCCTTGCCCGCCCCGGTCTCCCTCTCAGTGAAATCCTTTCGTTTCTTGCCGCGCGTGGATTACCGGCGGATGGACTCTACACGATGATTCTGACCGGGCACCTGTTCGTCGACCTGACGAAATCCCGGCTGACCGAACCGGAGCTGGTACCTCTTTTTCCCGATGCCAAAACCGCGGCCGGTTACCCGTCATCCGGAATCCAGCCCGGAGGCGTTCGGATTCCGCTGCTTCCAGGCGAGGTTATTCTTTGGGACGGTCGCCCGCTGACCCTGATCAACCGGGGAGAGCATTTAAACTGGTTTCGCCAGGCGGACGGCAATCTGGTAACCCTTTCCGATGACGACATCGTTGGACTGGTCGCCGGCGGCGGGATGGTTGTCACCCGCCGCGCTCAAACCGAAAGGGCGCGGGACGAAATTATTCGGGAACGACTGGCGACCGCCGATCCGGCAGCCCTTGGGGAAGCGAACCGGAGGCACAAGGCAATCTCCGACACCGCGTCCGAAATCCCGACGCGCACGCTTCGCCGCTGGCGGGAGTCGTACCGTCGAGCCGAGGAGAAAACCGGTATCGGATTTCTCGGCCTCATCCCAAATTTGTCCCGGAGTGGAAATCGGACGGCACGGCTTCCTCCGCGGTCGAGCGAGTTGGCCGGCGAATTCATTCGCGAGTATTTTGATAACCCTCGTCAGCCCAACCGACATTCTGTTTGGTCACGCCTCGTCGAAGCCTGCGCCCGTGAATCGCTCGTCGCGCCAACCTACAAAACCTTCCGGCGAATGCTGCTCAAACGTCCGGTTGTGGAGCAGACCGCCGCGCGTCGCGGACCACGGGCGGCCTATCAGGTTCAGGCCGCCGACACGATCCATCTCGATATCCAGGCCCCGCGTCATGGAGACCGGCCTTTTGAAATAGCCCACATCGACCATACCCGGCTGGACATCGCGCTGGTGTGTTCGGTCACGGGAAAGCCCCTTGGCCACCCCTGGATGACACTGCTCACCGACGCCTTTTCACGACGGTTTCTTGCCATCGGACTTACCTACGATCCGCCGAGCTACCGCGCCTGCATGGGAATTCTCAGGGAGTGCGTCCGACGATTTCAGCGTCTTCCGGGGATACTGATGACGGATGGCGGGAAGGAGTTTCAAAGCCAATATTACGAGGCCCTGCTCGCCGCCTACGAAGTAACCAAGAAAATCCGGCCTCCATCCGAATCCCGGTTCGGATCCATCTGTGAACGATTGTTCGGCACGACCAATACCATGTTTATCCATACCCTGGTCGGAAATACCCAGCTCTCGGTCGAGAACCTGCGGTTGGCGACCGGGAAGTTCGCGCCGCGTCGCCAGGCAGCCTGGACACTCGAAGCCCTCCATCCCCTTTTGGAGAAATTCGCCTACGAGACCTATGACGGCATCGACCATCCGGCGCTCGGCCAAACCCCCGCCGAGGCGTTTACCCAGGGGATGGCAAATTTCGGACAACGTGAATTCCGAATCGTTCCCAACGACACGAATTTTCTCATGATGACCATGCCGACCACCCCCACCGGTCAGGCCACGGTGGTTCAGGGGCGGGGCATCAAGATCAACCGGATCTTCTATTGGTCCATTCAATTTGGACGACAGGAACTCCGCGGAAAGAAACTCAAGGTTCGTTACGACCCGGAGGATGCCGGTCGGGCATGGTCCTTCATTGATGGGCATTGGGTGGAATGCCGCAGTCAATATTATTCGGTCTTTCACCACCGTTCGGAGCGGGAGATTCAGCTCGCCACCGCTGAACTACGCAAGCGATTGGCTGCTCAGGACGGCAAGGTTCAGATCACGGCATTGAAGTTGGCCAATTTCCTTCGGGAGGTTGATGCCGCAGAGGTGGGTCTTCTCGCCGAACAAAGGAGCAAGGCTGCGGCCAACCTGAAACTTCGGACCACTCGAACCGAACCTCGCCAAAAAACTGAACAAACCGAACCGGCCTCAATCGGGGAAACCGCCAGGACTGGGCTTTCTCGCCGCATCGTTCCGAAAGAACTCGATATACTGGAACCGCTCGAATGAAACACCCCACCGCCCAGGTCGATCCCGAAGGGTTTCCTTTGAAGCTACTGAAGGCCCCGACGCCCGAAAAAGTCGATTACTTTGAACGCTACCTCGTGCGCCACCCGAATCTCGACGCAGTGGATCGGGCGATTTGGCGTGGAATCAACCACAAACCCGGTCCATCCCTTTATTTTGTAATCGGGCCAACCGGCGTCGGGAAAACCACGCTTCGCGAATCACTTCAACGCCGACTTGATCTGAACGCGCCAACCGTCTCCGCCGATGGCCGTCGCTGGCCGAACTATCTTTCCTGCGAAATCGCCGCGCCCGAATCCGGGTATATGAACTGGCGCGATTTTTACCGAAATCTCCTGGAACCCCTCGAAACGGAATTCCTCAAGGAACGACTGGGTGAAAAAGCCTCGAAGTTTCACTTGATCGGGCGTGCCGCCTACAGTCCGCGGGGATCGCTGGCCGACTATCGCGAAACGCTGATCGAGTGGTTTAAGGAATCCAGGCCGCCAGCGCTTTTCATCGACGAGACGCAGCACCTGGTCAACCTGAGTTCGGGGCGACTCATGGAACATCTGGACGTTCTCAAATCCTTTGCCACTCGGGCAAAAACGAAGATGGTGTTGTTCGGGACCTACCAACTTCTGCCGGGCCGCAACCTCAACGCCCAACTTTCCAGGCGAAGTGTTGACCTTCATTTCCCGCGCTACGGACTCTCCGACCGTGATACACGGGCGTTCGACAGCATCCTCTGGTCGTTTCAACGACACCTTCCGCTACGGTTCTGCGAAACACTGACCAATCATGCCGACCTTCTTTACGCTCGAAGCGTCGGATGCGTCGGTATTCTCAAGAACTGGCTGACCTGGGCGCTTGAAATGGCGTGGGAGGAGAACCGGGGCAGACTGACGCTTGACCTGTTGAAAAGCGCCGCCCCAAACGTAAAGGTGAGTTCACGGATTGCCGACGAGGCCATCGAAGGCGAAAAACTCATTACGGACGAGACCGGATCGGAGGAACACCTTTACGAGATTCTCGGCATGTCGGCACCGAAGAAGCAGATCGAAACACCGATGCACCCCATGCTTGAAACGGAAATCCCCAAAATGGAGAATCGAAAAGGCAACGCGAAAAAAAAGACGCGGTCTTCCGAACCCGACCTGAAAGTCCTCAAGACGGTCAGCCGCAAGCCTCGACTGCCTCACTCCATCGGGAAACGAAATCCAAAACGCGACCCAGTTGGAAAAGGGTAAAATCGAACGGCGAAAGCTCGGGGCCGAGCATTCAGGGTCGAAAGACTGGTTGTTACCGGCATTCCTGGGACCATAGTCTGGCCGCGGTGGCCAATCTACAGTCCCAGTTACAGCTGAAGCCTTCATTCCTAACAACATAAATGGCTTTATCGGACACAACTTCTTTACGCAGATTGAAGTTCAGACAATCAGTCCCCCGTCAATACATCTTCCTCGCGCCAAAAAAGGGAGAGGTCTGTTGTGCAGCCCCCGCTGCCGCAACTAAATGCCTGAACAATCCAAACTGGATCGAAACCAGTAGCTTTTATTTTCAGAGTTTCATAAAGGCCCGTATGCGGTGATCCTTTTTCGGTTTTTCTCAAAATTCGAAATCCGGCTGCTGTCAATGTGGGGGTGATGTTGAAATCCGCACCACTGTTTACACTTCCAAAAGTTTCTTCTGGCATTGAAACAGAAAGGCACATTGGGACTTTGTCTCCCAACAAGTAAACTTTCCACGGGAGTGGGGATCTACCGTTTCTTCCAAGTAGCCAAGGGTATTGACCGTTGACCGAGAAGTACCCTGATGCTTCTCGATACCGAGGAAAGTTCTCCGAGTAGGGTACTTCGCTATTATTTCCCTCGACGTAAACGACCCCATTGGTTTTCCACCGAATCGGTAAGTTCGAGTCTCCTGTTCCGATTTCCCAGCGGGGATAATCTCCCTCACCTTCTTTGACTAGGAATGACTTGAGCACAACTGCAAGTTCCACTCTGGTTTGTTTTCGATCAACCTTTTTCTTTTGTCCTTGGGAATTCGAAAAGGTAGAAAAAAAGATAACCAGCAAAAACACCAAGGCCTGGGTACGTTTCATCATTGCCAGATTTCCTCTTTCGAATTTCTCATTCCTTCATCCTTCATAGATTTGCGCCAAAGGCATAGACTTTCAAGATAAAGAAAAGCACCTCTTCAACGACAATCTTTTGAGACCATACTCACCGGGATTCTCAGATTGACAAAACGCTTTCTGACTCGTAAAAACCTGCTGTGCGAAACCTGTTTAATCTTTTCGCATCGTGCGTGGTTAGAGCTTGCAGAATACGAAGGTAGGAAGAACGTAGGTCAAATGGCAACCATATTCAGGGGCGTAGCCACCCGGCAGGCGATAAGTGCTTGGCGGCCCAAAGCGAGTCCCCGTACTGCCCGTTGAAATCCTACCCCCGCTTAGGTTGGCGCACGTTAAGCTGTCGCAAGACGGCATCGGACCGCAGTCGAACAGGCACCGACTGTTAGCCGCAACCGGGACCTGCACGAGCAATCCATACCGTGGCTCCATTACCGGAATGCTTGCCGTTGACCGAGGGTTAGGTCAACGTGTGTCCACCCGATCACCACCCCGGAATTTTACACCTTCACAAAGGTTCGTAACAGCAAGGCTAAAGCAAGTCCGCTGCTCAACAACAAGCTCAACGCCACGACCGACGGCGGATCCATACCGCATACCTTGGTGCAGAGGGGGGCGGCGGCGGCAATGGCAATTTGCGTCTTCAGTTTTCGATTTCAACTAAAGGCATGAAATTAGGCCCATCAACTGAAGGACAGTGTTGATGGGCCGTCAGAACGCCTCGATCAATCTCACGTTCTTGCAAACGAAAGCCACGATCAGGCTTCAAAGTGAAGTGCACCTTCTTTGAAGGCTGCTGCCACCACTTGAGATGTAAACAGAACATGCCGAGTAACTGTGATGAGATAGTCCAAAAACAGCGTTCTCGTCAAAGCATGTTCAAGAGGCTGCAAAGAACGCAACCATCGCTGTTTACGGAAGTCATCGTGGAAGTAGAATCCGTTCACCCACAAATCGGCGACCTGTTCAGGCAAAAGAAGCTTACCGTTAAAAAATAGCGGAAACTTTTTCCCCAAGAGATATTCCTTCCATATTCTTCGCTCTTCTCTCATCTCCTGTAAAAGGTAGTCTGACGTTAGGGACCGTTCGAGCATATTTCTGATCTTCCCGAGAAATACCGGCTCGGCGTCCGATACAAAACGCCTGAACATCAGCAAAAACGCCTGCAAATCATTTTCGTCCGGCTGAGGTGAACTGAATGAAAGTCCTTGGAAACGATCAAAGTTGATTGTTAAGGACGTTTGAAGACGTCGATCCTGAAGAAGGCGTGTATTCAGCAAATGATCGACCCTACTCAAAAAAAGCTCCAACACTTCCGGTGTTGAGCGCTGACTGGCTTCTTCTTTTTTCCTTGCCACTCCCTCCTCCTAAAAATCCCTAAAACCGTTCATGTCAGATACTGATCTTCACAAGTTTCGGACGGCGGAAAGATATTTCTACCCTTCCGCCGTGAGCGGTTATTTCTTTTTGGTTTTCCCAGTCGCCTGGGTGAGAGCCGAAGCAGCAACCGACTTTACATTTTTCGGTGTCTTCGGATTCGACAGCAGCTTCGATGCGGTCGAAGCCACTTTGGGAGACGTAGATTCGGACGTGGCTTTCCTGGCCATATTCCCTCCGCTTTCGTTAAGGACAATATCTTTCGGTCTTGTCTCATCTTTTTCAGACCAGAAGTACTTACAGCGTTCATAAGTCCTCACGGTCGGAGGAATAATAAGACCAACTACTTTGCATGGCAAATCAAAAAGCCACTATAACTTGTTACATTTCCATTCTCTACAACTAGAAGCTGTGGGCGCCCCGATTGCCCTTCCGATTCCTCACGTCTTTATTTTTTTTCACCACTCGGGCCTTCCATCAGGCAACGCTGACATTCGGTACCAAAAACCTCGAACACCACCGCCGGAGCAACCCCTGAATCCATCTCCATTTGTCCAGGTGAGTGCCCGGGAAGGTAAAATTCTCCGGTCATGGCGTTACAGGAATTACAAACGTTCGCCGGATACTCTCTTTGTTGCGTTTGGCTGAAACAAGGCCTGATGATCGCTCCTTTTTCAATTGCAAAGGCCAATTCGGCTTCACTGAAATTTTCAGGAGACCCAATCACACCGCCTTGGACACAATCTCCGGTCATGGCGACCTTCATATCGGCATCGCAATTCCAGCACTTTGAATCGACGACGAGGACCAGCCTCTGGGAATAAGGTTCACCACAATCACATCGTCCGAAGGGTGCCTCTTCTTTCTCCTTCTTCGATTTCCGACCTTTGGTTTTCTCTTTTCGCGCCTTTTTTCCTTTTCCCGTCGTCTCCGGCACGTCCACACCCACAGTTTCCTTTTCCTGAATTTCGGCCATGGCGTTTTCCTGTCGATCCTCCCCCGCGGCCGATGTGGCTTCGAGTTTCTGTTCTGGCACGGTCAGTCCATAGGCTTCGGCGATGGCTCGCAAAATGTCAATTTCGTCGGCCGGAATTCCCTTTTCAAATAATTGATCTATTTCCGCCTGGAGTTCCCGGATCGTCCGCCGTTCCCTTCCCTTATGGTCAACCGTTCTGGCCTCACCACCGACCCGTTCTCGAAGAAAGTCCTCCCTGCCTCTTCGTGCCTGCTCGCAATCGAAGTTTCGGTAGAAAGCCCTTTCGGCAAGGCGTCTCAGGCGCTCACCGGCCAGATTTCGAACCGCCATCCACCGGACTTCAGGCCCCAAGCCGTTGTGGAAACGTTGGATTTCGTCCTTCGATTCTTCGAGCTCATGACCGAACTGACCTTCATTGAGGCTGGCGTCGAGATCGAGGTTCGGGTAGGTCCCGAATTCGGGTTTCATACCTTTCAAGAAAATGTCCACACCATTCGTTCCGATGATGCCCAGATTTTTCCGGATCAGTGCTCTCCTGTCATCGGTGATCGTTCCCTTTTCTGGCCTCAGTACAAACGGGACTTCCCCGGGTTTACGAGTGATGACTTGTGGCGGCTGCGAGGTATCCCCCTTCAGCCATGCTTCCAGATCGCTTTCCAACAGCAACCAGATCTGGCGCCCGAATTTCTCGGTTCGAGCGAGGACGGCCGGTAACTGGTAGTTCTTTCCATGCGCCCGCTGAGACAGGAGTATTCCGGTTCGAACATCTCGTCCCCGCGCCTTCACGGTTTTCATTTTTTCAATCGCCTGAAGGTCTTCATGCGGCGAAAATCGGCTCAACGCGGCGTAAAGGAGTTTTCCGTCTCCTTTTTTCATCAAATCCATCAGTTCGACCATCAATCGAACATCTTCCGCCGCTTCGGAACAGTCACCGACTTCAAGGCCGTTTTCACAAGCGACGGCCCGCAATGCGAAATTGATCGTGCCGTCCTCGCGAACCGGAAATTTCAGCACATCGGGGGCAAACACTTTGAAAAGGACCAGGATCGGCAACAAATCGCCACGACGACGCCCCTTCCCCTCCAAACCGGCCGGGTCCAGCAAGTTTCTGAAACACAGGAAACGGGAGACCTCGTGGTCGAGGCCGAAGGCGTTGAACCCGATTGCCGTGGTCCCGGGTCTGGAAAACTGCTGGTGAATCAGAAAAGCCGATTCGTATTCGGTTACTCCGTCATTCCAAACGGCCGGGGGAGTCCCGAGACCCCGGAGAGATTCCAAGGTCGGGACAACGTCTCGTCTCAATCTGATCCTGAAGTCGAGTTCCTCCAGCAGCTGCCCTTCAAGACTCCGCCTTTGCGCGACGAATCGGACAGGCTGATCGAAAACCGGATTGAATCCGGTCAGGACAAAATCAAAGAAAAGAAGTGACGCCTGATTCTCGTTTTGATCCCTCATCGTTCCCTCTCAACGGCTTTGGCCGAATTGTTTTTTTCGAACTATCCCGACTTCCCCGCCTTAGTCAAAAATCGGAACAAAAAGGCTGTTCCGAAATTTGACTTTCAACCCGACGCCTCGTTAAAACGGCTGGTATGTACCCCATCTCGAATATCGTCATTCGTTGGCACGATGCCTATAAAACCATCGGCGAGGTCGTTCACGCCGACCGGTCTCCTATTGGTTGCCTGACAAAATCAGGACTGTCCGGTTATATCGTTTATCGGTTTCTTCCTTTAACCCGGGATGAAGTGGTTCAGCGGGATCTTCCTTTACTTTATTTATCCAAGGATGCTCAGACTGCCCCGGCGCCGAATTTTCACGGACTTCACCAGATCGGGGAATTCAGCCTCGATCAAGGAATCCTGACTCTGACCGGCCAGGCCGAATACACCGAAGTCTTCGAAACTTTTCCCGAGATACCTGAAACCAGACTTCAAAGCCCTGTTTCGATCTGCCTTCCGGAGCTGCCTGATCCTCATACCTTCCTTTCGCTTCACTTCGACCGGCAGAAGGACTTCATGGATCAATTTTTGAGTGACCTCTTTCTAAAAAATCCTCAGATTTCCCCGATTGTTCTCCGGCGGGCATTTCGAACCGTCTGGGGACGCTATCCGACAAAAGCGCAACTCAAATCACTTTCCGCCACCCATCCGACTCACTACGCAAAATCAGCCTCGATTGAAAACTGGCCAACACCTATTCCGAAATCCTTTTCCTCCATTACTGAAAGGAACGACTACATCGCCAGGCTCTATTCAATAAACCCAGGGGCATCACTTAAGAACCTTGCCTCCGCCTTGGAAGAAAAATTGGGGATCACACTCACCAGAGCCGCATTGCAACTGCTTCTCAAAAAAGCCGGCATCGATACCAGCCGAGGAAAGAAAAACTCAAAGTCAAAAACGAAAGGGAAATCCCATGCCGAAAGTAATCTCACTTCAAAACCATAAAGGCGGGGTTGGAAAAACCACCATTTCCTACCTGCTCGGAACGCTTCTCTCGCGCCACGGAAAGAAAACACTTCTGGTGGATACCGATCCACAGTCCAACCTCACTCGAAGCGTCGGGCTTGTACCCGAAAATCTCGGGACGACCATTCTTGATGCGTGGGTCGGGAAAACACCCGCCGCTCAAGCCCTTGCCAATGTCGGCGAAAACCTCTTCATCCTTCCTTCAAATTTCAATCTGGCTTTTCTCGAACAGAATTTCGGGCCCTATGTTCTTTCCAAGGAAATCCAACTGAAGAAGGCGCTTGATCCTATCCTCGATGACTTCGACGTCGTCATCGTTGATACGCCGCCGAATTTCGGACTGACTGTTTCGAGCGTCCTGGCCTTTGCCAACCTGATCATCGTCCCGGTCAATCCCCATCCCTTCGCTCTCAGCGGTTTTGATCAGTTTTTCAAGATCTTCGAAGCGGCTCGCCTTGAACTGAACTCCCAGCTTCCGCCCCCCAAAATCCTCCTGAACATGACCGAGCGGACCAACATGACAAAGGTCGTTTTCGAAATGATCGACCAAGATTTTCCTGGCGCGCGTCTAATCACCCAACTCAGGCGGACCGTACGTTTGGCCGAGGTTACCGTCTCCGACTTGACCCTTTCCGCCGAAATCCAAGACGACTTGCTGGCGCTCGCCGCTGAACTTCACCTGCTGTGAGGACACCATGTCAAAATCACTCCAATTACGGGGATCGTTCGCTACCCCTGCTAAAACAAATTCAACCGCCGACGTTCCACCGAGCGCTTTGCGCTTTCCCCAAACACCGGCGGCCTCGGATCAAATCGTCCCGATCTCCTCCATCAAAGTCGGATACCGGGCACGCAGGTTTTTAGATCTTTCGAAACTCCAATTGCTCAAGGATTCCATCTCGGAAATCGGCCTACTTTCTCCAATTGGGGTGACTCCCGATCTCGAACTGGTGTATGGAGGGCGACGGCTTCAGGCTTGCCAGGAACTCGGCTTCGAAGGGATTCCGGTTCGCTTCATTCACAATCTTGACGAACTTGCCAAACTCAAAGCCGAGCACGATGAGAACGTCTGCCGGCAGGATTTCACCCCCGGTGAAAGGTTTGAGCTGGTGACCCGTCTCTATGAGTTGTTCGAACCGGCTGCTCAAGAACGTCAGCTTCATTCCCGTTTTCAAAGGAAGCATACGGAACAAACCGATTCGCCTTCCCCCTTACTCGAATCAAACCCGACTCCCAGCGGCGAAACAGCCGACTTCATATCGACCTTTGTCGGCCTAAGTCCGGCAACCGTCCGCAACATCAAAGCGATCCGTACCTTTGGAGATACGGAACTCGAAGCGAAAGTCCTTTCAGGAGAAGTCTCGGTTTCCGAGGCAGCCGCCAGAGTCCGAAAACAGAAGAAGGGCAAGGCATCGACGCCAACCAAACTCAACAAGCGACTAAAGCTAAAGAAAAACCTCGACAATGGGACAGTCCAGGTTCAGATCGACATCCAGCTTACCAGCGGCAAAATCACCCCCGAGAAACTCCAGAGTCTCCTGCAAGAACTCATCGGGCACATCGAAACGGCGGTCTCTTACTGACGGTCCCGTTAGCTATCATGGGACCGTGGCTTCCCCGACAGCTTGTTTACCCAGAGCATCTTTCTTCGACGGTCCCGTTACAGCTAACGGGACCGCGTTTCAGATCGCTTTCACATCGAAACGGCTGTCTCTTTCTGACGGTCCCGTTAGCTATCATGGGACCGTGGCTTTCCCGACAGTTTGTTTACTCAGAGCATTTTTCTTCGACGGTCCCGTTACAGCTAACGGGACCGCGTTTCAGATCGCTTTCGATGGAAGTCTCGCGATTCTCGGCTACGACCTCATTTCGGCAATGGCATCGTGGCCCATCCCCTTTTCAGGTCATCTCGAAAACGCCCTAAAGGATGAGTCGAGTCGGATTCATTCTCAGACTCGCCATCCACCTGCCCAAAGCCCCACTCACTCTAACTTGTTGCAAAATAATGATTTTAATCGATTGGCCGGCTTCTTGTTCTTCCCTCTTATTCTACTTCCGATAATATTCAAAGGAAGAAGAACCCTCTATTTCACTCTTAAATATTTAAGCGCGGTTCGCCTGAGCACCCCATCCACCAAAAGACCAAGGCGACGAACCCGGCGAGGAACAGTAGGCTCGGCAAACTCAGGAAAAGTAACTCGCGGGAGCCGAAGGACTTCTCGTTCCAAGGATCTACAGTCCAGGTAATTGCCGTCAATAAAGCTGCCCCGAGGAGACCCGAAACGACCAGTTCAATTGCGAACATCACGAATAAGTTTCCCCCGCAGAAATTGAAGCAGAGAACACTCGTCAGGATAGGGGTGAACGCCAGAATCGTCGTTCCGATCCTGGCCAACGTCCTATTCAAAGTTTGAGATCGGGTACTCCTTGTTCTTACCCAGAACCCTGTCCAAAGGAGTGCGATTCCCAGGATCATTCCGATCATCAATTTGTGCGAAAAGAAGGGGGGTAGCGTTGACGGTCCTTTGAGAAGACCATCGGGAAGAAGCGCTTCGAACATGATGTCTCCTTACATAACCATCGCGTATTGCTCAACGGAGGTATTCCTGCTTCTCTCCGTTTGAACAGCCGGCTGAACGAACCCTTTCTCCACCATGAAGGCTCTGAGATTTTCGGCTTCGCTCCGGGTCATTTCCCCATTCGGGTCACCCATAACCAGGTTGTCCCGAGCAATGCGGTCGAGGGTTTTCACATAGGGCGTCAGCATCGAGGGATCGGTATGCCTCATCCCGTGAGAAACTCTCATCATCAAATCGGCATCGATTCCCTGATCCATCAATGCTGTCACGAATCCTGCATCCTGTTTTGTGAACCCGGTCATACGGGTGACCGAAACATCGACCTTTTGATTCGAACGATAGGCGACGCTGGCTCCGCATGCTTCGATCAGTTCGATTACCCCTTCGATCTTCTGCTCGTTCTGGAGCCTGTTCATCTCGTTGAACACGACAGTTTCCGTCAACGCGGTTCGACCGGATTCTCTCGCGGCTCGGCTACTCATGGCCTGGGCGTAGACGGCCTCGGTCAAGACCATGCCATTCAATTTTGCAATCGTTTCGGGGTTGATCGCCGTCTGGGCAAACTGTTCAAGTTCGTTCGCTTTATATTTGCCCGGGTTGATTCCTTTGCCGATTTCAATAACCGACATCAACAACGCTTCCCGGTAATGGCGAGGGGATTCGAGCAAAGCGGTCAATGCCCGGTCGAAGTCGGCCAGGCGCGCGGCCTGATCATCGACCATGACAGGTAGAACCACCTGAACCGGCTTTGGTTCGGTTGCCCTGATTTCAGGAATTGGCGCACTGGCATGGAAAGGCCTATCCGGCACCGTCGAGGAAGCAGCCATCGGAGTCGATCCGCCGAGATTGCCCGCTGCCCCCCCAAGTGGGCCTCCACTCTCACTTCCGGGTGTTCCCGACGTTCCACCGCCATCCGGATCGATATCAACGCGCGGAAGAGGGCCTGCACCCTGTTCAGGTTCCTCGACTTTTCTTCGATTTTCCAGAGCAGTTGCAGCCGTAGATCTGACCTCTTCATCCCCATCGAAAACGGCCATTCTCAGGATGTTCTCGGACATCGGATTCCGGGGCGAGGCGGCAAAGACCTCAACAACCTTCTGGCGGACGGCCGGGTCCTCGTCGCTGAAGCTTCCGAACAGTTTTTTCCCGGTTTCTTCAACTCCGATTCGAGGCCCAAGCAGCTCGACTGCGACGGTTCGCATTTCGGCGTTCCCTGCGTCAAGGTTCCGAAGCAGGAATTTTTCCGCCCAATCGGCAACCGCTTCATTTTCGGTATCGAAAACACCAAACAAAGCTTCCTTCACTTCTGCCGGGACGGGTTCGTTACCCAAAACCGCTTTTCTCGTTTCCAATTGAACCGAGGGATGCTCGTCCGAGAAGCAAACCACCAGTTTTTCTCGGTTTTCAGGATTTTTTGCCAGCTCCTTGAGGGTATAAACAGAAGCCTCTCGAACCTCGGTTGCCTCCGCTTTCAGCCCTTCAATCACCAGGCGTTTAACTTCCAAGTCTTGTTCCGCAACCGAGGACAGCGAGAAAATTGCGAGACTTCTCGGTTCACTTTCCACCCCATCCCCAGCCAAGGCGTAAACTCTCTTCAAAATCTCCTGGTCTTCATTCAATCCATCAAAGACCTTCAACAATACAGCCTTCTGAACTTTCGGATCTTCTTCAGGCGACATCGCTTCCAATATCGCAGCTCGGACATCACTCTTGTCGAAATGCGGCCACAACTGATCCAACGCCTTGGTTCGAGCCCAGGGATCGAACTCCCTGTCTGAGAATTTTCTCAGGTTTTCAACAACCTCCGTCGGGATATCCGAGCCCTTACGCGCCTCGACCCCGACTCGGTCTCCGAGAAGATCCATCGCAACACCGCGCATTTCGGCGCCACTACCTTTGAGGAGTTGCTGAAGGTAATTCTCGGCCCACCCGCTAACGATTTCGCTCTTATCGTCGAACACTCCCGCCAAGGCTTCCCTTACCTCTTCAGCGGTCGAGCTTGCCGCCAAGAGTGCTTTTCTCGCCTCTACCCGGACAAAAGGACTTTCATCCGAAATGCAGTCCTTGAGGCTTTCGCGAACGCCTTCGTTTCTTTCCAGTCCGTTCAATGAATACGCGGAAACGACTCGTACGATTTCCTCTTCGGCCTTTAACCCCGCGGTGACCAGCGCTTTCGCCTTCTCGTCATTTTCAACGAGCGAGAGGAGATAAATTCCGAAACTTCTGGTTTTTTCATCAGAGGCCTCGCCGGCCAGCGAGTAGATCTCGTCCAAAACGCCGGGATAATTCTCAAGTCCTTCCAGAAACGCCGTTCGATTTTCTTCCTTTCCAAAATTGACCAACAACTGACCCAGGGCTTCCGATCTTTCCTCCGGATTGAGCGTGCGGTCCGAAAATCTTTCCAAGTTGTTCCGAAGCAGTTCTTGCTCGGCTTCGGGAATGCCCTGTCGATCCTCACTTCGTTCCTGCGTTTCCATCTGCCGGGCCTCGGTTTCCTTCACCGCGCTTCCCGTTTCGACAGCCATCGCCGTTTTCCGAACCCCTTCATCCTTATCCGAAAGGGCCATTCTCATTACACTCCGAGTCAATGGGTTTTCGGGCGAAGCCGCAAACGCTTCCACGACCTTTTCGCGAACTGATGGCTCACCATCGGTGTAAGACAAAAAGATTTTTTTCGCGATTTCCTCGTCTCCAAGCCGGGGCCCGAGAAGTTCCACCCCCGCGGCGCGCATTTCAGGGCGAGGGTCTTCGATTCTTTGTTGAAGGTACTTCTCCGCCCATTGGAGAATTTTTTCATCTTCATCCTGGAAAACGCCCTCAAAAGCCTCTTTCACGGCTTCCGAATTCGGGTTGATCCCCAAAACCGCTTTTCTCGCATCCAGCCTGACGACGCCGCTTTCATCCGAAAACAGAGCTTTCAGTTTCGTTCGAATTTCAGCTTCCCCGGCCAACTTGGTGAGCACATTGACGGAAGTCTCTCGAACGTTCGCCTCGTTCGCATTCAATCCCTCAACCGCCAATCGTCGAACCTCTTCGTACCTTTCGACGAAGTCGGAAAGGGAATAAAGCGCCAGAGTCCGCGTATCGGGACTCACGCCGACGCCGGCCAAGGGATAGATCCTTGTCAAGATCTCTTCGTCACTGCCCAAAGACTCCCAGACTTTTACCAGGACCTCTTTCTGGATTTGCGGGTCTTCATCAGGAGACAACCCAGCCAACACCGCACTGCGAACTTCACTCTTTTCGAAATTCCTCCACAAAATGTCCAATGCCTGAGATCTTTCCCAAGAATCGATCTTCCTGTCCGAGAACAATTCCAAGGCTTCCCCTAACTCCTGGGAGATCCCCGTATCCCTTCCGGTTTCTTCCACCTGTTCCTCGGACACAGGCACGCCTTCGCCCTTGGTCCCGTCCGATCCCAAAGGCACCCCGAATTCGTCCAATAGCTGGTCATTCGTAGGTGGCGGATTCGGTGACGTCAGAAAGAGGCAGTTCTCGAAAATCCGTTCGGTCGGTTCAAAGTCCGGACTGAATTCCATCGACCTGAATTGGCAGTCCCTGAAAAGCGCGCCTTCAAATGAAGCTCCCTTGAAGCTGCCGCTCGCGAACGTGGCGTTTCGAATCTCGAAGTTTTCCAGTCTCACCCCGGTGAGGTTGGAAAAACTCACCGTGCCTTGTTCCATGCTCGCGTTCAAAAAGTCCGCATCGGTAAAGTCCGATTCATAGATCAGCGAGTTCGAAAATACTGACGACTCCAGGTTGGCTCCCCGGAACAACCCTTTCATGTTGGCCCCGCTGAAGGTCCCGCGTGAGAGATTCGAGCCGCTGAAATCGACACCGAAAAAGGAGGTGTCGATCCATTTCGAACTCATCAGGTTCGAATCATTCAGTCTCACGTTTCTGAGGGTCGCGCCTTTCAGGTTTGCGCCGTTGAGTCTCGCACCGGTTCCGGATACGTCCTTGAAGGTCGTTTTCGAAAGGTCCGCCAAGGAGAAGTCCGCTTTCGAAATATCCTGGTTCTCGATTTTCAGACCGGACAGATTCATCCGGGAGAACTCGCCTCGACGACCTCCTTCACCATCGGAATCCAGCCAGTCCATGTGGGCGTTCAACATCCGGTCGAACCCGGACTGGGTCGGACCGATAAGGCTGGACAGCCTCCGTTCTTCGGTGTCGGGGTTTGCGACAATAAAAATATCCCGGTAGTCGGCGAGTCTTTCACCGTAACTCCGGGCTTCTTCCGGGGTGAACCCGGCTAACTTCAACCTGATTCGAACCGGCAGTTCATCATCCCCTTGATTGAGCATTCCATCGGGTTGCGGCCGGTTATCCGGATTTCCGTATTTCAGAATCGTCCAGCTCGGGGCCTTTTCGATGAAGGCAACCGACGTAACCGGCTCAAGCCGTCCCGGGTTAAGGATGAAGACTTCCTTTTCCAGACATCCCGGCTCCTGGACGAGTTCCTGAATGACCCGATCCCGATCCTTATCCGAAACCAGTTTCGTCAGCGTTTTATCCAGTAGTTTCAGATCGCTTATTCCGAAAGGTCGAGGCCTTGCTTCCCCTACAACGGCTCCACTGAGCGTCAATCCGACCACGAAAAGCTCTTCGTCGAGATCGTCGTGCTGGACGACCTCGACATCTCCGAGACCGAAAAACTCGATGGTTGTTTTTTGATACGGGAGCGAAAGTTTGACCGTCCCCTGTTCGGTTTTCCTGAAGTCCTCGCTGAACGCCAGTTGGAGCCGGCCATCGTTCGATCCCAAATGGGCGGGCTCCGCCAAATTGAGTGCCCTCGCAAGTCGGACAATCGACTCTCCTTGCTCATAGGTAACCAGTTCCGTGGTAGCGGGCATCTCGAAGCTCCTTCTCTCTGACACCGCCGGTCGTCAACTTGGACGACCGGTCCAGTCGAAACGCTGCGTTCGCTTCACGCCGCCTTCCCCAGGTTGAAGGGCACCGGCTGCGCGTTCAGATCGTTCGGAAATCCTTCGAACTCAATGCCGTCGAGCAGCTCGGAGATCTCGCTGCCCAGATCGATCACGGAGTGTTCTTCGCCGCTGGTTTTGAGATTGTCGGAGAAGAACGCCCCGAATTCGATTTCGAGGTTCTTTCCGTACTGTTCGTCGCGAACGACGCTTCCCGGGCTGACTTCCTGAATCACGCTCGATTCGTGAACGATCACCGAGCGGCCACCCGTGGTGATCATCTGGTAGCGTCTGCCCACGCTTCCAGGAATGTCCGGAATGGCGACGATGCGTCCCTGCCCGTAGATGGTCGTGTTGACGATGGCCCCGATTTGGAATTGCTTCTTTTCGCTCATGGTTTTCTGCTCCTTTGCTTGGCTTTTAAAAGCGGACCTGCCAGACCTCTTGGCGAATTCCGTGCCAAAGTTCGATAAGAGCTTCGGAAATCCATAACTCCAACAAAATCAACAAAATGCCTTTTCTTGACGGTTTTTTTAATTTCCGGAAATCAGGAAACTTAAAAGTGATTCCTAAAATTAAGACTCTTACGGAGTTGTCGTTTTGCTTTCCCCAAATTTCCCGCCCTTGAAAATCAATGACTTAGCCCAAAAAAAGAAATGCCCGCGAACGGCATTTCATTGGCACGCATATTGCTTGATTCCGAGTACTTTCTCGGAAAGGGTTTCAACGGCATGCATGGAATCGAAGGGTTCGGCGAACAAAGAGGCAGACTGCTTGCGGTCCAAATGGAAGCCGAAGCTGCAACTCAACGCATGATCGATCACGAGAACAATCTCGGTTTTATCGAGATTGCGCTGGACAACCCGCAAGCTGCCGGGCTCAAGCCTCGCACCGGTCTACACACGGTCACCCTCCATGACCTGGTTTCCGCGCGTAGCGCGACCGAACGCCTCGTCGAGGAGGTAGAAGTAAATTTCAACTTCGCCGCCTTGAATACCTTCTACGAGATCGCGAGACAAAAGACGGTTCAGGCGGTCGGTGCTCAGGGTCGAGTACAGGATGTGCAGGCAGTCGTGTCCTACCTTAAAGACCCGGGTGCCGGGTTGAAGCAAACCCTCACGGGTGAAATTCTCAAAGGAACGGACAGACAGACGGCGGAAACCTTCGACAACGCCCAGAAGGTTCGACAGGGGCTCGGAATACTCAAGCAACTTGCCGCCAAGGACCCGGAAGCCGCGGCGTTACTCGACCGGTACAAACTTCAGACCTCCCTCGAACAGATGGTCCTCGAAGCGCATTCCCAAACCCTTCAGTCGCTCGCCAAACACGCATCCTCGGCCGAGATCAAAAGGGACGCACTGGAAGGGATCGTCGCCGATCACACCGCCCAGCTCACCGCATCCGGCACTCCCATTCCTAACGCGGTGTTCTCGGATGAGGCGCTGAATGTGGCGCTTCAAAATGCCAGCGGCATTCGCTCTTCGACACTCATCGAGGAGTTCGGTCAAGTCCTTCGACAGACGCCCCTCACTCCGGAAGCGAAACAGATCGTCGTCAACCGGCTGTACGGCGCGACGGATTTTTTGCATTCAAGGGCCGCACACGAAACTCTTGTTTCAATGCAAACCCAGGACGCCGTGGACCGGATCGAGCGCGGTCAGATTCCGTCCGATCCCACCCTTTTCAGAACCCTCGTTGAAGTACCCGAAGGTCTCACGATCGAGGGCCGTGAACTTCAACAGTTCAGGGGGGTCGAAGGCGGACAGAAACAGGTCCAATTCGTTCTCGAACAACTCACTCGTAAGCACGAAGGCGTAAGCGTTGCGGAGATCCAGAATGCCGCCCGGTTCGCCGCGGCACACGACACCGCCCAGACCGCGCGGGAAGTCGAAGTCATGACGAACGACCTTTCGCGCGAATGGAAGATCAGTCCGGATCGCGCGTTGCTCACCGCGAGCGAGCGCGATTACCTCAAGGCTGTATCAATCGATCCGGCCGTCACCGCACCGGCCCAGGAAGATATCGCTCTTACGGCTGCTGAAGCCGCACTTACTCTTTGAAGGAAGGAACCCGAAATCCCATGACGCATTCGACCATTTACGACGATCCCTATCTCGATGAGCTTCTTCAACAGGAACAGGAACCTTCCCTTTCCCCCGAACTCTCCCGCCGGGTCGATGAGCGGCTCAGACAATTTCGCGGCCCCCTCCCCGAAGGGCTGATCGAGGCCGAGGTCGGCAAGATGGGAATTTTCGATTGAAAAAAGTTCGGTAGAAAGGTTTTGAGGACTGCCATGCAAGCGACATCGACTCAACTGAATCCCGCGGAAGAATGGCTCCGGCGATGGAAGGAGTTCGCCCTGATGTTTGACGTGATGCTTAAAGCGGAGGGCCAGGGGCGGGTTGCGTTGGGTCGTCAGTGCGCCGCCTATTCCTACAGGCTTTTCATCTCGCAAAACTTCACCGACGCGATTCCGGCCGCGCACTTTGGAAAGCTCGCTGCCCCCGATTTACCCGAGGTCCTCATCGTTCATGGGGCAGCCTGCTACATGCGCCGGTCGTTGAACCCCGATCTCCTCGTCGAAGCCAGGGAATCCTGGCAAGTGGCGGCGGCTTCCGAATCCCCCGTCAAGGTACTGGCGGAACAACTTCTTTCCATCATCGATCTGAATGTGGTCGATCCGTTCAAGACGTTCCTCCTGACTCCCGGGATGCCTTTTCCTTCAAACGACTTCACCGTTCAGAGCTGAATCACTATGCCCCACTCCAAAAAGATTTCACCCACCGAACGCCACCAATTCGCTCAGGTCCTCAACCGTGTCCGTCACGCAGGGCAATTAGCCAGTAATGACATGGTTGTCGGCCGTTCCTCCGAAGTCCCTTTTGGGAAGATCGGATCAACGGCTTTCGAGCAGGCGCAAATCGCCAGGGACCTTTCCTGTTGGTGCATGCACGTCGAAGCACTTCAGGCACTCGCCCTCGCGTTCCATCTGCTTGACCATCCCAAGGACCAGCACCTGCGACAACTTGCCGATCTTCCCGAGTTGAACCGAATCCTTACGGAAGCGGCCGAGGAAGTCGCCGTCTATTCAACGGCCCACTTCATCTGTCACCGGGCGGATCTCCTTCAATCAGGCGTGAAGAAATTTTCGGACGAGGCCATCCTTTTGGCCACCCGCTTTTCAGTCCCCTGCCCGATCTGAGTTTTCAAAGAAACGCTCGATCTAAATTTCCTGATTTTAGGAATCTCCTCTGGTATTCCTGAATTCAGGATTTTGTCGTTTAGGGGCAAACTATTGGATTGTAAAGACTTGTGAACATTCTTTATTTGGCACGACGTTTGCTTTTTCAATCTTGAACCCGCGTCCGTCGATTTTCGACAAAGACCACTCTGAAAAAACCAAATACGCGCATTTTCGAAGCATGCTCAGACTTCGCCCATACCAGAACGAATGCGTCGGCGCCTGCCAGAAAAAATGGGAAGAAGGCTACGCGCGCCTGCTCGTCGCACTTGCGACCGGTTTGGGAAAAACGATCCTTTTTTCCGAAATTGCGAGTCAGCGGATTCGCAAAAACAACAAGGAACGAGTCCTGATTCTCGCCCATCTGGACGAACTCCTGACTCAGGCGACCGAAAAGATTCCCTTGGTCGATCCGAATCTCCAGTCGCACATCATCCGAAAAGGCCACATCGATCACTCGGCGCCGGTTCACCTCATCTCCGTCCAATCGGCCTCGACACCCCAAACGCTCGACCAGCTCCGAAAAGTCGGCTACGGCTTGGTGATTGTTGACGAGGCCCATCACACCCCGGCCGATGAATACCAGGTTGTCCTGGGGGAACTCGGATGTTTCTCTGGGCAAACCAAACTGCTCGGAGTGACCGCCACGCCGTTCAGGACCGACGACCGGGAACTCGACGAAACCTTCGAGGTGACCGCCTACAAGAAAGGAATTCTGGAAGGGATCATCGAGGGGTACTTGGCCGACCTGAGAGGAATCGAGGTCCCCATCGATTGCGACCTCGGACAGTCGAGCGGGTCCGACTACAATGCCGGCAAACTCGGTCGCATTCTGAGAGGCGTGCTCCCGGAAGTCGCGCTCGATACGATCCAGCGATACGCCCCGAACCGGAAAACCATCATCTTCGTTCCGACTATCGAGGTCGCCCGCGATGTCGCCGCGACACTGGTCGCCCACGGCATCTCAGCCGACCACGTTTCTGGCGAGGGTACCCCTACCGAACGTCGTCGAAAGATCGCCGACTACCGGGCCAATAAAATCCGGGTCCTCGTCAACGCAATGCTTTTGACTGAAGGCTTCGACGATCCCGAAACCGATTGCGTGATCGTCGCCAGACCGACCCTGAGCAAGGGGCTCTATATTCAGATGATCGGCCGCGGCCTGCGTTTGTTTCCCGGCAAATCCGACTGCCTGGTCGTGGACCTCGTTCCTAAAGGCCACAAATCGCCGACGCTCACCTTGGCCGAGATGGCAAGGGTGACACCTGAAGAAGCCCGGAATCGGGGAATGCGCGCCCTCTACAAGAAAAAGAAGCAATCCGCCGATTCTCTCGGGAATCCCAAATGGGGAGATGGTCACGAGCGAAATCTTTTCGCGGATCTCAACTGGAGCCGCTTCGAGGGCGAGGTCTACGGGATACAGGTGGAAAAAACGTCGGTGGTCCTTTTCCCGGTGTCCGGGTTCGACCGCTACCATCCCCTGTACGATGTGTTCATCCAGGAAGGCTCCCAAGGGCAGTTCCTTCATCGATCCCTTTCTCTCCCGTATTCCCAAGGAGTGGCCGAGGACCTGATTCGAGACCGAAATGCCTTTCAGCTCACAAAAACTCAGGCAGGATGGCGAGACCTACCAGTGACCGACTCGCAGTTTCAGGCCCTTCAAATCAACAAACTTCCCTTCCACAAAGACATGACCCGCGGCGAGGCCTGTGACCTGATTCAGCAATCGAAACTCTCCCGAGTCGTTCAGGCGCTTCGTCGAAAAAGCCAGGAACAAGCCGCTTGACCCGAGATCTCAACCGACACGGATCCAACGGAAATTTTTTGTTTGCGGAAGTATTACTCGAACCTGTCTTTCCGATGACCAGGCGCGCGGCAAGCCTCGGCCTTCAGGCTTGTCTTTATCCACAGAATGTTCATTTACAAGGAGTGGGTCAAAGGTTGGTAGTCAGATGATTCAGGGGGTAATGGAGTGATGACCTTGGGTTTATCGGTTGAGGCGTGGTCGGAGCAGGAATTTTCGGGGTCGAGTTTCAGCGATGAGCGGATGAGTCGTCGGGCGGTGGCGATCGGTTCGGCGATGGCGCGTCATCCGGGGAATGGATTGGGTCAGATGTTTGGGCGGGTTTCGGAGGTTCGTGCGGCGTACCGGTTCGTGAATCATGCGGAAGCGACGCCGGAAACGATTCAGTACGGTCATCGGGAGCGGGTGTTTTCGGAGATGGGAACGGGTTGGTATTTGCTCCTGGAAGACACGAGCGAGATTTTGTGCAGTCGGGGCGAGGAGATCGAGGGGTTGGGACCGATTGGCGGGAGTCGGACGCGCAAGATCGGATTTTTGCTGCATACGACGTTGGCGGTCAGATGGGACGGGAGCGGGGCGGGGGTGCATCGTCGGGCGGTGGAGGTGGTTGGGATTGCGGATCAGTCGTACCGGATTCGCGAGCCGCAGCCCGGGCGTGGTCCGGATCGGGGTTCGCGTCGTCGGCAAGTCGGAAGCGGGGTGGAGTCCGGGGTCTGGGAGCAGACGTCGCATCGGCTGGGTCATCCGCCACCGGGAGCGCGATGGATCAAGGTGGGTGATCGTGGGGCGGATATTTACGATCATTTGATGAGTTGCCGGGCGAACGGTCAGGATTTCGTGATTCGGGCGCAGGCGGATCGGGTGATTGAGGAGACCCCGGGGCGATTGTTTGTGGCGGCGCGGGCGACGGCGGCAAAGGACGAAACGAGTCGGTTGACGTTGCGTCGCCGCGGGCAAACACCGAAACGCACCGCACGGCTGTCGGTGAGCGTGACGGTGGTTCGGATTCAGTCGCCGCAGGTCGTCGGATTTCGCCGTGGGGCGCGTCCGGCACTCACGGTCACGCTGGTCCGGGCCTGGGAGGCCGATCCGCCACCGGGTGTGACGGCGCTGGAATGGATTTTGTTGACCAGTCTGCCGGTTGAGACGACGGCGCAGGCGTGGGAAATCGTTCGGATGTACGCGACCCGCTGGCTGGAGGAAGAATTTCACAAAGCCTTGAAAACCGGGCTTGGACTGGAGCGCCAGCAAATGGAAAGCGCCGCGGCGTGGTTTGCCGTGACGGCCCTGATGAGCGTGGTCGCCGTACGTCTGATTGCGCTTCGGGAAGTGGTTCGCGCCGCGCCCGCCGCACCCGCCGATCAGTCCGGATTGACGCCAACCGAACAGGCGGTCTTGAGCCTGCGCGCCGAACGGCCATTGAAAACGGTCCGCGATGTCGCACTCGCGCTGGCACGACTTGGAGGTCATATGAACCGGGCCGGGGATGGTCTCCCCGGCTGGATCGTTCTCTGGCGCGGCTGGCAAGTACTCCAAAATCTGATCGAAGGGGTTCACATTGCCCGTAAATTGACTTTCTGTGGATAAAGACAAGCCTTCAGGCCGGGGAAGGATAGCGCGAACGCGGAAGGCGTCTTCCCGTGGATCAGTGAGGTCTCTGCTGTTGCTGGATGTACTGCCTGATGATCTCGATGGGCGCACCGCCGCAGCTTCCGGCAAAGTAGGAAGGAGACCAGAGGGCGCCGCCCAATAGCTTCTTTCTGATCCCTAGGTCGTTTTTCTTTCGAATCAGTCGGCTGGAGACTCCCTTCAAACTGTTCACCAGCGCCGACACCGCGACCTTCGGCGGGTAATTCACCAGCAGATGGACGTGATCGTCCTCGCCGTCGAACTCCACGAGTTCCGCCTCGAAGTCCGCGCAGACGCTGGAAAAGATTTCGCGCAAATCGTCGAGAATATCGATCGTGAAGACATTTCGGCGGTATTTGGTCACGAAGACCAAATGGACGTGCATAAGAAAAACACAATGCCTGCCGTGTCGAATATCGTTGTCATCGCTCATGGACCAAATTATAATCCAGACATGAGACGACTCCAAGCCTTCAAATTCGAACTGATGCCGACCGGAGATCAGAAGCGCCGGATGCGGCGTTGTGCCGGTTCGTGTCGGGTTGTGTTCAACGAGGCTTTGAGTTTGCGGAAAGCGTGTTCCGAGAATGGGGAAAAAATGCCCGGCTACGCGGAGTTGTGCCGGGAGCTGACGGCCTGGCGCAATGGCGCGCCGCTGCCATCCGGGCGGGTTGCGCGCTGGCTTGGAGACGCGCCGGTGCATCCGCTCCAACAGAAACTCAAGGATCTGTTGCGGGCCTACGACAACTTCTTCGCCAAAAGGGCGGACTTCCCGCGCTTCAAGAAGAAGGGGCAGGGGGACAGCTTCAGGTATCCCGATCCCAAGCAGATCAAACTCGACTCCGCCAACAACCGGGTCTTCCTGCCCAAACTCGGCTGGCTGCGGTATCGGAACAGCCGCCCAGTGCCGGGCGAGTTAAAGCAGGTGACGGTATCCGCCATCGGCGACAAGTGGTTCGTCAGCATCCAGACCGAACGCGAGATTCCCGATCCTGTATTGAAGGCGACCAGCTCGGTAGGCATCGACCTTGGGATCGCCCGCTTCGCCACCCTGTCGGATGGCACGTTCCACTCCCCGCTCAACAGTTTCAAGCTGCACGAAGTCGCGCTCCGCAAGGCGCAACAGGCGTTGAGCCACAAAACAAAATTCAGCCACAACTGGAAGAAGGCCAAGGCCAGAGTTCGCACCCTTCATGCCCGAATTGCCAATGCTCGCCGCGACTACCTGCACAAAATCACGACCACCATCAGCCAAAATCACGCGATGGTGTGCATTGAGGATTTGCAGGTTCGGAACATGTCCCGTTCGGCGGCTGGAACGGCGGAAAATCCGGGCCGGAAGGTCAAAGCGAAATCAGGCCTGAACAAGGCCATCCTGGACCAGGGATGGTACGAGTTCCGCCGTCAGCTTGAGTACAAACTGGCGTGGCAGGGCGGGCGGCTGATTGCCGTCCCGCCAATGAACACGAGCCGCTCCTGTCCCCATTGCGGCCATGTGTCGGCGGACAACCGGCGCACGCAATCGCGGTTCGCGTGTGTCACATGCAAGTTCGAGGAACACGCCGACGTGGTCGGCGCGATCAACATTCTCAGGGCGGGACACGCCCGTTGCGCCTGTGAAGTGAGCGGTGCGGTAAGGCCGCCAGCAGCAGGAACCCACCGAAGCGACTCACCCGGCTCACTGCGGGAATGAGCGCCGTAGGAATCCCCGGCCTTTAGGCCGGGGAGGATGTCAAGTTTATATTCAGGAAGCAGGTCAACAAGGGCAGTTCCTCCATCGATCCCTTTCCCTCCCTTATGCCCAAGGAGTGGCAGAGGATCTGATTTGAGACCGGAATGCCTTTCAGCTCACCACCACCCAAGCTGGATGGCGAGAACTCCCTGTAACCGATTCCCAGTTTCAGGCGCTTCAACTCAACAAACTTCCCTTCCACAAGGACATGACCCGTGGAGAGGCCTGCGACCTGATTCAGCAATCAAAACTCTCCCGAGTCGTTCAGGCGCTTCGTCGAAAAAACCAGGAACGAGCTGCCTGACTCAAAAGCTTCCGCCGAGGTTTTCCCACGATCCAATATGTCGATTCCAAAATCCAGAGAAGTGCCCATTTCTGATCAATCCATTCACCGGTGGCGACAAAAATTCGGAAATCTCTTTAACCACAACTTCCAGCTCGACTGGTGTTTCCCGGATTTCTTCAAGATAGTGCATCCAGGGCTTTTGATTTTTTTGAGCGAACTCAATGGTCAATCCCGGTAGGTCAGCCGTCAAGCTGACCATCTCGCGTCGCTCAAAAGTTTTGAGAATAGCTAGAGACAGAAGTGCTCCATCAAAATCGTTTCCTTTCGCAAGAACCGAGATGTCGCGATAGTCCTTCAGTCTGGAATTAAGCATACCCCGGTCAGTCATCGCGTGGAGTTTCTCGGCGATTACGGCTTCCTTGGGATACACCTGAAAGAATGGCCTTGGCATACCTGCCAGCGATGGAATTTCAACCTTTTTCGGTGTAGGAAAAACGGCGTCTCCGATACCAATGTCTATTTGAAGAGGAATTATGGCGTTTTCCAGCCTAGCTCGGATACGAACTCGAATCCCCCCATATTTCTGATCTTCTCGAATTGGCCCCACCCCGAATTCCGATTCGAAAATCAAACCGTCCGAGATATCGACACCAGTGGCAAGAGTGACGATTTCACGAACCGAATCCTCTGAAAGCGCGCCGAACCCAAGCAGATCAAGGTCACTGGTTGGGCGAAAGCCGGATTCCTCCCACACTACGAACAACATCGCCCCTTTCAGGACGAACCGGTCCGAGAATCCCGCAAGTTCAAGGCGTTTCAGAAAACGTTCGTAGGCATACCTGCGAAGAATCCGGTCAAAATTCACCCCAGTGGAACGATATTCGTTCATCAACTTTGCACGGATCGAGGCCGCCGGATTCGTGATTGGCCTTTTCATCCGAGAGCCTCCAGATACGGACGCATGACATTTGCCATCCGAAATTGCTCCGCCATTTCAACCAGTTCAGAAATGGTACCTTTCTTCCCGGCTCGGTAGGCCCTCAACGCCTCAACCGCGATTCCGGATCCAAGGCGATTCCGAATTCGGAAACAATCGACCACCGTACGGGCTGGGGTAGTGATTTTGACTCGGGTCCCTTCGATGATGTGAGTCTTCACACCAACTTGCAACACGGAAGAAGTTCCTCGAATGACCTTGAGAAAATTCCGGGTCAGCCGTGGCGTAGCCGAACGTTGAGGGATGAACATCCAGATTCGGGACGGAGACTGGGTCCCAAGTTCATGGAAGGCAAGAGCGGAAAGCAGACAAATTACCCCCTCGGGCATGGCCGTTCCCGCGACCGCCAGCTCGTGATGTTCAGTTATGGGGGCATCAGCCAACCGAAAAAGACCGCGATGAACCCGTTCGAGAACCCCTTTTTTGACCAAGCGGCTGAAGTGTTCCCGCGTAACTCCCTGGTCCGCCAACATTTTGGGCTGGACGAATCCTTTTCGGGCCGATTGCAAAATCAGTTTGGTAGCTTGGGATGTGGCCATGATTCTCAACACTTCCTTTATACTGAGGTTTAATTATAGATAAAACGTAACAAAAATGCACGCATGTCACGCATTTTAGGTCGCTAAATATTCTTTATTCCCACAAGGGCTTCGTCGAAAAAGCCAGGAACGGGCTGCCTGATCCCAAACCTCAACCGACACGGTTTCAAAGCCAACCTTTTCAGTTCCGGAGCTATTGCCCGACCCTCTTTGCTCGATGACAACCGGCCTCGAGAAAAAAATTTCGAGGCCTCGCCAAAAACGGCGCGGCAAATGGGAATGACCAGAGCGTACGAACCGGCATTATGTTCTCGAGGAACGCACAACAACCCGGAAGCCGCTGCTGTTACCCAGGTATGCCGGTGCACCCTTATCTCGGAACGCCGAGCGGCAGAAATAGGCATCGTAGCACCATGAACCGCCGCGTAGGACGCGGTAATCGCCGCTCGACGGTCCTTTCGGGTCCTCGGTCGATCTGCTCTCGTAGTAATTTTCGTCGTACCAATCCGAGCACCATTCCCAGACGTTGCCGTGCATATCGTGGAGGCCGAATGCGTTCGGACGTTTTTTCCCGACCGGATGGGTTTGGCAGCCATTCGGCTTTAATGTGTTTTCGTAATACTTATTGAAGTCCGGTTTGGCATCTCCATAATAAGCTTGGTATGCGTCGATTGGACTTGTCCCGGAATTGTTGGCGTACCAGGCCATCTCATCGAGGTTGCCGGCGTAATCGCCGGATGTTCCCGCGCGGCAGGCATACTCCCACTCCGCTTCCGTGGGAAGCGCGTACTCATTCCCGTCACAAAGCCGATTGAGGCGAAGAAAGAACTCCTCGCAATCTTCCCAACTGACCGTTTCAACCGGGAGGTCGGCTCCCTTGAACGTAGCGGGCGAAGCATCAATGTCCCGCTTCACCCTCCGAAGCTTTTCCGCTACATACCGCCATTGCCGCTGGGTCACTTGATACCGCCCCATAAAAAACGGCCGACTGATCGTTACCATCCTGGAAGGCCGTTCATCACTGAAATTCCCCTTCAGGTTGAATTTCGCGAACACCTCCCTCGTCCATCGGTCTTCTTCGTCCAGCTCCGATCCCATCACAAATTCTCCGGCAGGAATAAAGACGACCTGGATTCCGGCGGCAACAATTCTTGAATCGCCAATTTTGTGGCCAATGACTTCAATGATTGGCTCGGGCTTCTCGACAAAAACTTCTTTCAAGGCGCCGAGTTCCTTTTCAATCCGACCTTGAATGACCTTCCCAATGTAAGAATCTTCAGTAGCGAGGCCCAAAAGCCGCCTCATGTCTTTCGAAGTTTGCGGTCTCCCGGATGGGTGAAGTGACAAGCCGTCCATCACGACAGCCCAAATGTGACCGGGAACTTCCGGGGCAATTTGGCCCAAGGACAGCAATGGGTCTGGCAATTGTGAAAGGGCCGAAATACCTCGCATCAAAGCCGCCGGCGGGATGATTCCGGTCAAAAGTTGGTACATCGTCGCCGCCAACGAATAGATGTCGCTGCGAGCATCCGTCCCCTGATTCTGTGACTGTTCCAAGGAAGAAAAGCCCGGAGTAGAAGCCGCAACACTGGCCGGCTGCGAATGCTGCGTCACATGACCTTTCGCCAGCCCGAAATCGAGCAACATCAACCGGCCGTCCTTGGTTTCCTTCAAATTCGCCGGCTTGATGTCCCGATGGATGATCGGAGGCGATTGGTTGTGAAGGAAATCGAGTGTCTGAAGCAGAACGTCCGCCCACTTGAGAACTTTTTCAACCGGAAACGGCTTCCCGTCCGAAGCCATTTTTTCGGCGAGAAGCTGACTCAGGTCCTTTCCGGTTATGAACGACATCACTAAAAAGGGGTGGCCAGCCGCTTCGAAGCGGTCCGTCACTTTCGGGATGTTCGGGTGGTCCAGACGTTCGAGCAGTTTGGCTTCCCGCTCGAAGGCTTTCCGAAGTTCCGGATCGGTGAAGAACGTCTGTTTGACTGCAACCGGTTTTTCTTCAACCTCGTCGAACGCCAGATAGACAACGCCCATCCCTCCGGCGGCAATGACCCGAGTGATGGTGTACCGATTTTCGTGAAGACGAGTTCCCGCCGGGAGAGGTGGGATCATGAGAAGGGAGAGTCCTTGTTTTGGGTTGTGGATATTTTCCAACCAATCCTGACCATCTCTCTGTTATTCGACAAGGGCTAACCCAAGGATTGCTAATCGAAAACACCCACAACCACCGACCGGTTCGAATCCCCGAATATTGATCAGTATCTTAAATATCCTCGCGCTTTAAGACTCGCTTAAATTCCGGAAATCCGGAATCTAAGCAAATGTCGTGTTTTCAGGAAAATCTCGCGCACTAAAAATCACTTAGAATCAGTCAGTTACAAATCTCAACCACTTTGGCACGATGCTTGCAAAGCAATCTAGTGTTTTCAAGGCTTCGCATTTCCGAGTTTTGAAATGTCGATCTCGGACAAATCGTTTTTGAGGGGAACTTTCCATGACTGAAAGTCTCCAAATTGGTGAGATAACTTTCTGAAAGTTAAGTCCGGTGAAGACAATCGTTTTTCTGGTGTGATAGCCTGACCCGAATTTTCGTTTTCCTGAGACCCCGCACGGTACTCTCATGGCCGAAGTTCGTTTCGAGGGTGGATGATGTTGAAAAAAAAGAACGGTCCAAAATTTGCCTACGGATATCTGCTCCTCCTGCCTTTTGCGTTTTCGATATTTTTCGCAGGTGGATCATCGCCGAAGGTCAGAGCTGAAAGTCCCGGCCAGTACACAACGTCCGCCGAATTCTTCACGGATGTCACCAACTGGTGTACGACCGAGGTTCGCGGAACCAGACGCTGGAAGCTCGAAGCCACCTACAACCCCACGGATCGGACACTTTCCGGGAAAGTGGTTTTCACCAACACCGGGGATCAGGCAAGCGGCCAGAACAAAGCGTATCTCTACGTCGATTCGTTCGATATTTTCGACATCGACGGGAACCAGATCGCCACGCTCCCCTGTTCGCTTCTCAACCAGCCTTCCGGAGACTACTCGTTTGCGACCATCACCCTTCCGACCGACCCCTACCTGGTCAAGGTGTCGGGGCAGAACTATCGTTCCCCCGGAATTTGTCCTCCCGGTCCGTTTCAAGACGATTACTCGCTGCCGTTCAACCAGCTGGCCACCAATCCCTATTTCAACGTCCCCTGCCCTGTAATCACGACCTTCCAGATCACGCCGAACCCGGTTCCCCCGGGCGGAAGCGTGACGGCGGACTGGGTCGTCGAGAACCTTTTCATCGGAAGGAAGATCAGAATTACCGGTCCCGGCTTTCCCTCGGGCGACCGCACCGACGCAACCGGAAGTCAGGTCTTCACCGCGCCGGCCACCATCGGGAACTACACATACACGCTTTCGATCATCGAGCGGGACGGGACGACCCAGGTTGCCTGCGTCACGCCTCGAACGGTGACGCTCGTCGTCGGTGGGGCCAATTTCTTCTGGCTGGTCAAACGCCAGCAAATTGCGGGAGAGCTTTATCCGCCGGGAAGTCCGCCTTTTTATGTCGAGCCGCCCGTAGGTACCGCTCCCCCTGGATCGAACGATTCCGGTTCCTTCAGGCGGGTTCCTGAAACGGGCTTCTTTCAGGCAACTTCATTCTCTCAAGCCCAAACCATGTTCATTACAGAGAGGAATACAGCCAGAATCCAGATGATTGCTTCGGATCAATTCTTCCCTGGTGGTGCTCGAAGTCCAAATTATCTTGCTGCCCGAAATGATTTCCTTGTTGGCGTCAATCAACTTTATCCAAATGCCGTCAACAGATTTAATTCACAGAATCCCGGGTATGCCGGTCCGATTCTTGGAGTCGGGCTGCCTGAAAATCTCTCAACCCCCAAGCGGAATGAGCGAGTAGACCCATATGAAAATTAGAAAAATAGAAGCCGGCTATTCGCTGATCGAGCTGATAATTGCCGTCACCATTTTCACGATTGTCATCGTGGGATTCGGTGCCGCGTTCGGGGTTTCCCTGAGAACCGCGAGATTCCAGCAAGGGCAAGCGCTTCTCAACACCGACCTTCAGCGGGCATCCAAACTCCTCGACACCGACGTTCGCCAGACGGGGTTTCTTCTGGCAGCCGGTTCCAACAACACCCTTCCGCTCTTCGTCAGGGACGGACACCCGGTCGCCGCGGTCGAAGTCGCTGACGACGGCAAAACCCTTCGTTGCTACCGGATCGGCGACGAATCGGGCGGTCGCGCGGTCGAAGGCATCACACCCGCCGGCGCGATCACTTCCGGTACAACCGAATTCACCGTGGCCGGAAACATCTCGACACTGACCGGCCGGATCGGGTCTTCGAGGGCCTTCCTTTTCGTTTCCGAGGGCCTCGGACGCCAGGGGCTGCTCTTCATCACAAGTTCGGCTCCAACCGTTGACTCGGTGAATCCCAATCTGGTTCACCTTCGGGGCGCATTCTCATCCGGCCCCTGTCTGAATGTCGGCGATATCGGAACCGCACCCGTCGATTACAGAGGAATGCTCGCGATACCTGTCAGTTCATATCTCGAGTATCGGGTCCGGGATGAAGGCCTCGTGCGTTCCGAATATCCCGGGACCCTCAACCCTTGCGGAAGCACTGCAACTTCAACGGATAAACTCCTGATCCAGACCACCCATTTCGCCGATCTTCGTTTCGGCTACCTCCGTTCGAACGGCGACAACGCGGTCACTGTAGCCGACTCCGATTTCCCATCGATTCGAGGCGTCATGCTCGTCGTCAAACGGCGAAACACCGGTACCGCGAATAACGAATTCGTCAGCCATTATGTCCCGTTCATCATGAACAGCGAGTGGTGAATCATGCCGAAGAACCGTCGACAAAACTTTTGCCGGAATCAGAACGGAACGCTCTACGTCGAGCTGCTGATCGCCATCGCCCTTCTGGCGGTTTTCGGTGCGGTCGTGATGTCCTACATCACCCAGCACCAACGACTTCAACAATTGGCTCGAGTTCGGGACACCGCGAATTACACCGCCAATGCAGCCGCGCGCCTTTACAAGGTCAATTTTTGTCCTTCCGGAACCGTCGTTCCGGGAAACGGAACGGTCGTCGTATCCGAACAGGGAATCAAGCTTTTCGTTCTTCCCGATACCCCCGCGGCGGGAACCCCCGGCCAGACGTTTTTGTTCCGGGCTACTTCAAGTCGAACTCCAACCGGGGGAAATGCCCTGAGCTTCGAACTCGTTGACCAGTTCGGAAAGTCCATCACCGTGAAGATCATCCCGATCTGAAACCCGAATCCGATTCAAGTACGTAAAGGAAGGTGTTCAAACCATGCCGATTCTCGTCGTTATCGCGCTGATGGCCATTCTTATCGGAATTCTTTCTCCGGTTTCGGAACAGACCGTCCAAACCACCCGTCAGGCCTATCTGGATCAGGCCGTGACCGAAAACAACGAATTCGCCGACAATGCGTCGGTGAACCTTCGTCAATTCAAGATCAATACCGTGGTTGGCGATATCCAGCGGGATCCGTCCTCGAGCGCCAAAAGCCTTCAGGGGATGCAGTTGGTCCAGTTCAGAATCTACGGGAACCCTTCTTACGTTTCGTCCTTGGGGAACTATACGGCCTGGCCGGTTCCCGCGACCGAGATGCAGAAATTCATGGATGAAGCGATGGGAACGGTCCCGAACTTCCTTGTGCGCGAGCAGCCGGTATTCGTCGGAAACTTCACCGTTCAGAGGTGGTCGATCCGGATCGACAAAGTGCGCTTCACCGAGTGGACGCTCGTCGATCAGTCCTGGCTCGACGCAAAATTCGGCCCCGCCGGTTCCGGCTACTCGCGATGGGTTGCTCGCGTGGACATCGAGACGACCGAAACGTTCTGGAAGGATCAGGTTGGCCTCGACGGCAAACCCTTCGATCAGGTCGGAACGGACCCCTGCAACAAATGCACCAGTCCGACCGCCCCGACCCGGGGCGTTTCACGCGCGGCAACTGCGTTCAAACGTTCCTTCGAAATTCCCGTTTGTTTCGGGCTTCCGGGAGTCGCCTCACCGAAGCCTTGTAACGATCCGGCCTTTTCATTCGTTACACCCCTCGGTGTCTCCGGCAATGCCTGTAGTCCGCCCGATTGCCGAAACCACATCGTTGGTGGCGAGAACGGATGCGCCCCACCTGGATTTAATTACTCGTTTCAACTCGTCCAACAATGACAAAGGGCCGGGTTTTCCCGGCCCTTTCCCTCAACAAGTTAAACGGAATCAATATTGGGAAATCGAGATCCGCGCGCCGTTGATGACGACGGTTCCGATTCTTGTCGGCTGACCTTTTCCAATCGGTGAAACGGTTACGGTCACAACTCCGGTCGTGTAGTTCACTTGCGGCGTCATCCAGGAATCGAGCGAGTAGACCTGCCAGTCGTTTGACGGCGTACCTTGAATCGAGAACGTCACCGCTCCGCCGGTGGCCGGCACTACCCTCGAACTCGAATTCAGGATCGTAACCGTGGATTCCGCGGATGAAAGGATGCAAGCACCCGAAAACGATTGAAGATTTTGATTGATTCCGTTGACCGTTTTCCAACAGAACTTGGTGGCCAAGGTATCCCCTAAAATTGGCACCTGGCCGATGAACACATCAAGAATGTTGGAAGAACAATCAGGATCACCAACAACTACACCGCTATTTAAATCCATTTGCAATGTGGTTAAAGAACTCAGGTTGTTCAACGTTGCAAACGGCCCAAAGAGGTTCGGATTTCCTTCTCTGGCTATAAAACCTTGGTTGGACAAACAGGAAGCACTGCTACTCACACCCGAATCGGTTTCGGGCAGATAGGTCTTCCCGGTCAGCATCATGACGAAAGCACGCTGTGGGGTTGGCCGATTCACCCAGTCGCCAGCAAGTTGTCCCAATAGATCGATACTGCTTTGCCCAGTGTAGACCTGCGGCAGCGTGTCACGCACGACTTGCCCGGAAACTCGCAGCCGGAGACCGACGCCTTGCTGAAAAAACGGTTCGTACGTGTTGATAAACGAGAGAATCCGCGCATTCGCCGCGCTCGCGCTCCCCTGGTTCTGGACGTACTCGAAGTCCGCGTCGGTGACGATTTTGACCGTTTTCTGGGCAATCGTCCGGTTCACGATCGGAACCCAAGGTACGTTTGCCGGATCGACCGGCGCCCGACCAGCTCCCTTCGCATTCACACCGCCGACCAGCTTTTCCGGAAGCGTCGTTCCGCAGGTAGCGCAGGAAGGCCGATCCGTTTTCGAAATGACCACCGTTCCGACCCTGGCCGAAACACCATTGGTCTCGATCCGGTCCACTTTTACCGTATCGATCACAAATGCGCCCGTCGGCGTGGCGATCACCCCACCCAGGTAATTTTCGTCCACGTACATCCGGACTTCGCTTCCGTCCATGCCTTCCACGGTTCCCCGGTAGGTTCGGCACGGGCCCTTACCAAGCGGAATCAGCTTCCCGCCCTGGGCGGAATAGGTCTGAAAATCGGCCGTCCGGATCTCGTTCGGGACGAGCGACACGACGCGGCTGGCGGAATCCAGGGGAAGGGCAATCCGTCCGGTCACCAGGACTTCCTTCGAATAGGACCCCAGGTCAATTCGCGAAGTCGTCCGCGGTTCGAGAGCCGCTTTCTTTGCCGGCAGCCGGTAGTTGAAGCTTTTCATTTCCGGAGTGGCGCCCTTGTCGGCCGACACCGCCAAGATATTCACCGCCGACACCGCCAGAATTCCGACAGCAATCAAAAAAATTCGCACGTTCGTCATATACGCCTCACCGAAATTCATATTCACCCGTTGCTATCTTTTCCGAAAAAATCGTCCGAACGGTTTTCTTGTTTTTCAAAAATCACCCAAATCAAAACTTCCCAACGAGCGGGATTTTCAACGCTCATTGCAGTTAGTCAAATTTCGGAACAAAGAAATTTTTAAGCCTGGCCAAGAATTCAAACTCCAAACCATAGCCTGAAACCGAAATCCTTTGCAGAACTTTTTGTTTCTCACGGGAAAGTCCAGTTCAGCCAATACAAAACTCCAATACCTGTGGGCCGACTGGTCAATTACCGAATCCAGGGGAAGGGCAATCCGCCCGGTCTGCTATCAAGAAAGTGCGCGTAAGTGCTCACGGTTCTTTTCCTGCCCCGACGTGTCCTGGTGACCACATTCGTATCTGACAGGCGTGACTTTCCCGTCAGTGACGGAAACAATTTCCGTCACCGCGCCGCCGTTGCCGGTCGGACTCGCCACGGGTAGGGCGGTTGCGGTTGCCAGCCGTTGCAGGTTGAGCGCCGCGTTGAAGTCGCGGTCGTGGATCGTGCCGCATTGCGGACACCTCCATTCCCGATCTTTCAGCTTCAAAGCTTCGTTCTTCCAGCCACACACCGAACACAGGCGGGTGCTCGGATACCAACGGTCAGCGATGACCAATCTTGTGCCGAACCGTTTTGCCTTGTATTCAATTTGCGAGCGAAACATCCCGAATCCCACGTCGCTGATGGCGCGGGCGAGCTTGTCGTTCGCCAGCATGCCTTTGACGTGCAAGTCTTCGACCACCACCGCTTGGTTTTTACGGCAGAGTCGAGTCGTGAGCTTGTGGGTGAAATCCGCCCGGATATTGGCAATACGCGCATGCAGTCTTGCCAATGTCGCTGAGGACTTCTTCCGGTTATTGGAAACCGGCAGTCGCGTCCCCTTGGGAAGCCGGGCTCCCGGCGAAAACCCGGCTTCCAGCTTTGCCGCCTCGGTCTTGCGACTGACGCAACGACTCCGAAGTTTCAGACGGCGCAGCACGGCCTTGAGCGGCTTTGGCGACTGGATCGCTTCGCCACTGGAGAGAGTGGCGGCCGATTTCACGCCAAGATCGACACCGGTCACGCCATCCCCGGTCCTGGCCTTTTGGAACTGTGTGTCTCGCACCTCGACCTGAATCGCCACAAACCATCGATGCGCCGTGCGTGAAACCGTCGCGCCGAGAATCTTTCCCTCGAAGCGCAATGCCTCGGTCATGGCGACTTCACCTATTTTCGGCAGGCGGATCGCTTTGTCCGAGACGCTGAATTTGTCGTTCGCCACATAGAAACTGTCCCGACAACGGCCCTTCTTCTTGAATTGTGGTTCGTGCGCCGGTTTCCCGTTCCGGATGTCGGCAAAGAACCGACTCCACGCCTTGGCCAGGTAGGCGAAGGGCTGTGCGTGGGCGTCCCGGTGAATCCCCCGCAACCACGGCTGGCCGTTTTCGTCGAGCCATTCCGGGTCGTGGTACTTGATGGCATTGAATTCTTTCTTGAGCGCCATCGCATCGGGTTTTTGCCCGCTCGCGTATTGCCTGTTCCACTCGGCCAGCGCCCAGTTCCAGACCCTTCTCGCGGTGCCGCAAGCGCGAGTGAAATAATCGGCCTGTTCCGGTGTCGGGCAAAGGGCAATTTTGTGAGTCAGTTGCATTGACTGGCCTTTTCAATCGCCAACTTCGTCAATCCGCGCGCAAGAATCCTGCGTGCGCAAATGACCGATGCAGCCGTTTCGGCGTCCGGCCACTAATCCCGTTACCCCCAGAACCATCCGGCGGCGTTTATTTCAACGACGCGGACTTTCCCGACGAGCGGGATTTTCAACGCTCGCTTCGTTTAGTCAAATTTCGGAACAAAGATTTTTTTTGCCTGGCCAGGAATCCAAACTCAAAAACATAGCCTGAAGCGGAAACCCCTTGCAGGACTTTTTGTTTTTCAACGAAAAGTCCAGTTCAGGAAGTACAAAACTCCATTACCTGTGGGCCACCTGATGAACGACAAGGAAATCCGCGCCGCACTGATCCAAAAAATTTGTCGAGAAAATTTTTCGAATCCGGACGCTCTGCTCGTCGAGGAACTCGGGCTGTGCGAAGGGAAGTCTCACTTGGACCCCCTCCTCTTCACCGACCGCGGTGACCACCAAGGCTGCCACTGCATGAAACTATTGGGGTGATTGTTTCATGAGTTTTCGTACTCGCTCCAAATTCTTTGAAACAGCCATCGTGCTGGGGTGTTCCTTCCCAAGCATCTTTTCCCTAATCGCCAGCGAACGGACAAACAATGGTTCGGCTTTCGCATATGCCCCCTGGACTTGATAAAGCAATGCCAGATTGTTCAGGCAGGTCGCGACGAAAGGGTGTCCCGGCCCGAGCGACTTTTCACCTATCGCCAACGACCTGACAAGCAACGGTTCTGCTTTCGCGTATTCCTTTTGGACTTCGTAAAGCGTTGCCAGATTGTTCAAGGCAGTCGCGACGAAAGGGTTCCACGGCCCGAGCACTTTTTCACTTATCGCCAGTGATCGGGCAAACAACGGCTCGGCTTTCTCATATGCCCCTTGGTCTTCAAAAAGCAACGCCAGATTGTTCAAGCAGGTCGCGACGAAAGGGTGTTCCGGCCCGAAAGTCTTTTCTCCTATCGCCAATGACCTAACAAATAACGGCTCGGATTCCACATATGCCCTTTGGACTCGGTACAGCGTCGCCAGATTGTTCAGCGCAGCCGCGACGTCGGGATGTTCCTGCCCGAGTGTCTTTTCCTTTATCGCCAGCGAACGGACAAACAACGGCTCGGCTTTCGAGTAGGCCCCCTGATCACAATAAAGCAATGCCAGATTGTTCAGGCAGGTCGCGACGTCGGGATGTTCCTGCCCGAGCGACTTTTCGATTATCGCCAAAGAACGAACAAACAACGGCTCAGCTTTCCCGTATGCCCCTTGGGCCGTGTAAAGCAATGCCAGATTGCCCAAAGCAATTGCGACGTCGGGGTGTGCTAGCCCGAAGGCCTTTTCCCTTATCTCCAAAGAACGGACAAACAACGGCTCAGCTTTCCCGTATGCCCCTTGGGCCTTGTAAAGCAATGCCAAGTTGTTCAGAGAAGTCCCGACGAAGGAGTGTTCTGCCCCAAGTGCCTTTTCCCTTATCGCCAACGACCTGACAAGCAACGGCTCGACTTTCGCATATTCCCCTTGGGCTTTATAGAGACACGCCAGATTGTTCTGGGCAGTCGCGACGTCGGGGTGCTCCGGTCCAAGTGCCTTTTCTCTTATCGCCAACGACCTGACAAGCAACGGTTCGGCTTTCACGTACTCCCCCTGGGCTTGGTAAAGCAACGCCAGATTGTTCAGGGATGTCGCAAAATCAGGATTCTCAACGCCAAATTTCTTCTCTTTAATTTCAAGCGCTTTTACAAGGAACAGCTTTGCTTCCTCAAACTTTGCCAGAACCAACAATGTCACCCCGTATTTGTTCAGTATTATCTCGTCCTCTGGGCGACGATCCGCAGCTTCCTGGTAAGCAACTGATGCTTCCAAATACTTGCCCTGCGCATATCTTGCCTGACCAAGGCCAAATGCCGCCTCCGCTGTTTTCAACTTCGCTTGTGCTTCTTCTTTTCTTCGAACTTCGAACGATTCTTCAAACCCAAGCTCTGCCTCCCGATATCTTTCCAGATACAGATTACCCAAAGCTTTATCAAAGGGATCCTTTGCAACGGCGGCCCAAGCCCGGATGGCCTGATCAATTTCATTTTTCGGTAGGTCGTAGTATTTCGCGGTTTCCTCTAATGTGATTTCAATCTCACGACTACGAAGGCTTTCCTCCCGTGCGGCAATTGCCTTTGTTGTCGCACGTTGCACCATCGCCCGCAAAACGTTCGGGTCTTTGAGCAAAGCAAGATCACCCCGCTTCGCCAATACGATCTTTTTATCTCGTGAGCCAAGTTCGATCACACCGTCCCACGGTGAAACAAATACCCAACCCGAAGGTTTGATGATTTCCAGACTCACCCAGCCGCTTCCGAATGCTTCACTTGAAGGATGAACGGCTAACTGTCCCGAACGTGTCGTTGTTTGCCGACAACCAGCACCATTGGCCGGGCAGAGAATAAAACCAGCCAGCGCCGAGCCTTTCGTATCTTGAACCTGAACCAGAACGGCTCTCTGCGGCCCTTGCGCCAAAGCCGGTGAAGTTATGATTAGAAACAAAAAACCAAAAAACAGGCTGGATTTTCTCATAAATATTCGACCTCCCTGGGTCACCCTTGGTTGTGTAGGTTTCCGTGTGAAATCAATCGAGATTCCTACTTGAGGGGCGGAGACTGGTTTCACTTGGCAACACCAACCAAACCCTTTTTAGGATGCCCTTTTGCACTCGCAAATTATCCATTCAGAGGCATGCGTTGATTTTCACCTCGGTGACTGGCCGTGAAGGGGGGGGGCGATAACTAAAACCCAGATACACGATAACGGACGGAATTCTTGGGAGACTTTTGGGAGAGGTTGAAATCACCAGGATAGCCCGGATTTCGGGTCGAAGACCGGCGGCAGACGCCGGTTTTTTTGTGCCTGAAGGTCGTCCCCGGTGGGTGTCCGAAGGCGGTCCCCGGCGGGTGCTGAAGGCGGGCCGATGAAGGTCGGCGGCGAGCGGTGATGATGGCCTCGATGGGCGGCCTGGACAGGTGGTCGAAGCAGGCCGATGAACGTACCGGCAGGGGCTTGGTTTGGTGTCGCCGGCGATACTATCTCGTTTGCGCGCCTGTGAAGGCGGTCAAGGCGGCCCGTCATTCGCCGCGAAAATTGATCAGGTTGCTCGCGCTATGACCTTCCCTGATTTGGTATCAAAAAAATGGAAGGCAATGACTTTTCCTTTTAGGTAATGAAAAACAAAAAATTTGGTGACTTCATCTGACGAGATGAATGGGTAGGCAAGTTTGATGCTGATCATAGCGCCAAGACTGGGCTTTATCTTCCTTGCGTCTTCAGCTTTCATCCCGACTCTAAAATGAATCGAGTTGCTCGCTGGATTGTCCCTTTGAAGCCGGAACCCATCAACCAGCTTCAAGAGAACCGCTTGTAACTGTTTGTTTTTACCCTTCGGGATATGAGCGCAATAAAGAGTATCAGGCTGAAATGCCATGCTTCGGGTCTGAAGGAAATCAACGTGGATATTCAGAATTTCCGCATCGGCGTCATATGAGGCCCGCCAGTCTCTCAAGCGAAACGCAAATACATCCTCAACGGTGAGCAAATCCAAGACCGGTTTCTGAAACGCTCCAGCTACACGACTGTCAAAAGCCGATGTCGTTTCAAATTCGTCTTTGGGTTTAATGCTTTTCCATATCCGTCGCACTCCCTCATATACCTCAAATGGGTCATGCCCCGGATCGTTTGGTGGAAATTCAGTAGCATTCTCGTCAAAAGGGATCGTGGAATAGTGAGAGGTAGTCGAAGTTTGTTTTTGCTTCTTTTGCCCCCAAATGGGCAAAGAAAAGCAAACAAGCAAAATCAAAGAAACTAAGATTTTCATCTTGGACTCCTTTCATCCACGAGTACGGCGTTGGATTTCCTCGACGATTCCTTGGATGACCACCTGGTCAGGCGCAAAAACCCTGGTCTTGTAATCAGGGTTGGCGGGAACGAGGTGAATCTCGCCGCCCCTCAAATAAAACCGTTTGCAGGTTGCCTCCCCATTGATAAGCGCGATCACGACATCCCCGTTTTTGGGGTTGGATTCGGCCCGGCAGAGGATGCGGTCGCCGTCCCGGATGTCCATATCGATCATGCTTTCGCCGCGAGCAATGAGAGCGAACATCTGTCTCGGATCGTAAGGGAAGGTCTTGGCGACCCGAATTTCATCCGTGTTTGGAATCGCTTCGATGGGGTCGCCGCAGGAAATGTAGCCTAGCAGCTTGATTGTCACCCATTCAATATCAACCGGAATCAGCTTGATCGATTCGAACGGTTGCGTGTTGACGAGACCTTTCGCCTCCAAACTTTCAATGACCAGATCGTAAATCACGCGGTCAAAGGTCTTCCCTTGGGTACGAGCAAGTTCATCAATCACGGCCTCGGTCGTGCTGTTGAAAATGACGGTTCTTCCGGGAGGCTCATCAGTCCAGGTGACGTGCCGGTCCACGAGGCTTAGAACTGAATCTGGAACAGGCTCCTGTTTGCGGACCTTCATCTCTCCTTGACCGGTTAAAAGCCAATGAAGGTTAACTTTCGTGGAATCCGCAATCTTCAATAAAACTTCAGCGCGAGGAAGCTGCCCTTCACTCAAATAGTTTTTTGCTCCTTGGTAAGAAATACCAAGGATCTTAGCTATTTGAGCCGGTTCACTGGTCCCAAGAGCTTCAACGAGCCTTGAAGAAAATTCATTCATTTTGAACTTTTATGGAATTTCCTGATTGACAGAAACTCCACGAAACTTTAATCTCACGAACGTTCTAGCACACTTGTTGGAAGAAATTACCATGACGAAAAAGCAAATTGAACATGCCCTGGTTGACGCGGAACTCTCCGTGACGCAGTTGGCTGAGAAGTTGGGCTATGCCCGGACATCAGTCAGCCGCGCAATCCACGGTGACGAGCGATACCACATCGTTCGGCGGCGCGTTGTGGAGTACCTGAGCCAGTTCGCGCAAATCGCCGCGTAGACCACCAAACACAATCGAATCCGCCACCGCAGGCTGCTGCCTGGTCGGGATTCGTCTTGCCAAAAACCGGAGTCGGAGCAATGCACCAGAACGATCGCGAATTGTTCATCCCCGCTGCCCAGGGGCGCATCGAGATCCCTCGCTGTCGCGTCTGTAAGACCCACATCAATTACATGGCCGATGTTTTCCCCGCTGAACGTCACTGCATTCTGTGCAGCCGGTCGATCTGCAATCAGCGATTGCAGGCGTCGATGGAGTTGTCTGAGGCCGCCGCCAAGAACCTTGCTGGTCAGGCCACTGCTTCTTACTTGATCACGGTTTTGCGTATGGGCGCGGCGATGTCGGCAGGGGATGAGGCTTCCATCAAGAGGTTGAGGAAGACGTTGGCGCGCTGCCACGAACGGCTGGAGCGTCGCCTGTACCTGGTCGGTCTCGTTCGCGTCTGCGACTCCACACCAATCAACTGAGGCGCGCCACCCGCGGAGGTTCGGCGCGGTCGAGCCTGCGCGGGTGGCACGCCCCACACCACGGCCTGGAGGAATCCTGATGGGCCTCGCCAGTTTTCTGCGCGCCATTGCGGCCGCGCTCGATCCGCAACCCTCAATCACTGTCATTGGAGGCAGTTTCAGCATGTTCAAACTTCCCTGCGATACACCCGATTTCACATTCACCGTGCCCTTGCCGAAGGTCGTCATTAAGGACACCGAAGGCAACCAGGTGACCGCCGGCTTCAAGGAGGTCATCGAATCCGACAATCCCGACGCCCTTCAGGTGCTGGGCTTCAACCGCGAAAGCCGCGATTGCGTGGTCCGCGTGGGAAGTCCCGGCGTCGCCGTGCTGCGGCACGTCGTCATCGCCGGCAACGCCCGCGTCACCGTGTCCGAGCATCCGCCGGTGCGAGTCACTACCGGGACCATCGACCAGGTCGAGGTGTCCGGCGATCCCTTCAACCTTCCGGGAATCGTCCCCGATACGGAAATTTTCGCCGCCGATGCGTCCGAAGTCCTTCCGGGCGATACCGATGGAGAACTTTCCGCCGCGATTCAGCCCATTGAAATCGAACCCATCGGGACCGTGATGGGCGATTTCGGTCCTGAACTGATCCTCCCCGCCGAACTCGAAGCGGCCCTGGCCGAGACGCCGGTGAAACCGGCCCCGCCCGAAACTCCCGTCGAGTAGCACGGACGGGCGGCGTGCCGATGGTGCGCCCGCCGCCCGTCTCCCATCAATGCGCGGCAACCGAATGCGGCGCACGGCAACAAGCCCCAACCACAGGAGACCACTATGAAATCGCTTACTCGTTCGCGCCGCGTGTACGGCGCTCGTGAATTCCTCGCCGGTCCCGAACTGATCAAGCAGGCGGCGGCGGTGACGACCATGAAGGCGCTCGGCGAGGCGTTGGGTCGCAGTGAAAGCTTCGTCGAAAAATGCGTGCAGCCGGTCGAAAGCGGCATCGGCCAGGGGAAGACGGTCGTGGACTTCGTCACCCTTGCCGACCGCTTTTTTTCTTTCGCCATCGAGCACGCTCCCGAGGTCGCTCGTCAGTTCCAAGAACGGTTTGAGTTGGCGCGGGCCGCATTCGAGAACCGCCAGCGGGTGACCGCCGAAGTCGAGCCGCCGGATGCGGCCGATCTTACCGAGTCATTGCAGGAAGTCTTCGTGCAGAAAGCGGAGTTCGAGATGGCGCTCGCCTCGGGCGCTCCCAACGCGGTCGTGCGGAAGGAGCAAGCCGACGTGGTCGATGCCACGGATCGCTTCCTCCGGCTTCGCAGCATCGCGTCGCCCGCCTTCAAACCCGCCGCGTAACTGAGACCAAAGGGAGGTTTCTTATGTCAAAGGTCAACGACTCCCAGCAGGAAAGGCTCAGGCTCGCGGCCTCGGTGAGTAAGGCGATGGAGGGGGTGACTTGCCCTTACATCCTGAGCGATCTGCGTCGGGTGCAAGCCGTCATTCTTTTCATGAACTCGGACGAGTACGCCCTGATCAAACAGGGTCTTCAGACCCATCCGAACTTCATCAACTTCAATCTCGACGAGATGACTCTGCCAGCCGAGGAAGTCGCTCGGATGTGCGCGTGAGGTCCCAATGAAGATGACCACCGAACAGCGGAAAACCATCTTCGGTCTCGCGAAGAAGGTCGGGATGAGCAACGAGACGCTGGCCCTGGCTGTGTCTCGCATCACCGGCAACCCCATCGAGGAAGGCCACACCGGGATTGCCGCGATGGGGTTCGACGATGCCAACAAGCTGATCCGGGAACTGGGCGGCACGGAGCATCGGTACGAATCCAAGCGCACCGCGCAGCACCGCCGTCGCAAGGCCGGAATCAAGGCCATCGCGACGAAACGCCAACTCAACTACATCAATTTCCTCGCGGGTGAACGGGGTTGGTCGGATGAAGCCCTGGCTGCGTTCTGTCAACGCCAGATCAAGAAAACGTCGCCCACCACCACGAAGGAAGCCAACGCCGTCATCGAGGCGCTGAAGGCAATGGCCGCGCGGCCACGCAACGCGGCTTGACGAACCAAGGAAACGAAAGGACTCCAAAATGTCAGACACCAATAATCGCGATCTTCTTTGGGAAGCGGTGTGCGAAATCTGCGGCATCACCCAGCCCAGCCTGTACGGGCGCGCCCGGCTCAATGGCGAAGTCTCCAAGCTCCGGCACGCCAACATCACCGCCGATGAAGTCACCCGGTTCGGGAACTGGTTCAGCCAGTTCGACTGGCGGGGCAAGAAGGGCGAACTCCCGACACCTGTTCTGATCTGCCAGCAGTGGCCGCAGTTCAAGGCGTGGGACGAAATGCAGGCCCTGAAGGCGGCACCGGTGCAGCCCGTGGTCGAGCCGGAGGTGGAAGACGAGCCGCGCACTCCCGGTGACATGGACCCCGAGTACTTGCAGGAACAGTTCGAGGAGTGGGCCTACGACCGGCGGGGGGACGTGTGGGATTCGATTCCGTTGCAGGAGCGGCAGGTCCGGCTGGATCGCGAGCGTGCCTACCTCGCCAACAAAGTCGGCCCGGCGGCTTTCTCTCGGATGCCGATGGACGAGATCAACTCGACCGTCACCACGAACGCGATGTTCCGCGCGGCCAAGGAGAAGCTCACCCTGGCCGACTACCTGAAAACCATCGTGAAGGCGGCCTGAATGCGGAATCCGGCAGTGCGCCGCATTGCCGGAAAATCCGCCGCGCGGACGCTGCCTTTGTTGGAAACAAAAGACTTACAGGATTCAAATTCCGGAATGCCGGAATTTTGAGGGAAGAATGAAAAAAACTTCGACAGATCCAAAACCCGATGCCATTGCCGTTATCAACAACGCCAATAGCATTCAACACTTCAACCCAAACAGCATTCGAGCCTTTGAAGCTTTGGGTGCGGTGAAAGCTCTTCAGGCAATCACGAACTTCATCTCTGGTCAGGCCCTGTTGGGTTTGAAAAGCATTGAAGAGTCCGGTGCTTACAAGGATTTTGGTTGCGCGACTTTCGCTGATTTTTTGGACAAGTTCTCTCCCATTAAGAAAACAGCCTTCTACGACCGCTGGAATCTTCTCCAAAAGGAAGGCGCTGCTTTCGACGTTCTGACCCAGATCGGCGTCAGCATCCGGGACCGCAAGCTCCTCGGGCGCGGTGAGGTCGGCATCGAGGGCGACGAGATCATCATCAAGGGCGAGCGGGTCAACATCTCCGAGAAAGAGCAGATCAAGACCATCATCGCGACCCTCACCCAGAAGGTGAACGATCAGGATGCGAAGATTTCCAAAGGCGAGAAGACCGTCAAGGACCTGAAGACCCGGCTTTCCGACGCGGAGCGTGAAGCTCGGGAAAACTCCCGGCGGCTCGCGACGTGGGAAGAACGACTCACGGAGGCACAGGTCTCCCTCGGGAATCTGGCTCTCGCCCTGGGCGCCCCGGACATCAGCATCGAAGACCGCCGCGAACACGCCCGGCTCATCCTCGAAGGGCTGGGTCAGCAGATGGTCCGGGTGCATCGGGCGCTCGGGCTGCACTCGGATGAAGAACAGCAGAATCACGCCATCGACGAACTGCTCGCCGATCTGGACGCGGAGGGATAGGCCATGCCGCGTCGCAAGCTCACTCACGACCAACTGTCCCAGGTGCTCGAATTGATGCGGGGTCTGTCCGGGTCCGCCGCGTCCGCCACGGCTGATCGCCTGGCCAGCCAGTTCGGCGTTACGCGGAGCGCGATCTACGAGGCTTCCGAGTCGGTCAGACCGGCCCGGAAGCGTCGGAAGGATGCCGGGCGGCGCGTGGCGAGCTTGACCGAGCATCCGGTGCTTCGGTTCGCGACGATGCTCGTGGTGACAAAGCATCTGGACCCGGCAATGGCGTTGGAGGCGGCACAACTGAACGGGGCATCCGCTCCGGTTTCGCTGGAAACCTTCCTCCGCTATCTCCGTGAACAGAACCTGTCCGCCAAAACCCGGAAGGTGGCGGTCACGCCGCATCGCCGGTTCCAAGCGGAATACGCCGGGCAAATCTTTCAGGGCGACTGGTCGGCGTTGAAGGAAAGGTGGATGGACCCGACCACCCGGCGCATCCTCCGCATCCCCGGCTCGGACGAGCGGAATCACCCCGAGCGGGGCGGCAACCGGGTCCGGGTCTGGATTTGTTCGATTGTGGACGACTACTCCCGGCGGCTGTTCCTGAAATGCATCGTCGGGCGCGTGCCGACGCAGTTGGACACTTTGGAAGCCCTGAAGGAGTGCGGACAGGAATTCGGAGATCTGTGCCGCATCTACTACTCGGACAACGGCGGCGAACAGAAGGCGGGCATCATGAGGAACGCTGCCCGATGCCTGAACATCTACTATGCGGAGTGCGGTGGTTTCGAGCTTCGGCAGCACAGTCCTCGTAATTCCCGCGCTTCCGGCAAGGTCGAGAACACCTTCAAGGTCACGGACAAGTTTGCCCGCCTGCTCGGACTCGTCGAGAACCCCAGCCTCGACGAACTCAACGCCTTCTTCAAAAACGTCGCCGAACGCAAAAACCATACCGTCCATCGGGAGACCGGCGAGAAGCCGATCATCCGGTGGCGTAGCGGATTGCGCGTTCCCCGCGCGATGCCGCCCGCCGAACTGGACGCCGTTCTGCGCGCCCAGTTGTTCGAAGGAGTGGTCCTTCGCCCGGATATGACCATCGCCATCGAGGGCGCCCGGTGGCAGGTCCCGCACCAGAGTCCGTTCGTCGAGTACGCGAAGGCACGGGTCAACGTGCTGTTCCCGGTCATTGACCGCAAGGCGCAAGCGATCCGGACCCCGGACGACTACGCCGACGCGGTTGGCTGGATGGTGGTCACTCTGCCGGATCAGTCCGAGTGGAAGATCACCCGCCGGCTGTTCGCGCCGGATGTGGCGCTCGATTTCAAGGGCGTGCAGGAGTCGGCCACGCAGCAGATCATCAAGGCGCTCGAAGCCGACGCCGCGAACCTCGATCTTTCGGCGGTCTCCGTGCCCGGTTTCCACGCCCCATTCGCGGGGCAGGCCGACGACAGCGTGGTCCTGTTCCCGGCCCGTCAGGTCACAGGCAACGCCGACAACCTCGGCGCGGCCGTGATGGACAGCCAGCATCAACCGGCGGCGGTCGTCGAATTCCCCGCGCCGCCCGAACCCGAAAACGATTACAGCGAATTACTCGACCTCGTCTCCGCGCGCCGGTGGTTGCTGGCGGAACGGCTGCTTGCGCCCCCGATCAGCGATCAGGACGTGGAGTGGTTGTGCGAGGTCTTCAACGGCCGTGTCGAGATCAGCGCCAAAGAGCTTCGCGCGGCCTTCGATCAACGTGAAAACCAGCGCCCGCAACGACTGGCGCTTGTCAGATAGGAGTCAGCGATGTCCAGCAAATTCCCCTGGGACGCGGTCGGGCTGTCGGTGCGCGAGTTCAGCAAGCTGTGTGGCGGTGCCGCCGCCGGCGCGGCCCCGTCCACGCTGCAATCCGTCTGGATTGGTGACGCCACCGAACGGACGGCTGAAAAGGTAAAGCCCCTGATTACTCAGGGGCTTCGAAAAGCGCTCTCCATCAAGGGTTTCAAAGGCAGGACACTTGAAACCGAGATTCAAACGATTTTCACCGGGATGGCGGGTGCCACCGTCACCCCGGACGAGGATAACCAGATGGCTGAAAAATTCGCAACCCTCTCCCCGGCGCAACAGCGCAAGTTCGGTTTCCGCTTCGACCCGTTCGCCGCGCGGCCCGTCCGGCGCGAAGACGTGTGGACCAACAAAGACCTTGACGAAATCGAGACGCAGGCAATCTACGCGGTCAAGAATCAGCACATGCTCGGCATCGTCGGCGTCCCCGGCACCGGCAAGACCGAGATGCGGAAGCGGCTCGTCGATCTTTCGCGGAAGTCGGGCGGCAAGATGCACATCCTGTTCCCCGAGGCGCGCGACATGCGGGGCGTCCGGACCGGTGCGATCATGTCCGGAATTTTGCGGCACTTCGAAGAGCACGTTCCGTTGGACCTGGTCGCCCGCGACGAACGCCTGATCAAACTGTTGGCCCGGCTGTCGGACAACAACGAGACGGTGGCGCTGTGCTTCGACGACGCGCACCAGCTTGACGACCGCGTCCTCATCAACCTGAAGCGATTCCTCGAAATGTCGGACGGCGGCTACACCTACTACCTGTCGGTGCTCCTGTTCGGCCAGCCGCCGCTTGAGGCCCGCCTCGCCGACTTCCGGTTCAGCGAAATCATGCAGCGGGTCGAGATGCGTCGCCTCCCCGAACTCACCGGGGCGACCGGGTGGGAATACGTCAACTGGCGGTGTCGGCTGGCCGGGGTCAACGCGGCCGACGTCATCGAGCAGGCCGTCGTCGAGAAGCTCGTGAACGACCGCCGGTGCAAGACTCCGCTCGCTCTCGGCAACGCCTGCACCGCCCTGCTGATCGATGCCTGGGCGACCGGTGAAACCTGCGTGCGGGTCGGCGCGGTCAAATGGAAAGAGAGCGAGATGTCCTCTTCCCGCGTGGTTGCCTCGAAGAAGGCGGCGTAACTCGACCGGCCTGGGCAACCGGGCCGGACCTACAAGGAGCATCGCAAGAAATGAATGAGCCAGAATATCCCACCAAAATCGACGGATTAGTGCTTCACCTCGGCCTGAGTCCAGAGGATTTTGCGCTCCTCTTGACGGTTCAGGGACTGCTCGGACAACCGTTGCCGAAGTCTCAAGAAGAGATCGTGGACTGCCTTGATCGATTGGTGAAGGGAGCAATCCAGGAAAACATCCGCCGCACCCTGAATTGCAACTCGCCCTGGAGGAAGAAAACTGCTTCCGATGCCGCCGGGAAATTTATTGCGGATTTGGAAGCGGGCCTTATCCCGAAGAGCATCCCGAACTTTTTCGAGGGATACAGGAGGGGCAACGGATGAAACGATTCGACAAAACCCTCGCCTGCATCGCCTGCAAGGCCCAGTTTGTCTGGACCGCCCTCGACCAGGAGTTCTACCGGGAACGCGGGCTGAAACAGCCCAAGCGGTGCAAGACGTGCCGCGAAGCTCGCAAGGCTTTGTTTGAGGGCAACCAGATCAAGCCCGGCGTCGCGATCTCGGTGCATGTCAACTGCTCCGAATGCGAAAAATCCACGTCGGTCCCGTTCGTGCCCGCCGATGGCCGTCCAGTTCTGTGCCGGGACTGCTACCTGAAACAGAAACTCACCGCATGAAGGGCCAACGCAAAAAGCCCCTCACCCCCCTGGAGGAAGCGACCGCTCGGGTGCGCTTCCTCGAATATCAACTCTACGGGGTCGAGACCCAACGCGACGCGCTCACGCGCCAGTTGGCCGCGAAACAGACTGAAATCGACGAACTCCGGCGCCGCTATGAAGAGCTGTGCGACGAGGTATTCCGTCCCGGTTTCAGGCCAGACCCCGAATCGTTCGCCGGTCGCGCGAAGGCGGCCAGAAAGCAGAAGTCAGCATGAAGAATTCGACCATCGGCAAATTCCCGAAAATCTCTGACCGTGGCTTCGGCTACTACAAGTTCAAGGACCAGTATGGCCGGGAGTGTTCACTCAACGAGTCATCAGCCGCGCGTCAGAAGTGCATTTGGCTTGGCACTAAAGATGAGGCAATGCACCTGAACCAAAAGGATGTGGCTGAACTGATTCCGTTACTTCAACACTTTGTGGAAACCGGGCACCTGCCCCGGAAGGAGGAAGTGTGACCATGGAACAGGAAACCTACAACGTCGATGAAATGCAAATTCAAGGGATGCACTGGCGGAAACGCCCGCTCGTGATTCAGGCCGTCCAGTTGCCGTATCCATTCGAAGTCACGACTCTGCAAGGCGTGATGACCGGAAAGGCTGGTGATTACCTCGTCATCGGCATCAAGGGCGAGCGCTATCCGGTTGACCGGGAGATTTTTGAAAACTCGTACGTCGCTTCCAATCCGGAGGCCGACAAGTTGCAGGAAATCTTCGAACAGATCGCCGAAGAACGCCGACATCAGGATTCGAAATGGGGCGGACCGGATCACGATGACAAGCTGGCCCTTTTCGACTTCGTCAGCTTCATGACCAGAAAGCTGTTTCAACTTTGGGGGGAACAATTCCAAGGAATCAGTCCCCGTCTGAGGTTCATCCAGGTTGCCGCCCTGGCCGTTGCCGCCATCCAGTCGTCATACCGCCGCGAAGCGATCTTCCAGACAATCTATTCGGGGAAAGGCGAGGTGCGGTGATGGCAAATTCCAAGCCCAAGAAGAAGACGCTGAAGCTCACCATCACCGTGACCGAGGAAGCCGTGGCGCAGTCGGATGGGACCGTCAACACCACGGTCAACTTCGCTTTCACTCCGTTTGTGGATGAGAACGAACCTTCCGTGCGTCGGGCGATTTGCATGGCAGCGGTTCAGGGAGTTCAGAAGTTCTTCGAAGATCAGAACACGATCCCGACCGGCCTCAAGCTGAAGCCGAAGAAAGGAGGCCGATGATGGGCGAGAACTCCAACATTGAATGGTGTCACCATACCTACAATCACTGGATCGGCTGCACGAAGGTTTCGCCTGGCTGCGCCAACTGCTACGCCGAATCAGAGAACCATCGGCGGAAGTGGGCGGTCGAAGGCTGGGGGAAGGGCAAGCCTCGTCACCTCACTTCTGAGCGGAATCATTTTCAACCTGTCATCTGGGATCGGAAGGCGAAGAATTACGGGAAACGACGGCGCGTCTTCTGTTCGTCTTTGGCCGATTGGCTGGATGACGAAGTCCCGGTTCAATGGTTCGTCGGCCTGCTGAAAATTGTTCGAAAGTGTCGAAATCTTGATTGGTTGCTCCTCACCAAAAGGCCGGAAAACTTCCTGGACAGGATGAAAGGGGTTTTACGCGAACCAGACGAGGATTTGCCGGTCGGCTTGCGCGAATGGATCGAAAAATGGTTGGCAGGTAAAGCCCCCAAAAATGTCTGGATGGGGGTCAGTGTGGAAGACCAGCAGCGCGCCAATGAGCGAATCCCTGAACTCCTCCATATCCCCGCTCAGGTTCGATTTCTTTCGGTCGAACCTATGCTCGGCCCCATAAATCTTGCCTGTATCGAAAGCCCCAAGGGGCCTCGGATGCATGCCTTGGATGGACACGAGGCCGTCTACACCTTTGGCGGCAAATTGATCCTTTCGAAGGTTCACTGGGTTATCGCTGGCGGAGAATCCGGAGTGAATGCCCGTCC
>JAYRXE010000011.1:0-1554 GCA_041917695.1 Minisyncoccota bacterium
CCCCGACGAAGACTCCGCCAAGGACGTGCAGGCCGGCATCGACGCCCGCCGCGACTCGCTCGAGCCGCCAGCTTGGGATTGATTGTGGGTTAGTCCTCGACTCCAGCGTGCTCATCGCGGCCGAACGGGAAAAGCGCCCGGTGAGCGTCCTTCTATCGGTGTTTATCCTGTTCATCTGCGGCTGTCGTGGTTTAAGTTCTTCGCGCGGAAACACCGAATTTGTTGTTTTCGGCAAATCCAAAAAAGTCATTCACAACTAATTCAAAAATGTTTTCTGACATCTTTTCATCGTTTTATGCGAAATCAATTGTGCAACTTCGCAAACCCCTCTGCCAAAATCACGTTCGGGAGCAGCCTTCCGGCTCATCGCCGATAGTCCCTCCGAATAGCTGACCGCTGAGAGCTGACCGCTGATTGCTACTACTATGAAACTTCGTATCTCTCGCAAAATTCGCGCCGCGCGCCGCCGCGCACAAATCCCGGCCCCGGCCACCCTCTCCACCGATCTCCTCGCCCAAGTCCTCTATCCCTCCCCCACCCTCACGCTCGAATGCCGCGACGCCTTTCAGCGCTTGGTTTCCGAAACGGTCGCCTTCTTCCAACCCGCCAACTGCCACGAGGCCGCCTGCTGCGACGACATCGCCCACTTCCGCTGGGCCATCGACCGCGCCAAATCCGTTCAGACTGCCGCCCTCGAACTCGCCGTCACTGGCATGCAGTCCAATCTCGATAGCTCGTATTCCAACCTCACGAACCCCGCCCGTATCAGCCTCGCCTACGCTGAGTTACTCAAAACCTCCAAACTCCTCCCCTACCTCGACCGCCATCTCGCCCAACTCTCCGCCCGCCTCGACGAGAGCCTCAATCGCATGGCTTTTTATCGAAATTTGCAAAACGAAAAAAACGCCAATTTCGCACAACTCCCTTCGAATCAAGAGGATACTTGCAAAAATACGATTTCTGAGCCACTTTCGGAGGAACAACCATCCTGAAATCAATTACTTACGTGAATGTTCAATGTGGCTGCGCCACCAACTTTCAACAACTTACGTACAGTGGGACAGACCTCCCGGTCTGTCTTCCCGTGGGGCGAGCTTCAGCTTGCGGAGGGCTTCAGCCCTCCCACTCATCCAAAGCTCCGCGTCCAAACAAGCTGACCGCTGACCGCTGAAAGCTGACCGCTTTCCAAGAAAGGAACAACCATGCCTTGCATGCCGCATTTTCTCGATCACTTCGTTCCGTCCACCTGGGTCGTCCTCCGAAAAAAAGACGACACACCGGCCGCCGCCGCTGCTGCCGAACCAAAACCTGTCGAACAGAAATCGGAAGCCAGAGTCCGCCAGGACTTCGACGAGGTCATTGACGGTATCATTCGCGTCCTCTTTCCCTTCCGCGAGGCCTACGACGCCGTCGTCGCTTTCCTCACGATGAAGGCCGAGGAAGAAAAGCGGAATCAGTTGTCGCCGGTCGTCGCCTGACTTCCGGTTGATGCCACTACTTGCGCGTTCAGGGGGGCCACTCGATGTATACCGATACGCTGACTCGATTCCGGAC
>JAYRXE010000012.1:0-1063 GCA_041917695.1 Minisyncoccota bacterium
CACCCGGAGGGTATCCCTGTGAGCGACATTCTCGACTACATCCGCGACAAGCTGGCCGCGCAGCCGTTGACCCCGGCTGCGGTCGAATCGGCGATCTTCGACACGCGCCTGGAGTACGCCGGCAACATGACCTACATCCGCCATCCCAAAGTCAGGGACTTTTCCGGGGCCGTCCGAGCGATCCCAAAAAAGCGCCAGACGCCCCGGCGCCGCGTGCCTTGATTCGGGCGCCCGACCGGCTACGCTGTTCTTGTGACACCTAAAAACACAAGGAGACAGCCATGCGCAAACTTGTAACGATCTTCTTCGTTTCTTTGATCGCCGTTCCCGCTTTCTGCGGCCAGATGTACGAGTGGCGCGATCCATCGACAGGCAAATTACAATTGGGAGATAAACCGCCCGCAGGAATCCAGCATTGGAAGGAAGGAGAGAAACGACCGGAAGAAAAAGCCGAAGAACTCAGCAAGGATTCCGAAAAAAAAGCCGCACAGGAAAGATTGGACGCTACCGAGAAAGCAGAGCACGATAGAAAAATACTCGCGGAGGTGGAAAGAATGAGAAAACTCTCCGAAGAGATTGAAAAGGTTCGCAAAGAGAAATGTACCGGCGATCCAAGCGATCTTGGGGTTAAAATAGGAATGACTAGCGAAATTTTTAGAATGTGTTTTGGGGTTGATCCTGATACTATCAATGTAACAACTACAGCCGCAGGCACAAGAGAGCAATGGGTTTATCGTTCCTCCACAAACAACCATCGCTATTTCTATTTTACTAATGGGATTTTGACGGCAATACAAAAATAACTTGTTATTTTATGGTTGACTTCTGCGCTCGACTTAAAAGCATAAAAGCCAATCTGGCCTGTTTTTTCTTTGGTCACCGCCTGCGCTTCGTCCGCACGGCGCTCGAAGGCGGCAAGATTTTCCGCTGCGAGCGATGCGGTCTGGTGCTGTGGCGAACGGCGGAAGGCTGGCACGAACTGGGGCGGGATTGACCGATGCCGCTCGGCGGGCGTATGCTGGAACTTCCTAAAGTTCAATGTCGTATCCGCCCGGTCAGCGCG
>JAYRXE010000013.1:0-12803 GCA_041917695.1 Minisyncoccota bacterium
ATGAACTCCCACTGGAAGCCGAGGGAGTACTGTTGAATGTACGGCGTGCGCTGGAGCAGGCTCGGGTAGATGCCCTGCACCGGAATCACCGAGTTGTCGGTGGCGCGGAAGGGCAGCCCCGCCGCGAGATTCGGCGGATAGCTCTGCGGAATCGGCACGAAGGGATTGGCGAAGGGCCGGGCCGCGTTGAAGGTCGAAACGGCCAGGGTGTAGTAGGGGAAGCTCAACCCCTGGTTGTTGGCCGAGCGGGCGTTGCCGCGGTCGAAATACACGCCGTAGCCGCCGCGCAGCACGAACTTGTCGGAGTTGAAGGGCTTGAGGGCAAACCCGACGCGCGGACCGAAGTTGTTCTTGTCGGACGGAATGAGCGAGCGGTCGATTTGCGGAATGCCGGGGATCGGCGTCCGGGCGTTGTCGGCCTGGAAGAAACCGTTGAGCGTCCCGGTCTGGCCCGCCGCCTGAATCGACGGATCATAGGTCACGAACCGGCCGTCGGAGTCGAAGAACGGTCCGAAGTAGTCATACCGCAGACCGAGGTTCACGGTCAGGCGGTTGTTGACCTTCCAGTCATCCTGAATGAACAGGCCGACGTCCTTGGAACGAATCTGGCGCGCCGCCGCGCCGGGGCCAATGATCGACACCTGCGGAGCGAACGGGACGTTGCCCACGCCCGGAACGGCGAAAACCGTACCCGTAAAAAGGAATTCGTTAAACGCCGGCGTGGCGAGAATGCCCGCGTCGGTCGGCGTTCCGAAGAACGGACGAAACGCGCCCGCGAGTGCGCCCGTGTAGGTGACCGAACCGCGCGCGAAAATGTCGAAGCCGACCCGAACGCGGTTGTAGCGGAATTCTCCGCCGAACTTCAGGGTGTGATTCCCCTTCACCAGCGTGACGGTGTCGCCGAAGGTGGTCGTGTCGGCCTGATTGTCGCTGGCCGAAAAACCGGCCGGACCGACCGTGAAGAGGTTCTGGAGCGCCACCGCCGGCATGCCGGGGAAGCGGGTCTGGTTCGGCGTCGTGATGCCGAACTGGGCGGCGGTGAAGGGTTCGTTCGGCGTCGCCGTGGTCGGAATCATGTTGAAGCCGAAACGGGCTTCATTGACGATGCCGTTGGCGAAGACATGCGTGTCGGTCACGGTCAGCAGCCGGTTGTTCGCGGTCAGGTTGACCGGGAAGCCCGGCGTCTGGAGCGCGTTGGCGAGGCCGAACTGGCTGAACAGCCCCTGCCGGGTCGAGTTGTTCGCGAAGAAAAACTTCACCGCGAGGCGGTTGTTGTTGGTGAGCTGGGCATCGACGTTGGCGTTGAACTGGTCTTCGTCGAACTTCGATTCGGAACCCAGCGTCCGCGAGCGACGACCATTGCCGGACGGAATCAGGAACGATCCGTCGGGATAGCGCGCCCGCAGCATGGCGAGCGTCACCGGGTTGATGAGCGCCACGCGATTCGCCACCGGCAGCGCGGCGAAGTTGGGCGCGCGGCCCGCGACGAGCGCGGCCAGCGCGGCGTCCGACCGGTCGTCGGTGAGGTCCGGCGCGGTGCCGACCACGGCAAGGCTGTTCAGCCGCGACGTGCCGTTGGTTTCGCGCGTTCCCTGATACGAACCGAAAAAGAAGACTTTGTTCTTGACGATCTGGCCGCCGAACGTTCCGCCGAACTGGTTGCGGTCGTTCTTCTGCTTCGCGATGCCTTCCCGGTTCAGGAAGAAGTCATTCGCGTTGAGATCGCGGTCCCGAACGAAGTAGTAGGCATTGCCGTGAAATTCGTTCGAACCGGATTTGGTGATCGCGGACACAATTCCGCCCACCCCGCGCCCATTGGTAGCATCGTACTGACTGGTCAGTACAATGAACTCTTGCAAGGCTTCCGTCGCTGGCACGGCGAGGTTCGGCGTTGAGTTGGTGCTAATGGAATTCGCATCAATACCGTTGAAAAGCACTGAATTACTTGTCGAACGCTGGCCGTTGACATTGAAAGATGTATCTCCCCGTCCAACTTCCGACATATTTACAACGTTACTAGAGGTGCCCGAAGTTAATGAAAATGTTTGTTGAAAGTTCCGATAAGGAACGGGCAACTGAGTGAGATACCTTCCATTTATAGCTTTTCCACTTGTAGAGGTGTTTGTTTGGAGATTTGCCTTTGGGGGCAATGCCAACACAAATTCACCGGTGGCATCCTCCACAAAGAGAGTAACACTACAATCAGTGTTTCCAGTTATGGAAACCTGAACACTGTTCAGCGTTACAATACGGAAATTTTGTGCCGAGATTTTAACATGGTATTCCCCTGGCTGAAGGAACGGAATTGTAAAATTCCCTTTGCTGTTGGTTATACTGGTAACCTTTCTACCGGTTTCCATTTGAGTCACGACAACAATCGCCCCAACAACCGCAATACCGGATTTGTCAGTGACCTCGCCACTTATCTGACCAGTGGATGACTGCCCAAAAGTCTGTAATGTTCCGAAAACAAAGGGTAGGAGCACCAAGCAAACCCGAAGGAATTTGTTCACCATAAAAAAAACCTCTAATGAGCAAAAGGCTCAGAGACCAATTAATTCGTGAGGGAACAAAAGAATATTAACTGTTGAGTTTTCGTTTGATAGGATTTTTCAACGAATTTTTCAGCAATGCAAGACTTTTTTGACGTTACTTTGACGGGACTTTGTAGTGGTCTCCAAAAACTGGACACGGGAGTGAGATAAGATTCCGTACCGGCAAAGGAGAACCACGATGGGCAAATACCGAGAGTTCAAACCGTCGCAGAAAGCGCGCGCGGTGCTTCAAGTCCTGACGGGCGAAAAGAGCGCGGCGCAGGTCTGTCGCGAGCTTCAAATTCGGGACAATCTGCTTTCGCGATGGAAAAAGCATTTTTTAGAGCGTGCCGAACAGGTCTTTGAAAAGGACGCGGGACCGACGGCGGACGATCCGCGCGTGGTTGAACTGGAGCGTCTGGTGGGCCGCCTGACGCTGGAACTGGAAGCGTCAAAAAAAGTCTCGCGGCTTGCGGCCTCGACCGCGAACAGAAACGGGAGGTCGTAATGGCGCTGCGCGAACACTACCCGGTCAAGCTCCTGTGCGCGTTGCTGGATCTGCCGCGCAGCAGTTGCTATTACAAGCCGGTCAGCAACGTGGAAACGGAACTGGAACACGCCGTCGAGCGGGTTGTCGCCACCTTCCCGACCTATGGCTCACGGCGGGTGACGCATCAGGTCCGACGGGATCATCCGGCGCTGAACGGCGTTGGACGAAAACGGATTTGGCGCATTCTCACGACGCTCGGGCTGACGCTCAAGCCGCGAAAACGGCGCAAACGCACGACCGATTCACGTCATCCTTTCCCACGCTATCCCAATCTTGTCAAAGAGCTTGTCATCGTCCGACCGGATCAGGTGTGGGTTGCCGACATCACCTACATCCGCCTCGGCGACCAGTCGTTTGTCTATCTGGCCATTGTGATGGATGTTTTTACCCGCGTGATTCGCGGCTGGGCGCTTGGTCGAGGTCTCGGCGTCGAACTCACCCTCGCTGCCCTTGGCCGGGCACTCGCAACCGCCACGCCCGAAATCCATCATTCCGACCAGGGACTTCAATACGCCGCCACTGACTACGTTGCGGTCCTCAGCCAACATCACGTTCAGATCAGCATGGCCGCCGTCGGACACGCCGAGGAAAACGGTTTCGCCGAACGGCTCATGCGCACCATCAAAGAAGAAGAGGTTGCGCTCAACGAATACACCCATTTTGATTCCGCAAAACGCCACCTCGGACGGTTCATTGATGACGTCTACCATTTCAAGCGTATTCACTCCTCGCTCGGGTATCTTACCCCGGCGGAATTCGCCGAAAAATGGGCCGACTCATCAGGCGACTGTTACACTTGAAACCCCTTCTCCCGTGTCCAGCTTTTGGGGACCACTACACTTATTTCTCAAAACGTATTCTGCCAGGATGTCGCTCCCTCCTTTACGGGATCGGTCAATTTAAGGGGCGAGCACTTCAATGGGGTTCTCAGGGAAGCGAAAAGAACGCCTCGTCGATCACCACCTTGACGGCACCTGCCTCGCGAAGCACCCCCGCCACTCGTCGAAAAAACCCCTCCCCGGACTCGTCCTGAAGGATTGGTGGTGACGAGAAAAGTCTTAACTCGGAGTTGGCTGGTTTCCAGAAAATCGGGGTCGTGATGATCCGGGCGGCCCGCTGGGCGAGGAATGCTTCGAGGGAGTTCAGGGGCAGGGCATGCTGAAATTCATCCATTCCGGTGGGGGCCACGTCGGTAAACAGTACGACGGCCTGGCGGGTATATCGCCACTGGTCGCCGAAGGTTACGAATGGAATTGCCCGGATGTCGTCCGGTTCGGCCAGGACCGTGGTCAGGTAGCGGATTCGTGGGCCATCGGAAAAACCATGCCGAATTTCAAAACGAATAGCCTCGCTTGCCAGTTGAAACCAGGTTCGCAATACGGGGAGGCGGTCCGGATCGTTTTGTTCGGCGACCAGCTCGGAAAGGGAAACGCGCCGGCGACGGGCTGTCTCGACCAGGGCCTCGGCATCCGGGTGGGTAGCCGCCTCGTACAGAAACGGATCAAATTCAAACAATGTGCGGTCTTTGATCCCGAAGCGGTCAGGCGTCCAATCAAAAGTGGCCATCCGGCGCGCCTCTTCCAGTTGCCGGTCAAACGGGTGGTGCTTCCGCGCCTTCCACACGAGAAGACTGATCGCTTTGTTGCGTTCGATTTCGGAGAGAAAGTCCGGATGGGGTACGGGGTTTGCGGTCACGGGCGTCCTGAAAATGAATCCGGAGGCTCTGGAAGTTTCAACCGTCACCTTGTTGAATCCCCCGGCGGTTGATTGCAACAATAACCGGTCCAACCTCGAAAGAAAGATTCGAAACCGTACCCTTTGGGATTCCCCCGGCAGAGTGGTTTGGAGTCAAGGCGAGAAGCTTGGAAAAAAGGCTACTCTGGATTGAGGGAAGGGAATCGGCTTTGGAAAATTCAAAGAAAATGCCATCCCCAGGAATGGTGAGACCGCAAAATCACCCGTCCAAAGGCATCATTTTCATATACTTGTGGGTTTTTCCCGGTTGAAAACCAGAAAAAAAGAAGAGTTGAAAATGGTTTTTCTTGCCGAAAAGAACCGACCGGAATTATAAATCCGGATGGCCACGAAATTTCAATTCAAAGTTGAAATAGAAAAATTACTCTTCAGGAGAACCAATACCCCATGGCAGCAGCCAAAAAAGCAGTGAAGAAGACCGCGGCACCGGAAATCGCCGACGCGGCCCCCAAGAAGCGTCGCGGTCGTTCGTCCTTGACCGTCAATGTTCCGATCAACCAATCCACCCAGAAAATTCTGGAAACGTGTGTGACCCTCGGCCAGGCAACCTCCGCCGAAGCCGTCGCGGCGAAGCTGCTCGCGAAAGCCGCCGATGACTTGCGTACCTCGATGACGGCTCAGATTTCAGGCACGTTCACCGCCAAGGAAAAATCAAAGAGCGAGTAATCACCCCTGCTCGTCCGGGTTGGAGACTACTTCCGTTTCGTCAGTGAAAACGCCCTGGAGGATTTCCTGTGTCAACACCTGAAATCCCTCTGGGGCTTTCATTTGTCGGACCACGAAACCGCTGAGCGATGAACGCTACACGGGAACGGCATCGGGAAAACCCGGTCGCCACGAAGACTCTCATTCGATGGATTTGCTTCTTCAACGATCAGGTGAAATGGAAGCGCCCCAATGACCGGAAGCGATGTTTGCACCAACCGAACTCGGCCAAAATTGTCATGACAGCCATAGTTTGTCGCTTACCCCCATTCTATGCCTGTAATGAAATTTTTCTTCCCTGACCCCCAATTTAAGCTCGACGGAGGTTTATAAATTCGCCAAAATGCAAAGTATGGCTATGCGTTCTGAAAGCAAGTTAAACCGACTCCAGCGGGATCTCCCCGAAGGCCTTCTTGCGGATGCCTCCTGGATGCAAGCCCATGGCTATTCATCGGCCCTACGGAGCCAGTATGTCAGCGCCGGTTGGCTGGATAGTCCAGCCAGGCGCGTCTATCGTCGTTCTCGTACACCGCTGACATGGCAACAGGTCGTTATCTCGTTACAGAGCGTACTGGACCTGCCCCTAGTCGTTGGCGGGCGCACCGCCCTCGAACAGCAGGGCTATGCCCATTACCTATCGGCAACAGTACGAGAAGTTCACCTTTATGGACCGAAGCGTCCGCCTACCTGGCTGGATAGCCTGCCGCTCGACGTGACCTTTCGCTGGCACAACAGCCTGCGGCTTTTTCCCGTCACCGCCAACCTACCTCCTGAGCCAAGTTCAGACCTGGTCAGCGCCGATGGCCTGAGCCGGCCAATTCGCTATTCCAGCAAGGAGCGGGCGGTCCTCGAATTGCTCGATGAACTTCCCGAGAATGAAAGCTTCCACCTGGCGGATGTCCTGATGGAAGGATTAAGCGACCTCAGCCCACGACGCTTGCAATTGCTTCTTGAAGCTTGCTCCAGCGTGAAGGTGAAACGACTTTTTCTGTTCTTCGCCAACCGCCACGGTCATGCGTGGCTGGCGCGGCTCAATACATCCCGCGTCAATCTCGGCGCAGGGAAGCGTGTGCTTGTGAAAGGCGGCAAACTGGACACCAACTTTGACATCACCGTTCCCGCCGAATTTGCCGCGAATTGATCGTTATGCCTTTTCTCGAAACCTATCGGCACCAAGTCGCCCTACTCATTCGAACGCTCCCTTTCGTGGCTGAAGAGAAAGCGTTTGCCCTGAAGGGTGGCTCGGCGATCAACCTTTTCGTCCGTGACATGCCTCGCCTGTCTGTTGACATCGACTTGACCTATCTTCCCATCGAGGATCGCACCACTTCACTCGCCGCAATTGCCGCCGCCCTGCTGCGCATCAAGAACAGGATTGAGAGAGGAGTCCCAGGTGCGCGCGCCAATGCCTCCCGCACGGCTGGTGAGAACATCGCCACCAAGCTCATCGTCCGCTCGGGCGAGGTACAAATCAAAATCGAGGTTACGCCGGTATTACGCGGTACCGTCTACGATCCGGTCCTTGCCGGGGTCGTGCCAGCCGTCGAAGACGCGTTCGGTTTTGCCGAGATTCAGGTCGTGTCCTTCGCTGACCTTTACGCGGGTAAGATCGTGGCGGCGCTCGACCGGCAGCATCCCCGAGACCTCTTTGATGTGCGTGACCTGCTGACAAATGAAGGCATCAGCGATGACCTCCGCCTTGCCTTCCTGGTCTATCTTGCCAGCCATAACCGTCCGATGGCCGAAGTTCTGAACCCGACCCGCAAACCACTTGAAGGCGAGTTCGAGCGTGGATTTGCAGGTATGACCAAGGAGCCGGTTGAGCTTGCCGAACTTGAAGCCGCGCGGGAAGCGACCATCGTCGCGATGGTCGAGAAGATGCCGGACGAACATCGGCGTTTTCTCCTCGACTTCAAGCAAGGAAAGCCGGACTGGGATTTGATCGGTATTGCGGAAGCTCAGAACCTGCCTGCTGTTCGGTGGAAACAGCGCAACCTCGGCAAGCTGCCGGCAGAAAAGCGACATGAGTTGGTCGCCGCCTTGGAGAGAGTCCTGTTCCCAAGGCGAAGTGGTAAATGACGGCCAGAATCCATTCCAGTTCTTTGAATCGGAGTATCCATCCAGACTGAGGTGGCCAATAGGTTTTTCGCAGGCCAAGGGTTTTCAAAATACACATCAGATAGGTAAATCTCTGTGGCTTTTCTTTTTAGCCTGCGCAAATTGGACATTTATGCAGGCTTGATTGAAAACGTAAATTCTCTGATATTCACCCCCAGCAAGGGCAGCGGCGATACCGAAGATTAGACTTGGGACCAGTCGAAAGGTATGAATTAAGAAGTGATTTTTTTCGTGAATCAATAAGGTTCCAAAAAATGGAATGCCGCTAGACAGACCACTCGGAGTTATGGAACATTCGTTGGATAGCCAGTTTGGCAACCGCATAGGACAAACGATCAACGAACAACAATGGCTGGAGAAATTCACTACCACCGCCTGATCCTACTGATGACAGACGAAGAACTGGAAAAGTTCTGTGGAGAGTGGGTTGGGAAGAAATCGGGCTATATCGAAGTGAAGCGTTTTGCAGGGTCGGGTGACAAAGGTCGCGATGTTGTCGGCTTTCTCACCGATCAACGACACGCTGGGAATTGGGACAATTACCAGTGCAAGCAATACAGGCGAGGCATTGATCGCCCACAAGGTCTGCTTGCAATCGGAAAGGTTCTTTACTGGGCTTGGATGAAAGAATTCACCGCACCGCGTTTTTTCTATTTTGTCGCGCCCCAAGGCTTGGCCCGCAAATTTGAGGCGCTGATTGACAAGCCAGACGCCTTGCGGGATGCGCTGATAAATGATTGGGACGCCGCGTGCGCCAAGTCGATCACAAAGAAGGAAAAAATCGCACTTGTCCCTGCCCTGAAGGCATTCATTGAAGCGTATCCGTTCAAGAACGTGAAGCACCTCACGCTTGACGACATGATGGACGATCCGGCGGTGAAGCCGCTCCTATTTGAACGCTGGGGCGCTGATCCCGGCAAGTATCCGGCCGGAGTCGTACCGACCATAGTGCAAGACACCGAAATGCGCTATGTCGATGAACTCGTTGCCGCTTATAGCGAGCGAGCGAAAGTCAATTTCTCTAACCATGATGCCGTTCTTGCTCATGAAGAACACGGCCCCGACTTGATTAGACAGCGTGAGCGGTTTTTCGAGGCCGATGCCTTTCAGAAATTCTATCGGGACAACACAAACGCCTCGGTCCTTTCAACTTTCAAAAAGGACATTGAGCACGGCGTCGCAGACCGCTGGAGCGCACCCGCGACTGACACCCTTGCCCGCGTGCAGTCCGTCATGGAATTGGCCGGCGTAGTGGCCCCTGCCGGACCGCTGGCAAGGTACGGGCATGTGCCCGTGAAGCAAGGTATTTGTCATCATTTCGTGAATGACGGCGATAAGTCGTGGAAGAAAAAGCCATGACAGTTGTGCCTGAACTTTTCAATAGCCCACTTGAGACCGGCGTTCGAAGCGTTGTTTTGCTGAATTGCGCATACCCACGTTCATTCGACCTGAAGGAATTGACATGGCTTGATCATTTGGTCGTTCACACTGGGGACATCGACGGCCCGGAGAGCCTGCACCCTGACGTGACGCACCGCGATGGCGAACTTCTCGTGCGCCGCTCGCTTGTCGAAAAAGGCTTGGAACTGATGCAGCGCTTGCACTTGGTCGAGAAGCAATACGGCGAAACCGGCATTACTTATGTGGCATTGGACAGCGCCGCTCCCTTTGTGACGCTTATGCGTTCGGACTACGGACGAGCGCTCAGGGTGCGCGCGAAATGGCTAATTGAATACCTTTCGGAGCGTGGCGACGAGCACTTGCAGGAAGTAATCACACAGAAGATCGGACGCTGGTCAATTGAATTCCAGACCGAAGCCAAGGCGGACGGATCATGACTAACCCAGGCTGGCGCATAAACAAGCTGCGGTTCACTGGCGCTGAGGACAAGTTAGCGTTGCTGGAGTTTGCATCTGGCCTAACACTTATCTACGGAGCATCTAACACGGGCAAGTCGTTTGCTGTGAAGGCGATTGATTTCATGCTCGGCGGCGGTAGTGAACTACCAAACATCGACGAGCGCAAGCCCTACGACAAAGTTTGGCTTGACCTTTCCTTTGGACCAGATCGTCCCGTAACTCTGGAACGCGCCATTGTCGGCGGTGCGTTCAGGCTCCACGAAGGCGATAGCAACCCGAAAACCCTTATCCCAAAGCACGACCAGGACAAATCAGCAAATATTTCGACCTACTTGCTCCGGGCGATGGACGCGACGAGCAAAAAGGTGTCCGTGGACGCATCTGGGACGCACAAAAACCTCACTTTTCGCGACATTGCAGCGATGGTTTTGACCAACGAGATTCAGATTCAATCAGAGAACTCTCCGATTGAATCTGGTGACCGCGACAACATCACACGTAACCGGAACGTCTTGAAGTTCATGCTTACTGGTGAGGACGACTCAGCGATCGTCCCGGTCGTCAAGCGGAATGATTTCAATACCGGGCGAGCCGCGAAGGCCGCGATCCTTGAAGACCTGATCGACCAACTCCAGGAGGAAATCGGAAAGTACTATCCCGATCCCGACGGATTGGCCGACCAAGAAGTGCGCATCAATGCAACACTCCGGCAAATTGAAACTGAGGTTTCGTTAGCGCGGGCTTCCATTGGTGTACTTCTTGACCAGAAGCGCCAGCTTTCATCTGAGATTTCCGCAGCCGAGCGGCGAGGAGTGGATATCGCCCTGACCTTGGAGAGCTTTGAACAACTGGAAGCGGTCTACGCGAGTGACATCAAGCGGCTTGAGGGGCTGGAGGAAGCGGGGTTCCTTCTTCGCCGGAACGCAGGCGATTCTTGCCCCATTTGCGGCGCGCCGCCGGAATCGCAGGTCCATTCCCACGGTTTCGATGACATCGAGGCCGTACGGGTCGCTGCGGAGATCGAAATCCAGAAGATTAAGCAGCAGGGCAACGCACTGGCGAAGACGGTCGCTGACACCAAAAACGAGGCCGAAAGCCTTGTCGGCACAATATCTCAAAAACGCCGTGCCCTAGTTGACGTCGAACTAAAGCTGGAGCAAGCCACTCCGAACGCCGAAGCACAGCTACGCAAGCTCGGCGACGTCTTGGAAACTCGCGATCACGTTCAACGTGGTCTTGATCTGATCAAACGTCGCGACATGATGATCAAGCAGAAGGAAGCCGTTCTGGCATCCAAGGCCCCGAAACGCGACAAGACAATCCAGCGTGGGCTTTCAACCCAAACGGCAAAGGCGCTTTCCGATGTCGTGTCATTGGTGCTTAGCGAATGGGGCTTTCCTGGAAAGTGTGAAGTGTTTTTCGATTTGAAAACGTACGATCTGATCATTGACGGCAAGGAGCGCCGTAACAACGGCAAGGGCGTGCGTGCTATCACGCATGCCGCCTTCAAAGTTGCCTTGCTGCTGTTTTGCCGCGAGCATGACTTACCCCATCCGGGCCTCCTCGTGCTCGACACGCCCCTTTTGACCTATCGCGACCCGATGAAAAAGCCCGGCGATTCGCTGACGGAGGACGAAAAAGAAATTCAGAAGACGAATTTGAAAGAGCGCTTCTTCAGGCATCTGGGGGCGATCAGTGACAAAGCACAGTTCATCGTATTCGAGAACGTCGATCCCCCGGCTGGCATCGAAAAATTTGCATTGGTCGAGACGTTCACGAACGATCCGCAGCAAGGCCGCCAAGGCTTGCTGTGATCTGCCCGGGGGAACCTTTCCAATGACAGGACTTGAAAAATCGCCCAGACTGATACCGCCGTGAAGGCAGCAGTAGCAGTCTGGGCGGAGGCCACCACCTCTACGGGCCTTGCCCGGCAGGCGGATATCCGGCGTGAAAAACAGCGCTCCGTCGAAGCATTCTTCAATCTCGTCAAGATTGGTCCGGGTGAGGTGACGCCACAGGACGTTCAAACCTGGCTTCGGGAGTTGGCAAGGCGGGGCCTCAAGCCGACGACCGTTTACGCGCGGGCGTGCCATCTGTCGTCCTTCTTCCAGTGGGCGATGCGTGAAACAGCCCTCGGACAGACGCTTCGTGGCAATCCCGTCCGGTACGCCATGCCGAAAGCGCCGAAGCCTTACCAGAGCCGGAGTACGAAATCCCTCACAGACGAGCAGGTCATCAAACTTTTGAAGGTTGTCCGCGACCGGGCCGCCGAAGCTGATCCGGTCGGGAAGCGCGACTACGCGCTCCTGCTGATGTTCTTTGCCACGGGGCTGCGCCGGCAGGAAGTCCTCTCGCTCAAGGGTAAGGACATCGAGATCGAGGCGGACACGATGTACGTCCGGACGAAAGTGAAGGGCGGCGACTACCAGCGGCGGGAGGTCGCCGATCCGGCGGTGCGCGAGGCCCTGGAGGAATACCTTCGGACGGCGCGGCGGTTGTTGATTCTGAAGATGGACGGCCCGCTCTGGACGCGCCATGAGGGGTAGGGAAAGAATTCGCGCAGTTTTAGACGCTAAGCCATAAGCCCTATAGAATAAACATATTGCAGGCTATGGCAGATTCTTTGAATTTTGAAAAAAGTAGTGGAACTGGTCATTATTCACTGGTTTATCAGGTTAAATCGCAAGAAAATTTTGTTAGCGACCAAAACTGCGCGTTTTCTTTCCCTACCCCTACTCCGGCTCTGGTACGGCTTCGGCGCTTTCGGCATGGCGTACCGGACGGGGTTGCCACGAAGCGTCTGTCCGAGGGCGGTTTCGCGCATCGCCCACTGGATGTAGGACGACAGGTGGCATGCCCGCGCATAGACGGTCGTCGGTTTCAAACCCCACTTCGCCATTTCGCGAAGCAAGGTCTGAACGTCCTGTGGCGTCACTTCACCGAGACCAACTTTGACAAAGGCGAAGAATGCTTCGACGGATCGCTGTTTTTCGCGCCGGATGTCGGCTTGTCGGGCGAGGCCGGTTGAGGTGGTCGCTTCCGCCCAGACAGCGACTACCGCGTTAACTGCGGCCTTTGCCGAGTCAATTTTCACCAGTCCCGTCATCGCTTTTCTTCCTTCCTGTCAATACCAACTCTTTCTGTCCAGCGGCATTCTATTTTCCCTGGTGGCGACGTTCTATTTTCCCTGTTTTGGAAGTCGGTTGAGAGTTAGGTCCCCCTCCTTCTTCCTTCGCTGGATGATGCCGTCTTCGGGCGCGTCGGCGTCAAGTCCGCTGAAGA
>JAYRXE010000014.1:0-1032 GCA_041917695.1 Minisyncoccota bacterium
GACCATCATCCTGGGGGCCTTGTGGGGCTTGGGACTTCTTCTGGGGGCCTATGTGATATTGCGGACGGTAAACCCCGAACTCGTCACCTTGGATGTGGGGGAACTCGACCAGGCGCATTTCGAGAATGTATGCACATCATCTTCAACCGTGCAATATATCGGCGGCGTGCGCATCGTCAAACAATTGGAACGCTGCAAGGAAAGTCCCCTTGAATGGCCCCGGGGCGCCGACGGGAAATGCGCATGCTACACCGACAAGGTATGGGAGGAGCGCTTTGAATTTATCGTGAGCGGCCATAACGACCTGAATGACGATGTAAACACGACCGGCGAGCCCGTGACTATACAAGGCTGTGAGAATCCATACAAAAATATTTGCGGACAATATGGCGGAACCTACCAGGAATCAGTCGCTCTTCAATGCAAAGCGCTTGGCGATACGCCGGCGCAGGGACTCGTTACGTCCGACTACGGCGGGTACGTAAATCCCACGGTTTACGAAAATTATAAGAAAGCGCTTGATTGCGTCGTAGCCGCGCATCCGGAGCTCAAGAAAAGCGATTTTTCTTTTAACAGCGGATGGCGCTCTCCGGCGGCTCAATACGTCACCTACAAGAACGCCCGGCCGGGATACGCCGCGAAACCCTGTTGTTCGAATCATGGCGCGGGGTGCGCCCTTGATATACGCTATAAGGGAGCAACGATAAAAGACTGGGGATTCAGCGACGGGAAACTGAAGGATTGCATGAATAAGTTCGGCCTCAAAGCCGAATTACGGAGCAGCCCGAACGAACCCTGGCACTATTCCCCAACCGGAAGATGAAAAAGAAACGGATTATTTTCACATTAGCCTTCGCGCTATCGCTTTTCGCTTCCGCGGCGCTTGTTTCAGCCCAGGAAGACTTCCTGAACCCCGACATCCAACAAACCTCGATTCCGACCTTCATCAGCGATTTCTACGTCTTCGCCCTCGCAATCGGGGGCATCATCGCGGTGGGGGCCATCGTAGTCGGGGGAGTGATGTATATCTCC
>JAYRXE010000015.1:0-34371 GCA_041917695.1 Minisyncoccota bacterium
AACTGGAACGGAATCGTTTCGGTTCAAAAGAACGATGAAAGCCAGATCCAAAAAATCCTGACTTTCAAAAGGTAGCCAACCGATGTCCAGGGGGGCCAAATCAGCGCGCCGAAGTGGGCCAAGTCAACTTGCCATAATCAACAACAAACTCGAACCCGTAAAGTTGCATTCCTCAACGAGTACTCCCGCAAGAAACGTTCGGACCCCGCGCAAATCGTTACCCGGTTCGTCGTGCATAAGAATGAAACCGACTCTGGGGAATCGTTTTGACAAAGCGGCAACGATTCCGACACACGGCTTCCAGGCCGTGTCGAAATGGAATGCCGCTTCCATTCCCAATCCATAGTCCGAATCCGACGGAGGGTCCTCGAAGTGGATCTGGGGGAAATTGAGCCTCTGCCCCCACGCCTCAATGCACCAGTCAAGAGCAGATGTCGTGCCGAACTTCTTCAACAGACTTCTTCTTTCAACTTCTGAACAGGCAGGCTGTTTCCACACCGTGCTGAGAGCGGGGGGTATCGGGACAATTCGACTGAAATCCAATCCTTTCGGGATTTGAGGTTCGACATCTGAAGGCCTGACGCAACTCTGAATGTACCGCCAAGCTCGACCGACTCCTCTCCGGTCACCAAGTAATACCACTCGATTCAGGCAAAAATTGGGCATCTTCCAAACCTCCGATCAAAAATTCCTATCTTTCAAATCGTACCCAGGCTCGATCAAGAATCAACTAAAAAAGAGTATAAAAAATAATCTATTTCATTCGGGTGCATTGACCTCCTATAGCTTCAACCTGATATTTTTGGAGCGAGCCTCCTCGATCAGAATGGTTCGGAGTTGGTCGAGTTCCAGCCGCGCCGGCTTTTGCGTTCCATCCTCAATGCGGAGATACGTTGCACGACTCATCCCCATCGCTCGCGCCACCTCAATCTGCTTCATCCCCACGGACTTTCTGGCGGCCTTGAACCCCAAGTTATCGAAGTCCACCAGTGGATTCGCTTCGCTCCCGATGTCGATGGACCATTTCGGAGTTGGTCGGGAACTGGTCGGTATCACGCGCCGACGATACGGGGCCCGCCCTTCCAAAACCTCCCGACGGCGGCGGCGAGCCTCAGCCAGTCCGGTTTTCCATTCCTTTACGATTGTCTCGAAACCTTCCAGGCTTGCCCCCGGTAGGAAAGTCGTTTCCGAAGGGGGGAACACCACAAACTCTTCCGGGTGTTCCTCCACATAGGTCCAAAACCATTTGGGGCGGAGTTCCAGACGTTTTATCAGTTCGGTGGCCGAAATGAGTCCCAGTTCCTGAATTGCGTTCCGAGCCCGTTCCACCTGTCGTTTCAATTTCAGGGGCGGGTCATTCAAGAATTCCCTTTGCCCATCGGCATAGGCCGACAGGATCGGCAAGCACACCCTGGGCACGAATGCCGATTTCAAGGGAGGGAAGCGGTACAAAGGCAAACCGTTTACTTCAGTCCACTTGGACAGCATGAACAAATGGCCACTTTTCAGGCGGGGTTCGATCCGGCTGACTTCCGGAAGCGTTACCAGGTCGAGAAGGCGAAGTGCATCTTTGGCGCGTTTCACGTTTTTTCGGGTTTGAGAGTCCATGATTCTCAACAGGGTTTCAGGCCTCGGACAACAACCGCCGCCGCCCGGTGATCAGACTTTCAAGCAATTCATCAATGACAAACTCCGTTCCCGTACCATTCGGCGACTGGATGGAAGGGTGGAACCAGAATTTATCGCTACCTTTCGTTTCCTTGGTTTTTTCTTTTATCCACTTGGCCAATCGTTCATTTTTTCGGGACCTATCAACGCCGGAGATACTGAATGCCTCGCTCAGGGAAGAATGAAAAAACATCGGCTTCAAAACGGTTGGTAACGCCCTTACCCGTAAAAACTCGAAGGCATCGCTTTCAAGGCAGGCTTCCTGAATGGCCGCAAGTTGAGCTTCTCGTTGCTGGTATAACGAAGCGTGCCAATCGGCGACCTTGAGCCTTGTCGATTCATTCGGGGCTACCAAGTACACAAATGTATTCAAATCCATTGCAAGGGCGAGAAAAAAAATCTGGTTATGCCATTTCGAGTACTGGAGACCAAAAGGAAAATAGATTTTGCCGCTCTGGACGAAACGCCCTTTCCGATTGATCTGCTTCCTGAAACTAACGGCTTCGTCCCATAAACTTGAAAACAATTCAAGACCATCATTCAGAAGAAAGCCGGAAAGATCCGAAACAAACGAATCGCAAATCTCAAAACAATGAAAAAGTTCCGTCGCCTTGCACGGAGGCGCTTCTTTCCGCACCCATTGGCTGGCCTGGTCCGTTTCAACGAGAACCATCTCATCCGGAACCGCCTCGTGAAGGACGCTCCACTTCCCTCCATCACCCGCTGTTCCTTCGGCCACTTTTCCGATTCGGACCTTCCCGTTCCGCAAAACGGAAACCGGAATCCTTCGACACCAGATATTTGGCAGGAAGCCCCGATCACCTTCACCTGGTCCGGGTACCGCGTAAAGAGCAAGGTGTCCGCCTTTCCCCGAAACAATCCGAAGGACAGTGATTCCCATTTCAACTGCTTTGGAAAGAATGAGATCGGTAGGGATGGAATTCCTTCGGGCCACTGTCCAAGCCAAATCCAGTAGTTCATTCCAGATTGCGGTCTTACGGGCTTCAAGAAGGGTGGGGAGACTTGCCCCCCGATTGCCGGCCCTCCAAAGCGCAATCGTTTCCTCGATACACTCCGGTACTCGCGATGATGCAACCACATTTCCGGCAAGGAGGGAATTCTCCAGTTCCCGACGGATTTCCTGTTCCTGTTTGGCCTGTTCCCTCAAGTATTTGACGGCAGCCTTGAATAACACCATATAGTTCCGAAAAAGAGATCTTGACCGGCGGTCCTGAATGTATCCAACCAGGTCCTTCAACCTGGCTCGATCCAGACAAAGGACCGAACCGGTCGGATGGTCTTCCAATGATAAATCCAGCCGACAATTAAATTCCCGGTCCTTATAATCATTTGTTTTACCCTCGACCGCCATATCGACGAAAAGTTGATTTTTCCTTTGATAACTCACCACCACCCCCACCGGCACAACCGGCGTATATCGAGGTTCCCAATTTTTACTGCCCCACTGCTCCTCCCATTTGGCTCCGGGGCAATTGGCCTGCGTCATTGCACTTTCGAAATCGACCAGAACTCTTGAGCCCGAACGCATGTATCGGTTCTGAGACTTGATCCAGTCTCCAAACGAGATCCGGTCTTCTTCGGGCAACATTCCCTCTCCGTCATCATCGTGGACAAAACGCATGTATCTCTTCTGGAATCGTTCAGAGACGAAAAACAGGCGGTCATTTTCTTCATAGAATTTACCGAACAATTCGAGACGCATGTCCAAACCAGCCAGCAAAACCAGAAACCTCCTGAAATGCAGGGCAACCGATTCCCAATCCGCGAAACGCTCCGAATAAGCAACGTCATCGAGTGTCAACATGCGTGGTTCAAAAAAGCCATCCTGAAAAATCTTCTCGATCTTGTTTCTGGAAGGGAACAAGGCATCGGCATGTTTGTGAGAACTGACCGGTGAATAAACGAGATGAAGGTTTTCGCCATTTCGAACGAGGAGAAACGCCTCTCGGTTCAACTCGTTGCGGTAAGCCGATGTTCGCGCATCTCCATAATTGAGACCGTTACGCAGGGTAGCCAACAACACCACGCAGCGCGGAGCGGGGCAGATCTGGTCAACCAGTCCTGGATGGTCGTTCAGGGCTTTCTCGAAAACTTTGATATCCTCAAAATCAAACCATTCCGAGACCGTCTGAAAAACGGAAAGCTCCTCGTCAACAAACAGTTTGCGCTGAAGGATCGTCAGTTTCTCGGACTCCGGGGCTTCCGGTCCGGTTTTGACTGTCACTACCTCGACGTCGGTGCCGACATACAGATCCAGCGTCTGAAGGCCTCGCTGGAGGTCCTTGACGTACTCTCGTACATCCTTGGTTCTTGCAATGGCAACCTCACCCTGTTCCAGAATAAATGGCAGGATCGCCTGCATCCTTTCGTTGAGACCATCCAGTTTGTCCTTCAGAACCTCGGCCTTCAACGTTGCAATCTGGACCTGACGTTCAACCGAATCCTTCAATCCGCGCACGAGTTCTGCGGTGTCGTTTCGACTGAGAATGGCATGGATCTCGATTCTTTCACCCCCGATGACACCTTCTCCTTCCCCCAGAAGCAACATTTCCGGTTTCTCGGTACCCATTTTTTCGAGAACGGCGTTCATCATTGCCTCGGGTTCCTGTTGAAGACGGGTCAACTCTTCCTGGGCTTCCAGAACCAGACCTTGCCGTTCCTGAATCTCCCGCTGCCGAATAGCCTCTCCGTCCGGCTCGAATTCGAATTTGTTCAGGAATTCTTTGACCAGAAATTCATGTCGGACCCCGTGCCCTTTTTTGACGAACCGGTCCGGATGACCTCGCAACACGACGGCGTGCATGGTGTCCTCGATATACCGAATGTCCATGATGAGCAGTACCTGGCCAAGCGGAATCTCATCGGTCGGAATATCTTGCGTTGCGCGCCAGAACTGCCCCGGCTGAAGCGACTGAAATCGGGTTGTCCTGATCGGTTCAATCACTTTTCGCGCCAATTGCTCACTCATTTGGTACACCATTTCCTTGTTTTTCTGAATCGCCTTGCCTGACCACTACCCAGGTTGAATCAATCCTCATCCACCCGAATTTTGGTTTTGAAGTCTTGGGTCAACCAGACAACGTACTCGGCTTCGACGCCCGCGGGCATCCGGCAGGTGATTTCGACGTACCCCTGACGGTCTTTTCGAAACATCCAGTTTTCTTCCTCGACGAAAGTAAACCTTCCGGGATTCTCGGAAATGAACCTGACTGGGGCCTTGATCTGAACCAATCGTTCAAGCTCGCCCGCCGCCACAATTTTGCAAGCCGTCGCCTCCCAGGGCTTGAGCCGGATGGTATTCAGCTTGAGAAACGCTTCGAAGGTGGCCTGGCCGTCCAAATAACGCCAACCGGATGAGATGGAGGCGGAGAAACTCGGTGTCTCGATTCCGCTCAATGAATGGCGCATGAAGGAGACCCCGTGCCGGCGTCTGAGGCGCGCCGGCATTTCCGCAAAAACGTCATCCAGGTGCAAACCCGCCGCTTCAGGGGGAACAACAAGCGGGGCTTCCTCGATGGATGAAACCGGGCGTGGAGCAATGTCGAAGAGCATTTTCGAAGTCCTTCCTGAAATCGTTGGTTTAGCCTTCGGCTTCTGGGTCGTCCTTGGGTTCCCGGACGAAGTAAAGTTCCCGCTTCGCTCGCGTCAGCGCGACGTAGCGAATTCTCAGTTCTTCCGCGTATTGGTTTCTCGACTGTCGCCGGTGGACGCGCGGCAAATTGTCCGGGTCGATGATCCACACCCGGTTGGCTTCCAGTCCCTTGGCCTTGTGAACCGTCGAGAGGCAAATGGCATTGCGTTCGATGTTTTCCCCGAACAGGGACTTGATTGAATCGCACAAATCCTCAACCGACCGCGAGGGGTAGTACTTCCAGCATTCCCGCATCGAGGCAACGAGATCGACAATCGCGGCTTGCCCGCGTTCATCGTCCGGAGAAGTCATTCCCAGCAAACGCGCACCGTATTCGGAGGCGAAGTTCGGGAAGTCCCTGAATTGGAATCCGGGAAGCTCGGCGACGCGCCGGATGCTCTCCGCCAGCATCCGGGCGACATCACTCCCGCGAACAAAGGCCGGCTTTCTGGCCGCAAGGAATTTGAAGCAGGTCTTGAGCAAAGGCGCGTTCAACCGGGACAACACCAGATCACCGGGAACGGCTTCACGGGCGAGGTCCTCGGGTGTACGGTCGGCCACCACGCCTTCGGGCGCGTTGGGTGCGGCTTCGAGATGGGGAACAATCGACTGGGCGAGGGAAATGACCGCCCTCGGGCACCGGTAGCAGATCGACAAAGGCAATCTCGTTGCCCCGTTGGAAATTTCCTCAAACTTCCCAAAAGCATTGGGAGTTGCTCCATTCCATCCGTAAATTGACTGGAATGGGTCTCCGACCGAAACACCTCGCGCGCCGCGCGCCACCAGCTTTTTGACGAGATCAAGCTGTAGCGCGTTGAAATCCTGCCATTCGTCGCTGATGACTTCGCTGTATTGGGGCGGATTGAGATTCCACACATTTGGGAGCCAGAGCATGTCCGTGTAGTCGATGCGCCCATTCAATGCTTCATTTTCGCCATATTCGTTGAGAAGATTTGCGAATAAGGAAACATCGGCGAATTCGTCTGGCGGACAAAAAATCCCATGTTCGGTTGCCAATTCGGCAAGGCCTTCCGGGGTTGCGGGCGTGGTGGTCACAACTGCCAATTCCCGAAGGCGGAAGAGCCGGTCTCGAAACTGGCGGCGCGCGGATTTGTCCTTTACCCAAAAGCGGTAAGCCGCGTTTCCGTCGAATTTGATTCCCAGAAAATCACCGTGGAGGAATTGGGGCGTATCCAGCGCTTTGCGCCATGCTTCGCCATATTTGAATTCCACCACCACGAATTTTTGCCTTGGGAATGAACGCCGAAGGGTTTCGTAACCAAGGCTGGAACTGGTCTGAACCTTGACGGTTTTCGGCAGTCTCGTTTCGAGTTCCCGGACGATGTGGCGATTGTAGGCAACGAAAAGAAGCCCGGTACGACCGGACTCGATGAGCAATTTCGCGCCGCCCACAATCGTGCTCGTTTTGCCCGACCCGGCAACCGCGTCAACCAGCAGATTCTTTCGGACCGGCTCCATTAGTTCGTCGAAAAAACGCTGCTGATACCTGGAAGCCGATTTGATCCCAGTCACCGCCGGGTATTCCGCTTTTGAAATGACGCGGGGCGATGGCGCGGTTGCGGTAATGAACATTGCCGATTTCCTTTCCAAAAAAGGGAGGGTGGGCCGAAGCCCACCTTCATCAATCACTTTGCAAGCAGCCGCCGGAGCGGGTCCTCGAAGATGTTGTGGTGGGCCACCGTCATGGGAACGATCACGACGCGACCGTTTCGGCCCTCGGCCAATCTCCGCATGAAAGCGATGGCGGTCAGGTCATCCGAAGGCCCGCAATAAAGAACGTCCAGATACCCACCCACCCGGAATGAAGCGGCCAGCGCGGCTTCGGCGTTGTCAGGATGACCGTCTGAAATCAGAACGGTGCGCGAAGGGCGGAAAGAAGCCGCGAGCAACAGCGCTTCGGCGAGGGCGGTTCCGCCATTCGGCAAAGGCAAGTCTTCCGGGTTGGATACCGCGTGCGCCTCCGAAGAGAAGCCGACGAGATGCGCGCCGGGGAGCGAGGGCCAAAGGTTGGTCAATGCCAGTCGCAACAGTTCGAACTTGGTCACATTTCCGACGACTCCAACCATCGAGCCGGAAACATCGGCCAGTACAACGGTTGCATTTCCGATGGCGACGGCATTCTCAAAACGGTTTTTCGAGGTTTCACGGCCCCGAACAGGGCTGATGGAAACAGCCTTGGCAAGGGCGGTCCCTTGCGGTCCTCCCGCTTTCGAGTTCTGGCGAATACCCGACGGCAACATCAATTTCTGGTTCATACCGGTGATTCCTTTCTGCGTTGTCGATAGGAATATTGTGTCCATTTCTGAAAACAAGTCAACCAAAAAAGAGTATAAAAAATAATTTAAGCCAATTTATTCCAAACAGTTTCAGGGTTGGATTTCTCCCTGAAACAAGTTGACTTATTAAACGAACATTTGAATAATATAGAAATAAAAGCGCCAACGTTCGCACAGAGAACCAGAAGGGTTGTTCCCAATTTCAACCGTGCTGTTCGATCCGTTCTTTCCCGAACCCAACGGGCCTCTGGATACTCCCGACGAGGTAACACACCAAATGTCCTACGAACTCTTTGAAGGCGACTGTCGCCGCATTCTTAAAACCCTCAACTCGCAATCTGTCAACGCCGTCGTTACCTCCCCGCCGTACTGGGGCCAGCGCGACTACGGCGTCAGGCAGCAAATGGGTCAGGAAGATACCCCGACCAATTTCGTGAAAGAACTGGTCGAGGTCTTCACCGAAATCCATCGGATTCTCCGAGACGACGGCATCGTCTGGCTGAATCTCGGCGACAGTTACTGGAATGCAAAAGGAACGCCGGGTGGTACTCATGCCTGGCGCAGCGGCGCAAATGCCGACGAAAAGTCCTCGGCCCGGCGGTTCGGCAAACGCCCCCAGGACGGACCGCCGCGCGACGGCCTGAAGCGGAAGGATTTATGCGGCGTTCCGTGGAGAACGGCGCTCGCCCTTCAGGGACATGCGGTAATCGGTTGCCCGACCATCCGGGAATGGGCTGACTGGCTCAACGCCGCGCGGCAAGCGCAGGACTGGGACATGGTGGCGGCGGTCGAGGACCGACTGCGATTCTACGACTTTACGAGCACACTCGAAGCCAACGGTTTTCACCTTCGCCAGTCAATTATATGGCATAAGCCGAACCCACTCCCCGAAAGTGTTCAGGATCGCTGTGTTTCCGCCCACGAGTATCTGTTTCTCCTATCCAAAAGCGAGAAGTACCACTTCGATCACCTGGCGATTCAGGAACCCGCGGTGTCCCCGGTAAAATCCCGCGAGTCGCCCTTCGACAAAGGCAAGACTCTTCATCATCAAGGCGGACGATCAAGCCACCGTGCCCGCGTGACTTCTGAATTCCGCAACAAACGTTCCGTGTGGACCGTTGCGACCGCCCATTTCGAGGGCGAGCATTTTGCCGTTTTCCCGGAAAAATTGATCGAACCCTGCATCATGGCCGGGTGTCCTCAAGGGGGCACGGTCCTCGATCCCTTCGCCGGCTCAGGCACGACCGGGATGGTCGCCATCAGGAACAACCGGAATTTTATCGGCTGCGAACTCAACCCCGACTATGCTCGTCTGGCCCGGACTCGCATCGAGAGAACGTTGTACCTGAAGAAACTGCGTCCGGGCTTGTTCGATGAAGTTGCCGCGTAGGACCTGCCAGTCTGTTCCAGACTGTGGCTTGGCGAATGGCGACATCAACTTCGGACGTTTCTTTGTTAAATTCAGACAAAAAGGTGAAATCCCATGATTATTCGCAATGAAGATCTCTTCACCGCACTGGATACCGAAGGGCCTCTCCCCCGAATCATCGCGCACGTCGTCAACGACATCGGGAAATGGGGAAAAGGATTCACCTCTCCCTTGACCGACCGGTATCCTGTGGCCCGCGAAACCTATGAACGATTGGCCAAGTCCGGGAGACTTGAACTTGGCACAACAATCATTGTTCCCGTCGCTCCAAGAATTCATGTTGCCCACATGTGCGCACAAAGAGGCGTTTACAGCCGGGATATGAATCCCCATCCGTTTCAACTCGACGCATTCGCTCAATGCGTATCTCAAGTCCGAAATTTTGCACTGGCGCTGAATGGACCCGTCTGGATGCCGAAGGTCGGTGCCGGTCTTGGCCGAGGACATTTTCCCGACATTCAGGAAGTGATCCAAAACGGGTTCAAGCCGGTTCAGGTGGTCGTATTCGAAATTGAAAAATAAGAACGGAAGGAAAAAAATGCCCGACATCAATCGCAGACTCAACGAAATTGCCGCGTATTCCGAAGGCTGGTTCGACGGAAACGGCAAGGCCTTCCGGGAAGATCACATCGAGATCGCCCGAAGAGTCCTTATCTCCATTTGCGAAGGCTTCGATTTGCCGCATCCACATATCTACCCGACGGCGGAAAATCAGCTTTGCTGCGAGTGGTCATTTGGGGAAAGCGGGGAACAGGATACAAAGCTGTCTTTTAACTTCTCGCAACTTACTCTCGAAGCCACCGCCCTGAACCTCCAAACCGATGTCGAGGAACAATCTGCCTGGGAACTCTCGCCCGATACGCTCACGAAATCGGTGCAGCAAGCCGGGCGTTTCGTTCGAACCCAGTACAACGGCACGAGCCAACAAACAGCCACCTGATCGTTCCCTTCATCTCAACTTCTCGATTCTTTGGGAAAATCGGAATGCGAACCGAAAAGAAAGATTCTAAACCTCGGACTGAACAGACCCACGCCCGCGCCGCCGCCGCGACCCGCGCCGCGATTGAACGTGCCGAGTCGGTCGTCCTTACTGGTCAAACGGCGGAAACCTTCAAATGGCTGTTCGAGATAGCGGCGAACCAGGAGCCCAAACTGAAAAGGTTGCTGAAGTTGGCTCAATCGAAGGCAGTCGATTTCGCCGATGTTCAACCGCCAGTCCTTGACCGACAGATGGCCGCAAAGGTGATCGGCTCCGCAAAAACGGAGCGAAAGATCAATGCAGCTCGCAAAGTGGCTTCCGCTCGAAAGAACCAGCCGCGCCCTCCAAGGCGCGACGGGGAGCCCTGGTCGAAGACCGGCCCAAAACCTCGTCACCAAGAACGGGATGCTTCAATTCTTGCGGCGCTCTCAAGCGGGGAATTCACTATTCCCCAGATTGCCACTGACCATCAGGTCACGGTTCAGGTTGTCTATAAGATAAAATCCAGAACAAAGGCGGCGAATATTTTCGGATCAGAATTGACAGAGTGAGGCCATGCAGACTGGGGGCGTCCGTCGGAAAGTTCGCCTTGGTTTGGTGTTGAATACATAATGAATCAGGGGAGGGACGGTGATCAGCGTTGCTCCCTCATCTCTGAACAAATGGTAAACCTAGCAAAAAAAGGATCCAGAATGCTGAGAACTTTGACCTTCGACGAAATTCTAGCTCTTGTCCAAACCACTCCTGAACAGGCGGTCTATGATTGGAAGGTTAACTTCGTGATCCCTAGCGACGATGAAAAACGCGGGGAATTCATTAAAGACCTTGCAGCAATCGCGAATGGTTGCAGTAATTCATATGGTTTTATCATCTACGGCGTGGATCCGCGCCGCCCCGATCCTATTATCGGCATTACCCACAGTTATGATGATTCAAAGCTCCAGCAACTTGCCGCCGGTAAAATTGACCCAATGCCCGAGTTTCTTTATTACGAGGTTTTGCATGGGGCGAAAACAATAGGTGTTCTTCAGGTAAAACCAACCCGAAAACGGCCCCATATAATTCAGGTCGATCTTGGAAAAATTCGAAAGGGTCAGATTCTTGTTCGCAGGGGGTCATCCACAGACGGCGTAAATATGAACGACTTGATTGAATATTTCTACGGAGCCTCCAGCGGATATTTCCCTCAAATCATTGAGAAAATGATGGCTGACTCTTCTAGTCGAATGTCTCAAGCGGCTGTTGCGCGTGAACTTCGAGCAACACGAAATCAGCTTATTCGAGAAATGGGAATGATTTCCGGCGTTCCATTAGGCCCTGCTGATGGAGAGTAGCCACTTTTGAGTGGCCTGATGGCCCCGAAACCGAAGCCAAGTTCATTCGTTTACTTGGGCTGAGACTGAACGCCCCCCCTTGGAAGAGTCTCCACTCGTTGCTTCCAAACCCCTCTGATCACCTGCGAAAAGAGGGGCGACCCAGCCAGATCCAGACCTGAAGGTTTTTAGGGTCGTCCCCCGCATCTCCACAACCAAAAAACTTTTCCCGTCCAGCAATTCTCAAAATCCATAGTCGGCAAGGCTCGAATTACCCCACAGCCTCCAGGTATCCACGGGTCTGGGTTTTCACGATCCATCGTCGAAAAAACACATCCGGCACGCTCCAGGAATCCGAGCCGCCGGTGTCGTCACGGGCGATGACGCCAAGGTTTTCACAGTGGCGAAGCTCGCGCTCCATCGTGGCGCCGGAAACTCGGTATCTGGAAAGAACGTCCGCGGTGAAGAACGTTGAATCCTGCTCGTGAATGACCGCGTTTACGACCCGCCGCTGGGTGTGGGTTAGCCCGCGCCACCGGGCAGCGAAGTACGGCTCAAATGAGTCGGCAATTTCGTCTACTGTTTCGACAATGATCGCCCTGGTCAGGGGTTCCGGTGTTTTGTGCAACGCCAGTCTGTCCCAGAGCCGGGAAGCGACGGTCAAAAGAAAGAATGGGCCGTCATACCCAAGGCTCTCAAGTTCGAACCTCGCATCCTTCTCGATGCCACACCCGATTTTCTTGAAACTCCTCGAAAAAAGTTCAAACCAGTCCTCGGACAGGAGAGGGTGCAGTTCGAGGGCCTCGGGAGTCATTTCCAGGCTTCTGAAGATCCGGTCGTCCCGATTTTTTTCAGGCGTATATGCAAGCACCGCCGCGATCCGTGAGTAACGCCCTTGGATTCCGGCGACTAAGGCATCTATTTCCTCGGTCGCGAAATAGTTTCTCAACTCGTCCGCATCATCCAGGAACAGGGCGACCTTGAGGTCCAACCGCAAGGCAAAGTGATCCAGGGCTCCGAGAATTCCGGTCAGGTTCGTGAAGTCATCCGAGCCGCGTCCGGTGAAGTACACATGGTTGATTCGCCGGACCCTTCCATCCCGGTCATACCCAGCCGGTTCCGGATTGAGAAAGCCGAAGTAGGTGTTGAGCAGGGAACTGACCTTCTTTTCACCCCGCTCCGTTTGAGCCACGGCCACGAGAATCATCTCCACCAGCGTTTCCACCCCGATGAGGTCTCGCACCCCAATCCGGATGGGAAGAACCTTTTCTTCTTTCTGGATCCGGGAGACGGCGGCTTCCAGGAGCGAGGTTTTTCCGACGCCGTGCTCGCCCTTGATGAACAGTCTTCCTCCTTGGGTGGCCGCTTCCACGATTCGGTCGAGTTCCTCCTCTCGACCAAGGAGTTTGGTTGCCGAATGTGGACGCTCAAATCGGAATGGATTCTTCATTGGATGACTTTCATAAGAAGCTGAAAAGAAAGGGGTTGGGAACCGAATTCACGTCATTTTTCTTCCAAAGAAAACATACCCGGAGTATAATTACGCATCTTCGTGGAAAGGAGGCCAAGACCGTGGATACAAAGCCATTGTCGCTTTGTGAGCAGATTCGGGATATTTGGGAAGCCGTTTGTCGGTTGTCCAAAGAACTCAAGGCGCTCGCCCAAAAGCAGCAACTTTTGGATGAACGCCTTGAATCGCTTGAATCGGTTGTTCAACGGAATCGCACCACGAAACCGTTGAGTGATTGACACTCACAGGAATGGCATCGGGGAAACCCGGTGTCATTCCCTTCCACGAAGATACTAATTCGATGAAACCGATTCTTCAATACCCTTTCGAAGTGGAGGCCACCCCGATGACCGGAAGCGATATTCGCGCGTACCGCAAGCAACTGAAATTTACTCAGGCCCAGCTTGGCGAACACCTTGGTGTCGCCGGCAACACTATCGCCCGCTGGGAACGAGAGGTCCTGACTCCGGATAATCCGACGATGCTTCTGTGGGCCTTGAAAGGACTCCTGTACGAACTGGCTGGAGAGAGCCGGGAGGTTCGAAAGATCCGCCGGGAGGTCGAAGCGATACTCTCGGAAATGGAGGCCAAGGACACCAACGACATCGTGCATCTCACAGCCAAACGGGATTCTCTCTGCTCCGTGTAGATCGTGTGGCAGGGAATCAGGAAGCCGACTCACCGCTTTGTGAGGGCAGAAGTCCAAATTGAAGCAGCCGAAAACCTCGGAGTTCAAGCGGGTGAGGATTTCAGCTTCAAGGTAATTGACGAGCAACATCGAGGGGCCGGTCATCCCAGCCCCTACTCTGAATCAGCGCAAGCCGAACGTTGCCGTCGATCCATCATCGAAAACAAGCTCAACACCCTTTGTTTCGTACAGTTTGTCCCAAACAGTCATGGGCTTCATCCGATCTTCCCGCTTGATGAAGTTGACTGAGCGAATGGTTCGGTCTTTGGGAGTCACGTCCAGAAGGTCGCGGTGGGTAAATTCCAAACGGATCAGGCCGCCAAGGATCCGGCGGATGACTGACTCGACGGAATTTTCGTAGGCATCACGACAGGTATCCGCACTGTCGTCGCAGTCCCAGTTCCAATCAAAAAGTAAGTCCGAAACGCTTTCAATGACACTTACGACCGACTCACTTCCTCCCTCGGCCCCGATCATCAGGTTGCAGTACTCGATGTCCCAGCTTGTGGTGCTTTCAAAGGCCCAGACCCGCTTCCCGGACAATTCATGCCATTCTTGAGGCTCGCCTTCTTCGGAAAGCCCGAAGACTCCCGGCTGAAACTGCCTGATCCCCGTACCTCCGGGTAAATCGCAGGCCACGCCGGGTTTCCAGGTCAATGAAAGGGAAGGGTATACTCCAGCAACCAGCCGGTAGCTTGGCCCGTGAATTTCCTCGATGGTTTCAAGGAAAGACTCCATCCCGGACATTTCCACGGTGTTTTCTCCGTCCATCTCAACCGCCACACCCTGCAACAGAGCGAGTGGCCGTGATTCTTTTTCAAGGATCACAAAGTCCGAATCCCGTCCCTCGGTGCTGCGATTTTCAATCAATTCAGGCTTCAGTTTTTCAGCCACGATGAACTTGGATTGCTCCGCCAAGCCCGGATAGGAACGGAATGCCCGCGCCAAAATGCCGGGTGTCATACGGGCTACGTTTGCAGAGTCGGAAAAAAATCGGTCGATTTCATTCCTGACGAGCACGAACAACTCTGCCAACTTTTCATCCTCGACAAGGCCACGGCGAGAGGGAGACATCGGAGTAACAGGCTGCCCATGTCGGACTACCAGTTCAACATCGAACCCCTCCGTCGATTTTTCGACTATCTGCCCGTACCAGTTGACCACAAGCCACGGCCCGTCGCTGCGACCGGCACAACCGATTCTCAACTGATTTCCTTCGAAGGTGGTTTCGATGAGAACATTCCTTGAATCCATCCGGTTGTGAAACGCGCAGTCCAATTTCTGGCTGTTCAGAACAACCTCAAGGAGATCCTCATAACCGGTGGCTGGATGGTTTTGACCGGCAAACATTTTCTCGACCCGATGAACGAGGGCGCTTTCGACAGTCGCCTGAACGCTGACACCTTTGCCGAAATCACCCGCTTCCGCTGTCTTGACCGAATCACGCCAATCTTCCCGGTATTCTGGATCGGAACACCAGCGGGCCGCGTCAACCGTCAGTGAAAACCCGCCGCTCGTGATGGTTATTTGGTTCACGCCCGGCTGGCACAACAGGCTATAGAAACCCACCCCCATCGGGTTCTGGTTTCGCATGACCTGTTCGTCAAAGCCGCTTTCTCCGATGGCCAGAAATTTTCGGAACCCTTCGACGGGATTCTCATCATCCATCCTAGAAAGCCCCCGTCCGTTATCCCGGAACTCGATGCTCCCCTGATCGCCTCCACCGAGCGTGGAGACAATTTCAAACCGGCTTGCCCCTGCCCGCTGGGCATTCTGAATCAGTTCGCCGACGGTTTCGCCGAAGTCGCCGGTGTAGAGGCGGCGAATCACCGAGAACATTCCGTTTTCGTTCATCAGTCCAGTTTTCTTCGACATTCGACACAACTCCTTTTTGATTGATACGGAAATTGTCTCTTGGAAACGCTCAAAGTCAAACTAAAAAAGAGTATAAAAAATAATATACCACTTGCTTTTTTATCCGAACATTCGAATAATTAAGCAACAAAAAAACTACGTACCCGAAAGGAATTCCGATGCCCCGATCAATCCATCCCAAACCCAGACCGGACCGAACCATCTGCTTGGCTGTCCTCGCCAAGAACGGTATCCCGACTCACTCCGCCGTCGGCAATACCGAGCCGAAAGCCATCCAGAACCTGATTCGCGACCTTCGGGCAACCGATGAGTTCTCCGATTTCCCTGAAGGTCGTTTCGATTTTCAGGAAGCCATTCGCGAATCGGATGAATACGGCTTCGACTCCTTCACCCACAAATTCGAGATCAATCCGACCGCAATGACCCGGACGGTAGTACTCCACTTTGGGGTCATCTCGGAAAACGGATTTCCCATGTACACCGGCTGCGGTCTGACCGAACGGGAAGCGACCCACAATGCGCTGGCCAATCTTCGTGACGGCGGCGACTTCGAAGAGTTCTCCGCCGAACCCGACACGTTTCTCGACGAACTCCTCGGCCCCGACGGCTTCATCGGAGAATCCGAGGATTACGGGTTCGAGGTCTTCTCCCATGAAGTCATCCTGTAACCAGAGAGGGGACACCACCACCATGCCTGTTCGCATTACCATCGGAAACCGGGAACTCATCTTTCACGCCTACTCCACAACCGCGCCGAAAAATTTCGACGGCTTCGAAACCATCGAGATGAAAGTTGTCAAAGAGCGCCGGTTCGTCCTGATCCCCGAACAACGTCTGGATTGGCAGATTGCCCGGTACGCTTCCGGCCTTCACCGTGCCGCCCTCGCCACCGGAGTGACCGACCGTTTTGTCGAACGTTTTTTTTCGGAACGGCTTCTCTTCGGCCAACCCGCCGAGGGGTTCTGATACCCCCGGAAGCGACTGCCTTCGCCCCGTTGCTTTCCCCCCCTTCCGAGAAAACCAACGTCGGAAAGGCAAGGTATCGGGGGGAACAAGTCAAAGCGTTCCCCCCTCTCCTGACGAAAACCGAAGGTGACCATTCCCGATACAAACCGGAAAGCGAAGCCTTGAAAATGGATTTCCGCAAACGCCTCTTCGATCCCTTGCCAGTCGAGATTGCCGGGCATCTGTCCGACCCTACGGCCATTGTCGCCTCGGTCAGCGGAGGTCTGGATTCGGATCAAACTGCCCTCGCCCTCCGGCAAGCCTACCCCGAAAATCGCATCATTCTCTGGCACGCCCGCCTCGACAAAATGGACTGGCCCGAAACCGAAGATCATCTTGACCGGCTCGCCGAGGTCATCGGGAATGCCGAGCGAGTGACCGTTCAGGCAGTCTACGAACTCACCGGGGGGCAGACGCCAACCGGGTATAACTCGACGAAACTCCGCCGAGTTCATGACGTTTCAGCACTCGGTCCGGCAACCGACGATGACCCGAACGCCATCACCAACCTCCTTGACTTCGCCGAGCGTGCCCGAAACGGAATGCCTCCGACCAAGAAGGTTCGGTACTGCACCTCCTACTTCAAGACGGCCGTCTTTGATTCCTGGCTGGTTCGAAACCGGGATCGACTCGGCCCAAGAACGGTCATTGGGTCAGGGGAAAGATGGACGGAATCGACTGACCGGTCGAGGCTCCCCCGGTGGGAATGGCGAGGCAATTTGGCATCGACCCATCGCCGACCGGCTGGTTGGCAAGCCGCGTGGATTCGCCCGGTCATTGACCTCCGCTTCCATCAGATCGTCCGTGGCGTAGTCGATTCAGGCATTGATCCACACCCTGGATATGGAGCCCAAGGCGAAACCCTCAACCGGATGCTTGATCCCTGGCGGGATGAAAAAGGACGAGCGAGACTCAGTTGTGTCTGCTGTATTTTTTCAAGAGGCGTCCATCTCAGGACGGCGAGGACCACGTCTCCAGCCTCGGTGACAGCCGCCCTCGATGCTGTTCAGGCCTTCGAGAATCGAACCGGAAAAAGCTGGCGCCAAGGTGAATTCCACCAAGACCTGGTGGCCGAGAAGGAAAGGGCGATGCCACTTTTTTTGAATCTCAAGCAAGGAATTTAGCCTTTGTAAAACTGTCCTTTCTGTCAGTTTTTCAATAAGTGACAGAAAGGACAGTTTTACAAAGGTGGAAAAACCAAATGAAATCAATAACTTAAAAAAAGTTAAGTTCTGGCACGCCGTTTGTCTATTCGATGGGCACAGCGAAAACGCTGAACGACTTCTTCAATCCCATCGAAAGGTACTCACTTCACATGAACCGTCTCAAACTTACTTTCGCGTTGTTCCTCTGCCTCCTAGGCGCTCTGACCTTTACGAGCACCACCACCCTCGCCGCCGCCGCCGATACTGGAAACGATTCCGCCAAGCCGACCGACACCACCGACGATTCCATCCTGGTGACCAAGGAGCGCAAGACCGAAAAAGGCATCGAGTCCATCACCTTCGGGTTCAATCTCAAGTCCCGGAAAGTAGCGATTCACTTTGCTCAAATCTCGGGCGAAGGGGAAAATCAGAAAGTCAGTGAACAGATCTACGCGAGTCCGGAAGGACCGCTGACCGGCAAAATCACCCTCTTTCTCGCGTTCTCGAACAACACCGACGCCAAGGACCTTCGCCCAAGCATCGAGATCAACATCCAGCTTCTGACAAGCCACCACATCCGGTACTCGCTCTCAACCGTCCCCTCGAATGTGAAGGCTCTTCAGGTCGAACAGATTGAAGAGTACGTCGATCCGTATCAAGGTCCGGGCGATCCGGGTGCCCAATGGGGTGCCTGCCGCCAGCAATGCTGGGACCACTTTCGCTACCAGGCCTGTTTCACCTGCTGCCTTATTCGTACCTGCCCGTAAATGACCAATGACCTTCTCGTCGCGCCCTCGATGAAGGGGGCGCGACACAATCAAAACCATGAACTTCGCAATCCAAACCCAAAATCTCTCCAAGCGTTTCGCCGGCAAATCGGTTGTATCGGATCTCAATCTCCAGATTCCCGCCGGATGCGTTTACGGATTTCTTGGACCGAACGGGGCGGGAAAAACAACCACCCTTCGAATGCTGCTCGGCCTTGTCAAACCTTCAGCCGGACAGATCCGAATTTTGGGTCGTGACATTCAGGTCCATCCGGCTGCCGTTTCGGAAGGGGTGGGTGCTGTCGTCGAGACACCCAACTTCTACCCCTACCTGAACGCGACCGAGAACCTGAATTATTTCGCGAGCTGCCTTCCGCGATCTGGTGGCCAGTCCGTCCCGGACCTCCTGCGGAAGGTCGGATTGGACGGCATCAAAACCCGGGTCGGAAAATTTTCCCTTGGGATGAAACAACGCCTCGGAATCGCATTCGCGCTGCTTGGCGATCCCAAGGTCCTCATTCTTGACGAACCAACAAACGGACTGGACCCCGCGGGTATCCGCGAAATCCTCCAGCTTGTACGCGAACTTGCCAAGGATGGAAAAACGGTCGTTTATACGAGTCACCTGCTTGGCGACGTTCAGGCAGTTTGCGATCAGGTGGGAATCCTTCACCAGGGCGTTCTCAGGTGGACCGGGGAGACCGCGGACCTGACCCGGACCCGCGAAGGAGTTTCGGTCCTGACCGGTGACGAAGAAGCTGCTGTTCAGGTTTTATCGGAGTTTTTCCCGGTTCGAGTGGAAGCTGGGCAAGTCATTGTCGATGCCCCAACCTCCGAGTCCCCAGTGATCGTTCGAAAGCTCGTTGCGGCGGAGATCGACGTTCTGGAAATCCGCCCCATTTCATCCGGCCTCGAAGACGCTTTCTTCGATCTGATCGCGGAGAAACAATCGTGAAACATCACTTTCTGAACCAATTGCTCGGTGAAGTGAACCGGCTGCGGAAACAACCCGGCCCGGTCATTCTGGGCATCGTCTGGATCGTACTCCTCCTGACCCTGTATCTCCTGGATGCGTATTGGCAGTGGGGTGACTACGGGAACACCAAAAATTTCAAAAGCCTTTTCAGCTTCCCGCTCAACCTTCGACACTGGTCGCAACTGCTCTCCGCTTTCTCGGCGTATCTGTCCGTCCTTCTCGTCGCACTGGACCTGGGCGGGGACTTTCAACTTTCGATTCTCAAAATGTCCCTCCCGAAATTTCGAAAGCGTTTCGAATACCTCGGGGTCAAAATCGCCGCCATCACCGTTTACCTGATCGTCCTGAATGCAATCAGTTGCGCTTTGGCCCTGTTCTCCGGCCTGATCGGCAGTTTTGTGACTCACCAGCCAATAGGACTTTCGGGTGGGTTGACTCTGGTAGAGTTTTTCGGCCTTCTCCTCGTCTCCACCTTTCTGATGCTCCTTTACGGAGTCGTTACGGGGTTGGCGATTCTGCTTACACGTTCACCTATTGCCGGGTTGTTGGCAGGTGTATTCTTTCTGCCCTTCGTGAACCTGTTCGGCAAATTATCGCCGAGCGCCGCCTGGCTGACACCGCTCCATCACATTAGCAATATCGAGATCCGTCTCTTTTACTGCGGGCAGTTGAATTACTTCCTTGAAAAATATGGCGACCACAACTGGCTTACCAGCGTCCTCTTTCTGACCATATTCATCGGGATTGGCTTTTACGGTGCCTTCAGACGATTTCAACGAATGGATTTTGACAACAACTGACTCGTACAACTCGGATCCAAATTTCTTCAATGTCACTCAGCATGCGGTGAAGTCGGGTCAAAAGTAATCACCGCGCGAATCCGCTCACTTAATCAATTTCATTCAATCGGCTCCACTCAAAGTCGGGGCCTCGGGCGATCATTGCCTAAAAACGGGATTTCCAAGGAGTTGGGACCGTTAGTCGGGTTGAAAAACTGACAGGGACAGTCTTCAGGACCTGTCGCCGGTCCGGAGGTAGGAATGAATTTCATTCATTTTTGGGTTCGTTGGGGTACAGGTCGGATCGTTCAGGGCGGTCGCGGATCTTTTTCCCCACCCGGTCGGAAGCCCGACCAGAACCACCAGTCACAACCGCCAATGTTGGCGATTTTTAATGCGGAGGTACAAGGAGTGAAAAAACTGACCGTTCTTCTCCTCATTGCCGGGATCCTCGGCGTGGGCATCTTCGGTCTTCCTGCAAAGGGACAGGTCCGGAGACCATCTCGCTCGCGAAGGACGACTGATCTCAATCGGCTCGTTTTCCCGACCCGATGCCGGATTCCGGACAACTGGATTCGTTACGAAGTAGAAGGGGGTTACCTCTACGCAGCCCCGGAAGTCCCCAACCATCTCGATTATCAACAGGGTTACCGGATCCATGGCTTCGACTGTAACGATTTCTTTTGTTCAATGAGCCTGGGGTTCAACGTCGACGTTGATGAGCCGGGTTTCACCGAAACATTCAAAAAGGAATACACCCGTCTGGTGGAAGATGACGGAGGTCAAATTCTCAAGTTCAAACAGATCGCCTTCAACATCATCGAGACGGACGAAATGAGGTGGCAGGAGGGTTTGCCGAATTCAGGGAAGAAGCGGGTGTTTTCGAAGATTCGGACATTTCTCGTTGGAAAAGCTCGGGTGATGTTCACGATTCAGTCGGTGCGCCCCCTTGGTCCGGCTGCGGAAATTGCCATGAGAAACTTCGCCGGGACCTTTGCCATCAGCGACTCCCTGGGTGAATCCTTGGCCAGCTACTACCGGGAGCGCGGGTACGTGGTCGAACTCTCGCACCGCCCGCCCCAGCTTCCATCCACCACCTCCAGCTTTTAAGACCTTCAAAAAAATCTCTAAAACGCAGACGGCGTTCTGAAAGAGAACTGCCTCAAGCGGCCACCCGCCACGCCGGGTTTACCGAAGGCGTGCCTGAAAAACACCGAGGATCGAGAAGATGAGACGAAAAGAATACCGATTTGCCGTTGAGGGAGAACCCTTCGATGCTCCATTCGAATCCCTGAAGGAACTTCTGCGGGCCGGGGTCATTCGGGAAGACCAGTTCGTCGAGGTTGAAGGCATAAAGCAGACACTGGGCGAAGTGCTGGGTGAGGTGTCGGTCACCGCCGGCATTGAAACCGAACCGACCGTGATTGCCCCCATGCCCCCTTCAAGGCCGGCCACAACCGCTGCTCACCAAGCAGTTGTCTTTCGCCCTTTCGTCGTCTGCGGCCTCGTTCTGCTGATTCTCTTTACGAGCTGGGTATTTTTCGACCCGGCGGCGGGACACGCCATCCCCAGTTTTTCACCCGTCAGACGAACATGCCAGATGTGTTCCGGCCTCGGCAAATCGACTTGCCCAACCTGCCAGGGGAGTGGGCGTCAGATGACGATGGTCACCACCACACAATACCGCTCAACCAGCGACGACATTCAATTCTCAATCGAGGTCTGCATGAAACCCTTTCGCAAATTTCTCTGTATCGCAACGATCCTCATCACCCTCAGTAGCTCCGGAATGGCCACGCCCCGAGTGCTTCAAATCCAGAATGGAGGCTCGAAACCGGACCAACCAGGCAATGGAGAAGCCACGACGAACCGACTCCCGACTTTTCAGGCGAAACTGACCGCTCCGGACCCGGTTTATAACAGCGCCTCGGGTTACGCGGTCAGCATCAGCCTTGACACCGCTGCCGTTGGCGCTCCCAATTTTACCCAAACCCAAAGTTTTCAAGGGGAGGTAAACCTGTTCACCCGACAAAACGGGAATTGGTTACCCAAACAGACACTGATCGCACCGGATGCCGGTCCGAATAATTATTTCGGCAGCGCGGTCGCTCTCTATGGAGACACCTTGATTGTCGGCGCCCGCGGCGCCTCGCCCACCCAAATCAACCAGGGAGCGGCTTATGTTTTCACTCGATCCAACGGGAATTGGGCATTTCAAACCAAACTGATTCCGTCCGACCCGGAAACTAATGATGCGTTTGGATTCTCGGTTGCGCTTTTTGGAAACACTGCCATCATTGGCGCACCAGGAAAAACCATTTCGGCCATTCACCAGGGGGCGGCCTATGTTTTTACCCGCAATGGCGCAACGTGGTCACAAACCAGCCGACTGGTCGCCGGCGATGGGGCATATTCGGATCAGTTTGGGCAATCCGTGTCGATCTCGGCAAACCTGATCGCCGTTGGCGCTCCCGGAGACACCATCGCAAACATTGGCCAGGGGTCTGGCTACGTTTTCGAATTTCGCAAAAATACCGGATGGGGACAGGTTGCAAAGCTGATCGCCACTGACGGTTTTGCCTATGAAAATCTTGGCTATTCGATTTCGATTTCTGGTCGAACCGTTCTGGCCGGGGCACCGGGCGTTCTGAATACAGCTATTGGTCAGGGAGCGGCCTATGTATTTGTCGGCGGAACCGGAAACTCCTGGTCGCAAAGCGCCAGACTGGCGGCAGCCGATGGAGGAGCTGCGGACAATTTCGGAGCGTCCGTCTCACTTGCTGGACGCAACGCGCTGATCGGTTCCCCTGGCGTCGATATCAACGGCCTCAACAACGGGGCCGCCTATTCATTCAAGCGAACGGGCCAGTCCTGGACCTTTTCCTCAAAAATCATTGCCGCAGACACATCCCCAACCGATACATTCGGCTTTTCCGTCGCCTTAAATGGAAGTACGGCGATGATTGGCTCCCCCGGTTCAAGCGTCACCATTTACGCCCAGGGGGCGGCATACATCTACACGGGATTTACAAAAAGTGCCTCCACCCCCGGAGCTTTCCGTCCCTCAAACGGTTTTACCTACTTGCGAAATTCGAATAATGACGGCTTCGCAGACATCCAGTTTTTCTACGGCCAGGCGGGAGACATACCGGTTTCAGGTGACTGGAACGGCGACGGGACGGACAGCGTCGGCGTCTACCGGAATGGGACTTTTTACCTCCGCAACAATAACTCCAGCGGCTTTGCCGACCTCCAGGTCAGCTTCGGAGCTGCCGGAGATATTCCCGTCGTTGGCGACTGGGATGGGGACGGGATCGACACCGTCGGCGTTTTTCGGAATGGGGTGTTCTTTCTTCGCAATACCAACACAACGGGAGTCCCCGATATCACGTTCTCCTATGGAACTGGCGGAGATCTTCCGATTGCCGGCGACTGGGACGGTGACGGAATCGACACCATCGGGGCCTTTCGTCCTTCAACCGGCTTCGTGTTCCTCCGAAACACGAACACCGAAGGATTTGCTGATACCCAGTTTTTTTACGGAACAACCGGAGATCGGCCAATTGCCGGGGACTGGAACGCAGATGGAATCGACACAGTGGGCATTGTCCGCCAGGGCCAATGGTTCTTGAGGAATTCGAATACGCCGGGCTTTGCGGATCTTCAGTTCTTTTATGGAGCCCCGACCGATTTGCCAATTTGCGGCGATTGGGACGGGCAATGACCAGAAGATGGATTGATCTTTTCACCGGGTGGCTTTTTTGCCACCCGGTTTTTCAATTACAATAGAAAAAAACTGATGGGGAAAATGATGAAGCAATTACAGGCACCAGATCGAGAAAAACCATTTTGGGTTACCAAAATAAGTGAACTGAGCCAAAAAATTCCGATGGAAGACCGACACGTAATTCTTGTTCGCGAGGCCGTCAAGAATTGTATGGTTTCCGGCTATGCGGCTGTTTGCTTGAAGATCGAGGAATACCGCCAAATCCTTTCTGAAGCCGAATCGGACCGATTGAATCTGTGCCGAGACCTCCAGGCGGGATACGACCCGAATGGATTCACGAAAATTCTCGCCGCCAACCATCGCATTACAGAATTGACCGACCGGCAAAAAGACTTTGAACTGTTTCGTAATCTTGCCTATCACATTATTTGGCAAACACAGGACCAATCGGTTGAGTTGACGTTCCCGTTTTTTTGGCTACTGAGAGAGTGGTGCGAAGGAAAAATCGACGAAAACTCATGGTTCAAGGATGTCTTCAGCCCGGATTTCAGCTTTTTGAAATCTCCGATTCTGAAAAAAGCCAACTTTTGGCGGAAGGTCATTCGACTTCAAACGTATGATGAATGGTATGAGGCACGACATGGCGAAATCTCAAGGTGGTATTTCGCAATTGATATAGCAAATCGAAAAGGCTTGATCGGTGATGACCTGAGAAACGAATTCCTGAAGGTCATGAACCACATCGAAACCGAGACCAAAACCCCCTTTGAAATCTTCGAACCGTACATGCGGGAAGTCTTGAAAGAGATGAATTCGCGGCTTTATTTGGAATTTCGATGATTTTGAACCTGCCTGACGAGGAAGACAGGCGTTTCGTCAAAACGGAAAAAGGTAGCGTTAGCTCAACCGACTAACGCTACCTTTTTTGGTTGGCCGCTGGTAAACCGGTTTCACTCAGACGGCGGGGCAATTGACGCACTGAAAAAAACAATCATGTCGCCACTTACGAAAATTGTCCCTTTCTTGTTTTGTGACAGGAGAGAGATAGAGGTTTGTAGACCGGATTTATTACGTAATTCCATTTCATTTACGCCTTCACCTTGTACGGCTTCCAGCTTCCATGATTCAAAATTGATCGTGGTCTGGATTTTCTCTTCAATACCGTTCTGGCTAAGTACTTTTCCTTTGATTTCCAAAGAGTACCCATCCTTTTCCGAGTCTTGGGCGATCTTTGCAGTACTGTTCTCAAGCACCCTGGTTCTCGTCGCCATAATCATACTTTCTTGCGAGAAGAATTTTTGAAGTTCAGGGATATCTGGTTCATCAACCATCAACGAAAAGCATTCAAACACGCGCCCCCTACCTTCGTCTTGAAGGTGGAGGATTTTTTGAAGCTTTGTTTCTGCATCCTTGATATCCTTGACCCGGCAGGTCATTACCTCGTATTCGATGACACGAGCTGGCTCATCTTCAGATTTTGAAAAACCCGTCATCGACGATAGAAGAACCAGCAACATGAAAAGGGAGAATCTCTTTTTCATCAAAACGCGCGGGATACCTCGTTATTCATGACGAGGAGGGATAGCGCGGGCTTTAGGCCCCCTGGTTCCCGCTTCCTTTCTAAGTAAGTGCTATCTTCGTTGAACAAACTCGCGCGGGGATACCGCATCCGGGGAGACGCGCCGTTGGGCGCGTCGATGAACCGGGAACCTGCCCGTCTCTGAACGAAAATCCGCCCCGTGAGTGGGGTGGAGGATTTCAAACCTCCTTCGGCAATCTCTTTTTAACACATTAACAACATAATGCCAATTATCAGATTCATCGTGATCAACCGTTTGAGTTTTGCATGACGATTCTTAGCCCTGTTTCCAGATTCGCAGCCAAGGGATTGATTCCATGCCTGGAGGCTGATCGGCAAAAACAGGCAGATGAAAAAAAGTTACCACCTCGTTGAACCCGCGAATTTCCTGTCTCCGGTCCATTGGGGTCAACGGTAGGACTGCTCGAATAATAATCCTTATCAAAAAAATCATTGCACCATTCCGAGACATTGCCATGCATGTCGCAGAGTCCCCAAGCATTCGGAATACCAATCGTTCCTACAGCTACAGGATATTCGAGAAAATCACCTGGTTCTTCATCCCCAAATGGACAGGATGCGTCGAAGTTTGCCTGTTTCGATGAGAGCGTCTGGCCAAAGGAAAACGGTGTAGTCGTTCCGGCACGACAGGCGTACTCCCACTGTGCTTCAGTGGGGAGACTGTAGACATTTCCATCCCCAATCGCATTTAAGCGGTTGATGAATCTTTGACAGATATTCCAGGTAACATCTTCGACCGGTCTTTCGGGCTGATCAATGAAATCACTCGGATTTCTTCCCATCACCGCGGCCCACTGTCGCCGAGTTACCTGATATTTCCCCATCCAAAAGGGCCTTGAAATTACGACTCGATGAATCGGCTGTTCACAGGAAAAATCTTTCAACTTGATATCTGGTATGTGCTTCTTTGCATTTTCAAATGCAGCGTTGACTTCTTCTTCGCTGGCGCCCATCAAAAACTCTCCAGCCGGGATGTAGCAAAATTCCATTTCGATCCCGCCGGGCAGCAACACAGTCACCGTGTCCCCAACCTGGTGTTGATTCTCTATCCCCTCGGATGGGGATGGTTCATGATTCTTTGAATCACCTTCATCCGGCTTCATATCGAATTCGCGGTTCAAAGCCCTTTCGAGCATGAACTCATACATCGTGTCCACGTTCTCAAATCTCTTCCGCGGTGACTTACCAACGAAAGCCATCTCCACGTATTCGCTACTGTTTTTATCAAAAACATACAGATTGTCTTCGAACTCGCCGAAGTAGAGAAACTCACCGGAGTAGTAAATTTCGAGTTGCTCGTTGGCTTCAAGCATTGTCTCAAGAAAGCCCGGTTCCTTCTCTATCGGCCAGATCGTCAGGCCGTTGCAGAAAATTCCATTGGTCTTCCTCAATATCCGTTTATAGGCTTCCGCGAATGGGTGATCGAACCATTCCATGAATTTCTTTTCGGCGGCAAGGATTTCCCCTTTCGTACAGGGCCTGGGTGCAATTGGCTCTCCATGTGCCACGTTTTTCGCCCTGATGGTTTCAACCAATTCTTCAATTCTCATGTGAATTCTCATAATAAGTGCGACCGAACCAAAATTGATGAGACCCGTATCAAAATAAGTGAGACTCGCTACAACTGGCGCGAGATTGGAGAAAAACCAGTCTCGTTTATTTTGAGATTTCACATCTCACCCACAGGCTCTCAGCCTTGCGACTTCAAGCCCCTTCCTTTAGGGAGGGGTGGTTGACCCCGGCGTCGAGTCTGGTACTGGCAAACTGGACTGGCTGATCAAACACGACATTCAGGCCTGTCGTTTCCAAGTCATAGAAAAGAAAGCTTTTCTTGTGGTTTTCCATTGCCTTTCCCTTTTCCGCTCTTCTTTTTTCTAAAAAAGTAGCCAGTTCGTTGCCTTATGTCGAATTCCGGTACTTGTTCCGAAATTTGACACTCTTCGTCTCGGTCGGTAAAACCATCCGCATGCAGATTCCAATCACTAATACCATCCTGAGATGGAAGGACATTGATCGAACCATCGGAGAGGTTCATCACGGCCATGCCGTCTCACTTGGATTCATTATCCGGTCGGGCGACGAGCAGTTTCAGGCCTTTTCCTACGAATCCGTTCCATTCGAGGAAAGCGCCCAACGGGGGCTTCCACTTCTCTTTCTTGCCGGGGGGCTTTCAAAAACTGACTCGCCCCTCTTTCATCGCCTCGTGCCCGGTCCCGTGGGAAGTCTGGCTGAATCAATTTCATTTCTCACTGGTGAGCAAACGGCATTCACCGAAGTCTTTGACACATTTGCCAAACAGTCCGAAGCGAAGTTTGCGACCCATTTTCTGGTGACGATCCCTTCCCTGCCTCCAGTCGAAAACGTCCTGTCTTTAAGCTCCGGTGAGCAGAAGACCATTCAACTCCGATTCATCCAGGAACTGATCAGCCTCAATCCGGATCTGCCGTCGAGCGCTTTACAACGTGCCTTTCTCGCAACTTGGGGGCGGTATCCCGATCCGAGAGCCTTTTCGAAAGGCGGGACCTCGAAACGGCCCAAAGCATCCCCGGTTTCGGTATGGCCGGAAAAGCCACTCCTCACTCCCGATGTCCGTGAAATACGGGACGCCTACATCGTCGAGACGTACAAGCTGAATCAAGGGTGTTCCCTCAAAGGTCTCTCCTCCGCTCTCAAGGACAAATTCGGAATCGAACTGACGGGATTTTCGATTCAGAAAATCATCAACCGCGCCGGGATCGACACCAGTCGTGGCAAGAAACCCCGTAAAAAACAGGTCTGAAAAAAAACCGGAATACGAAAGGAATACCTCAATGCAGATCATCAGTTTGCAGAACCACAAGGGTGGCGTCGGGAAGACCACTGTCAGCTACCTGCTGGGGATGCTGTTGGGCGAACAAGGAAGAAAAGTTCTTCTGATTGACACGGACCCTCAAGCCAACCTCACCCGAAGCGTTGGGATTGACCCGGAGAAACTGGAGCTTTCGATTTTTGACGCCTGGACCGGCAGGGCCAACATCAGCGATGTCCTGGTCAACCTATCAACCGGCATCACGATCATCCCGGCAAATTTTGACCTGGCCTTTCTCGAACACAGCTTTCCGCACAATGTATTGTCGAAAGAAATCCAACTGAAAAAAAAGCTGGAACCCATCTTGTCTCAATACGAGGTAGTCATTGTGGACACGCCTCCCAACTTCGGCTTGACCATCTCGAGTGTTTTGGCGCTTGCAACTGACATCATCGTGCCGATCAATCCCCACCCGTTCGGACTGAAGGGGTTTGAACGCTTTTTCAGTTTGTTTGAGGCTGCTCGGCAGGAGCTAAATCCAGCGCTGAATCCTCCAAGGCTGCTTTTGAACATGGCCGACCGCACGAATATCACGCGGTTAGTCATGGAAATGATGGACGAATCCTTCCCTGGATCTCGCCTGAGAACTCAATTGCGACGTTCTGTCCGCGTTGCCGAAATCACCATTTCCGGCGAAAAAATGGCACCGGACCTTCGGAGCGATCTTCACGATCTCGCCATCGAGATGGGACTATTGAACTGAGGGACTCATGGCAAAACTCAAACCGCTGCCAAGCTTTTCGTTAAGCTCCATCAAAAAACCCATTGACCAGGAGCGTCTGCAATTTCTCAATCATAAGCCATTGATCGACGATTTCCCGATTGGCGACATCATCGAGACGAACAATTTCAGGGATAGTCTTCGAAACATTCCCCAGTTGGCCGCTTCGATTGCAGAGGTTGGCCTGATTCAACCCATCGTGCTGCGCCCGAACTATGAAATTGTTGCGGGTCGACGACGCCTTGCGGCATTCAGACATCTCGGGAGAACCACGATCCCCGCCATTATCGTCCAAACTTACGAGGACGAGTTAAAAGCCTTAATGGCGGAAGCTGAAGAAAACACTCAGCGAGAGGATTTCACCCCGGCTGAAATCTTCAAGGTGCTCGAAAAACTCGAACCGATGGTCTCCCCGATTGCCGCCGAAAGGATTCGTCGCAACCAATTCCGGTCAGGAAAAGACGACTCCGGCCCCGGCAAGGTCGTTCCGACCTTGCCGGGCGAGCCTAACATTGAAACATCATCACCCACTCAAAATATCGGTGAGGACGACCCCGGCAAGGTCGGAACGACCTTGCCGGGCGATTCTTCGAGCCTCATTGACCTTGCGACCCATCTGACGGGTAAGGGCCGGACCACCATCGTCGCCGCTCAGACGCTGCGGAAAAAGGGCTCACCTGAACTGATTCAGTCAGTTAAGGATGGAAAAATTTCGCTGGCCGCCGCAGCTCAACAGGTTCGCAACTCGAAAAAACAAAAATCCAAAGCCGTCAGGAAAAAGCTCAAGTTAAAACTGTTTGACGTTCAAATCTCTTTGGAAATTCTGTTGACCGAGAAAGGAGGCGACACCCAAAAAGTGGCAATGGCCTATGACGCCCTTGAGAAAGCTCTGAAATCTCTTGTGCCCCCTCCTGTCTAAAAGAAAGGCCTTCAACCGTTCAGGTGAACAGCCATCTAAGAACTCCTGCAACGATATAGAATAGAATCATCACGCCCATGACGATTCCAATAAGGTGCAATCGCATGGAGAAGTGCTCGATGTAGTTCATCTGGCCAAGTGGCTTTCTATACAAAGATTGTTTCTCTTTTTTCAGTTCAGGTGGCGCACTTGATACTTCTTGCGTTGTAGAAATCAGAATCTCTCCCCGGTAACGGTCGGCGACTTTCAACTTGAAATATTCGAAAACCTCTCCGCGTTGATTGCTACCGTGATCTTTCTCGAATTTCCGTAAGAGCCTGACGGCCACGTCATCAACGACGTGGAGCGCGCGATTTTCAACCGGCGTAGTAGAAATCGCCTTCGGGCAATGTTCCATGAAAAACAGATTGAGTTTTTGAATGTCCATTTCATCAAAACACGCGGACTCCCTCCTCATTCATGTCGAGGTGGGTTAGTACGGGCGGCTATGGCGGCCCCCTGAATCCCGCTTCCTTTCTACTTGATCGCTATCTTTGACTGGAGGGCATATCCGAAGCCGTTCTGGGTTGGTCTTTTTTCTTCCGGACACATCCAGCCTTGGCTTGGTCAACGCCTGCTCACGGACTTGCGGCTCGCCCCTATACGTGAGGGAGTGGTTTCCTCCAATTCCTTCACGACAGGCCGCCTCACCTGAATCACTGAACTTTCGATACGACTTAATACCTTCGGCATCAACTCTTTAGGAAAGGAACCTTCTTCCTTCCAGGAGGTCTTCCCTCGTAGATTCCGATAATTTTTTCGCCAGATCAAAATCGAAGTACATCTCTTTTGACTGCCCCATCGGAATCAACACCATGCACTCGGCGTTATGCCTTTTTTGGCTTTCCCAGTCCTCGGGGTGAATACCGATTTGTTCGGCAGTTGCGTTTTTGTCCTCGACGTAGCCTTCCCAAGGATCCTCCGCCATGTAGAGCAAGCCTCCGGTGATCGAGGTCAAGAGCGGCCAAAAAACTGGCTGCCCCTTTGATGGGAAGGAGCGGAAAACCACCAATGCCGAATCGTTCGCGGTCTCAAGCATTTGTTTCAACTCCCCAACTGTCATCCCAAGTGTGTTTTGAGTCATTGCCTTCCCTTCCCGAACTTTCAGTTCTTGTTTTGTTCAATCCCCAAGCAGCGTATCTGCCCCTTTGAAGATTTCGTGATCGCTTCAGAAACCCGATGCCAGAGTCGGAAGTGAACTGACCGCAACCTCGTACATTGCAAGGATAATAAGACACACCAAGATCATCGAAGGGACGAGTACCGTGACGATGGCTGGCGATTCCAACTGAGCGGCCCAAAACCTCAATCGTTTTGGGAACACACGAGGGGAAAAGAAATAAAGAGCGTAACTGGTCACGATCATGAAAAAGGACATCATACTGGTCAAATCAGTGAGGCCCGGAAAAAGCAGCGGAACAATGAATGGGGAAACAGTCATCCAGGCAGTCAGGCTCTGGCTTGCCCAAAAGTGGAGTTCCGAAAGTGGATTCAACTTTCGTAAACGGATATGGGCTCCAGCCACCACGAGAAGGCAAATTGCAACAGGGGGCCAAGTAGCCCACAACACCCCCAAAAGCGTGAGCGCTGGATGAATCTGCACCGATGAAAATTCACTCGGAGCGGGAAGGATGTTCAAATTGTTGCTTTGACCGAATGCCACCTGGGTCAGCCCAAGAATCATTGAAATCGACATGGCTCCAACCAGGTACCTGATTTTAGAAAGCATGGTGCGTATTCCTTTCGCATCTCTGTTGGTTGATTTGACATTTCTCGGTTTGAGGGCCGGCGTCTCGCTCACATCGAGAACTCGAAACTCCGTCTCGCAGTGGTTGCCGGCGACGCGGTTGGTCTTGGCGGAGCTGGTTGAGTTGAAGCCGGGACCTGAAAGTCGGCCTGACCCTCCATAACAGAGCGACAGCCATCAATTTCAGTTCGGGTCATATTCGCACCGGGATCACCAATGACCAGGTTATCTCGGGCAATTCGTTCCATCGTTTTGATGAAACCCGGCATCAGCGCGGGGGAGGAGTTCTTCATCGCACTGGTTACCTTCATCATGATGGAGGCATCAATTCCCTGATCCATGAGGGCCGTAACAAAACCAGCGTCGTTTTTGGTGAATGACGTAATGTTTGAAACGCTGCGATCAGTTTTCATTTGATAATTGACACTGGCTTCACACGCTTCCACCAACTCGATGATCTGTGTCAGTTTATCCTCGTTTCGCAGCCTTTCCTGTTCGTGGCCGACAATCGCCTGGGTCAATTCCTCGCGGGCCGAACCGCGAATCGCACGACTGTTCATTGCCTGGGCATACACCGATTCAGTCAAAATCATTCCATACAATTGGGCGGTCGTTTCCGGATTGATAGTGACCGGCGCGACTCGTTCCATCGTCTCGGCCACAAAAGCAGCCGGGTTGATTTTCTTCCCGGTTACGAGAACCGTCTCGATGAGCGAATCACGGTAATGCCTCGGGGCTTCAATCAGGGTTGTGAGTGCATTTTCGAAATCCGCCAATCTCTCAACATCATCTTGCGTTGCGGTCGAGAGCAAGCTCACCTGGCGGGCCATGACCGGGTTTTCGGTAGAAACCTGGATTGAATCACCGGCTTCCAATTCATTCTTCCTGTATGGGACTTCGGGAGTACTCGATTGAATTTCCGCTTCTTTCCACTTCCCTTCATCCGTTGCCCCTATTGAAGGTGTCCCGCCGCCACCTGAACCGACGGCCCCACTACTCGCAAGCGAGGGATCGTTTGACGAACTTCCTCCTTGTGGACCGCCATTCACATCTTCAACCCCGATGGCCGATAAGGATTTGGCAAGTTCCTCGATCTCTTCGCTTTGATTGTTCTCGGCGTTTCCGAACGCTTCACCGGTTGAAGGGGTATTCAAATCACCCGAAAGCAGTTCCAAGGCTCTCTGCCGTATCCCCGCATCCGGGTCCTCAGTCGCAAAAATCAGGGCTTCCCGCGCGTCTTCCAATCCAGTCATTTTCCCCAGGCCTTCAACGACCGCACGGCGAACTTTTTGATCCGGGTCTCCGACAAGGGGTCGAATTGTTTCGAACTTCGAGTCGATTATTGACGGCCCATCCTCCTCGACTTCATTGTCGGCCCAATACTTGACCAGACAGTCAACCGCGGCAGTTCGCACATTACCCGAGGAGTCCTCCAGTTTTTCGATGAGGAGCTGCTCGGCTTTTGAACGGACGAATTGCTCCTTGTCCAAGGTGGCTTCGCCGAATACGATTTCGATTTCCTCGGGGGTGTTGAGGACCGGAGCAAGAACCTGAAGGGTTTCGCTGCGAACCAGCCAGTTCTCGTCTTCCAGCAGCGGAAGAACTGCTTCACGGATTTCCTGTTCTCCGACCCGATTTTGAAAATGAAGAATCGCACTCAAACGAACGCTTTCGTCCACATCGTTCAAGCGTTCGAGGAGGAGACCCTTCACATCGGCACTTTGACCGGCGACTTTGCCGAGGGTATAGACGGCTGCCGACCGGACCTCCGAGTGTTCGTCTTGAAGGCGCCCGATGACTGCACGTTCGATCTTCCCGCCTGTCTCGATGACTTCGGACAGGGCAAAGATTGACGCCTTGCGAACTTCAGGGGATTGGTCTTCGATGCGCGAGATGAATTCCGCCTGGACTTCCGGCTCATCAATAGCGTGTTTCAGAGAATTCAGAATCTCGACCTTTTCAGATGGTGAGTGCTGATCCCTGATTGCTTCAATGATTCCGGTGCGGACATCCTGATTCGTCTCGACAAATGGCCTCAAAGACATCAAGGCAGTAAATCTTACCTTGATACTCGGATCGGTTAATCCATTCAGAATCCCTTTTCGAATTGCCGCTGATTCCCCAATCTGGCCGGCATGGGCCTCAATGGCCTTGACCCGGATATTCGGGTCATCCCGACGCATTCCCTCAACAAACGGCCACGGGAGTTTATCGGTTATCGGGCCGGCAGTTTCCCGCGGTTCATTCGAGTCAGCAATCCCTTCAACCGTCCCGGCTTCCGCAAGATCAAGCAACGCCCTTAATTGGTCGCTTGAGAGTTCCCCGATTTTTTCGGTCAATTGTTCGAGCAAATCCTTCCGGCCGTCACCTTCCGCCGAAGCCGAACCATTCTGAGATGGAGCTTCACGGGAAAGTTCCGACTCGACCGATTCTTCCTGGGCGACTTCGATTCTCTCCGCTTTGAGGAACAAGCACTGCTCGAACTCCCCTTTTTCAATCGAGGCCCCATCGAGTTCAACCTGGCGGAATTCGGATCTCCTGAACTCGGTGATTATGGCAAGTTGACCTGGCCCACTTCGGCACGCTGATTTGGCCCCCCCTTTGGACACTTTTCGAATTCGATACTCTGGTTTGGCGGAAGAGACAGCCTGACCGGAGGAACGAATGACGAGGAGAAACAAAGTGGA
>JAYRXE010000016.1:0-14205 GCA_041917695.1 Minisyncoccota bacterium
CGATGCCCTCGTTCCAGGCGAGTTGCGCCGCCTTGACCTGGAGCATCGTGTACTGGTTGCCGTCCATCCGGGCGTTCATCTGGTCGAGCTGGTCGAGGAAGGTCTGGTAGGCGCTCGCCGGTTCTGCTGCGCTCTTTTTCGGTTGGTCCGGCGCTGGCTTCCACTTCTTGCCGGTCTTCTTGGCATCGGCGTCCGACCCCACATCGAAGCTATCCGCACCAAGAGCCAGGGCGATGGCTTTCTTCCTGGAAGTGGCCCATAGCTCTGCGTTTCTTACCGAATTCGCAGCGATGTGGTCGGCTGCACTATTCCATCTGCTCTTGACGTCATCCGGAATGGACGCCAGCTCCTTCCACGCCAAAGATGCGTTTACAGCCGTCCAGCGTCTGGTCGGGGAACCATTCTGCATTCCCCGAGCAGATTTGGCTTCCTGCCTGGTAGGCGTGGTCTTTCAAGGATTAGCGACAAAGCTCTGTCCCAATTGCAAAAAACGCGACCACAATTGGAAAGACAGACTAAAAAATGACGATCGGAATCGCGTTTCGGGCGAGCAATTGCTCGAAATGATGGAACGACTTGAAATCCCCACCTGTTGGGAAACGGCGTATCAACGCTTTTCCGAACAGGTAGGTGAAACAATCTGGAACAAATTGGAACACAGCCAGAAAGCAGCGCTTCGATCAAGGTTTGATCAAGATTCGAAAAACGATCTTGAGTTGGCAGTGAGGCTCGCCAAAAAGAGCTTGGGTGAAGCGGAAATGCCCTTTCAGTTCTGGAAAGACGGCATGGAGTCGGAGGGAATGACACCTTACTTCATCCCTTGGATTGCGGATGGAAAACTTTCAAAAGGTGAAGATTGCCCCGAATGCGTGGGTAAAGGGAAGAAACCCGGAACGAGCGGCAGAACCGCAATACCCGGAATCTGGGTCCCATCCAAGTACGAGAAAAAATTGATCGTCAACGGTGAAAGTGACATAGCGCTACGTGAAGCAGCATTGGGAAACCATCACTGTACGGTTCACAGAGCCGGTATTGAGAGACTTCACCAGGGCGTCATCAGCCTCGAAGAGTATTTTGCGGCTTTGGGGCCGCTAAATCTTGAAGACGAATTTCCGGATGAAATCAAAGGGTCGGGAGAGCAGTTCCCGAAAGGAACGCCCAACAACGCCTTTTCTGGAGAAGAGGACGGTATGAACACTGAAAAGAAAGGATCAGCTAAACAAGATGGTTCTTTCATCGATATTTTAGTTGAAAAGGATTAACCGAATGTTTTCTCCAAAAAGATCGGTGGATTTCAGTAGTTTGAACAAAAAACTTCATACCGATCCGGAGCGGATTGCATTGCGGCAAGGTCTCAAACTGACTGACCGCGAACGAAACCGGTTTCTGATGCAAGTGGTCAGTTCAACGAGATCCGGCATTACTGTTCCGGATTTTATCTATGGCTGTTTCAAGTCGCTCGCCGCCATACAGGAGAAGTCGGGGAAAATGGCTTACCTGATGGATGATCCCCCTTCCAACGCACTGATGCTTTATGAGTTTCAAGACTTGGTATCAAACCAAGGGTTTCAATTTCATGAGGCTTGCCGGGAATTCCCGAAAATTTTTGACCAAACGACCGTGGTCATGCTCGAAGCCTGTAACAAAGTCGGGACCTATTCCGGGAAAGTCGAAAACGGAGTCTATATCCCGGGGCTCCTCGAACAGCATGTGAAGTTCCTCGACAAAATCGTCGGGGTCAAACAGAAGATTCGCGGCGAATTGATCATGCCGATTTTCACGCTCTTCGTTGCGTTGATCGTGATCGGAATCCTTCTGAAATTCGTCATGCCCGCGCTGAAGCAGATGTTCGAACCACTGGGTGAAGCTGTAAACCCGGTTACCTCGTCACTTCTTTTCTTTGGTGGTTTTGTCGAAGTCTACTGGTGGTTGTTGATTCTTTTGGGGATCGGTATTCCCTTGGGATACCGGTTTTTGCGGGATCGCGACGAACGGGTGAGACGCTTCGAAAGCGCCCTGGCATTACGCATTCCGGTTTTAAACCGTGTTGTCGTCCGTCTTGCCGCATACCAGTGGGTCGGAATCTACAAAGGCATGGTTTCGGCGGGAGCCTCTCAAAATGCGGGATTGTTCGCCGCGGCCGGGATCGGGAACCTGGAATTACAGGAAGCTGCCATTTCGGCGGCAAACAAAGCGATTCTGGACGGAAGAGATATTTCCGAAACACTGGCGGACAGCCATCCATGTTTTTCGCGAGTTACTCCGCTCTATTCGACCTTGAAAAAATACGAGGTCTCGGCGCAGACCGAAGACCTGGATAACTTCGAACGGGAGATGGAGCGACTCGTTGATAGTTCCATCGATGAATTGGTCAGAATGATTGATCCCACCATGAAAATCGTACTTGGTCTTGTCGTCGGGTACATCGTGCTGGGCATGTACTTGCCCATGATCCAGTTGGTGGGGGCACTTGCGGGCGCCGGAAAATAGAAAGGTACTGACATGAGAAAAATTGGACTTTTTATACTTTTGTTGATCGGAGCCGGTTTGTTCCTGAGTGTTTTGTACGCGCCCCAAGTTCAATCGGGGCGGTTGGTGAAAGCCGGCCAATCGCTCCTGAGAACTTCGAATATCAAGGACTTTCAAAGTCAGCGGAAAGTGTTCGAGGAAAGCGCAAGAGAGGAATTGAATGGTGATTTGTATCTACAGACCGTCGATGAGACGGGAAAGTTGATCAAAGTCCTCGACGAGAACATATCAAGGGGAAGGGCCGGATTTTCAATTCCGGCCGAGATGCAAATCAACTTTCTCACGCAAATCAGCATATTCGAACAACGTAGCGGTCAGGACTCGGTATATTCAAGACACTGGTTCAGATCGACAGCTTTGGCGTTGCTGCTTTTGTTTTCAGTGCTTTGCTTTTTGGCTGGCCACTGGATCGACCAAAAAGCGTTGGCTTCAATTGAAGACCTTCCGCCAATTGTCCCTCGAACTTCTTTATCGGAGGCATTGAGATCCATTGCCCTTCTCTATCGGCGAGAAAAGGAAACTGCCGAAAACCTATCCAGCGCAGCCTTGATGTTGGCACTGAAATTCAATCGATTGCGGACCGAGGCGCGACTCCGTAGCCAACGGAGCGGATGGGAACAAGGGATCACGGGAAAGTTCACCAGCACAAATAATTCGGGAGCAAATACTGCCGGACCTGGAGCGGAAGCCGAAAAGGAGATTTTGGTTGAGAGCATTGAGCTGCCGACGCGGATTCAAAACGAACCTGCGTTGGTGAATGAGGGGGCACCCCTTGTGCCCCTGCCGGCCGCATCTTTTTCATGGCCTGGCGATTTTCCCGAGGTTCGGCCAAATCCCGGCGAAGGTGAAACAACAAGCCAGTCCTGGGTAGACGAGGGACCACTGGCGCCGGCTGAAGTTGGTGGCGAAACGTCCCCCCGGGAGGAGGCAATTTTTCACCAGAAGCAAGTGGCCGTCGATGACTCCCGGACGGTCGAGGCGATTCAACCTGTAAGAATCGAAACCGAAATACCCGGTCCCCCTGCAAACGTATTTTTTCAAGCCTTCAATAATCGTCGAGGGGACATTTCGAAACTCGTCGGGAGAGCGGAATTCAATACGCTCGATGTACTCAGGGGCTTCCCCCCCACCATGATCATCCAGATCAAGCCGAACCCCGAGGATGTGGACCGAATCATCCATATTTCCGGGGTGTCTCGGGCACAGGTGGCGTTTGATCGAATTTTTTCATCCCTCATTTCGGGAATAATGGTGTTACCGCACAACATCGCGTTCGAGGACGGTGTCATCTACTGGTACGTCCCGAAAGGAGTTGCCAATGTCGATAAATTTAATTTCGACGAAGCAAAAAACCTGATTCTGGCGGAAGTCAATGAAGTCGATTTCAGCCAAGGCGATCCGATCTTCCCTGACATGGAAATCGAGATTTCAATTTTCGCCAAATAAAAATTGACGGCCGGAGGGGGAGATTCGATCTATGCACATTTCAACTTTCTTTCTTGAATCCCAAATGGGGATCATCGCTTCGACATCCTTAGCCCTGAAAAACAAGCTGGCTGACTTTTCACCTCGCGAAATCAAGTATGCGGATGGCGTTCAAGTTTTGATCGTTCAAATGAAAGAAGTGGAACGTGAACGGATTTACAAGCTTCTTTCAAGTGAAAGTCGGGGACATGTTGCCGTCCTCGACCTCCCTTATATTCCTTCCGCGAGCGAGAACTCCGTCTACTCCAGGGATTCGTATGAGGGATTTCTTGAAATTCTCAACCGGGAAGTTCAATTGGTGAGAGAGGGGCTCTCGGATTGGGTTCCTCCCACTCCGAATGAAATTTTTACCGCGAAAGATCTCTTCGCGACGATCCACCTGATGGCGTTCAACGGCTGCTCGGATTTACAGGTTATGGCCGGCCGAGAGGTAATGGCACGAAACGAAAAGGCGGAAATGGAACCTGTACAGCGCGACAGGATCATGCCCGAAGCCGAAATTCTCGAATTTCTACGAGAGGTGACGAGGCTGACAAATCACTTCTCAACGATAGAAAGCATGTACACCGTAAAAAACGGAGTTCGCTTTCCGAATTTCGATAAGGTGCTTCCGCCCGACCTGAACTTTGTTTACTCGGTGATTTCTGAGGATGGAACAGAATTGGTTTCTCGACTGAGAATCAATGTTCATTTGGTACTGACCCAGGAAGTGAATGCCCGAGGGCTTGCGCTCAGTATCCGAAAAGTACCGGCCGCGGCTCCGTCACCCAAAAAACTTGGGTTCAACTCGGTTGCCGAAAGACTTGTCAACGACATCTGCCAACAGCTTCTTCATCGAGGGTTGGTTCTCTTCGTCGGGCCGACCGGCAGCGGGAAGACTCTCTCAATGGCGGCGGTCGTCAATCAACTGAACGAGCGCCAACCAGTAAACATAATAACCATCGAGGACCCGGTCGAAATCATTCATACCGCAAAAAGGGCAAGCATTCAGCAGATCGAAATCGGGACCTGCATCACTTCCTTCGAGGAAGCGGGCAGAAACGCACTCCGCCAGGATCCGGATGTGGTCGTCATCGGTGAAATCCGAGATGCCGATACGGCGAAAGTAGCCGTTGAGCTTGCGCTGACAGGGCATCTCGTACTGGTAACCATGCACGCGGCAACGACATCCTTCGAGGCCATTGAGAAACTTGTGGAGATGGTTGGAAACCGGGAAGTCGTCGTCAAGGCATTGAAGGCCATCGTCGCCCAACGTCTGCTTTCAATCAAAAGACCACCCCAAATTTTCGGAAGCGACGTTGTAGGGTCGAAGCGATTGTTGGCGATGGAAGTTTGCCGATTAACGGATCGCAACAAACTGAAAGATAAGGTCCTTAAAGGTGAATTGAGCAAAAAGAATTTCTCGGATCTTATCAACTTCACCGCAACGGGTGGGTTCTGCACAACACTGGAAGATGCGCTTATCGAATTCGTCCTCGACGAAAAAGTAACGGCGAGCGAGGCGCTTGAGTTCACCGACAACAAACACGAATTCCTCTCCCTGGTCAACGGCCTGGTCAGGGCAGCCCGTGAATATATTGAGAAGACAGCAATTTCAGAACAGAAGGAAGACGAAGTGAAGTTTCATCAAACTGTCCTCCGGAATATGGAAGAAATGTCGAAGAACTATTACCGGTCGGTCGGCACAGTTGAGAAGACGGGTTGATCGGTATGCCAATTCCCAATCTCCTCAATGGCGACAGCAGTTTTCTTCGCGTATTGAGCGATGAAGAGGTTGCGTTTCTTGAAAGGCATCCGGACTTGCCGAATTCGCAAAACTGGATGTCGGAGGTTCGGATTAGCCGGCAACTGATTTCCTGCCACTGCGGACGATTGCTTCATGTGGTCGAACGCAAGGAACTCTACTTTTTGAGGAGAAATCCGAATCAGGATTTTGATGATGAAGTGCAGTGCGAGATCTGCACTTTCGAAATTCAGGCGGGAAAATACCGTGGCGGTCGAGAACCTTACCAACCCAGCGGGTATTCCCTCCTCCTGAGAGTTCAACCGGAAAGGTCCGGAGATGGCGACGGAGAAAAAAGGGCGCACACGGAAACCATCAAAAACAAGTTGATGTTTTTGACCCTGCACCGATTGATGACGGAATCGGATTTGACCCTTTTCGGGCCTGGAAAAACGCCGACGGGAAGTAATGCCCACTTTCTTTTTTGGACGAGGTTCAAAACGGCCTTGGGCAAGATCAAGGTCCCAAGAACCCGCCAGACGATGCTGGAATTCTCCTGGCTCCCCTTGAAGGATTTCTCTGGTGGCCTGAAGGGACTGAACGACCGACTCCTGAACTGGGAACGGTTGGACGTTCCGCCGGAGGCATGGTTGTTTGCCCAGATGCTAAACAGCCCGGTCGAAAACACCGCTTTTTTCTATTCATCCCCGGTCATCGAAAGCAAGCCCCGCTTCAAACCTTACCGGGCTGTGTTCAAGCAGGATGCGATGTCGAGGATCGGAACGGTCGGTCCCTGGGTTCTTTTCGGCGTCGGAACTCACAATTCCTATGACGATCCGGATTTTGCGCTTCCGACTTTCAAAAAAGCCGTCCTCCAGATGATTGTCGCGAACGACTGGCCGATGCCGGTCGAGAACAGCTCCGAACGGGAACTCGCGCTGGCTTTGAGAGAACGGAATGTTCCTTTTGTGAAAGGTGTCTTCGACGACAATTGCGGGCTTCGTCCGGACTTCGCCATCCCTGATTCGGGAACGCTCATCATCGTCGATGGCTCCCCGGTCGAAGAAGTCAGACAAGAAAAATTGAAAGTCCTGAATCGTCTGAAGCAGGTGTACCGAGATCGGAAGATTTTCTTATGGGAAGCGTTCGGTGGGCAGGAATTGGACGACTTTCTGAAGGAAATTGGACTGAAATGATTCCTGATTTTAGGAATCTCGCTAATTTTCCGATTTTCAGGAATTTAGAAAATTACAGCAACGCCTTTATTATCATTGCTTTAAGAGAAATGGGAGGTATGGCACGGAGGTTGCCAATTGGTGTGTATCACTTTTGTGGAAAGGATAACGCCAATGATGCTGAAAAGTCGTTTGTTGCTGGTTTCACTTCTGATCGGTTTGTACCTGATTCCAATTCTCGTGTTCTGGCCGCTTCTGGAAGCACGGAACGAATCGATTCAGTCGGGGATGAGTTCGGCCTTGATGAAGGTTCAGTTACTGAAGGGTCTTGGGTTGCGGCTTCCGAGCCAACGCTAAAAAACGAAAAAAACGTTCTGACCGTCTGATACATTCTACTCACCGTCATGCAAAATTCTGACCCGAAAAATGCCGATTCAATGTCAAGCCGCGACAAACAACTCCAGAAAGCCGCGTCAACCGCAGAGGCCATAAGACTCTTCGATCCGCTTCTGCCGTTGATGGCCGGACCGGATGCGGGAGATCGATTTACCGCCTCAATCGAGATGCTTGATCAGTCGCCACGTTTCGTAGCCGGAAAGGTTGAACGGGACTTGGAAACCTACCTTCAGCCGAAGGAGCGGCGTTTCCGGTTCATGCAACAAGAACTGGTCGTCAGAATTCACCCGGCCTACATTGAGACAAAGCCGGGGAAATTCAAACATTTCTACCCCGGCGAACGGGAAGAATTCGTCGAACTGGCCCTTCGGAAACTGGCTACGGACGGAAAGGGAATCCTTTTGGACGACCAAGCCGGAGTTCTTTTCAACCTGTACGAGTTACAGGACCTGCTGAAGAGATTCGGTCATAGTTACAGCTACCGACAACTCCATGAAGCCCTCCAGATCCTTTCGCTTTCGAGACTGACAATCGAAAGCCTCGATGGAGCCAGATTTGTCACTCAAGGGTATATCGACCGAATCGAAGGCGTCGAAAACGTTGACTCCGAGGAAGAAAAGGAGACCGGGCGCAAGGACACAAGGATTCTGGTCAGGTTCAACGATCTGATTACAAAGTCGATCAAATATAAACTTTTCCGCCTGCTTGATTTCGAAAAGACCCTTCTGTTCCGTTCGGTTATTTCGAGGGCGATCTACAAACTCCTTGCCCATCGGTACACTCAGGCAAGCCCCGCTACCCCATTCACAATTTCGCTTGAGACGATGATTGAAAGCTTCGGACTCGAAACCTCGAGTCCGAGTAGAACCTACATCCCAAAAATCGAGAAGGCCTTGGATGAATTGGTGTCGGCCAGAATTTTACGGTCATACAAAACTGAAAAGGTCAAAACCGAAAACAAAGGGACCGCCCCGAAAATCAGTCAAGTTCTTTTCCATTTGTTCGCGACCGAAGAATTCACCCGACAGACGATCCGGACCAATGTCATGCTCAAAAGCAACAGTCGCGATGAATGAAGGACTCACCAGGCGAACTCCGATGACGGTTTCAACTATGGAGTTCTGAGTTACGGACCTGTCAATCAATATAATTGGAAGTGCTTCATTTTATGGAGTTCTGAGTTACGGACCTATCTAAATTTTATAGTTTTAGGCTGTGGAAAAACTATGGAGTTCTGAGTTACGGACCCTTGCCGATCTGTGGAAAACTATGGAGTTCTGAGTTACGGACCGACCTCATGACTAGAGTTCTGAGTTACGGACCCAAGTGGAACTGGAGAAAAGCAGCAAGGATCCACAGGTAGAATCAAGTTATCAGGACTGAAAAAATATTTACAACCGTAGTTTTGAGTTACGGACTATGAAGTTCTGAGTTACGGACCCGATTCTCCCTGTGGAAAACTATGAAGTTCTGAGTTACGGACCCGATTCTTCCTGTGGAAAACTATGGAGTTCTGAGTTACGGACCTGGCGACTAGAGTTCTGAGTTACGGACCCATCCCTGTAAGTATAAGTAACAAAAGTATTAAATGTGTTTTTCCAGTTCCCTATCCTTCTAACCCTAATACATGTAGATAACATGTATATATAAGGGAATAGATTGTTATACCACCCTGTGGAAAACCCGGAATAAAAAAGCTTTATTTTTAGGGTGATTCGAATCGACGAACAAACACCTCGGAAAGTTGAATTTTGATTTTTAGAACAAGAAGAAAAATTTTCTGTGATCGAAGTGAAACCATTTCCCGAAGTTGAAAAATCGGAAACAACGCCGAAAAAGAAAAAGTCTGGAGGAAGGTTGACCCCCTCTCCATAAATGGAACAACCCCAACGGAGTTGCGGGCCGGGCGCAAAAACCGAAAGACAATTTTGAGTTTCCCAGAAAATCCGGGCCGTCCCAATGTTCAAACAAAGTGAGTCCCAAAATGTCGCTGACTGATTTCCTGAAGATAAAAGGCGTTTCGGAAAGCCTGTTGGCTCGATACCCCTTCCCTTCTCCGATCATCCCGGACAAGGAAATGGTCTGTCCGCCGCTTTCAGAGGAGTTCGGGACCTGCGGAACAGCAGTCGATTACGCATTTCGAGCAAGATTGGAACATGCATTTTCGGGCAAGGCACAAATCAAAAAAGAGCAGTGGATTGCCGAACAGTTGTTTGGGAGGCTCGATGCAGCAAGCCGGTTGTCGATTATTCGTTATTTCGACGAGGCCAGGGATGAATTTGAGCTTTTCGTCAAGAATGGGTTGATGACCGTAGGTTTCATAAGGGGAGTTTGCCATTTGGCACGGATGGATGAGGTCTATCGATCAAATCGCGATCCAAAGTCCGTTCCTCATTTAAGTGAAAATCTCATCGATGATGTGGCGCAAGTTGCAAACAGCTTTGATCTAAGAACGTTTGCGGGCGGAATTACCTACGAGTTGAACCCTGAATTCGGAAGTGCCTCAAGAATGGTGAATGGGGCGGATGCGGACCTGATCGTAAATTATGCTGACGGTAGGGTGATGCTCGTCGATTTCAAAACGACGAAGTATCTGAAGTTTACGCAAGCATATTGGTTACAGCTCGTCGGTTACGCAATTCTGCGTGCAATTGAAGGGGTTAAACCAGAAATCACACACGTCTCGATCTACTACGCAAGACATCGGGAACTCGTCGTTGGCCCATTGAATGTTCGGCAGGGCGAGGGCTTCGATGAATTTGTCGAGAAGTTTCAAAAACAGGCCGATACTTATCGGGAAAACTTAATTTCAAGGTACAAGCCGGATCGAACGGAAGCTGCCGACACGAAAAAGGCACCGCGAAAAAGAGCGGCTAGGAAGGAGGCAGCGACGATTAAAAAGGCGAAGACGAGCAGTCGAAGAGGTGAAGCGAAGGCCTCGACAAAAAAATGAACGTTCCTTTTTTTGATTAAAGGGTTGCACTCTGTAACACTATCCAACCAAACCGATTCCCAGATTGTTAGTTGACCCTTCAGGAAAATTATGAAAAGGCTTTCAATCGTTTTTTTCATCGCGGTAGTTTCTTTTTTTGGCGGCATTCCGTCGTCTCCTCATCCGACCCAGGCGGCTGGGGAGGGTGAACGACAAAATCCGTCTTCGGAAAGCGGTGGGGACGCCAAGAAAGCCTCGACGAAAAAAACGGATGCGGTCGGGGCAAAGCGAACGATTTCGACCTCGATAATCGGATTGGCAACCAGAGACCTCGGGCCATTTTCCTTCCCGCGAGGAATTTCCCCGAACCAGATCGGAGTCGAGCGTGAGGTCAACATCGAGGCGGAAAAAGACCTGTTCCGAATCGGAACGGGTGAAAACGAAGTAGACGTGATCGCGATCAAATCGTCCGGAGCGGTGGGGGTGCGAATCAATGTCGAGGACCTGGCGCTTTCCGAAGGGGAAGAACTTTTGGTCTATCCGCGGCAGGAAAATCAAAAGCCCACGGTCTATTTCGGAAAAGGACCATTTGGGAACGGTTCGTTCTGGACGGATGTTCTGGCGGGGGATACCGCGATTCTGGAACTGCACCGGAAAGCAGGTGGAAATCCGAAAGCTTTTCGAATCTCGAAAGTGGCGCACCTGTTCGAACGGCCGGAGGCAGGTCTGAATTCGGTCGGAGCGTGCGAAATCGATGCACGGTGCGGAACTCAGGTACCTGAACGAAATTCGGTTGCCCGGATCATTTTTCAAAGCGGGGGGCAGACCTTTGCCTGTTCCGGAACCGTTCTCGCGACCTCGAACAGCGATAAATCCCCATTCGTTCTGACCGCAAACCATTGCGTTGGGACGGCCGCGGAAGCTCAGTCGGTTCAGGCGTTCTGGTTTTACCAGAGCATCGCCTGTAACAGTAACACCCTCCAAAGCGGTATTATCGCTTCCCCCACCGGCGGAGCGCTTCTGGTGACCGATAGCGCCTCGGATCAGACGTTTCTTGAAATACTCGGGGTGATACCGAGGGATGTTTCTTTCTCGGCCTGGAGCACGCAGGCACAGACGACCGGCGTCTCCGTTTTTTCACTCCATCATCCTGGAAGTGGTTTTCCGGGAGCTGAAAACCAGGTCGATTCCTATCTCCGGCGGGCGTCGGGAAGCATTTCGAACCTGAACCAGTCCTGCCCCGCTTCAGGATTGGTAAACGGATACCAGGCGACGTGGACGGAAGGGATTACGGAAGAAGGGTCGGATGGGGCGGGACTGTGGGTTTCAGGATCGGGGTCGAATGTTCTGGTCGGAGTGCTGAGTGGTTGCGGTCAAAACGGATGCGGGCAGCCGGGGAACATGCAGACACAGAACTACGGCCGTTTTGCGGATTTTGCGCCGTTGATTTCGACGAATCTCGCCGGTGGCAGCGATGACGCCTTCGAACCCAATGATTCAAGAGCTACGGCGTCAGTCGTCACGAACGTGAATGCGTCGAGCCTGATCGTCAAACAGAACAACGAGGACTGGTATCGGTTCTCGGCCGGCCCCGGTCAGACGGTGACCATCACGGCGAATTTCCAGCACTCGTTCGGAGACATCGACCTCGAACTGTATCGCAACGCCGAAAGCACCCCCGTTGCGGTTTCGGATGGGATTGGCAATAGCGAAACCATCAACATTCTGAACACCAGCGGGACGAACACCTACTTCCTTCGGGTTGCACTGTTTAACGATACGAGAAATACCTATTCCCTTTCGCTGAACGTGGGGGATTGCATGTTTTCGATCAACCCAACGACCATGAGCTTCGGAGCGGCGGGTGGAACCGGAAGTACCAACGTTACTGCTTCGAACTCAGGATGTAGCTGGACGGCAACGAGCAACGCAACGTGGTTGACAATCACCGGCGGCGCCAGCGGTACCGGGAACGGATCGGTGAACTACAGTGTCGCGGCGAATTCAGGGCCGGATCGGACCGGAACACTGACTGTGGCCGGGCAAACCTTCACGGTGACACAGGCCAGCGGTTGCACGTTCTCAATAAATCCCACTTCGCAGTCCTTCGCCTCGACCGGCGGAAATGGAAACGTGAGCGTCACCGCGGGGACGGGATGTTCCTGGACGGGAGTGAGTAGTGCCCCCTGGATCAGCGTGATATCGGGTGCGACCGGTACCGGGAACGGTACGGTCAATTTTGCGGTAAACTTTAACTCTGGTCTTGCCCGGACCGGGACACTCACGGTTGCGGGGCAAACATTTACCGTAACGCAAGATAATGGCTGTTCTTTCACGATCAACCCCATGCTCTTGAACGATGTTCCGGCTTCGGGCGGAACCGGTTCAATTTCGGTAACGGCTTCGGACGGAAGCTGCCCATGGACAGCAGTCAGCAATAATCCCTGGATCTCGATTACGGCAGGCGCAACAGGGACCGGAAATGGAACCGTTGGGTTTTCGGTGGCTGCAAATTCCGGGCCCGCCAGACTTGGAACGATCACTGTCGCGGAGCGAACCTTTCAGGTCACACAAACGAACGGCTGTTCGTTCAGCATCATGCCGGACTCGATGAATTTTGGAGCCGCCGGCGGAACCGGAACCGTGGCTTTGACCGCAAGTGACGGCGCTTGTGGCTGGAGCGCAATCAGCCAGGTTTCCTGGATCACGATTACCTCGGGAGACTTCGGAAGCGGAAATGGAATGATCGGCTACAGCGTCGCGCCGAACACCGGACCCCAACGAACCGGAACGGTACTGATTGCAAGTCAGACCTTCACGATTATTCAAGGGAACGGATGCGGGTATGTCGTCGCCCCGCAGAGTTTCACCGTGACCTGGAAGGGTGGTTCGCGACAGGTGTCGGTCACAACGACGGCGGGGTGTCCCGTCGTTGTGACAAGTAACGCACCCTGGTTGACCGCACAACTCGACGCGGGGAACGTTGTGGCGTTCCAGATCGCGAAAAATGCCGGATCGCCGAGAACCGGGACAATCACCGTCGCCGGACAGACCGTAACCGTCAATCAGACGGGAAGAAATGCTTCGACACCTGGGCAGTACCGACCAACGAATGGGTTTGCCTATATCCGAAACTCCAACGACACCGGTTTCGCTGATCGAGAATTCTTTTACGGTATCGCCAACGATATACCAGTGGCCGGAGACTGGAATGGGGATGGTGTCGATTCGGTAGGAATCTACCGAGACGGAAAATTCTTCCTTCGCAACAGTAACTCCACCGGAATTGCCGATTTGGAATTCCCCTTTGGGGCTCCGGGAGATTTTCCCATAGTCGGTGATTGGGATGGCGACGGGATCGATACGGTCGGGGTGGTCCGAGGGAATACCGTATTTCTTCGGAACTCCAACACGGCCGGAAACGCGGACATTCAGTTCAACTACGGAACGGCGACCGACACGTTCATTGCAGGCGACTGGAACGGGGACGGGATCGACACGGTCGGGGCATATCGACCGACGAACGGCTTCGTTTATCTTCGTAATTCGAACACGACGGGGATCGCCGATATCGAATTCTTTTACGGTCTGGCGAATGACAGACCCGTCGCTGGGGACTGGGATGGGGACGGGATCGACACGATCGGAATCGTTCGGGGCAATGGATGGTTTTTAAGAAATTCAAACACATCCGGGTTTGCCGACATTCTCTTCTTCTACGGTGTCGAAACGGATAAACCCATAACGGGAGACTGGGACGGAAACTAGAAAATTCTTCTGGGCGTTTCTTTGTGACGAGGGGGTAGTTCCTTTTTGGGGATCAATGACCTGCTTCCCGTAAACGAATCCAGTTAAAATGTGGGTCCAAGGCCTTCAGGAAAGGACGGACCGACGTGAAGAAGAAGCACCACAAGGCGGAAGAGATCATCGCGAAACTGCGCGAGATTGAGAAGATGCAGGCTGTC
>JAYRXE010000017.1:0-3113 GCA_041917695.1 Minisyncoccota bacterium
AGATCGAGGCCAAGGCCTTGCGCAAGCTCCGCCACCCGAACCGCTCCGAGGTCCTGCGCAGCTTCCTCGACCTCGAATGAGCCGCCCGCGGCTTGCGGGAGTCTCGCCGGCTTGGCGATACTCCCGCACCGCACGAATCGCGCCGTTTCCGGGCCCTTAGCTCAGTCGGTCAGAGCAGGCGACTCATAATCGCTTGGTCGCAGGTTCAAGTCCTGCAGGGCCTACCATACAAATCAAAGGCTTGCGATAACAACGCAAGCCTTTTTCTTTGAATGATGTCCACAAAGTGTCCAGTCAGAGCGCAAAGCCCCGCCGTCGAGGCGCGGTGCGCGCGCCCAGCGCGTCAGCGCCGAGCACGCCTAGGGGCGTGCGGACGCATCGCGTCCGCGGGGGGGCTACAGGCTCGCTAAAGGATTGAGTGCGCGTGCTTCTTCTAGGTGCTCGGGGGCCAGGTGTGCATAGCGCATGGTCATCGTCAACGATGCGTGACCGAGTATCCGTTGAAGGGTCAGGATGTTCCCGCCCTTCTGCATGAAGTGGCTCGCGAAGGTGTGCCGCAGGACGTGGGTCATTTGCCCGTCAGGAAGCGCTATGCCGGCCTTCTGCACGGCGTTGCGGAAGGCGTCGTAGCAAGGGCCGAACAGGCGGCCGGTCGCCTTTGTGCGTAGCTCTGCGGCAAGCTCCGGCGTGATCGGCACGGACCGCACTTTGCCGCTTTTCGTCTCACTGAACGTGATGCGGTTCTCTGTCACCTGTTCGGCTCGCAGCGTCTCGGCTTCAGACCATCGTGCGCCGGTTGCAAGGCATACCATCGCCACAAGGCGCGCGCTGTCGTTGCGGCTTGCCGCAAGCGCATTCAGAAGCGCGCGTATCTGTTCGATGGTTAGGAATGAAAGCTCCTGTTCATCGACCTTTAGGCGGCGCACGCGTGAAAGCGGATTTCCTAATGTCCAATCGCCGAGCCGTTCAAGTTCATTGAACAGCGCACGCAAATAGGCGTGATCGTGGTTGACCGTATTTGCGCATGCGCCGCCATCTAGTCGTTTAGCGCGAAAATCGGCGAACGTCTGCGCGGTAAGCGTTGCGGCAATTGGATTGCCAAGGGTGGCGGCAGCGGCTTCCAGCTTTTTGCGGCGGCGCTCGCCACTTTTCAGGTTCTTCCCGTGCGTCTCATACCATCGGGCGATCAGGTCGGAAAGACGGCGCTTGTCCTTCGGCTTGGGGTTCCAGTCTCGGGCCTGGATGGCTTGCGTCTTGGTGAAGGCTTCAAACCTTACCGCTTCGGCCTTGGTATCAAAGAGTTTCCGCACTCGGGGGCCGGCGGCGCCTTGAGGGCGAATATCGGCAAGCCATTTTTCCCCACTGCGCTTTATGCTCATGCGGAAAGCCTCTTTTTTCCGTAACGATACGATGTGCTATCTATGTCAAGGCTCGGGCGCTTGCGCCCGACCGCGTAGCGGCTTGGCCTTGACAGCGCGCCATCAATCAAGCTGGTGCATGGTCTCGGTGTTGGCGAAGCCGGCGCCGAGACCATGCTAAACAGCGCAGCGTATCCGGTTGGTTCGGTGTTGAATCAGAGTCCGTCTTTTAGCAAGCGGAGCGCGCAGGCGAAAGGGATGCGGAAGGGCGCGAAGCGCGTCCCGTAGGGACCGAGCGAATAGCGAGCCTGTAGCAGCCCGGTCCCGCGCAGCGGGATTCGCGCCAAGAGTGACGTCCCTGTAACACGTCAGAGAAAAAAGCTTGTTTTCCATCATTCAGTAACACTAGGGTTTTGGAGCGATAGTCTTTTTATCGATAAGTCTTTGAATCAAAATAAATTTCAATAAAAAGCACTACAATATTTACATTGCAGCACACCTGAGCTAACATTATTATACAATGTAAACATTGTAGGCGATGACATGACAAGATTGGCGAAGTCTTTGACCGATGAACAGCGCGAGCGGCTCAAGAATCGAATTGGCGATTATCCATATTTATTGTTCTCCCGTATGAGTGGAAAAGATCAAGTTGAAGGTTATAAGGCTTTGATGCAGGGTGAAGTTCTCTGTAACGGCTCATGGGGCTTTGCAATTTGTTTAGATGAAACGAGAAAAATCCCTAGCTATTACCGCATGCCTAAAATGGGTTTCATGGCATCGGCGATGCCGAAAGATCAATTTTTTCTTGGTGATCCTGCATTAGTGGAATGTCCTAATGGTCCGGGGTGGGATGATTCTGATTTTACTAAAAGCGTTCGATCAATTGTTGAAAATCAAAACCCTAAAACTATTTTAGACGATGGATTAGGTGCAAAAGATATTCATGAAGATTGCGCTTCTATTAATGTTGACGGGGACTCATTTATTAAACCACATGAAACCGCCATTTCTCAAGATGGATTGATAGAATCATCTTCTAAATCAGGCATTGTAATTAAAGAAAATAATGTCAAATCCCGAAAGCCTAGTGAAAAGCCCGCGAAGGTTTGGAAACAGGTTGTTTCTGTTCGGCTTGATCAGTGGCAAATAGAAGCATTGGAAAAGGAAGCGGACGGCGAAGCTGTCGGCATGATTATTCGTAAGGCCGTGCGCGAGTATTTACGGGCGAGGGGCTATAATGAGTAAGTATCAAGAATTTATCGTTTCGCAGTCTGAATCTTTGACGGAGTTGGTTAAATCGTTTGCGAATAAAGGGCTTGATGATGATAGTTATAGATTGGCCATAATGTCTCTGATGGATGTATTTCGGGATGTCCTTGCGTGTCCGGATGATTTTGTAGGCTACATTGAAGAACCGTCCACAAAGTGTCCACATTTACAGTTGATCACTGTTAGCGAATGTGGTTCTAACGGTGCGCAAGCCTCTGAAACTGTTACTAAAAGTTGTCCAATGTTAACCGTTGTTGGGCACTCATAATCGCTTGGTCGCAGGTTCAAGTCCTGCAGGGCCTACCAGATAAATCAAAGGCCTGGCGATGCAGATCGCCAGGCCTGAAGTTGCCCCGCTTACGTAGACAGTTCAGCGCTTGGGTGCGCCGTGCCTGCGTGGTACCTCCTTTCGTAGTCGTTGGGTGAGAGGTAATCGAGCGCCGAGTGCCGGCGCCGGGTGTTGTACCAGCCTTCGATGAACGC
>JAYRXE010000018.1:0-3751 GCA_041917695.1 Minisyncoccota bacterium
ACGGCGACGGCATCGACACCATCGGGGCTTACCGGCAATCCAACGGCTTCGTCTACCTCAGAAATTCGAACACCAGCGGCTTCGCCGACACCGAGTTTTTCTACGGACTGGCCGGTGACCGTCCCATCGCCGGAGACTGGGACGGCGACGGCATCGACACCATCGGCGTCGTCCGGGGAAATCGCTGGCTGCTGAGAAATTCGAATACCTCGGGATTCGCCGACATCGACTTCAACTTCGGCGCGGACACCGACATTCCGATTGTCGGCGACTGGAACGGCGCGCCGTAGGAAGTCTGCGAGTCCGGAGTCGAGCGTCCGGAGTCAAGACCGGGCCTGACCGACGGGAGAACGATTGCCGTACCGCGGCGGTCGTTCTCCCGTTTTTTCATCGACGTGAGGGACGGACAGGGAAAATTTTTTACCCTTGTGAGCCGTTTGGGCCACGAAATCCGCCTGTAGGGGTGAAAAGAACATTTTCCAACCACCGCGACCTCTTACTGACCCGGAGGAGGTCAAGAGGATATCACCGTGCCTCAATACTCAAACTTTCGAGTCATACACCCCCTCGCGATTCTTACGTTTCGAATCGTTCCCTTATTCCTCTTTCTGATTTTAGCCGTAACGCCTGGCCGGGCGCAGGACGGGATTGTCGATCAAACATTCGACCCAAGTCCGACCCTGCGAAATTCCGGTTCATTCCCCGGAAACCAATTTCTGGATCGCTCGATCAACGCCATTTTCCCTCTCCCCGACGGAAGGCTTCTTGTCGGCGGTCGATTTGAAGCACTTGGAGGCGCCAGCCGGGTAAGCCTGGCCAGACTGAATTCCGATGGCACGGCGGATACCACCTTTTCAGGCAGTCTCCCGATCAGTTGCACCATTTTGCAGATCGTTCCGGATAGCCAGGGGAAGGTTTTGATTCGGGGGACTTTTGACCATATCGGAGGAATTCCACGTCCGGGGTTTGCCAGACTGAACGCCGACGGATCACTTGATACGTCATTCCTGCCACCATCCGGCGTTGAGGGATTTTCAATCAGCACACTCGATCATGTTTTCATTTGGGGATCAAATCTGTCATTGAACGAGAGCCGCAAACGAGGACTCGCGCGACTGAATCCGGATGGTTCCTTCGACCAGGATTTTACTTCTCCACTCGGCCCCGATGACTCGGTTCGCAAAGCATTGCTTGATCCATTGGGACGGCTCGTCACCCTGGTTGATTCAAAGCGATCAGTTGGGAGTGTCCGCTTCCAGTTACTTCGGATTCTCCCCAATGGCGTAATTGATCCGACCTTTTCTTCGGGTTTCAGGCTCCGGGTGCCCCTGCCCTACTACCAGGGATTCAACTTCGAGCTGGATTCAGCCGGACGGATTCTGCTGGCCCCCGAAATTTCTTCCAGAAGGCGCCTGACTCGACTCAATCCGGACGGATCGCCGGATGCCGGATTTCACGCACCGGATACCAACATTCTGAATATTTCCTTCGATGCTCCAGGGCACATCCTTCTCTCGCTCGCCCAGTACCCCCATGTGACCCATTGGAGACTGAATCAGGATGGGACTCGCGATACTTCATACCAGTCGGAAAGGTTTTTCGGGGTTCTCAATACCTTCACGGTGGACACTCTTGGGAGAGTCATTTTCGGAGGGAAGTTTATCGGCACTCCGGAAGACCCGGTCAAAGGATTCGGACTGGGACGCCTGAATGAAAACGGCAACCTCGATGATTCCTTCAACATCAGTCGCCTGGGGACGAGTAAAATTCATGGATTGATTTCCGAATCCGGTGGACGCACTGTGGTCGGTGGCTTTTTTTCAACAATCGGCACGAAGCCAATCAGCGGACTTGCCCGAATCAATGGCGACGGCAGCGTGGATCCTGTTTTTCAGCCGCTTCCTCCCCACTCCTCTCTTGGTTACCCGCAGTACGTTCTGGCAATTACCAAGGATTCGGACAATCGGCTTCTGGTGACCGGCAGCTTTGACCGGATTGGAGGCGGGCGGCGTCAGAACATTGCCCGACTGAATCCCGATGGGACCCTCGACACGACGTTTGATGCCGGGCAAATCGTGGGACCGTTGACACGAATTGCAGTCGCTCGGAACGGGAAGATTTATGTTGGCGGGATATTTGAGGAATTCAATGGGATTCCCCGTTCCAACCTTGTCCGTCTCAACCCGGATGGCTCAGTCGACACGGCTTTCCAACCGGTAGCCGGAAGCGGGTATTTTGCGGTTGATTCGCAAGGAAGGGTCATTGTCGGGCAGCAGACCGCCGTGGTCAGACTCAACCCCGACGGCACCCTGGACACCTCCTTCAATATTTCCGTCCCGGGAAACTTGCCGGAGGTTTTCGTTGTATCAGACGACCAGATTCTCATCCTGACACGTCTGGATCAAGGGCCACGCAACAGCCTGTTTCGGGTTCATTCCGACGGGACTCCGGACAACGGCTTTTCATTCAACGCCTCGCCTGAAACCACGATTCAAACGCTGGCCGTGGCGCCTGACGGTAAATTTCTGATAAGCACCGCCGAAACAGCCTACGCGATCAAGAGATTCAACCCCGACGGATCACCGGATTCGACATTCCAGACCTCATTTCAGGATGGTTCGACAATCGCCTTCGGCTTCGACAGCGCCGGGAGAATCATCTGCGGGGGGGATTTTTCGAAATTTGACGGCAGGCCCCGCTTCGGCCTGGCTCGCCTGACGACGACACAATGTTCCGACGCTGTCACATCGGCGCGCATTCAGGCCCCGCCTTCGGGGACTTCAGGCTCCCTGTCATTTCTGTTTCCTGGTCGGTCCTGTCTTCGTCGGATTGAAAGCGCATACCCCTGGATCACGGCGTTTTCAACATCTTCCGACGACATTGTCTACAGGGTCCTGCCGAACAACGGAATTTCTCGAACCGGTTATATCCGGATCAATGAACGCCTGATCGAAGTTGCCCAGGAAAGTTCCTGTACATACGCGACGACTCCGAACCAATTCCCCTTTTCCGAGTTTGGAGGTGACGGCTCATTCACGATTACCTGCTCCAACGACTGTACCTGGGAGGTGTCGCCGGAAAATTCATGGATCATCATCTCAAGCGCGGCCCAAGGTCAGGGGAACGGGGTCGTGAAATTCCGGGTTCTTCCGAATCCGGGAAGTTTCCGCGAAGGCTCAATCAAGGTTGGCGACCAGAACATCAGTATTTCCCAACGCGGCCGAAGAATTGCGACGCCAGGGATTTATCGCCCTCTGGATGCATCCGTTTTCCTCAGAAACTCGGCGGATTCCGGCTTTGCGGACGTCCGCTACTCCTTCGGTCAAGCGGGAAGCATTCCGATCTCGGGCAATTTCATAGACAGCGGAACTGATTCGGTCGGGGTTTTTCACAACGGGGTCTTTTCTCTTCCGTCCAATGACGGGAATGGCGCCATTCAGTTCGCCTACGGCCAGCCCGGCGACATTCCCATCGCGGGCGACTGGGACGGCGACGGCATCGACACCATTGGCGTCATTCGCGGAAACCGGGTCCTGCTCAGAAACTCCAATTCGGCCGGTCCCGCCGACATCGACTTCAACTACGGCGCCGACACCGACATCTTCATCGTCGGCGACTGGAACGGCGACGGCATCGACACCATCGGCGCCTACCGGCAATCCAACGGCTTCGTCTACCTCAGAAATTCAAACACCAGCGGCTTCGCCGACACCGAATTTTTCTACGGACTGGCCGGTGACCGTCCCATCGC
>JAYRXE010000019.1:0-3026 GCA_041917695.1 Minisyncoccota bacterium
CATCCCGGCTGGTTTGGAGAATACTCTCCAGTTCTTTGTAGTCGGAATCCTTGAGGTCAATGATGCTCATGGCCGCACCCAGCCTTTCGGTTTGAATGCCACGACGCTAACTTGTCAAAGAACTTTCTGCTACCTACTTAGTTATCCAAGAAATTCCCTCCAAAAGAGTTACATTGTTTAGAAGGAAAGAAAACGAAACAATAGCAGAGTTACTCTCGATAGAAAGTTTTGGAGAAAATATTTCTGAAATTACTAAACACGTATTTGAAACCATTGAAATCGAAAATTTATATAAATTAGTTTTCAATCAACTACTAAAAAATGAAGATTATAATAAAATATTAAATAAATTTCCAAAAGGATTAAGCCTTAACGCAAAAGCTTTTCTTTTGGGCAGTCAAGAATCAAAAAAAATAAAATGAAAGAAATTCCATTTCTACCAATATCTCCAACATATATTGAAAGATTTATTGAGGTTCGAGACAAAAAAGCCGAGCCAACCAAATCTGACTTAATTTGTATTCATGAACTTATTTCTCAACGTTACCAAGTTTTTGAATTTCTTATTTCTAAGAGAGAAATTGAAATTATTTCTGATACTCCTCTTTCTGCATTTAAAGATCAACTTAGAAGCTGTTATGATTCAAGTACAAACGCACTTCTTCAATTAAAATTAGATATTAAAAATAACATTCCACAACCACTACGGGGAACCTGTCCTCTTTGCAAAACAACCATCCCCTCAACCTTTGACCATTATTTACCCATTTCTTTTTTCCCAGAATTTTCAATTCATCCATTGAACCTTATACCCTGTTGTTCGACTTGTAACACAACAAAGAATAATAATTAGATTGATTCAAATGGAATCCGTCTTTTTATTCATTTTTACTCAGATAAAATTTTTAGAAATAACTTTTTAAAGGTAAAGATTATTGAAGATGTAAATTTTTCTGGACTCGCAGCCATTTTCACTTTAAAGAAACCAAAAAATCTTAACAGTGACGATTGGAGTCTTATTAAGAGTCATTTTTCAAAACTACGAATCCTTGATAGATACAATGAGCTGGCAAATGAAGAAATTTACAATATTCTTCAATCTCTCAAGGCTTACCTAGATTCTGGAGGGATTAATTTTCGAGATTTTCTAAAAATTTCCGCAAAAAAACTCCTTAAAGACCACGGGATTAATTTCTGGAAAGGGGTACTAATGTTAAAAATGTCAGAAAAAAAAAGACTCCTTAACTGGATAAGCTCTCTTTAAATAAGTTTTTCCTTTTCACAACAAGCAAAGCGTCAGAGCTACTTATAATTCGAAAAAGCTGTTAATTACCTCAAAAATCCTGAAAAAGAAAAAAGGTGAATTGTATCGGGGTTGCTTGAAACGGTATGGTTACAATCCGTCCTTGCGAAAACCGGGCCACCTCGTTTCTCGCTTGACCATTCCCCTTCCCGCTTTTTTTCCTCTCATGGCCGAATTACTTTGTCACGCCCCCGTTGAACTCATCCGCCGCAAGCGCGACGGCGAAATCCTCTCCGACGACACCATTCAGGGCTTTATTCAGGCCTACACCGCCGGAGACGTTCCCGATTACCAGATGTCGGCGTTTCTGATGGCGGTCTACCTCAAGGGGATGACCGTCGAGGAAACCCGCGCGCTGACGCTCGCCATGCTGCACTCCGGCGCGGTCGTGGATTTCTCGGATGTTCCGGGTTTGAAAGTGGACAAGCACAGCACCGGCGGCGTCGGGGATAAAACCTCGCTCGTCCTCGCGCCAGTGGTCGCGGCGGCGGGCGTGGCCGTCCCGATGATTTCCGGACGCGGCCTCGGTCATACCGGCGGCACGCTCGACAAGCTCGAATCCATTCCCGGTTTTCGTACCGATCTTTCCCTCGACGATTTCCGGCGGCTGGTGTCCACCATCGGCGTCGGCCTCATCGGACAGACCCCTGAAATCGCCCCGGCTGACAAAAAGCTCTACGCCCTGCGCGACGTGACGGGCACGGTCGAATCGCTGGCGCTCATCACGGCCAGCATCATGTCGAAGAAACTCGCCGAAGGCATCGACGCGCTCGTACTCGACGTGAAGTGCGGCAACGGTGCGTTTATGAAAACGCCGGAGCAGGCACGGGCACTGGCCAATTCCCTGAAAGCGACCGGCGAAGCAATGGGCAAGCAGGTCACGGCACTCATCACCGATATGAGCCAGCCCCTCGGATGGTCGGTCGGTAACGCGCTTGAAGTCATCGAGGCACAACAGGTCATCCGGGGCGAACGTCTGACCGGACGCTTCGCCGAACTCTCCATCGAGCTTTCGGCGCACATGATTCTGCTCGGGAAGGCCGCCGATCCCCTTGAATCGGCGCGGGAAATCGTCATCCGGACCATCAAATCAGGCGCGGCCCTGAAAAAGTGGCGTGAAATCATTGAAGCGCAGGGTGGAAATCCCGACGTTGCCGAAAACGACGCACTCTTGCCGACCGCGACGCAGGAAGCCGTCGTCCTCGCGCCCCGTGACGGTTTCGTTTCCTCCATCGAAACGGAAGCCGTCGGGATGGCGGGCGTAGTCCTCGGCGCGGGACGCCTCGCCCTCGACTCGGTCATCGACCCGAGCGTCGGATTCAAAATCGAAGTCGAACTTGGAACAGAAGTGAGGAAAGGCGACCCGCTCCTACGAATCGCTTTCAACCGTGAAGCGTCCGTTCCTGAAGTCAAAGCGCGGTTGGAACGGGCCTTTCATATTTCGGATGAAAGGCCCGAACCGCACGGACTGGTCCTTTCCTGACCCCCTTTGTCACCATTCCATTCTTGAGGAAAACTCAAACGGATTTCCCAAGTCTGCAACTGACAAAGAAGTTAGAGCAGTTTTCAAATGGGTGCGTCTTTTTTAGGCACGCCGAAGGTGTGCCGGGAACTTAGCCGGTGGTGGAGCGCAGCGAAACCACCGGAACACGACGGAAAGAACGCGCCGCACGCCGAAGGTGTGCGAGGAAACGTCATCCCCGCACACCTTCGGCGTGCGAAA
>JAYRXE010000020.1:0-13518 GCA_041917695.1 Minisyncoccota bacterium
CTCGACGAAGCGTTGCGCATTCGCCAGCACGAACAGCTTCCGGTCTTTGAAAAACTCGGCGACGTGCGCGCCCGCGCGGTCACGCTCGGCAAAGTCGCCGACATCCTGTTTGCGCGCGGCGATCTCGACGAAGCGTTGCGCATTCGACAGCACGAACAACTGCCCGTCTTTGAAAAACTCGGCGACGTGCGCGAACGCGCGGCCACGCTCGTGAAAATCTCCCGAATTCTGGCCCCATCGGGCCGCTTCGGTGAAGCGCTGGCGATGATTTCCGAAGCCATGGGCATTTTCGAACGGCTTCAATCCCCAATGCTCGAAATCGCACAAGGAGATTTCCAACAAGTCATGTTTTTGAAGAATGAAGCGATTAAATAAGGCCCTTATCGGTTTGATGGGGTTTCCAGTTTCGCATCAACTTCTGTTCTTTCGCATTGCCTTTTATGATTTCGCAAGAACTTCTAGAATTCACAGCGGCAGTAGCGTGTTTAATGTCAATCGAGCAAATTTGGCTTTTCGTCAAAAAATTTCTAAAAAAAGCCTTTTGCTCATCCAAGGTCCAAGCATTGCCTTATGTTATTTTAACAATTTAGCTTACAGGGGCTGATCAAGGAAAATCGCCAGGTTGCCAGGTAGCCTTATGGCTGGATTTCGGAATTTAATAGGCCAATAGTCAATAAGTACAAGAATTCTTTAATAGGCAGAAAGTAATGAAAATTAAACAAACCAATGACGGTATTCAAAATCTCCAGATTTTTTTGGGTCGCGCTTCCAGTTCAGGTCCGATTCGAAATGAAGAACACCATTTGAATCAAGCATCCAATATTACACTTAACGACAGAGCGAGCCCTTACGCCACCGCAAGGGCATCCATCAAAACTCCAAGGAAATTCCCAGACTTCGTTGCAATTTCCAATTCGGAGGCTGTAGAGACTATTCAACTTCCCTTTTCACCCCAGTCCCTCAACATGTTTCTGAGTAAGATTTCTTCCAACCATGTGAGCCTTCAAGAATGCATTAATTTTGGGGGAAAGTTGTTTGATGCGGTTTTTTTTCGTTCAATTCGTGATCAACTAAGGAGCCTAACGTCTCACGGTTCAAAGCTTAGGCTTACAATCGCAACTTCTGTTCCCGAATTACAAATTCTTCCTTGGGAACTCTTGTGTGATACCCAAGTCGGAGTTTTACCGCGATTTCTTTGCCTTGGACAAGAACTCAGGTTTTCACGTTCTCTCCGCCTCTTTAATCGGGCGCTGTTCGAGCGTCAAACTCTAGGAGGTGAGACACTCCGGATTCTACTTGTTACCGCTTCGCCATCCACCCTCCCCCTTATTGATACTCAAAAAGAGGAAGAAATGTTGAGGTTTGGCCTAGACGAAACACCCGCACTACAAGGTGTTGATCTCCACATACTCCACGACGCCACGGTGAACGAATTTCGAAAGAGACTTGAACATGTAAAGCCTCACATTGTTCATATTTGCTGTCACGGAGGCTTCAAACAACTTGAAGGGGGGGGGCGCATTGCTCTATGTCAAGATAGCTCCGGAACAGACCCGGAAATGGTGGAAGCGTTTCGGTTTGCCTCTCTGTTGCGTGAGCCAAACAGTGTTCAACTGGTTTTCCTGAATACCTGTCATGGCGCCACACAAAATCCTATTGCTACTTTCACCGGTGTAGCAGAATGCCTCCACGCTAGCGGGATCTCGGCTGTTGTTGGCCTTCAGTTTTTGCTCCAGGATCGGACGGGTCATGCTATTTCACTTAACTTCTATCGCCATTTACTCCGCGATAGGTTAACCGTCGAAGAAAGCGTTACAAAGATTCGCCAGTATCTTTTCTTTAATAACTACCTTTTTAGTGAATGTTTTGGGCTGGCTTTTTTTCAGGATAACTGCTCACTGGCTTGGCGTCATCAAGAAAGCGAAGCAACTGATGGAGAATATTCGAAGCCAGCTTATGTAGAGTATGTAAACGCATTTGAAGATCGTCTAAAAGAGAAGGCTCTCGAAAAACTGTCGACAGTATTCGATCAAATTACGGGGAAATATGATGATTTGAATTCACTGACGGTTGCAGATTTTGCACTTGTTCTCAACGTCTTTGGGGACAATGAGATTTGGCCAGATATTCTCAAGAAAATTCAGAAAATTGGGATTCCGTTTCCTCTCTTCTTAAGAATGGCAAAATTGGCTTTGGTTTTGTGCCATTCAACACATGAACGAGAACACCTGACCACCAGCTTGTTATTGTTCGCACCTGCCGACCCAGATGGATACTTGCGTGAACATGAATTAGAAATTTCAGAGAATCTTGACTCTGATTTTTTCTGGGGGGAAATTAAACGTGTTGTGGGGGAAGCAATTAAAGTCAACGGTACTGATAGGGCATTCGCCGCCTTGGCCAGCGAAAACCCATTGGAAATCAGATATGAGCATATTCGAAATCTTAAAGCACTTGATAATACCTTGCTGGAAACTACCCACATTGTGGGTGATCCAAAATGGAAACGTGTTTTTGCCGCAACCGCAGAAAATGGTTGCGCCTTCATATTACCTGATTTGGCAAGAATTAAATTGGTGGTGGGTGGAGAACTGATCGCGGAGTACCGGCAGGGAAAGTGGACCAATTCAGGGCTTTCGTCTCTAGAAAAAGTTCTTCCTGATCTTTCTTCTGATACTGGAATTGACCTTAAGCTGTTATTCGATGTTATACAAAAAGCTATCGTTGCATCTGATCAGGGTAGTGGCCGGACTTTCATAATTCAGGAGAAGGGGGGTGAAAGACCCCGTTTAGCACCAGGATACAAGAATATTCTTGAAGTCGATGGATCAAACGAATTGAAAATGAAGAACTTTGTAGATTTTGAGCCCACCGAATACTTGAAGCTCACAGAAGGTGATGGTGCGGTAGTTATCTCCTCCGAAGGCCAAACCCTAGCGGTTAACGCAAAACTTTCACCTACGCCCGACACCCAGGTAAATGAGATCGTGAGTTCAGGTACCCGACACCTCTCCGCTCAGAAAATCACTAAAGAAAGTGGTTGCGTCGCGGTCGTGGTTTCCGATGATGGCCCTGTAACAGTTTTCTTCGAGGGACGGCCAGTGTTTCGAAAACTTTAAAGACCATTGGCCAAAAAAATAGTGGTTATGCCAATTTGGGGTAGGGAAAGAAAACGCGCAGTTTTGGTCGTTAACAGAATTTTCTTGCGATTTAACCTGATAAACCAGTGAATAATGACCAGTTCCACTACTTTTTTTAAAATTCAAAGAATCTGCCATAGCCTGCAATATGTTTATTCTATAGGGCTTATGGCTTAGCGTCTAAAACTGCGCGAATTCTTTCCCTACCCCGATGTTGAAACCACCCTCCGGGTCGCCGAGGCGCTGGATTTACTTCAAAAGACCCGCCCGTTGGAAGGTCGGACATTTAGAAAGGGCTAGTCAGACACTCCCGCCGAAGGCGGTGGCTTGATGAGTTGGATTGCCTCAAAGGCAATCGGTTACGGCTGCATTGAGTTTCCCGTGTACTTTGAGCCTTGGTCACTTCGGGAGAAAACGGTTCATAGGTCGTTTTTCGGCTTGTTGGTCGGTCGTTCCTTCAATTTTGGGCGGCACATCGCAGCTTGGTCGAAGGAAACCGCTTTTCTGTTATCACGGAACGCTCAAAGCTTTACGAGTCTCACTGGTCGAACCAGTGGCTTACCTTTTGTTGATAGTTAAAGTCATTTAGTTTGAGCGTTTTGGCAAAATTTTTGATTAGGGGCTTGAATTCTACTTATTTCAAAATAGGATTAAATAGCAAATTGCTAGATTCCTTAATCCAACAACAACTTATGATCCAGCCAGAACATACCACGGACAATCTATACCGTATTCTCACTCTTGACGGAGGAGGGGCTAAGGGTTTCTACACGCTTGGTGTTCTTGAAGAAATCGAGGCGATCCTCGGTATCCCCATTTACCAACGATTCGATCTAATTTTCGGCACAAGTACAGGATCAATAATTGCCGCACTTCTCTCAATGGGAAAGAGTGTAGGTGAAATCAAAGATTTCTACGAAAAAAATGTTCCAAAAATCTTATCGCCCTGGCTCCCCCACAGTAAATCAAAGAAACTGAAAGCTGTTGCTGATGAAGTTTTTCAAAATACGAAATTCGAAGATGTAAAAACTGGACTTGGAATTGTTGCCGTGAATTGGGATTTTGAGAAACCAATTATTTTCAAAAACAATTTGGATCGGGTTCACGGACTCCACTCTACTTTTGTGCCGGGGTTTGGCTGTTCTATTTCAGAGGCTGTCCAAGCATCATGTTCAGCATACCCCATTTTTAACATGAAAACGCTGACAGGGGCGAACGGACGAACACTCAAGCTAGTCGACGGGGGATTTTGTGCAAACAATCCAACGATGTATGCAATTGCGGATGCAATTCAAGGTATTGGAGTTGCAAAAGCAAACCTTAGAGTTATAAGTATTGGAGTAGGTGTTTATAGTGAGCCTGTAAAAGTTGGTATACCTTGGCTGCTAAGAAATTGGCCAGGCGTTCCCCTACTTTTAAAGACATTAAACGTAAATACAGTCTCAATGGAAAAGCTTCAAGGTATATTATTTAAAGACATTCCTACTATTAGAATTAATGAAAATTTTCCTCAGCCAACCTTTGCAACCGATCTTCTCGAAACTGATTTATCTAAATTGGCTAAAATAAATCAGCTTGGTCGAGAATCATTTGCGAATAATGAATCAAAGGTTAGGGATTTTCTCTTATAGACGATGAAAGGAAACCGAAATGGCAATTCCAGAAAGACAACTGGAAGTTTGGTCACACCAAGGTACAATTCCTCAATCTAAAAATACATACCATACAATTAAGAACGTTCTTGAATCTCCTGACTCTGGATTTTCAAGGAAAGATTATTCAATTTTTTTGCAAGGTTCTTATGGGAATGACACTAATATTTACAGCGAAAGCGACGTAGATATTGTGATAAAACTTAATTCAACTTTTTATCGAAATCTTGAAAGACTACCAGAATACCAAAAAAACAATTTCTTTAATATATTTCCCCCGATGTCTTATTCCTACCAAGACTTCAAGGAGGATGTGATGAAACTTTTAGTAAATAATTTCGGTAGTTTTGTCGAAGAAGGGAAAAAGGCTATAAAGATAAACGGTTATGGTAATAGGCGAAATGCCGATGTTTTGGTCGCTGCCGATTGGCGCGAATACTATACTTTTGAATCTTTTGAGAATTCTAATTACTTATCAGGAATTTTTTTTATTACGACTGATGGTAAAGAAATCACCAACTACCCTCGACAGCATTCCGAGAACTGCACAAATAAACATCAAACTACTAATTACTATTTCAAGCCAATGGTTCGTATTCTTAAAAACATGAGAGGTCGTCTTGTTGAAAAAGGAATTATAGAGAAAAAGATTGCCCCATCATATTTTATTGAAGGACTCCTTTATAATGTACCAAGTGAAAAATTCGGAAAAAGCTATGTTGAAACTTTTCTGAATTGCTTTAGATGGATAGGGCAAGCTAATCCAACAGAATTCATTTGTGCAAATCGAGAATTTTATTTGATTCGAGATGGTTTTGATATCACTTGGCCTGTAGAAAATTATAAAAAATTTCTTGATTCAATTATTGATTTTTGGGAAACATACTAACTACATCAATTTAGCGGAAATTCCTCAAAAATCTTTTCGCTGTTTCTTCTTAAAACTGCCTCGATCCCGAAATCTTCTTCTCCTGAGTTTAAGTACATCCGACAAAATGCCTAAAAGAGGCTGAGTTGCTCATTCAAAATTCCGGACTCGATATTTTGACCTCTCTGAAACGGTGAGAACACGACTGGATCAACGTCGAAGATAACCGCCGAAAAGTATCTGCCTGCCGCTATCCCTCATAAGTCAGGAAGTTGACGGCGTTCTGGTCGAGGTTTTCCCTTCCGTGGTCGTACCTCTGGACGGTCTTCGGGTCTTTATGTCCCGACATCATCTGGACCTGGCGGTAGGTGAGGCCCTGGTCGAGCGCGCGGGTAATGGCGGTGCGGCGCAGGTCGTGGGGGGAGAGTTTTCCAATGCCTGAATACTCGCCCCAGCGGGCGACGATCCGGTGGACCATCCGGACGCCGAGGGGTTTGTCAAAGACCCCGGTCCGGTAATTCACCAATGGCTGAAAGATGAACGACGTCTCGGCGTTGCATCGCTGGAGCTTTCGCCGGTCGGCGTCGAGGCTGAGGTAATGCCGAATGGCGGTATGAACTTCTGCTGGAAGCGGGAGGCGACGCTCGCGACCTCCCTTGACCGTGAAGACGACGAGCCAGCGACCATGACTCCATTTGATCGACGACTGGCGCAGGGAGCAGAGTTCGGCGACGCGAAGGCTCAACCGGAGCAGCGTCAGCAGGATGGCGTGATCGCGCGCGCCCTCGACTCGATTGCGGTCAGGACCCGCAAGCAGCCGGATGGCTTCCTTCGGGGTCAGCGCCCGGCCAGCCATGTCTTCGGGGAGGGCCGGCGGCGGGACGAGTTTGGTGAGGGCGGGATTGAAGGTGACGTAGCCCCCGGCGTGAAGATAATCGTAAAAGGACCGGACGGCGGCGAGCTTCAGGTTGACAGTGGCCGGCTTTTGTTTGCGGCGGACGAGATCGTCGCGCCACCCGGTGACCATTTGAGGCGTGACCAGTCGAGGGTCGGTCCGGACGAACGCCAGAAATTCCCTGAGAATCCGGGTGTAGGCCCGCCGGGTGTTTTCGGAGAGCGACCGCCTGGCGAAATCGGTAACCGCCGCGGAGACATCCACGGCGTCGAGCGGGATGAGAGCCGTCATCGCCGCCGCTTCATCGGAATGTGCCGTGCGTTCCAGCCCCCGAGGCCCTGATTCTCTCGTTTTCATCGATTTTCCCCTCTTTCTGACTGAAATCCAAAATGTTCGGGCCCGACATCGGCGAATAACTATACCCGAAATGCTCATTATCGGTAATGACGGGTTGACAAGATAAACAACTCTCCGAAACGAGGACGATTTTTCTGGGGGCCGGTAAGGGGTGTTTTCGGGAGGAAGCCTTGTGGCATTCTCTGCACCCGAGCTGCATTGGGTCAGCGATCTTGAAAGAGAATGTGTTAGGCGACTGTTTTTTTCAGTTTTCTTCAAAATACCCAAAAACATCGCCTTTTGATTGGTGAAAAACTAGAACCTGCAATCAATTTATTTAAATGGGTTTAGATCGAACCTCAAGGCCACCCTACCAAGCTGATTTTTTGTAGATTTTGCTGGATTTAGGAAGTTATGCCGAGTCCTTGATTATGCGGAGGTCAGCATTACCAAGACTACTTTGCTAAGGGTCAAATCCCTGACGTGACCTTGTCCGAAAGAACAGACTATGCAAAATCTTCCCAACCAAGTTGGGACCAAACTCTTGCCGGCGCGAAAATTTTTGGGTTCAATTCCAGATAATTCGGGGAATGGGACCATCTTGAAATCATTATCAGACTCTTTATGGGTCTCATTTTGGGGCTTTGTATTCCCACCATCATTCAGGTTCTCAAAAAGGAATACGCGAACGTCCAGAAAGGCATTTTCATGATCGACGCCTCGAAAGGCTTCATCAAGGACGGCAACAAGAACCGCCTTCGCGCACAGGACATCCACAAAATCGTCGATTCCTTCAACCGTGGCGTTGAAATTCCCCGCTACTCGCGGATGGTGTCACTCGCCGAAATCAGCGATCCGAAGAACGGTTTCAACCTCAACCTTCCCTGCTACATCCACAGCGCCGAACCCGAAGACATCCAGGACCTCGACGCGCACCTTTGGGGGGACATCCCCGACGTACGCACCGCCCTGTTCACCGCCGCCGACCGTCCCGGCTATTGCGAATTGAAGCACCCCATCGCCGACGTGAAGCGGGTCATTCTCGACAATCCCAAATTCATCGAATTTCGTGAAACGGTGGACGCCCGGTTCATTCAATTGGAAGGCGCATGTCTGCCGCACCTGAACCGTTTCGACGTGAAGGGCCATCAAAAGGCGCTGATTGAAGCCCTTTGCTCAGGCCTTTCCGGCATGGACGCCGAGATCAAGGCCCTCGAACAACGCTGCGAAAAGACCCGCGCGATCAAGCTGGGGATGATGCAGGAACTCCTGACCGGGAGGACGCGGCTGGTATGAAGGAAGGCCAGAACGTCGAGTGGAAGGAATCCTGGCGGGACGAATACCTGAAGTGGATTTGCGGCTTCGCGAATTCCGAGGGCGGAGCGCTGCATATCGGTCGCAACGACAAGGGCGTGATTGTCGGGGTGCCCGACGCCGCGCGGCTGCTTGAGGAGATTCCGAACAAGACGCGCGATATTCTCGGCATTCTGGTCGCGATTCGGCTTCACGACGAACAGGGCAAGGAATGGCTTGAAATCCTCGTGGACGCCTATCCCTTCCCGGTGAGCTACAAGGGCGAGTACCACATCCGGAGCGGCAGCACGAAGCAGCAACTCAAGGGGGCCGCGCTGGATCGGTTTCTGCTTCGCAAGCAGGGCCGCCACTGGGACGGCGTGCCCGTGCCCGGTTTCGCGGTGGGCGACCTGTCAACGGCGACGTTGAAGACGTTCCGCGGCAAGGCACGCCGGAGCCGGCGGCTTTCGGATGAACTGCTGGCCGAAATCGACGCGGTACTGCTGGAAAAGCTCAAACTGTTCGACCACGGATATTTGAAGCGCGCGGCGGTGATGCTGTTTCACGACGACCCGGAGCGGATCGTCACCGGGGCGTACGTCAAGATCGGCTTCTTCCGGACGAATTCCGACCTGCTCTATCAGGATGAAGTTCACGGCGATCTGTTCACGCAGGTTGAAAAAACGACCGACCTGCTGCTGACGAAGTATTTGAAGGCGGGGATTTCCTACGACGGGCTTTATCGCATCGAAACCTTCCCGCTGCCGCTGGCCGCGTTGCGCGAGGCAATCATCAACGCCATTGCCCACAAGGACTATGCGTCCGCCATACCCATCCAGATCAGCGTGTATGACGACAAGCTCATGATCTGGAACGCGGGCCAACTGCCCCACGACTGGACGCATGAACACTTCCTGAAAAAACATGCCTCGGCCCCGGCCAACCCTGATATTGCCAATGCGTTTTTCCGCACGGCCTTGATGGAATCGTGGGGGCGCGGCATCGAACTGATTCAAAACGCCTGTCGGACGGATGGTTTCCCTGAACCGCAATTCCAGTGGGACAACGGCCTGTGGGTCGTGTTCCCTTTCGCGACTCTGGCCGAGCAAAAAACGACGGTAGAAACGACGGTGGAAACGACGGTAGAAAAAACGAAAACGCCGGAACTCGTTTTAAAAGCACTGTCGAAAAATCCGACGCTGACGCTGGCCGAGATCGCCGAAGCCATCGGGAAATCGGTACGGGCGGTTGAACGCGCCAGCGTCAAACTCGTCACGGAGGGCCGCCTGCGTCATGTCGGCCCGCGAAAAGGCGGACATTGGGAGATTTTGTGAAATGAACGCCATCGGAAAGCCCGAACGCGAAACACAAAACCGGGTGGTCGCGCTGTTCCGCGACCAGCTCGGCTATCGCTATCTCGGCGACTGGTCGGGGCGGGCCGAAAACAGCATCATTGAGGAAGAACTGCTTGGGGCATTTCTGAAGCGGACTGGGTACTCGTCGGAACAAATCTCGCGGGCCATTTACAAACTCAAGTCGGAAACACAGAACGCGAATCGCGGGCTTTACGACAATAACCGCGCGGTGGACGGCCTGTTGCGCTACGGCGTGCCGACCCAAATCCGTGACCTGATTCGGCACGCGAGCGGCGAATCCCCAGATATCAAGGCGTACGAAGCCGACATGCGGCATCTCATCGACACCTACATCGAGGCCGATACGCCCCGCCAGATTTCGAGTTTCGGCGATATGGGCTTGCTCGAATTTCTCGCCAGTCGCGGACTCGACACGCTGATTGCCGAAGTTCCCGAAGGCATCAGGGGCAACAAGGGAGCCGTGGCGGAAACCATCGCCAACAACGTCCGCAGCAAGATCATCAGGGAACACCTGAACGACCCAGCTTTTTACGACCGGATGTCCGACCTGCTTGAAGAGATCATTACCGCCCTGCGCGAAAAGCGGCTGGATTACGAGGCGTTTCTGAAGAAAATCGCCGAGATCGCGGCGGCGGTCCAGGCCGGAAAGTCCGGCGATACGCCCAGGGAAATTGATACGCCGGGAAAACGTTCGCTCTACAACAACCTCGGCCAGAACCTCGAACTGGCCCTCTCGATTGACGCCACGGTGAAGGAAATACATCCCGCTGACTGGCGCGGTAACCCAAGGCGTGAAAACGTAATCAAAAAGGCCTTGCTTCCGTTGCTTGGAAATGACACATCCGAAGTTGAACGGGTTTTCAGAATCATTGTCAATTCCATAAGTTGATGCGAATCAAGACCGTTGTGGGGGCAATAAATACAGAAGAACATGCGAATTCTCACAGAAGAAGTTGCGACCAGTTTCCGAAACTACAGAAGTTGTTGCGATTGGTTTGTGGTCGTTGGGTTTGCGTTACTCGATTATAGGGTTGTGGCGGTACAGTTTTTCACGTTGCGGCACTCAAAAGTCAGGGTGTAGTTTTCCCCGAACGAATCACTACTCTTTGGGGCCAAATATGTGAGACCACCGATGACGAACATCTTGTTTCTTTCCCTTGAACGTCCGACACCTGACCGAATTCGCATTGATTTCGGTCGTGGTCCAGGAGCGACGACGGCCACGGTTGGTTTCGAGCCAATTCGCCCATTGGTTGACTTCACCAATCGTCGATTCGGAGACGCCAAGCCGGAAGAACTTTTGGATCTGGGGCGCGCGCTTTACCAGTGGCTCAACGAAAATGAGCGGTTCGCCGATGCCCTCGATCATTTTCCCGACGACAACGAACCGGTTGCCCTCGCCATTACCGCCCCGGAGACACTTCGGCATTTGCCTTGGGAAACGCTCCACGACGGCACGGACTTTCTCGTCATCCGAGGGATTCGCCCAGTCGTACCAGTCCGGATGACCAACCCACGCGATCAGGCTTCACCGAAGCCCGCCAACCGTCCGCTCCGAATCCTGTTCATGGCGACCTCGCCGGAAGGGGTCAAACCGGTTCTCGACTTCGAGAAAGAGGAAGGGGTCATTCTGGCGGCTTCAAGAGAACTCGACAGCCCGGTGGAGCTTCTCGTCGAGGAAAGCGGCTCACTGACGGAACTCGGAAGGACCGTCAAACGGGCGAAACGTGGGGCATACGATGTCGTTCACTTGACGGGTCACGCCAACCTGCTGGATTCCGGTCCGGTGTTTCTGGTGGAGGACGACGACGGTAAGCCGCTTCATGCCACGCCGAAGGACCTGGCCAAGGCTTTGGAGAAAAAACCGGGTCTGGTCTTTCTCTCCGGGTGTCGGACGGCGGAAAGCGAATTGACCGGGGCGGTTCGTTCCTTTTCGGAGCAATTGATCGAGGCTGGCGCGCCGGCGGTCCTTGGGTGGGCGCGACCGGTGATGGATGTGATCGGGATCGCGGCGGCGCAGGCATTGTACCAATCGCTTGGGGTGGGGGATGACCTGTTTACGGCCCTGGTGGGGACGTACCGGGCAGCGATTGAAGGTGAAACTGAACTCGCCAGAAATCCCAAGTTGCGGGTTCCTGCCAATTGGCATCTGTTGCGGCTGTTTGCGCGAGAGCACGTCCCCGGCGCGCTGGTCACTTCCCTCGATACGAGGGATCGGGAGCTTCCGGTTCGGGAATCCTTTATTGAGGATTTCAAGGATGAAGTGAGCCGTGAAATCCGGGCGATTCCGCGTGAACGGTTTGTCGGACGGCGTCGCCTGCTGCAACGCTGCCTGAAGTCCCTGAAGGGTGATGACCGCATTGGAGTTGTCCTTCATGGTCTGGGGGGGAACGGGAAAACCTGCGTGGCCGCCCGGCTGTGCGACCGCCTGGGCGGGGATTTCGCGCCGATTGTGGTTGTCGGACGACTGAAGGAATCCGACCTGATCCAGAAAATGTCCAACGCGCTGCTTGAGGAAAAGAGCCTGCGGGACATACTCGTCGGAGACGAGACATTGAACATCCGGCTGAGGCGGGTGCTGAGGCTGTCCAGGGTACAGTTTCTCTTCATTCTCGATGACTTCGAGCAAAACTACTCGAATGGAAACAACGGGTATGTCTTCCAGGATGGCAGTCCGAGACTTTCCGAAGATACCCGGCATGTCCTTTCAGCACTGACGGAGGCGGTCTCGGATCGTCAAAACGCGAAGAAACACCGGGTCATCGTGACGAGCCGGTTTGAGCTGGACGGAGAATTCACGCACCGGTTTTTTCAAGAGCCGGTCAACGGATTCAGGGACACGGACCTTGAGAAGCTGGTTTCGGGATTGCGGAGTGAACTGGAAGCCAAGGTCCGCGACCGGCTGACCGTCCTGAAGTACGCCGATGACGAACGCAAAGTGGTTGAAAACGAAGCGGTCAGGATCGCGGGCGGGAACGCGCGGTTGTTGCGCTGGCTCTACGACCTGATTGCCGAGCCGAAAGTGGATTTGCCCGAAATCTTCGCGAAGATGGACGGCAAAAAAGCGGACCTGCTTGAAAACATTCTCGCCGGTGAAATTCTCAAAGTTCAACCTGAAAGCCTGAAGAAGTTTCTTGGGGTGGTTTGCGTATACGAGCACCTTGCGCCTCGCCGGGCACTGGAGGTGCTTTCCGAGGAAATCGGCGGCGTGAAGGGTGATTTTGACCAGGCGGTCGCCCTCGGTCTCCTTGAAACGGCCTCCGATGGAACAGGCGAACCTGTTTATCAGGTGCCGAAAGTCGTCCGGAATCTATTGACCCCATTCACCCCCTCCGACGAAGTGACGTGGCACGCCCGTTCGGCGGAACTCCTCTACAACCTGTGGTGGGGCAAGGACGGCCGCAACACGATTCCGCTCGCGGACGAGCTGGTGCGATTGGCCAGAAAAGGAAATCTCCCCAAAATCGCTGCCCGAGTTGAAGATTTCGTCCAGCGGATGTTGATGCTCCAGAACCTGTTCAAGGAGGCGCGGGAACGCCTCAAGGAACTTCCCCCCGAAGCCCTCGATGACTATGCAATGCAAATGGCCCAGGCCCGCATTGCCCGGCACTTCGGAGACGGAGACGCGGCGGAGGTGCACTTCGAGGCGGCGCTCAAAAATTGCGAAGACACCGAAAGCCGCGGATTTCTGTTGTTGCACCGATCTGACCTTCTGGTGCAACGCGGTAACCTTGACGCCGCCCTCGACTGTTACCAAAACGAACTTCTGCCCCTGTACGACGAACTTGGCGACGTGAGCTCCCGCGCGGTCACGCTCGGCAAAGTCGCCGACATCCTTGAGGCGCGCGGCGATCTAGACGAAGCGTTGCGTATTCGCCAGCAAGAACAACTGCCCGGCTTTGAAAAACTCGGCGACGTGCGCGAACGCGCGGTCACGCTCGGCAATGTCGCCGACATC
>JAYRXE010000021.1:0-6399 GCA_041917695.1 Minisyncoccota bacterium
AACGTCTCGATCAGCGTCACCACCGCTTCCGGGTCACGCGCGCACAGGTCTCGGATTTCGTCGGGTTTCAGCATGCCGCAACAGTACTCAACTTTTTCCCAGGCTGTCTGCTTTTTCGCTAACGGCCTGAACAGTTACCAAAAACGTATTGATGCAACCATCGAGAATTGGAAAAGCAAGTTACTTGATGTTAGCAAAAGAAACCGGGCCATTAACTTCAAGGTCAAGTCGAACAGCGTCACGATTCTCCCGATAGTGGACGAACAACCAGCCGAAATTTTCAAACAGCTTTTTATTCATGGAAAGCTGATGCGGTTTCTCCCAGCCGCCGAGCAACGAAAAAGCATCGGCCCATTGCCTTGGGAGACAGAAAGGGATGAGGAGAAAAGTGAGGACCTTACTGTCAAGTCCTTCGAATTCACCCCCTATGAAGTCACCCAGTTGCCTAGTCATCACACAGACGAGTTTCTTCAGACTTCCGCCACGCCATACAATCTGGACAAATCACTTCGCCGAATCGAGGAACAGGCTCGTGCAAGTATTGAAGAGCAGGGCGTGAACACCTTGTTTCTTGCTCTTGGCATGTTGCGGTATCGGGAATCGCGTGATTCCGAAATCTGGCTTGAAGCCCCACTGGTGATGTTGCCGGTGGAACTGAGTCGGAAGAGCGCCCGCTCCGAATTCACGATCAAAGCCGCTGATGACGAACCGGTCGTCAATCCGGCACTTCGCGAGTATCTGAAGCGGTCGTTCGGGGCAGAGTTACCTGATTTGCCCGAATTTACTGATGGAAATGATTCATACGACCTTCAGAATTTTTTTCTTGAGATTATTGATGTCATTGCCCGGCCAAACGAGTGGCAAGTGAAGCGGGATGTGTATCTGGCATTTTTCTCGTTCCAGAATCTGCTTCTTTACAAGGATCTGGAGAAAAATTCCGAATTGATAGGAAACCATCCCCAAGTGCGCAGGATCATTCTCCGTGAAGCAGACGGGGAACTGGAGCTCCCGGAGGACATCCGGAACGCGAAGCTGGATGAAGCCTTTCCGCCCGAGGCGACTGCCCAGGTCGTGGATGCCGATTCCAGCCAGCTTCGCGCCATTCTAGCCGTTGCGCGTGGACATAGCGTGGTCATCGAAGGGCCGCCCGGCACCGGAAAATCGCAAACTATCACGAATCTGATTGCCCAGGCTTTGTCTGAAGGGAAGTCAGTGCTGTTCGCCGCTGAAAAGGAGACGGCCCTCAAGGTTGTGTCCTCGCGTTTGGGAAGTGTCGGGCTGGGTGAGTTTTGCTTGAATCTGCATGACACGAAAAAGAGCAAGAGGGATGTCATGGACGAAATCAAGCGGGCGCTGGACCTATCGTTGGATACGGTTTCATTGTCGGAAACGGCGACGCGGAATATTCCCGATATTCGATCAACCCTGACGGAATACGTGGAAGCGCTTCATGAACCGTTCGGTGTTCTCGACCATTCACCGTTTGACGGTCTGGCTGAGTATGTGAAGGTGAGGCAAGTCGGGAAATTGCATTTTGGTGGAAAAGTTGAGGGCATCAAACGTCAGCAACTGGAGAAGGGAAAACAGGTATTGAAGGAGATCGGTCAGGCTGCTGCCCTCATTGGCGTTCCGGCGCTTCACCCGTGGCGCGACACAACTAGAACCGTTTATTTGGAAGCGGATCTGGATGAGGCCGCCGCCCATTTTCAGAAGTTGATTGATTTGTCTGATCGCGTGAACTGGCTTGCCGAGCAAACCGAACGGCAACTCGGATTGCCTAGAGTCCGGAAAGCCTCCGAAATCACGCCCGTTCTCGCGTTTGCCAAGGTCATGAGTACGTCGCCCGGCGTTTCACGGGAAGTTCTGGTCGGTTGTAATTGGGACACCAGTACCTCCATTGCCCGGGAGATAATCGAGGAAGTCCGGTCTCTCCATCGGCTTCGAAAGGTTTCGGAAGAAAAACTGGTTTCGTTTCTGCGTGAGTTGATCGGGCTGGTTGATGAGGTTCGCGAGCTTGGTTCGTACGTTGAGGCTGAGCTTGGATTACCCGCCGTGAGAAACGTTTCCGAAGTGACCGTCGCGATGGATGTTGCGGCTTTACTCGAACAATCGCCAAGCGCACCACTGGAAGTACTGAGAGATTCGACTTGGAATGCCCCGCCTCGTCAGGCGTTGGATGTGATTGCGCTGGTCCGATCCATAAAAGGTCTGCGCGATTTCATCGAACAAAGGTTCAAGGCGGATGTTCTTCAAAAAGAACATGCGGAAGACATTGCGTTCATGAAATCCAGGGAGGCGGGGACCTGGCGTGCCTTCAATTTTCTGAGTGGTCGCTTCCGAACCATAAAAAAGCGGTGGGAAGCCTATCGCCTGTCTTCCTATCAGCCGTCATTGCAGGAACAGGCGTCCGCATTGGAAAAAGTCGATGAATTGATCCGGGCGCGGCGTTTGCTTGCAGCCAGTCAGGTGGAAGCCGGGCGGATGTTCGGCGGGTTATGGAACGGAGAGAGAACCGACCCGGTCATTCTTGAAAAATACGTCGAATGGGTGACAAGGTTTCGACAGGTTTGCGTGAGCATCGGTCTCAGGGAACAGGCCATGAAGATTGCCGCTCAATCCAGACCGGACCTGTCCGTTGTAAAACGGCTTGAAGGACTGACGGCGGATCTTTCACGGCAGCTTCTTTCGTTCCGGAAGCTCTTCAAAATGCCTGATGAGTTTTTGTCATCGGCCTCTTTTGGCGAAATACGCGGGGTACTTGAAGAATTTCAGTCAAATCCCTCCCTTGCGCTCAAACAGGCCGGAGGGTTGGCGGAGGCCGTTCTCTGGCAACGAACCCGTGACGCCCTTCTTGGCCGTCAGGAGGAAGCCCGGCGGTTATTCGGAAATTGGTGGAATGGGGAGCAGTCGGACCCGGAAGTATTGCTTCAATGCCTGACATGGATTCTTGAGTTCCGTCGGGTAAGCCAGCCCTTTGCTCTCTCCGAACTGGTATTTCAGGTCGTTTCGACCCCAAGGCCCAATGTTTCGATTGTGCTTGATCTTTCTCAGGCAATCACCGAGTGGTCGAAATTGCTGGAAACGATTCGCGTTTTCCTTGGATTGCCGGATGAATATTTCTTGGGGAAGAATTTTGAAGAGACCGTTTCGCGGATAAGAGAGTTGAACGGAAATCTCAATCGGGCGACTAAATGGGCGGGATTTGAGGTGGCGCGGGCAAATGTTGAACGGGTTCTCGGGAAGAATGTCCTTTCGGCGTCAATGAAGGGCGAGATTCCTTTTGACCAACTGCATGATGCGTTTCTTCAAGCCTTTTACCGAATCTGGCTTGGAGAGGTCGTTACACAGCGCGCGCCGTTACGCGACTTCAGTTCGGCGGTCCATGATCAGCGGATTGCCGAATTTCGCGAACTGGACCGGCAAGTACTTCAGGAGAACCGAAAACGACTGATCCATCAAATCCGGAGTCGCACCCGTGAGAAACTCCGGACACCGGAAGTGAAAGAGGCGATGCCTTTTTTACGCCGCCAGATCAGCCTGCAACGTGGGTTAAGCCCTCTTCGAACAACGTTTCGGAAATCGTTGGCGGCGATTCGCGCCATCAAGCCCGTTTGGCTGATGAGTCCGTTGTCGGTCGTGCAGTTTATCGAGGCGGATGCGCCGCCCTTCGATGTTGTCATTTTCGATGAAGCCAGCCAGATCACAACGGAGGCGGCGGTAAGCGCCATCGCCCGTGGAAAACAACTGGTTGTTGTGGGAGATTCCAAGCAGTTACCTCCGACAAACTTTTTTTCGGTCTCAAACGATTCAATCGAAGCTCCCCTTGATGAAGACGGAACGCCCCTGTTTGACGATACCAAGAGCGTACTGGAGGAACTCAAGGCTTCCGGCGCGCCGAGTTCGGTTTTGAGATGGCATTATCGGAGCGATCATGAGTCACTCATCCATTTTTCAAACGCCAGTTTCTATTTTGGTAAGCTTCTTACTTTTCCCAGTTCGGTGATTGACAGCCACGCCACAGGGTTGAGTTTCGAGTATCTCCCCAACGCAGTTTACGAAGGTCAGGGCCTCAACCGCGTCGAGGCAAGACGGGTCGCGGATGCCGTTGTTCGACATTTCAAGACGCATCCAAGTCTCACTTTGGGAGTCGGGACCTTTAATTCTCGACAGGAAAAAGCAATCTGGGATGAACTTGAGATTCGGCGTCGCCAAGACCCGACGCTGGAGCCATTTTTTGATCGAAGCCGAGCCGAGCCGTTTTTCGTGAAAGCTCTTGAGCAAATTCAGGGCGATGAACGCGATGTCATCTTCCTGAGTGTAACCTACGGAAAAAACGGTGACGGAAAGCTGTTGTACAACTTCGGGCCAATCAATCGAGAGAATGGATGGCGAAGATTGAACGTCATTTTCTCTCGCGCCAGAAAAGCTATGCGGGTGTTTTCGTCAATGCGTGGCGAGGAGATGAATCCCTATGTGGGGGGCGCACCAGAATTACATTCGGGAGGGATAACGGGTAAAAAGGGATCGGTCCTTCTCAAGGAGTTTTTGACCTACGCCGAGACCGGACGGCTTGACCGTACCGAGGCAAATCGCGAACAGAAAACCGAATCTCCCTTTGAACTTGATGTGTTTCGGGAACTTTCCTCGCGCGGTCTCAATCTGGTCCCCCAGGTTGGCGTGGCGGGATATTCCATTGATTTCGGAGTCGTTGACGAGACCTTTCCCGGACGGTATCTCTGCGGGATCGAATGTGACGGCGCAACATATCATTCTTCCGAATCGGCCCGTGACCGTGACCGGTTACGCCAGGAGGTGCTTGAACGTCGGGGGTGGATCATTCATCGCCTTTGGTCGACCGACTGGTTCAAGGATCGTCAAGGCCAAATCGAACGCCTGCTTCGTCTTGTCGGGGAATCACGGCAACGACGACTCTTTGAATTTGTGCAAATGGAAGAGGACAAACGACGTCAGGTGGAAACGGATACTGCCTTCGAAATGGAAGAAATTGAGGCAGCAGATGAACTTGAAGGGGGAGAACCGGCTTTTCAAACAAACTCTTTCCCGAAGGTTGACCTTCCAAAAGTCGCCCCCTATGTATTTGCCGATACCTCGGCGCTTTTTTCAGGGGAAAACTTCAACGCGGCCCCTGATTCGAAAATTGAAGACGTCATTCTGAATGTGGTTGAAGTCGAATCGCCGATTCATTTCAAGGAGTTGGCTTCACGGGTCGTCGCCCGATGGGGAAATTTGGTCGCAGGAACAACGATGGCGGCCAGCATCAAGGAACGGGTAACCACTCTTTCAAGGAAAGGGAGAATTCGAACCGCTGGTGATTTCATTTTTGCCGTAAATGGCAAGATTTCGGTTCGTTCACGAACTGGCTTGCGAATGACAGCGGATCGAATTGCCCCCGAGGAATTCCAAGCGGCAGTCCTTTTGGCATTGGAAGATTGTGACGGCATGGAGCAAAAGGCATTGGTGAACCGTGTTCGCTCAATCTTCGGGTTTTCCAGAACCGGCCCGATTCTGGAAGCTGGGATTTCTAGCGCGATTGAGTTTTTGTTGAAAAGTGATCAAATCGGCCATAGTAGCCTTGGGTTGAAAAAGCGAAGTTGAACCCTTCCTTTTTCCGTTACACTGCAAATATCGGTAACTTGATCCCGACCCACAACGGGGATGAAACAAGGATTGGGTCGCCCTATTATGGTCTGATAATAATTTCTGTGAAGTTTTCGGGACCTTTGTTGGATTTCAGGGGTTTTTGATTGTTTGGAAAGAAAGCGGATCGTTTTATGGAAGCGATACCCGACAAAGTCCGGTTGTATGCCGAGGCGGCGCGGGCTGTTTTAGAGGAATGGTGTGAGATTCCGAATCTGGAGGCCGGAATTCGGGATCGGGCGTTCATTGACGAGGCGCACGGACGGTTCGCGGTGATTTCCGAAGGGTGGGAGCGTGGCGAGCGGGTTCACCACGTCGTCATCGACCTCGAAATCATCGACGGCAAGGTGTGGATTCAGGCCGACAACACGGATTGGGTAAAACCCCACAAAGGTACCTAAAATCTCACAGGAATTCGACTCAGTCCTCATAGTCGAGGCGATTGACGGCGTTGTGTTCGACGGAGAACTTGTTCGAGTCATAGCGCTGGACGGTTGAGATGTTTCGATGACCGGTCATGGCCTGGATGTCGCGGTAGGAAATCCCCTTGTCGAGTGCCCTGGTGATGGCCGTGTGCCGGAAAACGTGGGGGCTGATCCGGATTTCGGTCTTTTCCGCCGCCGCCGTTTTCTTCTTTCCCTTTGTTTTGGGCTGAATGAACCCGCAGTACTCGGCGTACCGCTTGACGATGAGACGGATGGTTTCGGACGAGAGCTTGCCCGGATGCTGCATGCGGTCGTA
>JAYRXE010000022.1:0-4740 GCA_041917695.1 Minisyncoccota bacterium
CAAGGATGTCGGCGACTTTGCCGAGCGTGACCGCGCGGGAGCGCACGTCGCCGAGTTTTTCATAGACCGGAAGCTCTTCGTGCTGGCGAATGCGCAACGCTTCGTCGAGATCGCCGCGCGCAAACAGGATGTCGGCGACTTGGCCGAGCGTGACCGCGCGGGAGCGCACGTCGCCGAGTTTTTCATACACCGGAAGCTCTTCGTGCTGGCGAATGCGCAACGCTTCGTCGAGATCGCCGCGCGCCTCAAGGATGTCGGCGACGTAGCCGAACGATTCCGCTCTTTGGCCAAGGTTTCCTGTTTCTTCAAAAAGGGGAATGAGTTCATTTTGGCAACAGTCGAGCGCCGCTTCAAGTTTGCCTCGTTTAATCAACAGGTCAACTCTTTGGAGTAACAAAAATCCGCGGCTTTCGAGGTCTTCGCAATTTTTGAGCGCCGCCTCGAAGTGCCTCTCCGCCGCGTCTCCGTCACCGAAGTGCTGGGCAATGCGGGCCTTGGCCATTTGCATTGCAAAGTCATCAAGGGCTTCGGGCGGAAGCTCCTTGAGGCGTTCCCGCGCCTCCTTGAACAGGTTCTGGAACATCAACATCCGCTGGACGAAATCTTCAACTCGGGCAGCGATTTTGGGGAGATTTCCTTTTCTGGCCAATCGCACCAGTTCATCCGCGAGCGGAATCGTGTTGCGGCTGTCCTTGCCCCACCACAGGTTGTAGAGGAGTTCCGCCGCACGGGCGTGCCACCTCACTTCGTCGGAGGGGGTGTATGGGGTCAACAGATTCCGGACGACTTTCGGCACCTGATAAACAGGTTCGCCTGTTACATCGGAAGCAGTTTCAAGGAGACCGATGGCGACCGCCTGGTCAAAATCACCCTTCACGCCGCCGATTTCCTCGGAAAGCACCTCCAGTGCCCGGCGAGGCGCAAGGTGCTCGTATACGCAAACCACTCCAAGAAACTTCTTCAGGCTTTCAGGCTGGCCTTTGAGAATTTCACCGGCGAGAATGTTTTCAAGCAGGTCCGCTTTTTTGCCGTCCATCTTTGCGAAGATTTCAGGCAAATCCACTTTCGGTTCGGCAATCAGGTCGTAAAGCCAGCGCAACAACCGGGCATTGCCTCCCGCGACTTTCGTGGCTTCGGTTTCGACCACGCGCCGATCATCCCCTGCGTACTTGAGGATTGAAAGCCGTGTCCTGATTTTTTCCTCAAGTTCCCGACGGAAACCGTCAACCAGCTTTTTCAAATCTTCGCCCTGGAACCCGTTGACTGGCTCCTGAACGTACCGGGCAGCCATTTCGCCACCGAGTTCAAACCGGCTCGTCAGGATAATCCGGTGCTTTCGAAGGTTTGCCGGATCGGAAACGGCATCGGTAAGGGCCGTCAGAAGTTGTCGGGTATCGTCCGCCAGTTTGGGGATGCCCCCATCGCGAAATTCATACCCGCCAAGTCCATCCGGGTAATTCTGTTCGAAATCGTCCAGCACAAAAAGAAAAGCCGATTTCGATTGCCGTAACACTCGCTTCAGCCGGATTTCGAAAGGGTCGTCATTGGGATCGCCTGTCCCCCCGAGAATATCCCGAAGACTTTTTTCCTCCAGCAAAGCATTGGCGAGCTTCTGAACCAGATCGACTTGCTTGAGCCGACCTACAACCACGATGGGGGTGAAATCACCGCTCAGGCGGTCGCAGAGGCGGGCGGCCACGCAGGTTTTTCCGTTCCCGCCCAGGCCGTGCAGAACCAGCCCGGCTCGGTCGGGCCGCTTGAGCGTCTTGATCCCACGTTGGAGAAGCCGGCGGCGTCCGACGAAACGTTCCCGAGGAACCGCCCGGATTTCACTTCCGACCGGATCGAAGTCCTCGCTGTACGTGACTCGGGAGGGAAGTTCTCGTCCGTCCTCGTCAGGGGCGGTGACCAACGCTCCGGGAGCGATTTCATTGGCGAACAGCCTGAGAAGATGCCAGTTGGACGGAAGGGGTTTCGATAAATGCCGGTTCAGCTCCTCCTCGGCCTTCCCCATGGCGCGATAGGTTTTGGATAATGCACTGAAAAAGTCGTCCCCGACCGATAGCCCTCCGTACAGCGCCCTTGCCGCAATGATGCCAATGTCATCCATCACCGGTCGCGCCCAGCCCAAGACCGCCCGCGCCCCCTTTCCGATCAGTTGCTCCGATAATGAGCGAACCGCTCCGGACCGGACATCCTCTGCCGTTTTACAGCCTGAAAGAAAAAGTACGGGGGGCATGGCCGAAAATGCCTCCGCCATCTCCTCCGCCGTGGCGTAACACTTTCGTCCTTCATCATCTTCCATGAGAAAGACCGGCTGGTCGTCCTTGTGGTCGGCATGTCCGGTCAGATGCACCACGTCGAACCCGCGCTTCACCCGCCGGATGGTCTTGCCGAGTTCTTTCAAGGTACCGCTTTCTTCCACAACCAGCTCAATGGGGCTGTCCAGCTCGCGGGCGGCGGCGAGAATGTCGCCTTCTTCCTTTTCGAAATCCAGCACGGGCAGGGTGTTTTCGGGCGAGGTGGCCATGAAAAGCACTCGCAAAGGGCGATTCGCGGGAGGGGAAGCGGGTGCCTTCGAGCGGGCATTCCACATCCGGACCGGCAGGACCGGTCGAACCCTCCGCATGACGAGAAACTCCGAGCCGTCGTGGAGCAGTTCCCAAGGGAGATGCCCGAGCGCGGGGGGCGACGTGACGGCCAGCGCGACCGGTTCATTGGTAACCGGGAGAGAATGCAGGATGTCGCTGAAGCGGCGGTCTCCGTCCAGCCATTCGAAGAGCTTCCGGCCCATCTCGATCAGGTCCTCGCGCTTGGCGTCGGCAAAGCGCCGGTTGGTTTCCTCGACCAGATTCTGGATGGAATCGAAGCCGACCACGAAGGTTTTCGCCGTCGCGCCGCTACCGAAATCGAGGCGGATACGGTTGGGCGTGGTCCATTCGAGCGAGAGGTGAAGCACGTTCGTCATGAGCTGCCTTCGGTTGCGGTGGACAATTTGGTGTTTCGGATACCGGAAGGTAATCCTGACTTTTCCAAATCTCAACCGCAAAAACCGTTCCAACGGCGGGTTTCCCGTCTTTGAATTGAGAAATCAACGGAACGTTCAGCCTGGAATCTTCCAATAACTTCCGCCGGCCTTTTCAATCCTGTCCAGGTCTCGCTCGTTCGCCCGGTTTCCGTTTCGGATGAGATTGAACATGTCGGAAAGTACGGTCCGTTCCTCGGCGAAGGGCGAATGCCCAAGAAAGGAGGTATTGACCTCGGTGGCGTCGATGGTCTCGATTCCCTGATGAACCAGAATGTCGTCCCCCGTATCACCGACGCGCGGCCCCCCGTGAATCCCATTTGAAAGCATCAATGCCTTGTCGTTCGAAGAAGCGTAAAGGGTAATCGGACATCCCGCTCCAACCATTGCCGGTGCGATCCTGGTCTTAAAAACCTGGGTGCCAATGTCCGGAGCGGCGAGGATGATTTCGCGGACAACGCCAATGACCGGTGTCTCTTCCCTAACCAGATCAATGAAAGCCTCCGTGAGCGCCCGATTTCCCATGCTGTGGGCAATTAGGAAAAGGCGTTCCACCCCTGTTTTTGCCGCAACATCGGCTAAAAATCGCCGAAAATGATCTCGGGACTCCTGAATACGTTCCTCGTCATGGGTATACAGGGCGGGGTTTCCCTGTGAAGGCCAGCTAAAAAAGATGGGCGCGCCAGGGAAGCGAAGGTCATAGTGAATCTGAGCGGTTCTTCGAGCGGCGTCTTCAAAGGTCACATTGTAACCGTGCACGAAAACGAAGGCGGATGAATCGCTTGAAACGGAAACGCATTCCCTCAAAGTCGTGAAAAACTCCCGCTCCTCTCGACCAATGACTTTCAGGAGGACGATGTGATTCTTCGGATTCTCTCCCAATAGAAAACGACGGATGACACTCGGGGATTCCAGCTTTCCTTTCTTGTGGGTGGCCGGAATGCTCACCTCGCACCATCCGTAACTGACCCGGTCCATTTCCCCACTCGAAAGAAAAACCTCCGAAGGCTTCATGGCCCCAATGTCCCGATCCCGGTTCGTTCCGAAGAAAACACGGCAAACTTCGAAGTCTGTCGATCTTGTTTGTCCACGTTCGAGATTGGAAGAAACCGTGAAGTTCCAACCCCGCTCGACAAGCTCCGGGGGGGTATCTCCTGAGAGTTCATACCCTTTTGTCAGCCCCGCTTCGGTGGATTGGGAAGAGGGCTGCTGGCTTGAATCTGCTTTTTGCTCTAGGACAATCCGGTAGTCCTGTTGCGCTATTTCGAACATTGGGGATTGAAGCCGTTCGAAAATGCCCATGGCTTCGGAAATCATCGCCAGCGCTTCATCGAACCGACCCGAAGGGGCCAGAATTCGCGAAATTTTCACGAGCGTAACTGCACGGTTTCGCACGTCGCCGAGTTTGTCGAAGACCGGGAGTTCTTCTTCCTGTCGAATCCGCAAAGCCCCGTCGAGGTCGCCCCGTGCAAAAAAGATGTCGGCCATTTTGCCGAGCATGACGGCTCTTCCACGAACATCCCCAAGTTTTTCACGAACAATTATGGATTCCTGGAAAAGATTTATCGCCCCGTCGAGATCGCCGCGCGCAAAAAGGATGTCGGCCATTTTGCCGAGCATGACGGCTCTTCCACGAACATCCCCAAGTTTTTCACGAACAATTATGGATTCCTGGAAAAGATTTATCGCCCCGTCGAGATCGCCGCGCGCAAAAA
>JAYRXE010000023.1:0-9696 GCA_041917695.1 Minisyncoccota bacterium
CCGCGCGCAAAAAGGATGTCGGCCATTTTGCCGAGCATGACGGCTCTTCCACGAACATCCCCAAGTTTTTCACGAACAATTATGGATTCCTGGAAAAGATTTATCGCCCCGTCGAGATCGCCGCGCGCAAAAAGGATGTCGGCCACTTTGCCGAGTGTAATGACGCGGGAGCGCACGGCGCCGATTTTGTCGTAGACCGGGAGTTCTTCTTCCTGTCGAATCCGCAACGCCTTGTCGAGATCGCCTTTCGTCTGTTGAATTCCAGCCACTCTGCCGATTGTGGGGGCGCGTTCGCGGACGTCTCCAAGTTTTTCAAAAACGGGGAGAAGTTCATCTTCGAGAAGTCGCAAAACTTGGTTGAGATCACCTCGCGCTAATAGGACGTCGGCGACCTTGCCAAGCGTGACGGCGCGAGAGCGGACGTCACCAAGTTTGTCGTAAACTGGTAATTCTTCTTCTTGCCGGATTCGCAACGCTTCGTCGAGATCGCCGCGCGCAGACAGGATGTCGGCGACTTTGCCGAGGGTGACCGCGCGGGAGCGCACGTCGCCGAGTTTTTCATAGACCGGAAGCTGTTCGTGCTGGCGAATGCGCAACGCTTCGTCGAGATCGCCGCGCGCAAACAGGATGTCGGCGACTTGGCCGAGTGTGACCGCGCGGGAGCGCACGTCGCCGAGTTTTTCAAAGACGGGAAGTTGTTCTTGCTGGCAAATCCGCAACGCTTCGTCGAGATCGCCGCGCGCCTGAAGGATGAAGGCGACTTGGCCAAGCGTGACCGCGCGGGAGCGCACGTCGCCGAGTTTTTCAAAGACGGGAAGTTGTTCTTGCTGGCAAATCCGCAACGCTTCGTCGAGATCGCCGCGCGCTTCAAGGATGTCGGCGACTTGGCCGAGCGTGACCGCGCGGGAGCGCACGTCGCCAAGTTCGTCGTAAAGGGGCAGAAGTTCGTTTTGGTAACAGTCGAGGGCGGCGTCAAGGTTACCCCGTTGCTCCAGAAGGTTCGCTCGGTGGAACAACAGAAATCCGCGGCTTTCGAGGTCTTCGCAATTTTTGAGCGCCGCCTCGAAGTACCCCTCAGCCGCCTCTCCGTCACCGAAGTGCTGTGAGATACGGGCTTGGGCCATTTGCATTGCAAAGTCATCGAGGGCTTCAGGCGGAAGCTTCTTGAGGCGTTCCCGCGCCTCATTGAACCGGTATTGCCCCATCAACTTCCGCTGGATGGAATCCTCCGCCCGTGCGGCGATAAACGGGCGATTTCCTTTCGATGACAATCGCACCAGTTCATCAGCAAGAAGAATTGTGTCTCGGCCCGTCTCTACCCACCATCGGTCATAAAGAAACTCCGCCGCGCGAGCGTGACACTTCTCTTCAAGCCCTGGTGCAAAGGGGGGCAATAAATGGCGGATGACCTTGGGCACCTGAAAGACTGGTTCTGAGGGGTCGTCAAGTTCCTTTTCGAACAAACCGACTCCAACACAGGCATCGAAATCACCCTCCACTCCCGCCATTTCCAGAGCCAGTTCCCGGATCACCGAAAGTGGCGCGAAATGATTGAAGACTGCGGCAATTCCAAGAAATTTTTGGTTGGCCACGGTTTGTCGGGCAAGGATTTCTCTGGCAAGGATGTCTTCCAGCAGCTCCTCACGTTCTTCGAGCATCATTTTCTCGAAGATTCCCGGAAGTTCCTTGGTCATTCTGGGAAACAGTTCAAAAAGCCACCGCAACAGTCGCGCGTTCCCTCCCGCGATTTCAATTGCGCGGGCTTCGAAAGCTTGACGCTCACTTTCCAGGAAGGAAAGCCCTCCGGCCTTTTTCTGTACAAGCTCGCTTCGCAACCCCCGAAGAAGTTTTTCCAGGTCAAAGCCCCGAAAACCGTTGACCGGCTGTTGGTGAAAATGTTGGGCTTCAGTCCCTTCCAGCCGGAATCGGCTGGTCAGAATGATCCGGTGACGACGTTTGCTTCTTGATTCCCAAACCGCCTCCACCAGGGCGGAAAGAACCGCACGAGTGTCGGCAGACAGTTTGAACTTGCCGTTCGAATCCTGTGCATATCCACCCGCACCGTCTGAATAGTTCTGCTCAAAATCGTCCAAAACGAACAAAAAAGAGACGGAGGATCGGGTCAGAACTTTCATCAGGCGATACCGGAGGGAATCCCCTGAATTCGTCGCATCGGCCAGAATGTCACGCAACTCCTTGTAGTCGCTCAACTTGTCACTGAATTTCCCGACGAGGTCGGATTCCTTGACCCGGCCAACCAGGACCACCGGCTCAAGGCGGGAATTGATCTGGTTGAGCCGGTCGCACAGACGGGCCGCGACGCAGGTCTTGCCGTTCCCCCCAAGGCCGTGGAGCACGACTCCAACCTTTTCCTTCCCCTTGAGAATTTTCAACGCTCCTTGAAGCAATCGGCGGCGCCCAACAAATTTCTCACGAGAGATCGCCTTTATTTCATCCGTCAATGGAGTGAGGAACTTATCGGAAAAGCTTTCGGTCCGTGGCCCTTCCCGGTCATCAGTATCGAGGGGCGTGACATAAGCACCCGGAAGCGCCTCCCGGACAAAGAGTCTAAGCTGATGCCAGCTCGATCCAATCCTTTCATCGGGATACTTCTTCCGAAGAGCGTTCTCTTCGCGAAGAATGCTTTGGAAGGTCCTCGACAAAGCTGTTGAAAGTTCATCCCCGATGGCTAACGACGCGTACAACGCCCGCGCGGCCGCGATGGCGATTCCGTCACTCACCGGACGCGCCCATCCCAAAACCGATTCCGTACCGCCTTCGAGGATTCGTTCGGCAAGTGTCCGGATGGATCCTGCCCCGGTTTCTTCCGCGGTCCGGCATCCGGACAGAAACACGAGCCGTGGTTTTCGGTCGAGGGCCTCGTCGATCCGGACGCCGTCAGTGAAATCCACCTCGCCAAAATCGTTTTCCAGGAGAAGAACGGGATTCCCGTCCCGAACTCCCGTATGCCCGCTCAAATGGACAATGTCGAATGCCCCGCGGGAAGTCTGGACGATGGTTTTTTTCAACTCGGCGAGCGCCCCGCTTTCCTCGACCACCAATTCGAAGGAACTGTCGGTTTCGCGCGCCGCCTCAAGAATGTCTCCCTCTTCCTTCTCGAATTCGAAAACCGGCTCAATCCCTTCCGGCGAGGAGGCCATGTACAACACTCTGAGCGCCCGATTCGCCGGTTCTTTCGGCGGAAGGTCGGTGCGGGCCTTCAAAACACGGACGGGGATGACCGGTTTCCCCCGTTGCTCAACCAGGAACTGGAAGCCGTCGTGGAGGGTTTCCCAAGGAATGCGACGCAACTCCGGCGCGGCCTCGATGGCCAGAGCAATCACTTCGCCGGCGGGGAATGCATCCAACACCTCGGCGAAAAGGTTGTTGGCATTGAGCAATCCATAGAGTTTCCGGCCAAGAGCAACCAGTTCCTCCGGTGATGCTTTTGAAGAAAGGTCATCGACTCGCTCGACGATTTCCCAAACGGATTTGTAATCCGTTTGATGGGAACGGGCCTTCGGTCCCCGTCCGAAGTCGACGCGAAGGAGGTTCTCGTTTCGTTCGAGAGAGACAAAAAGAGTATTCGTCGGCATCCGAAAAAGCTCTTCGAAAAATTTGGAGTTGGGATGCCAAATCTACCCCTGACGTTTCATGCGCGCAACGTAAAACGGCTCAGGCGGGAAGAGTGAAGGATGCCTCGTCGATCACCACCTTGACCGCACCTGCCTCGCTAAGGGATCCCTCCATAACAAATTGATTTGCAATGGTGAATTTGTTGAATGTGAGGAATGCAAGATGATGAACGGATAGAGCAAATCGAGTTGAAGTATGCCGCGTTGCGCGACGTGATGGATGAGCGGATGCGACGGCAATGGGCCGGGGCGGAGGCGAATGCCTACGGATGGGGTGGAGTCCGGGCGGTGTCGGCGGCGACGGGAATGTCTCCCAACACGATCCGGAAGGGTCAGGCGGAGTTGTCGCATCGGTCGCGCCATCCGGAGGAAGCGATTCCGAAGCGGCTGCGTCGAGCGGGAGGCGGTCGGCGCTGGAAGATCGTGGAGTATCCGGACCTGGACCGTGCGCTGGAGGCATTGATTGAACCTGGCACGCGGGGCGATCCGGAGTCGGCGTTGCGGTGGACGATCAAGAGTGGTCAACGGTTGGCGGATGAATTGACGCGGCAGGGATTTGCGGTGAGCGAAAACACGGTGCTGCGGTTGTTGAAGGCCAAAGGGTACAGCTTGCAGGGGAACCGCAAGACGCGGGAAGGGGCGAACCATCCGGATCGGGACGCGCAATTCGAGCATATCAACGCGGAGACGAAGGCGTTTCAGCAAGCCGGTCAACCGGTGATTTCGGTGGATGCCAAGAAGAAGGAGCTGGTCGGGGACTTCAAGAACGGTGGTCGAGAGTGGCGTCCGGCGGGAGAACCGGAGGAAGTTCGGGTTCACGACTTTATGGACAAGGAGCTTGGCAAGGCGATTCCCTACGGGGTGTACGACGTGACGAAGAATCAGGGCTGGGTCGGGGTGGGCATTGATCACGACACGGCGCGCTTTGCGACCGAAACGATCGGGCGGTGGAGGGAAGGCGTCGGTCGAAAGCTCACTGTTTCGCGACGCCAAGCAGTTCGCCGGTCTTCAGCACTGCCAGTCCCGCAACGACAAGGCGCTGGATTTCCATTTCAACGCCTCCTTTTGCGCCGTCAACCTCGCCAAGGCCGAAGCCGACGCCAACGTCTTTTCAATGGCTTCCCATAAAGCCAGAGCCTTCAACGACTTCTGCCTGAAACGAATTATTGAAATCTTTGGCCTCAACCCACAGGCCATTCAAAATCACCCCAACTATGAAAACTTCAGAAACTGGGGCACTTTAGCGGCCTGATTTCCGTCCGAACCATTGGTCTTGGGAAATTTGATCTATTTCTCGTCGTGTCCCTAAATCAGCGTCTTTAAGTGTTGAAAGTAAAAGGCCTTATGGCTTAACAGCGAAATTTGCGCCAATGCTAAGAGAACCCCTCAATCGGCGGCTCGGGAAAGGAACGCTCAAGACTGCGGCGGAAATGCAGTTGAGCTTGAGGGAGGGAAAGTCTGAAAAGGATCAGGAAAAGGCCGGGCCGGGCTGGGAAATGCGGCAGGAAAAGCGAATGCATCGTTGGACGACCAGGTAGGATGAGATTCCAACGGCGAAAGCGTAAAAAATTTTTGCTTTAAGACCCAAGGCCGGTTATTGGCATTGGGTCGACTTGTTTCCGGGAAACCGGTCATAACCGAAAACCATCCTATTCCAAAGACAAAACGTGCTCGTGCAGCTTTCGCAAATCCTCGAATAAATTCGGCAGCGAGATCAATTACAATGGAAAAAAGTCGATCAAGTTCATACGCTCAAACAACAAGTGTCGAACCGCTTATTCAAGAACTGGCTTGGCGAACCCGCTAATCGGTTACTTTACTCAAGTATCATGTTTAGAATCCTTTTGCCCATTGGAGTACTAATTTTACTTTTTAAATCTTCCTTCCAAGTTTCATAATCAGAGATTTGAACGGAAGGTGATTTTTTTTCAATTGTAAGCTGTAGAAGATTCTCTAGCACATCAATTTCCTTTGCAACTCTACCGTTAATAGTTCGATTATCTTCAAAGATAGACCAATCTCTGTACATATGAAAATGATAAAAACCAGGCCAAGTACTAATTATGTCAATCAGAGAATTTGCTCTTTGTTCTTCGGCTTTTGTTTCGTCATTTCTTTCATGTGGCATTAAATCTCCAGTATAGGCTTCAGCTAAATCATGACAAAGAAACATTTTAAAAATCTCATCTTTTGAATATGAACTTGAATACTTATCACCTAGCACTTTGCGGTCGTCTTTACTCAATCGATCAGGTAAACAGAATTGAATCAGAAGAAGCCCTCCAGCGGTATGAGAAAGAACTGATTCAGGATTAGGAGTAATTCTTGAATGCTTATCATTAATATGATTCCATCCAGACCGCGGAAGTTTTTTTAGTTCAAATAATTTTCGAAGTAAATCTACTCGTTTAAATTGAGGCTTCGATAATAAGTCTTGAAGCATTTTTGCATAAGCTCTAAGAAGGTTAATTTGAGATAACTTATTTGGAGCAAAATTTTTAAATAAATCTATTAATTTTATTCTCTTTTCTTCATCAAGGGAATTCGAGGCAAAGCGTTGCTGGGCCAGCGAAAGAAGAGTTTGCAACTCAACGTCTCGTAGAGGATATGGAGAATTTCGAAAGTATGAGTTTTGGAGTTTATTTAACAGTACATCAAAAGTTTTCGACCAGTTGTCATTAACAGGATCGATATTGTTCATTGATTCTCTTGGATCATATTTAATGTCTCCGTAATATTCTAAATGAAAACCCCGATTTAATGAATCAAATTCTTTATTTCTAAGACAAGCTCGAATGTAATTTTCAGATTCATTTGGTGAATTTAAGAGAATCAAGCTTATGCAAATAGTCCTTAATAAAAGTCGACCTTCAGCGAATTCTATCGCTGAAAATGCTTTGTCGATTCGGTAGGTTGAAGCTTTTAAATTTTGTTGAGTCTGAGTCTTCCCACTAAGGTTTTCCCTCCAACTTCCTAGAACCTCTGCTGCACGCTTCCTTTGCTGTGGATCTCGGAGTCGTCCAAGCAAGTAACAGATATGAACCTTCGCTCGTTCTTTGGATTCTGAATTTGATTTACTTGTTCTTGAAAATTTGGAATTGTATGCTTGAATTAGAATATCAACTAGTTTTTTTTCATCTGTAAGACGATTTAGAATTACCTTGCAAAATCTATTAATTCTGTGGGGGTAAACCTTTGAAAGAATTTCAACTATCCTTAAATCTATTTTTTTCTGAAGCAGGGCATCCATTATCCACATTGCTATTAAGTAATCAATAGCTGTTCTGGGTAATAAGTGAAGAATTTTCTGACCTACTCTTGCATTAGATTCGATTTCTTGTGAATAAGCTTCCTCAGCTAATTGAACCAACTGACTAGAAATTATGGGATTCAATTCTTTTTGTTTTGAAACCTTGATAATTGCCTCCTCTTCCATGCCACCCCCATCAACAATATTAGCAATATCCTTAAGCAAATTGATTGTATCAGAATACGCAGAGTGATTTTCTGCACCTGCGTGATTTGCCTTGAAGTTATCTACGGAAATTATTCCTTCTGGTGAAAAGGATAGTAAGCTTGAAACGCAATGGCTAGCTAACTGGGCTGCATTTCGAATTGCAATTTTCCTAAGTAACCCCGATCCAATATTATCGAATTCAACTTTTCTACCATCTGCAAAATCTGAAACTCCCCTGATAACTAATACATTCCCATTTTGTAAACCATTGGAAAATGCAGCTTGAACAACTGAGGCAGATTCCATGTCTGCTACTAGCAAATTTCGATTTCGTGAATTTTTAACCCATTGTGAAAAAGTTTGGTCATCAATGACAAATTGCGTTGAGCAAACAGGGCCCAAATGAGTTTTTGGTTTTAAACCAATAAGTTGTTCATTCTGAAGATAGGCAATTTGTTCATGTTCAAGGCCAGAAAATGAGTAAAAAGGAGGGTTTTCATTGATTAACTTATTCAGCTTGCTGGTCAATACCTCTAAAGACCATTCTTTCCCGCCTGGAATAACAGTTTTGTCTTTTAACTTAGCCCTGTAGTATGAATCATCGCAGGAGGTTGCAAGAACAACATCTCCCAACATACAATCTTGGTTAATCCTTCCGCTTATACCGATTAAAATTAATAACTTTGGGATTATTTTCTGAAGAAGCTGAGTGGTTACAATTGCAGCCTTATTCAGACCTTGATCATCTATTAGAACAGTCAAAGCTTTAAGGTCTCGACCATTAGAATCAGAAATATTTCGTTTATGGATTTCAAGGTTCAAATCATTGTCGACTCTAATCGTAGGTTCGTTTAAGAATATATCTGTTGCTGATAATTCTTCCCTTAAGGCGTATATGAAAACAACGTCCCAATTTGTTTCTAAAAAATTTTCTCTTTTCAAAATTGACATTTCTTTTTTCCTTTTCTGTTTCCTAAGAAATTGATCTTTTCCAAAATTAATTATTTATTGTTCCAGCACGCTAGTTCAAAACTATGCACTTTAGTGCAAGACTTTAGTTGCTACACACTTCAAGGAGTTGGCGGAGCAACCGAGTGAAACAGCAGCGACACGGTGGACATACGGTTACGCGGTTGACCGTGCATGTGGTTTGGGTGACGAAGTATCGGTATCACGTTCTGAAAGGCGAGATTCAAAAGCGATGCCGGGAATTGCTGATTCAAATCTGCGATGCCGAGGACGTGCGGATTCTGAGTGGGGTGGTCAGCAAGGCTCACGTCCACATGCATCTTGAGTACCCGCCGTCCAAAGCGTTGAGCGATCTTGTGAAGCGGTTCAAGGGACGGACGTCTCGAATCTTGCAGGCGGAATTTCCCGAACTCGGGAAGCGATACTGGGGCAAGCACTTCTGGGCGGTCGGGTACGGTGCGTGGAGTACGGGTAACGTGACGGAAGAGTTGGTGCAAGAGTATCTGGAGCATCATCGTGACCCGTCGAATTCGGACACAAACCCGATCATCCTGGAATAGCGTGACTTTCAGTCATTCTGAAAACCTATGCACTTTCAGTGCATTGTGGTTTAGTTCACTAAAAGTTTCTTTAAAATTTTATATATTTTATCTCCAATTGTAAAAATTTATCAATTACTTTCCCAAAAAACATCGTTCAATATAGTTGTCTTTTGATGACCTTGAATCTGTTTTTTACTATTTAAAAGCTGTACTTAAACGCGAACTGAATGATGCGGGGTCCGGTCGCCGTGCTCAGGACCCGGCCGTAGTTGATGTTCTGAACAACCGAAACCGGGTTGGCGAAGTTGACCTGATTGAAGGCATTGAAGAACTCCGTCCGGAACTCGAAACGCTGACGCTCGCGAATCGGGAAGAACTTCACGATGGAGATGTCGGTGTTGGCCTGCGCCGGTCCGCGCAGGAGGTTGCGGCCCGACGTACCGAAGTTTCCGGCGCGGTTGGCCGCGGCCACGAACGCCGCCGTGTTGAAGTAGCGGTCGAGGCGACCACGCACGTCGCCACCGAGGTTGGCGTCGCCCGAGAAGCCAGCCGCCACGTCGGCGCGGGAAGCATCGAAGAGACTGCCCGCCGTGATGACGCTGAAGGGAAGACCGGTCTGGAAGATCGTGACGCCGGCCACCTGCCAGTCGTTCAGGAAGAGCTTCCCGACGAGACTGTCGCCCTTGTAGAACTTCGGCAGATCGTAAACGAAGCTGCCGACGATGCGGTGACGACGGTCGAAGTCCGACGTGCCGCGAATGCCGCGGAAACTGCCCTGATCGCCGAAGTCGGCGGACACGTCGCTCGTTCCGGCGGAACTGAGCTGTCCCGAGTAATCGTCGATCGTGTGCTGCCACGTGTAGGCGACGAGGCCCTGGAGGCCCTTCGCCAGCCGGCGGGTGAGCGAAACCTGAAGCGAATTGTAGTTCGAGTTCGCCGAGGTTTCCTGAATGTGGACGCCGAAACCGATGACGGGCAGGCCCGACAGCGCGGTGTTCGGAACGGGCGTCGTGAAGCCGGTCGGCGCGGTGAAGGCGCTCGGGCCGAACGACGGGTTGGCGTTGCGGAAACGGGTCAGCTTGCGGCCCTGCGA
>JAYRXE010000024.1:0-42575 GCA_041917695.1 Minisyncoccota bacterium
GAGCAAGTCTGAAAAGTATCCGTCAGTAAGGTAAAAGGAGGGAATGTGCAAACAATACCCTTCTGACCTGACTGACGGAGAGTGGGAGTATCTGACAGCGGTGCTTCCGAAACAAAGCAAAAACGGTCGTCCGGCGGTTCATTCCCGTCGTTCGATTGTCAACGCAATCTTTTACCTGGCGCGGGCGGGATGCGCGTGGCGGTATTTGCCGAGGGAATACCCGCCGTGGAAAACGGTGTACCACTATTTTCGGAAATGGCGCGTTGACGGCGTCTGGGAGCAGGTCCACGAGCGTTTGCGTCGGCTGATCCGGAAGCGGGAGAACAAGCATCCGCAGGCGAGTCTGGCGATTCTGGACAGCCAGACGGTGAAGACCACGGATGTGGCGAAAGCGGAGACGGTCGGGTACGACGCGGGCAAGAAGACCAAGGGGCGCAAGCGTCATCTTCTGGTGGATACGCTGGGTCTGGTGATTGCGGTGGTGGTTCTCGCGGCCAACATTTCGGAGACGGCCGGGGCGCGTCAGGTCCTGGCGGTCCTTGAAAACGGCCTCTGGCGGTTGAAGAAGATCATTGTCGACGGCGGGTACAAGGAATCGCTGCCGGAATGGGTCGCGGCGCTCGACCGCTGGCGCAAGGTGAGCGTCGAATGGGTCGCGCGCGACCCGGAACAAAAAGGATTCGCGGTTTTGCCCAAACGCTGGATCGTGGAACGAACGTTTGGCTGGCTGATCAAGCATCGGCGACTGGCGAAGGATTACGAGGTCTTGCCTGAAACCAGTCAGGCGATGGTTTACGTCGTCATGATCAGGTTGATGGTCACCAGACTCTCAACTTAAACGACTTTTAAGACGCGCTCTTAGACCCCAGCGGATATTTTTTTGCAAATCCCCAAAACTTGCATTTCAGCAGGTCAATTTCAGGAAGAGGCGGAAGGCAATGCGTTAGTTCCAATCTTGTTACGCCGCAGATTGGACACCAGCGCCGACTAATCCTCGAAATTGAAAATGAGCCACATGTACAGATCGAATCAAATCGATGGGTAAGAAACATCGCCATTTTCATGGAACGGGCAGGTCTTCGTCCAAGCAATACTTTTAGGCCCCTGAATCTGAGGACAGCCTTCACGACGTCAACAGTCTTGTCAGGCGAGAACAGCTCGCAAGGATCTTGAGGATCTGAAACGAGGATCAGCAGATTAAAGATCTCCATCGAGGATAATCTCTTAATACTCAAACCGGTCATCTTGGAGATTTGAAATTTACTGTATCCCCACTGTGGTTGCGGCCAATCACCTGGAGACCTTCGGTTCTGACCTTCAGGAAGAGCCGGCGTTTGAAAAAGACGACGGGGGAATTTGGGAACACGGATTATTTTCATGACCGGAGTCAGCCTCGAATGTCGGCCTTGACTGTTTGAGAGATGAAATTGCGAAGGCAGGCTTCTGTAGAAATTTTCTGTTTTCGAGAAATTTCATAGAAAAAAAGAAACTCAGGCCAATTGAGGCGAAGGCCACTGATTTTCGGAAATTTGATCCCTGAATCTCTTGCCTTGAGAAAAGAGAGCAACAAAGGTATATCTTCCTCACTAACGAAATATCTCTTAGTGTGTCTTCCACAAAATTCTGGGAAACGAAAAAATTTTACTTCCAAGGGTGAAAAAAGAGCGATCCCTCTTTTGGCAAAAATCGGAGATGAATAGTTGGCCAGTGCTTTATTCAATGACCAAAGCTCACCATGAATGGCGGGATCGAAGTTTGTATCGATGATTTCCATTGTCCAAGAATAGCGGAAATAAGCGGAGGGTCAAAAATTGTTCCCAGTCAATATTATAGTTCCAGACTCGGAAATGGACAGAATCCGGAGAATCTCAATAGAGAATGGAGAGGATATCTCAAAAACAGTGATGGACCTCCTGAAAAAGGGACTGGATTGGGAAGAAGCGCAAAAAATCTCCCCGAGGCAGTTCAAGGAGTTCCTCGTCACCCTAAACAATTTCGTTGAGTATCAGGCCGGCATTGAAGAACGGATAACCTTGAATACGGAATTGAGTCTTAGAAACGCTGATGCCTTGAAATTGATTCTGACCATTTTGTTGGGAGACGCGGAAGAGGCCGAGCGGATATTGAAAGAACGACATAGTGAAATATCAGAGATTCTGAAAAAGGAATTGCCCTTATGATTGTTGAAGATGTTGATCTGGAGCTGATTGACGACAACCCGAGACAGCCGAGGAAGTTGATAAGCGATGAAAAACTGGCTGAACTCGTCACGAGCATCGAGACTCATGGCTTGTTGCAACCCATCATCGGCCAGAGACTCGAAAACGGTCGGGTACTCTGCGTTGCCGGCCATCGGCGTAAGAAGGCTTTCCTCCAGATGGGAAGACCGACAATTCCGACTATTTTGCTTCCGGAATCAACAAATGAGCGAAATGCGATACTGGCGATTATCGAAAACAAGGAACGTGAGTCGCTACATTTTATTGATCTCGCGGATGCCGTGGCGGATGTTTTCAATGACGAGGGAAAAAATAAAAGCCAGACAGCCAGGACCTTGAACCTGAGCCTTGAAGTGGTGAACAACCTGTTGTTTGTCGCAAGTCTTCCCACGGGGGTGAAAGATACGGCAAAGGCTTATCAAACCAGCATGACCGAATTATTGGTGATCGGAAGGCTCCCTGATGAAAAGACAATGGTGGAAGCACTGGCTGCCGTGCGAAGGGGAATACCATTGACGGCCGTCCTCGAAGCGAGAAAGGCGAGTTCAGTCCAGAAGAGTCCCCAGGTAAAAATTAGCAACGGAAACGCCCGTGAAGAAGTACGGGAAAAAGAAAAACCCCAGGTTCTGGCCGAGGATGCGGGTGGCCAGGATGGTGAGACCGCAAGAGCTTTTGTTACGAAAGCAGGTACGAAGCCCACAATTCCACAAAGAGAAATTCCAAAGGATGAAGTTGAGCCAGCAGATCAGCCTTTCGAGCCAGAGCCAGAAATCAAGAGTTCTCGAAACGAGAGGTCTTTGTCTGAAATAGGTAAACCTGATCAGCAGGTTTTTCGAATTTCCATCAGAAACCCGGATCGGCAAGGGGAATCACTTGAAGTCGAAGTAACAGTTTCCATTGCTGTCCCCAAGGAGAATACAACCGCGGAAATGGTGAAAGAGGCATTGGCAAACTGTTTTGATGAACTCGATAGTGACGGGAAATTGGTTCGGGCAATCACGACCGGAAGATTTGACGCCTATTCATTGAGGAGGCTTCGGTATTTGATTCGAGAAAGCCAGGGAGGGGCCAAGAAAGCCTACCGAGGTGACGTGGAATACCTTCGGGCGGGTTTGGAGCCGGGGAAACCTCCGACAGGCGAGAAGGTTATCGAGTTGGCCAAAATCATTTGGGAAACGGTGGTTGAAGACCCCGAAACACTCTTCAAACTTCTGGGGCTTCCTGTAAGCCTTGCAGAGAACCCTGAACGATTCTCAGAACAGGTCAAAAAAATTGAAGAGTTCTTGGCGTACCGCTTGAAAGGTCAAAGGATAGATCCCCCCCCGGGATGGTGACCATTTCAATTGGTTGTGGCGGAATTGATGGGTCGCCTGTCGATTTCGCCCATTCCAAGTCTCGAAAGCAATGGATAATCAGGAACGGGGATTTCTGAAATTATCGAAGATTCGGAAGGTTCCTGTACCGGGCCCCTCCAGGTGATAACCATCTGGGGGGTAAAAAGAATAAAATAGGTGTAGCCCTGTTTTCTGAGTTCGCCCTTCGGGGTTGCCCAGATTACTGCCTGCTTTCCGTTGATCCTGTGGTAACGAAAAACGTAATTATCCCTTTCGAAGGTGTTTTCGTCGATAGGCAGATATTTGTTTTCGGGTTTCAGTACCACCCGAATCTTTTGGGGGAATACGCCATCAGCATGAAACCGGAAATGGAGAATGGTTGATATCCCACCGAGTTGAAGTACGGGGAGTTTTTGTTTTTCCTTGTAGACGCTGACCCCGTAAAAAATCAACCCGATGAGTAGAATCATGACGAGGCCAATGAAAACTTTGGGGATTCGACGCAATTTATCCCCGATTTGAGTGGAACTTTCACTTTCAGGCATGGGTGGAACCTCTTGAACTTTGATTACCAGTTGGTGGTTGGTGGTGGCGGAGCGTCAAGCGTTTCGGCTTCAAATCTGCCAATCACCGTGTCGGACGACATTCCTCTGTATGAAATTTGTCCGGAAGCCGAAGAATGTTTCGGGTTTCGAGGAGGATCCGGCCGAGGAGAAGTAAAGTTGATTTCCGAGAGGGCCTTCATTTCTTCTTCGTCTGCTTCGGAAGGGACATATTCAAACGGGTCGAGTCCAAATTCTCCTGGATTCAGATCGGGCGCAATGTCTGGTTGATTTGAAGATTCTGGTACTTGGCTTTGCTGGTCAATTTCCGTGGTTGGTCTGTTTCCGGGTAAAGAAGGCCTGGTGGGGCGATAAGAAGAAGTCGCCACCGCTTCTGGAGATAAGGAGCGTTCAAGAACGGCCTGACCATCGGGGACAACAACTCTCGGTAGAGGATGGTGAGAAACTGGTGATTCGTTCCATTGTGTTCTGGAATGCGGGGAGGAGGAAACCCGTTGAGGTTGGCGAGGGGGGAAGGAATCCTCTTCCTCGACAACATCGAAGAAAGGAGTCGGATAGGACCGTCGATGGTCAATCACGGCAGTGAATTCAGGAAATCCGATCCGGACCGGTTCAAGATTATTGATGATCGCGACTGCTTCCTGCATGTGGGCGAGTGTACGAATAACTTCGGGTTCGAGGAGAAGGCGAGATACTTCTCTGTCCTCATTTCGATCAAGAGCTGTACCAGGTAGGTCTACCGCTTTGCGTTCCCTTGTGGTCACATGGCCGATCATTTCTGAAAAATATTCGGCGGTACTCCCTTCGGCGCCGGGAAAAATGATTTTGCTTCCGAATACCTCGATGATCTGCTTTGCGTAATCGCTTCCGTACGCGGTCGTAAGCTGTTCGAGGGATTGAACCGACAGGTCCACGCAAACACTTGAACCACGACAGACAGCGACAAATTCGGCAAGACCGGAAATCTTGAAATTGCCGCCTTCATCGATTTGGAGATAACAGGGCTTGAGCGTATTTTTCTCAGGATCGTTAAGTTCAGCCAGCAACCTCGACATTGCGATACCGAAGATCGTGGAAACGATTGCGGTAAGTCGCGAGGATTGTTCCGCCGTCATAACCAGGTAAAGACAGGTGTGTTCAGCCCCTCGGAGGAAATTCCAATCAATTTCACGGCAGCCACGTTCGGCTTCCAAGGGCGTCGGAGATTGAAAAACAATATTGATGGACGATTCCCGAAAGCCTTCGATTGCCGTGTACAAAGTCGCGAGAATATTGCCGAGCGTTCGAGGATCAGCGGAACTGGTGAATGCGGACCAGGTTTGTCTTGCCCGGATTGAATGTGAAGTAAGGAGCTTGGCGTTGAGTTTCCGGTTGTACTCTTCATTCGTAAGAACGACATTCTGATCCTTGCCGCCGGCCAGAATGCTATAGACATCCGACATGGTGGCATGGGGATACTCCGGGTCTTTTCCTTCCGCAAGGTGCAGAATGACAGCCGTTAAAAGAGCAGCCGCCCCGTCATAGAAAAACTTGTTGTTGTCTCCGCGGGAGTCCTTGTTACCTCCGACGATAATGTATTGCGCGACCTGAGCCGTCAAAGTGTCATTGCCTTTGCAAGCGGCAATGAGGTTGAAACGGTCACTCAGTTCCGGATTTCGAAAATCAAGCCGATAAAAATCCTTAAAGGCATGTGCGGTCAATTCAAATAACTGCCCCTTCACATCGACGGCGATTGCATTGCCGTGGCGTGCGGCGTCCCGAAGGTGCCGGGAATGAAAGGTCGCTGATTTGCCGGTACCTGGTTTGCCGCAGAAAAGCCGGCTTGTAAACAAAACTTTTAACGGGAGGACAATATCGTAGATCGAATTGAACGGGGCCAAATAGGAATAGCCCTTGGGAAGTTCACCACGAAATACGAGATAGCCAAGATTTCGCAGTCGCTTGGCCGTCATCCATTTGCTTTTACCGTAAGTTTCCCTTGATGAAAGCCGAAGGTAGGGAAGGATGATTTCACTTGAATCAATGAGGGCCAAAAGCCACGGGGCCAGGTACAAGTAAAAAGGGATCGGGTCGGGGATCGTGAATCCGAGCAAAGGAATCGCGTGGTAAATGATGAGATCAGCGCATGCAGCCGATCCGAAAAGAAAGACGTATTTAATGAATTCCCTGATTTTTCGAAGAACGAGAAGTTCGCTCGATAGATGCTGTTCCAGCGCAGGCCGGGTCAGATTGAAAAATAAATCAAGGTCTTTGGACCAAGAAGGAAAGTCGTTGATCAGATACCACGGAAACAATAGGCGACGGTGTTTCCTTGAGAAGAGGCATTGAAGGTAGCCATAGAATACCTGAAACGGATTCATGAATGCTCCTTATCTGGGATCAACCGGTTGTTTGGCCCGCCAAAGGCCCGCGGCTACAATCTCGATCTCGGATTTTTCATCAGGATTGAATGGAGCGACGAACCAACCCATTTTCTGAAGTCTGTCGGCCTCGATCCCAAAGGGAGGTATTTGAACGGAACAATTAGGTGCGATGAAAAGCCCGGCCTGAACCTTGTTTCCGAAAAATTCGGGAAATCGAATCAAGGCCGGTTCGCCGTCTCGACCGGGGACTCGGGGAAAGCAAAGAACCTCGACAACGCCGGAATTTGACCTCGTTCGGAGAATGAAGAAGCCGTCTTCCCGATCCGAGACAAATAAACCTGACGGAAAATCCTCGGAGGGAGGGAGAAAAGCCATGCCGGGTGGTACCAGCTTTTGCTTCTCCATCTCGGCAGATAGAGCAACAGAATCGAAATCTTTCTTTTCACCGACGAAGGAAAGTGCAACCAGATGAGAAGCCGTCAAAAGCGCAGCGCCATCCGCAACCCGAAACGTGAAACTGAGATTGGGATCTTGAAAGTCCGATTTGATGGTCTTGTTTGAGTTTTTCTGCGGAATACTCTTGATGGCCTTGCGCTGTTTCGTCGCGAAGTCAACTTCATTCCGTGTGCGATTGGATTGTAGAAAAATGAGAATCGCTGAAGAGATCGTGACGATAAGAATGAAAATGCCGAAAAGCTTCGTTCCGTTTTTCATCACCGCTCCTTTACTTTTTTGGCAAAACTGACCCTTGAACTTAGGGTTTGAAACGGGACGGTTCAGGAGAAAATGCCCGTTCCAAAAATTCGTCTGAGGAAAATTCGGCGGCCGCCAGGGACATGGCGGCTTCATCCGTGAGAAATTCGTCTTGTTGGAAAAGCTGCCCGACGATTTGAATGATTTCAGGACTTGGAGTTAAAGAAAGTTCATAAAGGTTGGCAAGCTGGGACTGGAGTCTTTTGATATCCCCTTGATTTGTGGCCAGATAACAAAGGTGGCGTTTGAGTAAAGGAAGGGTGAGAGATTCAACATTTTTTCGAGAAAGGGTACGCGCCAGCCGTGTCGCGTTACGAAGAGTTGGCGGATCAGTGAGTCGCAGTGACGGGATAAGTTCAAGAATTACAATCAGTTGTAGAAAGGCGACAACCCCGATGCCTTTGGAATGGATATGAAGAATGTTGATGCGTTCTTTCAATACGGGAGATTCAAGATAGGTATAAAGGCCTCGGTTTCTGAGGGGAACGGAAACGCCGTCCCTTAAATTGTTACTGGTCAAAATCACCAGTGGGACGTCATCCGGGCTCTCCACCTTGATGAAAGGAAAAGGCTGGAGAAATTCAACATTTACCGTGAACCTTGCCAGAGCCTGAAGGAGCAGGTCAGAGACCTTTCCGAGTTTGTCAATTTCGTCGATGAGAAGTACCGGACGAAAACCGTAGTTTGAAGCATCAAGGGCGGCGGTCACGGGTCCAAGATCAAGAAATCGTTTCGTAAATGTCTCTTCCACAATACTGGAAATGTCTCGACCCTTTTGAGATTCAACTTCAAGGTGGATTCTTTGCGCGTCCCGATTCCACTTATAGAGAATCGATTCACGATCAAGTCCGTCCGCACAGGAAAGGCAGAAAAGGGGCATTCCGAAAGCCAAGGACATGGCTTCGGCAAGCGCTGTCTTTCCTGCTCCTTTGTCGCCTTCGACTAAAAGAGGAGAACCCGAAAAAAGCGCTTCAGTTAAATCAGACAATGGTTGAGCCTGGACAATGTACCCGGCTTTTTCAGCCAAAATTTGGGCGACCGCCTTTTCACCTACGGAAAAGTCGGTCGCATTTCTGACAAGTTGAACAGGGTCAAGGTAAGTCATCTTACTGTCGCTTCATCGCATTGAGGACGATCTGTCGAAATCGCGGGTTCAGCTTCGGAAGAACTGCTTTCAGTTCTTCTTCAGAGTTGACTGTTTCGAGAAGGGCAATCTCTTCGGGCGAGGCAACCGAAGTCGAGGCGTTGATGGAAGAATCGGGAAACTGGTACTGAACAGCCCCATTGTTCTCCCGATCCGGTTCGATCTGCCCTGGAATTTCGGTTACCAGAGCGAAACCTTGAACGTTGGCATCAATTTTGAGATAGGACTGGACTTGAACATCATTGGTCGGATTGACACCGGTGAGAACCGAAAGGTCCTGACCAGTTGGAACGATGACACTGTTCCCGCGTGATAGCGCGGCCTGCCCAAGTGTCAGCCCGCCTTCGAAAGCCCTTTTGAGAATGTATGCAATCCTCGAGTTAAGGCGCTTGCGTTCGCCCTTTATACCGCTCGCCCCATCGGAGCTGAAAACCTCGCATTTCATTGGGACGAATCTGTTTCTCTTTGGATCGATATACCCGTTGATCCGAATGAAAACGCGGTCACCGACCGTTTCTTTGATTTCTCCGATAAGCTGAGTACCCCTTTGGAGTTTCCAGTTTTTCCCGCCGACGTCGCGAGTGATTTCGCATCGAACGAGATTTTGCCCTCCGAGGGTGAGCAAGGAACCAAGAAGGCGGATTGGAAGGAAAGCTCCGAAAGCCGGCTTAGGAGTGTCGGCTACAGAATCGACGTAACGCTGAACAGGCCCTTGAGCAGGAAGTGTTGCCTGGTTCGAATTCGAAACGTTGGTAGGATTGACCGTGGGCTGGGAGACTGGGGAAGCCGTTTCGTTTCCGAAAAAATACCCGCTTCTCACCGGCCGGACTTGTGGTTGAGGGGGAGTTACGTTCTCCGGCGAAGGGTTTTGAAAGGTGGTCGATGTAGGTGAACCCGTGATTTGTTGTTCCCGCCGAGGATCGGTCTGTGTCCTTGTATCTTCGTCTTTCGACGAATTCAGAGCTTCGGCCACCGGAGAGTTGGGATTGATTCTCGGAACGTCGAAAGGACTCGCTTCAATTCCCCTTTCCTGTTTTCCCATCGGTGCCGGAGACTTCTGACTCGGAGCGGGGATTTGGGTTTTCTGAAAAGCCTGGTCGAGGTTCTCATTCGCGGAGGCCTGTTTGTTTCGCTCTTCCCGGTCTGCCTGAGCATTTGAGGCATTCGTCGTTACGACCTGAGTTTTCGTCGAACCGAAATTGGCAACGATAATCGTTCCGATGATCAGGACCGGAATCAAAATGAAGAGGTAAAAAGTGAATTTCCGCTTTCCTTTCGGAACGGAAATTTCTCCATTGGACTCGTTTACTGGGTTCGGAGCGGTCGTGTTTTCCATGATTTGGATTTCCCTTCAACGCTTGGTATTGATGATTGCCGGGTCATCCGCGGCATCGGTCTGAGTGAATGTGATTTCAAGGTTCTGGGACACACCCAGCGGGGGTCGATTGACCGCCACGACAAAAAGGACCACTTGCCCGGGGGCTATGCGAGTTCCTTCGAGGTTTGTAAGCCGGCAAGAGATTTCGATGCGTTCAGTATTGACAATCGAGGACTTCGATTTCGTCACCACGAAAACATCGGGCTGATCCGGCAATAGCGTCATTTCCTTGCCCGAGTCATTCCTCACGGCGACCGCGTAGAGAAGTTCGGGGAAAGACCCGCTTCCGACGCTGAACGGAAAAGCGAGCGAAAGCCCTTGTTTGCCGGGAATGAATCGAAAAGAAGACGGTGCTTTTTTCGATAAATCGACCATCACTTCCTGTACCGTCGTCCTCAACTTCTCTGAAACCGGACCATTGACGATCCAGAATCCGTTTTGCTCAAAGTCTTCCGTTGCCGGCTTTTGTTTCTCGATAGGAAGCGTAACGGGAAAGACGATCTGCTTTTTCTGTGACGGCTCAGTTACCTCGGGCGTTTCAGGCTGGGGCGAGGGAACGCCTTTTTGTTTATTGGATGGAGTCTGAACCGGGTCAGGAACTGCTGGCATCAAGTCGGGCAAGATCAGTGTCGGTGCCGCTTGTTTTCGTTCAGGGCCAATTGTCAGAATTGGTTCAGGCACGGAAGGCGGAATTGATCGTAGGGGTAGTTCCACCTTGTTTGAGTCAATGGAGGTGACCGTAGGCACTTGTGTTTCAGAAACAGCAACCTTGGTTTCGAGTGGCTGACCGACCGATGAGCTTGGAGAATCGTCCAGGACTTTCGGTTTGGACCGTTTGACCATGTTTGCGGAAAGTCCGACGCTGGAGCGAGCCTTCTGGATTTCGGCTACGGAATAGGAGAGGACCAGTCGGTTGGTATTCAAATCCAGATCATCGACCGGATAGAATTTCAGAGTGACAACCAGACCGGAAACGAACTGGATAGTATAAAGGGTGGATGCGGATTTTGGTGTCTTGGTAGAACTCGAAAACTCGGCTCCCGGACGAAAGACCAAGGGATCGGTGGGGAGGGGTCGGCGGTCAGCTTCTCTTGCGGAAAGGCCATCGAGTTCCACCAGCGCCTGATTGCCGGGATGAACACTATAGACCGCGTCATCGGCGGGAAATTCGACAATGACGACGCCGTTTGCGGCAATGGCGACCTTATGAACGAGTGAGGAAGTCTTCACCGAGACACTGGCATCTCCGAACACGAGATCCGTCGGGACTTCATAAGTCGAACGATTTCCGGAGAGGGGAGGAGCAACTTTTGGCGATTGTTGATTACCCGGTGCAGGCTTCTTCTTCGTTTCGGTTTGTTGTTGAGCCGAAAGGTTGGCGAACAGACAAAAAATGATGGTCAGACACGGAAGGAATTTTTTCATCGTCATTCTCCAAGGACATTGAAGTCGAGGCTCACCGGTTGAACTCCGGTCATCATGTTTTCGTCTCGACGGCCGGCAGGATCGTCGGAGAACTTGATTGCAAATTGAACTTGTCGAGTCATTTCCACTGGCTGACCGGAAACGATCTTGGTAATGGATTGCCTTCCGGTGACCCGATAGAGGTACGGGTCGGAACTGTCACAAACGACGGACTGCTCATTCCAGGTGGTCTGCCACCTCTCCTGGGTTTCAACCTCAAGGATCTTTTTTTGAATCAGGTATCGAGTGAAGGATTGCGCGCTCTCGGCCACCATCCACTTCATGAGGCCCTTGAGTTCGATCTGCCGAACCGTCCGGACCTTTTCCCCGTTTCGCTCGACGACCGATTGAGAAATGGTCATGTAGCGTCGAATGAAGTTGGAAGCAGCGTACCGTCTGTCCACATCGCCCGGTTGGTCCTTCTGCAACGAAACACCATTGGCATTCCCGTACTGGCGATTGTTGACGCTTTCGAGTGTTTCTTCTTCCTTGACCTGGCGACCATCCGACCCCAGTGTGATCGTTTTCTTGGTAACCACTAAAACCATTTCAGGCTTTCGGAAAAGAGAAAATACGGAGAGGCCGAACGATAAAAGTGTGAGAAGACTGAGAATGAGGACCGTCAGTCCGAATTTCCCGATAAGGAGTACATCAGCCGGGTGTCGATAAAAACGAGAGGTGAAATCGAGAGCTTCAGGAGAAAATTCCGAGGTTTCATCGTGGAAGTTCATAATCAATCCCCTATTGGTTTCTGAAGAAGTAGCGGGTCACGCTCTCATTTCCCCGTTCAATGGTGATGCTTCCGGCCAATTTTGGACCTGAGACAGTGCTGACGGGAGGGTTGGAAGAGACGGGGATCGGGCCGGGATTCGGTGAGTTCAGGATACTGGCCACATAGTTGACAGTTTCCCGGTATGGAGGAATTTCAATCCGGAGCCTTCGAGGATTGATGGTCTTTCCGCCTTTGACTTTGATTGCCTGTCCGGTTCGGTACGCGGTGACGGCAAGCGGGCCTGCATTGTATGCAGCGACCGCAGCGCGGAGGTCCCCCTTGAATTGTAAAAGCATTTGCCGGAGGTATCTCGCCCCGCCTCGAAGGTTTTGAATCGGATCGTAGGGATTTACGCCGAGGGATTCAGCGGTCTGGGGCATGAGCTGGGTAAGCCCAATTGCACCAACCGGTGAACGGGCATTTGGATTGAAACCGCTTTCCTGCCGAATCAACCGAAGGAACAGATCGACCGGGATGTCTTCCTCGCGCGCAATCTGAATTGCTTGCGCCCGCCAGTGCGAACGGGTCCTTTGAATTTCTTCCGGGGTTGCAAATTTCCGCCGGTGTCGAGCTTCGGTTTCGGTCGTCAGAGAAACAAGGACCAGCAAAGACGCGCAGATAATGAAAAGGTATCGAATCATGGCAAGGTCTCCAGAAATTGTTGCCAAATGAACGGCAAAGACCGTGCCAAAAAGAGTGAATCTATGTTCTGGCCAATTAACTTGTTGAAAACAAGCAAGTTCACAATTTTTGAAGCTTGCAGATTGTTGTTTGATTTTTAGGAATCTTCCTTTATTTTCCTAAAATCAGGAAACTTAACAGGCAGGAGATGGTATGAACCCAGGCAATTTCGATAAAGACAGACGGTTTTTCTATCAGTACCTTTCTGAAGGAAAGTTTCATGAAGCTTGGGTGATTTGGGACAGAAGTCTCGAACAATCGCCGCGGGAAATCGAGGTCAGCCAAGCCATCGGGAATGCTAAAGAGGGACCGGAACCCATCTCTCAAGCCGACATTTTGGCGAAAAAATTCCTCCTCGGCAGGCTCTATGAATTGGGGGGAAACCCTGTATACGCGACGAGATATATCGATGAATTCCTGACGGAGGCATCAGTTTCGAATTCAGATAAACGCCCTGGAAAACTGCTTTTAGCACGGCTCGCCTTTTCGCAAAGGCGATGGGCGGAGACCATTTCACTGATCGACGAATCATTTTCAGATGAAAGTTACTCGCGGCGTTCTGAAGCGGCGTTCTGGAAGTCGGCCGCGGCGCTTGAGTGCGGCGAGTTTCAGATAGCGTTCGAGGCGGTTCGTTTCGGACAGCAGAATGAAAAAAATCAAAACGAAAGTGTCTGGTTCGCCCAATTGTTCGAAATCGGCGTCAGAGCAGCCGTCGCTTCGGGTGACCAGGGAGATAGTATCCGCCGGTCGAGTGAATACGAGGTGTTTGCTTTCAATAATCGACCAGACCTCAAGATCGACTCATTGATTTTGTCAGCGGCTGTGAATGCTGTGTTTTTACGAATGAGAGAAGCCGTTGGAAAAGCACAACAAGCGATTAAGGAAACCGATCGAAGATTGGAGGAAGGTGAGGAATGGATACTTTGGGCAATTCAAATTGCGGGGAAAGGCTTTCTCCAGGTTCCGTTCAGGAAGAGGATGGACCAGCCTCTTCTGTTCCATGAGACGAAGCTCAATTGGCGACGAGGTTACGCCTTTGCGATTTTATGCGCGGGCGACTTTTTGAGAAGCCTGTCTCAGGAAAAGAAAAAGGACCTTGGGTTATATCAGGAGTTCTTGAGTAGAGCGGGCGCCGGGTTTGGAACCATTCCTCCCCAAGTGAACAGCTTCCTGAACATGGATGGCTACGAAAACAAATTTACCCGCCTCTGTCGGTTGCTTTGGGCCGGACTTGATGTTGAGCAGGGGGGAAGTGAAATGCTGACGGCGGCCGCACTTTCCTACAAACGGGTTATTCGAGAGTCAGATGATTTTCCATGCCTTTCCTGGTTGGCGATGAAGCGGTTCGAAAAATTGTTGGCCCAGCAAGGACAGGCGGATGCAGCTCGGGAAACTTCCGAAAAAGCAGATCGGTTACTGAACAGGATCGGTTTTGAGCTTCTGGATGTAGAAGAAGACAATGCACTCAGCGCGGGAAAGATCGGTATCCCTGATCTTGGGCAACTGAGAAAACCTGACATCAGTGATGAAATGATCGGTTCTTTGTTTCTTGAACTGTGCCGTAATCAAAATTGGCCAGCGATTGTGGTTCTTGTAAAGGAGGGTGAAGGTATACAACTCATCGGCGTTTCAGGCGATGAAAAGGATACTAAGGAGGCTATCGGGATCGCGTTGGAAGGGATTGTCCCCGAGGGTTATTTGGAATTCAGTGTCCATACAAAAACGGGTTTGAAACGAATTATGGGAAGCGGGCCGGCTTCGCTCGCAATTGAAATCATCGGACTTGAACGTGAGAAGCGGAGACTTTCAAATAAAGTAGATGAACTCATTCCATACAGCAGAGTCCCGGAGATCGAGCGAAATTCAGTTAAAGGGAATGATTTCGGAATAATCGGACAGTCAAAACCGGTCAATCGCGTTTTAGAACTACTGGAGCGGCTGAAAAGGAACCAAAGCGAAAAGGCCGTGCTCATCACCGGTGAGACTGGAACAGGTAAAGAGGTCTTTGCAAAGGCGATTCACAGTCTAAGCCCGCGGGCCGGCAAACCTTTGAACATTTTGAATTGTGGAGCTATCCCTCGGGAACTGATTCAGTCGGAATTGTTCGGCCACAGGAAGGGTAGCTTTACAGGTGCTTCCGAAGACAGGCCGGGGGCGATACGATCAAGTCACGGCGGCACACTTTTCCTTGATGAAATCGGAGAGCTGCCTCTCGACCTTCAGGTAAACCTGCTCAGGTTTCTTCAGGAAGGCGAAGTCCGTCCGGTCGGCGAAGAAAAGGTTCATCGCGTGGACGTGAGAATCATTTCAGCGACGAATCGCAACCTCGAAGCCGAGGTTGAAAAGGGAAACTTCCGTGAAGATCTTTTTCAACGACTCAGAGTCGTCGAAGTAAATCTGCCGCCGCTAAGAGAGCGGAAAGAAGACATTCCCTTGTTGGCTTCGTTCTTCTTGGAAAAAGATGGGAGTGAGGTTCGGTGCAGCGAAGCAGCGTTGAATTACCTTTGCTCGTTGCCGTGGAAGGGAAACATCCGAGAACTTGAAAATCGTCTCAATAGCGTTTTGGCGCTACTCGGTCCGAATGAGAAGTACATTCAACCATACCATTTCACTGATCCAGGGAACATGGAAACAACTCCTATGAAAGGAGATACCGACCAGCAAGGGGTAGAAGAATTTCCTTGGTACTTGGTTGACCTTCGGCAATTCAGAGGAATGAGCCTTCAGGAAGCTGAAAAAAGATTCGGTGCTTACTTGGTCGTTGAAGAAAGAAGACGCCTCGAAAACTGGGAGGACTTTTTCCAGTTATATCCGGGAACCGGTAAGACTCCTGCCTACGACCGTTTGAAACTGTCGGACGAGAGGGTCAAGTTTCATTCCTCCCCAAGGAAAGCAAAAACCCAGGAAGTTGAATCAAGGGCTTCTGGAAAGAAGATCAGGAAATAAGATTCCGGATTTCAGGAAACCTAGACGAGATTCCTATTTACAGGAATCTCGTTTTTTTTGCTTTTCTTTTATTTTCAATAGTTTAGCTGGGAATTAGCTTTGGCACGCGGCTTGATAAGTGGATGGTGGATATTTTTCCGCAAGTTCAAATTATCAAAGGAGCCGCTATGCAAAACTCTCTCATCGACCTCGACGGGTGGGTCGGACACATTCTGTCACCCGATTTCAGGCGGGCTTTTCTCCGGTGTTTTCTCCTCATCGGAATTTTCAGCCTGGCCGGCTTGCTGGATTGCGTGCTCGCACAGCAATCGGTTTTCACCGGTAATCCCGCTGCTCCGCTCAATTCCGGTCGAACGATTATGATCATCGCTCGATATGTCGCGATGATCGGCGGAGCCCTGTGTTTCATGTACGGGCTGTTTACTTTGGACAAAGGTGGGTGGGTCAAGGTGGGCATCGGAATCGCCCTCATGACGTATGAAGGCTGGCAGGCGCTCGGTGTGCTGACCGGTAGAGGAGATGCCGCACCCCTTCCGGGCCTGAATTTCTAAACATGAAACCCACGTACCCTATGAGATCAATGATCTACGAGCCAGTGACAAGATTCGGGGTAGGAATCGATGACTGGCCATTGGTTTTCTTGACAACCTTTGCGGTGACAATTCCCTTTTGGATTGCGGACACAAAATTCAAAGGGTTTCCAATCTGGTACTTCGTAGGGATCACGGTTTTAACCATCAGCTCGGGTTTCTTTGCTTGGGCCAGAATCGGAAAACCTCGCAGGTTTGCTCACCACCTGTTCACATATCTGACATCGCCGAAAATCTTCGAAGGCCCCGCCGGGCTGAAGAAAAGAACCTGGATGATTCCCAAATGAACCTGGATACCCTCCTCAGTGGAATAACCATCGGCGGTATGGGCGGATTATCCCTCTATCTGTCCACCGTCGCGGCGCGCGCAGCACTTCCCGCCATGCGCGACCTCAATGCGCGATTTGCGTTGCCGCAGGCGTTGGTACCACACCAGGTTCCGAAAAGGCGATGGCTGGAGAGCCGTTGTCTTTGCGTGGACAAAGGCGCCATCAGGCAAACCGATGGTGCCTTTGTTGCCGCTTTCAAGATACACCCGACCGAATCGTACCTTGCACATGACGAGGTCGTTGCGGACTTTCATCGGAAGGTCACGACCTGGTTGACCAACGATGCACCGGTCGGGACCACTTTTCAGTTCCGTCAATCAGTCCGCCTTGAGGATGCCGAAAGTTTGAAAAATCAGGGCTCGAGATTGGGGGAAAGCGAGAACACTTTTAAAGAACTCCATTTGAACAATCTTTTGTTCCTTGCCGATAAAATCGGAACTGGACAGTTTCGAAAATCTTTTTACACCCTTTGGGTACGGGTACCGACAACCACCCTTCAACCAGGTCTAAAGCTGGCGGCCAGCGAGATGGCACTCCAGTTGAAGATGCTCTTGAGCGGGAAATGGCGGTTGGATCCGAAATCGATCATTGACAGTGTTCAAGAAAGTAACCTGGTCAGAAGAATGGAACGGGAGGAAAAGGCGGCAAGGAAAATTGCTGAAGACGTCTTTCAACAAATCGTCCGAACCAGTCCCTTCGGAATCGAAAGGATGAATTCTAAGGATTTATGGAAGGCGTTATTTTTCAGTCACAACGAAACAGCCGCCTCCTGCACACGGCTCCCCGGTCCCCTTGTGGACATTGGCCAATATCTTTCGGATGAAGCCGTCGTGTTCGGCAATGATGCCATCCTTCACGGTGATACCCCGGTTGGAATCGTTTCTCTCACAACTCCTCCTCAATCCTCGGGAGATGGGTTGAAAAGCGGAAGTTTCCCGGGAGTCATGCGCCAAATTACGGCGAACCCGACCTTGAATTTCAGGCACACAATCGTGACCGAATTCGAAAAGGTAGATCAGGGAGAGCGTCGAAAGAGATATGACCGGTCGATTGAATGGACAAAAAGGCTAGGGGCGAATCTCTTTGGAGGAGGAACAACGAAGGAAGCCAATCAACGCCTGATGGAACTCGACGCGCTCAGGGGAGATATGGCCACAGGACAGACGAACATCATGGCGGTACGGCTTCAGGTCCTGGTTTACGGGGACCCGCTCGACCCTACGGCAGTTGAAAATTTCAAGGAAACGAAAAAGTTAAGCGACAGTGCTGGAAGCGCACTGGACCAAAAGACGAAAAGCATACTCAACGCGCTTCGAGATATCCCGGGGGTGAACGCGATCCGAGAAAATCGGGCAGCCGCGTCGTGCCTTTACCCCGGCCTCATCGCCGGAGAATCCGGAGCGGGTAAAAGCGGTCGTGAAATCGAAGAAGTTTCACAGTCGGTCACCACCTTCGTTTCCTGTGAAACCGGGTGGTCCCTATCTCAAACGCCTTCGACTTTCTTCAGAGGGTTGAGCGGTGAGCTGGTCGGGATCGACCTTTTCGAAGCCGGATCATCCCGGCCGCCGGCGACCGCGATACTGGGACAGACCGGTTCCGGAAAATCGGTTTTGGCGGGTGCTCTGGGTTTGGACACGCTGGCAACCCACCCGAATTCGCAGGTCCAGATTGTTGACTTCAATTCGTTCAAAACTTTTGCGGAAGTAACGGGCGGCACGCTTTTCCAATTCCATCCTTCCAATAAAAAAGGCTTCAACATCGGCTTTTACGAAGGTCTGCATGAAGGCATGCCGGTTGCCGAAGAACAGGTAACCTTGGTACTGGGTGACCTGAAAATCCTTGCCGGTCTGGACGTTCGGGAAACAATTTTCAACGGACTTCTGGAACCGGTCATTCGCGAAGTCTATGTTGCGGCGTGTGCTTACAACCGGAACCGTCGTGGCACGGACGTACCACCACAAGAACCGACCTTGAGCAGCTTCCTGGAGACGCTGGATTACTGGTGTCGTGGAGGAGCCTTTCGTACACCTGAGCATAATGCACGAGCAGCCGATATTTTATTGAGACTCGAACGATTTCGGGAAAACCCTTGGTTGGACAGACCAATGGACCCGGAATATGTGAAAGCCGGTCGGCTGATCGTGTACGACATGGAATCGTTGGGTCTGTTCAACGAAGAAATTCGTCGATCACTCGCATACCGGGTTGCGGCCAGAACAACACAGGTCATGAATGTCCAGGAGGACGACCAACGTCCACCGAGGCTGAACATTTTTGACGAAATGGCTCGAATCAGCCACGACTATCCGGAAATCCTGTACGCCATCGAAAAGGGTGCTTTCCAGGGGCGGAAATCGAATGTTCAGACGCTTCTGATCGCGCAGACCTATCAACAGGTCGAAAGCCTCGAAAACATCGTTCAGCATGTCGGCCTCAAAATAATCGGACGGCAGAACGGTGACTACCGCCGCATGATCGAGGACTTCCACATTTCGGAAGACGCGGCGGCGGCGATTGAAAACATCACCAATCAGCCCGGAAGCCATGCTCAATTCGTAATGTGCATGGGTGAAGGAATCAGCCATCGGGCGGACTTCATCCAGTTCGAACTTTCGAGCTTCTATTTGTGGATCTTCACGACCGAACCCAATGAAGTGACTGAACTGAGACGAGTCGGAAAGATGCTTCGAGATCCGGTCAAGACCATCCTGTTTCTTGCCAGTAGATACCCAAGGGGGTTGGCTTTCTCGAAAAAGACAAGCCTTACGGACGAGGACTTTTCGGCCCTCAAGGCTTACCAAGAGAGAGGTTAATCTTGAAAGATTGTCTCAAAACGATTTTCTTCGGCTGTATGTGCGCGTTCTGGATCGCCGGACCTCTCCCTTCCGGGGCCCTGTTTACATCGGAAGCACCGGCTTTCTTCGATGGCGCCGCTTTGCTTGCCGCCATCAAGGCCTTTGACAAGCGTATGTCCGGGGCTGTCGATAAAGCCAATCAGAAGCTGGACAAAACAAACTCCAAGATCGGCGAGTCCAACGACAAACTCGAACAGATCAAAAGAGAAGCAAAGGAAGGAAACAATATCGGAAACCGCCAGTTGGCTGAGCAGTGGGCGGCACGGATCGAAAACTGGACCGCCCATGTCATGCGATACACCAAGCTGGTTCAGCAACTGACGACGCTTCGAGGAATCTACCAGTACACCATGACCAAGATGGGGCTGGACGAGAAAACGAGGGCCAATCTCTTAAAATGGTTTCGCCACATCGAAGCAGCCAAGCGGTTGTACAACGCCGGGATAAACCTTTGGAACACTCGTTGGGCAGTAATGGACACGCTCCAACGCATCCGGAATTTCCCTGAGTCTTTCAACATCCGTGAAGCCTGGTCAATCCTGAATGACTTCATGGACCGGGTTTACCGAGCTGAATACGAAGCGGAACAAAAAAGACGGGTCATGCTTGAGCGCGACCCGAAACTGGGGCTGCTTTGGGAGGAATATGGAGACCTTCAAGCGCAACTCAGCTTCGTACGTGAAAAAATCAAGCGGGTGAAAGAAGAACTTGGCCGACTGAGCGGAGATTCCGTGTCCGTGGGGACGACACCGCCCGATGGCCAGAACCCGGTCGATTCGGTACCAAACACGGCCGGCACACAGGACCAGGAAGCGATGAGGGATCTTCAGAAAAGACTCGACGATCTCGAAAACCAGGAACAGGCGCTGAAGGTTCAAATCGCGGACAAAATAAAGGCTATCTCTGATTTATACGGCCAGAACCGGGTGAAGTTTGACGACATGACGAAAAGCGCAAACGAAATCCGTGAAAACGAACAGGCGTGGGGAAAGCTCATCGAACAGGCCGATGCGGACGGAGAAAGAGCATTCCGGGCCATTCTGAACGGCCCGAGCGAACTTCCGGATGCACCGAGCGCTCCAGCACTCGGCCCCCGATAAATCGGTACAAAACAATTCGAGGAAAAAAACGATGACAGTTTACCCCTCACATATTCGAACCGTCCTGGCCTTCCTGATTATTTTCATGCCCTTGGGAATTGCACAGGGTCAAGGAAACGACAGGGAAAAAGAGAGTCCGAAAACCACCGTGGCGAGAACGAAAAACAACACCGGAAATCCGCCAATCGGAGATCTCCCGAAACTGAGTCTGCCCGAAACAATTTCCAATCTCTCGAAAACTGTCTCCGAGTACTACATCCCCCTGTTCGTGAACGAGATCGAAAAGCCGCTGATCCCGTATGTGAAGGTCATTGCCGGAATCTGCATCTCAATCATCTGCCTTTTCAGCTTGATGCAGTTGGGTACGGAGAGCGAAGGAAAGGCGGCAGATGTCGCCTACCAGGGTATTCGATTCGTTATCTGCTTCATTTTCATTTATTGGGCACCGGGTCTCATTACGAATCTCTATAACCTGGGTTACTGGTTGACGACGGGAACCGGTGAGGCGGCCTCGGTCGCGATGGACGGACAAGTATCGGCGTCATCCGTCTCGGATGAGAAACAGGGGGGGTATCTTGCCAATGTAAGAGAACGATGGCGAGGCGACTTTAACCAGAACTACAAGGAATTCCTTCGTTGCGGTTTGTATATGAAAGTCGGAAACGACATTCAGTTTTCCCCACCGCCAGGCGATGCCCCGATTGAAGAAGTCATTCCCTTCATGCAGGAACCGCAGGACGGGAACTACATCAAGCATTTTTTTACGAGGCTGAATCCAAAGACCTGGACACCTTCCGAGCTTTTTTCACTCCTGACCTGCTGTCGCGGAATCATGGAAGTCGGTTTGCTCTCGACGAAGATCTTTATCTTTTTTCTGATTCCAGCCTTGCGGATCACGTCGCCGATTTTTGCCTGCCTGGCCGTAAACAAGAAATTGTCAGGCTCAATCACCATGACGTTCGTCAAAGGAACGCTGGTCGGTACGCTGGTTCTCCCAATCGTCGTAACCGTTCTGGAATTGACGGCTTATATGATTGGAAATATGGCATTGAGCGCTTTCTCCGGTTTGGACCATACGACTTACCTGGTTCACACCTGGGATGCAAACCAGATGAAGATCATACAAAACGGTGATCCGACCTGGGTTGCATTGATGGGAGGCGCTTTGATGGCGGTGGCCGGAGCCTGCATCATCATCAGCCCGTTCATCTCATACAAACTTGCGACGGGAAGCGTGTTCGAAGGGGCGAGCGCGGCGGTCAACGGATGGGTCGGCGCGGGCCTTTCGGCACTTGTCTCGACGGTGACGGCCGCGGGTGGCGCGGCGTTCGGACGACAAGCCGACAGTGCCCAGAACTTGGGGCAATTTCAGGCTTCCAACCGGCTGGCGGTCGCAGCGAGGAATGCTTCGAATGCTCAGACCGCCGGTATGCTGAGCGGCGCTAAGATTCAATATACCTACAACGTCAATGCCGCAAACCAGCGCCTTGTTTCGGAAGGCCAATATAACCAACGCGAAGCGGCCTATGGATTCCATGATTCAAATCGAAGCCCGGTTACTTCGGCCGCGGACTCCGTTGCGGATTTCGGGGGAAGAGTGGTTGGAATTCGCAATGCCGCCGAAAAAATGCGCGGGAACGACAAAAGTAATGGATTGGAATCAGGAGGGGGAGCTGCTCCGACAACAACCGGGGTAACGAAGTCCGTCCAGGACATTCAGCACTCTCAAAATCAGGGAAACTTCAGAGCCACAATCGACCGAAACGAAAAGGTCACAAACGCCCAGGGAAGTTACGCGAACGCCCAGAAGACAGCCGCGGGGCAATTCGCGGCAGCGGGCATAACCTACCGGGGTGCAATGGAAGCGAACGGGATTTCTTTCCACGCTCAGGAAAAGGCGTCTCAACTCCGTGCGATTGAGAGGGTGCTTGTTCAAGCCGGCGAAGCAAGTGGAAATGCGATCTCAAGACAATTGGAAAACGGCAACAAATTCTAGGCTGAGGGAACTATGGATTTTGTCGTTGTCGCTACCGGTGGTGTTTCCGAAAGAGCAAAATATGTAAGCGAAGGGGGACCGGATCGCGGGGTCCCCTTCGATGGCCAGTCCGATTCCCTCCCCGGGAATGTTGATGAAACTTGGGAAAACGCCTACGAACTGGTCTTATCGTTTCGAAGCTCGGAGGATCTGAATAGCTTCGGGGAATCCCGACTGGAACAGGATCAAAAACTCCGCGAAGGGGTTCGGGCAGCCGTGCCGTTGATCGAGAAGTACTTCGATATCGAAGTTGAATGGCACGCAAGTATTCATCGTGATACCGACAACCCACACATTCATATTACCTATCACCGAAAGGACAATATCGATAAAGGCCTTCCGACGGGTGCGTTTCACAAACTCGAAGGAACGCAATCGGAAATCGGAAGGCTTTTTTTTGAGGGATTCGGTTTCGATCAACCCGAAGCGAGTGGAAGGAAGCGAACAAAAAACCTTCTGGTTCTGGACAAGGAGGAAATCGGCGACCGAAAGAAACGTGCTTTTTTGGAAGCAAGCGGGTTCAAAATCGTCCGGATTGAGGACTTGCGCCCCATTGCCCCTGATGCCGGCGACAATTCCACCTCAAGGATTTTGTCCGCAATCACGAGGATGCGCGAGGAAGATGGCGAAGTAAACCAGGTTTTCATCATCACCAAGGATCGGGATTTGATCGAGGCAGCCAGAAAAGAGGGCGAGCAGTGGGCAGGTTTCCCATCGATTGTCGATTTCGAAATTCACAAGAGATTAGCCGAAAATGGGGTCAGGCTCTTACCCCAGTACATCCCCGAAACGCTGAAGAGTTTAAACCAGTGGGGTTCCTGGGTGTGGGGGCATGATTTCAAAAATAACGAACCAAGACTCACAAAAATCGCGATAAACATCGGGAATACCCGCTACAAGGCAAGATCGAACAACCCCGATGACTGGTACGACTACCAGAAAGCATTTCGGTTTGTCGTTTCCAGGCAAACCTGCGATGTCAATTACTTCAATCCTGATCGAACATTCAAAGAGAAGCGAAAAGAGAAGGTCGGCGGGTTGAGTTTTCAGCTTCGCGAGGGAGACGGAATCGTCGCAATCGACCTGGACAAGTGCGTGAACCCTGAAACAGGGGCGATCAATCCCAAAGCCCTCGAAATTGTCCAGCAGGTAAAGGGCTACTGGGAAATCTCTCCTTCCGGAAAGGGGTTACGGGGTTACGTCATCGGAGCAGCTCAACGCTCAGGAAAAGGCAATGGGGAAGAATCCTGGATCGAAGTGTACGACCACCATAGCGCCCGATACATGTCCGTAACCGGAAACCGGCTGTCTTTTAGCGAGGCCGAGCCAATTGCGAATCAGGAAGGCCTTGATTGGCTGCATGAAAAATACCTCAAAAAAGAAATGCCCGTGACGGCACCTTCAAGACCCATTCAATCCGACATGGGAAGAAGAGCAATGGGAACGGGTCAGGTGGTCACTGAAGATTTACTGATCGAGGTGATTCGAAATAGTCGAAGCGGCGGGAAGTTTTTAACCCTTTACTCAGGAGATGCCGAAGGTGAGGACCGAAGCCGTAATGATGCTCGGTTCGTAAGAATTTTGGCCTACTTTACTCAAGATAAGGGGTTGATTGACTCGGTTTTCCGCGGATCTGGAAGGATGCGTCCGAAATGGAACCAATCCGTTGGGAAGGGCCTGAAATACTCGGACTATGTAATCAATTTCTGTTTGGTCCATACCGAGGGAGCTTTCGATTGGGACGCTTACTGGAAGCGTGAGAGCAGGAAAAAAAAGCCTGAAAAGGTTGAGAGAAAAATTGAACAACCCAACCAAAGTCGAAATTTCAGGCTGGGGGGGAAAGAAGGAAAAGTAGCAGCAGCAACAAGTAACGGCGCTGCGAGCGAAAGTGTGATTGGGCAGGACGAGGAGCCTCCACGGCCGAGCATCAATATGGGCAGCAACTCATCACCCATTGATTCTGAAGAGTTTGCAGCCTCGGGGGATGGGACGCCGGAACAATTGCTTTTTGCATTGTCGGATCAGCGTTTGCTGAACGTCATCAGCTCTTGGGTGAAACCGGAAGATATTGAGAACGACCCCAATCACCTGATTCGTTTATGGGCAGGTGAAACCGGACGATACAGACAAAGAACAGACGGGAATGAAACGGAAAATCAAAAAGTCCCGCTTCCCGATTATGGCGATTACCTTCTTGCGCGAAGGTTGGCTTACTACTCGGATGATGCTGCCCAGATAGAACGGCTCATGCGGCAGTCGGCTCGGGTTCGCGTCGAATGGGATACGACGGAGCCGATCAAACGGATTATCGCCAATGCGCTTTCGAAAGCCAGATCCGGGAAAAGATATGACTGGTCAAAGGCTGAAGAATTCGTTCGTGAGGCAATTTCCGGAACCGGGGATTGGGAGAAAATCGACGCGATTTTAAATCGGTCAATTCAATTCGAACCATTCAATTTCCTTAGAAATCTGGACAAACGGGTTCAGGGGTTACCGGAATCCGCCGTTCTACCTGAAGCCGGGGTTGACGCCGAACAGGCAAAACGGATCGCCGGGCAACAACTGGAACTTCGAAACGAATTTAGGCTCGAAAGGGACGAGGCCAAGGATCGAGCGGGAAAAGGTTCGAGTGGATTTTTCGTCGATCGCGCGGAAAAGGGCGTGCAGGAAGATGACCTCGGATTGCTTCGAAAATTGACGAGATTCACGAATCGTTTGGAATCCCTCGTCTCATTCTTTCGAAAGTCGCGTCGCCTTCAGATCTCAAGAAAGAGCATCCCAGGTGATGAAGCTCTCTACAAGCTCGCGAAAAAAGCCCTGAACCGACCACACCAGATGATCGACTGGAGGCGGTATTTGCTCGGCCGGTTGAAAATCGGCGGTGCAGGTGCAGCTCGTCTGACCCTAGTCCGGGAAATTTTTACCCCGATAAAAAACGCCTCCGAAAGCGCACTCCCGGAATTTGAGACGGGCGAGACTTTGGACAGTGGCCTCGCAGCCGACAACAAGAACCAACCGAAAATGGAGAAAATGATGAACGAAAAAAATCCAAATCGGCCTGAAGGGGTCTTTGCCGGTCCGGGGCGGCTCGGAAGTGGAAGCAACGAAATCGAAGGGGAGCTGATCCGCCCCAGAGGGGAACGACCTGGAACTCTAGCTGAGGTCGTCCCGGGCACATCGGGAAAGAATTTCATCGAAGTTGATGCTAAGGAGGTAATACTCATCGGCAGCCGTGAACAGAATTACCGGCTCCCCGCTGATGAAAATTACGAGTACCCACCGAAGGTGCGCTTCCTTCACCTGATCGAATCCCTGAAAACATTGAAGGAACTTCGATTGCGTGGACTCGAAGAAGGCGGCCGCGCCATTCCGACCGATGATGAGAAAAGGAAGTTGGCTCTCTTTCCGGGATTTGGGGCATTCCCGTCCGACCTTTTCAGGGGAGTTGGTGACTGGAGGAAGGAACACGCGACACTCAAGACTTTTCTGACAAAGGAGGAGTGGGATTCGGCACAAGGATCGCATGTCAACGCAATGTACACGCACCCAAAGGTTGGGCGCGTGTTGTGGGAAATGATCGACAAGCTGGGAATGGGTGAAGTCGGAAAACTCAGAGTTCTGGAACCTTCCATCGGAGCCAATGGGGTGCTTTTCTCATCAGCCCCTGAGAAATTTCAGGATTCGATTCGAGAGGCCGTCGAACTCGATACCTTGAGCAATGAAATCGCCACCTACCTTTTCCCGAACGACATCATCCATGAAGGGAATTACGGTGAAGTCAACCTCCCAAGGGATTACTTCGATCTGGTGATCGGTAATCCTCCCTACGGCACCGGTCGCTTGTTCTCTCCCGTTTTTGCAAACGACCCGGTCGTTTCAAAGTGCCCGAACCATGAGGTCTTCATGGCGAAAGCGGTCCGCGAGTTGAGGGAGGGAGGGATTTTGATCTTCGTCAATTCCCGATATTTCATGGACAAGTCGGATCCAGTGTTTCGCCAATGGATGGCTGACCGTGCCAACCTGGTTTCGGCTTTTAGATTGCCATCCGGAGCGTTCAAGAAAAACGCCGGCACTGAAGTCGTAACCGATATCCTGATTTTTCAGAAACGAGGACCGTCAATCCCTGCCGGGGATCAAAAATGGGTGGAAGCGCAGGACCTTTCCATCGAAGGGAAAACGATTGCCGGGAAATATCTGAATACTTACTTCGCAAATCATCCGGCTCATGTTCTCGGAACGCCCAAAATCGGCCACGGAATGCACGGAATCGACCTCCTTGTCGAGGCACCGGAGGATCTCGACTCAAGACTGGAAATCGCAGCCCTTTCTTTACCGGATTTGAGAGAAAGCCTGGTCTCGGGGATTCTGGAAAAGCCGCGCGGAAGGGTGCTGATCGAGGATACGTTTCTACCCTACCGGGTTGAAGGCACCACCCTCTTCAAAATTACGAAGGAGGGTGGGAAGGAGACAAGAACGGCAACAAAAGTATTGGAGGTCGCAGGAAAGAACGGTTTCGAAGAGTTGCAACTGACGACGGGGGATATCGTCCGAATTCGGGAGTTGATCGACCTCGCTTCAAGTTTGAGAAGAGTTTACGAACTCGACGAACTGGGCTCTGAAGATGCAGACGCAGAGCGTCAAATTCTTCAAGAAAAATATTCAGCTTTCAGAGGCCTGCGAGGACCACTCGACACACCTGAAAACCGACGCCTTCTAAATTGGCACCCTGACCGTTCCCTTCTCTTCAGCCTTGAAGTGAAGGGAAAAACCGCCGATATCCTGAAAGGGCCAGTCGCAAGAAGACGGGAGGAATCGAAAATCGACTCGGTCGAAAATGCCGTCTGGGCGTCGATCAATTCAAAAAGCGCCTTGGACCCAAGGGTGATTGCCCAAAAACTTGGCAGGGCACCGGAAGCTGTCCTTGCGGAGCTTCTTGAAAAGAAGCTCGCCTTTTTCGATCCACTCTCCGGAAAGTTGTTACCACATCTTGAGTACCTGTCCGGGGATGTTCGAGAAAAGTTGCGTCAGGTTGAATCAGTTGTGAGGGTACGCCCCGAATTCGCGAGAAACGTTGAGGCGCTGAATGAAGTCCTCCCGAAATGGCGGAACTACGACGAGATTCCGGTCAGACTCGGTAAACCCTTCATACCGGCCCATTACTACGAGAGATTTCTGTTTGAATCGGCTCGGCAAAAGTATGACCCGGCAACCGGAAAATCCGGAAAACAGGAAATCTCGGTCACAATGAACCCACATAGCGGTTCATGGACTGTTGAAAGCCAATATCTGGGCCAATCGGTGGAAGATCTACGAAACCATTTCGCAACAAACAAAGCGACCTGGGAAGAGGTTATCGAAGCAGCGTTCAACGGTAAGGCAATCAACATCAAGAAAAAGGGCGGAGAAATCGACGAGTCGGCGGTCGCCGACATTGAGGCGAGAATTGAAAAAGCCCATGACATGTTCAAACGCTGGCTCTGGACAGGTGAAGTCGGTGAAAAAAGGCAGGTTTTCGGTTCGACCGCGGAAATCGTCGATAGAAGGAAGGTCATCGAAGAAATCTACAACAACACCATGAACTCGGTGATAACACCGAAGTACACGGGTGAAGGGATTACATTTTCAGGGATGGCGGTGGAAGTTGATCCGCGAGATTGGCAACGCGCTGCGGTTCAGGAGGTGATCAACCGAAGAGCGTCGTTGGTTACCAGAGACGTTGGTGGGGGAAAAACGGCCTTTTCCGCCATGACGGTCGCGAAGTTGCAGGAAATCGGCCAAGTGGAAAAAGGGGTTTTTGTCGTCAAGAAATCTAATCTGATCCAGTTCGAGCACGAGATTCGGAAATTTTTCCCGACGAAACGAATTTTGAGCACCACAGGTTTGAAGGACTGGGGAGCCAAGCATGCGACTTTGACTCAGTGCCTGACGAATCATTTCGACTTCATCGTTCTCACCTATGAAGATTTCCAGAGAATCCCAATCCACCCTGCTAACTTCGAGCGTTTGGTTCGAGCTGAAGTCGAACGAGTCAAACAGGCCTTCCATGAGGAACTCCAGGCCGAGAAAAAATCTCGGGTGAAGCACGTCGAAAAACGAATTGCGGAAATCGAGGCCAGGATCGCACAACGATATCATCAGGCCGTAAAGGACAACCTGTACCAGTTCGATCCTGATCAACAGGTTTATATCAAAGCGCGCCTGAATGAATTTGAAGATCGGGCAAAGAGGATAACCGGAGACCTAATCAAGAATTCGGAAACCCAATTGAATGGGCTTCTGGCCGGAGCAAGCAAAGGAACACCGGCGGGGAAACTCTCCTATGTGAGTATTTCCGAGATGCGGATCAAAGCTCCGTTCATCAAATGGGAGGAAGGAGGGGTAACCGAAGAACTCAAGGAAAGGAGCAAGGAAATCGCGAACCGTGTCCAGGAAGAAGTTCAAGTGGCACTTCGCGAGATCGCTTTGGAGAGAAAGGATTACCTGGAAGACCTCATCCTGAACACAAAGGTCGATTCAAAATTACTGACCTGGGAACGAATCATCGGTACCGAGTCGATTGCGTTTATTGCGGACGAAGTCGATGACAAGGTACGAGGGATGGGACACCCCGAGGCCCCCTCTTTTATTACTTCTATCAAGGGAGTTCCGGACGGAGTTGGATCGGATATGGCCGTGGATTTCCAAATGAAACTTGGAATCCTCCATGAACAAACCGACCAAGGCGCAAAACACGTCGAACTGCTGATGACCGCAACACCGATCGTAAACACGGCGGTCGAAATCTATAACTGGGGGAAAATGTTGAATGTCATGCCCCCAGGCGTGAACAATCTTCAGAACTTCGTCAACAACTACCTGCATGTCAGCCCGAGAGTCGAAAAAACAATCGACGGTTTCAAGGCTGTCACACGGGTACGGGGATACGAGTCAATCCCGGACATGGTTCGTTGGGCAAAATCATTCGTCACATTCGGAACTGGAACGGCTGCGGACTTGAATCCGCCGGACGTACAATTTCTGGTCGCGGTATCACCGGTTACGGAATACGAAGAGTTCCTGCTTCAAGAAATCGCGAACAAGGCAAGGAGTTTGGGCAAACAAGATACAGGCGAACGACTTCGCTTGATCAACGAGTTGAAACAGATTTCGGTTCATACGCCCCTTCTCTACCGTGATGACATCGAGCGAAATCCGCTTGGAAAGATTGAGATGACGGCGGAAATGCTCGCTCACCTGCATAGAGCATATCCCGACACAACCCATTTGGTTTTCACGGACTACGGAGTACACGAAAATCAGAAAGGCGTGAGTGCAGTTCACGACTTTATTTCCGAACTGGCGAAACACGGGATTCCGAAATCGAAGGTCATCAATTTTTCGGAAATCAGCAGCGATGAGGAACGTTTTCGGGCTCAGGAAAGATTGAATAACGGTGATGCCATCGTCGCCATCGGTTCAACCGCTCGTTTGGGAACCGGCACGAACGTCCAAAAGCGGGCACTGTCGGTATATCTGCTCCACGATGGATATTCGCCTCGAAACGCTATTCAGTGTATCGGAAGAGCTGAAAGACCGGGCAACGACAACGAAGCAATCCAAGTCGTTCGGGTCGTAAAGGAAGGCGTGGATGACTTTTTCGCCAAATACCTGTCGATCAAAACCGAGATCATAAACGAATTCATGGCGTGGGTCCGCTCGGACATCGAGGAGGTACCGCTCGCGTACGAACTTTCGGAAGATGATCTGTCCGCCGAGCAGATCGCGGCCATCGCAAGCCGGGATCATCTGGCCCTGAAACTGCACCAGCTCCAGCTCAACCTGGACAAGCTCGAAAGAAAAGAAGGGGCATTCCGCCGCGGCCAAATAAACAGCCTCGGTGAACTTTCTTTCCTCGAAAAGAACCTGGCTCAAAAAGTAGAAGAGCAGTCAAAATTGGACGGTCTCGTATCCAAAATCATCGAGACGGAAGGGTTGAAGTTCTGCTTCAAACTCAGCGATGGAACTGAAATCAATGACCGTGAAGCCGCCGGCAAGGCAATCATCGAGGGCCACAAGGTCATAACCCAACGCAGGGAGAATGGTTACCAGTTGCTCGGCTTTTTCAGAGGAGCACGTATCGCAAGCCTGGAAGAATATACATTGGGATCCTTGGGCCTGCCCCAACGTGGATTGATTATGGATTTCGAAGGCCATCAAAGGAACTTGATCTTCGACGAAGAAAAAGCCGGTGACATCTTCCGAATCATCAATGTCGAGTTGGGAAGCCTCAAGCGCGATTTCGAAAACAATCAGAAGCGCATTGGAATCACCCGAAGCCGTATCGAAGAGTATCGGGCCGAGGTTTTCGAACCCGTGAAAGACGGGGAGGCTGGTGTTGAAAAACTTCGTCCTTTCCCTGAATTGGCTGAACTCGAAGCGACCCATGAAAGGGTTCGGGATATTCTTGCCCAGATTGAGTTGAGAGGAACGAAACCCCCGGAACTCGATGGTCGAGCCAAGATTTGTCGTAATTCCCGGAATGGTTTCGTCGAGATGGAGTACCGGGAAGGACTGAATGTCGGGCTCTATCGTAGATTTGAGGAACAGGTCCGTCTTGCCAGGCAAATGGGCGAAAAGGCTGAAAATCCGGACGTGTTCGAATTTGAGAGTTCGGCAGGAACGAATACCGGGGACGCAGCCGAAGTAAAGGCGGAACCGTCACCAACACCCGCCGAACCTTCCCCGACCGTAACGTCAGCAGGACCTCAAACGATGCAGGCAACGAACGCCGTCGTCCTTGTAAACCCTGACGGAAAATTAAAGATCCTTCTTGGCGAGACAAGAAACCGCGCTTCCGATGCACTCCTGAAATTCGTAATCCATATCGGAAATTTCGACTTCATCGCCAAAACCACGGGGATTCCTTTCGGGCAAGTGAACGGTGAAAGAACCAAGATTGAGTATCGAAATGGTTGGGAGGTTCGGTGGCTTCAATCGGGTGATTCAACCATCTCGAAAAAGGAATTCGAGGCTTTGTTGAAAGAAGAGGCCTCGGGAACCATCAAGCGCACCGAAGAAAAAGGCGTCGTCCAAGAAGGAGCGGTTGTTACTGGTTCTCAGGGTGAATCCGGAAGACACGAAACTGGGGTGGAAACAACTAACGAACCTGAATCTGAGGAAATGCTGCCGGCGGAAGCGATTGTAGCGGGTATTTCTTCTGGTGACGGAGGTCTGGAATCGCCTCCTGAAAGCGAGACTCATCCGGTTCTGTTTGAAATCCCGAATGAAGAATCTTCCTATCGATTCACGAGACTGATTTTGATTCAGACGGATGCGGCAGTGGAAAAGGAAATCGACAGGGTGGCTTCCGCCCTCCAACGATTCTTGATTCCGACCGGAATCAAAACGATGGTCGGAGTCGGGAATTGGAAAAATACGGAAAATCTGGCTTTGATCGAGGAACGTTTTGAGGCGGCGAAGCCCGCCCAGGGGAAGTTCTTCGGAGTCGAATTCACCAAGGTCAATCTGGATGAAGAGACAGTCGGAGCAGTTGGCCGCATCCTCGACCGTTCGGGTTACGCCTCGGAACGGGGAGGTGAATTTTCAAACGTTGAGGAGTTTTTTGCGGACCAGGAAGAAACCACCAGAAATTATTCGTTGTTGGTCGTCACGCCTCTCGCCGGGCCAATTCTTGAAACGGCTCTCGGGAAGAAATCAGTTGCCATCGGTGCCTATCGGTACAAGGAACGGATCGACGAGAAGCTGCTTCAGAATTTTGATGAAATGGAGACGCTGGTTGGAGGAGATATTTCGGATGTTCGAAGAGACGACAACCGCCTCTTCGTTACCGGTCCGAATGGTGTCTGGTCGGTAGAATACTCGATTCGAACCTACGGTGAGGCGATTGATGATGACAGTTTCATTTTCACAATCGAGCAAGCCATCGCGGCGTATCCAGAGGTATCCACGACCAGAGAGATTGTTTCGACTCCGGATGAAACGACAAGGAGGTTGGATGAGGTAAGCACTGGAACGGAGCTTCCGCAGTCTGTTCGAATGGAAGATCCTGCCGAGATTGGCGACGAAACCGGCAATAACGCCAAAGTCCGCGGGGGAAATCTTGAGCTGGAGGAAGAAGCGAAAACGGTAGAAATCAACGAAGAACCTTCTCAAGTCGCCGTTCTGTCGGAAGTACCGGAGGAAGTACCCGTACGAGGGAAAGGGGCGAATGACCTCATCGTCGGCTTTGTAGCAGTTCGTGAAATCGAAACTCAGCCCACCCCACCTCAAGAAGTACTCGAACAGTTGCAGAGGATCTCGGCCTTATTGAAAAAAGAGGGTCTGGATCTTACGTCCGTGGATCGGAAAAAACTTGCCATCGTTATCGAAGAGGAGATGCAAACGAAGCGGGAGCAGGCGAAGGACGTGTTCGAGCAGATGGATCAATTCTTCGAAAGAAGGAGTTCGAAAATTCCTGCGGATTCGACAGTTCTTGATCTTCGTTTTCAGATGCAGCGCCTTGGTGTTGCCCCGAAAGTGGCATTCGGAGGAGCGTTAAAGAAAGCCGAAGCACTGGATATGTCAGGGTATGTGAGGACACTTTCTAAGGTCACGAACAAGGAAGGAATCCCGCTCGGCTTCGAAGTGATTACAGACCCGAAAGACCTCGATACGAGCCAGGCCTACAAGCTGGTCGGCGTTCTGCCCCGGAAAGCAGGTTCGACGACTGATGTTCTTGCCGTAGTTGAGCACGGTGTCACACCGAGCGGAAAACGACCGTCCGCAATCACAAGCGCTTTACGGTCGGAAGGGTTCGACGTCATCGATTGCGAAAAGGCAATCGTCCTGGCCCACGATGCGTTTGTTTACGAAGGTCCGGATGTCTTCGAGGCAAATGAGATCAGGGAAAACTATCAGGATATCCGGAACTTCGGTCTCGCGATGATGAAAGTCAAATTGGAGGACACAGCCTTCAAAACACTTCTGGAAATTGAAGGGACAGAAAGAGTCGAGATCGAACCGGATCGGGTATTGGTGAAAGCCGGCAAGGAAATGGTGTCCGTTGATAGAATCCACCTGAACCTCACGGATTTTGTGACGACCGCGGTGGAAAGGGAGTGCTGTAACTCGGATGGTTTCGAAAAGGTAACCGAACGTCACGTCAGGATCAGGAAACTACTCGTGGAAATCTCCGAAGAACTGGAGAGTATCAATACCGCCGCGCGTCTGAAGGCTTCAGGCAAATTCGACGAGGCCTTGCTTGATCATTGCGAGGATTCACTCCAGCGACGTTACGCGGCCGCCCTTCTACAAGTGGTCGAAAAAGGCGATGTCTCGCAATTCAAGATTTTGACTTCTGTTTACGATGTTCAGACCGAAATGCCGGATGTTGTGAAAGGACGACTCGAAGCCTACCGCAGCGTTCATGAGGCAGCCGGGAAACTTCCCCCAACGGCTGAAGGTGAGGTTTGGATTCGGGAAAAAGCTATCCAGAAAGTTCTTGAATCATCCTTCGGATTGCCCGAGGCTCCCCTCAGAAATTGGGGGGCAGACGATCTCCAAGACTTCGTAATGGCGGTGGAAAACGAAGAGCAACGAGAAGCCCTGAATACTTTGAGCGAGGCATTGGAGTTTGAAAAGAACAGAAAGGAATTGGCACGCCGAGTCTCGGTTGAGTCGAGCAAAGAACTTGCGACTGCAATTGAAGAGGTAATCGGGAAAGGAAAATTCCAACCAGCGCATTGTTCGAGAACGGTTCAGGTTCTGGGGCAGGCGGTTCTGAACTCAGGGGTCTCGCCGGAATCCGGGAGGGCTTGGAAAGGTATTTGCGAAGTCGCAGTCGAAACGATTCGAACAGAAGTGAATCGAGCGAAAAAGACATTCTCGGAGCATTTCCCGAATGCGAATCCAAACGATTTCGGGGGAGTGGTGAGAATGTTTGCGGATCTGGGGGACAGTCCGGTTCAGAGATTTACCGCAAATCATCTGGCCGAAAAAGGCCAAAAGGAGCTGCCAAATACGGAACTGATGGCTAGGCTTCTGTTGGCGAAAATGGACGAAAAGCCTCTTGAGAGGCTGGTCGCCTGGGCAGACAAATCGACCCACTCATCGGAAATCCAGGCTACGGTTACGACTCTGGTTACGTTTGAGCGGTCCGCGCTGAGTCAGTTGAAGCCGGTTGAGGTCAGTGGCTTTGAAGCCTCTCCCCGTCATTCGAAAATGATCGCCGAGCTTGTAGATTTACCTTCGGGGAAGATCCTCGAAGGGGCGGCCGCGTTTGAAAATGCCCTTAGAAAAGAGGAGACAAAAGCGGAAAAACCGGGAACGGCGGTTGAGAATTTGATCCGGCGATTTACCGAGAGAAGTCTCAAAGGACAACTGACCTACACGGAATTCGTGGCGACAAAGAAGGAAGCCACTTCCCTTCTTGAGGACCTTGGAAGGCGGAGAGAGATCATCGAAACCTTAACGGTCAAAGATTTTATCGCAACCGAAAAATTGAAAGTTGCCTTGGGATTGCCCGTTGCAAGCCTCGAAAAAACAGAACATGGAAAGAGCGGGCACACCCAACCCGCGAAAGAAATTCTCTGCTTGGACAACTCAAACGGACAAGGGCCGGGAGGGCAAACCGAAGCGCTGTTGGCCAAACTCAGAGAGATCGAAGCGAGGAACGCCTCGACGCCAAATGACTTCGCCCCAAGTATGTAAAAAGCTCGATTTCCGGAAAAACGGAAACCGCCTAATTTTCCGGAAAAACGGAATCCGAGGCGGTTTCCGTTTTTCCGGAAAATAAAAATACTCACTATACCTTTTGTTTTCTATGGTTTGCATAAAAAATGGAGTATGGCACGCTGGTTGCCAAATATAGGGCATCGCAGCTAGTCAATTTGGGATGGTAGTTAGAGGAGATCAAAAAAACGAGGCCCTTCAAAATGGGTTCGAACTGCTTCGAATAGAAATCTCCAACGCCAAGCCCGTGTTTTTTCGAAAAAATCTGTTATGAAAAAAACAAAAAAGGCTGAAGGCTATCTTCCAAAAGATAACTTTTTTACAGCTAGGTGTTGCTAAAATCCACCCAACAACCCCATATTCTCTGACTACCCAGAAATTAGGGTATGAAACTGCACTTCGGGTTGAATCAGGTAACGCAGGGCAGTTTAACGGATGCAGTTATTTCGGGTGCGCCATTTTGCCGGCTGCGGAGATGTAACCATGACAGAGATTAAAACTGTAAAAGTCGAAGTTAAATTTACGGAAGCAGAATTCCAGGAATTACAACAAAGAATCCCTGGCGGCGAAGATTTTGATCGCACCGTGGTCATCCGTAAATTGCTCGGCTTGCCAAAGAAAATCCAAAGAAATCCCAAATCCCGGGTTTCAAAGAAAAGGAACACCAGATGAAGATCACATCGCTCTTGATTGTTTTTTCGATGCTGTTTGCCCAGACGACCTTCGGCGCGGTTGCCAGGTCAAAACGTGCAGGAGTTTCGAAACGGAATGCCGCAAAGGCTGAACGGCCGAACGAAGCGGCGGCACCGCCCACGGCACCGGCCACCAGCAATACCCCTCCGATGCCCAGGGATACGGATCAAGGGATTCATTTTCTGGACCCGGATTTTCAAGGCGACCCTATTTCGCTGGAACTCGACAAAGTGTCACTGTACGAGTTTTTAGAATTTTTCAACGTCAATTACGGTTTGAATTACGTGATTGACGAGAGCGTCGGGAATCTCACCATATCGGTCAGAGTATCAAAGCAGCCTTGGAACGTCATCGTGCGGTCGGTGCTCCAGGCGAAGCGCCTGACGGTTCGACGAGGCGACGGAATTTTTCGAGTAATGACGTTGAAGGCATCGACGGAAGAAGAAGAAGAGGTCCGCAAGGAGCGGGAAACCGTCGCGCTGAACCAGGCGAGGGTTCTAAAAATTTATCGGTTGAAGTATCGCAATGTGAGCACGGGTGCTTTTATCCGAGCAGGAGAGAATGCCGCCGACAAGTCAACAACCACGGGCGGAAACAGCTCGACAAACACATCCGATGTTCCGAATGCCTCCGCCCTTCAAGGAAGCGGGTTGAAGGCCATTATTACGAATCTCCTCACGAAAATCGGTAAGGTGGAAGAAGACCGCGAAACCAATTCCTTTCTCGTCAATGATACCCCAGGCGCCCATGAACGAATCGAACAGATTTTAGCTGAACTCGACCGCCCTGAACCGATCATCGAGGTCGAAGCAAGGTTGGTGGTCGCACGACGCGACTTCACAAGAAATCTGGGAGTGATTGTCAACGCCGGAGCAAATTCGACCGGATTCGGGATTCAAGGAGGAACCGCTCCGAATCCGATTGCCGGAACGTCGCCAGCAGGTAGCCGCGGACAAATCCCCGGCGGGCAGCCCAATGGGGGGCTCGGCCTCGGTTCGGCGGCAAGTTCTGCTTTCGGGTTTGCCCTTTCCCGCGGCACATATTCAGTTTCGGCTGCCATAAACGCACTGGAAAATAAAGGCGTTGCCAGGACTATCCTGGCGCCGAGAACAAGAGTCATCAATAACATGACAGCGACTCTCGGAAATGGGGTGGACATTCCTTACGTTCAAGCAACGCCGGTAGGCGGTGGCCAAGGCGGTGTAGGGGTCGCCCAGACGACCACTTTTGCGAATGCGTCTCTGGGGTTCAATGTCACCCCGCAAATAGCCGGTGACGAAATCGTACTCAAAATCGATATCCGGAACGACTCCCCTTCGGGAACGGCAGTCAACGGGTTGCCGCTCATCACTCGGCAACAGGCTGCCACGACCGTGCGTTGTGCGGACGGTGGGACGGTCCTGATCTCCGGGCTACTGAGCGAGCAGGAATCGCTGAACCTCCAAAGAGTCCCAGGCCTTGCCAACATTCCGGGGATCGGAAAGCTATTTGAACGGAAGGACAAGCAGCGTTCCGAGGTGGAACTGCTCTTCTTCGTGACCGCGCGGGTGGTACGGCCTGGTGAAGAAGATGTCATTGTCGAGCGCCCCAAGGGTATCGACGTACCGAATAATCCCGAACAAGTGACCCGTCCGCTGCCCTCGATTGACGCCCCGAAGCCGGATGGGGAGAGAAAGAAAGCCGAAAAGGTCAAAACCAAGCCACCGACTGTTTCAAACCCCGAAGCCAAGAAAAAAGGCGAAGTGGTTCCTCAAGAGCCGAAGGAAAAGAAAGAAGGTGACAGATGATCTTTGTGATCTCTTTCTTTCTGGGACTGCTGGTTCAGGGACAGAACGCCCAGCCAAGCCAGCAGGGACAGCAGACGAACCAACAACCCGGTAACCCTCCAGCGCAAACGGGTAGCAGTACCGCTGCCGGGTCAACTACCGGCGGAACTCCTGCGCCCCCTCGGCCAAGCAATACGGATCCTTTCAACGATCCGGGGGCCAGCCGAAAGCGCGCCTTGCTGGTTCCGTGGGAATCAGCTCTATCAAGGGCCGAGTTCGCAAAAAAGCAGAATCTCGGAAGACTCGGGCGCTATTTGACCTATGAGGTCGTGCTCGTTGGGATCTACGAGAAGAACGGCGAATTGCAAGCCGGGTTCAGAACTCAAGACAGTTCCGGGCTCATCTTCGCAACAGTTGGAAACCGATTTTTCAACGGGCGAATTATTCGGATCGCCAATGAAAAAGACCCCAAGGACCGAAAAGTGATCGTCGAAGGACGGCTTCAACCGAATGGAAAGGTCGAGCGGATCGAGATCTCGCTGCGAAAGGCAAATCAATGAACATCATCGAGAGAAACGTTCAAGACGAAGGTGTCCAAGTCGGCCGAGCTTATCGACTCGGAGACCGAATTTGCGTCGCCGATTATCAGGAGTTCGGACCGAACGAAACAGCGAACCTCCAGAAAGATCTGGGCGACTTGAGCCGACTGGTTATGGTGGATGCCCCGCTACAGATACTGAGCGGAAGCGACGCGGCGGAGTTTCGACGGCAGGTTGAGAACAACCAGCATCCTTCAAGGGTACCGAAAGGTTGGCGCGTCGCATGGACTACGATTGGTGAAAGCCTGGTCTACGCAACGGAGCAACCTCTTTCGCAGGATGAAAGCAATTACCGTTTACCCGAAGAAATCTGTACGGCACTGGCTTTCTGGAATGTGCGGAAAGGAGAGTTGAGACAATCGGCGACAACAATCCACTGGAACATTACCGAGACCAAGTTGCACCTTTTTCTCTACAAAAAAGATTCATTGAGCGGGTACGACACGGAATCCTATTCAAAGGACAAGGGTCCGGGATTTGCCGTTGCGGCGTTACTTGAAAGGGCCAAGGTCGACGGGAATAAAATCGAAAGGATGTTCTTGACGGGAACGAACAAACTCGTTTTCGGTTTCGAGGACTGGTTGACCGAAACCTTCAAAGAAATGACGAATGCCTTCATCCGTTGCGAATATTCCAGCTTCGGCAATTTCTTGAGGGATGAGAAGAATGAACAACGGGAGGATATCCCGATTTCATTCTTCGGGGCGGGATGGTCACTTCACACTGGAATCGGTCCGGACTTCCTTCAGGGCCTCGTTCCGGTCGAACCGCCCAAGGAAACCGGATTCTCCACCGCTCAAGTGAAAAAAGTACTGGCGGCAATCCGGAACTCGGTCAAACCCGCGGCCGCAGGGCTGATTCTCGGGGCGATCATCGGTGGGGGAATGTTTTTCCAGGCTTACACCAATGAAACGAAACGAGGGGAAAAGCTGGGGCTTCAGTTGGCGGAAGAAGAAAAGAAAGAAAAAGAAAACGCCGACATACAGCGGCAGATTCAGGATGTTGAAGCTCGGCTGGCCGTCATGAAGAAAATAAAAGTGGCCATTGAAACGGAGACCCCGAAACAGAGGAGCCTTTCCAATCTGCTCAAACTGCTTCAATCCCGATATATCCAGGGGTTGGTGCTGACGGAGTTCTCCGCGGAAGGAAACCAACTGACGTTCAAAGGGTATATCTCGGACACTTCCGTGTACGGCCGGGAAGGCGGAGGCCCGATTGATGCGGGGAATCTACTGGGCCAATTCATTCGCCAGTTGGAGCAGTCCGGAGAGTGCAACAACATCGTACCGGAAATCAAAAATGAGAACGACAAACTGGCCTTGTTCACGGTGACCTGCAACTTCAAGGGAATCACCGGAAAAGAGCCATTGAGCCTGCCGCCGACCTCGAAGTTGCTTGACGACGCAAGGGCCGCGGCCGGGACGCCTCAAAATCTGACGGCTCAAGGGAAAGGCCAGAAACAATGAGTGCAATTCATCTATTGCCGAAAAGGCTGCCAATGATAAGAGCCTTCAGTACGGTGCTTCCCTACCGGACGGCGCTGGAAAAAAGAATCCTGATCGCGGGTTGTATCGGGAACGCAATTATCAGCTTCTTTGAAACTGCCCAAGGAGAGTTGGAACTCAATACCCTCTTCAGGGATGAAGATTTCAAAAAAAAGGTGGGGAAGGCCGCCGGTCTACAAGGGGAGGATTTGAAGTATTGGACCAATCCTGTCGGTGAAGGGGAGATTCTTCATCTTTTCGGAGAAGTGTATGACCTCGGCGATCCTGACTGGCTCCGGCAAGACAACGAAGCCAGGGAGGAAATCAAAACGCTCGCTCAAATGATCCTTGAGGAAGGAGAACTCGCCGGGAGTTTACGCTTCCACTCGAACGAAATGATGTTCCTCCTCAAATCTGTCTCCGGTAAGGATCTGTTGATGGAAAGTTCGGATGAACGAGAAGGAATCCGACGCAAACACGCCTTTCGCTCCTTGAGCCCGACGTACTTCAACGATTCAAATGAAACCATGATTCGGTTGAACGATGAGTGGAATGTCTTTCTGACACTTCCCGGAAAACCGGAAGCGGGAACGGATTTTCTGTTGGCATTTGAAATCATGCCGACATCGAAGGAGAAAAACGCATGAAGGGAACAACAAACCTGATCGTCATGCTGGCTTTGGCTGCCGGACTCGGTTTCGGTATCTGGTACTTCGGGGAATCGAATTACATCGAGGAGTCACGAAGCCGGAACGACAAGCTGGAAGGAACGGTCAAAGAAAAACAGAAGTTGAATGCCAGGAACAACTATCTACGGGAGAAGTTTGATCAGTTGCAGGCCGAGAGAAAGAGAATCGCGGCGGAGTTCGTCGAACTACGCAAACGGTTGCCTTCCGAAGAAAACTTCGGTGAGTTTGTCCTCGCAATGAACCAGGCAGCAAAGGTCCGCCAACTGAAACTGGACTTCAATGGGCAGCACCCCCCCTACAAACCCGGCATCAACGCCTCACCATTGAAGATCTCCTTGATCACTCCCGAGAAGCAACAAAACTTCACAGGCAAATACAGCCTGTTGCAGGGTTTCGCTGACTGGCTGGCCGATTTTCCGCAACTCGTGACGATTCAGTCGTTCAAGATCAGTGGGGATGGATTCGGGCCTCTGAAAATGAGCCTCAACGGGTCAATGCCGGTCGATATTCCCGAACCGGGTACGACACTGGAATAACTTGAAACTTATCCTTTGGGAGTGGAAAGGAAGACGATGGGAAGCTTATTGCAGAGAACGGGGGCCTGGTGGCTGAGGAACCGACAGGGGGTCGAGCTGAATACCCGGCCCCTGTACCCGAACAACAAGTTGCAGCCAATCATTTCGGAAAAAACGGCCAAAGAATTACACATCGTCATGGTGTCGTATGACGCCAGGAGCAGGAAACTGACGGTCGGTACCGATCCGCGGCACCGACAGTTGGTTGAAGACAAATTTACGGGTTATGCAAGGGACAGCGGCTTCCTGAAGCAGCTTTCGAACCCTTCGCCGGAGCAGATCGGAATCGTGGTTGAAGTCTTCAACACCGAACAGGTCGAAGCAGCCCTTAAAACTCTGTATCCTCAACACTCAAGTCATGAAATCGACCATTTAAAACCGACGATCACTGTAGCGCGATGTCTGAATCCTGAAATCGCGGCACTTTTCAACGTTATGGTGATGGACGTCTTCGGCACAACCGTTCGGTGTCTCGCCGAAGACGGAACAGGCAGAGATGCCCTTATCAAATTATTCAACGATCAGGAATTAAAGGAAAAAATTGCTGAAGTAGCATTCGGGAACCGTGATGTCGGAACCGATCTCGTTCCGGAAATCAAGTTCGTACCGAAAGGAACCGTTGAAAGGCAACTCGGTGAAATCTACCAGTTGGACAGAAGTGCCCATAACCAAAGGGTAGAGAATGCGGCCGTCAGGCTAAATGAAGGAACACAAGCGAGAACGAGGGAGGAGCAACGCGAAAAAGGAGAGCCGGAGGAATTACTCTCGGAAATTCTTGGGCGACTGGCAGAAGAGAAATGCTCCGACGTGAAAATCAGTTACGACTTTACTGAAGGCTGTATGGTGGTTCGAGCACGTTCGAGCGGTTCCTATAAAGACGAAGGTCGATATGGCATCTCAAACGAGGCGTTCAAGCGGGTTATTATTTGGGTACTTTCACGTCTGAACACCGAACCAGTACTGAGAAAAAACCATGATGGGGCTTTGACATTCAAAGGAATAAGACTTCCGAAGTCGAAGCGAACCATTGATCTGACAACCCGTGTTTCCTATCTGCCACTGGTGGATACGGAAAATAGAGATGCCGTATGTAATGGGCGGCTATCATTTCGAATACTTTCGGGTGTCAGCTCGCTCTTGAGGTTGGATGAGCTCGGCTATATCAAGGTTGAACTCGATCAGGTCGGTAAAATTCTGAACCACAAATTCGGCCTGGTTCTGATGGTCGGCGAAATGGGAAGCGGAAAATCCCAGACAGCTACGGCCATTCTTACGGATAAGAAAATAAATAACCCCGGCCAGGACATCGTTTCTCTTGAACAGCCGGTTGAGTACCACAACCCTTACATCGATCAAGTTGAGCTGGGGCCCGATGAAAACCCGCTGAACATTCTTCGTTCCATGGTCCGGCAAGGGATCAACGGGCTGTTCATGGGTGAAATTAATAAAAAGGAAATGGCGGAAATGGCCGTAAGCGCAGGGCTGGGCGGGGTGTTTGTCATTTCGACCTTCCACGCCAAAGATGCGTTTACAGC
>JAYRXE010000025.1:0-52021 GCA_041917695.1 Minisyncoccota bacterium
CAACGCCATCCGGCATCACTCGATCATCAGTTGGCAGCACGTCAACATGCTCGGCGAATACGACTTCTCCGACGAAAAACTCAAGGACTCGGTCGGGCTTCAACTCCCGAAAATCCTCGCCCTCGACCTCACGCCGAACGGGGGCTGATTTTGACCCCTATCCGATTGAAAAAACGAACCTTGCCGGTTTCCCTGTGAGATTTTAGGTACCTTTGTGGGGTTTAACCCAATATAGGGATTGCCTCGATCGCGGGTGACTGTCTTGATCTCCGGATGGTCTGCAAACCAGGCCGCAATGGTCTCCGGCTCGCGGTTTGGAAGCAGGTCGATGACACGGCGGGTTTCATGATCGACGATGATGCTTCCGTAGGTTTTTCCCCGCCGAAAGGCGAAATCATCAATGCCGACCACGCGAGGCTTTGCTTTTTTCAATTCAGCCTTTGCCCGAAGGGTTCGCAGGATCGTGTTCCGGCTGGTTTTGATATGAAGCTGACCTCCAATCCGCTTGGCAGCCATCCCTCCCAGTTCTCCACCAAGTTGGCGCAGGACCTGGCGCAACCGCGTCGTCATTCGTGAATAAGGTTCGGCAATTTCGGACATCGGTTCGGCAAAGATGCTTTGCCGGCAGATCGAATCCGAGCAGACAAATCGGCGGACTTCCAGTTCCAGACGAACACCCGCCCCGATAAAAGGTAGGTCCTGCATCACTCGCAAATACCGACTGTGAATTCGACGCGATTCATTGCCGCAACCAGGGCACTTGGCAAGGGGGCCGATTCGAGCAACCCGAAGAATGACACCCTCGGAAACGGAGATGATCTCCTTAACCTTAAAGGACTTGGCATCCGGCAAGAGTCCACCCATTGAATCCCCCCCTTGAACGAACGAATCGCCAAAGAAGGTCTTACCATTTCTTCCAAGAGGGTTCCAGACCGCCCTTTTGAGGACATCATCGAGATTGGGCATGAGCCCAGGTCAACTTGCCATAATCAGGCGGACAAACCGAACCTGAAAACCTCGCCCTCTCGTGCCAGGGATGCAATAACCATAAACACACCAAGGTCACGGATCTCGATCCCGCAATCGGCGTACCGGTGCCGCTCTACAACCCACGACAGATGAAGTGGAAGGACCATTTTGCCTGGAGTGCGGACGCATCGACCGTCCTTGGGCTGACCGGAACTGGTCGGGCGACCATTCTGTCACTGAAGCTCAACCGAATTGAGCTGCTGAATCTGCGAACGATTCTCACGAGGAGTGATTTGCACCCACCAGACGAGTAAAAACGGGACAAAGCTCACATAAGATACATTATCAGACTAATTTATTCTTCACCAATCTTACCTCTTTTGTTCAGGTCTCCGAAATGAGCCGGTCCATCGAATCGTAGCCGAAATCAACTTCCTGTCCCTTGCGGTCGGTGAGGACGTAGAGGTTATCGTTCGCGTTTTACTGGAAGGTTTTCTAAATATAAAAACCAAACAATTTTCCCGGCAAAAAGCATCTTGCAAATTCGCTATTTAAAGCTCAATGAATTCAATCGAAATATCACTTTTTTTTAAAATCAAGCAGATACTAGAAAGAAGCTCCTCCTGTATTTTTGTATTTAAGTTTAAAAAAATTATTTGTACTTTATCCTTCTTAAAAAGAACAGTTATGTCATCATAATTTGATGAATTTTGATCTAATATTTCTTTTGTTGAAAAGAAATATTTTTCATTTTTACTAGAAAAAAGAAAAAAACCATACCTAATTATTTCTTCGATGATTTTTTCTTTAACTTGATCGAAATTATCGAGCAGTGGTAGATCTGCTTCATATTCAAAGCTCATCATTTTACTCCTGCTCCATGTGGTCGGTTCCGCTTTTGCGGGAGATCCGATGGGTTAGGGATTCCTATATGGGTTTCATTTGGATTCGGACTAACAAGCCCACGGTCATTAAGATTATTACCAAGATTATCAATCTTATGAACATGAGCGTTATTGGCAGTTTTAAATTGCGATAAATTTTGATTTCCATAAGGGTGTATTCTTACTTCCGACCCATCTGCGTGCTTCCAAGTCTGGTTTCCAGTAGAAGTCTGATGAGTTTTCTGGAAGCCACTATCACTTAATATTTCTTCAATCTCATTTACCCCCTTACCGCGAAGTTTTGGGAGCTCTTCCGACGCACATTGATTATGTGCCAGTATTCCCGCTTCTCCTACAAAATATGTGTGATTCCCCTCGACCTCGAAGTTATACACCGTCGCCGACTCGGCGCGGCGTTCAACTGAAACGACTGGCTTCCACTCACCCGTCGCGGTTCGCGCCAGATCGCCCGGACGCAACTGTCCCGCCGAAACCCACGTTGCGGGTTCGTCGTCGCCTGAACTGGTCTCCCCGCGCGCCTGCTTGACAAAGAACGGATGCGACGGCGTGGCTTCAATTGGCTTCGCTTCGCCCGCAATCGTCACCGCCACCAGTTCCTCGGCGTGATTGACGAACGTCCTGACAACCGTCTTGTATTCGGTCTTGCCCGTTTGCTCGTTGTAGCTCAAAACAGAATCGCCCTTGCGAATTGCCTCGATTGCCTTCGTCCCAGCTTCCGTCACAATTGGCGTTCCGGCTACGAAACAAAGTTTTCCTTCCCGAATATCCGAAATGACTTCTGCCCGACGAACATTCGTCGGATCCTGTCGTCGAATTGTATCCCGAAGATCGCCCCTGAATCCTCCAGACTGCGCGGCCCCTTCGCTCTGAGCCGCAACCGTATTGCTCTCGGCAGCCGCGACACTCTCACTGCTTGTGGCAACGAGTCCTTCTCCCTCCGCCACCGCCGCCGTCTCAACTCCGCGCACCAAGCCCGACGTGCCTTCCGGAAACAGTTGCGTAACCCCGCCGCCGCCCATGAACGGGGCGCCAGCCACCACCGACGTAACGAAATTCAACGCCTCGACCGTCTGATCGTGCACTGCGTGGAACAAAAATCCGTCCCGGCCAGGTCGTAGTAGATACTCATGCGCCGCCCACGGATCGTTCGCGTAGGCCAGATACCCGTCGTATCCCTTCTTTATCGACTCCAGCTTCGAACCAATGATCCCGTAAACCGAAAACCGGTACAGATTCTTTGCGAACATCTTTCCGCGGTCGGCCCACGTCCCGTTCGCAAAGTCATAAAACGCATCCACACCGGCTTCCACCAACCCCGGCCCCTGAGCGAGGAATGAACGCATCCCCTCTACTACTCCATCCTCAACGGTGGCCAGCATCTGACCCACGTAGTCCCGACCTTCGAGCGTCCCCACCCGCACCGTCGTCCCGTCCGTCAACTTCACCGGCGCGTAACCGTACTTGCTTCCCGGACTCCCAGCCCGCGTCGGACGCGATCCGCCCCGACCCGGTTGACGATTCACCACCCGACGCGGCTTCTCCGGCTCCGGACCGAACGACGGAGGATCAGGCTCCTGATTCACCTTCCCCACTCCGTTGCCGCCTTCAACCAATCTGTCGTCGCCACGCTTGCCGAAAACCTCAAGGAAATACCGATACAGCGGAATCCCCGAATCAATGATTCCCTGTGTCTCCACCCCACCGGATGTGACCGTCACCCGTTCCCCGCGTCGGAGGGTTGTCTTCTCCTTTTCATCTGGTGTCATTCCGGTCGGGTCCACGTACCACACCGGGTTGTTCCGAGCGTACACATACGGCGACATCGTCAGCGGCGCGGTCACATCACCGTACACTGGGTCCTCCTGCGTAAACCCGCCCGTCTCCGCGTCGTAGAACCGCGTCCCGTTCCCCATCGCGTACAGCCCGGTTTCCCGGTCGTACACCTGTCCCGTGAACGTCTTCCGGTTTCCGCTCTGGTTCAACCCCTCCTCGTCCTTCAATCCTCCCCAGGCGTCATAGCGATAATGGGCCCTGACCGACCCAGTTCCCTTCTCCGTCACTTCCGACGTTGATCCAAGGTGATTCCACGAATATCCGAAATCCTCCCAAACATTACCCGTCCGCTCCGAACGACCGAGCAGCATCGCCCCGCCGTACACGTAGGTCGTCGCCGTCTGAATCACCCCGTCCCACTCATTGACCGCCTCATCGCCGTCATACGTCGTGTTCAAGACGCCTTCCGACGACTCCCGCCGCACACGACGGCCAAGGTCATCGTATTCATAACGACCCGCGGATTCGCCCGTTTCCTCGTTGCGGGCCTCACGCATCCGGTCTCGGATGTCGTAGGCGAAACTCAGCGTCCTCGCGTTCGGCGCGTTCAATACCGCCTTCCGGGTCATATTCCCGTTCGCGTCGTACTCGAACGTCACCTGTCGCCCGCCGCTCTCCTCGATTCGTTCCAGTCGCAGACCGAACTGGCCGTTGTAACAATACCGTCGGTCGTAGTTCACGCTCCCCGACGCCGTCTCTCGGTCACGCACTCCAAGCGGCCCCTGATAGTCGTATGCCACACGGTGCGTCGGATACCGAACCTCATCCAGCCGGTTATGGCGGCCGAACCGGAACTGTGTCCGTTCCGCCAGGCCCGTCGGTCCCACTTCATTCAGTTCGATCCGGTTGTAGGCGTCGTCGTAGGTCAACCCGTACCGCGAAAACAGATTCCCCGTCCGAACGTTCCGATTCTCCACGCTCGCGACCCGACCCGCCTGGTCGTAGCCGTAGTTCGTCTCGATTCCCGCCCCGGCCTGCCGGACCTGGGTCAACAACCCGTCCGGGCCGTACGTCCAACTCGCGCCCCCGTGCGGGTTCGTCACGCTCGACGGACGATTCTGGCCGTCATAGGCATACGTTGTCAGATCGTTGTTCGCGTCGCGCATCGTCTGGCGCAATCCCGTCGCCAGATAGGTGTAGGACAACGTCTTCCCGAGCGCGTCCGTCTCGCTCGCCATCCGGTCCAGTCCGTCGTACGTCATCCGCCGGTAACGAAGATCCCCATCCAAACGCTCCTCGCCGACCTCCAGCACACGATCCGTCGGCGAATACGAAAAATTCCACCGACTCGTCACCGGGCCGAAACTTCCCTGTGTCGCTCCCGGATAGCTCTTGGAAAGGAGCCGGTCCGCCGGATCGTAGTCGAAATCAACTTCCTGTCCCTTGCGGTCGGTGAAGACGCGGAGGTTGTCGTTCGCGTCATACTGGTAGGTTTCCTGAACAAACGAGCCGAGCAGCTTTGATTCCCGTTTCGTGATCAACCTGCCGAAAACGTCATAGTCACGCTCAACCAGCCGGTCATTGCGTAAATCACTGGTTCGCCGACGCATGTGGTCGTAACCGTATTTCGCGTTCTCTGTGTTGGAAATCGGGTCATCCGAGGGGAATGCCGAAAGAATCGCGTCAAGTTCGTCAAACGTGTATGACCAGTCGTCTCCGTATGGGTCGCGGGAACGAACGACATTTCCGTGACCGTCGTACAATCGCCGCGTCACTCGGCCAACGCCGTCCGTTTCGGTCAACTGTCGCCCAAGCGCGTCCACGATGAAAAAGCGGGAGAGACGTCCGTTGGTGACCGCCGTGAGGTTGTTTACCCGGTCATACCGCTGTCCGATGGTGGTTGGCGCGGCGCTGCCGGCCCCGAGCGTTTGTGTCGTCATCCGGTCCGCGCCGTCGTAACTCCATGTATTCACATTGTTGGCGGCGTCCGTTTCGCTGACGGGATTGTCGTTGCCGTCATATTTGCGCGCGAAGGGAACAATCGTTTCACCGTTCCTGCCGACCACGATCATCCGGACCGGACGGCCGAGGGCGTCCGCCGTGCGCGTGCCGACAATGCCGCTCGGGTCGGTCACTGAAACGCTGACATTCGGATCGTCATAGGCGGTATGAATCGTTCGGCTGAGGGGATCGGTTCGGTCAGTGACACGATTGGCCGCGTCGTAGGTAAAGTATGTTTTGCGCTGCAACCAGTCGCTTTGCTCGCGCAAGTTGACACCGTCGTACGCCATGGTCCGGGTGCGCTCCAATGGCGCGCCGACGCCATCCGTAATCCGGAGCGTTCTCCCCATGGCGTCGTATTCGGATCTGATGGTCCGATTCTCGGCATCAATCGTCGTCATGGAGGAAGTAATTCCCTCCCCGCCGACAATCATGTCGTCGTAAAGAATCTGGGACATCCGGCGCGGTTTCGGAAAAGGCGAGCCGTCGGATTCAAGCAGTACCCAGCCTGTAGTACGGCCGATGTTGTCAAAATCGTATTTCTTGACGACGCCCCGTCGGGTGGTGTTTTCGATGAGGAGACCTTCGCCGTCATACTTGAACCGCTCCTCGTATCGAACTGTCCCGGTGCCAAAATTTGTCGGAACGGGCGGGGCGACCGTCCGGATCATTCGATTGAAACCGTCGAAATACGAATTGGTCGTCCGCAGGGGATCGCCATCGGTTCGGCCTTCTGGGTCCGTCATGGCGATTCGGTTTCCACGGTCGTCATAGTGGAAAAACGCCGTCAGATTCAGTCCGCCAACATCGACAGTTTGACGGTAAACCCTCCCGAACCCGTCCATGATGGTCTCGTTCACAAAGCCGCGCGGGTTCGTTTCAACAGCGGCATGCCGAACATCGTCGTAAGCAAAGGAACGGTTGTAGACAATCAAATTCCCGGGCGAAAGAACGTCCGGGAAAACAGCGGTCTGCCCGAGAACCCGGAACATGCCGTCATACTGAAAACTGGTCTGGAGTCCGGAGGTCAGGTCTTTTGAAACGGCGATGGAATTGGAGTCCGCAACATAATCCATCGTCCCGATTCGTCCGACCGGGTCGGTGATTCGGGTCAATCGGCCCAAACGATCGTAGGCCATCTCGGTCCGGTGACCGTTTTCGTCAATTTTGGCCAGAAGATTTCCAACCGCGTCGTATTCGAAGGATTTCCGGTAAGGTTGGCCATCGGCTCCGTTCACCGGATGAATGACGGTTTTGACCCGGTAAAGGTGGTCATACTCAAAAGTCGTCAGGTCGTTGTGCAGGTCCCGCTTCGTGAGGACGTTGCCGACTTTGTCATAGGTGACCTGCTCAAGCTGCCCGGTCCCGTTGCTCGGCCCCCCAAACGGCCCGCTCGATATCTCCTTCCTATAGGGACGATCAATCGCGTCAAAATACGACTTCGTGGTGACCCCTCGCCGGTCGCGAACTTCTTCCGCGTTCCCGTTCGGGTCATAGGTCATAATTGAGGTGTATGTGATCGGCGTATTGGGAACGCTTCGGTCGGTATCCGTTACAACCGTCACACGATTCAGTCCGTCAATCGTGCTGACGGTCTCGCGAGGCCCCTCCGTCCGTTTTCTCACCTGACCGGTTGGATAATACTCATAGGTCACGAGATTCGGGGCGGACGAAGTTGAGGTCAGCGGGTTTGTATCCGTCGTCAAAACCCTGACCGGCTCGTCAAAATCGTTATAATCGGTGGTGGTGACTCGCCCCCAAGGGTCTCGGGTGTAAATTACCCTGGACCTTACGTCGTACTGAATGTCGTTGTTGAGAACAATCTGATTCCCCTGCTGATCGACACCGATAAAGGTTCGGATTCGGGTTGGCTTGCCGAAACGGCCACCCTTTAACGGGTCATATTCATAGGCCGTCAGAAATCCCCTTGGGTCAAGTCGTGTCGCGACCGTCCCGTCAGGATTGTAGGAATAGGTTGTCGTAAAAATTCGACGTTGATCCGGAGGAAGACTGATCGGGTCCGGGGAATGGGTTTCCGAAATCAAATTCCCGCGGTTGTCGAGCTGATATGTCGACTGTCCACCCGTTGGATCCGTTTTCGAAAGCAATTTGCTGAAGTTTGGATCATAAGTCATGAAGGACTCGACCGGATTTGACCCGAGACTCCAGGTTGAACCTTTGTCCACCGCTTCGTAAATGATATTTCCGAGTTGGTCGTAATTATACTCGGTCCGACGTCCGTTGGCGTCAGTGTCGCTCGTTCGATCAACCCCGCTCCACGTCATCTTCGTGGTGATTCCAAGGGGTTGGTTCATTTCAAGCGTGACACCGGAATCGGTATCGATGACATACCTTGTGCTGAACTGGCGAGGGTTTTGAACGAATGCGTAAAGCTTTTTGCTGGTGATGAAATTGGTCAGGTCAAAATTGAAGTTCCAAACGCGGTTCTCCGGCTCGACAATGCGCTTCACGATGTATTTGGTGCGGTCAAGAATAACGTTTGCCTGACATTGCCCCAAGCCTGGATTGCAACCCTGGGGTTGAAGGCCCTCCCCCGTGAGTGTGTCGCCACAAGTGTAATATTCGTAGGAAGTAACATTCCCGCGCGGATCGCTCATCGACGTAATGACCGATAGACGGGAGGGCAAGAGATCGGGGAAATTGCACACCTGACCGGAAGCGCGTCCACGAATCCCGCGCCGCGTCGTGGTCGGATTGGCGGGCGGTGGCTGAAAATACGTATAGGTCCAGACTCGAGTATTTGCCGTTCCCCGCGTGACCCGAATCAGGTTTCCAAAATTGTCGTAGTCGTAGGAAATCAGAAGATTGCCCGGAGCAGCCGCTGAAACAATCCGGAAGGCGCCCCCAATCGGCGTGGGTGAATAGGCAAAAGTAATCCCTCGTCCCGAAGCATCGGTTACGAACTTCAACCGACCAAGTTCATCATAGGACAGACGCAGCGCGTTCCCATTGGGATCTGAAATTCTGAAGAGCACTCCCGCAAGCGCAGGATTTCCTCCAAGGAGGGGCCGGAAATCGTATTGAATCCCTGATTTTGTCCTGAAATGAAAACCCTCGTCGTCGTACGTTAACCTTCCCCTGAATCCCGGTTGGGGAAGAAATGTTCCATCGTCAAGCTGCTTGAAGCTGAAACTGGTATCGCCCCCCTTGACCGAAATAAACCGGCAGGGACCAATTCTTTCCTCAAAAACCTTCGCGCCGTAGTTGAACGACCATTTGCGCCCGAACGGGCTTTCATCCGTTCCCGCGCTTGAATAGGTCCGGTTCATTTCAAGCGATAACCCGCGACCTGGAATGGTGAAATCATTATTCTCAAGGGAAAGGTGGCCGTCGGTCAGATCGACCCCCTTCACCATGGTGTGGCCAATGGGAAGGGGGCTACCGGCGATTTCCTTCCGAACCGAAATTGTCCCGTACACCGTATCTTCAAGTTGCGTTTCCGGATCAGTTGCCACCATCGTGAACACTCCCGATCCGATAAGCTGGGTAACCGTTTGAGGAACGGGAATCTGAAACGGTCCAGATGGAAGGTTCCCGTCATACTCGGTGAACTCGGTCGAGAACTGATCGTAGCGGTATTTGATCACCAAACGAGCCGGCACATTGAGGATACCGGTAAAAAAGCTGTAGTCATCGCAAACGTTGTTCGTCACCGGCTCAATGGCTTTTCGGTGAACGATTTCATCGTTGTAATCAATGATGATCTTGGGATCGAGGAGGCGTTTTCGATTCGCGATGATCTTGGGAGCGCCGGCGATTGCCAGGGTATACTCAACCACCAGATCATAGGTGGCCCGACGGTCGAACTGGAAACCTTGAGGGATGACCTGTTCGCAATTGCCCCCTTGACTGCAATTTCCAAGAACCCGGACCAGTTGATTATCCTTCCGGATTTGCACCTCGATGGAGGCAAGCGGCGGCATGTAGGAATTCAGGTCAAACCTGGTAATGACGTTAACCGGTTCCGTCGTCTCGTCAATACCTGTTCCAACGGTGTTGAGCGGAATCGGGTCAGGGGTAAAATTGAGGCGAGCATTGGGAATACGATAGAGAATCAGGGGTTTGTTGATTTGACCGCTACATTCGTTAGTGGTCGTAATCCGGTACCTGGTGCCTTGGGCCTCCGATTCAAGCGGGACTGTGACCGAACCGTTGACAACCTGTTCAAAGATTTGTTGTCCGTTGGTCAAGTCGGAAACCGTAACAGTTACGCCATTTACTCCTGAAATCTGAAGGAACGCATGTCCGGTTCGGTTCACCGCCGCGCTGACTGCGTCCGAATACACCGGGCTGTCAGGGGAAGTAACCCGAATGTTCAAATTGTTTTGACGGGATACGGTGACAAAATTTGTAAGGCTTGGAGTCGCGCCGTTCGGGTTACAGGCAAAACCTGGCGGGGCGGAATTCAACGTGGCTCGAACTTCGGCAACGGAGCAGGTAACCCCCGGAGGGAGTCCCACAGCTCTGGCCAGGCCTCCTGCCCCAATCGCTAAAATATCCGGGCGACTGGACTGGAAATCCGTGAAGTCGGAAACGTCTCTTATTTCCTGATTGTCCGCTACAACGAAGAAGTTAAATTTGACTTCTTCCCCAATCGCGATAAATGGAGAATCCACCGGGGTGAGGGCTATACCGATTATCCCAAGGCCCGGACGTTCCGGACACCTCAGTCCGGCGAAATGCCAACTGAACCTCGACAGCCCGTATTTCAAACCCGAATTTTGAGGATCGGGATTGGGAAGCTGCTGTAACCCGTCGGTCGATGTTTTTCCATTCCCGTAGACATGAAAAAGCCCCGTGTCGTGGTCGGCCGTCCAAAGCGTCATTTCCGAACCGGGCGCGCTGGAAATAAGATTCGGGAAATCCACCTCGACAGGACGACTCGCGACGGCCCCACCCGGCTGAATCGTGAAGAGTTTGGGAATATCCTGAACCGTCAACCCATCGGGCAGCGGCATCGGAGGACGATCCCCCGGCACCGGGGTAATCGAGATTTGCGGAACGGGGCTCCCGTCGGCGTTCGTGATGAACGTATGCGGGGGGATGACGATTCTGGCATTGGGGACCGTCGGAGAAGTAATGATCTGAGGAAAATCCGCGTCCTGAACGATGGGCCGATTGTTGGCGGTATCAATTCGGGGCAAATAAATAATCCAGGGAAGTTCGTTCGCCGTCCCTGGTACGACATCAACTCCTATCGGCAAAATCGGATAGGTTTGCGTTTCCGTATCGGCGGTATGTCCATCAATATTGACAATTTGGTGGTAGACGGAAGCAAGATTCCGGAGGGTAAAGTACCCATCCGCATCAGTTCGAACTTGCATCGCCGGATTCGTCGCAGCAGATAGCGTGACGTTGGCTAAAGGAACAGCATTCTGCTCAGCCGTCATCACCCTTCCCCGCAGGGTCGTCTCGCTTCCGGTCCCGGCAACAACAACAACGACACGAGTAAATTGCCGGTCATTGCCTGCCGTCTCTCTCGGAAAACGCGAAACACAAAGCCGAAACTCGTACTTGCCCGCCGTGGCTTCAGTGGAAGTCAGATTCAAACGAATGAGCGTCCCAACGCGCGCGCTGGCGGGGACAAACTGTTCGGAGATCGTTTGAGGAAGTCCTTCAGTCCAAAAATAAACCGTATCGTTCCCAAAGGCTGGCGAAAGCGGTTTAACATCAACTGAAAAGCCGACCGTGCCGTTTCTTGGAAGGATCGGCGCTTGGGGAGTAACAATCGGAATGTAACGGGGAGCGGGCGTCCCTTGAGTTTGTACCTGCAAAGTCGCCTGGCCCGTAAACGATACAACCGGGGACTTTCGGTATGGCGCCCGGTACCCTCCAAGAATGGAGAAACCATAGGTCCCAACGGCCACATTGGGGGTGGTCGCGAGCGTTAAGCGCCAAACCGCTTGCGACGCATTCATGGAAACGAATTCGAAGGTCGGCGTCACGCCGGTGGGCAGTCCCGTCGCCTGAAACTGCAAGGTTGGATTCCGTGAAGTCTCAAGTTCCGGCAAGGCTACGGTCAACGTGTAAACGCCGCTTGATCCGGGTGAAACGGTTACCGAACCAGGTGAAATGCCCATCGACACGGCTTGATTGGTCTGGATTGGGCCACCCGCGTCCGCAATGCCTGGAAGAAATTCCCCCGAGCCGAGCGCGCACAAAATCAGGACGAGAAAGATACATCCCCGTAAAAATCCGTTCCTGTTTTTGAAGAAGTAAGCGCCCATGAATTATTTCTTCCGATCACCCTGTTCGGTTGAGAGAATCAGACTTCTTAAAAACTCGACCACCATTCTCCGTTCATTTTCGGGAAGACTTTCATACGCCTTCCGGCTGGCTTCGCCTTCCCCACCATGCCAACGAATTGAATCGTCCAGAGTGGTGGCCCTTCCGTCGTGCAGCCAAGGTCCGGTGTTCCCCGTTCCCCACAAAGGTGTCGTAATAAAAAAGGGTCGTTCCACCCCTGATTGAATGAATGTCTCAGCCAACCGCTCACCCATGTCATGACGCTTCAAGTCGGAAAACAGAGGAACATCCGCCGAGCCATCTGGATTGAGCGACAACCGGGGAGGTTGGGTATCCCGCGTCAAATCAATCAGAACCATCTTGTTCGAACCATCGCGAGGATTGGGAAGTCGAAAAATCGGACGATTCAAGGTCAATTTTGGCCGGTGACAATCCGCGCAACCAATCTGTCCAAACAGGTGCTCCCCCTTTTGTACTACTTCCGTCAGCCGCGAGTCAGAATCCTTGCGCCGGACAGGAATTGGCAGGGAGGCCTGCCAGGCAGTCAAAGCCGAAACATCCCCGACCGTCAGTTTGTTGACCAATCCATCCCCGGACGCGTCTATGAAGCTTCCAGCCACCTCGACCGCCTGAATGCCGAAATGGAGGTTTGAAGCATTCAAGGTAAACTGCCGAATTGTCCGCACAATCCCTTTTCGACTAAAGGGCTTCAAAATGAGGTTCCGGTCAATGCCGACGACCTTTGACTTGTCCGATGTTCCATCCGGGTGCGCGGTTAATGAGCCAAAATCAACACCTTTCACGACCAGCCGAACGGTTACCGGTTGATTTTTCTGCTTCGACTCCGTACGAGCCTCCCGCTCAAGGGCCAGAAGACGCTGGCTCATCTCGATACCGAGCATTTCAAGCGACCCGGAACCGAACAGATGGTTGCTGTTCCGGGGATCAGCCAAGTCAGTTCTCGAAGGATCGCTTGGAACCGCGAAAACATTGGCGGCATTTGGCCCACCACCACCGATAACCGGCTTGAAATGACAATCCGCGCAACTTTGGGTATCCGGGCCAATAACTCGATTAAAATTTCCGCCTACCCGTGGGGCGACTCCGTCAAGTCGATTGAACTCAGCATTGAAAAGATCTTCTCCGGCCTTGAAGAGTACAGGGAGGGGTATTTTTCCAGACTCAATGTCTTCCTGCGCCAAATGCTTCGTAATCGCGGGACGATCACCGTAAAGGATAGGCTCTTGTCCCCTTGCTCCGATAAAAAATGCAAGGATGAGAAAAGTGAAGAAGCCGACCTTTTTCACAAATTCACGCCTTTAGCTCAAAAATTCAAAAATCTGAACATATGAGGCATCGGTTGCCCCCATCTGATTTGCCAGAGTGGCGCGAATCACAAGCCGCCCCTGCTGACAAGCGGATGTAACAACGGAAGGCGCGGTATAGAGCCCGGTTGGCGAAATGATTCCAAGGGAAGCGTTCCCACCAACCACACCATTCACGCTCCATTCAACCTGCGTTCCGGCGGGCGCGTTATTTACGGTCGCGGAAAACTGGATTGTTCCGCCCGGAGTAATACGGATGCCTTCACCTCTCGGCTGCATTACGACTCTCGGCAAATAGGAAAAGCTCTGTCCTGATGTCGTGGAACCACTCGGCGTGGAAATCTGGATCGGCCCATCGGTGGAGGTCGGCGCAATGAAAACCATCTGGTCTCCCGAAACGGCCACGATCTCGGCTTGGATTCCGTTTACGCTGACGGTATTTTCTTCAACCGTTCGCCCAAAGCCCTGCCCGAAAACGGTAATCCTTGAACCAATCGTTCCTGAAGCCGGTAAAAATGAGGTGATCACCGGTTGGCCTGATTGTAATGACGAATTTGAAACCGACGTCCCCCCAACGACTTTCGGGGTCACAACAGGCGGGGCCGGTGAGTGCCGGACAATCCCTTGTGGCCGGGTTCGCCCCAAATAGGCAAAAGTGACACCAGCCAGCAAAAGCAGGTAAAACATACCGAGCAGAAAACGCCTTGTTTTGAAAAAACGGCGACTCATTGAATGCTCCGGGTGTGCTGACCAACGCCTCATCGCTGGAGAGTTTTTTCGGGAAGCAGGATTTTCAATGACACGCAATCCGCTGTCAAGAAAGAATCTCTTTGTCGGGTTTCAAATCCTCATTGGGGGTTCTTCTCAAATTCGCCAAAAAATGGAAATGTTCGAGTAGTCGCCGATTCAGCGAAACCAGGTTCGCAAGAATCCCGGCAGTCCCGAAAAAAACACAAAGCGACATCGAGACCGTCAGAATGAAAACGACGGGGAGGCTATTGATCGGATTCCCCTCCAATAACGAAAGACTGGTAAGGAAAGCCCCAACGCCTCCACAGAGTGCCGCCAGACCAAGAAAAAAGGCCAACGGTTTATTTGTCAGGAGAACCCGCAGAATCGTGACCACGGAACGAAAAACATACTCGGAGGTGTTCCGCATCAGTCGTGATGGTCGCGTGGGTTCGTTCACCTTGACGCTGACTCCGGCCACCCGCAGGCCGGTTCGCCCCGCCTGAACAATGGTTTCCAGCGTATAGGTAAAAGGATCAAAAACAACAGTCCGAGACATTGCCCGTCGGTTCATTGCCCGAAAACCACTGGTGACATCCGAAAGATGAATGCCGCTGATTCGACGAATAACCGCGTTCCCCAACCGGTGGAGCAGTTTTTTTGAAAGGCTAAAAGATTTAATCGCGCTTAAGGGTCGCTCTCCAACCACCAAATCGGCTTCTCCATCCAAAATCGGACTCAGGATCGCTTCCAAATCCTCAACCCGGTACTGCCCATCCGCGTCGAAGTTCACCAAGACATCCGCTCCCATTTCCAAAGCTTGCGAAACCCCCTCGGAAAAGGCCGCGGCCAATCCCAGGTGCCTCCCGAAACGGAAAAGTCGATCACATCCGGATTCTTTGGCAATTCTGGAAGTCCCGTCTTCAGAACCATCATCAACGACCAGAATCTCCACCTTTTCAAAGCCTTGGACACGCCGAGGTAATGCCCGAATCGTTCTCCCAAGAACGTCTTCCTCGTTAAAGGCAGGGATAAGGATGACAAGGCGCATAACGTTTTCCAATTTCACAAATCTGGCTTTTCTGCCAAAAGTCAGTAAAAATACAGCAGCGCAACTAACCGTTTACTGTATTTCTTGTTCCCGTGGAAAGCCGGATTCATTTCCCCATGGCGACAAATCAAAGGCGGGCTTCGAGACGATGGATTTCAAAAAGGGCCTCTTATTCGTTTTTTTATCTCTTTGCTGGGTCCTATCCAGCCAAGGCAATCAGGTTTTCGGTCAGGGTACGCTGAATGTGCCGACCTCCAATGAAACAGCCGGGGTCAATTCGCCAATCAGAAATTCAGGGAGAGTTCTCCAGTTTTACTTTGCACCGTCGCAGTTTTCGACAGTGGGCGCCCCCATTCAGTTCACTGGACTGCGCTTCCGGCTGGCGGCTCTCCCCGGAAATGCGGGTTTGGTCGCCCCAACTTCATGGCCCCCTTCGGAAATTGTTTTCGATCGTTATGAAGTCAGTTTAAGTCGAGCCAGCGCCTCGGTTCGTTCCCAGGGAGAGTTTCCAAGTGAAGGGATTCCCTTTTCCGACAACCTGGAGGCCGGGTCCTCGATTTTGGTAAGAAGCGGCCCGCTTACCATCCCGGCCGGTGCTTTCCCGTTTACTTCCACGGACCCAAGTACCCCCAACGCATTCCCTTCATTCGCCATTGGATTCACGACACCCTATTCATTTTTTCCGGGTCAGGATCTTGTTGTTACGATTCGGCTTTCCGGTTCAAATGCCGCTGCAACGTCCGCTTTTCTTGCTTCAGCCGACTTTTCAGGCAATGGAGCGGATGGATTGATTGGACTGAGCGATCAATCGGTCACGCCGAATCATTACCTTGATCCCGTCTCCATGCAGTTTTTGACGACTGGCCCGCTGGTGCCCGTACGGGTAAACGACCGCGTTCAACTTCAAGTCAACGGACAAACATTGATTTCTCCAACCTGCCAAGGGTATTCCAACGACCTGATTCTTGACGCATTCCTTTCCAACATCGGACCAGATCCGTTGCTGAATCCCTTTTTTCAGATTCTGGAACTCAGGGAAGCAAATGGCACGCCTCCGTCCACTCCATTCCGGCTTCTGTCAGCCGTTGGGGCATCCTGTGAATCAGGCGGTTTGGTTGGAGCAATCCAACCCGTATCCACCTCGCCTCTTTCTCTCGCGCCAGGCCAATCCGTTCCGGTTCAGTTTCGAATTGCCATTCCGTCTCCGCGTCGGTTCCGGTTTTTCGTTGAAGTATTTGCAACTATTGGCGGCAGCGGATCAAAAAGCCGGACACCGCAAAAACTCGGAAAACTCGCCATCGAGGTCCAAACCTCGAAAAAGCGAGCAAGGCCCATCGTTTCCACACGATTTATTCCGGATTCCGATGCTCCCGCTACACTTACCCTTCCGAGTGAAGGATTCGCAAAGGTCGGGAGGTAAAGAATCCAGCCGGTTTTACTGAATGATTTTTTCAGCATCCACAATGATGAAACGTTCATCCTGGTAGACGATCCATTCCGTTTTCGGATGCCGGAGGAGTGGGACTCCCCCCTTTTCCAAAAACTTGATTGCGGTTTCGCTTTCCGGATGCTGGAGAATCCAGGGTGAGAGTTGGAGATTCTCAGGTTCAAGCCCGTTTCGTTCCAACAACAAAAAGTTGACCCCGTACTTTTTAACAAAAACGCCCAGTTTCATTTGATCAGGCGAAAAAAAGGCTTCGATCAAATTACCCGCGCGCTCGTTCATCTCACGGGCATACCCCTTATGGTAGGGGATATCGGTTTCCGACCCGACCAGAATACGTTTTTTGGAAAAGGCTGGAAGGTTGTTGATCTCCTCCGAGAGTGAAGCAATTAAGACGTTTTTGGGTTGCTTTGACAAAAAACGGTATACCCCCACTTGGTCCCCTCTGACAAAGCGGGTTCTCGGGAAGTAATCGGGCATTCTGATACCCGTGATCACAATAAAACCTGGAACGGAAATCCCCCAAACCATGATCCAAAGGGTAATGCTCAGCCGCGGAGACGGAATTAACTCCTTCAATCGGTCAATCACACTGAGAACCACGACTGTTGCCGCCCAAGCTCCAATGATTCGCAAAGGATGCTGTGAATAACGACTCGGCAGAAAAAGCCTGAAAGCCAGCAAATGAGCCGCCAAAAACAACCCAACCGCGACAACCAGGGAATGAACCATGAGACAGGTTCCGCGATTGGCTCTTTTCAGTGTCTTGAATTGATCCCGATAAAGCCAGAAAAGAGGGAACAGAACAAATCCGAGTAAATGGGGCAACGGAAAAGGAGATGTAAACCACTCAATCGGGAAGAATCCGGATCGTTCTCCCCATAAGTAAAAGCGCCAGGGGTCTGGTATGAAGTACTCAACCCTTCCAAAAGACTGAAAGGCGGCAAGCCCCTTTGCCTCCTGAAGGGTAACGGCTGGACCGAAGACCTTTGTACCCAAGGAGTAAGGAATAAGCGCCAAGCAGGAAACGAGAAGTGCCCAAGTCGTTAACTTCAAACCGTCCCTATCCAAGACAAAACTCAGATGCGAAGATTTTGATTTCCGATTCCATCGAAATGCCGAAACCGCCAGGACGCCGATCTGGAGAAAGGTCAGGTGTGGATAGAACAGACTCTGGAGAACCACCGAACCAAGCGTGACAATTTTCCGCCCCGAGGTGATCCCCCACAAAAAGAGCAGCAGGGTCGGAATCGCAAATGATCTCGGTGTACCCGAAACCAGATCATCCTTCATCCACAAATTCAGGTTCAGGATGGAGGAAAAGAAAAAAGCACCGCCTCCGGAGGGGATGGTGGAGTAAAAAAAGTGAAATCCCCCCAAGGCAACCGGGATGGACAGAAAAATGGGGAGAAGCTTGCTAAATAAAATTGGATCGACCCCAAACCAGCTTCCGAGTCGATAAACCCACTGAATTCCAAAGGGCGAAACTGATTGAAAATAGTCAGCAATGACGTCCCCGCGAAACAATTCCGGGTCCGACAGCCTTTCCATCCATACGACATGCTGACGAGCATCGTCCTGAATGACAAATTCATTACCCAAAGCGGGCAGCATCGAAATTCCCGACAACGCAAATGAAAATGCCAAGGCTCCCAAGAGCCAAAAATTCCTTGATTCAGGCCTTTCGCTTGAGGAAAGAAATACCTTTTCAAGAATTTTCACTGTCCTCCCCTCTCCTGATAAACTGACGTTTGTTGATGATACGACTTCCAGTCGAACCAGTACTCCTTCAGCACATATACGGGCGTCAGCCGCCGACCGGAAAGTTCTCCGCTGGTCGCAAGGCCGGTGAAATCCCATTCACTACCAGTTTGGGAATCCACCAGAACACTTTTTCCGTCCCCGGCTTTTCGTGAAAAGAATTCGAGTTCCCTTCCCTCGACCCTGCGCTCGAAGGCGCGCAGCGATTTTCCGTCTCCAGCCAGAACGATGACGACTGGAACGCCACCGACGGTATCGACAATCAGGTTTCGCGTTTCAATGACCGAAATCGGGTATGCTTTGGACTTCCCGTTTCGCATCCGGTCTTCCCAGTTCGGAGGCGCGTATTTCCCCGCCCCCAGAATGACCGGATCGGGACGCAGCACGCGGCCGCCCACCTGCTCCGACTTCCACTGTTTGAAGGTGATTTCGTCGTGCTGAAGTAGTTTCAGCCGTTTCCCCTTCATTGGCCCGAAAACGGCTTCCCCTGATACCTGCTGCCACCACGAACCGGTTTCCTCGTCCCGCATGATGAAGTTCTGATTGTTGATGCCATACAACCGAAAATGGAGCGGACGACCGTCTATCGCCGATTCCCACACCAGACCGGTGTGGCAGAGCGTTCAATAGGTCGCAACGACGGGCGTCCCGCCAACCGTGTCCTGCACGATGTGATGGTAGGCAAGCAGGCGCACCGGATAGGCGACCGCGTCCGGTCCCCGCGTGACGGCCATCACCATATCCGTGTCGGTTAGGAAGCCGGACGCGGCGGCTTTTTCATACCCCGGATTTTCCGCCGGATTGAACATCAACTCGAAGTGGTTCACCCGAGCGAGTACGGCGGCCAAAATGACGACTGAGCCGGAGCCGACCAGAAGTGTTTTGCGCCACCATCCGCGCGACCTGTTCCAGAGGGTGGCGGCGAGCGTCAAAACGGCGAGAGCCACGAGGGGCGTTACACTGGGCGACCAGGTTCGCAGGAAGTATGAGACCTCAAGTCTCGTCGGGGTTTGGGGCCGGAACGGCTGGATCAACCAGACGGGAACGATGACAAAGCCAACCGTCGCCACAACCGTGAAAACAAGGACTATCCGGAGAAGTAAGCGAAACACCAGAGGACTCCCATCAGCAGAAGTATGAATGTCAGGAAATCCAAGAATATGCCGGGCCCAAACCTGGTAGCAAATCGTTACGTCCAAGCCAACGGTTCAGCTTCGAAAAACTGTCCGTGCCAGTTTTACGAGTCTGAAAAGACCCGGAGCAAAAACCCATGAAACCAAGCCCCCTCGTTAGTTCCGGAAGATTTTGCCAAGCGCGATTTTTTGCAATTTGGACCAGCCTGAATACTCATTTCTCTGTCAAACTAGCCTCAAGGTCATCATTTTTCCGTTAACACGATGATTTCATTGGAATTGTCACGATTACACGAAAATCAGTGCGTAATGTGTCTTTCTCATGAGACGGGGATGTTTACAGAGGCGGAGGCGGTTTGGTTTGCAACCAGCGCCGGCAACCACCACCTTCGGGATACGCTGGATCGGCACTCGGACGGAAGCAATCCCGAGCTTCTCCCGACCGATCATTCAGTGACGGAAGCAAGGCTTCGAACGAGTCACGGGCTGCCTTCTGACTTGACTGACTGCCCATCCCACTCGATCCAGACGGACGACCCATCCGACCGGAAGCTCTCCAGTCCGCCTCTTCAGATCCCTCCTGGCCACCCGACCCGAGCCAACAGGTCCACAGCGCCAATCCGCCTCCCGCACCGGAGTGAACAACCTGGCGGCAGTGTCGCAATCATCCACCGGAATCCCAGACTTCACCCCATCCATCTGAACGCCTCCAGGACTTCCGCCCTGGTTTTCTCGGGTCCTGCTTCCAACGGAATATCGCCTGGTCGCCGAAGGTGACACCTCGGGGAACGCATCCTTCCGGAAACTCAGGCCCACCGGACCGCGATCCGGTCGGTATGGGCTTGTGGGGATTGGGGTTATTTCACCGCACGGCCTGGACCGATCAACGAATCAAGCTTTTCAGGTCGTTACAAAAGAGCGCCCTCAACCGAGATGGTGGCTAATGCCTCGGCCAGTTCCACTACGGCGGCCTGTTTACCCGGTGCAGGGTGGGCTGCCATTCGTACAAGACGGTGAAAAGAAATCTGGAGCAAGTGGTCCGGGAATTCGAACGAGGTCCTACAGAACGAAGCGGCCACACAGGAAGTGGCTTTCCTGCGTGACCGCGTCGCCTGGCTTGAAGACACCATTCAGCGCGATGTCCCACAAAACCGCTGAACGGGTAGGCTGTTCAGGAGGAGGGTCGGGAAACCGCTCCTCCCCTTCCAAAAAAAATTCTACCCCAGGGAATCGAGACCGAGGAAGTGGAAATGATTGGAGACACGATCCGGAACTCCCCCAGCCAGCGGGATTCGGGCGACAAACCTGGAATCCACGTCAACACCATTGTCCGATGGGAACGAGGCTTCCCCCAAACACCGCGAACCAATCATCCGGGCGTTCAGGGTCGCCACCGAAATCCGGGACGCGGATGGAACACCCGCAAAGGTGCAAGCCGAGACCGGACTGCGGACGAAATCGCCGGATGGAATGGAAGTGACTCACCCTCTGTCGCTTTGCTGAACCGGGAGGGACCTGCCATCCCTCAGTTGAGTGCCGCCTTCATCCGGATTCAGAAGCCATGATTCATGGAGGCCCTCGATGAAAAAGGAAAAATTCAGGCAGTCCCCTCCCTACGTCGTCACCAGCCGAAATCCATTCCCGTCGAGGTTGTTTGATGGCCCTTCCCTTCCTGAGTTTGGATGGAAAGCCTTTGCAGTGTTGAAGAAACAAACCCATCCGCGCGCCTTTCAATCCGGTCAACAATCATCGTTTCACTTCGGTGGGCGGCGGCCTTGAGCTGTTCTACTCCGACGTTTCCGATCCTCGCCTCCGGAATCAGGTACACCGATTCGGTCGTCGAAAAATTCTCTTTCAAATGTCTCAACTCGTTCTCGTCGATTTTGACCGCCGCCGGCACGGTCAGGATCACCACCCGTTCGGGGTTTTCGACCTGCCGAAGCGTCATGACCACGCCGTGAGCCGTGAGCCCTTTGAGGTGATTTTGGGCAATTGATTCGCCGGTGTTTTTTAGTAGCTGATTCATGGTTTGCGCGACTTCCGCATCAAGAACTGTATCTCGATTGGCCGGGAATCCACCGATGTGTCCAGTCAACAACCCCAGCCCAATCAACGCTTCGAGGTCTTGTTCCGGTTCCGGGAGAACCGATTGGTGTCCTTTGGCCACCGGCCCCAAATTGTCCTTGACGATCCGGGACTGGCCGACTTGCTCTTCGAGGATTTGGGCTTCTCGCCTGGTGAGTGTCGCAAATCCATTCTCCTCAAGGACTTTCGCGACGAAAGCAATTGCCATCCGGGTTTGTTTTTCCACTGGCATACGTGAGGCAGTCCGGAAAAGCGCCGGCTGGATTTTCTGCTCGGCACCTTGAATGGCCTCGCCATCCAGAACCATGATTTCACGGACAAATTTCACCTGATTGATGACCGGGGCGGACTCGATCTCGGCAATTCTCTGTTCCATGCGGTCGAGATTGGCAATTTTGGCCATCCCTGCCCCATCATCCTTGCCCAAAACATATTTTTTCAGATTCCCTTCTGAATAGGTTACGCCGCGATACGTCTCACCGCTCAGTTCCTCGTGGAGCCTTTCGTACCGGGTGATTAACCGATGGACCCGCACATCCACCGCCAGCTCCGGACCATTTGGGCATTCCTTCAACACAAATGGCTTCCGTTCTTCGGCGCGAAGATTTTCCGAGGCCTCGGCCCGCGCGACGATGGCCGACCAGTCAGACGTGACGACCAACGCCTCACCCAATCCATGGCTCAGGGCTTTGTTCAAGGAAGGAGCTTCCATTCCGGGACCAGCCTCGATGACCACGCTGTCCACCGAGCCCACATCGGTTTCCGGGTCAACCACGACCCCATGCCCGACCACGACGCCGTCCGACCATCGGATGTGCTCTTTCAGGCCGGTCGAGTACCGGATTTCGGCGCCTTCGTCATTGAGGGCTTCAATCTTGGCCACCTTCGGGAGGTTCTTGCCTTTGGTTGCAACGACGATCCGGTCTCCCTCGCCCAGACGCATCTCTTTTTGTTCATAGACCGCCACTCCGCGTAATCGGGCGGGGTCATAGGTCACCCGAGTCCCATCCTGCCTTTCGACGGTCAGCCGCCTGGGGGCGGTCTCGATGACCCGCACCCGCTCACCCTGGAGGAACTGAGCGCTTGACTCGGCGTATTCGACGACGTTCCCGAGGTCGTACCGTTCCGCTTCCGACCGAGCGTTCCCCGTCAGATCGTCACGCCGGACAAGCACCTCGACCCGGCGCTCCGGCCCGACAACCTCCCTGGCAATCAGTTGGGCGCGGATTTTTTCGGTAGCTTCGACGCGGAATGCCGGGTCGGCTGAAAAGGCTATACCGTTATCGGACTGGTTAAGCGCCAGAGACACAAACGCTTCCATCCGGATATCCCGGCAACCAGCCTCAACCACTTGTCCGGATCGCCTCATCCGCTCCAGTTCCACGGCGGAGTATTCTTTGGGGGATTTTACGGTTTGTTTGACATGTTCCTCGGGTTTGATTTCTTTTAGGTGATTGACTTTCATTTTGTTCACCAACTCCTGACCAAGCCGGTCGAGGAGTTCGTTTTTCTGATTCCGCCCCCTTGCTACAACGACTCGATCCTCGGGCCGCAGGCGACGAAGAAAGCCGGCCAGCCCGGCGAGGTCCTTGACCGAATCCGCCGCGACCACGAAAACCGTGGGCCGGTTCAAATCAGGCTGGGCCTCGGCAAGCGTGACCGCCTCAAAGCCGGATTCCCGAAAATGGTCACGAGTGTTCTGACTGTCGGAGACACCGACCACCCGATACCCTCCCGTCTGGAATCGGATTCCAGCATCGATGGCCGTCTCAATGACTTGGTCCGTTCGTCTTTCGACCATCGTCAGGACAATCCGCGCCCCGAGGATGGCCTCAACCGGTTCAGTCGCTAGATGAATTCCAACCTCCGACTCAACGCCAGAGGGTGTTACCTCCGCGGTTGACCGGCGGACCACCTCCGCCCAGAGACGCTCGTGTTCCGGCGTGGTCATCATCGACCACAGTTTTCCCGGTCGCGGCATCTCCTGAACAATGACTTCTCCCAAGGCAATCCGGCCCGCCAGTTCGGCTTTCGCTTCAAGAAGCGGAATCCGTCCGAGGTCAAACTTCAGGGCTGCAATTAGAAGGGTCAGTTCGTCAGATTGGCCTGTCCGCGCCATCGTCACCGCGATCGCATGCGTGACCGCTTCGGCCACCAGTCTCCTCCGATTCCGGTCGTCCACCCACAAACACACCGGACCTTTGCCGCGTGGACGCCATTCATTTGCTCGGTACGTTTGTGCTTTTTCTTGCCAGCTCTCCATCAATGTTTCCGGGTCAACGGTTTGTTTTCCCTCTCGGGTCTGGAGAACCGCGTACCGGGCCGCCATCGGGCTATAGGAGAGTTCTTTGCGCGCAAGCTCAACGTCGCGTTGCGCCGACCTCGGACTCAGCGCCGCCAGGTAGGCCGGGTCGTACCCCGCCAACTCCCACGCCCCGCTTTCTTTGATTTCGATTCTGTATCCGAGCCTCAGTACTTGTTCCGCCAAGGCAGCGCGATACACAGTGGTCAGATAGTGTTGAGCTTCATAGATTCCCCGCGGCTCAAGCGCCTGGTACTTTCCTTCCCCCACTTGCGTCATATTGATGATCAAGTTGTGGGTATGAAGCTGGGGAGCCACGAACCCCTCCACCGGTCGAGCCGTATGATGCTCGAACTGGACAATGCAGAGGTTTCCGGTGAGAACCGTCGTCCCGTTCGAATTCGTTCTTACCATCGCGAATTTCTCGGCCTCGGCCAAAGTGACGGCCACCGCCTCCCGATGCGCCGTCAGAAACCGCTCGTCCCCAGCGATGAGCGCAAACTCCGAAACACTTTTCGGCGCCGAGATCGTCGCATCCCAGCCTTCCCGTCGCTCTACGCGGTCCTTCAATTCACCGCCATCGTCGCGAACAACCAGGCCTCGCGCCCCGCGCACAATTGCCTTGCCGGTTTTGGGATCTTTTCCGGCAACGAGGAGTTTCAGCTTCGCCAGTGGGACTGCCCCTCCCAAGTCAAACATATCAGCCAGTTTTCCGAGGGCGACCCGATCCGGGGCACTCCGCCAGGCAATTTCCATCCTGAGCGTCATATCCGACGTCAAGTACTTCAGATCACCAGTTGTGAGAGACATCATGGCTGCACCCCTTCCTGCTGAATGACGGCCTCATTGTTCCGCCGAGCTGGGTCGGGTATCAGCCTCGCCAAGGTCACGAGCGAAAGCAGGAGCAACAATGCCACCGCCCCAAACGCCGCCCGTCGATACACTCCGGACCGCCGCTCGGTTTCCGTTTTTCCGGCAAGCAGCATCTTTATTTGGCTTTCCAGATTGCTAACTTTGGCCAGTGTTTCCCGACGGATAAGCAACCATTGCCGGGCGTACTCGTTCGGTTTTTGATTCTTTTCATTTGCATCGACAACAAGTTGATGAAAATCAGACTCGGCCACACGAAATGCAATCGAGTGGTCAAGTGTTGTTTTCTTCTGTGGTTCGTTCATGAATCCCCCTATTTTTGTGTTAGATACCCTCCAGGGGTATGGATTTTCTGTTAACGTATTGATTCCAAGTGCCTTACTTCCCTTGCACATAAAACAGTGCGTAATGTGTCGGACCCAAGAGACGGGGGCGGTTTACAGAGTCGGAGGCTTTTTCCGATGCGATGGAGCGAGGGAGGCAACCACCTTCGGCCACCGGTAGCTTTCGTTTGATCAGCCACCAACGAGGTAACCCTTTGGAGACTCGGCAAACAAACCAGCCCCCGCTCGAACACTTGCTGGATTGCCCATCCAAAGCCCCCAACCCACCAAGCTCCTGACGGCTCACCTGATCCGGTCCAGCCACCACCCGCTCACCACGGGGATCCCTCATCGGCTCTCCCCTCCCAAGGCTCCAACCGTGTCAAGACCATCTTCAGAAGCAATCAATGGGTTGAATGACCTAGCCGGCCCCATACTTGAGGAAGTTTTAGATGAAGGATTGGGTGGCCTTCCGCCAGGTGTTTGTGCAACTGGCGTGCCACTCGATGAAATTCGTAAATTGTTGAAATCACTGGAATGAGTCAGGCGGTAAGAGTTTCGAAAACGAGACTCCGCTTTAAGATTCCCGAAAATGAGACTCTTCGACGGTCGTCTTTTCACCGATTCTGGCCTTCAATCGGGTTCCGGGTAGGACACTCCCGCCACTCTTCTCCCCCAGATGACATTGCCACCTTCCACGGGGGTTTCGAGCCCACAAGCCACCGTCAGGTCTTCTTGCCTTTTCAATTCGGATTTTGGTCAGTCGCCTCGGAATGACGGTGGCCACGGGATTTCAGCCTCCGCCGTCACAGTGCGCCCAAGCCGGGTAAATCCTTTTGGAATCAACAAAAGACTCGGTATTGAAGGGGCCTGAAATGATTCGTCGCAACTTCCCCCCGCCCACGTCGGTTGCGTTTTCGAGCCGCGCGGCAGAGCGGCCGGGGGGATTTCGAGGTGGCCCGGAACAAGGAAACCGTACCCCCTCAACTGGCGTTTCAAAATTCAAGAGAGATCGGAGAGAACGTCTCTCGAACCACTGGCGTTGACGACATCGAGGAAATATCCACCTTCCGGCACGGAGATTGCTTTGTTTGGCTCACTACACAAAAAGGAGCCTCAACCATGAGCAATCAACCGCACTTCCCAGCTCTCGAAAATCCCGAGCGCGCCACCGGAAAACCCGTTTTGCCAACCCGCCAGTCTTCCGCCACCACGCCTGAACACCATCGGCAAAAAACCGGTGGCGTCCCCAGAACCGAATTGGTTCAAATCGAACTGCTTGATCCGAATCCCTTCCAGCCGAGGAAAGTATTTGAGGAATCCGCCATCATGGATCTGGCTGCCTCAATCAAGGACCACGGTTTGATCCACCCGATCCAAATTTGCCGAAATGGCCCGAGCGGACGCTTCGTAATTGTTTCCGGGGAACGGCGAGTCCTTGCCGCCAGTCGGCTCGGGTGGACCGTCATCCCAGGTTTTGATCTGGGGGTTGTTTCCCGGACTGACCTGATCGCGCTGGCGCTCACCGAGAATCTGGCGCGGACCAACCTGTCCCCGTTTGAGGTTGCGGAAACCTATCGATCTTTCCTTGAGAACGTTGGCACGGCTGTCGAACTCGCCCAAATGACCCGTCGGGACGCCGATACCATCCGCCGATACATCGCCCTGCTTGAACTGCCCAAGGAAGTGATTGACTCAGCCATGAAGGCGAAGCTGTCATTTCGGCGTTTGCGAGCGGTTTGCGCCTTACCCACCGCCGCCGCGCAAATTGCCGCCGTCAGGGATTTCGCAAACGATGATCCCCGCAAACCGCATCGGCTTCCGACCGGCCGTCAGCCAAAGCCAGCCGCGCTGAACAAGACATCTCCAACCGAGGCGCCGACCGAATTCCCAGGACGGTTTCAACGAACCTGCATTGTTTCAAACGCCGACAAAGCGCCACAAAAACTGAAAATCACCATTGAAGGAAAGCGAAAGCACATCGAGCCGGGAGAACTCCGCCAGGCATTGGCCGAACTCATTGCAAAAACCTACGGAGAGTCGATCAGTCCGGCACAAGCGGCCAGAAGACTGGTCGCCGAACTCGATGCCCCAAACTCACCCCCACCGGACCGCGGTCCGGTCTGTAAATGGTAGTTCGAATTGGAGTTGCATCATCACAAAGACGGCCCGGACGTCACGATGACGTTCGGGCCGTTTTTTATTCGCCAGTCGGTCCAGAGCTTGTTTTCCACCAGCTCGTCGAAGCCAAACGCGGCCCGAAGGTTCACGAACTTCCGGGCCGCGTTTCTTTTCGGGAAGGCATCGAAATCGCCCTGCCGGGAGGGTGAAGTGGTTCACAAGATTCCCGGAATCGGGAATATCACCTTAAGATTCCCGAAAACGGGAATCTTCATTGAGGAAATCAGGGGTTCTCCAAAACTCCCGAGGCCACCTTCCCGGACCGCAGTCCGGTCTGTAAATCCCTGTGTGAATGAGGTTTATCTCTTCACAACAACGGCCCGGACGTCTGTGCAACGTCCGGGCCGTTCTTTTTTGCCGTTATTGGCGTTCAGGGCAGGATTTCCAGGAGATCGGCGAGTGCAATCTCCACCTCGAAGGTCTTGCCGCCATCGTCCTCGAATTTCAATCGCAGCATCTGGTTCGGCGCCGGCAGTTCGCACACGCCTTCCTTCCCAATCAGTTCCGGTTGCCCCTCGTGCCGCAGCACCCGAAACCGTTTCCCGATGTTCGCCGCGTCCGCCCAATTGCCCGGATTGTGGACAAAGGGACGCGCCCGGCGCAGCGCCCGCTCAAGTCTTCCCATTTTCATGATCGTTCCTTTCGTTCTCTCCCGACCGTAGCGAAATCCGTTCGTTCGGATTCCGGAGGTGCGGATGTTTTTTCTCGTGGCACGCCCGACACAGCGTCACCAGATTCGTCGGGTGGTTCGTTCCACCCTGACTCACTTCCAGAACGTGATGGCAATGGAACTTGCGAAACGACACCTTCAGTCCGCAGTCCCGGCACTGGCCCTTGTCCCGCGCGTGGACAAACCGTCGCAACCGCTGCAAGGGCTTTCCACGCAACCGACCGAACCAACGGAACAACGCGCCCGGAAACGCCGACAGCTCGAAATGGGTCGTGTGATCGCTCATAAAACCGTTTCTTTCCTTTCCAATTCCGCTCAGTTCCCAGCCCCGCATCGCCTATCCGTTCCGAGTGAAATCCACTCCAGTCCCCATCCTTTAGTGGGAGTTTCCCGAACGGGAAACCCTCCGCGCGTCGGCCCGGATACCCGGAACGACGCACGCCTTCACGCGGCCCTGGGCACCGCGTCCTGTTTCCGAAAGCCGGTCACCATGAACCGACCGAACCGCGGACGGTGGTCACCAATGCCGCCCGTCTTCCCCGCCAACTCCAGAACATCCTTCAGGATCGCCACCGGAATCTGGTCGTCCATCACCTCAATCGTGAATGACAGCCGCCAGCCTTTCCTCAATGCCGGTCGAATCCGTATGACCCGCGCCTTCTGGATCACCACCGGGCGCATGTCGAGGTAGACAGTTTCTTCCGGATTCGTCGTCAGCGTTTCCGGGCTGGCCACCCCGTGGGACAGCAACTCCGGCGTCACGAAGACACTCGCCTTAAACAAATCCCGATAGGTCGCCCCCCGCCGACCGGTGATCTTGAACGAACCCGCCGCCTTGATGAGCGACTGCTCGATGTGAACCGCCGGCTGGCCGATTTCTCCCCGCGGCGTCACATACAGATAGCCGCGCCATTCCTCCGTGTAGTCCACCGCTCCGGTCACCCGGCGTCCCCCCTGGGTCAGGTCCGCGAGTTCCGGGGTGGCGAACCGGTGTTGCAGCAACGGCGCGAGGCCCTCGATTTCACAGTCCACGAGATACATTGATGTGCTCCTTTCCTTTTTTCTTTTAGTTGCATGCTATTGATAAGATGCTATCAATAGCACGCCCCGTCAAGCGCTTCTTAGGGTGTACCGTTCTAGGTAGGCTCTCCCCCAAGATGCCGGAGGAGAAATGACCACACTCAAAGTCCAACAGGTCGCCAAAGCCAAGGGCTACAACATTGGGAAACTGTCGCGCGAATCCCAACTCGACATCCGCCTTGTGCGCCGGTACTGGCACAATCAGGTTCGAAGCATTTCCATCGATGCCATTGACGCCATTGCCGAAGTCCTTCAGGTCAGTTTCCTTGATCTGTGGGACGTGACCGGTGGGGGCGGCACCGACCCGGCATCGGAAGATCAGGAAGAGTAACTCTCCCCTCCTTTTGGTAGCGGTGGTTGCTCCCACTCCCGCGAGTCAGCCACATGCTTCGAATAACCTCCGTCTACCCATCGTTAGATCCGCCAGTTCGGGCGTCACGAACCGATGCTGAAGCAGCGGCGTGAGGCCCTCGATTTCACAGTCCACGAGATTCATCTTTTTTCTCTCCCTTTCCTGATACTCATTTTTCTGAGTCCTTTTTTAGATATGCTATTTTTAGACCATCAAGTCAAGCACTTCTTTCTCAGCCCTCCAATCGGTAGGCTCTCCTTCGGTATTTCAACAGGAGGGACAATGACCAAACTGCGGGTTCAGGAAGTCGCCAAAGAAAAAGGCTTCAACATCATGAGTCTGGCTCGGGAAACCAAACTCGACATCCGGCTTGTCCGCCGGTACTGGCATAACCAGGTCAACAGCGTCTCGCTCGCCGCCCTCGATGAAATGGCCGCTGTCCTCGGCGTTCACTTTTTTGATCTCTTTGATGCCGCTCCCGCCGGGGATACCGTCCCTTCCCCCCCGAAGAAGAACTGACCGGCGGCGTTCTTTTTGTTCGTCGTACTCGGGCCTCGCTCGACGAAATTCCCCATTGCTGTCATCCGAATTTTTCTTCGGGATTGACTCGCGCCCGTAACATCTTCCCGCCATAATGCCGTCATCTCCGGTTCGGCCAGGTTTCCCTTTCTTCTTCCACCCGGTCACCCTCGATGAAATTCAGCGGCGTCATCTTCTCCATCCATCCGGTCAAGGGCCGGATCGAACGCACCGTCGTCCTCGATGAAGTCATCTACCTCGGACGGCGGTTCTGGAAATCCCGTTCCGACTGGTTCGCCCACGACGACGGGCGCAGCTTCAACCCCCGCGCCAAGTGGACGCTTGATCCGGCTTCGGTCACCCTGCTTCCGCCGGACAGTCCCCTCCTCCACCCGGTCAGAAAACCGAGACCTCCGAAAAAGAAGCCGGTCGTGCCGGGGGCTGTCATCGTCAAACCGATTGGCGGTCGCGCCCGGTCGCGGGTGTAAAAAGTGTTTCGGAATTTGACGAACGACAGCCTGGATTCCAGTCCGGACCGGCGGCGGGCGGTGATAAAACTTTTTACAATCACCGCAAGTCGTTCTTTTGGATGGCTTTCGGGATTTTCGGTCAGCCCTGACGAGATTTCCGGCGGTCCGGCACGCGGTTTGTTCTAAAGACGGGCAGAAATCACCGCGAGGACACCGCCATGTACCGCTTCTTCACCGCCGCCATCGTCGCCGTCGCCTTCATCTTCGGATTCCAGGTTGAATCCTTCGCGAAGGAAACGCCCGCCAAGGGTGTCAAGACGGTTGCCGCCAAGCGAACCATGAAGAAGAAGCGGGCGCGCAAGCATCGCCGTCACGTCCGCAAGCACGTCCGGGTGGCGAAGCAGACCGTCAAGAAATCGAACACCCCGAAAGTCGTCAACGCGAAGACCGCGCGGGTGAAGACTTCCGATTTCGGCCTCGCCAATTTCACGAATATCCGTCCGGTTTCCGCGACGGTGGCGTTCGAATTCGCGGGACTGGTCGCGCAGCCCGATGGCTCGAACGCCAAACTCTGGCACTCGCGCGAGTTCACGACCGACACAAAGTACGCCTACGTCGGCAAGATGAAGTTCGGCGCGGAGTGGGTTCACGTCTGGATGGAATCCGAAGCCCCGGCGGTGCTCGTCGCCTCGGTCACCCCGACCGAACCGGCGGTTGAAGAAGGTACGGAAACCTTCCCTGATGGCGGCGCGGGAATCGTCGAGGTCGCGGCGGACGACCCGCTCGCGATGGCCCGCGAGCAGGAAGAAATCAACCGGACCGTTCCGGAAGACGTGCAGGGAGTCCCCGAAGGCAAGCCGCTTCCGACCAACGGCAAGCCGGGCATTACGGTTCTTCCCTCCGAAGCGCCGATCACCAACGCCGTTCCCGACCCGAACCTCAAGCCGATTCAGCCGAACGTGAAGCCGAGCCAGCCCCAGAAGTAATCCCCCCTTCCCTTCGTCCGTTTGCCGATGATGGCCACTCCCTCCAGGACCGATGGCCTCATTAACGGCTGTTTCCACTCGAAACTTCTCGACACAATCAATAAATCATAATACTGTCGGCAATATGAATGCCGCACTAGACACGGATGTGCTGGTTGCCGCGTTGCGAAGCCCGACAGGGGCATCCCGCGAACTGATTCGCCGTTTGGGAAAAGGCGAGTTCTTCGCGGTTGCGAGCGTTGGAATGTTTCTCGAATATGAGGCCGTTCTCAAACGCCCGGAACATCTCACTGCCGCAAGATTGACCGAAGAGGAAATTGATATTTTTCTCGATGGCCTGGCAAAGATGATTCAGCCCGTAACACCGTATTTTTTGTGGCGACCGCAACTGCGTGACCCCAATGACGAAATGATTCTTGAAGCCGCCGTCAACGGCGGTGCCGACCGGATCATCACCTTCAATCGGAAACATTTTCTCCCTGCCGCTCAACGATTCGGGATTCAGGTCCTGCTCCCGGCGGAGTTTTTGAGGAGTCTTCAATGACGAACAACTACGCGCTTCGCCTGCCGGCCTCGCTGATGGATGAACTTCGCCAAGTAGTTCAGGCGGAAGGCACCTCGATGAATCAGTTCATCGCGATGGCCGTTGCCGAAAAGCTGGCAGCTCTCCGAACGGAATCTTATTTCAGAGAACGGTCGGAAAAGAGCGATCTTTCGGCGTTTTGGAAAGTTCTCGACAAAGCCGGGAGTGAACCTCCCCGACTTGGAGATGAAGTACCTTCGGCAAAATCGTAATTCATTACTTTGCGATTTTTGTACCTAAGATGACATCTCCGATCTCAACACTTTTTGAAAAACTAACAGGAAAGGAATGGTCGGAGGCAGACCCAAAAGCATTCCAGCAAGTCACGCATATTCCCACCGACCGCCTTGAGTTCCTGATGCGGAGAATCCACAACCGTGCCGGAAACATCATCGGGAGCTTCGCCTACTTCGCCAAAGCGATTCTCCTGGAGGAATCCGGGCCGCTCCATCAACATTGGTTCAAACGAATGGGATTCATCCGACATGGTCTACCTGCTGAAATCCAAATGTGCCAAAGAGGGGATTACCTGGAACGACGACATTGCGAATGAAATTTTGGGATAGATCAAACTTGAAAGTGAACAAAAGAAGATCAAGACACACTGGTATCCGACAGATACTAGTATCTGATAGATACCGGTATCTATCGGATACTAGTGGCCAGCGAAAATTTCAAAATCTCCAAGTTGGCACTTGAAACGAAGCGTCAACGCCCTGATTCGGTAAAATTTGCTGAAGATTTAAGCCGCCGTTTCAGGTGTGGATTTCGTAAAACCAACCTTTACCAGAGGCGGAACTTCTTTCAGGCTTGGCCCGAGTCACAGATTTTCCAGATGCTGTCTGGAAAATCCGAAGGGATCGGAAAAAAGGGAATCGCTTTTTAGAGGTCTCGTTACGAAGTGGAGGCTCTTCGCGGCGGCCTAGATTTGGGGCTCGTTCAAGTCATACCGGCCAAACCCGAGGAGTAAATCCCGGCTTCAATTTAGGCCTACAACAAGAAAATTTCCGGTAGAACCATAGACACTCCAAGATGTTTAGGGCAAAATCGCCAGAAATACCCCGAAGACACTTCGCGGTTATTCGGTATATTTCCAGCGAGTACCCGATGGCCGATTCTAATTTCATCACAGCCAATGAGGCCTGTGAACTTCTTGGCGTTTCACCAGATACATTTCGGAAAATTGTACGGGACAATCAACTGGCAACAGTGAACGATCCGACCGACGGTCGTGTAAAACTGTTTGACCGGTCGGCTGTTGTGTCGATTCGGCGACAGCCACCTGTAATTTCAACCCGGCATCGCGTCATTACCCTTAGCAACAACAAGGGTGGAGTCAGCAAAACGACTTCGGCAATTGCTTTGGCCGGCGAAGCGGCGGCTGATGGCTATCGGACGCTTCTGATTGATGCTGGCCCCCAGGCCTCCGCAACCCGAGCCCTCCTGGACACCCCGCCCGATCAACTGAACGACAACATTCTTTTTTCCTGGTTGGCGGGGAAAAGAGCCTTCGAGGATCTGATCCAGCCGATTCAGTACGAACAGTATTCTTTCGATTTCATTCCCAGTAACTCACAGAACGACCAGATTGACCGGTCGAATCCATTGGAGATCGTCCCTGCGCTTCGAGAATTTTTCGAAATGTGGGATGACTCCCCTTACGACTACATCTTCATCGATACTGACCCTTCCTTTGGAACGTTGGTTTCCATGGCTCAGGTGGGTAGCCACTTCGTCTTGTGTCCCGTTCAAGCTGATTTCCTTTCCGTTGACGGGACCGCCCAACTTGTTCGCCAGCTTGCTCGCGCCCGCGCCCTGACCCGTGGCGTTTTCCCTGCCCTGCTCGGTTTTTTTCTTTCCCGTTACAACTCAAGGCGGAGGGTTTGCCAGGAAGCACTTGAAACCCTCCGCGCCAATTACCCCGGTTTTGTTCTTGAGACTGCCATCCCGGACAACGTTCGTGTCACGGAAAGCCCGTCTCAAAAAGCGCCGATCAACCTTACCGCCCCGGATTCCAAAGGGGCCGCTGCTTACAAAGCTCTCTGGAAGGAGGTGAGGGAACGTGTCGAACGAAACATCGTCACCCCGTAAGGTCGTTCCCTATCGGCCCGGCAAGCGAATTTCGACCGTCAGAAAGCTTGACCTCGATTTTGGAGGGACTGCCCTTGAGCAAGCACTCCTTCAAGCAGCTCTCCAAGAAAAGGAGGTCGAGCAGAAAGACGAAACCGAGGAAAGCCAGTATCCAACAGATACCAGTATCCAACAGATACCAGTACCCAATAGACACCAGTATCCAACAGATACCAGTATCCAGCAAAATGAGTTTTCAGGTGAAATTTCGACTAAAGATGAGACAAGAGGGGCGCTTGGCGCTCAGCAGACGGGCGCAGAAAGTATTGATTACAAAGAAAATACAATACTAACCTCGACACCAGTAGTTCCATCGGAACAGGATCAGCCTTCGGAAGAAGCCCAGGAACACTGGTATCTATCAGATACCAGTATCTCACCGATACCAGTATCTCAGATACCAGTATCAGATAGATACCAGTATCCAGACAACGATGACTCAGCCCCCGAAAACCCTTCGGTTAAAACCAAAAACAAACCTGCGGCGAAGCCTTTTGTCGATCCGAAATCACATTTCGTCAAAGTGCCGCATTCCATCACCGACCGGATTTTCACCCTACTCGATCCGTACGAATTTAAAGTCTACTTCCGACTTTTCCGACTCTCTCACGGATTCCAGCAAAGCACTTGTTTTATTGGGTTTAAAGCACTTTCAGAATCAACCAGTATCTCGATTCCACAACTCAAGAGGGTCATCCCAAAGCTCGTCCAAAAAGGAGTCATCCGGGTCTCGCAGGTATTCAACACAAACGACAAAAAGGGTACGGAATACGAAGTACACACAGATCTACCGGATACCAGTATCAATCAGATACCAGTATCAATCGGATACCAGTATCAATCGGATACTGGTATCCAACAGATACCCAATAAAAGAAAGAGACATGATCATGACTTAAAAGAAAATCATCATCATCAAAGCGCGCGTACGCGCGTGATGATGACCTTTGAATCTTTAACAGGGAAAAAATGGTCAAAAGCCGATGAACGTGCCTTGGAGCAGATTGACCACATCGATGAATCACTGGTTGTGGACCTGATGCACACAATCCAGAACCGAAGCTCCGAACCGATCAAGAGTTTCGCCTATTTCGCAAAATCAATTCTGGACGAACTCGCCGGTCCGCCCGCAGCCGGCCAAGGACGAAATCAGATCCGAACCAAATTGGAGAAGATTCTGGCGGAAATACGGAACACCCACACGGGAGACCAAAACTTTAGAATCTCCGACCTCGCGTATGAAGCGAAGAAACGGTGTCTGCGGGAGGGCATTGCCTGGAACGATGATGTGTTCAACGAAATCATCGAAAAGAAGATGAAAAGTTGATCCTCGTAAAAACTGCAATAGCTTCAAAACAAACGGTAAACAGCAAAGGTGAGATATTGCAGAACCTGTCTGCAATATCCGATTTCAACAGCAGTTTTTCTGAAACATTAAAATACTGAATGACTGGTTGACGTACACTGTTAGTTTGGGTTTCATGAATTTGAACGAGCATAAAAATCCATTAAAACGTAGAACGAGTCCTGCTTCGCCACTCTCCCCGAAGGCACGGAAAGCAGATGTCCAGCTATTCCACGAACATGACTGTCTCTTTTCACGAACAACCAATTCTCAACTCGCCATACGAGTACCCCGGAAGGCATTGGGAATTGGACCCCCAAGGACAGCCAACCCAAAAGATTATTGACGCCCGAAGAATTGCCCAGTTCTTCACACCAATTCCAAAACCGCGAAAACAAAAAGGCGGTGCGAAACAGGGTGAATTCGTTTTCGATGAGGGGAAGGGGCTTTCCGGGAAGACCCAGCAATATGACCAGATTCCAATCATCAACGATCTCAGAGGGGTTGTGGATGCCTGGCGAAAGCTGCCAAACCCGGCGGATTGGCATGTCACGGCGGAAACGGCGCGTCTCCTCCAACATTGGCGTACGCACGAGTTTAACGGGGTCCGCCCTTTCTTCTGCCAAATCGAGGCTCTTGAAACGGTTATCTGGCTGACCGAAGTCGCACCCGACCTTGGAAAAACCGGCCAGCGGTTTCTCGAACATCTGGCGAATGCCAACAACGACGCGAACCCGGACTTGATGCGACTCGCCCTGAAACTGGCAACCGGGGCGGGGAAGACAACCGTGATGGCCATGCTCATCGCGTGGCAAACGGTCAACGCGGTCCGGCGACCGGGCAGCAAACGCTACACCCGTGGTTTTTTGGTCGTGGCGCCGGGGCTGACGATTCGCGACCGCCTTCGGGTACTCCAGCCGAATGATCCGGACAGCTATTACCAAAGTCGGGAAATCGTGCCCGCCGACATGTTGAACGACCTCGGACGCGCAAAGGTCGTCATTACGAACTACCACGCCTTCAAACTACGTGAGCGGATGGAATTGTCCAAGGGCGGGCGTTCTCTCCTTCAGGGAAGGGGAGAGGCCCTCCAGACGCTGGAAACCGAAGGCCAGATGCTCCAGCGGGTTATGCCCGACCTGATGGGGATGAAAAACATCATGGTCCTCAACGACGAGGCCCACCATTGCTATCGGGAAAAACCGAATCTCGACGAGGAAGGCGATCTGACCGGAGATGACAAGCAGGAGGCGGAAAAAAACAACGAGGCTGCCCGTCTCTGGATTTCGGGGCTGGAATCCGTCAATCGCAAAATCGGAATCAACCGGGTCATTGATCTTTCCGCGACGCCGTTTTTCCTGCGGGGTTCGGGGTATGCCGAGGGCACGCTCTTTCCCTGGACCATGAGCGATTTCTCGCTGATGGATGCCATCGAGTGCGGCATCGTCAAATTGCCGCGCGTACCGGTGGCCGACAACATCCCGAGCGGTGAGATGCCGAAGTTCCGAAACCTCTGGGACAACATCCGCTCAAGGATGCCGAAGAAGGGAAGAGGGAAAAACAAGAACCTCGACCCCCTGAGTCTCCCGGTGGAGCTTCAAACGGCGCTCGAAGCGCTCTATGGCCACTATCGGAAAACGTATGACCTGTGGCGGGACGCCGGAATCACCGTCCCCCCCTGCTTCATCGTGGTTTGTAACAACACGTCGGCTTCGAAGCTGGTTTTTGACTACATCTCAGGGTTTCAGCGCGAACACGAAGACGGTTCAACCACGTTGGAAAACGGTCGGCTTGAACTCTTTCGAAATTTTGATGAACACGGGAATCCGCTTCCGCGACCCAATACCCTTTTGATCGACAGCGAGCAGCTCGAATCGGGTGAAGGCCTCGATGACAACTTCCGGTCGATGGCATCGGATGAAATCGAGCGGTTTCGGCGCGAAGTCATTGAACGAACCGGCGATCCGCGTCAGGGGGAAAAGATTTCCGACCACGACCTGCTCCGCGAAGTGATGAATACGGTCGGGAAGCAGGGCCGGCTGGGTGAGTCCATCCGGTGCGTCGTGTCGGTGTCGATGCTGACCGAAGGATGGGATGCCAACACGGTGACCCACGTCCTGGGCGTCCGGGCATTCGGAACGCAACTCCTCTGCGAACAGGTCATCGGGCGCGCCCTGCGTCGCCAGTCCTACGACCTCAATGAAAAGGGACGTTTCACCGTCGAGTATGCCGATGTTCTCGGAATCCCCTTCGACTTCACCGCGAAACCCGTCGTGGCCGCGCCGCAGAAACCCCGTGAAACGATTTCGGTGAAGTCGATGAGTCCCGAACGGGATCACCTTGAAATCCGTTTCCCGCGAGTCGAAGGGTATCGCGTCGAACTTCCCGATGAAGTGCTGACCGCCGAGTTCAACGACGATTCGATTTTGAAATTGACGCCCGAACTGGTCGGCCCTTCCATCACCAAAAACGCGGGCATCATCGGCGAGGAAGTGGACCTGAACCTGATCCACACGGCGACACTCCGTTACTCGACCCTGCTGTACCACGTCACCAAAAGGCTTCTTTACACCAAATGGCGCGATCCGAACGAAGATCCAAAGCTCCATCTGTTCGGTCAGCTCAAGCGCATCGTCAAGGACTGGCTTGAAAACTGTCTGGTTTGCCAAGGCCAGACATACCCGGCGCAACTGATGTATCAGGAACTGGCCGACATGGCCTGCGAGCGAATCACCGCCGCCATTACCCGCAAGGCGCTGAAAGAAGACCACCCCGTAAAGGTAGTGCTCGATCCGTACAATCCGGTCGGCTCGACCAGCCACGTCAATTTCACCACCTCGAAGACGAGCCGCTGGCAAACGGATTCGAGGCTCTGTCACGTCAACTGGGTCATTCTGGACAGTAATTGGGAAGCCGAATTCTGCCGGGTCGTCGAGTCGCACCCGATGGTTCGGGCCTACGTCAAGAATCACAACGTCGGCCTTGAAGTCCCCTACAAATACGGGTCAGTGGCTCGAAAGTACATTCCCGACTTCATCGTTTTGGTCGATGACGGCCAGCCCGACCTTCTGCACCTTGTCGTCGAAATCAAGGGATACCGACGGGAAGACGCCAAGGAAAAGAAGGCCACCATGGAAACCAACTGGATTCCCGGCGTGAACCGGCTCGGAACGTATGGCCGGTGGGCATTCGTCGAACTCACCGAGGTTTTCGAGATGGAGGCCGACTTCGCGGCAAAGATCGAGTCCGAGTTTGGACGGATGATCGACCAGGTCCTGCAACCGACCGTGGCCGTCACCTGACGCCAGCCCACGAGAAAAAACAACGACGAGTTTGTCGCACCGCCCGTGCGACAAATGAATTGCCGTCACCTTTCCTGAAGCAGATCACTCATGGCGAAGAAAACAAGTTCAAAAACGGTCGAGACCATCAAACACGACGACGCGACGCGAAAAAACATTCCGACGGCGGAATACCAGTCCGTGCTTCGGAAGGATGAACAGACGCCGATTCGGCTCGCCTACGAGCGCCGCAACCGTGACCTCGACCCGCAACTCGTCTGGCGTGGAAAAGATGAACAGGACTGGTCCGACCTGATCGTTCAGGCCCCGCCGCTCTACATTCAGGAGAAAATCCATCCGAAGGTCCTGATTGACGACCTGCTGAACCGCAGCCGCGCGGAGGCGAAAGCGGCGGATGCCCAACTCGATCTGTTTTCGGATTTCAATGGAATCCCGGAGGGGGCCGAAAAAACCGAGTTTTACCAGCACGACCAGAACTGGTCGAACCGAATGATTCTCGGTGACTCGCTCCAGGTGATGGCAAGCCTCGCGGAACGGGAAGGTCTGCGCGGCAAGGTGCAGTGCATCTACTTCGACCCGCCCTACGGCATCAAGTTCAACAGCAATTTTCAGTGGTCAACGACCAGTAACAAAGTGACAGATGGTAAAGCCGACCACATCACTCGCGAGCCCGAGCAGGTTAAAGCGTTTCGCGACACCTGGCGTGACGGAATCCACAGTTACCTCACCTACCTCCGCGACCGACTAACTGTGGCCCGCGACCTCCTTGCTGACTCCGGCTCAATCTTCGTCCAGATCGGGGATGAAAATGTTCATCGCGTTCGCTCCGTTATGGATGAGGTTTTCGGAGAAGACAACGCAGGGGATCTAATTTTGGTAAAGAAAAAAGGGAGCCAAAAAGGGAGGTTTCCAGAAGCAGTAAATGATTACATTGTTTGGTTTTTTAAGAACAAACAGCAAGCAAAGACCAAGCAGCTCTATGAAGAATTTCAGGATGAGTCCGAAATAGCTCGCGATTTTAGGCTAGTTCGTTTGCCTTCTGGTCAAGACACCTCAATTGCTGAAATCGCACGGGAAGAAGGCAATGGATCTTTACTCAAATTGAAACCCCTGCTTTTAGAGCGTGAACGAAACTGCAAGCTTTTTACTTCCGAAAATTCTACTTCAGGGGGGTACAGAAAAAATCAAAGTGTTCTTTTTAAGTACCAAGGACGAACATTTGACCCTGGAATTAGCAAAGGAAATTGTTGGAAGCATACAGCCGTTGAAGGTGAGGGTGGTTATTCGGGCATGCGTAGAATCGGGCTGGCTGATCGTCTTTATGTAGGAAAAGACCAAATCAGGCTGGTTCGTTATTTCTCAGACTTTGGAATGCAGCCAATTTCGAACTGGTGGGATGGCTTCGGGGGTGCGCCAGACCAAGTCTATGTGGTCCAAACAAATGAGAGGGTTGTTGAAAGGTGTCTGATGCTCACCACCGACCCAGGTGACCTTGTTCTCGACCCGACTTGCGGTTCCGGCACCACGGCTAATGTCGCCGAGCAATGGGGCCGCCGCTGGATCACCATCGACACCTCACGCGTAGCATTAGCACTGGCCCGCGCACGTATCATGGGCGCACGGTATCCCTTTTACCTGCTTGTGGATTCTCTTGAGGGCCAGCAGAAGGAAGCTTCACTTACGAACACCGTGCCAAGCCGCCAGCCGGTCCAAGGCAAAATCCGTCAGGGCTTTGTTTATAGGCGGAAGGCACACATTACCTCCGCTGTTGTTGCCAACAACGCCGAGATCGACGTTATCTGGGACAAGTGGCAGGAAACGCTTGAGCCTTTGCGCGAAAAGCTGAACGCCACCCTCTCCAAAAAGTGGGAAGAATGGGAAATCCCCCGCGAGGCCGATCCGAAGTGGGCGGAAACTGCTTGGCAGTTCCACGCCGACTGGTGGCAGGCGCGCGTTGCCCGGCAGAAAGAGATCGACGCTTCCATCGCCGCCCAAGCGGAATTTGAGTATCTGTACGACAAACCCTATGAGGACAAGAAGAAAGTCCGCGTGGCCGGCCCCTTTACGGTCGAGAGCCTGTCGCCCCATCGGGTACTCATTGTTGACGAGGACGACAACCCGGTCGATCCGGTGAAGGAATCGAAAAACGCCGAGGCGGAGTCACGGGATTTTGTCTCGATGATTCTCGAAAACCTCAAGACATCGGGCGTCCAGCAGGCTCACAAGGAAGACAAGATCACGTTCCATTCGCTCACGCCCTGGCCGGGCGAAATGATTTGCGCCGAGGCCCGGTATTCGGAAGGGACGGAATCATCGGCGGTTGAAAAGCGGGCGGCGATCTTCATCGGACCTGAGTTCGGTACGGTTTCGCGCCCCGATCTGGTTGAAGCCGCCCGAGAAGCCGGGGACGCCGGTTTCGACGTGTTGATTTCCTGCGCGTTCAACTACGAAGCCCACGCCACCGAATTCAGCAAACTCGGACGGATTCCGGTGCTGAAGGCGCGGATGAACGCCGATCTCCACATGGCCGACGATCTGAAAAACACCGGCAAGGGGAATCTCTTCGTCATCTTCGGCGAGCCGGATATTGAAATCGTCGCACCCGGCGGCGACCAGATTCAGGTCAAAATCAACGGCGTCGATGTCTTTCACCCGAATACCGGCGAAATCCGCAGCGACGGCGCGGACGGCATTGCCTGCTGGTTCATCGACACGGACTACAACGAGGAAAGCTTTTTTGTCCGCCACGCCTATTTCCTCGGGGCGAACGATCCGTACTCATCGCTCAAGACAACCTTGAAGGCCGAAATCAACGCGGATGCCTGGGCGACGCTCAACAGCGACATTTCCCGACCGTTCGACAAACCGAAATCCGGACGAATCGCCGTGAAGGTCATCAACCACCTCGGCGACGAAGTCATGAAAGTCTTCAAGGTGAACTGATGGAGTTCCGGATTGCCGAAACATTTACGGACAGCCTTTCGAGATTGACCGGGGAAGAACAGAAAGCGGTCAAGACCACCGCCTTTGACCTGCAACTGAACGCAGCCAATCCGGGTTTGAGTTTCCACAAACTCGAAAATGCCAAGGACAAGAATTTCTGGTCCGTCCGGGTGAATCGGGACATTCGGCTGATTGTTCATCGAACATCGGGAAGCCTGCTGCTGTGTTACGTCGATCATCACGACGCGGCCTACGACTGGGCCGAGCGGCGTAAAATCGAGGTTCACCCCAAGACCGGTGCGGCCCAGATTGTTGAAATCCGGGAGCGGGTGGAGATCGTCAAACGGACGCAGTATGTCGAGGTCGAAAGCCCGGCCCCGAAGAAATCGCCGATCTTTTCCGCGATTTCCGATGAAGAACTTCTGGGGTATGGGGTTCCCGCCGAATGGCTCGATGAAGTACGGCTGGCGACCGAGGATACGTTGCTCGACCTGAATTTGCCGGGCGAGGCGGTCGAGGCCCTGCTTGAACTCGCAACCGGTGGAAAACCGAAGTCCGCCCAGACGGTCCCGGTCGGAACGAATCCGTTTGATCACCCGGACGCGCTACGGCGTTTCAGGGAAGTGAAAAACGTCGAGGAACTGGAACGGGCGCTGGATTACCCGTGGGAGAAATGGACCGTTTTTCTCCATCCTTCCCAGCGGGAGTCGGTCGAAAAAGATTTCGGAGGACCGGCGCGGATCTCCGGCTCGGCGGGTACGGGAAAAACCATCGTCGCCCTGCATCGCGCCGTGTTTTTGGCCCGGATGAACCCTGAGTCGCGGGTACTCCTGACCACGTTCTCCGGCCCGCTGGCGAACGCGCTTCGAAATCGCCTGCATCGCCTCATCGGAAACGAGCCGAAAATCGCCGAACGCCTTGAGGTTCATTCGCTCAACGAAATCGGGCGCCGACTCTATGAACTGAATTTCGGGAAGCCGAAGGTGGCCAGTCCGGAAATCGTCCGTGAGTACTTGCGCGACGCGCTCGCGGTGGCCGGCGTTCAGAAATTCAACCGCCAGTTTCTTGAATCCGAATGGTCGGAGATTGTTGACCCGTGGCAACTCCGGACCTGGGAGGCATATCGCGACGTTCCGCGCCTCGGACGAAAAACCCGGCTTCCGGAAAAACAACGGGAAGTGCTTTGGGACATCTTCACTCAGGTCTGGAAGAAGCTGGACGAAGAACATCTGGTGACGAACTCGTCCATTTTTGCCCGCCTGGCCGAGTTCTTCGATTCGACTGATCGAAAGCCGTTCGAGTTCATCGTCGTGGATGAATCTCAGGACATCGGAATCCCGCAATTGAGGTTTGTCCGGGCAATTGCCGGCGGGAAGCCGAATGGCTTGTTCTTCACCGGGGACCTGGGCCAACGGATCTTCCAGCAACCGTTTTCGTGGAAGTCGATTGGGGTAGACATCCGCGGTCGCTCTCGAACCCTCAAGATCAACTACCGGACCTCGCACCAGATTCGGGTTTGCGCCGACCGGCTTCTGGGGGCCGACGTCAGCGACATCGACGGGAACAAGGAAGAAAGGGGAGGCGTGACCTCGGCTTTCAACGGGCCGCCGCCGGTCGTTCAAGAGGCGGAAGGCGTGGATGCCGAAGTCGCCCGTGTGGCCGAGTGGATTTCCGGTCACCTCGCAAACGGCTTGAAACCACATGAAGTCGGGATATTTGTCCGCTCGAAGTCCCAGTTGGAACGGGCAACCAAGGTCGCGCAATCAATCGGCGTCCCGTTTGCCGTTCTGGACGAACGGGTCGAAACCACCGTGGGGACCGTTGCGATTTCAACCATGCATCTCGCCAAGGGACTGGAGTTCCGCGCGGTGGCCGTGATGGCCTGTGACGATGAGGTACTGCCGCTTCAATCCCGAATCGAGGCAATCGCCGACCAAGGAGACCTTGAGGAAGTCCTCAACACGGAACGTCAGTTGTTCTACGTGGCGTGTACGCGGGCGCGGGACTTCCTGATGGTGTCCGGAATCAGCCCGGCCTCCGAATTCCTGGCTGATCTGAAGGGGTGATGATTTCCAAAAACTGGTTACCGAAGATGAGATGACTTGGCTTAAGCAAACCTTTGCTAGTACGGAAATCTTATTTCACTCCCGTGTCCAGCTTTGGAGACCACTACAAACAGAACCCTAAACAAACGAACCAAGGGGGGATATTGGTAATGACCATTTTTCACGGCGTCACCCTCGATTCCTCAAACTTTATTGTTGAAGCCGCCCAAGCGATCTCACGAAAACGTGAATCTCTCGGTCTTCAAGCGCCTTGGTCTTTGGCGGAGCTTTCTCCAAGCCAAGATGATTTCAAGTTTATCTTGGTTGCGCTTAGGCAAGCTTCAGAGGGTTCTATCGAGCGGTGGCTGCGCCCCCACTGGCAGATTGAGTTCGGAATTGTTTTTTTGCTTTTTGCCAGTGAAACGGCTCGCCGCTTCGCCAGCGAAGGGGAGGTGTGGAGTGTTGTCGCGAAATGTTTTCCCGAGCGATCAAAAAGACTTCTGTTTTCGCAGAACAACCAACCAACGCAACGTCTCAAGGACGCCATTGAACGAGCTGCCCGTCATTTTGGTCTTCGACATGTGTTTGGGACGGCCGGGGTACAGGGCTGGTATCAGACCATTTATCTCCAATTCGGTTTTACAATCCGGGGTGGAAAATCCCGACTTCCCGAGTGGCTGGTTGGTCAGAATCCATCGGAGTCAGTTTGCGCCCTGTTGAACGATTCGCGCCTTTCAAGCCTCTCATTTAAAAAGCTTTGGCAATTATTGCGAGACTTTCGCCGGAATAATATTTCGGAAGTTCAAGCCCGGAACTTTCTCACACAGTCTCCTTGGGTAGTTCAATCGTTTGTGAGTGACTTGCTCAAGGCTTCCCGTCAAAGACTCGACTTACCCGACCGACCGACTGGTGATTTTACGGAAGAGCCAGAGATTCGTTTTTTTTCGCCCCCGTGGCTTGATTGGAGTGAGTCTTCACCTCGTTTTCTTTCAGATGTTGCGAACCTGAGTCAGTTATTCAATCTATCCGGGAATGTCTACGATCTGAAGATTGGGAATAAAACTGTTGCCATCCTCACCAGGCAGGCCGATGAGAGTTACCGTGTTGATAGCGACCCGGTCATTTTACCGAACAAACCTGTCTTGTCGGTGAGGGTTGAGTCACGAGAGTCAGGCGAGACCAGATACAGCCAAATCCTCGAACTTTGGGACAAAGATGAAGATCTGACACTTTTTAGCGCCAGTGGGAAGCGTCTGGATGCTTGGAATGAAAAATTGGATAGTCAAAGAGCGTACTACTTGCTGGCTTCAGCAGATCTAACGCTTGTCCCGGAAACAAATTGGCATTTTGTTGATCACGACCGAAAACTTCATGCGTTGCCGGCGGGCTGGTCATCGGAACTCAAGCTGACTTTCGATGATGGGGACACCCTATGGACACCCCTGCTGGGAGGATTTGCTCCTCGAAGAATTGAACCTGCCTGGGCATCCGGTTGCCGCGTGGCTATTGAAAAAATCAACGGCAAATCAGTGAGATTTCAAGTCGTTGTTCAGACTGGGGTTGAGGTCCGATTTGTTCGGTGTGGGGTCCCCCTTGACAACCAGAACGGGTACTTTTCACTTCCTTTGTCCACGTTCAGCAAGAATGGAAACGCTCGGATCAGGCTCGGGCTTCGTTTCGGTGAAGAAATTTGCAATCTCCAGAGAACGATCTCAATTGAGGAGACATTGCGTGATCCGCTCGCGTTAATCCTTTCGGAGAACGGATGGCAGCGTGTCGAAGGTGAAGACATTCTTGTTTCCGAGGCCAGAAAGAGATCCTACAGGTTTTCACTGCCAAGGGCTTGGCGAGGGGATGAAACCCCATTTGAAGACTGGGTTCTGATGGAGGGAGACGTTTTTGTCGGAAGGATTCCACGCCGTCCGTATCCAATTCGAAATCTAGCAGGTTATGGCGCAAAACTGACACTCCGACACAGGCTCTACAATGTTGGAGAAGGGGCCAGTACCATCTCTTTCAAAGTGATCGAGCAGGGGGCGGTTGCGCGATTTTTGACCAATGATTCGGGTTCGATGGAACTCGAACTATGCCAGCCAGTTGAGCCTGACGAGGGCCATAAAATCATCACGTTAAGTCAAAATGGTGAGTTGGAGTGCCAGAACCCTATCTGGAATCCAGAAAATCCGAGTCAATGGTTCTTCGAGACCCCCCAAGAATCTGAAAAGTTGGTTTCCGTGGCTGTCGCCTTTCGAGGGGAGTGGTTTGGTGGTTGGTGCCGAAAGAGGGCTGATGCCTGGTTGCCCTACCTTTTGGCATCGGAGCAATTCGAACCTGATGTTAAGGCCGGCCTTCTCCGGTGGTTTCATCTCCCATTACTGAGCAGAAGGTATGAATCAGAAGTTCAGACCTTTATTGAGAAATATCCGGTTCAAACCCTGTCCGCATGGCTTCGGAACGTTGCCGTTCAACTCCCGTTCAGTTTGAGGTTCGGTGACCGAGATGAAGGTTGGTTTTCAGTTGTTCGTAAATTCTATCGGGGTTGGCTTCCAAGCAACCAAGACGTCCAGGTGCTGTTTCAGATTTGGATGGATAGAGCGAACACTCCCATGGAAGCGATTGGGGAAGTCTTTGATGCCCTCCTTCGAATTGACCCGATGTTGGCGGTAAAAACCATCCAGCTTGGAAGCCGAAATCACGCGGGTCTCTTGCGTTTGAGAATTACCGGAGCGGGTAATGAAGCGACGTTTATGCGACACAAAAGGGAACTCACGGAATCCTGTGCCTTGGAAATGGGCTGTGATGTTGGGTTTCTCCAGAGTCTTTTTCGAAAAGCGGTCAGTCAATTTCGAACCGGAGAAGTACTCCTTGGTCGAGATGCAGTGAATTTGGCTACGGCCGTTGCGGCTTCGTCCGATTTCCGGAATCTCTTGGCAATACACTTGTTTGAGAGCATTACCTAATTTCAAGAGGCTTCAATATGGGGCAGATTGATTCGATTCAACTTTCCGATGCACTTCGGAAACGTCTGGTCAACTTCGCGGTTGATGACAATTTTATCCGTGACCAAAAGCTTCGAGACGTTTGCAGGAGTGTTTGGAGTGGACGTCCCGAAGAGGGCGGTTTGGTCAGTGAACTTTGGATTGAGGGGGCGTTCCCGTCGAAAAAATCCGGGGTGACTCTGAAAGCGCTCGTCGAATCGAATGAATTCAACGGGGTTTTACAAGAACAACTCGACCGAAGACAGGCTGTTCGGGGTGATTTGGAGCTTTATTCACATCAACTAGAAGCCATTCGTTCAGCTAATGGTGAAGGACCGAGACCGGGACTTGTTGTTACGGCTGGGACTGGAGCCGGCAAAACGGAAAGCTTCCTTCTGCCCGTTTTAAACGATCTTTTTTCTCGGCGTGATCAGAATGGGGGCGGGGTGAAATGCCTCATTCTTTACCCCATGAACGCCCTTGTGAACGACCAGGTTGACCGGATTTTTCACTGGCTAAAGGAACAGAATCAGCAGGCCGGGCGACCGGTAACCTTGTTTAACTTTACGAGTGAAACGCCTGAAAACAAAGAGGATGCAAGAAAAAAGGGGATGTCTTTTGAGCAGGACTCTTGTCGGCTCTGGACCAGAGAAGAGGCGCGCAAACAGGTCCCGGACATCTTGGTAACCAACTATTCAATGTTGGAATACATGCTCTGCCGTCCACAGGACAGTCCATTTTTCGGTGATGGCGTACGTTCCATCGTGCTGGATGAGGCGCATCTTTACACCGGGACACTTGCAGCGGAAATGACCCTACTCTTACGACGGGTTCTTTTAAGGTGTGGTGTCCCGTCTTCGGAGGTTTTACAAATTGCTACTTCAGCCACCATCGGAACAGGTTCTGACGATGAGCTTCAACAATTCGCCTCCGAGATTTTCAGTAAAGATCCATCCTGGATCAAGGTGATTAAAGGAGAACGTTCCCGAATAGAGTTTGGGGAGAAAAAACCACCTGTTCAAGAAGTCTCGTTCGAGAAGGTCCAATCCCTTCCATGGCAATCCGCACCAACTATCTCGCTAAGTAATGGACACCAGGAGCTTTCCAAAGATGAAGCTGAATGTCGAAACCTTTTGACGTCGCTTCCTGCCTTGGTCGATAGCCAAAGCGTGCGTGAAGCCTTTGCCGCTTGCGAGAACAAACCTGCCCGTTTGCTTCACCTGGCGTTACGTCATTCCCCAATCGTTCAAAAATTGGAGGAGATCCTGTGGAAGACAAAAGGTACTCCGATAAAACTGACTGCTTTGGCTCAAAGCCTTTGGGATGAAACCTCGGTGGAGGCTTGTCAGGCTACAACAAACCTACTGCAACTCGGGGCAAGTGCCCGTGATGCAATTTCAGAACTACCTTTGGTCCCCCATCGAATTCATCTCCTGGCCCGACCTTCCGATGGGTTTGTTGTTTGCCGGAATCCAAATTGCTCCGGGGGAGATGACAGAAAATTTAACGCTCGGCTGGGCTGTGTCACGGCTGGCTTCATTGACCGTTGCGGTTACTGTCAATCCAGAACGCTGACGTTATGCCGGTGTCAAACGTGTGGCGAGGTTTCGATGGCGGGTATTTGTGAAGATGGAGATTTTCGGCCAGTAACCCGTCATGAACTCACTGGTCATTATCAAGAAAGTGAAAAAAGTTCGGTTGAGTTCCAGTCCCTCAATCCGACGGCAACAGGAACGACGCTTTTGACTGGTCTGGTTCGGGTCAACGACACCTGCCCAAACTGCCAAGAGAAAAAAAGTTGGAGATCTTTTGAGACGGGATCCCCTTTGACACTTTCTATAGCGGCCGAAACTGCGCTGGCGGAACTGCCGGAATATCCTTCTCCTAAAAATGAATGGCTTCCCGCACGGGGGCGCCGAATGCTCGCCTTTAGTGACAGCAGAACAGAGGCTGCAAGGCTCGGAGTAAGTTTACGTCTTCAACATGAGCGGCAAGTTCTTCGGTCAATTTTTGCGCGTTGTATTGCTCGGACACCTGCCGTCAACGATGAAACCATCGCCCGTTTGAAAAGGCAAATTCAGGAGAATGAGAGAGAACTACAAACAGTAAACAGCCCTGAAACCCGTCAAGAGATTCAGAACGAATTGTTGGAAAAGAAGCAACGCCTCGCCGAAGAGTTGGGCGGGCGCAGTATTGAGAAGTGGAAAAATTTACTTGTTCAGGAACAAGGGCTTGCAGAGCTTTTCGATTTTGATTTCGGTAAAAAGCATGGGTCTTCCGACTGGACACTGGCAGCTTGGGAGTCAAACAAGCAAAAAATAGTTAAGAACCTTGATCTACTCCTGAGTCGAGAAATCGCGTCCCCATCACGCCGTTTTGCGACGCTCGAAACTCTTGGATTGGTTCAACTTGGTTATCCGAATTTGGAGGAAGTCCAAATTCCAATGGCTCTTTTAGGAAAAATTCCGAAGACTGGCGCTCGCCAGAAACTTGAAGAGAGTTGGACTGATTTGATCGCTGTTCTATGTGATGACTTAAGGACAAAAGGTATTGTAACTCTAGGAAATCCTGACACTGATTCTGAGTACCAGTTTGGTCGGCAACTCATCGGAAGGTGGGTTTCCAAGCATCACGACGGAAATCAACTTGAACGATTTGTCGGGGATCAGAGCCGAAAAAATAATCTTCAAAGGCGTCTGAAGTTTGCTGTGGCATTTTTACAGCGTTGCGGATTGGGACAAGAAGCCACCATTGAAAAAGCCGCCGAGCTACTGGAGTATGTTTTTGAAGCTCTTTATCAAGCCGCAAATGACAAGCGTATCCCTTGGCTCGAATCTGGTCGTCGAGAAACTCGCGAAGGCGTGGCCGACAGCATCCGAATTTTAATTCCCAAACTTACGATGCGTCGTCCTTCCAATTTCTTCAGGTGTTCGACCACGAATTTTATTTTTACTCGTTGTGTTCTTGGAATTACGCCTGATGCTGATTTTTCAAAAGCGTTGGTTTCTGTGCCTCAATCAGAGCTTGAACAGGATGGACGTTATGGAAGGCAGCGATTGGAGTATCTGGTCTCCAAAGTTTTCTCTCTCGGCTTATGGTCAGAAGAACACAGCGCGCAACTGGCTCCCCAGGAGAATCGTAGACTTCAGGATCTATTCAAGCTTGGGCTTCGAAATATCCTGAGTTCGACGACAACCTTGGAACTAGGGATTGATATTGGTGGATTGACTGCTGTTTTGATGGGGAATGTCCCTCCCGGCAAGGCAAACTATTTGCAACGGGCTGGTCGTGCCGGTCGTCGCGCGGACGGGTCATCCCTTGTTTTGACCTTTGCCCGACCTAGACCCTTTGACCGTGAGGTATTTACTCAATTTGATAAATACCTGAATGCACCCTTTCGCGCCCCCCGGATTTTTCTTGATCGGGAACGTATTGCTCAGCGGCACCTGCATTCACTTCTCCTTGGCGAGTTCTTCAGACTCGTTTACCCGCCTGGCCGTCACGTCGGGGCGATGATGGCATTTGGAAACATGGGGGCATTTTGTGGGCTGAATCGTTCGAGGATATGGAAACGTGGTGATGCAAGGCCAGAAATCTCTAGGTTTCAGGCTGACTATGCTTCCCGTCAGGAAACGTGGTGGGGAGAGGATCCATCAACTCTTACAACAAAATTCGTTGATTTCCTGGACCATCAAAAACGAACTAGGGAGCTTTATGAGCCGATAAAATCCCTTTTGAAAAAAACTGGATTAGAAACCTGGATTTTGAATTGGGAGAGATTGTTTGACGCCATCAAGGCGGACTTTTCGAATCGGATAGATGAATGGCAGGGCGAATACAATCGCCTTCTGGATGTCTGGCAACAATTTACCGAACAAAATAATAAACGGGTCGCAAATGGCGTTCACTTCCAATTGTCACATCTATATGAGATGACCGTAATCGAGGCTCTTGCCGATTGTCAGTTCTTGCCACGATACGGATTCCCGATAGGGCTTTTAAGCCTCAAGGTGGTTGATGCGGACCCAGAGCAGCCAAACTGGATTCGAGAAGAGGATCAGTATCGACTTCAACGACCTGGTCTTCAGGCGTTGGGGGAGTATGTGCCAGGTTCCCAATTACTCGTTGGTGGGAAGCTTGTTACTTCACGGGGACTTCTAAAACATTGGACTGGAGTGAATCTGGACTCCTCCCCTGGTTTGCGTGGTCGCTATTCCAAGTGCATTAACGGACACGTTTTTTATGTTTTTTCCGAGTCTTTAGATAAGTGCTCGATCTGTGATGCCGTGACCGAAAGTAACACTCCGAACGCATTTTTAATTCCCAAGTTTGGTTTTCGAAGTGCAAAGTGGGACCCGCCAAAAGTTAGTGGGGATGTTGAGAAAATTGGTCGTACCGAACGTGCCACGGTGACTTTTGGTAGAGGTACAGTTTCTCCTTACGAGAACTTTGGCGGTGTTTCAGGACTGTCGGCCCGCTACAAAGAAGATGGAGAGATCTTTGTTTACAACACAGGTGATTTTGGAAAGGGTTTTATTGTCTGTCTCCATTGTGGTTACGCCGAAAGCGAGAAAAAATCCGGCGAAATTTCAAAGGATTTTCGGGAACACTTACCATTGGACTACTCCGGCAGAAGCCGTTTTTCTCTTTGCCCGGGTGTAAATGAAACGCCTCTTCGAAAACAGACATTAGCCGCCAGACAGGCCACGGACGCCCTGCTTCTCGATTTCAGTCAGTTCACACGGCTTTGGGCCGAAGCCGATCCGATTCTCACAACGTTGGGATATGCACTTCAAAACTCTGGCGCGAAATTGCTCGGGCTTGATACTCGGGAATTAGGCGTTCTTACACTATCCAAATCTGGAGTCGTGCTTTACGACAACGTCCCAGGCGGAGCAGGACACGTTTACGAATTGCTGAAGGCTGGTCGCGAGTGGCTTCTGGCTGCAAAAGAACAGATGGTGCTTTCGGCTGCACACGACGAGAGATGCGAGACGGCCTGTTTAGACTGCCTTCTCACGTTTGACGCACAAATAGCAATGGGGGATGGAAGTCTAAGGCGTCGCCAAGCTTGTAAAATCCTAAGTCGTTTATTGGATGGTGAATACGGTGTTTCCCCTCGGGGGGACGACCTAATGAGTTCACCATCGCCAAGCCAGAAAACAAAGGAAGATCGCCTAAAAGCAGCGTCTGCAAGACGCCTTCGACGTGAGGGTAAGTCTGATGATGTCTGATCCGGGTATGTCATATTCTGCAACAGGCATAAACGAACCCAAGGGAAATCCAGTCACAAAAAAAGCCACTGTATTTTCAGGTTTATTGAAGGTTGGTAAATATGGCTTGGAACGAACAAAAACGGTAACTGTTCAGCCAGTTGGCACGAGTGTCAGTGGCTGATTTGAAAAGACGGCAAGGAGTGCGGAGAAAATCTCTTTGCCCTGTTTTCGAGCGGTGGAGAGGTAGCTTCGAATGCGGGCAAACGCTTTCGCCCCGTCTTCG
>JAYRXE010000026.1:0-1021 GCA_041917695.1 Minisyncoccota bacterium
CATTGCCGAAATCCACGTCCTCAACCGTACCGTCGAACGGGCCCGCGAACTGGCCGACCGTTTTGGGCCGCGGGTTTTTTCCCATCCCCAGGCAGCGCTTTATGAGGTCATGCAGGGTGCCGGACTTTTCGTGAATACGACGTCGCTTGGCATGGATGGAACGGAAGCGCCTCATCTTGATTTTTCGCTGCTGGCCGCGCAGGCCGTCGTAACCGATATCGTCTATGTGCCGCTGAAAACCCCGATCCTCAAAATGGCGGAAGAGCAGGGCATGGCTACCGTCGACGGGCTCGGCATGCTGCTTCACCAGGCAAAACCCGGTTTCGAGCGATGGTTCGGCAAAACGCCGGAGGTCGATGAGGCCCTGCGTTCTCTCATCATCGAGGATATGGAGAAACATTGATGATCGTCATCGGTCTCACCGGCTCGATTGGAATGGGAAAAACGACGACGGCGAGGTTGTTCGCGGGAGAAGGCGTTCCGGTTCTCGATTCCGATGAGGTTGTGCACGGGCTTTACCGGGCGGAAGCCGCCCCGCTGATCGAAGCTGCCTTTCCGGGCACGACCGTTTCCGGTGCGGTGGACAGGCAGAAACTCGGTGAGATCTTGCGGCAGAATCCGGCTAATTTTAGCAGACTGGAAGAGATCGTACATCCGCTGGTGCGTGGAAGGCAGGAGGCTTTTCTGGCTCAAGCAAGGAAAGAGGATCGGCAATTCGCCCTCCTCGATATTCCGCTGCTGTTCGAAACCGGGGCGGAAAGCCGCGTCGATAAAGTCGTTGTGGTCAGTTGCGCGCCGGAGATTCAGCGAGAGCGAGTTTTGTCCCGACCGGGAATGACGGAGGAGAAATTCGAAATGATCCTCGCCCGCCAGATGCCCGATGTGGAAAAGCGCCGGCGTGCCGACTTTATCGTCGATTCCGGAAATGGTGTCGAAGCGGCAAGGGATCAGGTAAAAGAGATTCTGCAGAAACTGGCCGCTGAGTCGCGCCGTGGAGATATGAATGCGTGAGATCATTTTC
>JAYRXE010000027.1:0-9542 GCA_041917695.1 Minisyncoccota bacterium
AGCGGTCCGGCGACGGGTTCGGCGGCTGGCACTGGCGCGACGGTGGGTTCCATGTCGTCAAACACAACAAAAGCAGCCGATTCGTCGAACATCCGCGAAACGTCTGCCTTCGGGAATACTGTCTGTTGATCTTTTGACGGTTTCCGTCGAATCTCGATGTCGTCGGGGATGTGGTAGGCGCGCGCGGATTTGAACCGCGGACCCCTACCGTGTCAAGGTAGTGCTCTACCCCTGAGCTACGCGCCTTCAAATTCCCGACCGAAACAAGATGCAAACATCAGACCGTAAGTGGTCAAAAGAGAACGCGAAGAATACCCGCGGGTCTAAAAATCGTCAAATAAAAATTTTCCGGTCAGCCTCGTCGAAGGCGATTTTTCGATTTTCAATTCGAGGGCGGGACGGCATAATCGCCGCCGTATCGTTCATTTTTCCGCAAGGACCGCGCGAATGATTCTGGCACGCATCTGGGGAACCGTCGTCGCGACGCGCAAGGATCCCCGCCTCGAAGGGCAAAAACTCCTCATCGTCAACCCCGTCTCGCTCGACGGCAAGGACGAAAGCGGCTTTCTGGTCGCCATCGACACGGTCGGCGCGGGCGCGCGCGAAACCGTCCTCGTCGTCCAGGGCAGCTCCGCCCGCCTCGCCCACGGCCTCAAGGAATGCCCCGTGGACGCCGCCATCGTCGGCATCGTCGATACTGTTTCGGCCAGCTAAAACCAGCAGTCAGCAGTCAGCAGTCAGCAGTCAGCAGTCAGCAGTCAGCAGTCAGCAGTCAGCAAAAGAGCTTCGCGTATCGGCTCCGGGAGTCAATCGTCTTTTTACTTTTTTACTGATTTTTTCAGACCACTGGCGACTGACCGCTGGCCACTGCCTCTGCAATTTTCCCCTTCCCGGCTGCACCGAAACAGGCGTATCGTTTGTTTGGCGGTTGATTCCCTCCGCCTTCCTGTGCTGACATGGCTGCCTCGCGACTCCCCGGTCGCCCGTTGGTCGGTCTCGAAAGGTCTCGCCCACTGTATGCCGCGTGAAAAAAGCTCGTCCTCTGACGCCTCGGCGACGGCCCCCGCGCCCGTCCCCGAAAACGACGGTTCGCGTCGTGAAATCAAGGAAAACGGGAACGGTCACTGTGAAAAGGTGAAGCCCGTGAAGGAACTGATGGCTCTGATGGAGTCACGTCAGGGCGAACGGCACATCATCGCCGTTCAGAACTTCCCCGATCCCGACGCCATCGCCTCCGCCCTCGCGCACCAGATGCTGGCCGCCGAGTTCAACATCCAGGTGGACATCGTCTACGACGGCTTCATCAGTCATCAGGAGAACCTCGCGCTGGTGCAGTTGCTCCAGATCGAGCTGCTCCACTACGACACTTCGCTCGACCTTTCGCAGTATCAGGCCAGCATATTCATCGACAACCAGGGCACGACCACCACGCTCACCAGCAAACTGCGTGAAGCCGGCGTCAAGCCCCTCGTCATCGTCGATCACCACGAACGACAGGGCATCATCGAGGCGCCCTTCACCGATTTGCGAAAAGTCGGCGCGACCGCCACGATCTACACCGAATATCTTCAAAAAGGGCCTTTTCCGCTCGAAAAGTCCAACCCGCAGCACGTTCGGCTGGCGACCGCGCTGATGCACGCCGTCCGGACCGAAACCAACGGGATGATTCGCGCCCGCGAAGCCGATTTTCAGGCCGCCGGCTATCTCTCGCAGTTTGTCGATCAGGCGCTGTTGAGCGAAATTCTCAATGTGAAGCGCTCGAAGCGGGTGATCGACGTCATCAATCTCGCCCTTGAAAACCGGATGGTCCGCGACAACTACAGCATCGCGGGGGTCGGCTATGTCCGGTATGAAGATCGGGACGCCATTCCACAGGCCGCCGATTTTCTGCTGACCGAGGAAAACATCCACACCGCGGTGGTGTACGGCATCATCACCAAGGAAGGCGAACGGGAAGTCATCATCGGAAGCCTTCGCACTTCAAAAGTGACGCTCAACCCCGACCAGTTTCTCAAATCCGCGCTCGGCAAGGACATCAACGGTAATTTCTACGGGGGTGGCAAATACGAAGCGGGCGGCTTTGAAATCTCCATCGGATTTCTTTCCGGGAACTTCGAGGAAGAATTCATGCGGGCCAAGTGGAAGATTTACGACAACATGGTCAAGCGCAAACTGCTTGAAAAAATCGGGGTGGTCGAAGGCCTGCAGGGCGGCAGCCCCATGCGACCGGTTGCGCCGCTGCCGGAGCGCAACGAGGAATAACCGACGCCCCTATCCCTCCGAACGGAGCGTCGCCCCGAGATGTCGCGCCAGCCGTTTCTCTCATTCGGAACCACGCTCGGCATTCTTCTTGTGGCCGCCATGCTCGGCTTCAGCGGCGTCGGGTTGTGGCTGCACCGTCAGGTTCAACGCTCACTTGAGCGCGAATCCCGCGCCCGGCTGGAGTCCGAAGCGCTTCTCCTCGCCAATCGGATTCAGGCACTGAAACCATTGAATTCAGAAGTGATCGCGCGCGCGCGCGGTACGTTTCGACCGGGCCTCCGGTCAGGCGTCGCCTTTTACGGCACCACCGGCGCGCGGCTGGCCGTCTTCGTTTCCGATGAATCTTCCCGCCTGAAATCCTTTCTCCCGGAGCGTCTTCCACCGGATGGAACCAACCGGGGACGACTCACCGGAGACGACTCCTACTGCCTTTCCGAGTTTCCGGTCGGCGAGACGGGCGGTTTGAGCGGATTTGCTCGCGTCGTGGTGCTGGATGAAAAGACCCGGCTTTCCGCGTCGGTGGCCCGAATCGTTTATGAGATTCCCGTCTGGGTCGTCGGAATCTGCGCTCTGGCCTGGGTGGCCCGAATGGCGTTTTCGACCTGGCCGGGACGCAACCCGGTCGTTTCGTCCGAACCTGATCCGACGGAACTCCAGTTCATGATGGAAAGCTATCAGCAGGTCATCGACCGGCTGCAATCCACGGGGCGCGAACTTGCCCGCCAGCGCAATGTCGAACGCCAGCGCGCCGAAACGAGCGAACGATTCAGCGATCGGCTGGTGGCCGGGATTCCCGATGCTCTGGTTGTCGTTGCCTCCGACCGGACCGTTTCCCTCGTCAACGCCCAGGCCCGCCAGCTTTTCGGTCGGGGGTCGGGATCGAGCGTCGATATTTTTTTCGAGGCCGTCCCGGCTTTGACCAAGGCCGTGGAAATCGTTCTTGAGAAAGGAGATACCAGGCGTATTCCCGAAGCGTCGATGGACGGCGGGAATCGGCGCACTGTCATCGAAGCCAGTGTTTCGGCTATCCATGGATGGTCCGGCGAAATTGAAGGGACCCTCTGCCTGGTGACCGACATCACCGAACTCGCGGACCTGCGCGCGACCATGCGGACCAAGGAAACCCTTTCCAGTCTGGGAGAAATGGCCGCCGGGATTGCCCATGAATTTAAAAACTCCCTCGCTACCATCGGCGGTTACGCCCGGCTTCTCGAAAAAAGCGCGGTCGATCCCAAGCCTGCCCAGCTTCTGCGGGCGGAGGTGGTTCATCTCACCCAGGTCGTGACCGACTTTCTGGCTTTCGCCAAACCGCAGACATTTTCCTTCGGGCCGTGCAATCTGCACGAGGTTCTCGTTGAAAGCGTCGAAGGCATCCGTGACGCCGCCCGTCAAAACCGGGTGGAAGTCACGCTGGCACGGGAATTTCCCGAAATTCTCGGTGACCCGTCCCTGCTTCGGCGAGCCTTTCTAAATCTTCTTCTGAATGGGGTCGAATCCATTTCATCCGATCAGGAAATTCGGGTCGTCCACATCACGGGGGAGGTTTTTTCCGGAATGGTCCGGATTTCCGTTTCGGATTCCGGGGCGGGCATCCCCGAAGAAGTTCGGGGAAATGTTTTTATCCCGTTTTTTTCAACAAAATCACGGGGCTACGGAATGGGGTTGGCTATTGTGCAGAAGATTGTGGTCGGCCACAATGGACGCATCGAACTCGACAGTCAGGTTGGAAAAGGGACCACCTTTCACTGCTTCCTGCCTCTGGCCTCGGCGCTTGAGAGATAGAACAACTTTCTTTTTCCGTGAGGGACCATGAAAAAACTGATGACCATCGGCGTTCTTGGGGGAATTCTTTTTACGACGGTGCTGGGTCATGAAGCCGAGGCCCAGAATGGCAAATCCGGGAAAAGGAAAAAACCCGCTAAAAAGAAATCCGTCGAACCCCAAACCGACCCGTCGACCCTTCCGGTTGGTGTCCAGGACATGTTGCGAACTTCCGTCAAGACCGGGCAGGCCGGAACCATTCAGGCGGCACCGGGTGCCACGCCCACCTATGAAGGGATGTCGAAATCTCCCAAACCCAATTCAAAACGGGCCCTCGACAATGGCGATTTCGGTGCCCCGCCGCGGGAGGTCGTTCGCGGCGAGCAGGAAAAGAAGGCGGCCGAAGGCGACAAAAAAGATGCCCCCCCTTCCGATGCACCGGCTAAAACCAACCCGCTGGAAGCATTGAAGGTTGAGCTTCAAAATCTTCAGGAAGCCTTGAGGACCAGCGAAAGCTCGGACTCCGCCGCCGAAAAAGAAAAAAGCGGAGGTTTCCGGGTCAAAATCGCCCAGGTTCAGGAACAGATCCGCAAATTGGAAGCCGAGCTGATGAAGTCTCAAGGCGAGTCAAATCCCAAGCGCCGGTAAGTGGTCATCCATGGCGAAAATTCTGCTTGTCGAAGACAAGAATTCCCTCCGCGAGATGTGGCGGATGACGCTTGAGCAGGCGGAATATGAAGTTCTTGAAGCGCCTGATTTCCGTACCGCCCGCCAATTTCTCGGTTCCACCGTTCCCGACGCCGTTTTATCCGATCTCCGCCTTCCCGACGGATCCGGTCTTGACGTTTTGAAACTGGCCAAATCCGTTGACGGCGATCTTCCGGTCATTGTGTTGACCGCCTACGGGTCGATTGAAGAGGCCGTCCAGGCCATGAAGGACGGTGCCCATGACTTTCTTCAAAAACCGGTTGATCCGGATCATCTTCTTTTAATGCTTGAACGGGTGCTTGAAACCCAGCGACTTCGGCGGGAAAGCATCCTGTTGCGGGAGGAATATTCCCGCAAGTACGGATTTCCACGAATTATCGGCGAATCGCCCGCGATGGTTCGGGTGGGCCGTGAACTTCAACAGGTTGCCCCGACTCAGACCACCGTTTTACTGCTTGGCGAGTCCGGTACTGGAAAAGAGCTTTTTGCCCGGGCGGTTCATCACCTGAGTTCGCGGAAAAACGGCCCCTTCGTGGCCATCAATTGCGCCGCGATTCCCGAAAGTTTGATTGAAAACGAACTTTTCGGTCACGAAAAGGGCGCCTTTACCGGAGCGGACAGCCGTCGGATTGGAAAATTCGAACTTGCCCGACAAGGAACACTGTTCCTGGATGAAATCGGAGAACTTCCAATTGCCGTTCAGTCAAAGCTTTTGCGGGTGATTGAAGAAAAAAAACTTTTCCGGGTCGGCGGAACCGCCGAAGTTGGAGTGGATGTCCGGATCGTAACCGCCACCAACCGCGACCTGAGAACCGCGGTTGGAGAAAAAACCTTTCGTGAAGATCTTTTCTTCCGATTGTCGGTTTTCCCGTTGAACATCCCTTCCCTAAGGGAGCGGAAGGAAGACATCCCTCAACTCGCCCGGTTCTTTGCCGAGAAATTCGGGAAGGAAATCCGAAAAGCTCCATTTTCAATTTCCGAGGAAGCCCTACGCAAATTAAAAAGCTATGATTTTCCGGGCAACGTACGGGAACTCGAAAACTGCATTGAACGCGCCTGCATTCTTTCCACAGGCAAACTACTTCAACCCGAAAATTTTTCCGGACTGGGAAACTGGGGTAATGCCGTCAAGAATGAAACCTGGATTCAGCCAGAGGGTCTTTACGGGACGCTCGAAGAAGCAAGCCGGAGGGCGTTACGTGAGGTGGCGAAATTGAAAATTTGCAACTCCCTTCACGAATACTCCGGTGACCGGTCCATGGCGGCCGCCAGTCTCGGGATTTCCCTCAAGACTTTGAACCTGAAAATGAAGGAATTGGAAATCGATTGAAGAAAATTGTTCCCCAAAATGGGAAGGGCGGGGTTTTACCCCCGCCCATTGATCCGGCAACTACCTACTCTCCCACACAGTTGCCCGTGCAGTACCATCGGCTCAAGAGAGCTTAACTTCCGTGTTCGGGATGGGAACGGGTGTGGCCTCTCCGATACAGTCACCGGAAAATCGAATTATGCTTGAATACGTCTTTGTATTCGGTAAATTTTGTGGTCAAGTCAATCGGTCATTAGTACAGATAAGCTAAACACGTTACCGTGCTTACACATTCTGCCTATCAACGTGGTAGTCTTCCACGAGCCTGATGGGGAAATCTCATCTCTGGACTGGCTTCACGCTTAGATGCATTCAGCGTTTATCCATACCCGACATAGCTACCCAGCGGTGCCGCTGGCGCGACAACTGGTACACTAGAGGTCGATCCAACCCGGTCCTCTCGTACTAAGGTCAGACTCCATCAAATTTCCTGCGCCCACACCAGATAGGGACCGAACTGTCTCGCGACGTTCTAAACCCAGCTCACGTACCGCTTTAATCGGCGAACAGCCGAACCCTTGGGACCTTCTTCAGCCCCGGGATGCGATGAGCCGACATCGAGGTGCCAAACCGCCGCGTCGATGTGAACTCTTGGCGGCGATCAGCCTGTTATCCCCGGCGTACCTTTTATCCTTTGAGCGACGGCCCTTCCACTCGGAACCGCCGGATCACTAAGCCCGACTTTCGTCTCTGCTCGACTTGTTTGTCTCACAGTCAGGCCGGCTTATGCCTTTATACTCTACAGGTGATTTCCAAACACCCTGAGCCGACCTTTGGAAGCCTCCGTTACATTTTGGGAGGCGACCGCCCCAGTCAAACTACCCGCCTGACAATGTCCCTCCCCCGGATTCACGGGGGCAGGTTAGAAGCCGAAGATGCTAAGGGTGGTATCTCACCGTTGACTCCACGAAGCCCAAAAGCCTCGCTTCAAAGTCTCCCACCTATCCTGCGCATAACATCCCCAGATTCACTATCAAGTTATAGTAAAGGTGCACGGGGTCTTTCCGTCTAGATGCGGGAAACCGGCATCTTCACCGGTACTACAAATTCGCTGCGCCACTCGTTAAGACAGTCATCAGATCGTTACGCCATTCGTGCGGGTCGGAACTTACCCGACAAGGAATTTCGCTACCTTAGGACCGTTATAGTTACGGCCGCCATTCACTGGGGCTTCAATTCAGAGCTTCGCCTTGCGACTAACCCCTCCTTTTAACCTTCCAGCATTGGGCAGGCGTCAGCCCCCATACGTCGTCTTCACGACTTTGCGGAGACCTGTGTTTTTAGTAAACAGTCGCCTGATGCTATTCTCTGCGGCCTACTTGCGTAGGCACCCCTTCTCCCGAAGTTACGGGGTCAATTTGCCGAGTTCCTGAACGAGTGTTCTCACATGCGCCTTAGGATACTCTCCTCACCTACCTGTGTCGGTTTGCGGTACGGTTTCGTGTCAAACTCGCTAACGAGGCTTTTCTTGGCGTTAGAAAAGGATGGCTTGTTTCGGCCGAAGCCTACATTCGCTCCCTGCCTTGGTGTATTGCCCTGCGGATTTGCCTACAGAACCACCTCGACAGGTCAAACAGCATCCATCAGCTGTCCCATCTTTCCCGACGCGTCCCCCCAAGCTCAAACGCTTGTACGAAGTTCCGGAATTTTGACCGGATGTCCATCGGCTACACTTTTCAGTCTCGCCTTAGGGACCGACTAACCCTGAGCAGACGAACTTTACTCAGGAAACCTTAGGTTTACGGCGCGGTTGATTCTCACAACCGTTATCGCTACTTATGCTGACAAAGTCTTTTCTCGTAACTCCTACCGTCCTTTCGGATCGGCTTCAACGTACGAGAATGCTCCTCTACCATGTCTTACGACATCCAAAGCTTCGGTGTGCAGTTTGAGCCCCGGTATATTATCGGTGCAAGACTACTTGACCAGTGAGCTATTACGCTTTCTTTAAAGGATGGCTGCTTCTAAGCCAACCTCCTGGCTGTCTATGCTGTCTCACTTCCTTTTCCACTTAACTGCAACTTTGGGACCTTAGCTGTTGGTCTGGGCTGTTTCCCTCTCGACAATGAAGCTTAGCCCCCACTGTCTGACTCCCGACCTTGACTTGTAGGCATTCAGAGTTTTATTGGGTTTGGTAACCGGGTAAGGCCCCTAGCCCATTAAGTGCTTTACCGCCTACAGTAATCGATCGAGGCTATCCCTAAAGATATTTCGAGGAGAACGAGCTATCACGGGTTTTGATTAGCCTTTCACCCCTATTCTCAGCTCATCCAAGTTGTTTTCAACCAACACTGGTTCGGTCCTCCACGCGGTGTTACCCGCGCTTCAACCTGGCCAAGAATAGATCAACCCGCTTCACGTCCGAATACCACCAACTGTGCGCCCTATTAAGACTCGCTTTCGCTTCGGCTTGCTTATCGCTTAACCTTGCTGGTGACATTCACTAGCCAGCTCATTATGCAAAAGGCACGAGGTCAGGCATTGCCCTCCCACTGCTTGTAAGCGTCTGGTTTCAGGTACTATTTCACTCCCCTCCCGGGGTGCTTTTCACCTTTCCCTCACGGTACTGGTTCACTATCGGTCGCGCATGAGTGTTTAGCCTTAGGAGATGGTTCTCCCAGATTCACGCAAGATCTCACGTGTCCCGCGTTACTCGGGTAGCTAATCAAGAGAGTCTCAGAAGTTTTCGCGTACGCAGCTATCATGCTCTATGGCGGACTGTTCCAAGTCCTTCCGCTAACCTTGAGATTGGTAACTCTCCGGCTTTCGCCCGACTAACCCCCACGACCCCGCCGATAAATCGACGGTTTAGGCTGTTCCCATTTCGCTCGCCGCTACTCCGGGAATCACATTGTTTTCTCTTCCTCCAGGTACTGAGATGGTTCACTTCCCTGGGTTCGCTTTACCTCGCCTATGTGTTCAGCGAGGAATCGTACGGTACACCGTACGGAGTTCCCTCATTCGGAAATCCCCGGATCACTGCCTGCTTGCGGCTCCCCGAGGCTTATCGCAGCTTGCCACGTCCTTCTTCGCCTATGCGCGCCAAGGCATCCACCAGACGCCCTTAGAAACTTGACCACAAAATTTACCGAGTACAAACTCGCATAAACATTGCAAAAATTCCGAATTGTAAAAGAACTCACAGTGGAGGTGAGCGGGTTCGAACCGCTGACCCTCGGCTTGCAAAGCCGATGCTCTGCCAACTGAGCTACACCCCCTGAAGCGTGCTAAAGGGTTTGCAGCGTTGGTGGGTCTGGGAAGATTTGAACTTCCGACCTCACGCTTATCAGGCGTGCGCTCTAACCAACTGAGCTACAGACCCTCGCACACACGAGTGAATCAAAACTAGGCAAAGCGTTTCGGCCTACGAAACCCAAGTTCAATCTTTAGAAAGGAGGTGATCCAGCCGCACCTTCCGGTACGGCTACCTTGTTACGACTTA
>JAYRXE010000028.1:0-1090 GCA_041917695.1 Minisyncoccota bacterium
GGCGAGCCGCTTCCGCATTGGTTCGATCACCAAAATGTTCACTGCCGCGATGATTTTGCAACTTGTCGAGGAAGGAAAGCTGAAGCCGACTGACACGCTCGACAAATTCTTCCCGCAGGTTCCAAACGCCAGGAAAATTACGATTGAGCAAATCCTCTGGCATCGCAGCGGTATCCCGAACGTCAGGCCCGCGCAGAATGCTCAGGGAAACGTCAACACGATTCCAGTAACGAAGGATGAAATACTTGCCCTGATCATTAAAGGCACGCCGGATTTCGAACCGGACACAAAGCGTTCCTACAGCAACTCCGGCTATCAGCTTCTGGGTCTGATCCTTGAAAAGGTAACAGGCAAACCCTACGGGGAAATTCTACAGACAAGAATCACGTCAAAGATCGGGCTGGCGGATACCTACCTCGCCACCGGAAATATTGAGGTGAGCAAAAACGAAGCTCTGACCTATATGAACTTCGGCGACGGCTGGAAACCGGTGTCCGAAACGCATCCCAGCATCCTGTTCAGCGCGGGCGCGAGTGTTTCGACGCCGAATGACCTGGCCAAATTTATCCAGGCGCTGTTTGAGGAGAAGATTGTGTCAAAGGAGAATCTCGATCAGATGAAAACGATGAGGGACGGCGAAGGACAGGGAATGGAACCATTCACGTTCGTCGGCAAGACTTTCTACGGGCATACGGGCGGGGCGGATAATTATGGAGCGTGGCTGATGTATCAGCCAGAAGAACGACTGGCGGTCGCTTACACGACGAACGCGAAGGTTTACCCGGTCGGCGAGATTATGAAAGGCCTGATGGACATTTATTACCATAAGCCGTTTCAGATTCCCGCCTTTGAATCCATCGCCGTCAGCACGGAAGTGCTGGACAAATACGTCGGGGTTTATTCGACTCCCGAAGCGCCCGTGAAATTTACGATCACCCGCATCGGCGCGACGCTTTACGCGCAACCGCCCGGTTCGGGAGCGGCTGTTCCGCTCGAAGCCACGGCGCAGGATAAATTCAAACTCGATAATGGCACTGCTGCCGGCATCGTTTTTGAATTCAACGCCGCGAAAAACCAGATGACCATCAAA
>JAYRXE010000029.1:0-19918 GCA_041917695.1 Minisyncoccota bacterium
TTCCACTTTGTTTCTCCTCGTCATTCGTTCCTCCGGTCAGGCTGTCTCTTCCGCCAAACCAGAGTATCGAATTCGAAAAGTGTCCAAAGGGGGGGCCAAATCAGCGTGCCGAAGTGGGCCAGGTCAACTTGCCATAATCAGTTGTCCGATGACATCACCGAAGAGACCGATGACGAGTGGTACGAGCGCCGGGAAGAACTGGTCAACGACAAACTCGTCGAGGTCGAGGAAGCATTTGCCGACCGATTGTCCGCCCTCTTGAGGCTCGCTCCGTAATTTTCTTCGTCCGATAATGTTTAGGCTTTCGTGTTTTTGCGAAAACCGAACGTATGCTCTTCCCTTCCCCAAGTGCAACACTCACATCGCATCGACGCCACCAGATCAGGTGTCGGGTCAATTTTGGGTATCACCATCACACTTCCTATATTGTGAAATATAGGAGGTTGACTTGCGGGCGGCGACGCATACAATTTGTCCATCCGCAACAAAACCAAGGAAATCCGGTCCGTTTGGGGTTGAATCGCCTTCAGTGACAGGCGAACAAAAATGCACCGCCAAGGTATCAGGCAGTTACTGCAAGTCTTTTATATTCTTCAGTTTGTTGTGGGAGCCTGAAAACGAAACAAACAAAAACCTCCTCCTCTGAAAGAAAGGATCATCATGAGCTACCTTCAGACAAAAATCACAATCGGCATCCAGCACGAGTTGCTCCTCGAAAAAGAGATCCCGCTGCAACGGCTCGCCAGTACGGCCGCTGAAATTGGACTCAAGCTTTTCAATCTCTGCCCGGAAGGGATCGAGGCTGGCAAAACGGTCCTTTTGATTGGTGTTTCTTTTTCAAAGAACTCCAACGTGACTCACATCCTCAAGTCATTCGCTGAAATCGAAGAAGGAATTGACAAGGCACTTGAGGGGACCGATCTCGTCCTCGCTCCAGAAATGAGACGGTCACAGATCTCAGCTATCAGTGACCTGGAAGAAGAATGGGTCGAATATGCCCTGATTCGAAAAGTTCCACCACCCCAGTGAACTTCACGAGGAAACAGGATTGGGGAACTGAAAATGCCAAATCTGGTTCCGAGCCAGACGAGACCAGATCGAAAGTTCCCCTCTAAAAACGAAGATTGGTTTTGTGCCAAGTCCGCGCCAGTTGTGGCCTGTGGCCTCATCTTGAGAATTCACTTCCCTTTCTGATCCAAATTGAATTTTGGGAAATCGACTATGAAAACCATTTATTCGCCCGAGGAAATCAACCACCTTTCCGGAATTCAGGTGCTGGAGATAGCACGGCAGCATGGAAGAAATCGTGCCAAGGAATTCGCTTTTCGAGTGGTCCAAGGAGCTGGGGGCTGGAAGACCGGCGAGCGCCTTGTGGTCCAGGCGACTGAGGGGACTGTCTGGTTCGAGGTAGATGGGGTTCTGTTCGAGGAATCGCCGAAAACGTTCCTCGCGTGGGCACAAGATGTTTTTTTTGAAGAAGAGGGTGACGGGATTGAAGACCCTCTTTTCTAAAACATTATCAGACTCATTTTCTTTTCAAACTCGGTAGAAAAAATCGGCTCAGGGCCTAGTTTTGACGAAAAAAATCAAAATTTAGCCCTGAGCGTACAGCAAACCGCAATCTCTATCTGAAGGCCGTTTTGGCTTCCAGGAAGTAGGCGAGACTTGTGGGATGTTCGTGAGAAGCTGAAATGAGTCGATGGATCAGTATGAAAAAAAACTCAGTAAGGCACACACCAAAGAAAAAGAAGGTTTTTGCTTCGCAAACCCGAGCATTGCCTTTGACGGCCATCTACACAACTTTCAACGACGAGCTGGAGAGTACCGTTCAACGCTGGATCGACCGGTGTTCATCAAACCTGACAAAAATCACATATTCCCGTTCCGTAAAGCTCTGGCGGCATTTTCTCGGTTACCAAGATCAAGAAAGGACAATGAAGGAGGTCCACGAATCAGATGTAACTGAATTTCGAGACTGGCTACTTCGAAAAGGGATGAAACCGAATGTCGTTGGTCAACATATGAGCGTATTGGCACGTTGTTATGGGTACGCAATTCAAAACGGGGAATTCGGAGAACGAAACCCGTTCCTTGATGCGGTCAAACCCAAAACAAAGCCGCTTCCCCTTCCCCTGATTGAGCCTGGCGAAATGAGGAGAATTCTGGCAGCACCAACGGCGCCAGCAGAAACGTCACTCCGTGGACTCCGCGACCGGGCAATCCTCCTGGTGTTGGCAAAGCTCGGATTACGAGTCTCCGAAGTCGTGAACCTGCGAAACCGTGACTTTGTAAAAGAGCAGGTCAAAGGGAAACTGGGATCGGCCAGGTGGGTGCTTAGAATCGAAGATGCCAAGCATGGGAGTTCCTCAGAAAAACCCGTTGTTCAAGATGTGGAGGAGGCAATCCTCGAATATGTGAAGGCCGACAGTGATTTACGAAGAGGTTTTGGTGACAAGCCGGATGATCCCTTGTTTCAACCAGTTCGCCCAAGTGCTCGCCAAAGCCAAGGCAGGCAGGTACGCCCTTTATCGACGAGGTGGGTACTTGACCTAACGAAGCATTATGCCGAATATTGCGGCATCGAAAAAACAGTCTCCCCTCATGCCTTCAGGCGCGCGGCTATTACCAGGGCGCTTGATCTCGGTGCGACCTACCGACAGGTCATGCTTTTATCAGGACATAAGAGTATTCAAACAGTACAGGCATATGATCTTCGAAGGACATCGAAGTCAGAGAATGCCGCTTTAATGCTCACCTATGAACAAGAAGATGACTGAGATCAAAAAAAGAATTCGCTGCCAACTGTTCGGAGAAATCCGGCCCGGAGAAATCAACGAAGCCGTTTGGGCGTTTCTTTTCAAATGAAAACCCTGACGACCGGGAGGAAGGGAGAGTCTGAACTGCTCTCCCTATTTCTACCTACAAGTTGAAAGCGACTATAATTCTCCCATTCGCGCGTACCGGGCCAACAGATCGTAAGGGACAAAACTCGCGCGGTTAAAATGAAAACCCCTGCTGGTTGGGCGGCAGGGGTTTCATTTTAGGTTATTTCCACCCATTCAATTTCCTGAGTCCAGAACGCCAGGGTTGGAAACGGATCGAAACCACCTATCCGGTTGACTGAACAGAATCCCGCTGCGGCAAGTCCGTGGATTCCAAGATACTTTCGGTTTTTCAAAAGAAAACGAAGACAAGCCTCGTCTCCGTCATAATCGCCATCAGGGATAACTGAATCGCCAGCCAATCCAAGTTTTACGCCTGCCGCCCACGCCCAAGCGGTCGCCTCCGGATCCGAGCACTGCATCACGGCACGGTACAGCGGTTCTTCAGGCATAACACCCAGCCTTGCGAGTTCCTCAAAAACTCGCTGGAAGGCTTCGTCGAGGTTTCCCCCAAGAAGGTGCCGAAAACACCCTGGGGTGATCGCTACGTGTCCGGCCTCATGCAACAGGTCTGAAATCACGCATTTTGGATCGACGAGAAGAATACCCTCCGCGATCTCGATACCGGGGAAAAATCCCCCTGCATTTGGTTTTGTCTCCACCTTCAGCCCGATGTCTCGAAGGAAACAGATTGCCTTCCAGGTATCTTTTTCAAATGGTTTCATTCGTCAATGACCATCCTCATTTGGCTCGAAGTCGTCTGACAAATGACTCGAAAGCGACCGGGTTGGCTTGAAAAGAAGGCCCGAAGACACATCCTAATTTTTCAGCCAGGTAATTGAACTGGTGCTCGTAAATGGGCAACGGCCGCCCTGAATGTTCATTACAGGCGGTGAAGTCAATTCCATCCGCGAGGGCCTGCTCGCACATTCGCACATACTCGTTCAAGAGTCCGGTCCATTCGATGAATGGATGATTCCCGACAGCAATCGCCTCGAAATAGAACCGGGAAACGATCTCAGCCATCCGGGAAAGCATTGTTTCCAGTTCCCGCCGGCGGGGGCTATCGAGTTCCGCCGGCGACTCCGGGCGGCAGATTTCGACGGGGCTGGTCGGCACAGTGGCCAGGATCGCCCGCTCGAGGGCCTCGATTCGCTGGTCGAGCGTGGTCGCCTTGTCTTCCCAGTGCAGCCAATCACCGGTGGCCGGTCTCCCCGGCGGATCGTCCGGATGGCTCTCAAAATAGAAGGTACGGGCTTTTTCAGCGCGGGACAGGTAGTCATCACGCTCCGATTTCCATTCCGCCACCAGTTCGAAAATACCCTCATTCCTCATCGGCTTTCCTCGGCTTTCCCGATTACCCACTGATTCGTTTTGAGAAAGAGACAGAACCGCCCGTTCCGGCACTCGGTTGGTTTTGCCTCGATCCAGTACCGGTGTGTCCGGACAGATGGGAGCAACCGTTTGCGGTCAAGTCTGAAGGAATGGGTCTGAAGGAAATCCGAACGAGTCTCCTTCAGCACCCTCATGGGGTCTGCCCGCGGGGGGACCACGGCCACGACCTGTCCAATTGATTCCCGCTCTTCAAATCCGTAGGCATAACCGTGAAACCGGACCTGGTCACCGACCTCGAACCTTCGCTTGTCGAAACGGTCCCGCACCGACAGCTTTCCAGCCTTCACAACGTCATCGCCGGCGGAGACGGCCACAAACCAGTCCGCCGGACAGTACCGGGGTTTCCCGTCGAGTTTGACGAGGACCTCGCCCGATCTGGGGACCGCCTCGACGACTACCCGCAGCTCGGGGGAAAGACCAATCACCGCGATCCCCTTCTCTGAGGGCTTCAACCACTGCTCGGCTTTGAATTCCAAGGTTTCACCTCCTTCGGGATTGATTTCGAAAACGTACCGCGCCTGGCCGGTTTCCCGAAAACTGTCCAGCCGCGGCTCACTCCCGCGTTCAACGGATAAAACCTTTCGGACTTGTTTTGCCACCCGGATGTATCCAACGTCATCCCCGTGCCGTTCGAAAAAACCCCGGCACATGTGACGCGGATCGCTGTGACAGACAAATTCCATCTCTTCCCGAAGGCAGGCATCAATAATTTCCTCGGCGGTCGCCGGCGACACCAACCTGTCCTTCGAGAAAAGGCAATTGTGACATTGGCGGTCGAAAACGGTTATCAACTCCCACCTCTGTTTCCTCGGGGCACCCTCATCGTTCTTCCTCCGGATCGGCCTCGACGACTTTCTCGTAAAGAAAGGCATAGGCCAGCCCTTTGATACCTTCCTTTTTTCGCTTGACCCAATGTCCACCCGGAAGCCTGGGGAGTTCCAAATTTCCCAACGGATATACGACGGTGGGAAGTTTGCGGCGAATTGCCTGCTCGATGGTCATCCGCGTTCCACGACTTCCTTTCCAGAATGCCACCAGTCCACTGCCGCATTTCGCATCGGCGAGTGTGTCCAGCATCCGGATGGATCTCCCCCGCAACCGTCCCGCCAGGGGGACGTTCAACCGCCCCCCAGCCAGCCAGAAGATGGTGGCCCCCCTCTTGAGGGCCTCGGCAACGCCCTCGATGTTCGTATCGGCCCAACCTCCATTGCCATTTTCGTCGAGGATCGTGAAGACCGTCATTGGCGCGGAAATTTCATTCACGACATCAATCACGACCTCATCCACTCCGACCGCGCATCCGGTCACAATTCGACGGGAAGCGATCCCTTGCGCGAGCGGCGTCGAAAGAACGGTTTCGACGACTTGGCCGACAAACTCGCGCTCGCCGGCGGATAATTCTCGCGGCCCGGAAAACCCGATGACCTGCTCTCCGCGGGTAAAGGTCGCACCGGATTGAAGGAAATTACGACTCATCGCTCACCACCATCCAGACAGGATTTCCTCGTGAAATCTCGATATGGTCAGTTATCGTGTAAATGACGAACTCACGTCCGTCAGCCGTTCCCTCATATCCCGGACAGTACTCACGCGACACCACACTGACATGATGCCCGTCCATCGAGTACTCCAGCCTGACCTCCTCCGCCGTGCCCAAAAAGAAGATGGCAGAATCGGTAATCCGCACTTCAACCCTTTTTTCCGAAGCCAGTTCACGGCAAAGGGCCTGAAACTCGTCGAGCGTCACCAACGGCTCATCCGGGCTGAACTGCAATTCCATAGCAACTCCTTTACGCGGCGACCGCCATCAATCTTGGAATGACATGGTCTTCGAGAACGGTCTGGGTGATGGCTTGCGCCAATCCGATTGGGACGGCGTTTCCAATCAGGGAAAGCACGTCCTCTTTCTTTCCAAGGAACTCATAGTTATCCCCGAACCCCATCGCACGGGCCAATTCCTTGGTACTGAGCATTCGGTGAGCCAGATCCAGAGTGAAGACTCCGGAAGGGGTCTCCAACACAATCCCTTTCTGAGGGCCTCGGGAAGGGAGCGCGATGAAAGGTTCAATAAAGGCGAACTGATCCTGCGTCGTAATCGTCGCCATCGGCTCATGAAGTTGAGAAACCGTCTTTTGGTTGTAGTAGAGAGCGAAGGGTTCGATGAGGGCGTATTTCCCTTGGCTGGTCAATGTTCCAAGCGGCTCGGACAACGGTTGAACCGTGGAACAGCCGTAATACTTGATAAGGTAGGGGTTGTTCAAAAGCCGCTTGACCGGCTCGTCGCTCTCAAGTCTCACCCTCATCGTTTCGGGTCTGAGTAAATCGACCGGCAATCCGCAATATTTCTGAAGACCGACCGAGATTCTCCGAAGGGTGGACGGGACAAGCGGTTTCTTTCGATTGAAAACCGACTTCCCCTTCAGAGACCAGTCGATGATCTGCGCGGTTGACCGCCACGGCTCAGTCCCTCCCGTAAAAAGACTCACCTGGTCAACCGTTCTCGTATGAGTCGGTTCGGGAAAACGGACCCGTGTGTTCCCTTTGACCGCCACAATGAAGAGCCGCTTACGAACCGTCGGATCACCGTAATCCGCCGCGTTCAAGACTTTCCAATCGACCGTGTATCCGAGCGATTTCATCATCCGAATGAATCCCTCGAAAGTCTCTCCCTTGCGGGCCTTGATGGGCTGGTCGTGTTCGTCCAGCGGCCCCCAATCCCGGAATTCAGGCACATTCTCGATCACCACAGCGAAGGGCGAGTGTGATTCCATCCAACTTAAAATGACGAAAGCCGTCGCCCGGCTCTGGTCGTTCTTGGGTTTTCCAGCCGCCGCGCGGCTATGAAAGATGCACTCCGGGGATGCCGTGATGAAGTCAACTTTCTTCGAAAGAAGTGTCCGGGGGTTCACGCCCTCAAGCGAGAGGCGGTGACTTTTCGCCGTTGGGTGGTTGCGCCGGTGAGTTTCAATCGCCACAGCGTTGTGATTGATGGCTGTCAGGTTCAGGTGAATTCCAAGGTTTTGGCATGCCTGCTCAAGCCCTTGGGTAAACCCTCCTCCACCACAAAACAGATCCACCCCTTCCATTTCAAAATTACCCATAACCCTTACCCTCTTCTTTTTCTCAGTAACTCCTGACGGATGATTCCTTCCGAGGGAGTAGTTCTGGCCGTTCCCCCGCCTCCTCAATGTCAGCAATGTCGGTCAACCTGCACATAGAAAACTTGCCCCCCAACGCACTCGGACCCCTGATAGTCGAAAATGCGTCGGCCACCGGCGGAGAGATGATCGTGAGGAAGGAATCTGGAGTGAGTCAGAAGTTCGATGATGTCGTTTCGGATTTCCTCGTCCCGAAAACTCTTGCCGGGCAATGCGAGGTAATCCCGAATGTTGCCACCCAACTTCAACAGCCTTTCGACGGCCTTGCGTGCATCCGCTTCTTCTTCCTCGGCGGCCTCACGGTAATCAGCCTCAGAAACGATGGTCGAATTTCCGGCATCGACGAAGTCGTAATAGGCCACATCCCTTTCGACCAAATCTTCCTGAAGCAGTTCCTCGGCCTGAAAAATTGCCATTTCCTCATCCGGTGCAATCGTTTTGATAATGACGGGTTCGTAAGACATCTCCGGTTCCTTTCCTTCGGCTCGTTCGCCTCTGATTTCCAGTTTTTTGTCAGGACTCTGCCTTCGCATCCGGTTGGTACGGCTCGAAGTACACTTTGTGGGCGTCACTGAAATTGTGGCTGGGTTCATCACCCTGAAGGGGAGTGAGGTAAAAGCCGTCACCCGTCCGGATCACCCGGCATCCGAGTTTCTGCGCGAGTCGATCCGCCTTTTTCATGACTTTCACGGCGTTGTCGGAATGAACCTGACTGCACGTCAAAACAGCCTGCCGGCGCGCGTACTCGAAAAGCTTCACCTCATCGCACACGGCCATGTACACCGTGGCAAACCGGTCGAGGCTCAACCCGGTCGGGTGCTTCCCGAACAGTTTCACCATCGCCGCGGCTTGAAACATTTGAATTTCTGTCGGCATAAGGAACTCCTCTCCCTTACTCTTCTCGTCGAAACTTGAACTGGGAACGGGTGCAATCCGACGCCTCGATGTCAGTGCGCTCGCCCTTTGAGGTTTTGAAAGGGTTCATTACGAACCGTTTCTGGCTTGACCCACTGGCTGTGTTGCCCTTACCAAAAACTCAACGGTACCTGCTGCCAATGGCGGCCCGGCTACTGGTGAATCAACTGGCGGTTGGATCAACTTTCGAAGGCTTGCGGCGCGTTCGTTGAGGTAGTTCGCATACACGTTGATGGCTGCCGTTTGGGCCGCCTCAAGGTCAGTGAACTTCTCGTTGACGGGATAATCCGAAGCCACAGCGCCTGCTGTCGTTACCCGATACTCTGTTTTCGACTCTTGGTAGATGACGATGCCGACCTGCAACCGGTTGATGCTGAGTTCGAAGGCCATCTTTCCTCTACCCAGATTGATGTACGACCAACTGATTTTCGGCTCTTTCATTTCCACTCCTAATATCCGGTTGGTCTCGCCTTAACCTTCGTTATATTACTGGCAAACCAGTAATTTTACAACTAAAAACGTCGGCTCTGGTTCTTCAATTCCCACTCCCGATCAATCCGGCTCAGAACTCGGCCATCAGCCATTAGGACTCTGTTCCCATTCAGGCTGAACTCATAGACAAAGCCAACCGTCCCATCTTTTCCCTTCACCCATTCCTTGTATCCCTCACCGTACATCACGAGAATTTGATTGATGGCTTCTTCCATTGTGCCTTCCGGGGCCTCCGCCTCGGTACAGACCCGGCGGATCAGGTTGCTCAAATCACTATCGAAGGGGTGCTGGCGGGTATCCATGACAAACGGGTAACCGCGGCGCGATGAATTTTCAATCATTGGAATGTAGATCGGATGTTTCTGCATCGTAGTTTCCCTTCTTACCGAACACCCCCTCGAAGAAGTATGTTGGTTTATAACTTGTATTTCCCAACTCATCCCGGAGCAGCTCGATTTTCAAGTTGGGAAGCCAAGGGATACAGAAACTCCCACCAAAAGGTGTTTCGACAACCTCACTGCTTGGAAATTGGATTGACATGGTTCCCTCGTCGGAAATCACGGTGAGAAGCTTTACAGTCAAACCTTTTAATAAATCTCGAACGATTTCGCGTCGTTTGGCTTCGAAATGTTTTTCCCACTCTTCATCCGTAAAACTTTCGAAAGGATCATTCAGTTCCCTTTCCTCTATTTCTTCGTAAAACATAGCAACCTCCATACCTGCCGTCGTCCCACACTTGATAAGTTAGCGACCGAGGCAGACGGAAAAAGGCTTTCCCTGTGAATTCTCGTAATCGGTGTCATTTCCTTTAACCTCGAAATCCGTCATTTGATATCTGTATTTTACTGGCAAGCCAGTAAAATACAATAAAAAAATCACCCACTCTTTCTTTTTATATTTGGTTTGGCGAGAGGGGATTTGTCCGCCGCCGGCGCCGTCACCGCGTGGCTTTTTTTCCGGTATTCCCGCGGCTCGAACTCGCAATTCGAAGGAATCACCCACGTTCCATCCGGAAGCAGGCGAGCATCAGGAATCAATCCACGTTTGGCCGCGCGCCGGGCCACATCCGGACTGATCCCGCGCTCCGACTCGAAGTCCACAATCCGAATCCAGAGGCAGTCCTTCAAAACCACCCCCTCAACTTTCCTGTAGTACAGATCCCACATCTCTCGGTCGAAGTTGAAAGCGAGGTGATTGGCGCACGCCTGACGAGTTTTTTCATCCCGAGCCTCCCGGAACCGTTTCACCAACTGGGCATGCTCCTTCCCCTTGCGTTCAAAAGCTTTCAGGACCACTTCGGGCAATTCGGTCGAGATCAGTTTTCCCAAATCTCGTTTCCGCCTGGTTTCCTCGCTGGCGACCTTTTCGGTTTTACTCATGAGTTTATTTCCTCCGCTTCGTTCGCTTCTTCTTTTCAAATCGCTTTTCCGACAGATCCTCGTATGCCATCAGAGGCATGTCGGTTTTTCGCTCCACAAACGCAATCCATCCCGCAACCTGGGCCAAATCCCGCTGGGCCTCGGTAAACTCTTGCTGCCAGTAACCGGCGCACATAACGTCATCCGGCTCATCTCCGCATCCCGGCGAAGAGGTATGGCAGGTAAAGGATGACTGTTTTTGCCTGCAATCGTCGAGAATCGCAATCATTCGCTCGGGCGATACAATACGCTGCGGACCAAAAAGACAATTCAAGCACATCCTCGTGTAAACCAGTTTCGCCATTCCCCCCTCCATCTGTCCCCGTCGTCGATCAACCGATCAGGCCACGTCAATTGGTTCCAACCCGTCGACTGAAAGCCCCCGAGCTTCACGAGCTTTCAGACACTTGGATCCGCCCACAACGAATTCACTGCACGTCAGCGGACGAGCCTCATAAACACTGCACCGACATGTGCTTCCAACCCGGCCTTCGAGGCCAACGCACTGGTGCCATTTCCCGACCTTTTTGGTTTTCAAGACGACTTGGGGCGGAAACCGCGCCCCAGCCGGGACACGTTCGACTCCCAGCATTTCAGGGGGCAACCCAGATACATCGTCGTAGTCCTGAAGGTCAATCCCGAAACCACGACCACCACTCAACGCGGCCATACTGATGACGGAGAAGTAGGAACAGCAGGCCCCGCAATTCTGACAATCGAGCGCCGGCTCGTTGGCCTCTTCCAAGGGAAGGACCTGCACTTCGGGTAGACCAACCAGAGCCAAAATTACGTCCATGCCCTTTGCAGTCAACACCCACGAGCGCCTGGCCCTATAGTTCGCCGGCACCATCCATCCAGCGTCCTCGACGAACCCGTGTTGCTGGAGCCTCTTCATTGCGGAAAGCCCCAGTCTGGCAGCCCCCTGGTGCGACCGACGGCCATCACCGACCGTCGCCATTTCGGGAAAGAGAAGCCTCCCGATGTCCGCTGGTCCTACCAATGGTTGGTGTGGTCGCTCCCGAAAAAGAAGGAGTGCGCGTTTATCGTTTTCGGTGAAATTTCTCGGCGCCATCATTTACCCCGGATCGGTCGTTTTCTCGCCTGGAGTTACCATTTCAAATCCCGCTGGCGACTATCATTTCCACATCCCGCAAATGCCCCGCGGATACTGGCTCGCATGAATGAGATCTCGTCCCAAGTCGTTCAGCTACCATTTGACCTGTCCGGGTCTCGGTGCCTGAACCCTACGAAGCAAGGAATTTCGAGCTTCGTGGATCGAACGAATATCCTTGACCAGATTTCTCATCCACTGGTGGTCATCGGCCACCTGGACAAACAGGACCGGAATTTTGTTGGCGGCATACACTTTACGGCGGTAGGGGTAATCCACCCCAGGTCTGCCAATCACCTCGATGTACACGCCAAGTTGGGCGAGGTAGAAATCCGGCATCCACAATCGAGGCCGTCCTTCGCTATCCGCCACAAAAACCGGTTGCTCGTGGATCCAACCGATGCCGAGCCAGTTGAAATAACCCGATAAATTTGAGCCATTTGATTCCCCCCCCCCCCACAATGTTGGTTTACGTTCTCCGGTGCAGATTGCAGATTGGTGCGCTCCCCCAACTGACTGACTGTTTCTCGTTTGCGCCATCATTGGCTCGCCAGCATTGACCGCCCTTCGTCCGTGATTTCCCAGAAAAGGGTTTCCATGTACGTCAGTTTGACCTTGTACGTCCTCGCGAGTTTCGCACCCTTGAGTCGATGAAGTGATCCAAGGATTTTCCTTTTGACTGGAGTCCGAAACCCTTGATTTGTCAGAGCCTGGTCGACTGCGTCCACGAGTGCGTGAACGCAGCCGAACGTCTGGGCTTTTTCTTTGAGCGCGCGGAGAACTTTTCTGTCGAAATCAGTAAGATTTTTCATAGCCCCTGCCATTGCCCTGAATGGTGTTGAGTGTCCAGTTGGCTTCGTCAAGTAGGTCGGCGTAATCTTCCCCCCAGCCAAGCGAACGAATCAGGCGAGCAGTTTCGTTGTAGTTCAGACCGACAAACTCGTCTTTGAAGACAAAGGGGAAGTGCTTACTAACCACGCTCCGAAGCCAGCTTTCGGTGTCGCATTCACAAATCTCATTCGAAATCTCGATTTTCCTGTTGCCGTCCATCGTCCTAACCTCGTTTTCTGTCTGCCGTTGAAGGTTGCCCCCTGGCGGTACCATCAAATGACGGGCCGTTTCAGTTACACCGCCGCATTCAGAAGTTCGGCAGGCACGGACCAACCACGCTTCACGGCCTTCTCGCATTCATCGCGGAAACGGCATTCGACTTCGTGCTGATTGCCCGCAAACTTGAGAAGGGTGTGGTACGTTTTGTCGCCGATAATCGTGCAGCTAAAGACACACCAAAGTTCGCCGCGAATATCGTCAATCCCATAAAACGACCACCCGATGGTTCTTAGGGTTTCGTTATGCTCAAACAGTGTTTGTGACATCTTCGTTCTCCCTCGTTGATGTTTCGGCCCAGCCTTCACTGGTTGGGCCGTTGGCTTTATGCTTTGCGTTTCTTGAGCTGGGCTGCCAGCTTGAGCAGTTGACGCCCAACTTTTTCGGCTTGCTCGGCGGTCATCTCGGCAACGGAATCACCGGCGGGGATGACCCCCAATTGCGCGGTTTCTTCGCAAACGCGAAGCATAATTACCCACTCACCTCGCCGGGCAATCAGCTCTTCGCCCGTCGAAACAAAACCATTCAAAGTTTCAATTTGTTCGCTCATCGTCATTCCCTTTTCTGTGCCCGTCGCCGGGCCGTTTTAGTTTCACCACGGGATGTCATCGTCCGTGACACGCACGTCGTCATCTGACAGTTTGGGATACACCCACTCGCCCGGCGCTCCCAATTCGGCTTCCAGTTGACGCCCTTCTTCGGCCCAATATTCGGCTTCCATTCGGTTGCGCTCGGCAATCTCTTCTTCGGTCAACTCAGGCTGCCAGCCGGAACAATCAGCACAGCGCCAAGCGTCGTACTGAGTGCCATCTTCATCTGTCCATCCGGCGTATCCGGCCCGCTCATCAACGACCATGAACTGCCCGCATTTTTCGCACTTCGTTGTCATCATCTTTTCCTTTCCGCGCATGCCTGTTCGACTGTTACTCGGCCTGTGAAGAAAACCACCGTTCGCCGGCATTCCAGCGATCAACCAACTGCTGAATTTCGGGCCGCGTGAACCCGTAGTAGTTCAGGGAATAATCGGAAGCCCGGACCGTCATCACTCCATCGCAAACGCACACAAACGCCTGAATGCGGGAATAGATAGAGCGCAGTCCTTCTTGCGGGGGAACTTCCCATACGTAGGGGGCAATCGCGACCTTTCCGCTTGAGCCACGCCCGGTATGGCTAGAACGTTTTCCGAGATCGGTACTCGGCAAGTACGTTCCACCCGGATAAAACTCGCCGTTTTGCCCAATCTCGCCGCCGCGTCGCGCTCTTTTCTGTTCCTCACTCATACTGGGTCTCCATTTTCGTCGCAAGGTAAGCATATTTTACTGGTTAGCCAGTAAAATACAACACAAAAATCTCGATTTTCTTGTTTTTTGGCAAAGCAAACGAGTCCCATTTATTCAACAACTCGGTCTGTTCTTTTCTTGGGCAAAATTTCAAATACTCTGCTTTTACAAACGCTGCAAAACGCGATCTGGTACGTTTTAATAGTTCCCCCATTCATTTGAAAATCTAATTCGAGGTAGCGAGTATCCCTGGTAATTTCTTCACCACAATCTCCACTTAAGCGATCCCAGTTATTCATGACGGCAAATTGAATGCTCTCCGAAATTGTTTTTTTCTGATACAAACAGTCTAATAAACCCGATTTACGACCATTCGAATGTGGCATGATTTCATATTCCTTCCTGAAGAACCAATCCCAGTTTTTCAGTAAAACCAAGGCCAGGCCTATCTGTTTGCGGCAATTTGGGGGTCAACCGGCACTTGTAAATCCGCTACCCGCTGCAACAACCCGAAGCATGAGCGGCGATTTGGCCGTGGGCGACATGATTTTGAGTCCGGACATGCAGTTCAGGTAAATGGTATCCTCATCGTTGCCGAAGTCTCGGACGGCCGTCGCCCAGGGCTCCTGAAGGCTGATGGCTTTCATTTACAGATCGAGGCCAAGCATTTTTCGACCTTCGGTCAGGGTAACTGGCCGCCACGATGGATTTTGCCAGCGGCCCTCCTGGGTTACCTGGGCGACGAGAACTGACTGACCATCAATAACTACCCGATGAACTCGGGTGGTTGGCCGAAACGTGAAATTGCCGGGATCGATCACCGTATCGAAATAGACTTCGTCGATAGTTGATACGGCCATCAAGTCCTGATTCTTCCGGTCGTTAACTTCCGGTTCACCCGCATAGTGCTCAAACCACCTGACTCGTCCCTTCTCCGGGACCAGTTTCCAGGCGAAATCAGCCAAATGAGCGAGAATCCCGATGGCATTGGTGACGCTTGTTCCGGGATTGGTGACTTCGCGAGCTGCCGCCGGAGTCCCGTCATCCTCACTCTTCCGGCGATTCTCCGAAAAGACGATAGCGACAGTTGAATCATTGACTTCGATCCGGCGAACCCGGACGCGGGAAAGAAAGCCATGAAAGCCTTGGAAATATTTCACCTCATCGAAGGTGACACGAGGATATGGTTCGGTCATAACGTTTCCTTTGTATGAAAGGGATGGGCGATGGGCAGGTGTTGATCGCGAAGGACGTGGCTTGTTGGCAAGTCAACATCAGGGATCGCCGAAGGTTCTATTTGCGCCGGCGCCGAATGAAATCCAGGTATCGCTTCAAGGGCTCTTCGATTTCCCGCCTGACCCTGCGGCGTGCATCAATGTCCGAAACGATGAGGATCGCAATAATGCAGACGATGACGATGATTAACTTGAACTCGTTCATGGGGCCTTCGTTTCCTGGTCAATTGACATCCTCCCCCGCGTGAACACGGGGGATTCCCATTCAGAGACGGGCAGGTTCCTGGTTCATCGACGCGCCCAACGGCGCGTCTCCCCAGACGCGGTATCCCCGCGCGAGTATGTTCATTGCAGAGTTTTGATCTCTATTCGCCCAAAAACCACATGTCACACACCGGTGCTCGCGTTCGGAAAGCGATTTCCGTACCCGGTCGCCACACCGGGTGCAGTCCTGGGATGTGAAGCGTGGATTCACCTTGACCACGACGCGCCCAGCCTCTTCTGCTTTGACGGTCAGAATCGAGATGAACTGATGCCACGCGGCATCGTGAATCGCCTTGGCGAGATGGTGGTTTTTCACCATCCCCTTGATGTTGAGGTCCTCGACGGCGATCCGGTCGTAGGTTTCGACCAACCGCTTCGCCGTCTTGAAATGAAAGTCGCGGCGGGTTCGTTTCAACTTGAGATGTCGCCGGGCGAGTTCGCCAACGGCCGTACGGCGGTTGCTTCCACCCCGTTTCCGACGGGAAACCTTGCGCTGGGCGGTTTTCAGCCGTCGTTCGGCCTTGGCGAGAAAGCGGGGATTCTCGACCGGCGATCCGTCGTCGAGGCGGGCGAAGGTCTCAATGCCCAGGTCAATCCCGCAGGCCTTGCCAGTGATTGGGAGGGGCGTGACGGGCACGCTTTCACAGGTGAAGACCACGTACCAGCCATCCGCTTCCCGCTTGATCGTGCAGGTCTTGACCATCCCTTCTACAGGGCGGGAGAGGAAGACACGAACCGAGCCGATTTTGGAAAGATGGAGTTTTTTCCCTTCCAGCCGAAATCCCGACTGTGGGAACGTGAACGAGTTGAACCGATTTCGAGACTTGAACCGTGGGAAGCCAGGCTTGTCTCCCGCTTTCACCCGCCGGAAAAAGGCATCGAAGGATTTCTGAACCCGGCGCAGTGTGTCCTGAAGCACCTGGCTGTGAACTACCCCGATATCGGGCCGAACTGTCTTGATCGCCGGCAACTGTTCGCATTGGTCGGCGAAGCGAACCGAAACCCGGTTCATTCGCCAGGCATCGCGGCGTTCCTGAATCGCCGCGTTCGTCAGTTCTCGACAGGCATCAAGCCACGCCTGTAAGACGTGAATCACGCGCGGCGAAGGTCTCAGCTTGTAGGAAAATGCCTTCATAAGTGTACTCTATTCAACTACTTAACCAACTTCAACACAATCATGCGGCTATCCATCACCGGCGTGAACGACGGTGCTTTCCGCCGCTCCCGGTAAATATCGGCCCTCTGATTCTTGCTCAGTTCAGAAAAGTATCTCGATTGTCATCATCGAATGGATTGTCTTCAAAACTCTGCTCATCATTATCACGGTCCATGACCCGCCGGACCATTTGACCGATTGCGCGGTTGAGGTTATCCGGCGAAGTCGGTTTAATGAACAAGGGGTTGAGAACAAGGTTATAGTGTTCGGGTTTGTTCACCAGCGGGACAACTTCTTCGGGAACAAGCTGGGCCATTCCCTGTGGACCTTCGAAGATAATAATCCCGCTCGGGGCGAAGGTAATGGAGACTTTCAGCGGTTCTTGCAGCATGGCCATTTCCTTTCATTCAGTTCACCCGCCGTCGGATGAACCGAGGAGTTTCAGTGGGTTAAGTTCAAACGAGTCTCTGGTTCCCAGATCGCTTCTATCGGCAACCTGATCGAGGGACTGTTTCAGTTCATCGGTGATCGCACGATTTTGGGCAGTTGGCCCGTACAGGAACTCGAAGGCCTCAAGATGCCGGATCCTATGGCTTTCAAGTGGTTGGAGGCTTTCCGCGAATTCAGTCGGAGTCATAGGCGACTGTGCGGAGTTGAGGCTCAAAATGCCTTCCTGAAATGGCATCGCGACCAACTCGTTGTCGGCAACGATCAGGATCGCCCCTGCCTCCTCGTCATCAATTCCGAAATGTAACGGCCACCTACCGGTTCCCCTTGAGAGAGCGGTCAACAGGAGCAGGATGGTCCGATGATTGATGAGGGCCAGGTAGGTGACACTTGAAAAAGTTGCCTTCCGGAAGCCATCGGTAATGCGTGGGTTGCCGCTTTCACTGAAGAGGCCGCATCGCTTCGGACGTTCCCCTTCGAACACATGGCGAAGAAACCTATCGACCGGTTCGAATTCGATATCCGTTAATACGATTGAAGGGTACTGGCGCATTGTTTCCTCACTTTGCTCGACCGTGTTCCTCATCCTCGATGGAAACGCGAAACTATTCTTATGTTTGGGCTAACACTTCTTTCTAGTACCTTTTTTAATTTCTTCATAAAGAAACGCCCTGGTTGAAAAATGAGGGTGGCGACGACCACCCCCTCGGATTCGATCAGTTGAGGGAAATTTCTCTCGGTCGAAATTTCAGAAGCTTCGTGGCAACCGATTCGAGTTCGATCTGTCGCGAGGGAGCAAACCGACGTGACATCTCGGTCAGGGCCTGCGTCAACCCGTAGAGGCTCAGATCCCGGAGTTCCCGGTACCGCTCCATGACGGTCGAAGCTTCCCCTTTTTGCAGTCCAAGATTGACCAGTGCCTGATTGATCTGCTTCGTGTCGAGCTTGGAGAGAGAGACTTTGGGTGCATCGACGAGAAGCCCTTTCACGCTATTGCACCTTTGATCGGATGCCATGACCATTTGCCGGACCCGTTCCAGCGAAACAGCATCGGCCGAGGGCTGGAGCCGGCCAAGGGGCAGGCGCGTTCCACGATGTCGCCGCTGGAGATCGCCGACGGTATCGACTTCCGTCAAACCGTTGGTGCAAATCAATCGTTCCCCGTACATCTTGATCTTGAAGGCGCCAAAGCCTGACTGGCTGTTGTAGAGACGGTAGCCGAAACTGGTGATATCACCAGGGACGGGTTCGATGATGTTTTGGGGATCGAGGAAGTTGACGATCAGACGCTCGTCCGCCTCGAAGTACGACACCACGGAATCGGGCTTGGCCAAGGTTTCGAGCGCCGGGAGAATGGTCAGGTGGTGGTCGAGGCGAAGAAAGGAATCACTGACCAGAGCATAGGCGGAGACATCCTCTTCATCGGGTTTGGTTTCGGTTCGGAGCATAACGTTCAAGTCACCGGACACTTTTCGGGCCGTTTCGTGAACGATGGTTTCACCGAGTTGGGGGTCCTTCTTGAAGGTTCGAATGAGGTAATCAGGGGGGATTTCGAGCAAAATGGCGACGGATCGAATAAATTCCCGTGTCGTGGTCATCTGACCATCCGGTGAATCAAGGATGAGTCGTCCCTGACTGCTCCGGATTGACAAGGTCCCGAGGGGAACAATGTAATCGACCTGACGCGCAGCTCGCGCGAGCAATTCATTTTGAAGCTGTTCGAAGGTTGAACTTCGTCTTTCGTTGGGTTCAAACATGGACCTTTCCTTTCGTTCTTCAATTGACTGCGCTCTTTGGCGCTTTATCTCCGCAAGAAGCGTTTTCTATGGTTCCCAGGATTGAAGGACATAGACATCACCAAGATAAATGACGAGAAAATCCTGTAATCCCGTGGCGTCGGACAGATCGTCGAGACTTGAGAACACCTGGACCGTTCCATGCTCCAACAGTTCCTGGAACAAGGACCGACGACGAGCGGTTTCCTCCTTTGTGTAAACCTCGCCCTCGGCAAGCGAGATGAGGCCAGCAACGAGTCCGAGCGTAATCTCGCCTGATTCCTGGACGAGGACCCACTTTTCTACCGGGTAATTCCTGAGCGTCCGAAATCCGGCATAATCAGCCAGATATGACAAATCATTGATGCCGGCATATTTCATTTTGACTCCTCCCGCGGAAGGTCAAGGCGCCGCATTGCCTGGGCGCGGCGGTTGTGAACATCCCGAATCTCAGCCAGCAGCTTTCTCATCCAGTTGTCCTGAAAAGGCCTGACGAAGATCGACTCCACCTCGTTTTTGGCGAGTGTGAATTCCCGGAATTCGTAGTCCGCGCCAGGATTGCCGATCACCTCGACATAGATGGCAAAGTCGAGAAGATAGAAGTCGGGCGTCCAGATTCGGGGACGACCATCCGGATCGGTTACGTATACGGGCCGCTCAAATTCCCATCGGACTCGACGGCTGTTCAGGAAACCGGCAACCCGACGTTCGGCTCTTGTCAATCCTTCATAAATATCCAAGACCTGGGGTAACGGATTTGCCGGCACGGGTGAAAGAAGGGTCGGGCTCGGTCTTGATTCGGTCTTTGGTGAAGTGAATTGAGCAACTCGGCCGGGCGTTCTCTCGGCCTTTGGATATGGCTTTACCGGCATCCGATTGAACTCCTTTCTTGCTAACTGAAATGATGATAAGTAATTTATTCTTTATCGTCAACTTAATTATTCTATAGTTAAGCTACCGAGAGCGTGAGACCCAAGAGAGTCGGGTTCGGCAATGGAACCACCCTCGATGGTTGTCCGATAGAAACGGAGGTAGTCGCCATGTCTGATCTACTCGGGGCCGCAGAACGGCTTTCCCACTGTCCCAATTTCCGCCTCGGCGAGAAACTGGCGGTCAGGTCCGGCCAAGTGCCGCATCCGCATAGTGTCTGACGACATTCTAAAATCCCAATAACGGCATTCTATTTTCCCTGTTTTGGAGACTTCCTGAATCATTCGTAAACCTAACCAATGGGAGGTTTACGGATGGTGACGGATCAGCAAGTGAGGTACTTGATGAAGGAA
>JAYRXE010000030.1:0-5276 GCA_041917695.1 Minisyncoccota bacterium
AACTGGAACGGAATCGTTTCGGTTCAAAAGAACGATGAAAGCCAGATCCAAAAAATCCTGACTTTCAAAAGGTAGCCAACCGATGTCCAGGGGGGCCAAATCAGCGCGCCGAAGTGGGCCAAGTCAACTTGCCATAATCATGCGTCAACCAAAGCGGGATGCTGTTTCTCCAAAGTCGAGGAATGCAGGACTGAACGAGCACGGTCACCTTAAATTAAAGTTTTCAATCCCATAAATACTCAGAGATGAAAGGTTGGTTTTAATGATGAAAAGAAACCTTAAAGAATTTCCAGGAATTTCGCATAACGCTTTCCAACATCCTTTTGACCGGCAGGCGACAGAAACCTTACGAAAAATCCCTGGAATTCGAAAATTTGTAACACTCATCGCCGAAAAAGGCTTTGAGAAAATATTCTTTTACCATAATATTTCAACAAAACTCCAAGTTAATGAGAAGCAATATCCTACTCTTTATCGCAATTTTGTACGATTGGCCGAAGTGCTTGATATCAGAAGGCTGCCATCATTATTTATCGAGACAACTCCAGAAATAAATGCATTTTCCTCGGGAATTGAAAATTACTCAATTGTATTGAATACGGGAATTATTGACATTATGGAAGAAGAAGAATTGCTGGCTATTCTTGCCCATGAGTTGGGACACGTCAAATGTGAACACCAGCTTTATAAGACTACAGCTTATTTTTTATCAACTTTCGGTGAGGCAATTTTTTCACAAATGGGGGATGCCGGAGTCCCGTTTCTAAAATTTTTTTTAAACGCCGGAAGCCTCGGGATTCAAGCCGCGGTTTTGGACTGGTCCCGGAAAGCTGAATTTTCATGCGACAGGGCCGCCCTGCTTGGTGTTCAAGACCTGGATGTTGTTTCCAGTGCATTGGTGAAACTAGCCGGATTTTCAAAGAAATATGCGAATGAACTAAATATTCAAGAGGTGGAGAATCAGGCTGATCGCTATCAGGAATACGGAATCGACTCTATTTTAGTAAAACTCTTGAAGGTCCATTCAATGCTGAAAAATACCCATCCATTTCCTTTTCTCAGGGTGAGGGAAATCCGAAAATGGGCAAGATCGGATGAATACGATCAGATATTGAAAGGAAATTATAAACTCCTTGCGCCACAAAAAACCCCGGAGGGCTGGGTCAGTGTGACGATTGGCACTCCCAGGGCCAAGCAATGTCAGAAATGCGGGTACCCAAACGATGAAGACTATTCTTTTTGCCTTGGATGTCAGACAAATATCCGTAACGCACCGGCTATTTGCAGTCACTGCCGTAATCCAGTTCAGGACGATTGGTTGCATTGTATGAATTGTGGATCTGGGCTGTCGGCGGATACAAACCCCTTTTAACCACTAATTTTTACGTGAATAACCTTAAAGGTTATAAGGCTTTATCGTGGAGGATTTCTAAATTGTTAAAGTCCGGCATAATTCTCAAAGATCAGTATCACCTCTTTCGACCTTTGGCCTCTGGTATTACCGGAGAAACTTGGCTTGCCCTCGATGTTAATCTTGGCCGTGAAGTTGCTATTAAATTTATTAAGTTAAGTTTAATACCGGCTTATTTTTCTCTCAGAGAAACCATTTATAAAGATTCCATTATTTTTAGACAAATTATGCATCCCAATATCCCAAAGATTCTTGATTTTTTTGAGTTACAAGACTCTCAATTTATTGTCATGGATTTCATTCAAGGAATGAATTTAAGGGAAATGTTTGAAAATAAAGATGACTTCTCATCAAATAATTCTTCAAGCTTGAAAAAAATTTTGGAATCGGCCATCGAGCTAACCAAGATTATTAAATTTCTTCACGAAAATAAGCCATCTTTTATTCACAAAGACATTAAACCAGAAAACATTAAGATCATATCTAGTGGAAAATTATTTTTACTTGATTTTGGAATTGCAAAAGACTTCACCAAGGTTTACTCCGAAAAATCTACTCATGTTCATTCTCTTTCCTTTAAATCGCTTGAGCAAATTTCAAATTCAGATTTGACGGAACGAAGTGATTTTTATTCCATTGGAGCAACCTTATACTATCTCCTTCTTGGATGCCGTTCAGCCCCACCAAACGCACTGGATCGGGTCAAGAATCTTACAGATTCAGGCTTGGATCTGTTAAAGCCAATTAACTCACTGAATCCATCAGTTCCAAGTGAACTTTCTGAAATTATCTCAAAGGCAATGTCACTAAAACCGACTGATCGACCAGACTCAGCCTCTAATTTATTGAGGTCTCTGGAGTATCAATTGTTAAATCTTCGAAAATCCAGGATTCAAACTTCAGCTTTACAAATTCGATCAAACGATATTTCTTATTCTTACGATAGCCTTGCTAAGATTCAAGCAAGTTCTCAATCAACCCCTACGAGAAACTTGGATTCGACTGAGGAACTACTTCCAATTGCAAAAAGCAAATTCGGTATTGAATTTTCGCGAATTCCATCAGGTAGTTTTATTATGGGAAACCCCAAAGGTTCACCCGATGAACAATTTAAACATGAGGTTATTATTTCCAATCCGTTTTTACTCGGAGTTTTTCCAATAACTCAACTTCAATGGGAAACTATAGTTAAAGCCGAAAATCCAAGTCACTTCAGGAACTGCCCCCATAATCCCGTTGAAAATGTGTCCTGGTTAGACATTGGCAAATTTCTTGACAAATTAAATTCCTTGAATGATGTTTTCTTATATCGGTTGCCAACCGAAGCCGAATGGGAGTATTCCTGTCGTGCAACGACTCAAGATGATTATTACGGACCTATAGATAAAATTTCCTGGCATTCCAAAAATTCTAACTTTTCCACTCAAATAGTTGGGAGGAAAAGACCAAATCTCTTTGGGCTATATGACATGCTTGGAAATGTCTGGGAATGGTGCCAAGATTGGTACGATGAGACATTCTATCGGATTAGTGAAAAAGTAGATCCCAAAGGACCCAAAAATGGCAGTTATAAAGTTCTAAGGGGAGGAGCCTGGAATTACGCGCCTCAAAGCTGCCGCGTTTCCACCAGGTTGAAGCTATCCCCTGATGTTCGTCGTCGATATGTTGGCTTTCGCGTTCTTGCAATTTTGAACCCTTCCATGGGAGGCAACAATTCCTCGCTGCGATTATGAAACCCGCCGGGTTATTGACCTGCTTCCAGACTGTGGGACGTTTTTCCCCTTGTTGGTTGGTCTGTCCTTTAGTTTTGTACCGTTCCTCTCGGATTGGTCGAAGGAAACCATTTTTCTGCTACCACTGAACCTTCAGAACCATTCGAGTCTCATTTGTCGATCCAGTTCCTTACCCTTTTGTTGGTAGTTTTAAATCAGACCACGAAAGATTGGTACAAATGGATTTTCACCACGGGGGCACGGAGGTCACACAGCGGACCGCTGAGTTTGTTTTCTCTGTGAACCTCTGTGTGACCTCCGTGCCCCCGTGGTGAAAAACATAATGTCCTAATCTTCTGTGGACCGATTTAAAAAGTTCGGGCGGCGAGGTGAATTCCCCACCGCCCGAAAAATTCGTGAAATTCGACCAGCCGGGCGCGTTCGTCCGGCTGGTTTCGTTTCATCGGTTGGGTAGTCTTGCCTGCGCCTGAAGGGTTCGGTTCAAGCCGACCCAGAAATCGTCCCCGAGGTTGAGGAACGTTTCAAGTTCGGGCTGAACCGGAACGGCTTCCAGTTTCTTTCCATCCTCCGAGGGAATGAACAGGAAAGCCATGCCGCCCGTCGTTTCGGTCCGTTGCGGGACGGTGAACGTGGGGGCGAAGTTGTCCTTCTTTCCATTCTTCAGCGAAGCGATGGGCGCGGTGAAACTGCCGTCCGCGCCGAAGACCGCGCGGAAGCGCCGCAGGCTCGGAATGGCGATGACGAAGCGGACCGTCACCGACTGTCCGGGAGCGAGGGCCGGAAGCGTCGCCGGGGTGGGCGTCGCGCCGTCCGTGGTTTGAATCGCACCGACCAGACCGCCCGACCCGCAGGTCGCGCCGTCCGCCGTCAGGAGGCGGAACGGAACCGCGGGAGGCGGCGAACCGGCCGCTTCCTGAAGTTCAAGCACCGTGAAGTACGGGTTGTAGATGGTCTGCGAGCCGATGTTCGTCACCGACGCCGTAATGACGTAGTCATTCGAGTACGACGGCGAACAGGTCGGCGGGTTGACCGTCTGCGAAACGACCGCGAAGCTGATGGAGCCATTGACCGGAACCGAGGGATCCTGGTTCACGGTGTAGCTCTGTCCGCCGATGGTCAGCGTCGCCGAGCGGCTGGTTTCGGAGTAATTCGGAATGACCGAATAGGTAATGGATTGAGTTCCCGTGCCGCTGGTCGGCATCACGTTGATAATCCAGGTCGGGATTCCGGTCACGCTCCACGGACAACCGGCGGTGGTGGTCAGCGTCACGCTGCCGTTTCCGCCCGCCGCCGGGAAGTTGGCCGAGGAAGCCGACAGGCCGTAGCTGCACGCACCGGTCGAGAAGCTTTGTTCGCCTCCCTGAACGGTCCCGAAGGTGTTGGTCCCCTCGGCGATGAAGTAGTAGGTCACACCGGAGGTCAGTCCGGAAATGTTGGCGCTGATGGCGGTTGGCGTCGTTCCCGTTACCGGGCTTGGCGTCGCGGCCATCGAATTCGGGTACGGACCACCGGCGGTGGTTCCGTAGCGGAAAAGAACCGTGGTGCTGTTGCCGTTGGCGTTGACCGTGCCGTTGAGCGTGGCGCTGGAGGGCGTCACGTTCGTGGCGGCGTTGGTCGTCACCGTCGGCTGGCAGCCGGTAATCGGAACGTTGAGCGAACCGTTCCCCGGGCAGCTTCCAAGCGTAACCGTCACGGAAAGACCGACCGTTCCGGAAGCGCCCGCCGTGTAGGTGATGCTCTGGGTATTGGTGGCCGAGGTGATCGTCCCGTTGGTGATGCTCCAGCTATAGGTGGCACCGATCCCCGCGTCGGGCACTGAGGCCGTGTTTCCGGTCGAAACGGCGCAGACCGGATTCGGAACCGCCGTGATGGTCGCAGAGGGCGTCGGATTGACCGTCACGACCGCGCTTCCCGTCATGTTCGCCGTGCAGCTCGTCGTCGCGTTGGTCGCGACCACGGTGTACGTGCCAGCCGTGGTCTGGTTGCCGAAATTCAGGGCCGATCCCGTGCCCGCGACCGGGCTACCAACGGGTGAAGCACCGTTGAACAGTTGATAGTTGACGCCGGTCTGCGATCCGGAAAGTCCGACCGCGACGCCCGTCCCACCCGAGCAGAACGATCCGCCGCCGGTC
>JAYRXE010000031.1:0-1553 GCA_041917695.1 Minisyncoccota bacterium
AAGACTATTTCCCGCTTGCCGCTGGTTCGGTTCGCACTTACGAGGAAGAAGTCGTTGCCAACGGCAAAAAGTTCACCCTTTCGGTTGTGGAGACCGTCGGTTCGGAAACCGCGCTCAAGCGGTTCGAGCCGTATACAGATCCGGACGACAAAGAGAATCCACAAAAGTACCGCCCAGTCGAAGGGATGGGCATTGAGGTTTTGACTTCGGTCGATGGCCGCAAAGGGATCCCGACCTACTACGAATACCGCGACAACCGGGTGTTCATCGTCGGCGTTGAAACCGGCGTCTTGATGGAGAAGGTCTATCCGATTTTCGCCATCGGGAGGAATCCGGAGCAATGGTCTTATTCGGGGGAAATTCCGGTCATGGGTGCGCCGGCGCTTGCGACGATCGAAGGCGAAACGAGGGTGCGCAAGGATTACCGCTTTGAGGGCAAAGATTATCCGGCGGTTGAAACAACTTTGCACACCCACATCAGTTTCGGGGGCGACCTTGATGCCGATTCCGTGCAACGATCAGTCTATGCCAAGGGGCTTGGGCTGGTGGAGTTTGAGGAAAAGGGGAAACAAGGGAGCAACACGACCACCCGCAAGCGTAAACTAGTGAAGGTGCGGAACGGATAGCCGCACCGTTTCCGACGATGCGACCCAAGACGACCTTTGCCCTGCCCCTGCTCCTGGTCGCCTTTTTGGTCGGATGCACTCCGCCGGCTGCAAAGCCAAACCCGACGCCCGAACCCGAACCGGTTTCGATCCCGCAAGAGTTCGCCAACCGCGATGCCCTCAAACCAGGAGCATCGCCCCCGCGCGAGGCGAACCTCATCCTGAACGGCACCGAAATCCCCGTCGTCTTGAAGGAAAAGCGCGATTCCAACTTCATCGTTTATTCCTGGATCGTCGATCCCGCCGGTGAATCGGGCGAACCGGTGGAAGTGGAGAGCGAAAAATACTTCGATACGACGGATCTCTTCTCATTCGCGGCGACTGCACAAGAAAAATATGACCCCCCCATCAGCCTCATCCAATATCCGATGACGGTTGGAAAAGGGTGGGAGTGGGCCGGGGAGGTCATCACCGGCAAGTCCAAGGCCAAAGCCAAGGCTTCGGTCTCCTCAAAATCAGACACCCTGAATCTGTCAACGGGCAAAGTTTCGGCACTGATGGTGGTTGTGGAACTGGCCTACGACGGGATCTCGTCGCCGAACAAGCGGGAGCTCAAGTTTTGGTTTGAGCCGGGCAAGGGCCTCATCCGGCGTGAGCTTTGGGCAAGCTCGACCCGGACTCCCCGTGCTTCTGCCGACACCACTCGGGAAAAAGAGGGCCAGTGACGCTCAACGCCAGCCACGACCCGCTGGTGATTGAACGGAAAGAATCCCGCGGCCACGATTGGGGGATGCTGCTGACGGCGGCGCTGTTGCTGGCGGTGGGGATTTTCTCGCTTGCGAGCATAGACAATGCCCGGGGAACGGTTTTTGCCAGCCGCCAAATGATTTTTGCCGCCCTGGGTATGGTTGTTTTCTTCATCTTCAACCGGATCAAATTGGCGACCTT
>JAYRXE010000032.1:0-1023 GCA_041917695.1 Minisyncoccota bacterium
CCGTTACGGCCTCTACCCGACGTACCCCCGCCGAAACAGACCCTTCGGAGATGAATTTAAAGAGCGAGATTTCGCCAGTAGCAGGTACGTGTGTTCCCCCGCAAAGTTCGACCGAAAAGTTGGGGTCAAACTCTACCACGCGCACAAAGTCGCCGTATTTTTCGCCAAAAGTGGCCGTTGCACCCATTTTGATGGCCTCGTCGATGGGGATGTTGACGTGGGTTTTGAGCGCAATGTTTTCGCGGATTTTACCGTTGACAATGGCTTCAATCTGCGCGAGTTCTTCGTCGGTTACTTTGGCAAAGTGCGAAAAGTCAAAGCGAGTCACTTCGTCGTTTTGGTACGAACCTTTCTGAACAATGTGCGTTCCCAACACCCGACGCATAGCCGCCAACATCAAGTGCGTCGCCGTGTGGTTCCGCATGATATTCTGACGACGATGAGCGTCAACGCGAGCGATGAGTGAGGAGTGAGGAGCGGTGAGTAGTTCATCTAAATTCTTATCCCTCGAAACATGAATGAATAAATCATTCTCCTTTTTGGTATCAACGATGTTGATAATTCGTAATTCCCCATTCGTAATTCGTAATTCGCCTGTATCTCCCACTTGTCCCCCCATTTCGGCGTAGAAAGGCGTGCGGTCGAGTACGATGTGGTATTCTTCGCCAGCTTTGGTTTTTACTTTGCGGTATTTGATGAGTTGAGCGGTTGCTTCGAGGGTATCGTAGCCCAAAAACTCAAAGTCGCTTCCTTCGCTTATTTCTACCCAGTCGGTAGCTTCTTTGGCAGCGTCTTGGCGACTGCGGTTCTTTTGTTCGGCCAATCCTTTTTCGTAGCCTGCTTCGTCGATTTTGTAGCCTTTTTCTTTGGCCAAAAGCGCCGTTAAATCCACAGGGAAACCGTAGGTATCGGAGAGTTCAAAAACGATGTTTCCATCAATGACGCCTCCCGTTGGGCTAAGTGACTCGAATCGCTTGATGCCCAAGTCCAACGTCCGCAAGAAGCTCTTTTCTTCTTCTAACA
>JAYRXE010000033.1:0-120489 GCA_041917695.1 Minisyncoccota bacterium
AACTGGAACGGAATCGTTTCGGTTCAAAAGAACGATGAAAGCCAGATCCAAAAAATCCTGACTTTCAAAAGGTAGCCAACCGATGTCCAGGGGGGCCAAATCAGCGCGCCGAAGTGGGCCAAGTCAACTTGCCATAATCACTCGGCATTCGTCCAATTCGTGTCTTTGAGGTTTGAGGTCGCGAAAGTCGCTTCAACCCCTTTCGAAAAAGTGAAGTCCGCTCTTTCAAGGTTGGAGAAAGCGACCGTTCCTCGAAAGAAATTCGATTCTTTGAAACTGGCTTCTTCGAGGCTTGATTCAAAGATCGTCGTATCCTGAAAGGAACAGGAAGAAAATCGGCACCCGGAAAAATCACCACGAATGTTCGCTTCCTTGAAATCGCTTTCCGAGAAATTCGTTCGCTGGAACGAACCTCCAAAAACGCCAACCTCGCTGAAATTTGTTCTGAGCGCATCGGCGTTGATAACGGTCACATTCGTGAAGACTGATCTTTCCAGATTGGCCCCGTTGAATTTGGCGCCCGAGGCTTTCACGTCCGACCATCTCGTGTTTGTCAAATCGGCATTCGAAAAATCCCCCCAACTGACATCCACGCCCTCGAATTTCAGACCGGAGAGATTCATTCTGGAAAAAGTGCCCCTTCGGCCCTTGTTGCCGTTGGAGTCAAGAAAATCCATGTGGGCCGAAACCATCCGGTCGACTTGGGCCTGAGTCGGCCCAAGCACGGCTTTGAGGGGATAATTCCCTCCAGGTTTCTCGATCAGGTAGATATCCCGGTAGTCGGTCAGCCGACCGCCAAAGCTGCTCGCCTCTTCCTTCGTGAATCCGACCAGATTCAACTTCAATTGGATCTGTTCGAAATCATCAACCGAGGCAAACGGGTAACCATCGGGTGTTTCATCCGGGGTGACGAACCGAAACATCTCCCACCCTTTGCTTTGATTCATGAACTCACCGGCAACCAGTGAGTCAATTTTTTCAGGGTTAAAGACGGTCACTTCACGTTCCCGACAATATTCGGATTTGACGACTTGCCCCAAAAGTTCGAACCGGACTGGATCCTGAACCAGTTTTTTCAAGGTCTCGTTCAGGCTTTCAAGTTCCGGGATTGCAAAGAGGGTTTTTGGCGGGAGGATTTCAGTATCCCCCCCGACCTTAAAATCCACCTCGAACACCGGTTCACCATCGGAATCCAACAGACGCAACGTGGCATCGCCCAGTCCGAAGACTTCGGCCTCCAGACGCCGAAACGGGAAACCCATTTTCGCAACGCCTTCGCCCGACAATGAGTAGTTGGCAGTCGTTTCGAGTTCCACCAATGCGCCGTTTTGGCTGACGACCCTGGGTGGGGTGAGCCACAGGAGTTCAGCGATGTTTTGGACGGTCGCGGCCTGTTCTTGGGTGAGGGTGAAGGTGGGGTTGGTCATTTTTTTGTACCTGTCCCGAATGGTTGGCCGGTCGTCTCGAAGGCGACCGGCGACCCAGTACGAAAGGTTGAGCAATCAGGAAGCTACGCTGCTTTCGGGAAAGAAGGGGCCCCTTGGGAAGGAAGGAAATCACCGAATCCCGCCCCATCCAGTTCGGCTTCGAGTTCGAGTGAGAAGTCGAGCACCGTTCCGGGAACCAACTCGTGGCCGTTGAAAAGGGCGTCGATTTCTTCGGTCAGATCGACTTCGAAGCCGGGGCGGTCCCGGTCAACGCCAGCGGCGGTAATGACTTCAGTGATGCTGCGTTCATGAACGAACCTCTGCCCTTCCGAGCCGAAGTTGACGAGGTACCGGGTACCTTCGCTGCCGGGGATTTTGGGGCAGGTCTGAATGACCTTTCCTTTGCCGTAGGTGGCGGTGTGGACGATATCTCCGATGCTGATGGCGATGGTGTGAAGCGGGGATTGGGTCATTTTCTGTCTTCTCCTTATGTGTGACGTTGGCGAGATCGCTATGTGTCGCTCTTTCCAATGCGATTTGCGTGCCAAAGCCCCTCGCCGCCGGTCAGCTCTGATAAATTCAGTTAAATCAATAGTTTGCGAAATCAGCCACTTCCTTCAAAAAGTGACAAAAACGTCAGTCGGCTGAATTACTGACAGAAGTGTCAGTAATTAGGAGAGTCACGCTACTTTTGCCAGACGCGATGAACTCTTTTAGTTTCAATAAGATGAGTAAAATGGAAGACGGGAGCCCCAAAGGTCCCAATTCTTGGCATACGGTTTGCAGGTGTTTTGGCAAATTCCTCAGCGAAAGGGCCAATCCCATGCGGAATGCCAATGAAAGTTTCGCCTATCAGCGCGGCCTGGCTCTCGTATCCCGAATCGAGGCTGACGCCGCAAACCAGGCTCTGCTCGATCACGAGAACAACATCGGGCAGACGAAAGTGGCAATCGACTATCCGGAAAAACTCGGATTGAAGGAGGGTTTAACCCGACCCGTGACACTCAACGAGCTGGTCACGGCGAGAGCTGCCACCGAGCGACTGATCGAAACTGTCGAGGATAATTATGCGCTCAATGCTCTTTCCGAATTTGGGAAGATCGTGGGATCCCAGATCAATTCAACGCTCACGCACGTTTCGAAAACTCAAGAAGTTTTCACGGCAATGCACTTCCTCAAAGACCCTTCCAGTGGGTTGAAGCAGGCACTCGTTACCGAGGTATTGAAAACGTCGAGTCCGGACACGTCGGAAAGCTACAAACTTGGAACGCAGGTCCGGGAAGGCGTCGGCATCCTCCGGCACATCTTCAGGACGAGCGAAGAAGCCCGTGAACTTCTGAACCGGTACGAACTTCAGACGATGCTCGAACAGCACGTCATGGATGTGCATTCGCAGACCCGCCAGTCCCTCGCCGAGCATGCGGCCGCAACTGAAATCCGGTCTGAAAAGATTGGCGAGTTCGTGAATCAACGGGTCGCCGAGATGATTGAAAGCGGAGTCACTCCGCCGCCAGCCAGACTGTCCGAAGAGGCCCTCAACGTTGCGCTTTACCATTCAAGTGCGGTGCGAAGTACCGAGACGCTGCGAGAACTTGGACAGGCCCTGAAAGACACGCCACTCCCCGAGCAGGCAAAGCAAGCCGTTCTCAACCGACTCTACGGCGCGACCGACTACCTCCACTCCAGACAAATAAGTGAAGCAATTACGGCTCTCCAAACCGAAGACGGTTTTGCTCGTTTGCAAAAAGGGGAAATTCCCACCGATCCTTCCATCTTTCGCCGGGTCCTGGACATGCCGGAGGATCTGACCTTCCACCAACCCCCCCTTCAACAGTTTCGGGGGATTGAGGGAGGATCGGCTCAGTCCAAATTTGTACGGGAACAATTGATGAAGCCAACCGGGGGTACGTCGATTGCCGAGGTCGTAAATTCAACCCGATATGCCCAGGCGATGGAAACCCTTCATGCGGCGCGCCAGGTTGAAGTGCTGACGAATGACCTCAGTCGCAGTTGGAATCTGTCTCCGAATGCGGCCACGCTCACCGGTCCCGAAAACCAGTTTCTGGAAGCCTTCTCGACGACCTCCACTCCGGCCATTTCGACTCCGGCAGCCGAAGATCTCATCGTCAACTCGGTCAAAACCGTCGCCCTCAGCATGTGAAAGACCCTCTGAAGAAAGGAACCTTTATGACCCACTTTGCGCCTGAACAAGATCCATTTCTCGACGAACTGCTTTCGGTTGAAGAACCGTCCCTTTCTCCCGACCTTGGTCGCCGCATCGACGAACGACTTCGCCGGCTCCGCGGGATTTCGATTCACGACACTGGCCCCATCGAAGCCGCATTCAATCAAATGGAAATTTTTTTCGACTAGCGAGAAAGGGAGACAGCCGTGACGGAAGCCACTCAACAACCTGAAATGTGGGTCAAACGCTGGAAGGCTTTCGCCCTCCGGTTCGATCAATTGATCCAAACTTCGGAACAGGGCCGAATCGCCATTGGGCGACAATGCGCCGCCTACGCTCTCAGGCTCTACGTCATTCGGGAAGATCGGGAGGCCATTGCTGCCTCGCACTTCGCCAAACTTGCAGCGCCCGATTTATCTGAAGTCAAAATTGTTCACGGTACCGCCTGCTACCTCGGGATCGGCTTGAACCCGGCCCTTCGTCGGGAGGCTTTCGATGCCTGGGATTCGGTCTCCGCTTCCGACTCGACTCTTTCAAAGCTCGCCCAATCTCTTCTCACCTTTCTTGAAAAGCCGGAAACCGACGTGATCGGCAAACATCTCCTGGCCTTCGAGGGCATGCCTTACCCCCTTGACGATTTCACGATCCAACTTGTTTGAGGAACACTTATGCCCATTTCCCTCCTGGTTACTTCTCACGAACGCCATCAATTTGCGGAGTTCCTGATTCGACCGGCCCGGAAAACAATCGGGACACCGTCAATGGAAGTCCTTTCGACCCGAACGTTTCTTTCCCTGGGCAAAAGCGCTTTTGACAACGCCAGGGATCAGGCCGATCACGCGAGGGCGCTTTCCGCCCAATGTCGCCATCAGGAGGCCCTGAAAAGTTTGGCCCGCGCCTTTCGCCTGCTGGACCAACCCACCACCGAATATCTTCAGCGGCTGGAGAACGTCCATGAGGAATCCCGACTTCTCCTTGAAGCCATCGAGGAAGCCCTCGTCTACGGTTCAGCGAAGTTTGTTTGTTCCCGCGCCGGTATCCAGTTTCCTCAAGTCGAGAAATTCAACATGGCCGGCAGACAAATCGCTCGGACCTACAACCTCCCCTACTCGCACTGAAACCAGCTCAAGAAAACCGCGCCATGATCGAACTTCGCCCATACCAGACAAAATGCGTCAAGGCGTGCTATGCCGCCTGGGAAAATGGACACAAGAGAATTCTTGTGTCCCTGGCCACCGGACTTGGCAAAACCGTCGTCTTTTCGGACATCGCGGCTCGACACGTTCAAAAAAATCCAGGGAGCAAGGTGCTGGTCATTGCTCACCTGAGCGAATTGTTGACTCAGGCTCAGGAAAAACTTGGGCTGGTTTCTCCCGGTCTGAAATCTTTCATCCTCCGCAAAGGATTAAGCGATCCGGATTCACACGTCCATTTCATCTCGATTCAATCCGCCGCCAAGCCCAACACTTTGATGAATTTGAAACGGGGTGGGTACGGATTGGTGGTTGTCGATGAAGCGCACCATGCCCCGGCGGATGAATACGCCGAAGTGCTCGAATCGCTCGGGTGCTTTTCGGAGACACGCCTTCTCGGGGTTACTGCGACCCCGTTTCGTAACGATGAACTGACGCTGGATTCGATCTTCGAAAAAACGGTTTTTCAGAAAGGAATCCTTGAAGGGATTATTGAAGGGTATCTGTCGGATCTGCGTGGAATCGAGATACCCATCGACTGCGATTTGTCATCCAGTTCGAAGGGGGCGGATTACGATGCCGGAAAACTTGGACGGCTACTCAAGGAAGTTCTTCCGCGAATCATTCCCGAGACCTTGACGAAATATGCGCCTGAACGAAAGGCCATCGTTTTCGTTCCCACCGTCGAGGTTGCGCGCGATGTGGCCGCTGCTCTGACCCAGCAAGGCTTTCTGGCCGATCATGTATCCGGTCAGGACCGACCCAATGAAAGGGAACGAAAACTGAAAGACTATGCCGCGAACAAGATTCGGGTGCTGGTCAATGCAATGTTGCTGACCGAGGGTTTCGATGAGCCGTCCATCGGAGTGGTCGTCGTTGGGAGACCGACGAAATCAAAAAACCTTTACCTGCAAATGATCGGTCGCGGGACTCGTCTCAATCTCGAAAATCCGGATTGTCTCATCCTGGATATTGTCCCGGAAGGCCATCACTCACCGACACTCACGCTTTCCGAGATCGCCAAAGTTGACCCGATTGACAGCCGTCAACGGGGAATGCGCGCCCTCTTCAGTTCGGGACCCCGCCGAATTCCTCATATCGCTTACAACTGGGGCGAAGGACAAGAACGGAACTTGTTTTCCGAACGAACGTGGAGTCGGTTTGAACCTGACGTGTACGGGATTCAGGTCGAAAAGGCCTCAGTCGTTCTCATGCCCGTTTTCCAGCCTGAATTGAATCAACTCCGATATGACGTTTACTTCCAAGAAGGGGACCGACGGGAATTCATTCATCGGTCGCTGCCATTGGCCTATGCCCAAGGCGTTGCGGAAGATGTCATCCGTGACCGAAACGCACACCACCTAACGTCCACCCAGGCAGATTGGCGGACGAAGCCGGCCACTGACTCGCAATTGGAAATACTTCACAGGATGGGTGCTCAATTGACACCGACGATCAGTCGGGGCGAGGCCAGCGAGATCATTCAGCAATCGAAACTCCGTCGAGTTGTCGAAGCGCTCCTCCACCAATCCGGAAGGACCGCCGCCTGAGATCAGAAACGGCACTTAACTTTTTTTTTAGATAAGTCTGGTAAAGAAAGTTCTTTTTCTGGTGTGGTAGTATGGGAAGGATTGCCTAGCAAACCAAGTTTTTGACCCCGCCTGGCACGTAATTCGTGCTTCCTTCCAAAAGGAAGGTAATCGTTTTTTCGAGGGATTGATGCATGACGAGAAAAAAAATGAAAAACGATTCGTTCAAGAAACGAATCTGGGTCCTGCTTTTGACTATCGCCTTTTTGATTCCAATCGTTTCCAACCATGAGCAGTCCGGGCATGTAATGGCCCAAAGTACCCCGAACGATTCATTGTCAGTCTATGCGACAGGAAATTACTGGGTTTCCGGCCCAAGCGCGTACTTTCCTCAGATCAGGTGGGACCTTACACTCGTTGGGACAACCGTAACCGTTTCATCGACAGCGAATGTCAATTTTACGAGCGACTACAATCTTACATTTGGCTCCGTGAATCTCGGGGTTTCGCGCCTTGGTGTGAATATTGGCAGTTGTTCCGGAAGTTTCTCGGCAACCGGCCCCATTACCCTCACCCAAACTACCTTCACGGTTCCTGCTGGAACAGTCATTGACGATCTGGACTTTGGGTATCAGGCAAGCTTTACCCTTTATTTCCCTTCGAAATCCTATTCCCGAACCTTCTCCTATAGCGACAACTACGCTTCTGGCCTGGAGAACTACAAGACAGTGTTGAGCGGTAATGAGTATTACGAAGTCCAATACCACCGCTCATGCCCGGTTGCGGCAAGCTTTACCGCTTCCCCGACCACTGTCGCTCCAGGGCAACCTGTTACCTTGCAGTGGGATGTGAGCTATCGGTACAAGAATAAAGTCAGAATTTTCAATACCACGGGAAACACGCTTGTCGGTGAGTTTGCCCTTAGTTCCGGCCAAACCACCGTGAATCCGACCACCACCACTTCGTATCAATTACAAATCGTTGACATCAGTGGAAACCCGGTCTCTTGTTTCTCCCCACTTAACGTCACGGTACAGATCAATTCGGCCCCTCAGTTTTTCTGGATCGTGAAGCGTCTTCCAATCGAGGGGAAGGTCTATCCCCCAGGTTCACCGCCGTTCTACGTTGAACCACCTTTCGGAACTCCAGCGCCCGGCACGAACGATCCGAACAGCTTTCGTCGAGTCCCCACGACGGGAACGTTCACGGCGCCTTCCTTCGAGGCAGCGCTGACCCTTCAGCCGTATTTAAAAGATAAAAACCTAACCCTGATTCAACTTCGCAGTGGCGATGTAGGCCTTCCCGGTGGGCTGAGAAGTCCTAATTATCTTGCTGCTAATGGGGATTACACAGTGGCTTTCTACAACCTTTACCCGAATGCGGTGGCTAACTACGACGCTCAAACACCGGGATATGCCGGGCCGAAACAAGGCACATCCGCCCCGAAAAACCTGGCCAGTCCCAAGTGGAATGAAAGGGTTGATCCCTATGACAATTAGATACAGGACCCAACTCGGGTTTTCACTTATCGAATTCATCATCGCGATGACGATCTTCACGATTGTCATGATGGGGATTGCTGCTGCATTCACCGTCTCACTTGCAACGGCCCGCGACCAGCAAGACCAGGCACTACTCAATAGCGAGACTCAGGCAGCGTCAAAAATCTTGGATGCGGATATCCGTCAATCAGGATTTTTACTGGCCTCCGGATCGAACAACACCCTGCCCCTCTTCGTTCGTTCCGGGCATCCAGTCGCATCCGTCGAAATCGTCGATGGCGGCCATACGCTGCGATGTGTTCGTCTGGCAGATGAGTCGGGTGGCCGGGTGGTTGAAGGAGTGTCCCCGGCCGGAACGGTGACGGACACGACAACCGAAATGACGGTAGCCGGCAATCCTCAAAATCTGACAACCCGGATCGGAGCTTCGCGAGCATTCATTTTTGTGGCTGAAGGGCAGGGAAGGCAGGGGCGATTATTTATCACCAACAGCGCGCCGACTCTTGATGCGACTATTCCCAATCTCGTTCACCTGCGGGGCGCATTTTCTGGAGGGAGCTGTCTGAACGTCGGAGATAGCGATCAGACCCCGAGCGACTATCGCGGCCTGGTGATGATTCCGATTTCGGCCTACGTGGAATATCGGTTCGAGGACGAAGGGCTGGTCCGGTACGAATATTCAGGTTCAACCAATCTCTGCGGCGGGACCTCCTCAGTCATCCGAAAACTACTGATTCAGAACACCCATCTTTCGGATGGTAATTTCGGCTACTTGCTGACTACCCCGACTGCCGGAGTCCGGGTACTTCCGTTGCAGGACATCGACTTCCCGAAACTTCGAGGCGTCATGGTCGAAACCCGCCGGCGAGTTCAAGTCCAGTCCCGAACCGAAATCACCGCCTCCGCCATCGCCTTCACGCTCAACGATCAATGGTGAAAAAAATGACAAACATTTTTTCGAATCGGCAACACGGTGCGATCTATATCGAGGTTTTGCTTGCAATCCTCATACTGGCGTCTTTGGGCATCGTCATCAGTTCTTTCGTTTTCCAGAACAGCAAAATACTTCGGGAAACCAAAGACAAGGATGTCGCAAATTACACGGCAAGCTTTGCCGCCAGACAGTACAAAATTAGCAATTACTGCTCCACTGGTGTCCTTGCAGGCGAGGGTACCGTGATTGTTTCAAAATCCGGTATCAGCCTGTACAAATTGCCCGTTCTACCTCCGGAAAACTCTACCGGCCAGAATTATCGGTTTGTGGCTTCAGCAGCCCTGACGCCAACCGGGGAAACAGCCTTGAACTTCGTTCTGACCGACCGCAACGGCAAATCACTGTCCGGAAAGACAATTCCGGTCTCGGTCCCTTGATTTCCTTTTGAGAAACTGTGAGTTCCCATGCCATACGCCATTGCTTTAGCCTGCGTCATCATTCTGCTTGGCGCGTTCACTCCAGTCACTGATCAGACAATCCAGGTCTCGCGGCAAGCAAATCTGGACCAGTCGATTACTGCCAACAACGAATTTGCCGACCAATCGGCGGCCAACTTCCGCCAGTTCAAAATCAATACTGTGATGGGGCGGATTCAAAAGGACGCGAGCGCGATTGCGACGAATTGGTCCGGCATGCAGTTGGTCCAATACCGCATCTATGAAAATCCAACCTATGTTTCTGCTTTGGCCAATTACAGCCCCGGTGCCTGGCCCGTCCCCGCAACTGTCATGCAGGGGTACATCGACCAGGCCCAGGGTACAATTCCAGCTTTTGTGGTTCGGGAAGAAAAGGTGGTTCGCGGTGATTTGAGCATCCAGCGCTGGTCGATCCGGATAGACCGTCTTCGGTTCGTCGAATGGACACTTGTGGAACAATCTTGGCTTGACGATAAATTCGGACCTTTGGGGGCAGGTTTTTCGCGGTGGGTAGCCAGAGTCGACGTCGAGACGACGGAAACTTTCTGGCGTGATCAGGTTGGGTTGAACGGAATTCCTTTCGACGGGGTGGCAGGGCAACCCTGCGCTCACTGCACCAACCCGGCCGCGCCGACGCGTGGCGTTTCCTATGCCGCAACCGCCTACCGCCGTTCAATCGAGATTCCTGTGTGTTTTGGTTTACCTGGGGCGGCGGCGGCGAAACCCTGCAATGATCCAGCGTTTACCTACCTGACGCCTCTTGGCGTAACAGGAAACGCCTGTAGTCCTCCACTGTGCCTAAATCATGTTGTCGGTGGTGAAAATGGATGCGACCCATTAGGTTTTGATTACGCACCGCAACTTGTTCAGGTCCCATGAAAAAAGGCCGGATAGTTATCCGGCCAACAAACGTTTTTAAGACCCTCTCTCATTGTTGAGAGATGGTAACTGGTGTTCCATTGATTACGACCGTACCAAACCGGTTTGGATTTGATCCTTTTCCAATCGGATTAACGGTAATAGTTAGAATTCCACTCGTTGAATTGAACTGGGTGGACATCCACGATTCGCGGCTGTAGGCCTGAAAATCGCCCGTTGTCGGTCCTTGAATGGTCATGTTCACAGTGCCACCGTTTGATGAAACCATTCGAGAAGTCGAATTCACGATGGTGAGCGTTGATTCTGGGGAAGAAGCGATACAGGAAAGCACTGGATTGGAAAGTGCGAGATTTACACCACGAACTGTTTTCCAGCAGAATTCGGTCGCCATCGAGTCACCGTTCAACGGAAGCTGTCCGATGAAGTTGGCTAGGAAATCACCTCCACAATCCGGGTCCCCAGCGATCACTGTTTGCTCAAGGTTCATCTGTTCGGTAACCGACAAACTCAACAAATTGATTGTCGCAAACTGACCGAAGGATGATGGATTTCCCTCACGAGCCACAAATCCTTGGTTATTTGCACAAGAAGCCCCACTTCCAGTCCCGGCATCGGACAATGGCGCAAACGTTTTTCCGCTCAACATCATGACAAACGCTCGTGATGGTGTTGGCCGATTGACCCAGTCACTTGCAAGCTGCGAATACAACATCTGGGTCGATGTTCCGGTGTAAACTTGTGGAAGCGTATCCCTCGCCACCTGCCCGCTCACCCGCAAGCGAACTCCGATCCCCTGTTGGAAGAACGGGTCAATGGTGTTGATGAAGGACAGCAACCGCGCGTTGGCGTTCGAGGCGCCCCCTTGAACCTGAACATACTCGAAATCGCAGTCGGTCACGATTTTGACGACCCGTTGGGCGATGGTTCGATTCACAATCGGTTGTCCGGGGAGCATCGCCGGATCAATCTGCACGCGACCTGCCCCTTTCGCCATCGAGCCATTCAGAAAACGGTTCGCCGCCTGGCAGGGCAAACAAACCTTGGCATCGGCTTTCCCGAGAACCACGGTTGCAACCTCGCTCGAAACCCCATTCTTCGCAATCGTGTCGCGAGCAATCGTGTCGATGGTGTACGACTCGGTGGGTGTCGTGATTGTTCCGCCAAGGTAGCTGTCGTCGAGGTACAACCGGACTTCACTGCCCGAAATACCTTCAATCGTTCCCCGGTAGGTCCGGCACGGACCGGCTTCGACTGGGACAAGTTTTCCACCTCGATCAACAAATGCCCCAAAGTCCGAGGTTCGAACTTCATTGGGAACAAGCGAAATCACCTTGGAAGTTCCATCTAAAGGAAGCGCGATCCGACCGGTGCCCACAACCTCACGACTCAAGTGAGCAAGATTCGCCCTCATGGTCGTTCCCCGCTCGAAAGCGGCTTTTTTGGCCGGCTGTGCCTGGTAAGAAATTGAATGCGTTTCTGGAATGGGAATTCCTGCCTGGCCGGAGCCGGTCGAAGCCGAAATCGCTTTCGTTTGCAAGCCCACAAAATTGGATACCAACAGGGAACTCGCCGCGAATGCCGATACAAAAATCAAACGAAGTGCTTTCATCTCATCCTCCAAATTCCAAATCCAAAAAACTTTCAAACCGGGCATAGGCCTTGTCGATGCGCATTTTCAAAAGAAAGAGGGCTTACGTCAAATTTCGGTACATGCCCAAAATTCGAAGCCAAAACCAAGCAGCCAGAAATTGAAAAACCCGACACTACACCGAAACAGGGTGCTTGCCGAGCCTTTTCCTGAAAATTCTATACTGATTCGATCTCTTTTTTTTCGGGAAGACCTTAACCATTGGCGGGGATTGCCTTACCCGATAACAAATCTGTCTGACAGTGACACACTGAAAAAAGAGGGGACTTGTCGAAAATTCAACGTCTTTCCCTTTTTGTTGTCGAAATAGCAGAAGGCCGGCTCAATGGCCGGCCTTCAATTGGATAAGTTTGAGGGAAGGGAGAGTGCCTCGGGTAAACCGACGACGCATACTCTCCGTTGGCCGGGCATATTAGCCCAGCACCAAAAATGTAATGAGATTTCGATTTGGTGTCAACCGGGAAAAAATGATGCCGCTGGTGAAGCCACTGGATGTGCCGTTGTTTTCCGATTTGCGTCAATCCCCTCAAACTTATCCACTCATTGAAACGTGCTTCAGCAATCCGAGTCTGGGAGAGGTCGCAGCGTCAATCCCATCAAACTTTGTGACTGTAAGCATAAAGTGGCCGGACCGGCCACTTTATGCTTACAACTTTGTACTTTCGGCCATTTTATGCTTTCAATTTTTGAGTCAAATCGCCTTCCGAATCGTTTCCTCAGTCTGGTGGGCTAACCCGAACCGTCTTTTGGCTGGCCGATTGGAATTCGACGGGCTTTTGGTTTTGGAATCGGCTTCGCGAGTTCCGGTCTGACCTTTATCGTCTTTGGGGTGGGTGCGGGAAGTGGCGGATTGTCGTCGGCTTCGGAAGGGGAATTCAGTTTTGGGAGGAGCGAGGCATTGATTGCCGGCGAGTCCCGCGGTTCGGGTTCAAAGCGGGGGAGGTTCAAACCGAGAAGACTGTACAGGCGTTCCATTGTGTCCGTTGACTTGTGCCACCTCGCCTCGCTCTCAATGACTTCGGCCGCCATGCTGTGACACTTCGAGAGACAGGGCGCCGTTTCCTGAATGATCTCGATGGTCAGCCGCCCGTCGTTTTTGACCCACGACTGACGGAGGGCTTTCAAGAGCCAGGTTTTCAAAATCCCGACGCACCCGATGGAGACGGCGAAGAAGTACTCGGCGTGGTTGAGCAGGTCGGGCAATGCCCGGACCGGAAGTTTTCGCTGAAAGGTCAGCAGCACCCGGTTGAAATCCTTCAGGTCGCCGGCGGTGGCCTGATAACGTTCAAACGGAATATCCATGCTTCGTCGGGCAAGCTGGGCATTCAGATTTCGACAGGCCAGCAGTTCATAGGTGCCGAACAGAACCATCGGCGTGTTCATGTTGTTCGCGAGGGATTTCAGGACATCCATCTGGGCCTGCACGCGGTAAATGCTGCCGTTGGCGATGAAATGCTGGGTTTCATCAACGAAAAGCGCCTTGGGCTGGTTGACCTGAATCCAGGTCAGAAACTGTTCCCGCAGGTTTCGTCCCAGCGGCCGGCGTTTGTCGCCGCCGGCCCGCAGGGCGGCGGTATAGAAACGATCCCAGTTGTAGATGTTGCTTTCCGTTGGCGGCACCTCGACCGAGAGAAATGGACGAGTCTTTTTCCCGTCATCCAGTTTTCGCTCAAGCGCCTCGCGCAGCGTCGTCTTGCCCACGCCGGTCGGACCGATGACGAAATGCAGCGTTCCGTCCAGCGGACTCGTCATTCCGCTCCAGACCTGCCCCAGAACCTGGTCCAGTCGCGGATGGCTCACGATGAAATCCCTGAAATACGCAACCTTTTCCCAAATCGGCGAACCGAGCAGGGCGGGTGGAAAATACTTTGATTGCGGTTTGGACGTCGGGGTCATTTCAGTTCCTCAAGCATTTCCAGTTCGTCCTCGGTAAAGGTGAACCTCGGTCCGGCGATTTCCTCCGGAATCCTTTTCTCCGAGGATTCGACCGGCGTGGCCCTCGGGGAAACGGCGATGGCCCGCTCGGCGGCCACCCGTTGGCGTTGCGTCCGGATCAGGCCGGTTTCCTCCCGGTCCGCTTCCTTGAGAAACTCCGCGATTCGGTAGGCCGTGAGTCTGGCCTTCCCGTCATGACGCGCGAGTCGTCTTCGGACTTCAATTGACGCGGCGGCGATTTCCGTTTCGGTCCGTCCGAGGAAAGTCGTGTAGTACTCGCTGTGACACTCGACCCAACGGTGGTTGAAAAAGACCCACCCCACGCCCATGTTCTCCGGATCGTATTTGACCGGGACGACGACGCCTCCTTTCGGCAGGCGTCGGAAAAGCTGATGCCAGTAGTAAATCCGGTTGATCTTCACGCCCCGTCCCGGAATGACGGTCGCCGTTCCCTTCGCCGTCGTCGGCAGCGTCGCGAGGTAAAACAGAAAATCGTTGTGGATGACCTTGTGCGCCCGACTGCCCGTCGTGTTCAACCCCGCCAGGAAGGCGTCCTTCGGTGATTGTCCCAGCGCGGGGTGTTCAAGCTGGTCATTGATTTCATACAGAAAATCCGACGTGAACCGGTGCAGCGCCTCAAGCGTCCAGACCGCCTGTCGTTTCGGATTGCGCGCGCCGACGGCAAACCGCGGATTTTCGGAATACAACCGGGTGTTCCCCAGGAGGTTATGCACGAATCGGCTGTTGGTGGTTCCGAACAGACGCTCACAAACCGACCCGAATCGCGATTCCGCCGGGGGGCGGACTTTCCGGACGATTTCGTACCTGGCAAGCAGCGTCTGGAAGTACCGGCCAAGAAACTCCCGTCCCCCATCCGTAACCAGAACCGACGGCAATCGGTGGTGGCGGCGGACACATTCCCGAAACAGCTTCATACAGGACCGGTAACTCGGCGCTTCAAAGGAAAGGACAAAAGCCAGGGTTCTTCGTGAAAAGGCATCCGTCAACAGCGACAACCAAGGACGGCCCAGATTTTGCCCCGTCACTGAACAGACCAGTTGGATGTCGAGTTCGGTATGATCAATGTGACCGATGTGAAAGGGACGATCCCCGTGGCGGGGCGTCGTCGGGTTCAACTCGTAGTGGAATGGCTCCACGGCATAAGCGGCGCGTTTGCCGGACCGGGCGCGTTCCTTTTCCAGGACCGGCCGGTTCAGGACAATCGTCCGGAACGTCGGATAGCTCGGCTCGGGCAGGTTTTGCGACCGACATTCGGCGATGAGTTGCGCCCACACGGAATGAAGACTGGGCCGCCGGGCGTTCTCGTACTTTTCCCGAATGAAACGGTCCGCCAGCGCGAGCGTTTCCGGCGGCAGTCGGCGCGTCCGGTTGCCGCGTTCCCCGGTTCGCGGCAATAGTCCGACATACCCGTCGCCCATTTCCGTTTCAGCCTTCCGGTAGGCGGCCTTCCACCGACGCAGCGTTCGCTCGGGGATTTCCGCTTTCCCCGCCGCCAGCGCATCTTTCATCCGGGCGGCCTTCGCCAACGCTTTCGGACCGGTACGAACGACCCGCTCGCGAATTCGTTCAAGCTCAGGCGCTGCGGGCGGAACGACCGGGGTTTCCGAACGGGGAAGATTTCCTGAAAACGCCTCCGCTTCATCGCGGTTCTGAAAAACCCGAACCCGCCCCGGTTTGGTCAAAAGCGCCGCCGTCAGATCTACGTACAACCGGTCGGTCAACAACAGCGGGTAAACAATGTCTGCCTCGATTCCCGTCTCCGCCCCATGGGCAAGCAACTCGTCGAGCGTGTGGGCGACACCAGTCCGAACCAGCGACTGAAGGAAATCCGCCGCCCATTGCGGTACCTCGATGATTTCGGCGCGAAGGTAATCCTCCAAAAAATCGACATTCTCAAGAAAGATCCAGTCGATGTCGTCGGATGACCGCACCCGATACCCGAGACCGAATTGCCCCGCGTAGGCTTCGCCGGGCGGACAGCGCCACCCTTCCTCCCCACGACAAAAACGGTTCGGCTGGAGATGCTCAACCTCCCGAAGCTTCTTTTCCGGCTTGCACTCGACCCAGTACGCGCCATCCGCGCGAATGACGAAAAAATCCGGCGTGTGCGTCACCTTGACCAAGCGGTTGGTTTTTGAGCGGTATTCGAGCGAAATCGGCGGCGGCTGATCGTAATATTCAAGCACCTCGGGGTCATGTTCGAGTTCGAGGATGAAAGCCAGCTCGTTGCGGTGACTTTCAAACTGAATCGTGACGCCCATCTTTCGGCTCGGGTATGAACCGCTCACGCTCCCCCGACCGCTTCGCACCCGCCGCGACGGCCCCTGTCGGCGAATCTCGGAAACGACCTCCCGAGCCGTTTCAGGAATGTTCTCAAGACGCATCGGATGACGACCGGACATATTCCGAATCCTCCCGAGAAATCATTCCGTGAAAAAACGAATCGCCTCGCTCAATTGGCACGGGGCGATTTCAGGGGTTCCGTCTCGTCTCGGCGGCAAAAACAATAAAGAAAGGACTGGACCGCGCCGGCCGGCGTCAGATGTGATTCCTTTTCGTGGCGCAAGAGGGTGAATGGCGCACCGAACTCGGCGTGCAGTTCGTCCGGACGGTAGCGCGCCACGGGCAACCCGCTGCATCTGGTCGGACCGTCATCGGCAAAGGTCGCGACAATGACGTACCCACCCGGCTTGACCGCCCGCAAAACGCTTCGGACATACGCCGCGCGGGCGGCGGGTTCGGTCAGAAAGTGAAACACGGCCCGGTCATGCCAGAGATCAAAGGTATTTTCAGGCAGTTCGCAATTGGTGATATCGGCTTCAATCCAGTGAACCTTCTCGGCCAGTGGCCCCAGACGATGGCGCGCGGCGGCAAGCGCCGCCCCTGAGAGGTCAAGGACCGTCGGTTGCTCATAGTGTTGCGCCAGCAAATCGTCCACCAGCGTCGAGGCCCCGCCACCGATGTCAATCACACGTCCGCAAACGGGAACACCGGACTGGCGGATCAAGGCCAGTGACCGTTCGGCGTGTTGTTGAAACCAACTGACGCCGTCCGGCGGCTTGGTTTCGTACACGTTCTCCCAGTGACTTTTCAGATTCATGGTTCGCTCCTCCTCCCATCTCCCCGGGCTTTGAGGTCCCCTCCCTCCGTCTTCCGCCGCGGTCGATTCTTCGTCACCCGGATAAGGTCAAACCCAAGTGAAGAACCTTGAGTTCTTCGCCTGGGCGAACCGACCATCGATGAAACGACACCCCATCCGATCTCACCCTTGGACGTGCCAAAGTCCCGCACTCTCGCCGTACTTCCGGCCACTTTATGCTTACATCTTCGTACTTTCGGCCATTTTATACTTACAACGATCCGGAAAAACCATCAAAAAAATGGAGAAATCTCTTAAAACGGCCACTTTATGCTTACAAAAGCGGCCACTTTATGCTTTCAGTGACAAACTTATCCAAATATCGAAACTCTTTCCGGCGTTTTCATTGTTTACGCCTTAATCCAGCGTCGGTCCCCTCAAACTTATCCAGTCATCGCAATGTTGAAAATGAGGTTGTGGGTGTGCAGTCGCGGCGCGTAGCGTCGATCCCCTCAAACTTATCCAGTCATCGCAACCATCCATTTGTCGGACAGCTTTCTGCGATCCCAGCGGCGTCGATCCCCTCAAACTTATCCAGTCATCGCAACTCGGTGACCCGGCGCCGAGACTGAGCCGGCGACCGTTGCGTCAATCCCCTCAAACTTATCCAGTCATCGAAACATAACTGACACGTTGGCCAGTTTCCCGAAAAACTGACCGCGTCGATCCCCTCAAACTTATCCAATCGTCGAAACGCCTCGGCACGATGGTTCAAGCGCCTATCAACCAGCAGCGTCGATCCTCTCAAACTTATCCACTCATCGAAACTCGTGTCGGCGGGGAAGCGATTGATCAGTTCGGCGCGTCGATCCCCCGAAACTTATCCAGTCATTGAAACTCGAAATGACAGTTATTGGGCTTTCCCTTCGGCTGAGCGTCGATCCCCCGAAACTTATCCAGTCATTGAAATACTTCACGCTCGAACCCGTCGTGCCCTTGTGGAATGGCAGCGTCCATCCCCTCAAACTTATCCAGACATGACAACAAAGTGTCAGTTATTTGAGAACGCCAAGCCCATGACAAGCGTAGATCCCCTCAAACTTATCCAATCATATACTGCTCGACGGAGATGTGCGTCCATCCCCTCAAACTGATCCAGTCTTTGAAACTTTTCCAAGTCAAAAAACCATGACTGCCCTCGTTCCCGCGTCCATCCCCTCAAACTTATCCAATTGTCGAAACGACTATCCTCGAAATTCAAATATTGAGTCGCATCAGGCGTCCATTCCCTCAAACTTATCCACTCATTGAAACAGCGTTTCGGCATTGAACGGGAAACTACAACGAGAGGCGTCGATCCCCTCAAACTTATCCAATCTTCGAAGAGCGCTCCTTCATCCGGCGTGCGTCGATTCCCCTCAACTTATCCAGTCATGGCAAGGGGGAAACGCGGGCGGAAACGCCATTCTGGGCCTGCGTCCATCCCCTCAAACTTTTCCGCTTATCGAAACCGACCCCCAGACGCGCTAATTTAGAATCAGGTTGGGCAGCGTCCATCCCCTCAAACTTATCCAGCAATCAAATCAAGGATTCCCATGACGGAAACCTTGTGTGAACGGAACAATAGCGTCTATTCCCAAAAACTCATCCATCGTTAAAACTAGGTCGGCTCTCTACTGGAAGATATTTCTGGCTTGTGCGTCTTTTCCCTCAAACTCATCCAACCATCAAAACTCGCATGGTGAAGACGCAAAACTCGGCAATCTTGTGCGTCCATCTCCTCAAACTCATCCACCAAGCCAAAACTGAAAAGTACGGTGTCAGGATGGAAGCGTCAAATGGCGTCCATCCCCTCAAACTTATCCACTCATTGAAACCGGAGATCCGCCGAAAGGTTTTGTTCACCTACGAGTCGCGTCAATCCCCTCAAACTTATCCAGTTATGGCAACTTCGAGCAGAAGGGAATGGTTGCCTCCCATAAAAACAAGCGTCGATCCCCTCAAACTTATCCAGTCATGGCAAGCTTCGTGATGTGGGATTTCTGAGAATCCCTATCCCTCGCGTCCATCCCCTCAAACTTATCCAATCGTCGAAACTCACAACTGGGATTTCCTACTTGATCCAGTTCCCAGAGCGTCCATCCCCTCAAACTTATCGGCTTATCGAAACAAGTAAACAGCCGCTTTACCGTGCTTGGCGTCGGATCGCGTCCATACCCTCAAACTTATCCGTTTATCGAAACCTTGGTTGACGGTGACATTACTGTTTGAACCAGTATTGCGTCCATCCCCTCAGACTTATCCAGTCATCGAAACCTTTAGGCCGCGAACAGGACGAACATGCCGTTCTCGACGCGTCCATCCCCTCAAACTTATCCAGTCTTTGAAACCGCTGAAACCGAGCTGACCACGACTGAAGAAACAGCCAGCGTCCATCCCCTCAAACTTATCCAATCGTCGAAATTTGAATATGCCAAAAAGGCACGTACTTCGATCACTGGCCGCGTGCATCCCCTCAAACTTATCCAGTCATCGCAACAAATTCACCCGGTACAGATCGCTCAGAGTCCGCAGAGCGTCGATCCCCTCAAACTTATCCACTCATTGAAACCTTACCCACGAGGAACGAATGTTCAATTCAGCATCGCGTCCATCCCCTCAAACTTATCCACTCATTGAAACAGCGGTCGAGACCTTCCGATCAATAAACGCTTCGAGCGCCATCCCCTCAAACTTATCCACTCATTGAAACTCCGCCGAGCACGCTTGGGACCTGACTTGCGGGCTGCGTCCATCCCCTCAAACTTATCCACTCATTGAAACGCACCCGAGCCGCTTCCGCCAAGGGTGTGCTCAAAACGGCGTCCATCCCCTCAAACTTATCCTGTCATAGCAAGCGGGAGACGCAACCCGCGACCACAACCGCCACACGAGCGTCGATCCCCTCAAACTTATCCAGTCATAGCAAGCCGGTGGATGTCCGACTGCATCGGCGAGGAGGAACGCGCGTCCATCCCCTCAAACTTATCCAGTCATTGAAACTTACTTGCTGCGGTCAACATGACGAACATCCCGTTCGCGTCCATCCCCTCAAACTTATCCAGTCATTGAAACGATGTATCCAAGACATCGTTAGCCAGCATCTGCGGAGCGTCAATCCCCTCAAACTTATCCAGTCATCGCAATGTTGAAAATGAGGTTGTGGGTGTGCAGTTGCGGCGCGTAGCGTCGATCCCCTCAAACTTGTCCACTCATTGAAACCCAAACTGTGGAAGAACAGGGTCAACCCAAAGGAACGCGTCGATCCCCTCAAACTTATCCTATCGTCGAAACCTATCAGCACGAGACCCGGGATGTAACGGCTTTGGAGCGTCCATCCCCTCAAACTTATCCAGTCATCGAAACCTTGGTTGACGGTGACATTACTGTTTGAACCAGTATTGCGTCGATCCCCTCGAACTTATCCAATCATCGAAACCATGAGTCGGAATGCTGGTACGACAAAAAGAAGGATGCGTCCATTCCTCCAAACTTACCCAACAGTCAAAAACCATGAGCATCCGGTTGCGTCAGGCACCATGACATCCCGCGTCCATCCCCTCAAACTTATCCACTCATTGAAACCAGTCATCAGAAAGCTGTTTGGATTCCGCATACCAGGCGTCAATCCCCTCAAACTTATCCAGTCATGGCAAGCAGCGTCCCACAGATTCGAAAACGCAAATTGCGCGCCGCGTCCATCCCCTCAAACTTATCCGCTCATCGAAACGCACTGGACGGGAACGTGGCACATTGGTATTCTGTTAGCGTCCACCCCCTCAAACTTATCCAGTCATTGAAACGGGTATATCGTCATTGGGATGTATCTCCCGATGATCGCGTCGATCCCCCGAAACTTATCCAGTCATTGAAACTTTCGGGAATGAGGGGTCTCATGGATTCGAGGCGTGGGCGTCGCTCCCCTCAAACTTATCCAGTCATGGCAAGGCGCGGAGTTGCGTCGGGAAGTGTGGGCGATCCAACGCGTCCATCCCCTCAAACTTTCCGCTTATCGAAACGCGTATTGCTCCAATTGCCAGGCGCGAGCTTCGTCGCGTCCATCCCCTCAAACTTATCCAGTCATCGCAACTCGGTGACCCGGCGCCGAGACTGAGCCGGCGACCGTTGCGTCGATCCCCTCAAACTTATCCAGTCATCGCAACACGTAAAGCGATTTCGGATTTTGTCAGGAGTACACCGGCGTCGATTCCCTCAAACTTATCCAGTCATCGCAACATAAATCGGGTCTGCCAAAGGAAACTCGCGCTGCCGCGTCGATTCCCTCAAACTTATCCAGTCATCGCAACCCTGCCACAAAAATCGGAATCTAATCAACAGTTTAGAGGCTGAGATGCGAGCGCCTCCAGTCATCGGTCAGGTAAAAAACACTGTTTCCATTCATCTACCTGGAACTGGTTGAAATGAAACAGGCGAGCGGTGCCCGGCTTTGAAACACAGGACTCCCGCTCGCAACCTTGATTTCAGCTTCGGAGTCGTCGCAGGTACTCGATGACGCGCTCCTCGACGGATTGCAGATATTCCTCGTAGGACAACCACCCGTCCCCATCAAGCGACGGCTGAAGATCGCGCCAGGCATTCACGATCCCCGACTTTTTCGTTTTCAGCGACGGCACAAAACTTCCTAAAGCCAAACTCCCTTCGACATCCTTCTGACTGAGTTTCGTTTTAGCGGCCTGAACTTCGAGAGGCACGTACCACCAGGCCATTGCGCCATCCGGATCGAGCAACGGCTTGAGACCGATGTTGGCGGCGGCGTTCAGGTCGGTGGGTTGCGCCAGTCCGCTGACGCTCACGATCTCCTTCCCGCCCGGCATTGGTAGAACCACGGCGGCCTTTTCCCGGTCCCGCTCCGGGAGCCGATTGACGGCCTGGATCATTTCAAGCAGAAATTTTTCGCGAAGAAATGCCTTGTCCGCTTTTTTGGAGGCCCGACTTGCTTCGCCAATCCAGAAAGGGGATTGAAGGAGATCCGTCGCCGAAACGGTTTGGCAGGGCAGACCCGGCTCGCCGGTCGCGGCGAATTGAACGGAGCTATACTGAGACACGATCTCGATCAGGCGAATCCCGTTTCTTTCCGCACCTTGTTGAATATGGGTTGCCGTTCGGCTCGCGCACCACTCCGCGATCCGCCGATTCTCCTCGCGCGTCCGCGTCGCCCGGTTGGGCCGGTAACCACTGAGGTTTTCGATAACGATGGCGTGGGCCGGTTCGAAGCCATCCGCGGTTCCCTTCGCGGTTTTCACGATGGCGGCGGCGATCTGTCGGCACCTTTCTTCTTTCAGGCGGGCGGCAATGGCCCGAATGGTCGAGCGTTCCCCGACAAATTGGGCCTGGGACCGGCGTCCGATTTTCGGATTCAGCGGCGTTGGGCGACTACGGAAGGAACTGACCAGCCGCGCGAGATCGTCGATTCTCCGGATTCGCTTCAGGGACAGCCCACCCGTATGCCTCACCAATCCTTTGGAGGTTTGCGCGGTGGAGGCCCTGGGAAGAATCCAGTCCTGAATTTTCGCCAACAATTTGGGCCACTCAAGTTCGTCCAATTCCCATCTCGATGAGAACTTTTGGGCGATGGCCGACCGCTGCGCCATGAGTTTTTTCGCTTCTTCGTGGCCGGGCAAAGCGCGATTTTCAAGGCCGAGAAAATCCTCCCACAAAGAGCGGGCAAACCGGTCGTCATCAAACCGGCCAAAAGCCCGCTTGTGCCATTTCCTCAAATCGCCGACGGTTCTTCGAATCAACTCGTCTTGCGTAAGTGTGACCTTCTCTCCATTCGGCTTCACCCGAAAGTCCGTCCCGAACGACCAGCCGAGTTCCGCGTAGTCCGAGTGCCGGCGAAGTTCAAGCAAGGCGCGCCTCATCACCACTTCCTGAAGTTCGTCCACCGCCGTGACCTCGGGAACCTTCAATCCGCATTGCTCGAAAAACGTTTCCGCAAATTCAATCTCTGACGGCGCGGCTTTCCTGATTCGGTCGGCCTCGCCCTGAACCTCGATTCGCTTTTTGGCCCGCAGCCACGCCCATGACGTCGGATTCGGCGCACCATCAGGAAAAACGTCCGGCCCGGTTCGTCGCAGAATCAATCGCTTCGTCTTTCCTTCGCGAACCACTCTCAGACAAAGGCTCAGGTGATCGGGGCCGGGAAGGGTGACGCCCGCCTCGGCGCATAGGCCGGCGAGGTCTTCCGGTGACAGCGCTTCCCAGAGCGCGACCGCCGCGCCGTGTCGCATCCGAAGATCCACGCCAAGCAGGCGCACGCCTGGAATCCGCGAGTACGACAGCCGCGCCCTTCCTTTGCGAGTTTTGTTCTCCGCCCGGTACAGCCAGGTATCCAAATCCCTTGGCAATCCCCTTTCCGCCGCGAACTCCGCCCACGCACCGACAGTCGATATGCGGGCGGAAAAACTCAACCAGATCGGTGCCTGGCGCCATAATTCCTCGACTCGTTTTTTCCGATCCTTGGGCGACATATCCTCGTTGGTCTGGACGCGATCAATGCGTTCCATTGTTTCGCGGTCAAACATCAGGCGTCCGTTGGTATTGTCTTCGAGACTCGCCAGGATGACGTTCGTCTCGCGATCCTCGCCACGGTCCCCCCGTCGCTTCCGGTTGGCGATGCGGTTCGATTGCCAGATCACCTCGGCCATCTCGACGCGCCCATCCGTCACGCAATTCAAAATCACTGTCTGCCCTTTGACCCTGATCTTCAGGCGACCGGACCCGAATTCGATAAACACCGGGTGCCTCAACGCATCGTTGTGTCTGTACGAAATGACCTTGAGAGCTTGCAATTCCTCCCGGCCTTCGTCGCGCTTGGCGAACAACTGAAGAATTTCCGGGTCGGGCACCCCGTTTCGCCATACGGGAAGGGCCTCGTCCGCGGCCAGGGCAAGGAAGAGTTGCGCGTCACCGAACTTCCTGCTGAAGCTGGCTTGAATGTCCTTCACCGCCTTTTCACGTCCGGCCGGCGAGTCGCATTTTCCCCAGGCCTCGACGATTTCGGGCCAGCCGTTCAGCGCGCGCCCACGGATGGCATAGGGGCGAACCGCCTCGAACTCAATCCTTTTTCGCTCTACAAATCGTTCGAGGTAATCCGATGCTTCCGGAGGCAGGTTCGTCGGAAGGGCGTCGGCCAACGCCAGCCGGTCTCGCTCCTGATTGAGTAGCAACCGGTGGTGACCCACCACCCGGCGGGCCGACTGGTCGAGAACCGTCGTGTGAAACGCGTGATTGGTCCCTTTTTCGAGGTTGTAGGGAATTCCGCTGGCCTCGACGACCTGCTTCATCATCCGGTCGGACCAGTCGCGGGGTCCCTTTCTCCCGACCGAACCGGACTTCTTCTTCACCTGCTGCGTGGCCGCTTCCTGAATCGAGGCCCAAGCTTCAGCCTCGATCACCTCACCCTCTGCCACCAGGGACAGCGCCTTCTGAACTTTGTTCGATGGACCTGGCTGACTGAGACGAGCAAAAATCTCGCGCGCCTCCGCTGGCGCCGGACAGGTTTGCATCTCCGAAATTTGAAGATAGGTCTGAGCCAACGCCTCGAAGTCCGACCCCTTGCCGACTCCAAACCGACTTGAAAGCCATTGGGACGCAACCTTGACTGCTTCGGTCCCACCAGCGTCTCCGGTGGTCTGCGCGAAATAGCCTTCGATTCCGCCGAAAAGGCCATCCAGCAGATCCCAAACATCTTCAGTTGTCAGTCCCGAGCCGCGAAACATTGCCCGGCGATCCACCCATACTGAGTCATCCCGAATGGCCGCGTGCATGGTCAACTGGCAGTCCTCAAGCCAGCCTTCCAGATCCGCAATGTTCTCCGCCTCCAGTTCCTCGACGAATCGCCTGGGCAACTCATTCGCGGACAGACGATAGGGTTCGGGGGCCTTATCCCTCGATTCGACGGAAAACCACGACAGGAAGACGGCGATACGACGCCAGCGGGCGATAGCCGGGTCGTCCTGAATGGCATGGACTGCCTGAATCCCGCCTCGAAGTGTCAGAAGGTGATTGGCCCACATTCCGACTGCGCGGTTACCCGCGAGATGAAGCGCGATCAATCCCTTGCGATTTTCCTCGTCTGCTTTCAACCGCATTGAGTAGGCTCGTTGGGTAGTTTCGCTCATGAAAATTGTTTTCCTTTTTTCTATTTTTCAAAAACAGGGTGCTTTTCGCACTGGTTACTCGTTCTCACCGATGGGATGAAAAACCGTCGGCAATTCCTCTTCCGCCCGAGCGTTGACCAGGACCGGGTGAACCCATTTCAGAACCAGTGCGCGGTTGTTCGCCGGTCCAGTCCAAAAATGGTGATAGTGCGCGCGCCGAATATGAGGACGCGGCGAATTGTAGCCGCTTCCCGAACCGCCCTCTGCTCGGGTTTCGCTCAATGCCCGTCTGAGGGCCGCGCCGCTTCGCCAGCCGCATTCCCATTGGCGAATCCGCGTGGCCTCAAAAAATCGCTCGCCCTGCTTGGTTTTGGCTGGTTTCGGCCTGGACGGAAAATCCTGATTTCCCAACGGAGAACGAATCTCTGCGTTCTGCGAACAAATATAGAGGGTAAGGGAAAGCAGGGAAGGCAGAATACTGCGCTGTTCCCCAACGCCCCCCATCATCTCCCTTGCCTTTGCCGCCGGAATTCCGTTCCGCGTCGCCTGCTTTATCCCTTCTTCCAGAACTGCTTCGACAGCCTCGTCGAGTGTCGGTCGGTCGAGATGAATCACCAAGGGAATCAGCGCTACGTCACTTTTCTCCAGATCGAGCAGGAATCGTAATTCCGGACGGTTCGTATTCGTGTCGTGTTCGAGGTGAACGAAAAATCCACGTAAGGGTTTTCCGTCAAACATTTTCCCGGGCGTCTGGACATACACGCACCATTCGGGGAGTCGGAAGAAAAATTCAGCCGGTATCTTCTCGATGGACGTTTCCCACAGGGAATCGAGAATCGCCTCGTCGAACACATAGACTCCCTTCGTCACCCTCCAACTCGCCAACCCGGCCAGAATCGCCGGCGCGAACACCTGGGCGGAGTCGGCCCTGTTCGGGATCGCATGGTTGACGACGGCGAGCGTGGCGCTGATCGGAACGAAGCACCATTCCGGCCAATCCGGAACGTTACGGCCCCGTTGCGCCCTTAACTCGTCAATGTGCTTCCAGCACCCCGGCACGTTTCGGCCAATATTCTGTAAATGGGTCTGCAATCGGCTGACCAGGTTGTCCATGTCGAAAGTCCCCACCTGCTTGTTGTTTGGTTAGAGTCCATTTCGGTCGAGATAATTTTCTTCGTACTTTTCCTGCGAGACGCGATGGAAAACGCACTTCAGCTTCCCGGAATCATCCATCTCCCACCACGGGTACGTGCCAAAAGACTTTGAGCATCGGTAATTGAACTCGCGCACGGCGGCAACAAACTCGTCCCCGAAAACCTTGCGTGCCCTTGCGACAACCATATCCTCCCGGATTTGCACGGCAAGGTTCGCGCACTCCCCCTTGGGATATGCCGGACGCCCAGCTTCCAACGCGGCTTTTTCGATTTCTTCTTCAATCCGCGAAAGGCTGAATTCGCCGATTTCAAGGATTTTCGGCTCGACGACTGCAAAAATATCAAATCGTGGCATTTTAATTTCCTCGCGTGCTGTCTGTCGTTCTGGGTTGCCTGCGGCGTGCGTACCGGTTCACACCCCTCTGTCTTTCTCAATCTGAGTTTTGGCAGCCTGAAAAACTCTAATAATGTGTTGAACAAGTTGTGCGAAAGGCTGGACCAATTCTTTCTCATTGAACCAGTAGATCTTGCCACGCTTATGCATCACCATTTCCAGATAAAAGCAATTCGGGCAGTCTCGGTCGCGCCTGAGCGTGAAATACTCAAAGCCGAAGCCAGCGGAAATTCCCTCGAAAAGCTGGCGATTGAGATTGTATCGGGGGAGCAGGCCGTCAATATGCTCTGGCTCCCCACCGTTTTCGCGCCATCCTTCTTGAAAGCTGCTCATTATTCCTCCTCGTCGGGTTCGGTGATGTAACTGCCGTCCTCGTCCATCTCGTGATAGAGCCGAGCGTTTTCGATCTGCGCGACGACTTTTTCGCTTGTCAGTTCTTTCCACCGAGGGCTTTCGAGAATCACCCGCACGTCAAGAGGGTCGGACAGGTCCAGGGTGATTTCCAACTGGTTCAAGTGGATTTCCGACACGGCAACGGGAGTGCGGTTTTCCTTCAAAGCCTTTTGAGCAAGTTCTTTCTTTTTGGCCTCAACTTCGTGAAGGCTGTAGAACCCGTGGTCGCCGAAATCAGCGTGCGGCATACGGGTAAAGGTGAACAAAATTTGCGTAGGAGCTTTTGGTTTCATCTTTTTCTCCGCCGTCTTTCCTTCTGCTTTTGATGTTTTTGGTTGAAGGTTGCCCAAACGGTGTGTCACCGGGGGCGAGTACCGGGCTACGCCTCGGCCTCGTCGGCGCTCATGGCCGTCAGGCGATCACGATCACGAGCCTGTGTTTTCCTCTGACCATTCCTACGAATCGCTTCAACGTCCGCCTCTTCGACCAGAAATCGTTTTTCAGCGGTTAGCCCATCCGAAAAACGTTCCTGGACAACCAGAATCCATTGACCCGCTTCGGCCTGAGCCAGACCGATGGCCGTGTCGCCATAGGGGTTGCGGTCATCGCGCAACACCCATTCAATCGGTCCTTCACCGACAATTTCCGCTTCACGGCCCGCTGCAATCACCCGGTTCTGGACTGCATTGTCCGCCGCCGCCCGCTCCCGCTCGATTTCGGCCTCGATGAAAGCCTGGGTCTCCTCGGCGGTCGCCGGCGCACAGGTGAGCGTCAGATCGTCTTCGCCGTCGTGATCGACACCCGTTTTTTCCGAGACAACGCGGTAGATCTGTCCGTCTTTGTGACGGAACACAGAACCGCGCGGTCGCGTGTGGATATTTCCGTAGTGGAAATAGAGTTTCAGATTCCCGGTCGGAGTGGCGGCGGCGGCGGGCCTTGAGGGTTGCGCCACGGGGACCGGCTTGGGGGCGTTCTTCGGCGTCGGTCGCGGCGCGGTTTTCAACAACTCGGTGACAAGCGCGTGCTGCGCCTTCGAGATTTCCCAGACGCTGGACCCCGAGTCCCACTTCGCGCCATTTGCCTTCAACCGGGTCTTGAAATTCTCGAACCACGACTCGCCCGGCGCATAAGGCAAACGAATCTGGTATTTCGTCAGTCCATCGAACACCCGTACCACGCCGTACTGTCCACCGAGCGATGGCGCGGTGCGGATCGCCACGGTTTCAGCGTCCTCGGAGGTCTTTTTCTCCGCCCGCGCTTTCTCTGCCGGCTTGACGAGGTTTCGAACCAGCAGGGCTTCGACCTTCGCGGCGGATTCGAGTGGGAACCACCATCGGCAATAAGTTGACGCTCCTTTCGGGATATAACTTCCACCAGCGCGCTTCACAGCGGCATTCAATTTCTCATGCCAGGGCCCACAGATGACCAAGTCCTTTTCCTCGTGATCGAAGACAACCCGGTGCGCCTCGAAGGTTTTTCCATTCAGGGCCTCGGCCACTCGTGTATTTTCGGCGTCTTCCTGAACCTTTCGTTCGTATTCGGCCCACGCAATTTCCTGCGCCGCAAAGACCGCCGCCGCGTGCTTTCCTTCCAGATGCTCGCGCTTCCAGTCTCCGAGCGGCATGGAACCGGGCACAAAAGACCGTTCAGCGACCCGTCGAGCGAGTGACGCAACGTCCATGTCGCTCGCGTAGGTTTCGGGCTTCGAGAGGTCTTCCTTGGTGTAGAATTTCATGAATTTTTCCGTTTCCGTTCTCGAAAGTTAAAACTGTCCCGGCGAGAAAATCCTAACATAAAACAACAGTAAAAACAACCCGTCCGATTCCAATTCTACTGGTAGCCCTGGACAAGTACGGTCCATTCACCCAAACAAATTTCACAAAACTTTCAATGCGAGTTCCGCCGCCGACATGGGTGCGTTGTCCCCCGCGCGTTCCCCAATATGGAGTTCGCGTCCGGTTGCAAACTCCGTCCAGCTTGCGGGTCTTTTTTTTGTTCGCCTTCCCCACAATCCACCAATCGAAGTCAGCTTCGGCGCCACCAGTTGTTCCAGTTCAATGGCCTTCCGCAACAGATTCGGCTCCGTCCGGTTCAACTGGACGAGTTCTTCCGGCTTTGACGCGGGGCAGAAATAGCAGGCCGACTTCGGCGGGACGGTTGGAACGCCATGTCGGGCGGCAATTTCCCTCAACAGCGGATCGTTCTCGATTTCCGATACACACCGCGCGCGCGTCCACCCCCACTCGATCAATGGCATCCGGTATTCATATCGGTCATTCGCGGGAAGGCGATTGCACCGGGCGATTTCGTGTTTTTCGTTCTCAAAGCCAATCAACTGCGTGACCGGCATGCCGTAGATCCACGCCAGCCGCGCCGGCTCCCAGGCTTTGATGTAACGCTCGGAAGGTTCGACCTTCCATTTGGTCGCGCACGAATGATTGCGATGGTAGGCCAGGGAAGGGAACATTCGCTTCGTAAAGCACTCCTGTTCCAGCGTCTCGTAATAGCCGTGCTTGCCGTGACACCCGCTGCGGCGGACCACCGTGAGCGGGGGGAATCCTACTGCCGCGAGCCATTCCCGCATTACCGGCAGGTAGGCCATCGTACTGGCCTTCTCGGCTCCAGTGTCGGCAAAAATGATCAGATCTGGACGTTCTTTCCGCCGGGCGAGGTTCAGAAGCATTGCGGTCGAATCGACGCCAGCCCCCCAAGAAACAATGACCGGCGACCGCTCGGGTTTGCCCAGATCAAAAAGTTCCGCGGCCTGGCTTCTCTTTTTTGGAAAACGCATGTCCGTACCGCCTCACTTGCACTTCTCGCAGCCCATTGCGTCAGGCCTGACCTTGCCCATGACGTCGAAAACGCTTCCACACTCAAGGCATTCGAGAGCCGTCCAGTCTTTTTTGAAGGATTCCGACAGGCACTTGCGGGCCTCCGCCTCGGAAAAAAAGACGAGAAACGCGTACCCCTCCGAGTAGCCCTCGGAAAACGTCCAAAGCCTGCGAGTGTCGCCGGAAACGGTCCTGAACGTAACGACTTCGAGTTTTTCGGCGGCGTAGCCCCCAGCGCGCCTCGGTCCGACGAAAATCACGCGCCGCTCGATTTCCTTTTCCAGGTAGAGCAATTTGTCGAGATCCTTCGGGAACCAACTGTCGGAACCGTCGAGCAATCCAAGGATTTTGGATGCCGCCGGCGGAAACCGGACAACCGATTCCGGAAGCTGGCTGACGTAATCCACCAGTCTGAACAGCCTGTCATCTTCGCAAACAGCAACCGTTCCAACCGAACCGGGGAAAACACCCTGAATGGACAATTCCCGTTCCAGTACAGGGATGGACTCGCCACTATTCCTCATCTCGGCCTTCTCCTTGTCGGTTGTCCAGCAGTAGTCAGGAAAAGGCTTCACGAACCAAGTGACACTGCCTTGCGCGTCCTTGTCGCAGTCCACCTCGTATTTTTCAGTCAGCCCACATCGCACTTTCAGGGTTACAGCATCGGCTTTTGTCTCGAAGCTCCTCGATGCAATAAGGTCTCCCACCCTGTAGCCATAGATCAGCACTTTCATTTCTTTCACCATTTCCAGTTAAATTGACTTTTAGTCGCCGAGAGCGAGTCGGGCAATTTGACCCTGACTCGCAAGTCGTGTCGGCTATTCTTCGTCGTCGCCACCTACCGATTCCCAACTCGTCGAATCAGGGTCCGGCCATACCAATTCGGGCTTTATCCGGCGAACCTTGCCGCCCCGAAAATACTTTCGCCAAAGATCGTCCCGCCGCTCGCCCTGGCCTTCCAAAACAAACAAAACGGTTGGAAATTTTCTGGAAATGTTGGCGATTTCGTATTCGTGGTCGTACCACTTGCACCCACCGATGGACGAAAAAACGTAACTGCCCTGTTTCTTCAATCCCCATGAGTTCAATTTCGATTCGATTACTTTTTTCGCCTCATCGTGCAGGGTTTTATCACCGACCTCCCTGATCGAAATCGTCAGCATGTAGTGTGTGTAATAGCTCATCTCCAACCCCTCCTATCAAAACCGACCCCTCGGAAACCCCTGATTCCCTGCATCCAGTTGACAGGAAAACAATATCCGGATGTCGCGAAATGTCAATATAAAAAAGAGTAAAAAAGATTTTATTTCAAATACCAAAGCCTTGAGATTGCCATTACCTCGAAAACGCGCCCAAACTCAGGCGAGTCGAGGGTACGGCCCCATGACACTCTGATTCCAGTGTTTGCGGAACAGAGCGTCGATCAGCTTCACTTCGGCGAGGCGGAGCTTTCGAACACCAGTCTCCACGCTCACATAGGTCGCCCGCGACACTCCGAGCTGGTCCGAAACCTCTTCCTGTCTCAGATGCAATTCCTCCCGAATTTGCCTGAGTCGCTCGACATCGACGTCTACGAGCGGATTCTGGGCCGTCACCACGGCGGTCGACGGAATCACGCGCGGCTTGCGAGGCCTCGCGACCACGGCCCGCCTTCTTTCTTTCCTTTGTTCGAGGTCCTGCCGCCAGTTCTCAACGTAGGCCACCAGGTCCGGGACCCAGGCGCGGGGCATCCAGGTCGTCTTCGATGGACTGAAGACCACGAACCAGTCCGGATTGGCCTGGACGAACTCCCAAAACCACTTCGGGCGCACGCCGATTTCCTCGATCAAGTCCTTCGAAGCAACGAGTTCCAGGTCGAGCAGGACTGTGGCAAGGGCTTCGATTCGACGCCTGATCTTCAGGGGAACTTCAAAGTCCCCGCGATCCCCATCGAAGTATCTGTCCAGAATCGGAAGGCAGCTTCGGGGAACGAAGTACGACTTCAAAGGCGGCAACGCATAGATCGGTAGCCCATTCACTTCGCGGCACCTCGCCAACGACATCAAATGACCTGCGCGTTTTCGAGGGTCCGCTTCTTCCAGTTGGCTCAGGCGAAGAAGATCCAACTCGGCAAGTAAACGCCTGGCCTGTTTGATTTTGTTTTGGGTATCGGTGTCCACTTAACGTTCCTATGTTTTCCCGAGCAAGGCTCAGTTGAAAAGTTTGGCGACCGCCAAAGCAACTCCATCATCATCTACTTTTGAGGAATATCAAACAAAAAAAGAGTAAAAAAGATTTTACAAGAGGGGTTCCGGGAATTCGCATTGAAATCGAAACCACCCTTTGCAGATGCCCCTGACAATTCCGCCAGTTGAGGAACCGGGGTCTGCTCGCTTCGCTCGCGGATTCACTTTTCGTTGGTCAGCCGCAAAGGCGTCTCAAATCCCCGCGCGGGCGTCAGCCTTCACTTCGCGGGGCGCGGGGCGGCTTCGCGCGCCCTTCCGCGCCCGCGCTTCGTTTCAGCGCCGCCCGCGCCCAAAACCTTTTGCCAATGGCGAAATGGTAAAAGTGCCAAGAGTTACTTGGGTATCCTCACGAGGCGGAAACCCAGGCTGTAGTACCGGTCGCCGGGCCAATAGTTGAAGCGATACGCCGACCGGCAGGCCGCCGCGGTGTCGTACCAACTGCCGCCACGAAGCACGCGGGCCGAGCCTGACGACGGCCCGGTCGGATCGGTTACGGACTTACTCGGATAGGCTCCCTCCCAATCCTGACACCACTCCCAGACGTTTCCGTGCATGTCGTATAACCCCCACGAGTTCGCCTGCTTCTGACCCACTGGGTGCGTTTTTGATCCGGAATTGTCTTTGTACCAACCCATCGCGTCGAGGTTCCCTGCGTAGTCGCCTGTCGTCCCCGCGCGGCAGGCATACTCCCACTCCGCTTCCGTCGGCAACCGATAGATATACCCATCACCCTGCGCGTTCAGTTTCCGGATGAATTCCTGACAGTCATTCCAACTCACCTGCTCAACTGGCAAGTCCTGGCCCTTGAAATAGCTGGGGTTGTTCCCCATCACAGATTCCCATTGGGCCTGCGTGACCTCGTACTTCCCCATATAGAAAGGCTCTGAAATCACTACCCGATGCACCGGCTTTTCAAAGGCATATTTGTCCCCACCCATCTGAAACTCGCCCGCCGGGATGGAAACCATCTCAATTCCCGCCGCAGTTTTTATTGATTCAACCGCCTTGGATTCACCGACGGTTTCCGATTGGGCGACGGGAACCGAAACCGACGGTGCAACTGACTGGCGGACCATCGACGAATCAGTTGAAACCCGGATCGCATCCCTGGCCTGATTCACGAAATCCTGAACGCTTGCGAAACGATCCTCGGGGGCAAACGAAAGCGCCCTCAGGATGACCGCATCCAACAGCGGTGTAATATTCGCGTCCGGTTTCGTGCTTCGAAGCGGAATTGGCGTTTGACCCAACCGCGCCAGAATCAGATCCCGCGGAGTCCCCCCCTCGAAGGGAAGCCGACCGGAGATCATCAAATAGAGGAGCAGGGCGAGCGTGTATTGGTCGGAACGGGGATCAAGCTTTTTGCCTGAAAGCTGTTCCGGTGACATGTACATCTGAGTCCCGATGATGAAACCCTCGCCGGTCAGTCCCTTGCTGCCGTCCAGGACCTTGGCAATCCCGAAATCGACGACTTTGACCCCGCCATCAGCAAGCACCATCACATTCGGCGGCTTGAGGTCCCGGTGAATGATTCCTGAGTTGTGCGCTGCCTGAAGTCCCTGTCCGATCTGAAAGGCGATTTCGACAGCCCTTTCGGGACTCAGCGTGCCTTCTCGCTTGAGCAGGTCACCCAATTCTTCTCCATTCAGAAGTTCCATCACCATGACAAATGTGTTGTCATCGGTTTTCCCGAAATCAAACACCTGCATCACGTTCGGATGATGAATTTTTGCTGCCGACTGGGCCTCGACACGAAACCGCTCGATGGAGGCCGCGTCCGGCGGCGGATCGGGGAGAATCAACTTGATCGCCCTTTGAACCTGAAGAACCTCATGAATACCGAGATACACGGCGCCCATTCCACCCGCGCCAAGTTGCCTCTCGACCCGGCATCCCATGATGACCTTGCCGATATAGGGATCGGTTGAAACAGCCAGGCCAAGAAGTCGCCGCATGTCCTGCGCGCTCTGGGGCCGGTTGGAAGGATACAGGGCCAACCCGGCCATGATGACACTCGAAATGTGTTCTGGAACGTGAGGTGCAACCTTTGACAATGGCTGGAGTGGATCGGGTTGCTGCGTCATGACCGCAAGGCCCCTCATAAATGCCGCCGGAGGGATCGTTCCGCTCAGGAGCTGATACATCGTCGCAGCTACCGAATAGAGGTCGCTGCGAGCATCCGTTCCCTGATTTTGAGTCTGTTCAGGGGAAGAGAATCCGGGGGAATTTGCGGAAACGCTGGCCGGCTGTGAACTTTGAGTGACGTGACCTTTCGCCAACCCGAAATCGAGCACCATCAACTGTCCGGTACGGGTTTCCTTCAGATTCGCCGGCTTGATGTCTCGATGAATGACCGGCGGTGATTGACGATGTAGGAAATCAAGCGTCTGAAGCAGGGAATCCGCCCATTGGAGAACCCGATCAACCGGGAATGGACGTCCATCAACTGCGAACTTGTCGATGAGGAGCTGGCTCAGGTCCTTTCCCGTAATGAAGGACATGACGAGAAAGAGGTAGCCTTCAACCTCGAACCGGTCCGTTACCTTAGGGATATTAGGATGGTTCAGGTGTTCAAGCAGTTTCGCTTCCCGGTCGAAGGCTTTCCGCAGTTCGGCGTCGAGAAAGAATGTCTGCTTGACCGCGACGTTCATCTCTTCGCCCTCGTCGAAGGCAAGGTACACATGCCCCATGCCGCCGCTGGCCAAGAGTTTGGCAATCAAATAGCGGCCTTTGAGCCTGATACCGGTCGAGAAAGGTGGGATCATCGGCGGAGTACGTGTTGAACAAGTAAAGTTTGTTTGGAAAATCCTGCCTGAAAGTAGCTCTTTCCATCAATGGCGGCATGAATCAATGCCAAAAGGGACTCGCTCTGCCGGGAGTAGATCTCTGACCGGGAAGCCAAAAAGCCGACCGGGGTGGCGCGGGTCGGCTTTTCTGCGTTGGTATCAAGACACCCGGTCGGTCAGTTCCCCTTTTTCTTCCGTGCGGGCTTCTTGGAAACTTGTTTCGCGTCGAGCCGGGCCTTGACGTCCTCGAACGCCGGGATCTTGGTCTGGATCACCCGACCGTAGATTTTCTTCTCGACTTTCTGGCGAAGCTCGACTGCTTTTTGGTAGGCGCCTTCCTCGCCGTGTTTCTCAATGGAGAAGGACGTTTTGCGAAGAACGTTCGGTTCGGGACTCCAAGTCACTTCGTAGACCGCCCCGGCCAACGGGTTCGCGCCTTTCTTGGCGGGCAACCCTTTGATGGTTCTCTGGACGCCGATAACCCCGGTGGTATTGCGTTGGTTTGAAACCACAATAATCCGGTCGGTGCGCGGTTTGCCGAGTTCTTTCTCAAGGTCGTTGCGGTGCTTGACAGCTTTCTTGAGGGCTTTTTCCTTGCCTCCGTTCGATCCGTCGCTGAAAAACTTCGAATGCATTTGCCTGTCGAAACACACCCGCACGTACCATCCATGAGTATGCTTTTCTTCGTGGTCGATCCGGCTGATACCCTTGTAACCACTGGTGGCTCTCGTCATGTTTGCTATCCTCACTCAACACTGTGATTTGGACGCCTCCCGTTGTTTCGGGACGCACCGGGGTCAGGTCGTCGAAATCACCTGACATCTTTTTGTTCGTGACGATTGAACTTCCGGATTCTATTAAACCCAACCGGCCCTGCCTGTCAATTTCTGACGGGTGTTCGATCCAGTTTTTTTCTGGCCCGAAATTCTCTGGAGCAATCCGACGAGTGGATCCGCGCGGTCGAGGACCTCTTCGAGTGTCGCGTCGTCGAGGTCCTCGGGATTGATCGTCCGCAAGGCGTGGTGGATGTGCTTCAACTGCTCATAGAACAGGTAGCGACCATCGCCGGCCTCGATCATTTCGTCCGCCGCCGTGTCGACGAATTCGAGGTCGTCGTTGAATGGCTTGATGAGGGCGGTCACCCGGCGGCGGAGGTCGGCTTGGGATGCGGCAAGGCGTATGTGAAGGTCGAGTGTTTCCTGCCTCGTGCGGCGGGCCTCGCGGGCATCGACCCCAAGCTTCCCCGGTGAGAGCCGGGCGAGTTGGGCGGCTTCGAGGAGATTGATTTTCCCTTCGGCGAGGAATTCTCCGACGTCGGGCGGGTATCTCAGGATCGGTAGGTAGAATCCCACGAATGACGCGACCGACAGTTTGGGGCGACCCTGCTTTTCAAGGGCTGTCCGGAGCGCCCGATCAACGGCCAGAAGGTCCTCGCGGTTGAATTTCCCTGGACGCCCGCCGGGTTTGTCGGTCGCCTTGTACCTGCCGACATGCCTGACTGCGTTGAGCAGGGTGAAGACCTTGCGGTCGGTGGCAGGGAAGGGGAAGGGGCTGATTGCACGAAGGGTGTCGAGAACCCGGCGGACACCCGCGGGGGAGGCGATGGGATCGGCGATTCTTGGGCGGCGTTTCATGCGACGCTCACTTTCGGGTCGTTTTTCTCTGCCGAACCGATTTTTTATTTATCGGACACCGGCTTTGTTCCCCAAAATACATCGGATAGGTTAAACACTGCCATTTTTCATTTTAGCCTGCGCAAATACGACATTTATGCAGGCTTAACGGAAAACGTAAATTCTCTGCTATTCACCCCCGACCGGGCGGCGGCGAGACCGAAAATAAGATTGGAGACCTGTTGGGAGAGGGGAATTCGGAGATTTTGGCGAAATCCTTGGCATTGACCAAAAGGAGCTTCAGTCCGCGTCGGCGACGCTAGCCGCAAGCAGGGTATCGTTGGTCAACCGGGCACGACCGATGAGTTCGAAGCAGTACTTCTCGACGACCTTCCCAAGGACGAACCCTGTGAGCATCCAGTAGGAAAGGATCGGCAGGAGCAAGCGCCCGATCTTATCGTAGTCGTGCTCGAACTTAGCAAGTTTCTTGGGAAAGGCCAGGGTCGACCCCGACGTAGAGACTTTCGCTTTGGCTTTGGGGAGTTTTCGCTGGATGATGTCGATATTTTAACTGATTTTTCGCATGTACCATCAGAAACACAAAACGATTTGACGGACCTGCTACCTACTTTTGAGAACGGCCATGATTCTGGGCAGTAAAGCCTATCTTCGCAAAATTCGTAAAAAGTTTAGATAGAGACGTTTGTGGATGTTTGGTGAATGGTTGCCGGTGAATGTTCAAACTGTTCGGGTTTCCAAACAGAAAAACTTCTTGCTTTCCTAGATTTTCAGGTTTAAAAATTTCCCAACGGTGAACAACTAAATAGATAAAGGGCTACTTCGATAAATCCTAGGCAAAAGGGATTCGTGCGACCTACAAGCGGGTGTACCAAATCCAGTGGTTGGAGGTATTGATAGTTCCACCGCACCAAGTCTAGCGGCCCGGAAGGGTGACTTAGGGGATTCGCTACCGAGCGATCTCGGCCAACCAAGTTTGGGAGCAGGATTTTGTATTTGTCCAGACCACTGATGGACGAAAACTAAAACAGTTGAAGCTGATGGATGAATACACGGGGGAATGTATGGCCATCGAGGTCTGGCAGACGTTTACGGCTAAAGCGGTCGTGAAGGTGCATCGTCTGGCGATTGCCGAACGGGGGATACCCGAACTTCATCCGGATGGATTTTTTAAATCCTAACAGTTCAATCTCAAAAACTTAGGCTGCCTGAAAAATGCAGTTTACGATGAGGGAAAAATGAAGAATCACCGTACTCTATTCTTAACGTCTAATATTTGTTTTCTTTTAGCGTATACTTTGCTTCTTACATTATTTAATGTCACTGCTAGCGAAGATAAACTTGATAAAAAAAATATTCCAACATTGGTTGGGGATATTAAAAGCGAAAGAATTCAAGCTGAGACTAGGGTTCGGTGGACAAAAGAATTATGTAAGCCAAATGACTCTAGATACGTACAGTCTGAGTTTCTGTTTAATGCAGCAAAGAAAGCTTACGATAACTTTAATGAGGTATTGATTGCTTCAATAAAAGAAGGTCAAAAACTAAAAGACTTTGACGAAAAAGGAAAAAAAGCACTAGAAGCCAATAAGGAATTTTGCGCATTTGTTGATAAAGAAATTAAACTTCCATCAGCTAACCCATATAATAGTACCGTACTTGAACTTGGTAAGCTCTTAATTGACTTAGTCGGAGAGATAAAAAAGAAAAGAAAAGAAGAACGCGCCTCAATTGCAGAGGAAGTAAAGAAAGTTGTTACATGGAAAGAATGGGAAGAAATTAAACTAATTCCCCAGAAATAATTCTTATAATAAATTTTTGTTGTAAATTTAGATGAAGGGTTCGCAAAAAGAAGTTCTTGGAAAAGTGGTAGGCCCGACGCGCAAACGCAAAGCGGACGGCAATTTGCGAAGGCGGTTAGAGGTTTTCGACCGCCGTGTCTGTCAAGTGGTCGGTCTGCTGCATTTGACCGAATGGTATTGATGGAAGCCGAATCCGGAAGGCGATGGGTTTCGTGGCCGGGTAGTGAAGCTGACGGGCGAATGCCAAGGGGTTCTATCGCGTCGCCGTGAGGAAGGGCTGAAGGTTTCGCTACGCTGGGTGAAGCGCCACAGGACAGGAGATTCTGGATCCGGTATCAACCGCTCAAGACCAACCAAGTCGGGACGTACGATTTCGTCGGCAGGTGGTTGAAGATTCTGACTGTGGTTGACGAGTATACCCGTGAATGTCTGGCCATTGAAGTTGGCCGCAGCTTCACGGCTCGGGATGTGATCGAGGTCCTGCGACCGGATGGCCCAATGCAGGATTCAGGACTTCATCCGTTCGGACAACGGACCGCAGTTCATTGCCAACGCCCTTCGGGACTGGTTGACCAAAATCGGCACTCAAACGATGTTCACCCGCTACACCGGACGGTCAAGGGGCACGGCCCGCCTCCGGCGATGATGGCGGTCTCCCTTGACACCGGCGGCGCTCTGGCAAGGACAGCGAATTTCGAACTCAATGGCGTTCAGTGGATTGATCGTTCAATCCGGACTTTTAACCCTCAACAACGTCCAGACTAACATTGAATCTAATACAAGTTTCGGGTTGAGTTCACGAAACGCAGGTACTCATTTTTGAAAAGTTTAACAAGGATTTTCTGACAAGGAAGTACTTTATGAATATTTATAGTAAAATGATTGTTACATTATTTATTCAAATTTTATTTATTTCCTTGGGCTTAAATTTAACTCCAAAAGTTACTGGCACTCAACTTTCTAAATCGAAAATATATAAAATTGAAGGCCTTTACAATAATATTGGAGAAATCGGTTTAGAAGACGAAGATTTACTGAAAGAATCAGGCAACTCTAAAATTGATTCTATTGTACAAAAAGTGGTTTCAGATTTTTGCAAAACAGAGCCTCTAACAATAAATTATTTTTTCTTTCAGGATAGTAACAAAATGGGAGCTTATGCTGTTTCTGGATGCGATCCCGACCATGCACCGGACGGCTCAATTTTAATTGGAAAAACTTTTGCAGAAAGTATTTTTGGAAAGAATTCTACTGGTCTTTATATTTTGATTTTGCATGAGATTGGCCATTTATATCAGAAAAAATTATCTTCAAGTTTAGTAGGGAAGGCCAAAGAATTAGATGCTGATCGATTTGCTGGAAATCGGATTCGACAATTTCTGCCTTCAAATATTCTTTCTAGTGAAGACTCAATTCAACTTGCTGCAAGTCAAGGTATCCAAGAACTTCTTCAGCGGGGTGATAAAGTATATAAGGAAGAAAGTCACGGAAGTTCCCCTGAAAGAGTCGGTTCCTTTTTAGATGGTTTCCGAGAATCGAAACTACCAGAAATTCCTTGCGGATGTTCTAATAAAGAAATCAATGAGTATCTCGAATATGACACAAATTTGTGTAAGACAATAATGGTCTTTTCACCTCAAGGACGACAAGATTGTTTTGATCAGGTTACCTGTAAGGCTGATAAAATTATGGCTCGTTGTCAATTGGCTGAACTTCAAAAAAATTGTAGATTACAACTTAATAATTCTCGTGAGCAATTAGCTGAATTTCTGAATTCCCCTCGTGGTCGACTTTCACGAGTGCCATTGGAAGAGCATTGTGATTTTAATAAAATTTTTAAGTGAGCAACTGCTTCTAGTGGGCCATAAGTGTATTAACTTCCTTAAAGGGGCGATCGGCATTAAAAGTGTAACTTTTCACGATAAATGTCGCGAATTTTCTGCGATATTTGTCGATCATTGGCCCACAATTTTCCGAAGTCGGGGTTACCCCAGTAGTGGTGTAAAAACAAACCATTAAGCCGATTTTCGTCCAGACCCCGTGAAAAAACACACCATAAGGGCATTTTGAGGTGTTCGAGACCTACTCCGAAGTCAGTTTAGGGGTTCTCTTAGCAATGGAACAATTTTCGCTGTTAAGGATTTTCACGCCTCTTTGGCGGGACTCTGAAAGGCAGTAACCCCTTTCGCTCCAATGTTTCCGCCACCGGAAAGGTGATGGTTCCGTAGGGATTGACGTGTCCGAATCGGCTCGGCCAGATGTATTTGAGGTCATCCTGGTTGAAATGTCGCCCGTCCGCCCGTTGTTGCTTGAGTAGTTCCTCAAAGTACGTCGTGTTCCAAAGAAGGACGGCGTTGGTCAGAATGGTCAGGCAGGACATCTGGTCGTTCTGATCCTCCGGCATCGGAAAAGGCGGCCTTGATTGTTTCCAGTCGCAGGTGCGCGTCGGCGAAGGTTCGGATGGACTGTTCCGGAAGTTTCGTCATGTGGGCGATTCCCGCGATGCCGAAATTGCCGCCGTGCGCCATCAGGGCGGCGAACAGGAGCGGGAGGTCTTCGCGCGAGGGGCGATGGTAATTCGCGATGTGGGTGAAGCAGGCAGAGAAGTTAGTCCATCCTTCAACCTCGATGAGGACTTCGGAAAGATCGACCAGCGGGAGGCGGTCGTCGATGAACGTTCGGAGCGACTCGACCGAGCCAGGCTCTTCATCGGCGTCGAGTCGGGCGAGCGACAAAACGCCGTCTTCGTCGAGCGAGACTTCCTTCCCGAGTTTGAGCGCGGCGTCCATCTCGATGACGACGGCGGCGAGTTCGCGGCCAAGCGACGCGAGGTGCGCGTCAGCCGATTGGGTAAGGTTCAGTTGCTTTCGGATTTCACCTCGCGTCTTCAGCCACCGGTCGGGCGGGATGAGGAAGGACGCCGGGTCCCGATACCGCCGCGCTCCTTCAACCCAGATGTTTCCGGACCGCAGGGCCAACCGCAATTCCCACAGAACGCACAGTTCATAGTATTTCTGGCTCGCGGCCTTGCCTTCCGGGAAAACCCACCGAATCCATTTTTCCGGAATGAATTCACGGGGCGGATTTTCAGGCATCCGTTCCTTTCCGTTTCCCCATGTCTTGACGACCACCTTGATGGCGCGAAGAAGCGGGGCGTAATCTGGGGAACACCGCCAGGTGAAGGACGCAAGAAACCGGCGGCTGAACTGGCGCAGGACACCGAATTTTCCGGCAATCAGATCCGCCGGCCATTCGTTGCGGGGGCGCTGTTCGGCGTCGCATTGGGCGACCGCCCGCATCAGAAGTTCGCGGGGAACGACGCCGAAAACCGACTGCCTGACTTCGGGATCCGGAATTTCCCCGTTGAGCAGGACGCGCGCGACCTGGCCGAGCAGCCGGTTGCGTTCGTGACCGCTCCGGGCCGCGGATTGACGCAGGTCCTCGAAATCCCGTTCCGCATTGTTTTGAACGTCGGCCAGACAGCGGTCGAACTGATCCATCACGGTGTCGAGCATTTCAGCCAGCGTCTCGACCAGAAAAGCGATGAGCGTCGGGAATCGGGTTTCATCCGGCATGCGCTCGAGACGTTGGTTGGAGGCGTAGTTGGCAAACCGGGCAAGGAGCTTGATCCGGTTCGGGTGGAAGGCGTTCAAATCCCAGCTTTCGACGCCAATTTCGCGGACCTGGTCGATCTTGTCCAGGGTCTCGTTGATGGTTTTAGACTTGGACGCCACCGCCCCGGCGCCGATCCAGGCCAGCGGGGAACGACCGTGCGGGGTTGGTGTTTTCACCAGACGGTTGAGCGTGTCCCGTAAATCCGGCGTCAACCAGGGCTCGACGGCTCGCCAGGTTCTGGCCTCGGCTTCCATGCGCGCCGCCGAAACATCTCGTTCAAGCAGACTGATACCCGGACGGAGCAGTTTCAGGTGACGAAGCCGCTCGATCAGGGCATTGAGCAACAAAATGGGCCGGTCATGTTCCATCGCCCGGTCGGTCAGCCAGACGAACAGGTTGTATCGATCCTCGGGCGTCGTGCGACGGAATCCGAGGGCCAGGACAGCCTGTTGTTCGTGATCGCTGCGTGTCCGGGCGTTGCGTCCATAGTCCCCGAGAGCCTCCGGATCAATTGCGAGCTGGTGGGCCAAAAACCGGAGGGCCGTCCCTGGAATCCCCCGGGGAGATTCGGGGAAAAACCCAAGGAATCGCAGGCCGCACAATGAGACGGCGAAACCAAGGCGGTTGTCGTCGCCACGCCGCTCGGCCACGAGTTCGCGATCCGTTTCGGAAAGCGTGAAATGTTCGGCGAGATCCGAATCGGTCACCGTTTCGGGCCATTGACCAAGCAGGTCACGTTCGATTTCGGTGAGCCATTGAACGGGCATTCGGTTTCCTGTCCTTGAACGGTGTGTGTTTCACTGAGTTTGTCGCGGTTGTCTTTCAATTTTCCGACCCAATGGCGGTAAAAAAATAGCGTCCTCGGGTGGTTCGGACGAAAGGCCGACAGGATACTGATGCGGGGCCGAACCTCGAAACCGGTGGGCGGCGTGATTTCGGTTTTCAGACGATCAACCTGCTTTTTCGGCTTGGGGGAATGCGATTGATGACGCCAATCAACCGGTCGGGGTGGGTGAGGATGTCGTTGAGCGTCTCGTCGTCGAGTTCCTCCGGACACCCGGTTTTCAGCGCCAGGTGAATCTGTTTCAACTCCTCGTAAAACAGGTGTCGGCCATCTCCAGCCTCAATCATCTCGTCTGCCGCGGCATCCGCGAATTCAAGGTCGTCATTGAAAGGCTTGATAAGGGCGGTCACCCGGCGGCGAAGGTCAGCTTGAGACGCGGCCAGGCGAGTGTGGAGAAGAAGCGTTTCCTGTCGGACGCGACGGGCTTCACTGGCATCGACGCCAAGCCTTTCCTGTGTCAGCCGGGCAAGCTGCGCGGCTCCGAGGAGATTGATTTTCCCTACGGCAGGGCTTCACCAACATCAGCCTGGTAACGCAGAATCGGCAATTAGAACCCCACGAATGACGCGACCGACAGTTTCGGACGTCCGTGTTTTTCGAGGGCGGTCCGGAGCGCACGGTCTACCGCCAAGAGGTCCTCGCGGTCGAATTTCGCTGGCCGGCCGCCGGGTTTGTCGGTCGCCTTGTAACTGCCGACATGCCGGACGGCGTTGAGCAGGGTGAAGACCTTGCGGTCGGTTGCTGGGGTCGGGAAGGGGCTGATTTCGCGAAGGGTGTCGAGAACCCGGCGGACTCCGGCGGACCTCGGCGTAAGCCATTGAATTTGAATCATTTCCAAAAAGTCAAGATTTTACCTTTGCGAAGTTGTTATTGAGTCAAAAATAAATTTTCAATTTTCCAATAAAAGAATTAAAAATTATTCTTCTTTAGGAAGATGTAAAAATTGCCAATAAAAGCGTTTAGTTTGGACCGGTGCTGTGCTTTGGATAGTTGTTTGGGCAAAGAATTTTTTTAAAGTGGTCATCTTAACTTTTCTAGTTAAACAAGTCACCCATAAAGCATTTCCTTGGCTAATAGCAAATTTGTTCAGAATTTCACGAACAGTAATATTTTCTTCTTGTATGAAAATTTTCTTTTCTGAGAAAAAATCGTCATCAGGATTGCCATACCCACAGCTACCTACCCTAACTCCTTCAATAAAGTCACGAAGACCACAGCTAGCAAAGATTAGATTTTCTGGATGAAACATCTGATATTTATCGATTGTAATATTTAAAAAATTTTCATCGCTGTTAACAATTTCATACGAAAAAATATTAACAATTTTATCTTGAACAGAAATTCCAAGCTTTTCCCCATGACTTATTATTTCGTTAAGAATAAATTCTACTGACTGATTTTCAAAACTAATCGGAGAAACTTTTTTTTGATCATCCGATAGCCATTCAATTCCAACAGGTAATTTCGAAGCCTGACAAAGCTCAATAATTTGCTCTAGTGAAGAATCGGAAGCCGAAGAAAACTTTGCCAACTTTCTTTTAAGAATAGTTTTACAAGAATTTTCTTGCCCCGTAGCCCCATTGCTAAAAAAAATATTAATTAGCACCATCAAAGTCATTCCAAAAATAAGCTTTTTCATAACTTCTCCTAGTTTAAGAAGGGGGTCGTGTTAAAAAAAAACCGATAAATATCTCGACTTTTGTGATTTTGGGTTAGTTGGATGAAGGTCAGGTCGATCCCACCTCAGTTGGGGTTTGTCGAAGTGAATGGACAGACGTTGGTAATGCCATAGCTAGTCCTTAAAAAACCGTTTGCATTGATGAGGAGTATCCGATGTGCACGCGGCCGAAGCAGTGGGGGCGGCGACTCTTAGGCGTCGTTTCATGCCGCGCCCACTTTTATGTCATTTTTCTCCGCTGGAACAGTTTTTATTTAACGAACCACAGTTCGGCCTCCAAAAAATACATCGGATAGGTAAATCCCTGCCATTTTTCATCTGAGCCTGCGCAAACTACACATTTATGCAGGCTTGACGGAAAACGTAAATCCTCTGATATTCACCCCCGACCGGGGCGGCGGCGGGGCCGAAACTCAGACCTGGGACCAGTCGAGCGGGATGAATTCGGAGATTTTGGCGAAATCCTTGGCGTTGACCGTCAGGAGCTTCAGTCCGCGTCGGGCGATGCTCGCCGCAAGCAAAGTATCGTTGGTCAGCCGGGCACGACCAATGAGTTCGTAGCCGTACTTCTCGCCGATCTTGCCGAGGACGTTTCCAGCAAGCGTCCAGTCGGAAAGGATGGGAACGAGCAGGCGGCCGATCTTGTCGAAATCATGCTCGAACTTCTCAAGCTTTTTGCGAAGGGCAGGGTCGGCCCCGGTGTAAAGTTCTTCCAGCACAACCGCGCTCAACCAGAGCGGCGACTGGACCGAGAAACGTCGCTGACCGAGCAGGGCGAGGTTCCCGCCACGCAAAGCGGTGATGTAAACCGATGTATCGAGGACGGTTCCGGCCACCTACGCCTCCAGATTCCCGAAGACGTCGCGGATCGCCCCATCACCTTTCATGAGACGTTCGTGTGCCTTCAATGCCGCCGCCGCGCGTTCGTGTTCGCCGATGAGGGCATCCAGCGCGCGCTCGATGGTCTCGGTTTCAGTGGGGGCACCGAGAAGTTTCTGGGCGCGGTGAATTTTGGTCTCGTCCAGCACGAAGTGTTTGTTGCGCTTGACGGTTTTCTTGATCGGGGTCGGCATCCGGTGATCCTCCGTTCTCCTGAATGTACAAAGAGTATCAGACTTTGTACATTTCGAAAACCCTCGGAAAGGAATCAATTCAATGACGGGACTGGCGAAAATCGACCCGGCTGATGCCGTCGTGAAGGCGGCGGTCGCGGTCTGGGCGGAGGCGACCACTTCCACCGGCCTCGCCCGGCAGGCCGACATCCGGCGCGAAAAGCAGCGCTCCGTCGAAGCATTTTTCAATCTCGTCAAGGTTGGTCCGGGCGAGGTGACGCCGCAGGACGTTCAGACCTGGCTTCGCGAGATGGCGAAACGGGGACTCAAACCGACGACCGTTTACGCCCGGGCCTGCCATCTGTCGTCCTTCTTTCAGTGGGCGATGCGCGAAACCGCCCTCGGACAGACGCTTCGGGGCAACCCCGTCCGGTATGCCATGCCAAAAGCGCCAAAGCCGTACCAGAGCCGAAGCACGAAATCCCTGACCGACGAGCAGGTCGTCAAACTTTTGAAGGTTGTCCGCGGCCGCGCGGCGGAAGCCGATCCAGTCGGGAAACGCGATTACGCGCTCCTGCTGATGTTCTTCGCGACCGGCTTGCGGCGGCAGGAAGTACTGTCGCTCAGGGGAAAGGACATCGAGATGGAGGACGAGACGATGTACGTCCGGACGAAAGTGAAAGGCGGCGACTACCAGCGTCGGGAGGTTGCCGATCCGGCGGTTCGCGACGCTTTACTGGAATACCTGCGGACGGCACGGCGATTGACGGTATTGAAAAAGGACGGCCCACTCTGGACACGCCATGATCGGGCCGGCAAGCCGGGACTTCCACTCGTCGCCTGGTCGTTCGTCGAGAACCTCAAGAAATACGCCGTCGAAGCCGGCATCGGTGACATTCACCTGCACCAAACCCGGCATACCTTCGCCCGAATGGTGTCCGAGATGAGTGGCAGCCTGAGCGAAACCCAAGACGCGCTCGGCCACCGCAACCAGACCACGACCCGCGTCTACGTCCAGCGCATCGCCATCAAACGCGACCGCCACAGCCGCCGGATTCTCGAACGCTTGAGTCCTGACGAAAAGTAGACGATGAATACGATTACGCCCGGTTGAATCCTGGGCAAGAAAGAATGCCAACCCTTTGAAAACAAAGCTCGTCAAAGTCACCCCCAAACTCGCCGCCCAATGGCTCGCAACCAATCATTCCAATCGCCCGATAAGCCGCGCTTTCGTCGAGGAACTGTCGCGATCTCTGATTGCCGGCACTTTTCAAACAACGCACCAGGGAATCGCCTTCGACGAACAGGGCCGACTCCGGGATGGACAGCACCGCCTGACCGCCATCCTCGAAACCAGCATTTCCATTGAACTCCTCGTCACCACCGGGTTGACCGAGCAGGAGTTGCTGGCCATCGACGACGGACGCCGACGCACGATTCATCAGGTTTTGACGATGGTCGACGCCGGCGCTTCCTTCTTTTCCTCTGCCATCGCCAAGGAAATGTTGATCGGGGGCCATCACCTGGCCACTCGCTCCAAACCGGTCAAACCGGGGCGGCAGGAACTCATCGAATTCTTCAACGCTCATGTCCAGGCCATCGGGTTCGCTGTAAAACGCTTCGGGAAACCGTCTTCCGGATTTCAAATCGGATATATCGGGGCGGTGATCGCCCGTGCCTGGTACTCGGCCGACCGCGAGCGGCTCGAACATTTCGCAACCGTACTGGTCACTGGCTTTCCGAAACCAGGAGACGAATCCATCATCCGGTTGCGGAATCACGTATTGACGGCGCGAAGGGAGAAGATTCGAAATCGGGGTTTTCGGGACGAAATTTACGCCAAAACCCAGCGAACACTGGCCGACTGGCTCGCGGGTGTCGAATCTCACAAGCTGGAATCCACACGCGAAGAATTGTTCTCAATTCCGCCCCTGAGTCGTGAATTGACTTCGGAGTAGGGATTGAGGATACCTCAAAATGACCGAATGGTGTGTTTTGTCGCGATTACTGGGGAACACCAAGAACTCTCCCCGCTGCCGGGAGAAGAAAGTCCGATCAGCCCCAAAGCAACAAAAAGGACAAGAAGACGCCCGAAAAACAAGCCTAATAGCTAGAGAAATGTCCTTAGCGTCATGAATTGAATGAGGAAAATGGAAATTTGATCCTTAGCGTCTAAAAATGCGCGAATTCTTTCCCTACCCCGACACAAAAACCACTTCCCAACTCTTTGGTGTTGCAAGAACCTGACTTTGGAGTCTATTTTCCGCATAAAGCGGAATCAAAGCTGCCCTATGTTAATTGCCGATGAGAACTATTGAAGGTGCAACCACTAAAGACTTCCCTTCGGTAACCGTCTCGAAAGGGCAAGTAACCGGTTTGATTAGTAATAAAAATTAGGACAATCCTGAAAAACCCGACAAACTAAGAATTTTTAAATCAAGTAGGAGATTCATGAAACTTTCAATTCTACATTTAAGTGACATTCACTTTAAAAATAACGGAATAAATTTTGTAAGTGAGAAAATCGAACAAATTGCAAGTGCAGTAGACGCAAATCTATTTCTTCAAAGCAGTGAGGTTTTGCTCATTGTTGTTACTGGTGATATAGCATTTTCAGGTAAAGTAGAAGAATATAACTTGGCAAAATCATTTTTTAATCGTCTTGAGAATTTACTGATTGAAAAATGCAAATTTGAGAAAATAGTAAAAGTAACAGTTCCAGGCAACCATGATTGCGATTTTTCAAATAAAGAAACAACTTTAAGAGAAATGGTTTTATCAGATTTCCAAAAAAATTTGAAAGACCAGAAGAAAGTCGCTGAAGCAGTTAATTTCAGCACGAAAATTCAAGAAAACTACTTTGCATTTGAAGGAGAAATTGAAGGCACAGAGAATGAATTCCATTACTTGGCAAAATCAAGAAAAGTAAGTCACGGAAATTTTAATATTGAAATTAGAAAGTTCAACACTGCTTGGTGCTCAATGAGAAATGAGAATCAAGGCGGTCTCATATTTCCAGTTGGTTCACTTAATGAAATAAATTTTTCAGAAAATGCTGATCTGGTTATTTCACTTTTTCATCATCCCTATAATTGGCTTGAATCAAATAATTCACGAGATTTCAAAAAATATATCGAGAAAAATTCCGACATAGTTTTAACCGGGCATGAACATATCGCTGACAATTATCAAAAACGCGGATATAAGGGCGAGGAACTCACATATATTGAAGGAGGTGTTTTACAAGATGGGAGCAAAAACAACAGTGCCTTTAACTTCATAAATATTGACCTCATGGAGAAAGCATTTTCTTTTAAACAAATGCTTTTTGTAGACGAGAGTTACCAAGAAGAAGATGTAAATGAAAAATGGATTGAATTTAAAAGAAACCCTCACCGATCAACCAACAATTTTATTTTTACTCAAGAATTCGAAGCATTTCTCAAAGAACTAGGCATTGGTTTAACGCATAAAAAGAGAGAAGAAATATTTCTTGATGATTTATTTATCTTTCCAAACTTTGAAAAAAGAAAAATTAGTAAGAAGAATTTTAGCTTTAACAATGTAGAAATTGAGGGGAAAAAAATATTTGACGAGATAATTGAGGAAAAAACACTAATAATAAATGGAGAAGATAGCTCAGGAAAAACAACATTGGCAAAAAAGCTGATATTGGGATTAAATAAAGAGTTTGGATTTGTATCGGTGATGATCTCCGCTAAAATTATTTTTCAACTTAAAAATAATCAAATTAAAGAGAATATAGTCAGAGAGCTTGTCGAAAAACAATTCAAAAAACAATACAACAGGGATCAATTTGAAAAGTTTAAAAATCTTTCTTCGGACAAGAAAGTGATTATTATTGATGACCTTGATTTTGGACTTGGGAATTTAGAGAGGTTTTATCAGATTATTCCCTTCTTGAAAAAGTCATTTGAAACAATATTAATTTTCTCAACAAAATATTTTGAATTAGGTGACTTGGTAATACACGCGCCCGAAAAGAACCCATTTTTCGGATTCACTCCTTTAGAAATTAAACCATTTGGACACTTATTGAGATCTAAATTGATCTCAAAATGGATTGATCTAGATTCTGATGAAATTTCTAGTACTGACCGAGTTTACAAACAAAATAACCTTGAAAACACAATTACTGCCTTAATCAAGGAAGACATTTTACCATCTTACCCATTTGTTATTCTAACTCTACTCCAAAACTCCGAATTATCTAATAACCAGATAAACTCTTCTGGAACATATGCACATCTGTATACAGCATTAATTAATGCCTCACTTTTTCGTGAAAATTCCGATCCGGCACAAATAAGCATTAAGCTATCATTTCTCAGTTTTCTAGCATTTAGAATGTTTACTTATAAAACAGATTTTCTTTCTGAAGACCAAGTAACCATTGTGATAGATGAGTTTAAAAATCGCTTTCATGTTACCTTCACCGAAGAGATGCTTAGAACACTGGAAAAATCAAAAATCCTGGAGAAGAGAAGTGAAGGTTTCAAGTTTGTGTATAGATACTGCTACTACTATTTCGTTGCCCAATACTTCCATGCAAATATTAGAAACAACGTAAATTCTGAACTGAAAAACATCCTTTTCAAAATGGTTAGCAAGACTTACTTTGATGACTATTTTCAAATTATATTGTTCTACATTTATCTTTCAACTGATCTTGAAGTGATTGATCGACTTATTCAAGAATCTGATACTTTTTTCACATCGTATAGTCAGTTTGACTTCAAAAACGACTTTTCTTTTATCAACGGAATCCTAAATAAACAGTTAGAAAAAGAGACGCCAGTCCTTAATACAAATAATTCGATTAGCGATAACAGGGATAATCATCACAAGGAGCTAGATAAGCAAAAGAAAGAAGAGGATTCATCTTTAATAAAGCTAAGATCTGTTGACACCAATGAGCAGGAGTTTGAAATAAATGAACTATTAAAGGTTAATCTTTCACTTAGAAAGATTGACCTCCTGGGTCAAATTTTGAAAAATTTCCAAGGTTCAATTGAAGGTGACCTAAAAATTAAGATAACGACCTCGGCTTACTCCCTCGGACTTCGACTCTTAAAATATATCTTCACTTCATTTGAACAAAACTTCGATATCTATAAGGAATTTGTATCTTCCTTTGTAAACATGATTCTTCCGGATGAGAGTGAAACTAGAAGGAACGAACTGATTAACAAATATATTATTTACTTTATGTCTCGCTGGTCTCATGGGATTGTGAAACGGTTATCTACTTCTTGTGGACATGAACAATTAAAAATGACCTATGAGGAGATTCAAAAACTCAGCAATAAGTCTAAAAATGAAATTCCCATAGCAGTTTCACTAATTCAACTTTCAATAAAATTAGATCATTTTAAGGGTACTCCGTTAGATGAAATGAAAAGGTTAAAAAATGATCTGAAGAATAATCCCTTTGCTAATCAAATATTACGTCAGCTTGTATATGACTATCTGTACTTATTCCCCTGTGAGGGTAGATTAGTACAACAAATTTCTGCTCACTTTGATATTAGACTTAATACTCATAAAGGGCTTCCGGATGGCCTTGTAAAGGAACAAAAATCCCAAAAAAAGCTTAGTTGAACAGCTTTTAACCCTTTTGTTCTGAATAAGTTTGCTCGATTTCGATATTCATCTTTCAACAGAAGAATATATCTTTTAAAACGCCCTGATCGAAGCCCCCGCCTTCTCAGAGTCCGGCGCTTTGGAACGTGCCTCCGCCGCGCACTTCCCGTCGGTCTCCTCTTTTTCAGGAAAGTTCCCTCGATTCAGGATTTTTGTTCGCACCCTGTCGATTCCCGTAGCTCATTCATGGCCAGAACCAAGTCAGTTAAAGACACCACCGCTAACCTCGGCTTCGAAGCGAAACTGTGGCTCGCCGCCGACAAGCTCCGCAACAACATGGACGCGGCGGAGTACAAGCACGTCGTCCTCGGTCTCATCTTCCTGAAGTACATTTCGGATTCCTTCGCGGAGAACGTCTTCTGGGTCCTAAAAGAAGCCCGGTGGTCTGAGCTTCGGGCGAACGCCAAGCGGCCGACCATCGGGAAAATCGTGGATGTGGATGACGCGATGGTCTCCCTTGAGCGGGACAATATCAGGCTCAAGGGAGTACTTCCGAAGGATTACGCCCGGCCCGCGCACGACAAGCACCGGCTCGGCGAACTGATCGACCTGATTGGGACCATCGGCCTCGGCGACGCTGCCAACCGCGCCCAGGACATCCTCGGTCGCACAGGTTCGCAAGAGCGTCACCATCGACTGGACACTTCGGGAAAGCACCCGCGCCCAGATCAAGGTACGGGTGAAGCGGATCCTCAACAAGTACGGGTATCCGCCCGACTTGCAGGCCAAAGCCACGCAAACCGTCCTGAAACAGGCGGAATTGCTCTCGGCAATGTGGTCAATTTGAACTGCGTCAAGACAAAGAGATGCTTTAAAATGAAAACCAAATCTTATTTCTCCGTTGCATTCCTCATTCTGCCTTTTTTAACCATACCCGTTTTGAATATTTCACTTTCCGCGGCTAAGGCCCCTGCTGTCGCAGCGAACAGGACCGATACCGGACAAAAAGAGGAAGAAGACAAACTGTTTCCATATCCCATTCCTTTGGATCTTCCCATCCCGAAAAATTCCGAACGCCTTGGTCGTTCTTTTCAGTTTCAAACCCTCAGCTACACATTTGGATGTACTCAAAGCAGTTCCGATGTCATTACTTTCTATCGAGACCAACTACCGAAACTCGGATGGAAAACGACCGTGACTTCAGCAAGCGAAAATAAATTCGGTCCAATCCAAGTTCTTTCCGGCAAAAAAGAGGAGGAAGGTCTAAGAAAATCCTGTGAACTTACAATTGGACCAGTCACCCCCGGAACTACCAAGGGTGGGGAATCCAGGGTCTCCAATCCCCCGTTTCAAAGCTATGTGAACATCAGGTACTCAGACCCTGCTCTTGTAGCTAAACCTGTAAACTGAGATTGATCTTCGACAACTCGCCAGACGGCTGAAAGCGCCGGGCCGTTGGCGAAAAGCCAGGTTGGACCAGCAATCTGAACGAATGTTCCCACCGGAGACGGACAGACCGAGCGGGAACTCAATCCATCCACCATAAACTGTAAGTCATTAAATCAATTAGAAGACCTGAGAATCCATACATGGCTATGCTGAATAATCCAGACATCAATAGTCATTCACTACCTTGGGTGGATTATGATCAGGCCAACAAAATTATGGGCACGCTCTCCGATCTATTGACTTACCCCAAACAACGGAGAATGCCATGCCTTTTCATCTCTGGGCCTGAAAGCAATGGTAAATCCGCCCTCATTTCACGTTTTTCCGAAGTCTACCCACCCCGAGCAGGTCGAAATCAGCCGCCGCTCCTTTGCTGTGAACTCCCGGAGAGACCCACCGAATCGAAGTTTTACGATTGCGTGTTGAGCGCGATGTGTCCCTCGATGAAGCTGCCCAGATCGGCTTCTGAAAAAGAGTACATGGTCCGCTCGATGCTTGATTCCACGGGCGTTGAAATGTTGTTCATTGATGCCTTTGAACGAATTCTCACTGCTCGCCCCCTGGATCGACGGGTACTTCTCAACGTCCTCAAGGTGGTAATCAACTTGACTGAGGTGATTGTTGTCGCCGTCGGAAGGCCGGATTCCGCCGACTTCCTTTTTGAAAATGACGAGATGTGTTCAAGGTTTCACCCGGTCGAGCTGCCGCTGTGGGAGGAAGGCGACGCCTATGTTCGGCTGTTTGCCGATCTTGAACGGGCCTCTGCGGCTCAATCAGGAAAGCAGCCATTTACGAATGATCCATTGGTTGCCGCTTCCTTGAGGTCTCGGGTACTTCAGATTACTGGTGGGCGGATTGGAGAGATCTCCAGGCTTGTATCTCTGGGCGGAGACCTGCTCGATTTTTTGGAAGGAAACTGAATTCAATTGCTATACTCTTTGCTGAAATTGAATGACCTTCTAAGGCAAAAATCTCCAGCTATTGACTTCGAAGTGACTGAACATGACCTATGCTGAATTTCATCGTCGATTTGAACAAGGTCTTTTGACGAATGACCGGAGTTCCTTGGTTAAACTTCTAGTCGAAACTAACGAGGTCCTTGTATCGCACCACTTACCCGATTTCGTCCATGATACTTGGGTCGATCAAGTCTGGAAGTTTTGCGATGACGTTCTGGACCACGGCCAGGCGGGCGAGGTCTTCTACCTCCATTGCGGAATTTCTCGAATCAGCGTTGGGTGGTTTCAGGGGAGACTCACCGTCGAACTGACCGAGAATTCTTCGGACAAAGCGAAGCGGGTGTGGAACGCGGAAACCGCGGCCACACCCTAAAAATTCCGGCCTGATTTTACATAAAAAGAATTATCGGACAACGATCCATTCTCGCCCTAATTCTTTTTGAGTTTCCTATTTCTTAAAAAAAATTAGTAAATTATCCCGTCTAATCTATACTGTTCAATTTTGACTTTAATTTTTTTAAACTCGTCGAATAAATAAGCTTCGAAAATAGAACTGTCCGTTCTTTTATTTTTGTAAAATTGTCTCAGATCGTGTACCGCATAACACCAAAGGATTGCAACAACAACACAACCAAAAACCAAGAGAGAGAGGGCAAGGCACATGAGTGGGAGCATCAGTTCATTTCTCAGCCTATAACTTTCCAAAATAAAAAGAAAAATTGAAAGACTTAATAGTGTTGAAGCATTATAAAAGAATACCTTTTTATACTTCAAGCAATGGAAAATTTTTCTTTTCTCAAGAAAATTAACAAAGGTTTGAATTTCATTGATATCAAAATCAACAAAATTCTTGTGGAAGAATCCTCTCTTTAAAACACCTTGTTCGAAAATTTCATATTCAAACATCTTAATCACAACCCCACAAAGGAATTAAGTGAAATCCTCTTTCTCTAAGGATTTTCTCAAACCCTCAGAATGCTTCCTAAGACAACCAAGATCGAATTCAGATTCTCTCCACGCAGGTAGCCGACGAGCATTTCGAGCAGGTCGAATGCAACACCAAAATGAAACCCTCGACCAAAGGCAGGCCGCATCCCCTCTTCTCGAAGGGCATTTCGTTCATTCACGGTCCACAAGAAAATTTCTTTCTAGCATGAAGCGATACATCTCTTCGGCATCGGCAAATTCGCACCAAACCGGTTTCCCGACGAATTCGATGGCGCAAAAAAGGCCAGTCTTCAGATTCAGCACGAACAGTTCCTCTCCATTCTGACCAAAGTAAATAAAGTCCCGTGAAAAATACTCATTCAAATTTTGGTTCGCCTGTTGGATGGTTTCCTCAAAATCCGGTTCGGGTTTAATTGGCCAGATGGTCATCCCATCGAAATAAAAACCGTTCGTCTTCCTCAGAATTCGTTTGTAGGCATCCGGGAAGGGCTGGCCGAAGGCTTTGCTGAACCTGGTCTCAGCCAAAAGGATCTCTTCCTCGGTGCAGGGGCTGGGCTGGGCTTTCTCCCCCCATTCCGCCAGTTTCAGTTTCATAGCTTCAATTAACTCTTCAATCGACATAGCATCCGGAACACCCTCATCTGAAATGGGTTCAGCGGGATTCGCTACTACCTCGATGTTCAGGTGATACGCCTCGGCCACCGACTCAAGCAGCGCCCTTTCCTGTTCACTCACGCCCTTCTTGAACTCGGCCATGATTTCCTCCTTGAGGGTTTCGAGGCTGCCGCGCTCGCGGCCCCGGAAATCGACCGTAACCGGCTTTCCTTCAAGGCGTGCGCGGACAAAGTCCTCGCCGGCACGCTTCGCCTGGGGACAATCGAAGCCGTTCCGGTAAATAACCCGCAATGCCAATTCCCTGAAGCGTTCGTTCGGCATGCGTTGGGCAATTGACCACCGGATTTCGCCGGCAAGCGCATTATGAAAACTCCTGACGTCGTCCTGAGCGGCGTTCAGGTCGGAGAAGAAATCGCCTGAGTTATCGCCCGAGTACAGGCTCGAATCAAGATCGAGGTGATCGAGGGCTGGAAACTCACCGTTCAATCCTTCCATGAATAGCTTGATCCCCTTCTCGGCAATCAACTTGAGGTTCTGGCGAACGATACCTTTCCTCTCTTCAGGGAATTGGGCTTTCTCGGCTTTCAGGACGAACGGTGGTTCTCCTGGCCGCCGACTGACGAAAATGGGCCGATTCAGATTCTCTCCACGCAGGTAGCCAGTCAGGTCCCGCTCAAGGAGTAACCACAACTGCCTTCCGGTCGATTCCGTTCGCGCGAGGACCGCCGGCTGCTGGTACTTGTCGTCGTGCGCTCGATGCGAAATCAGGACGGCGAATTTCACTTCCGACGAGCCGGCTCGAACCGGCGTCAGTTCGTCGAGGGCGCCGACATCTTCCCTTTTTACGAACCGCTTCAGCGCGGCCTCAATCAATTTCGGGCTCGCGTCCCGCATTCGTTTGAAGAGTTCGATTGTCATTCGGACGTCGGCGCCGGCATCGTGTGCCTGCGAATCGTCGATCCCGTTCTCGACCGCCATCGCCCCCAACTTGAAGGTGGGCGTCCCGTCTTCCCGTGTCGGAAACTTCAGGGCCTTTGGCGCGAAGATTTTGAAAAGGGGGAGCATCGGAAGCACGTCCGCTCGACCGCACCCGTTGGCCCACTGGTGGGAGTACGGGTCGAGCAGGTTACGGTAAAACAGAAACCGCGACACCTGGTCATCGAATTGAAAAGAGTTGTAGCCAATGCTGATCGTATACGGTCGGTTGAATTCCTGGTGGATGCGGCAGGCAGCTTCGTACTCGGTGATGCCGGTTCCAAGAACCTCTGGCGTCAGCCCCGTGACCTTCAGCGAAACGAGCGACGGAACGACATCGGGGCGTAACCTGATTCGAAACGAATCCGCTCCGGTTTCCTCACCCGCCGCGCCAAGACGCACGGAAGCGAACTGGACCGGTTGATCGAAGACAACGTTCAGTCCGGTTGTTTCGTAGTCGTAGAAAAGGAACTGCTTCGAGGCTTGCGTCATCATTCGCTCCTTGATTGTTCAAACCAAACAGTCAGGCGGCGGCGGCCCTTCGGTTGCCGGGTCGTGTCTACAGGGTCTCGTCCAGTTCTCGCCCCGGCTGTCCCGGTAACTGATGACACCTGTGCCCATGCAAAACGGGCACTTCTCCGGCGAGTAGATTTGGGGCTGGACGACCTCGAAAGCCCCGTCCTGGTCGCCTTCCGCGAGATCGTCCTGTTCAAAGAATGCCGTCTGCGTGTCGAGACGAAGCCGAGTTGTGATGTCGTCTCGAACTTAGTGTCGCACTGTTCCATTGCTAAGAGGACGCCAAGTTGGGCTAAATCCGCGCCAGTTGTAGCGAGTCCCGTTTATTTTGAGAAATGACAAGCTTGGCCGGGCGGCGACTCGGTCGGGCGCGAAGGCAGGGAAGCAACGTGAAACAGGGGGGAGCGAAGGCCCCCTCCCCTTGGGTCGTCGGGATCAGATCAGTTCACCGCGAGAACCGGGACCTGGAACACATGCGAAGCGGCTTTCGCCATTGCGCTCGTCGAATACGCACCGTATGCCCGGTCGATGCTCTGGTTGTACTGGTGTGCAACCGTGTGCTGGTCCGCGCCGCTCGATCCCGCGAGCTGCGCGTCGATCACACGGCGGAATTCCGCGTTGGCCTTTTCCGGCAACGGCGTCACCCGGCGGGCGAGAATCGTCCCCGATGGAGACGCGACCAGGAACACATTCAGGATTTCGCGCTCCCCCGCCTTTCCCCGGTGGTCATATCTTTCTCGGAATTTCTCGTGATCGGGTCGAAACCGTTCAAGCGCCATCGAGAACGGTGCGTCCAGCCACGGCTGGTTTCCTGCCTTGAAGAGAAAAAACAAAACGCCGGAATACGAAAACAGGGCGACTTTGAACGATCCAAACTGGTACGCGACAAGTTCTTCGCGAGTTGGTTCCTTCAGAGCGACCAGGAGCCTCGGGCCGGGCAGGTCGAGACTCGCGCGGACTTGCTCGCCGACAATCGAGCCCTCCGGAATGAGTTTGTCACCAATTTTGAAAATTTTTTCTTCACCCATCGTCGGTGCTTTCTGTCATTACAACCATAAAGTGGCAGTAAGTTTTCTACCAATTCAGCAAATGGCTGTAAAATTTTCTCATTTGTGCCAGTTTATGCCTGTTTTTTCTGCCATTTTATGGTGGTAATGACACTTTCTCATTTGAAGTATCCCGGCGGGACCATGATCCCGCCGGGCCGAACAGTGATCAGACACGCCAGTGTTTTGAATTCTGGTTGTGGAATTTGTAGTCCACCACCTGATTCGCGAGTCCCTTGTCTCGCGTCACGTCCAGGTAGCGGTAAGTCTTTCCTTCGAGCGTCGAGGGCGTGCCGAGTTGGTAGCGGACTCGGTAATAGACCTCCGTCTGGCTGATTCGTCCATTTTCGGAGGCAATCTCGACGGTTGAATCCAATTCGATTTCAGGCAGTTGATACATGTTAGCCAATCCTTTCCTTTAGTGAAAAGCACGTTTCTTTTTTGCCGAACGAGGTCAGGAATTGCACCGGACGCAGCCCATCGCCCCCGGCTCGACCAATCCGGGCCGATCAAACACGTCGCCACATTCGAGGCACTCCCAACTGTGACCAGTCGCCTCATCCGTCGATTTCGGGTCCTCGGGAAAGGCAGCCTCAATTTTCAGTGAATCAGCCGCTTCCTATTCCTACTGTCCATCCCAGTCGCCTGTCACGGGAGTATCCGTGTCTACCCCGTAGAAAAATTGGATGTCGGCGAAGCCGCTCGTGTTTGAGTTTCGCAGAAACCACTGGTTTCCGCGCACGATTCCGATAGTGTCGATGCCGTCGGCATTCCAGTCACCGACAACCGGGCGGTCGCCGGCCTGCCCGTAGAAGAACTCGAAATCGGCAATCCCGGTTGTGTTGCTGTTGCGGATATAGACGAATCCGTTCGTCGGACGATAGGCACCAATGGTGTCAATTCCATCTCCGTTCCAGTCACCCACGATGAAAATGTCACTTGCCAATCCATAATTGAACTGGATGTCCGCATTGCCTGCGGTGTTCGTGTTACGAAGAAACACACCGTTGCCCCGGACAATCCCGATGGTGTCAATCCCGTCACCGTCCCAGTCTCCCGCAATCGGAATATCTCCTGGAATACCGAAAGGGAATTGGATATCGGCAAATCCGGACGAGTTGGAGTTTCGAAGGAAGAACGTGCCGTTCCGGTAAATGCCAATGGTGTCGATCCCGTCACCATCCCAGTCACCAGCTATCGGAATATCACTGGCTTGACCATAGAAAAACTGGTTGTTGGCAAATCCGGTGTCGTTGGAGTTGCGAAGGTATACAAAGCCATTTGATGGTCGAAACTGCCCCGGCGTTGAAGCAGATCGAGCCGTTTGATTGAAGGTTATCGTCTGACCGGCAACCGTGATTGTTCCCGTTCTGGCCGCGCCGGTGTTTCTTGCCAACTGAACATTCACATCCAAGGTCGGTCCACCCGGTAAGATGGTAATCCAGGAAGGACCACCCGAAACCAATACAGGGCAACCGCTGGTTGTCGTGACATTGATCTTTCGCTTTCCACCCTTCCAAGTCACCTGAAAACTCGTCGGCGCAACGACGAATTGGCATCCGGGCTGGGTAACGGTAAAGGTTTGACCAGCGATGGTCAGTGTACCCGTCCGATCCGGACCGAGGTTTGATGCCACAAGGTAACCGACTGTTCCATTGCCGGTTCCGGTTGCGCCTGACGTAATCGTAATGAATGAGTCATTACTTACCGCCGTCCACGGGCACGCCGAGTCCGATGCCGTCACCGCCACGGTTCCCGTTCCGCCCGCCGCCGCGATGGTCGTGCTGGTCGGGTTGATTGAGTAGGTACACCCATTCGACTGCGTCACCGTGAAGGTCTGACCGGCGATGGTTACTGTTCCGACCCGCTGGATACCAGTGTTTGCCGCAACCGTGTACCCGACCGACCCGTTACCGGTCCCGGTTGCGCCCGAGGTGATGGTAATGAAGCTGTTGTTGCTCACCGCCGTCCACGGACACGCCGTATCAGACGCCGTCACCGCCACGGTTCCCGTTCCGCCCGCTGCCGCGATGGTCGTGCTGGTCGGATTGATCGAGTAGGTACACCCGTTTGACTGGGTCACCGTGAACGTCTGACCGGCGATGGTTACTGTTCCCGTCCGCTGGATGCCAGTGTTGGCCGCAACCGTGTACCCGACCGACCCGTTGCCGGTCCCGGTCGCGCCGGAAGTGATGGTAATGAAGGAGTTGTTGCTCACCGCCGTCCACGGACAGGCCGTGTCAGAAGCTGTCACCGCAACCGTTCCTGTTCCACCCGCCGCCGCGATGGTCGTGCTCGTTGGATTGATCGAGTAGGTACAGCCGTTTGCTTGAGTAACCGTGAAGGTCTGACCAGCGATGGTTACTGTTCCCGTCCGCTCGATGCTGGTATTAGCGGACACCGAATAGCCGACCGTGCCATTGCCGGTTCCGGTTGCTCCGGATGTAATCGTAATCCAGGAAGTATTGCTCGTCGCCGTCCATGCACAACCGGCATTGGACGCCATGACGGTAACGGTCCCGCTCGCTCCGGACGAACCGACTGTCGAACTGGTGGGATTGATTGAGAACGAGCAGTTATCCAGGTTAAGGCCAAGGCTGTAACTGTTTCGAGTGTCATTGAAGAGCAGCACCCGAAGGTAAAATGTGTTGGTCCCGGATGTATTCAGGAAGCTGATGTTTTCGGTGTTGGACGTGCCGTTGGATACCGCCACGGGTGTGGATTCACCATTTCGGTACAGTTCCAGGTCGATATCGCCCCAAACATGAGTGAAATTCGCGGTAGCGTTGACCGTCTGGCCCGGACCGGCGCTGATCGAATACCAATCTTCGTTATTCTCCTTCACGATCAGATTCGACGCCGTCACGCTGACGACGGGAGAAGCGGTTGCGCGCGTGTCGTTCGGCTCGAAGCCATCATCCGACCCGCCCGCGAGATTGGCGGTAATCAGCGGGGCGAAATCGGAAAAACGACCGAAATTGTCGGTTTGCAGGTTGGCCGGCTGACCGCAGGCGGAACTTCCACACCCGGTCAGCACACCCGTCAGGAAATTTGTACCGTTCACGGTGATGAACAATCCGGCTCCGTCCGAACCGGGTTCGGCTACACCTTCCGTCCATGTCACCTGATAGGCGTTGCTTACCCCGGTCGCCGGACAGGACTGATTTTGCGCCGTAATGCTGCCGGTCGACCGCCGGAGATAGGATTCGATTTGATTTCCGGCGGCAGGGAAGCCCGTACCCGGATGGTGGAGACTGAAAACTGCCCCCCCGGTCGATTGGGCATTGGTATTCCATCCCGAGTAAAACAAATTGCGCGGAATGACGCCGAGAATTTCGAGGAGCGTTTGATCCGATCCCGCGCTCGTTTGAAGAATTGACGCACCTGTTGGCGAGACAAATATCCCGCTTTGGAGTGTATTCGAGTTGCAGGCAATCGACTGGTAAAACCAGAAAGCCTGAACCGTCTGGGCCTCGGCGGCAGTGCCGACACAATGATTCGCGGTCAGAACATAGGGTGATTTGTCTGTGTTCGTCGTTGCCAACACTGTCCCGCTACATGCAAACGTTTGTCCGCCACTCGTGAAAATAATCCGGGCCACGGAATTTTTCTCGGGCTGCTGGGTTCCGCATCGTGCGTCCACTTCGCATGCGCCGACGGTATTCAGACCGGACAATGGGTTCTCAATCAAGTGAGAAACTTCCGATACCGTGAAGTCCGATCCCTTCATATCTCTCCAATCGGAATCATCCCAGACTCTTTCAATCACGACCGTGTCACCAAGGGTTACATCGGACCAGAATTCGCCATTTCCGAAAGGTCCGCTGCCGGTAATCTCTGTCTTTGAATCCGCTATTGACCCATCCAGCCCATAAATGAAAAGTGACTCTCCATCAGCCAGGTGCATCCCTTCGATGTGGATTCTAAGTCCCACGGCCTTGGGGGAACGCAGTACCAGTGCATCAATTTGCCGGCTCCCTTTAAGTACCGTTCTGAAAGAACCATTGGTCTGGAGACCAATCTTTCGTCCAATTCCGATCTGGTTCGGCCTGATTGATTCAGAAACGGAAAGATCGCCGAGGTCTTGTGCCAGACTTCTCAAAAAACTGTCTGAGAACAACAACCTGAGACTCGGTTCAACAATCGGGCGCTTGGTTTGTTCCCCGGATTCCCCGGTCTTTTCGAACCCCTTTTGTTGCCCCGGATCATTTTGTCCCTTTGGCGTCGTTCCGGCTGCCCGAACTGATTGAGGGCTGGCCCCAAAATAGCTTCCGCATGTCAAAATCGAACAGAACATTAAAAAAGCCCAAAAACCTCGGGTCTTGATTTTTATCATGAGATTCCAGCTAAAAGCCCTGAAGGCTTCCCCTTCCTGATATTTGGAACAAACACCTGATTGCGAGTCGGATGAATCACTGAGCTTAACCCAACAGCTTTCCAAGGGCATTGCATAATTGCAAAACGCCGCTTCAAAAGGCAAAAAAGGGTACAACCGAAAATTTTCTTTTTAGTCGGATACCTTCTTCCGCCGAATCCGTTTCCGGGTCGAGCTGCTTTCGCGAGGCTCGATCCCGAAATTCGGGTTATCCCGATATCCGTCGGTCATGGATTGAAACCAACCGAGAAAATCGTCGAAATCCTCCCCGTCCGTAACGTCCAGAGGCATCACCTGAAGGTGACCGTGCCGCGCGAAATAAATGCCTGCATGGGTGATTTGCGGCTTGTCCATTTGAATGGAGCGGAGCAATGAGTAGCCTACGAGTTGTATCCAGTAATCGGTTTTGAATTGGAACTCCTTGGTGGTTTTGAAGTCCACCAGGAGATTTTTGTTGTTGGCAAAGCCGACGATGAGATCGGCATCTGCCCCTTTGACGAGTCTCGAAGCCTTTCCGAATTGAGGGTTCAGTTCAAGTCTCACGGCGCCTCTGAACATTCTCGGGTCGAAAACTCTCCCAATGGCCGACACGTCCTCAATCACCTTCTCTGAAACGTAGGGGACGCCTCCCAGTCCCTCTCCGACCCGATAAATCGGGTCAATTCGGGCCAGGTGACACATCGACTTGACGAATTCAGGCGACAGGCGTCCATCCAGAAGAAACTGGCGGTGTGCGTTTCGTCCCCGGTCGAGATACCCAAGCAGCATGTTTTGAAAGAGGGGCGGGGCTTTGGCGATGGCCAATTCCGCAATCCAGGTGTTGCGATGAATTTCACAGATATTCGAGTACACCCGTTCGAGGATCGCCCGGAGAACGTAATCCGCTGCCGTTCCCGTCAATCCGTACTCGGTTGTAAGACTCGGTGCCGCCAACTGTTTCTCCTCCATCGTGGTGGAGGGAAGGGGATACCGCTCGATGAGAGATTTGGCGATGGCCGGGATTTTCAGGAAGAGAGTGAGTGACATCGGAGTGCCTGGAAAGACTGCAAAACTTCAGAACCCTTTAATTGGGGTTTTAACCGTCTTTAACCCCTGAAATCGTCCCGATGACCGGATTCTTTGAAAACTTCGCCCCAAAACCATTTCAACTGGGTCCCCGCTACCTTTAGGTGACGGTTCATGGTCTGAAAAAAAAGCCGGCCACCCACTCCGTTGGCTGTTTTTCAATTTGAAGAATCAGATTCAACGTTCTACGGGGTATTTGATTTTCGCGGATGGTTGCTTTCGACCGAGGTGGGTGATCGTGACTTTGCCAGAATATTGAATCCGTCCTTCGATAAAATTTCCGGCGTCAATTTTCAGTGGACGTTCAGCTTGGAAAATTTCAATCGCCCTAAAAATTAGAGAAAAATTTCACCCGGTTCCGACCGAGTTTTCCACAGACCGGTATAACAAAACTTTCCCCTATACAGTTCATGTAACCATGAGTAGTAAATAGGTTAAGAGGATAGGGGACTGGATTTTTACCTTAAAAGGTTTTTTGTCAGTAGTTTACAGGTGCGGGTCCGTAACCGTGCGCCCTAGTCGGGTCGTTTTTCGACGGGTCCGTAACCGTGCGCCCTAGTGTTTTTCCACAGTTTTTTTGGGTCCGTAACCGTGCGCCCCGTAGTCCGTAACCGTGCGCCCCGTAGTCCGTAACCGTGCGCCCTATAGTGTAAATATTTTTCGAGTCCGATATTTTGAAAAAACCTGTGGATCCTTGCCGGATTTCTCCAGCCTGATCCGGGTCCGTAACCGTGCGCCCTAGTATTTTGGCTGGGTCCGTAACCGTGCGCCCCAGTATTTTTCCACAGGTAGAGTGGGTCCGTAACCGTGCGCCCCAGTATTTTTCCACAGCCATTTCGGCCCTTTTCAAGGGAGTTTCAGGTTTAAGGTGTGATAGGTCCGTAACCGTGCGCCCTAGTTCTTTGAGGTGGTTTTCACGGGGTCATTTTCTGACGCTTGTGTTTATTTACGGTTAGGTCCGTAACCGTGCGCCCTAGTCCTTAGCTTCACTAACTTCCGGTACTTTCGTTTGCTTGGCATGACTCTGCACGGCGTCGCGAACCAAGGTCATTGAGGGATGAAGCTCAAAAATCACGTTTTCCAGTTTTTGAGCCGTTCCTTTTTTCTTCTCCCATTTTCGCAACGTTTTGAAAGAGAGGAGGATTCTGGCATCAACCAACTCTTGGAGGCTTTTCTCGACTTTGGGTATATATGTCCGGAACGGACTGTTTGTGTCGAGGCCGAAATCCTCGATGATACGCAGGATCGAGATCCTGTAAGGTTCTTTTAAATTTGCTTGTAAGTACATATGAGCCAGTCGTTTATACATCGCTCGCGCAATTGCCGTTTTGAGATTTAAGGTTTTTTCGTAGTCGAGAAGTCGTAGGGAACCAAGTTGAATTGCTTTGGTGATCAGGTCGTTGAAACGCACCAGGACTGCGGTCGAATTTTCGTCAGTCTCGTTCTCATGGATTTCAATACGCTCGATATATCCCTGTTCCACGATTTGTTTTGAATCGAGGGTCTCGATGTGAAGTTTTGACCTGCTCAGAATGAAAAGCGCTTCCCGGATCTGGCTGTATTTGTATGTGTGTCCTTGATTTGCGAGGACTTGCTGTAGTTGATACAGGTTGAAAATAACCCCGGACTGGTCCGGCAACAGGATGCCTTTCCCCTCCGTTGCCAACTTTCTCAAGCCAAGTTCGACGAATTCTTCGCGCTCACTCGGGTAGTAATGTCGAAACTTTCCGCCGCCCTCTACGACATAAGCCGGGTGTATCTGAAGCACCAATTCTTGATCTCGAAACCGAAATCGCCTTTCCAGTGGAAGCAGATAGGTATCGAGTTGTCGCTTAACGTTTCCGAAGACCCATCGGGGGGATTGATCAAGCATTTCAATCGAGGCGGTATACCGATGACGGTCACGCTCACCGGCCATTTCTGTCAGCAGGGGATCGAAAAGGCGCAGTTGTCCTTTTTCGGCGGCTTCTTTCAGTTCTTTATCGCGTTTTGACATGGAGGTCCCGTCCGTCTCTTCCGCACTGCGAAGAACTTGGAGTTTGGGATTCAGCAGGGGTTTCGTTTTCATGGTGACGGCTTCTCGGCTTTATAACGCAGGACTTGATTTATCCGGCTGTTTTTTTCTTAAACTCAATGCACAAAATAATGTGCAGTCGGCTCTATTCGCAAAACCGATTTCCTACAATCGGGACATGCGAAACAAGACACTCGCAAGAACGCTCGGTCGCCTGATTCGAGAGCTTCGGACGGATGCCGGCTACTCAAGCCAGGAGTCCTTTGCCATCGAGATCGGCATTCATCGCAACGAAGTCAGTCTCATCGAACGTGGCCAAACCGCTGTTTCATTCGAGATACTCGTGAAAATTTGCGAGATCGCCCACGTCTCGATTTCCGATTTCTGCCGGAAACTCGAAGATAACTTGCCACCCTCTCGGCGGCTTCGACTTCGGTAGTTCGGCAAAGTTCAGGGTCACGGTCATTGCCGAATGCTTCTGGGCCTCACCGATGAAGCGTCAATTTTCCGATAATCGCGCGGGACAGTTTGTCGTCGATGTAGCCGGAAAGGGAGTCGAAGGTTTGTTGCCCGATGGGGATCTCCGAGTAGTAAAACAAGGCCATCACGGGAACGAAGTAAATGACGAACAGAAGAAACAGGGTCAGGACGATACGTGAACGTTGCATTTGGCGTGCTCCTCAAAAAAAGGTATGCACTCCTTATTGCAACCCTCGTGCCATAATCCGCTAAAAATCAAACTGTTGAAAATAAATGGTTTATTCGTTTTCTATTACTGTCAAAAAGGACAGTAATTCAATAACTGACAAAAAGGTCACTTATTCTTCAGAACGATTTCTATGAAATCTTCAAGCGGCTCGCCACTGAAAGCCTCCCATACAAGTACCCGCCGATTGGAATAGACCTGACGTAACCGTCGAATCACGTTTTGCTTTACTTCCCGAATCTCCGGCTCCGGGGACGAGTCGACACCAATCAGGGTGTTCATGGAAGGGATTGCAAAATCTGGCCGAAGGCCCCACCGGTCATCAAAGAGGCATTTTACGAAGCCGATGCCTGTTTCGCGAAGTTTCAGGGCCAGAGATCGTTCCCCGGTATTTTCTATCGGCATTGGCCAATCGTTTGCGACGATCATCTGAAGAGCGCATTTCTTCCAGATTGGCAGTGCGAATTGCTGGTCGTCGAAATCGTTGCGCGCGCCAACGCCGAACAAGAGCCAGGGGCCCACGGTTCCGATGCGTCCGATGCTGGTCGGCTCAAATGTCGCGCGGTAGGGTTTGTACCTGGGGTTTAGTTCCACAGTCGGGGAAGGGAAGAAGTACGCTGTTCCTTCCGCGGGGCTGTTCATCATCTCGGCAAACAACCAGCATTCCGGGGGTAAGTCGATTCTGGTCCACGTCTTCAACCGGTCGTTCAATCCTCGCATTCCGCCCGAGTACAGCTTGAGCGGAACCCATGAAAAATCGGCCATCGACTGAGATGTTCTGGGGATCCGAATTTTTCTGAGAATTTCCTGAAAGGGATTCCAGAATTCCGAATGGGCCTGCTTTCCGGTCGGGGTGATCGTTGGTTCAAACGTTCCCCACCCTGCTTCAACGGCCATTCGGTGAAGGGTCGAGAACATCAATTTATTCTTGATGGAATCAACCGCGGTCCGTCCTTCGCCGTCACCATCTCCGGTTGCCTCCGGTTTCACCCGGAGAAGGAGTCCGTAGGGGGCTGGCTGGTATGGGTTTTTCCCTCCGCGATATTTCCCCGGCTGAATTTCAAAGGTGCAGATCTCGCATTGAATTTCGTCGTCGAAGTCCTGTTTCGGATTTCGCCTCAAAAAGTGAAGATTCTTGCGTTCGACGACATGAAGGATGCGTCCGCATCGGCAAGAAATCAGTTGTCCGGCCAAGCGGATCTCACCCATCCACTCCTGGGAAATAGGCCAATCCGGATGTTTCTCGACGAACGCTATTTCTTCCTCGGAGAGAGGACGAATCGCGGCGCTATCCTCGGAACGAAGGAAAGGATCGGGCATGGCTTATTCGGGAGTTCGACCGAGTTTTTCTTCGATCTTTCCCCGTTCTTCGGTCGATGACCGGAAATTGCTGACCAGATCACCAAACGAAGAAATCACCGCCTGATGGTATTCCAATTCATCAGTTCCCAGTCGGGTCCCGTCTGAAAGGGTTGCCTTGGCGATACGGTGCATCTTTACGACCATCGCCATAAAAGCTGTTTTGTGTTCAGCGAATTCAATTGCGTCCTCAGCCGTGATCTCTTCGTCGAGAACCAGCGCGACCAGACTGTCTTCCAGAGTAGTGCAGAATTTTTGAGAATTTGTGTAGCCAATCGTGTCGTAAAACCTATCCTTATCGAAAGGCTGTTCAGAACTTCCGATAATCGCGGCTCTAAGTTGGTTTCGGTTGGAGATACGGCAAACTTCCATGACCAGTTTCCGCCCGCCCCCCTTGCCGTTGTTTTTTGAAAAATCGCTGGAGAGGGCCGCTTTCGGCATTCTTCGAGGAGAGATCAGTCGCTGTGCGACAATTGCCTGAAGGGCCTGGGCGACCTTTGCTCTATTTCCCACCATCTCGATCAGTTTCTGAATGGCGTCGTATGCGGTTGTCGCCGCGTGCATCGTTCCAAGCACAAGATGCCCGGTCAATGCCAGGTGGACGGCAACCTCGGCGGTGCTCACATCCCTGATCTCGCCAATTGCAACCACATCCGGATCCTGTCGAAGGGCGTTTCTTCCCGCTTCCGCATAGCTGCGCGCGCACGTACCAATTTCTATTTGCTGAATGGTGGCTTTCTTATGGGAATAAATGATCTCGACGGGGTCTTCAATCGTGACAATGTTGACCGGACGCCGTTCGTTCAATTGTTCAATGGTCGCGGCCATTGAGTTTGTCTTCCCGCTCCCGGTTGGCCCGACATACAATACAAGGCCCTGATGGATCGCCTGCTGGCAGATGTCTTCCACCAGGCGTTCCCCGACATCGTTGAATCCCAGGCTCCGGACCGACGGTGGCGCCGCCGGAATCTTTCGAATACTTGCTGCCAGCCCGCGTGCGTTGGGTTCATCCGTAACCACTAAATGGACATTGATTCTTAAACGAGCAAGGAGTTCATTCGACTCTTTTGAGTACACCGAATAAACGGGATTTACCCCGTCTTCGGGTAAGTGTTTTTCAAAGTTGGGAATTCTGAGACCCTCTTTTTCAAGGTATAAATTTTCAAGATGCTTGAAATAGGTCGTATTCCTTGTGACTTCACGCAGGAATTCAAGGATTTCCGCTTCGGGCATGACACTGCCTTCTTGAACGGACTCCATTTGTCCTTTCTCGTTGCGGATTTTGACCTGCCGGTTTGGGAGAATCTGGATGTCGGAGGCTCCGTTATAAACCATCAATTCGATTGTCTCGAACAATCTCCCCGCGGTGAATACATTCGATCTCTTCGCCGGGGTCCATTCCGAAATCCCTTTTTGGACAAGGCTGATTTCACGTTTGAGCGTCTCAAGAAATGCTTCGTAGGAGTCTCGGGAGTAGCGTGAATGAACCGATTCGGGTGGTATGTAGGGCATTTCGAGTAACGCCGTGCTGCCTCGTCCTGCTCGTTTCAATACCTGGTCCAATGGTTCCTTGCTTTTTTCGGTGTAGGGCGCGACAAAGATATTGACTGATCCTTCACTTCGAATCAGGTGGCCCCCGAGTTCGACCAGGAAGCCGTCAAGATTTTCAGTCTTTGATGCCAAGATGACGACCTGTGAAGGGCGAAGAAATTGGTTAATTTCCATTTCAATCCTCATTTTTAGGGGGGTGCTAACTACCTGATTTGGTCGTATTCAAGACACAATTCGGTGAAAACCGCGTCTCCACTATTAAAATCCAAATCCTTGATTTCTGATTCGAGGAGATGTTGCACGTCCTCGACCGAGACGTTTCCAGCCGCCTCACTGTCTGAAAAGAATACACTCCAGAAGATGACGCCGTTTTCGAAGGCAATGCTGCTGTCTGCAATCATGAGCCTCTTGCCGAGCGCTTCGAAAATCCGGTTGTAACCCTTCTGCAACCGGTCGGCACCGTAAATTCGGATAATCCGTTCCGCGTCATTGGGGTTTGGGCTAATTCTTACAATCATCCCCTTTGCAAAAGTCTTCAGTTCCTCAAGCGTCGAAAACTCTGGTTTGCCCTTGATTTCATTCATGGATGATCGGCGGTTACGAAAAGCCCCGAAATGTGCTTCGTGGGGCACGTTTTCCGGTATTTCCTGAATGCTTTCGTTTTCGGAAAACATTGTATTCACCCTTTCCTGGTGGACTGGCCGAAGGTCCACGTCAGGTTCAACGTTCGGAACGATTTCTTCAAAAGAAGCGATTTCAGGTGTTGTCTGGGCAAAGTCCAAGCCTCCGTTGAAGGCAACTCCCACGGGTACTTGTGGCTCCAGTGGATCTCCGAGGTTTGGGTCAACGGCAAATATCGGTTCTACCTGAAAACGTTCTTGATCGGGTTTTTCGGAAAATTCCATTGGAACAACGAGGTCCGATTGGGCTGGTTCAAATCCGGGGGCTTGAAATTCACTGGTGCGCCGTTGGGATCTCCGTTCGGCATCCATTCTTAGCCGATTATATTTGAACACCAATGCAAGTGATTTGTCCTGAAGGGTCTGAATTTCCGATTCTCGGCCCAGGTAGAGCCTAACCACCGATTGCAACGAATCGGCAAGGCTGTTTCTACTGACAGTTGCGGGAAGCCCCTTCACGACCCCAAGCGCGAGTTTGTCTTTTCGTTCCGCCCGCAAAAGCAGGAGGGCAGTCGTACCGGTGCAGGCTAAAAAAAATAACCCAAGCCAAAAAAATCTCGATTTTTCTCTGGCTCTTTCATCCGTTCGCCAAATCAGGCCAAGGGTTCCAAGGAATTTTCTTTGGGCAGTGGCAGGTAAGTTTACAGTTGCGGATCCTTTTTCCAGGTTTGAGTCGATGATCTTTATGAATTCCCCGTCAGCGTCGATCACCTGAAGGTATGCCGAATCGGAAAGTGCGTCTTTTGCTGAGTTTTCGAACATTTTCCGGTTCGTCTGAAAGTCTTTGATGGTCGATGAAGCCAGCATTGCCTCGGCATCCGAGAAAAGGTTTCTGCCCGTATCGGATTCCCCGGCAAGAAGGCTCCACCCAATCACGGCCATCATGAGAACAAGAATCGCCAATCCAGTAACTCTCATTTTGTTCCTCCCGCAAGCGTTCCCACGAGTTGGAGCAGCGGCATGTACATCCCGATCACGATGTAGCCAACAATGATGCCCAGGACAATTTTCATAACGGGTTCGATGAGCTTGACCAGACGTTCCAGGGACTCGTCGACCAAGCCTTCGAGTTCGCGTTGAAGGTTATCGAGGTCGCCGGTGGAGCCGGTTGATTCGTATTGCTTCAATGAAGCGTAGAGCGGGGTCGTCCTTCCAAAAGCAGGGTGGTAATCTGCGAGCTTATCAGCAAGGTTTTTCCCATCAATGATGAAGTCGTCCGCTGCCTTCAATGCGGCTGATCGCAGTTCGAGATTTCCGATTGAAGCGGCCGCATAGGTGACCGCTTCTTTGATTTCTCCGGTCGCTGAGACCAGTCCACTCAAAACGCCAACGTATTGAAAACCCGCAATGCGAACGACGATCCGATTGATGACCGGGATTCGAAGCGACCAATAACTTTCCCACTGCTTCACCCTGAAATCCTTTCGTTTCCAATAGGAATAGCCATAGGGGATGGCAACACTGAGAATTATCAAAAGCCACCAGTAAGCATCTATAAATTCTCCTAACCATATCAGGGAAGTTGTCACCGGGTTAATTTTGTCGCCCAGTTGCGCAAACATGTTCTTGAGTACCGGGATAACGAATTTCAACATGATCCCCAAGACAACTCCGGCAACGACGAGAGTCAGAACGGGCAAGATCAATTCGCTCTTGATGGTCGCCCAGACCTTCGACATTTTCTCAAGAAACCTTACATGCCGTTCAAGCAAACCGGGAACGTACATCCCGTCAACTGCTTGCCCGGAGTAGTTCCCGGTTTTTTCCGCGGCGGCTATCATCATGAGGGTCGATCCGTCAAAGACGCCCGGAAACTCATAACAGGCTTCGGCGAAGGTAATTCCTTGCTCCGACAAATTGTAAAGTTCGGCAAAGAGCAATCCCGCTTTCGGCGGATTGTCCATTAAATAGGCCATTAAATGATTTTTTCCTTCATTGTAGGTCGCACTCAGGCGATACCGGCGTGACAGGTAATTTTGGACTGTGATTCCGGCTTTCGTCGAATTGACCAGTTCATTCAGAAAACGAATCCGTTCCCGTTCAGACATTCTGAAATTTTTACGATCATCTTGTCGTTCGGGATCGTCGTGTCGAAGGCGCTCGACTTTGGCGTAATCGACTCTTTTCTGCTTTTCAAACATTATTTTTATCCTTCCCTCGGAACGTCGATGATTGGCCCGTTTTCCCATTCCGAGCGCCCGGATGTACGTCTACCTGACGCTCCGTATTCGCCCCTTCGCGGTGTTCTCAGGGGGCCGGTTTCATCCGTATTGGTTTCGGTCTGGTGAAATTTTTCATCCAGGTCCGGAGATGCTTCTTCGTCAGGGAACTGGTCCTCCAGAACCAACGCCCCCAAAGCATCGAAATACTCCTCGATGCCGATGACCCCGCGAATCAGCCGATCAATGCCGGCCCGGTGTAGGGTGCAGTGACCGTTTTTCAGGGCCGCTTCCCGTAAAACAACCGCTGAAGCATGGTTGTCGATCAGTCGCTTTTCGGATTTTGTCGGCTTCCAGATTTCCGGAATGGCGGTTCTTCCGCCGATACCAGGCTCTTTTCCTTTCCCGACGCAATCGGGACAATTTTCTCCCGACTCTGTTTTTCCTTTGGCCATCAAAGGCACGAAAAAAGGCAGAACCTGTTTCTCAAGACACTCTTCCCGCCATCTTTCAAGGTCGAGCGTTTCTTTACCGAGCTGCACTTTGCTCAAATGAATGGCGAGGGCGATATTTCCATCGGCCTCTTTGTCCCAACCTTGACGGTGACTATCTTTTTGCTTATCCGAAAGCTTTTCCCACCTGTCCTCTCCGATCTTCAGACAGGCAATCTCAAATGCCTCTTCCCAAGTTGTGGGAATCTTCAATTTCTTCAGCATCTCCAGCAAATGCTGCATGTTGACGGTATATTTCGCATTTGCACCAAGGCGATCTTTCCAGTCAAAGTCGTGTGTACTGCACGTCGGGCAAAGTTTGTTCGCGAGGGATTGATAGATGATTGCGAGGATGCATGAAGAAAGAGCCGAGGGAACAATCTCGTAGGGCTCTTCGGTGATTCGTTGGACGGCGGTAAATGGGTCCGTCGAATGGAATGTCGTCACCACGAAGACCCCACCCATTCCGCTTGTAATGGCCATTTCTCCCATTTCTTTCGTATTAATTTCTCCCATAAACAATCCATTGATCCCTTGACGGACAACGGTTTTCAACTTGCTCATGGGGTTTTCTTGTTCGGCCAACTCGCACTGCGAAATATAGGGATTGTGATACTCGACGGGTTGCTCAATGGAGATAATGTCCTTGCCCGGATTCAGGATTGACTGTTCAGTGAGGAGGGCGCTTGCCGTGCCCGATTTACCGGACCCCATTTCGCCAACCAATATGACCACGCCATGCCGGTGATTGTTTACCTCCAGCATCACCGCATACTCCCGGTCGTTATAGCCGAGTTCGTTCAATCGAAGCAGATTGCTGGCCCCGGACAAAATTCGGAACGACACCCGTCCGTTGCATTCGGCATTCCGGTGCAACGTATTCGTGAGCGGGATGTACGACACGCGAGTCGCGAGTTCCACGGTCCTTCTCGATTTCGGGAGAACCACCTTCTTGAACGTCAAAGGGCCATTGTGCTCTTTATGGATCAATGGCTCACCGCTGGTCGTGGTGACAATCCAGACCATGATCCGTTTGTACGCTTCATTGAGCATCCTCAAGCGCTGAACGTCTCGATATTCCCCGTTGACCCGTGCCCGGACCAACATTTCCCCGGTATCGAAATCGTATCTTATGAGCACATCCGAGAATTTTTCCTCGGCAAGTTTCCCGATGATTTCGGAAAGCAGTTGCTCTGGTTCGCCGATGGTCCTTTGTATGACGCCTTCTTTAACGGCCGTACCCGCGTTTATCCTCTCGGCAATATCGTCGATTTTCTTTTGACTCGCTTTTTGGTCGACCTCATAGATCTCGCCGATGTACTTGTGAACCGTACCTGGGTCAACAAACTTAATGCTTGGCGAAAGTTGGTTCCACAGCCGGGATTCTCCGAAAGCTGACTCGGAAATTCTTTCCCGGAAGCTCTGCGAATCGAACATTCTCGTAAGGGTTTCGCGGCCAGGCCCGTCTTCGGCAATGCAACTGACTTCGGTGCCCCGAATGGACGTCACCAACACCCGGAACTGGGTTGCCACTTCAATATCCACGCAGCGGGCAATTTTCACGGTGATCGGAATCCGTTCGACGTTTTGTTTGCTTTGGTAGAGACGAATCAGGGCTGCTTGGACCTGTTCGGGGTTGAACACCTCGACTACCACCGAGATCTGTTCTGGCCGGGGATTCCCAAGTTTGTCCCGGAAAGCGGAGTCCTCCGCATACTCGCGAATTCGGGTTTCGACCGCCGTTCGATAGCGTTCGTCGGTCGCAACCGTCAACCGGCGCAGTCGAGCATCATACGAAATCACTACAATGGAGAACTCCTTGGCCACCGTTTCCGGAATGATCGACTGGAGATTTGGATTTGGATGGAGGGGGCGAATGTTCAAATTGATGTTGCCGGGCTTCATCAATCCCTTCGCCGCGGTAAATCCCCGAGATAAAAATGACGACATACTGACTTCCGTTCCCCTTTGAAAGTTACGTTCTGAAAATTTGACCCTGGTTTCAATCCAGGCTCGTGCCCGGCTCGGGGATGTCCACCGGCATGGAAGCCCGCACCGACATCTTCAACGGACCGAACCCATCGCCTTTGACGCTGAATGCCTGCACGGTCACCAGTTGCGGAAAATCTGCAAGCCAGTCCCCGAAACTTTTCAGGAGGCTGTATTTCCCCGTGAAATCCTGCTTTTCGGGGGTCAGCAGGGAAATGACCAGGGGAGAAGCGTTAATTCCCGGCCGATAGGGGGGATGTTGCCCATTGAAATCGAGCTTCAGTTTTCTTGTTTTTGCCGCGGCGTTCATTTCCAGAACAAATTGACCGAAGTTTTCTTCGGAAGGCAGCCGTTTGCGAAGTTCAACGAACTGGTCACGGATGTCGGCACGCTCTTTTTGCAGCTCTTTGAACTTGGTCCGCAGGTTGTTATTACGCTCATTGATCAGTTGTTTTTGACTAACTTTCAATGCCAGGGCATCGTTTTTCGCTCGTTGGTCAGCGATATAGTTGGTATCGCCCACGTACCAAATCGTAAATCCGATGACTGAGGCCAACGCCGTGGCAAAAATCAATTTTGTCGAAAACTTCATGCCTGTGCTCCTTCTTGCGTTTTTACGATTTCAAGCGAAAGGCGAAACTGTTCCCCGTTTTCGGTTCTGCCTTTCAAGCTCACAAAAGCCGAGTGATTGTCGTCAAATGTGATCAGCAGCCGACCCTCTTCAAGGTAGTTCCGATCAAGGGACCGCCACCCATGCATGGTGATTTTTGCCTTCTCGTGGCCGACCGACTCAGCATAGATTTCGTGACAGTCGTTCTCGTCCACGAAACCGAGGAATGCGGCCCGATCAGCGTCGTAGGTGATCTCACCAGTCATTTTGCCCTCGGCGAGAAATTTACGCGCGAACCCTTTCAAGCCATCTCGGGCATCCCTCTTTTGCTTGCCCCAGGTCGGGTCCAAACCATAGGCAAGAGGGAACAGACGCCAGACCTCCCCCGGTTCGAGCTTGATTGGGGACCATCTGATTTCCGAGGAAATTACCCCTGACGTCCATTTCGACAGCTTTACGAGAAATTCTCTGTCCGAGAACAGTTCGGTCAGTTTTCTCAGTCCTGCCTCATCCTCGTGGTAACAGGTAATTTGATCTCCAAACTGACGGGATACCAAAATCGAGAACCGAAGTGCGGTCTCATAGTCCAGTGTTTCGGCGAGGTCGCGGTTTGGAGCAAAGTGCTCTCGAAGAACTTTTAGGTCCGTCATTATTTTCGCTCCTTCGCTTCCGCCGTCAGTTGCTGTTGCCGGGCGATGGCCGCCGCCTTTGCCTCTTCAAGCAGCTTTGAAGTCGCAGGGAGTTCCAGCGGTTCTTTCCCGGTGACACCCTTAAAAGTACACGTCACGCGGAACGTCGCCATTTTCTCGGACTCATTTTTGATCTCCGGCACAATGTTGTTGACCTCGCCAGACTGCTCAAGGCTCCGGATGAACTGTCCGAGGAGATTCCCGGCGTCGATTGGTCCCCCACCCTCGCGACCATAGACGCTGGTGTCGGCAATGTAGCCACTGAAGGTAAGCTGTGAACCTTCCCCCGAAAATTCGGTCAGTACCAATCCGGGTACGTACCGGGTTTGCAGCAATTGAAGTAGGTTCGAAAGGCTTTTTTGTTTCGGGGTTTCAGTTTCAATCGCCTTCTTGATTTTTTTGATGACCTGAAGGCGAGCGTCGATATCCGTGATTTCCGTTTGGATCTTTTCGTTCTCTTTTTCGATTTTCTCTTCTTCCCGCATTTTTTGGGCAAGGCTTTCGCCGCGTTGGGATTCCAGTGAGTTTGCGCGGAGAAATACACCGCCCCCAACGAGAATTCCCAGGATCAGACCCGCCGCGACGGGTTGAAGGCTGGCTTTGGCCCAGGTGGCATACCGCTTCAACGCGGTCACGGACAGGCCGGTCTCGGGTATTTCCGGGACCGGGAGAAGCCGATTATAAAAGTCCGGGCCGATCCCCGTGTTTGCCGCCCAAGCCGCCGAATAAATCGAAATTGAAACATCATCCCGGCCGACACTCTGTTCGTCGATGATATTTGTCCCGAATGGGACATACTCGGCATCCAGCGATACTCCGGTCATCCGTTTGAAAGGTTCCAGAAGCCAGGTTTCGTAACTGTTGGTAAGGTAATTGGCCCCGGTCAGGTACATCGCCTGAGTTGCCTTGCCGTTGATTCGAGTCCGCTCGATCAGACCCGCTACCGCTTCAGTTTTACCGGCCTCGTTGACGAAGTATTCGGTGTCGTATTTCACCAGATTGCCGTACTGATAAACAAAAACCTGAATCCGGCTTTCCGAAATGTTCCACTGGATTGATGAGTCCAGTTTTTGGAGTTCGGCTTTGCGCACCATGTGGAAAGCCATCGCGGTATAGAGGTCATCCGGCATCCGGTTTTGACTTTCGGCTTCCTCGAATGCCTGCTCGGTGGCAAAGACAAGATTCTTCCCAATTCGCGTCCAAGCGTAATGCCAGCCCTTCGGCACCTGTTTCGGTGTTCGTCCGGCTTTGGCTTCCAACTCAAAGTCCGCCGCATCTCCGCCCGTCAAAATTTGAATCGGCGCGTCAACCAGTACCGTTCGGGGAACATCTCTCAGTTCGCTTGCGACCTGACTCTGTTCGTTAATCCCAAGCCGTTGTAATTGGGAAATCCGGACCCGGTTCCCTTGCCGGTAGGCCTGGGCAATTTCAACCGCTTCCCCCCTGACTTTTCGTTCGATGATAATCATCGTGTTCCATCCTTCCTGAGCGGAATCTCGATTTTTTCCAATTTCCCGTTCGGTTGCTGTCGTCCTTCGACGATGACTTTCCGCTCACTTGGCTGTCCGTCAGTGACGATCTTGATGATCCGACCGTTGAAGAAGCGACTTCCGGTGGTGCCGAAAGTCAAAGCGGAACTATTCGGGGTGCGAAAAGCCACCTGGATACGGTTGTCGCGTTCGAAGATGCCGACCAGCGTGACTTCACTGGTCAAATATGCACCGAGACTTCCAAATCCCTGTTTCTTGGCGTATTCAGCCCGCGCCGCTGAGGACTCCCACGGAACGAGCAAGGCACGTTTGCGCACCGCCCCCGGATCGAAAAACGGATCCGCGTTCGCCGGTCGGGCCGGTTGCCCGAAGCCGGGGTTGCCCGGCGGCGTCGGCGAGGGTTGTCCCGCAACCGGTTGCGCTTGACCAGTTGGCGTTCCGGCTTGTGCCGGCGCGGTTGCCGGCGGGGGCGGCGGTGCTGGTTGCTGGGCGGCCCCCTGGATCAGGAGAAAAAGGAGAAACGCTTTCATTCCTGGTCTCCCTTCTTCTTTTCAGTTTCAGTGGATTCGACCGGTTTGCCGGTGTTTTTGGCGTTCGGGTTGGGAACAGTTGGCGGTGGGGTTTTTACTTTTTCGGCCTTCTGGCGCGGTGCGGTGGCTTTCGGGGCGTCGATTGGCGGGAGCGGGCGCGACTGCTGCTCGGGACTATTCGGTACGTCAATGCCTTGGGGGCGCTCGACGATGGTTTCGACTTCCCCTTCCGTAACGACTCGTGCCGTAACAAAAAAGAGCAGCTCCACCTCGGAGACGAGGCGGTCTTTGCGCTCGAAGAGTTTGCCGAGTCCAGGGATATTGGCGAGACCGGGAACCCTGTTCAAATTCAGCGACTCTTGGTTCGAGAGTAATCCGGAAATGAGGATCGTTCCGCCATTCGGGCAAGGCACAGTTGTCGAGGCCGTTTGCCGCGTGATGAGCGGTAAACCATTTACTGTACTTCCATTGGGTGAATCATTCTTGATGTCGATTTTCAGTATGATTTGGTCACCGGCGACTTGGGGTGTGACGGTAAAGCCAAGCGAGGCATTTGCGAACTGGGTGGTTTGGGCCACTCCGACGCCGCCGGCCCCGCCCGCCACTGGGGAAGCCTGTACATAGGGGATGTCCACCCCGTTCCCCAACTGTGCTTGCATGTTATTAAACACCTTGGTACGTGGGGCGAGGATGGTTCTGCCGATTCCCTTCGTCTCTAGCGCGTTGATTGCTGCCGACAGGGAATAGGTCCCACGGCTCAAAACGAAACCGAAAGCACTGTTGGCAGCCGAACCAAGACCCAAAGTCCCATTCGGCTGCCCCCCCGGAATTTGTGGCGCGCCAACCGGTCGAACTCCGGCAATCGGATTCGGAGTGGTACCGCCCTGAACTCCGAGTCCAGTGGAATTTGCACCGGCATTGATGATCACACCAAGGTTGCGGGTAAAGTCGCGGCGCGCGACGACGACGCGGGCCTCAATCTCGATCACCGGTTCCGGTTTATCCAATTGGTCGAGTATGTTCTGGACACGATCCTGGGCTACAGGCGTGTCATTGACGATCAACGAATTGCTCTCCGGATCTTCCTGGACCGTTCCGATTTGAGTCAACAAGCTCGTGATGATGGCCTTGAGTCCGCTCCCCTGGAGGGCTCCCGCGTTTGGCCCGCCCGTGCTTCCTCCCCCGGCACCTCCCGCGCTGGTAACACTCGTGTCGGCCCCGCTTTGGCCGGCGCGAAGAAATGCTCCCGTCCGCACATTACGGTTCTTGAGTTTGTAGATTTTTTGGATTCTTGTTCCGTTCAGTTCGGTCGTTTCGCGTTCCTTTCGAATCTGCTCCTCTTCATCGGAAGAAGCTTTAATCGTCATGACCCGGAAAATTTCGGTTTCTGTGTCGTCCCGCCGGATCGTCAGGCGCTTTGCCCGCAGCACCGACCGAACGACAACGTTCCAGGGCTGCTTGCTGACGCGGACCGAAATCGAGGTTTTCGGGACTGACTCGTCAATCACGTAATTCAGCCCGAAATTATTGTTGAAGAACTCTAGAAATTCGTAGAGATCGGTCCCGTTGAGTTCCAGCGAAATTTCTTCGCCTCGAAAATCGGGTTCAAGAAACCTACTCCCTTCCGATTTGTCTTTTTTTGATCCTGCCGGGGCCGCGGGGGGAACTGGATTGGTCCCTTCGGTTGCCGGTTGGACGGCCGGAGCTTCGGTTTTTTTGTTCGCTGTCTTTCGGCGCCCGGAAGGAATACTCGCGAATGTCGGGGTCGAGGCCAGAAGTATGAGGGCCAGTGCCAGGATTGCTTTCGGTTTCATTTCTCTTTTCCCTTTTCTTTGGTTTGAGCGTTGTTTCGGTCAATTCTTTTCGAGAGACCGAGTAAGAGTCGAATCAGGACACTTCGGTCCAGGTTCTCGCCGCCGGGGACTTTTAGTTGCAGCTCTACCAGCTCATCCCGGCTCAGTTTGACCTCGGTTTTCACGATTTCAGTTTGGGGTTGATCCATGTGGATGTTCTCGGGCTTGATTTTGGTGACAAACCGGATCGGTCTGTCGTAACAAGGTAAAGTTGAAGAAGTGCGATTGGGGGGGGCAGGAAAGTACGTTCTGCTGGGTAAGCATCCACCCTGCATTCAGTGACAATATGTAAGGTCAGGGTGAATATCCTTGTTTGGCCCAGAAAAAGTCAATATATAGCCTGAAAAAAGTTATCTTTTGCCGAAGGAGAACCAAATACTCGAACTCCAATCAAGAAAACTCGGGTGTGATTTTCCGTAACTTGCTCCATTTCAAAATCTTCCGCCTCATTCTGTGCTTCAGTACCGATCAGGATTTTGCCTTGGACTTGATTCCTTCTGGCTTCACCTTTTAATCCTGATGGAAGGCGGCTTCGATCCACTTTCTGGCCGAACCTGTCGCCGCGCTTTCAATGAATTTGCGGTTCCGCGTTTTAAGTTCCACAGGGGCGGGCCCCGTCTGGGCAGTCGTCGAAGCCAGTCCATTCGTGCTCTCTGCGCGCGCCGGAAAGCTTGATGAACAGAAAATGAGTCGGCTCATGACGAGAGAGGCCTTTCGGTGCGGTCGAGATAATTCTTTCAGCGTGTTGTTGCACCCATCAAATAGACAAACCGCGTGCCAGAACTTACCTTTTTCTAAGTTATTGATTTCATTGGATTTTCTTGTAATCGTAAAACTGTCCTTTCTGTCAGTTTTTCAATAACTGACAGAAAGGACAGTTTTACAGGGGCTAGATTCTTCACTTGAGACTCAAAAAAAGGGGTATCTAGGCTTTTTTTTCGGCCACCGGGTCAGGATGGAATTTGCCTTGTCGCCAGCTTATTTGGGTTCGTTCCTCGACGGTCTGAACGACATAAAGGACACCTGTTACCGCTGCTCGACCTTGGTGAGAGCCATGACAACCGAGTCGTGTTCGGACTTTTTTCGCCCACCCCGCGCGCTTGAACTACATACCCCAACCCAAATCATGAAAACTCGGTTTAGGTTTTTCTGTCTTTTTCTCCCGTTCAAACCGTGCCGGATAGTCTTGTGTTTCCACGCCGACGAGGGCCCCTGAAGTGGGTTTGAATTCTCCGTGACTCACGCTCTCGCCCCGATAGATTGCGGCCTCGATCCGCTTCCTTCCGAAACCGGTATCGGCGAGAACTCCGGCAAGAGCTTCCGGACGAAGATGGTTCGATACTTGCAAACCTGCCTGGCCGTTCAAGGTTTCGATCACCCGAATTTGTCCCGCCATCTTTTCCAGCATCGACGTTGCCTGGTTTCTCAGCTTGGTGAATTCCCCATAGGTCAGCTTTCCTTTCTGAGCGCTCTCGACGAAGTTTCGAGTCAGGTTTTTCACTTCCACCGGGGCTGGTTCCGCTTGAGTCTGGGGCGAAGCCAGTTCATCCAAAATCTCCTTGGTGACCACAAAGAGTTCCGCCGGCTTGATTGCCGCCAGCTTCTCCAGCACCCTGGCATGGACGGGAGCTTCCTCCATGAGGCTGATCTCCGACCGGCTCATACATGCCCGCGCGACCTTCTCGGTTCCCATCAAGGTTCGCGCGGTGGCTTGAATCCCGCTCGCAGGATCGCCGTTGTTGGCCCACTTCTTGAGCGCGGCGAGCGGGTCGCTTCCTTGTCGGGACAGGAGAATCCTTCCCTCGGCTTCCGATTTCGGAAGGGAGGTCACCCCTTGTTTACAAAGAATATCGGCTGAACTTCGGGTGAGGGGAAGGTCGGCTACATCCGCCAATTTCCGGATCACCTGGCTGTTTTCACTGACCGGCGCTTTCGGGAACGCCTGCTGGAACTTGATGGCAGCCTTTTCTATCCGGTGGTTGATCTCATTGGCGACTTGTACCGCCACGGCCTTCCAGGTCTCGGTCGCTTCCGGCGAAAATTCCCCCTCCGCCAGAACCCAACCCATTTCCTTGAGTGTTTTCGCGCAATGTTTCGGTGCGGTCGGGGCCACTCCGATCGCGTTCTCTATAGCGGTCGCCATCCGGGATGCCATTGTCCGCCGTTCGTCCAGTTCCTTGGACATTTCTTGAAACGACTGGTGCCATTCCGATTCGAGGTTCTGGGCGGCTTCAATCTGGGCAGGCGTTTTTGCCGATTTCAAAAATGCTTCAATGTCTTTGCTTGACCACGGTCGTTGAGGACTGGTCAGAAGACCAAAAGCACCCTCAAGGTTACTCTGTACTTCTGGTTTGACCTGAATCAGGACCTCCGATTCGTTCAACTGGGAAACCAGGTAATCCCCGGTGAATCGGTTCGTTTCGCGCAGTGCTTCAAGCCGCCCGATAACCTCTTCAGGCATTTCCTGCTTGATGTCGATTTTCTGCGCCAACTTGTCAAACGCTTCGGAATCCTGTTTTTCAGCGGCATCCAAAAGCGTTCTGGCATACCGGCGGTTGAGTGGGTCGGCGCAGGATTCCAAAGCCGGATGGTAGGCCGGAGAATTCCAGCGAGTCGCAGTTTCCGCGGCTTTCAGCAACATCTGGATTTCCGGCTCGGCTTCCTCTAGCTCTCTGGCGATCAGGACGTGACGGGCCAGCGCTTTCTCAATATCCAAACCTTGGGGCAAATCCCGCTCGACCGAAGCATCCGCGAAAGTGAAGACCTGCTCCCTGATTTCCTTTGGGGAAATAAAGTCGTTTCGGGTACGCATCCGGAATGATTGCCTGTCGATAATGTCGCTGCTCCGGGTTAAACGATTTTCCAGATCCCGCAAAACCGAAAAGGCCGGGTCACTCACCTTGAGGTTTGCAAGGTCGTTCCCAAATGCCTTGATATCCGAGTCTTCGGCCTCAACGTCTGTTTTGGTGAAAGTTTCTTCGCCTTCATAAACGATTGATTCTCTCTCCACGGTGATAATTACGCCGTCGCGCAGCACGTCGTAACCGGATTCCCGTAAAAATCCGCTCACGGCTTTGCCCATGCCGGTTCCGCTTGCCTGGTAGTACGTGGAAATTTCTGAAGCCGATGGGTTGGTTTTCGGATCGAAAACCCTTCTTGGCGAGAGAGCGACGAGACGGTAATCCTCTCCGTCAATCATATCCGAGGCATCCGTTATGACCCGGTATCCGAGCGGCCGATTGGGTCCAACATCGGCCTTGGGAACGATGACTCTTTCCACCGGGATTTGGAACGTCTCGGCTTTTTTCAATGCTCCAGCGTAGACGCTTTCAGGTTTCGCCCCGAGTTCAACCATCTGGCGTCGTAAGTCCAGAAGTGTTGCATGGGGATTGATGGAACTATTCCGACGCTCGAAATAGGCATCCATCTGTTCGAACGTCGCTGGCGCCTGTTCACGGCGGGTTCTGGACTCGTCGGCCAAAACAAACGGAAGTCGCTCTTTTTGAACCTCTGAAACTTGCGCGCCGGCTTTACTGAAGAACGCAGTCAATTTTTCAGCGAGCCCCTCGAATTGAACTTCCCGAACCCGGTTCTCGATGACCGTCACCGGCATAAAGCCAACGATCAGTCCCTCATTTTCAGGGACCGCCGGTTCAACCGGGATCGGGGTGGTCTCCGCCGAAGTGCTGAAACTCCCATTGATCTCGCCTTCCGTGAATTGAACTGGTTGTTCAACGTCACTTCTGGTTCGTTCCCCTTCCGTTTGGTTGGGAACAACCTCCAGGACTTTGGCGGTTTCGATGATTGATTGGGCCGAGACCGGAAGGACCTCTTTTCCAAGTTCCAGGGCGACCTCCGCCCCGAACACGAAGTTCTGCATCTCCGTCGCCTGACCATAGTTCTCATCCGCGAATCTGCATTCCCAGTTTCCGTTCAACCCTTCCAGTTGAACCGTCTCACCAACCTTGTTCGAATCCCGAACCTTTCCTCCGAGCAAGGTTTCAATTTCGTCAAAGGATTCCATCAAGGCCTCGTCGAGTCCTTCCCGTATCCGGAGTGCCTGAAGGGCAACCTGTTTGCCGGCGAGGGCGGTTTCCATGATTTGGCCTTCAAGTGGGCGGATGGTGACAAGTGCGTACCCCATCAGTGATTCATAAGGGTCGGCAAAATATTCTGTGACCGCCCCAAAAGTTGTGCCACGTTCGGTCCCGTAACCGGATTGACTGATGGCCCGGCCGGTTTCGTTCGCCTGCGCCCCGTCCAGCCCGATCTTGACGACATTTGCCACGAAGGTTTTTCCCGTCGGTGCGGGAGACAACTTCAACTGATCCTCCAGCCCTTGAATGGAATCCGGGTGGGAAAAATCACCGACCCCGATCAAAGCGCTATGCGTTTGGGGTGTCAGGAATTTGGCTATCCTTGCGGCGGTGCGCGAGTTCTCCAGGCTGTCATCAGAAATCATTTGAACCAGGATGATTTTTGAAACTCGAAATTCCTCGCTCTGACCTTCCGCGTGGATGAAATGGGCCGGCAGACCGGGTTCGACTTTTTCGACTTCTGGAGTTGCTGACTTGATTTCGGTTTCAACCCGAACTTCTCGCGCATTCACTTCCGACACATCGAGCCTGTTTGCGGGGGCTGCGCTCGTTTCTCCGACTGGTGGCACCAAGCCGTTCTTGAATGCCTCGATGGTGACGAACGATTCCCCCTCGAACATCCACCTGGCCGACCATCCGGATTTGTAATCCACGGCGGTCCGGGTCTGATTCACACGACCGAATTTTTCCCGAGTCGTGTCGGTGATGAAATCATAGACGCTCTTGTGAACCACGTAGCGCTGGAGACCTGAATAAGCCGAATCTCGGCTCTCTCCAAGCAAAATTCGGAGATTTTTATCAGGGCTTTCAAGCACGACCAGGTTGGTTCGTTGCTGCGAAGGCGTTTGACTGCTGATCTCCGGTTCGGGTTCAATTCCCGAATTCGGCGACCTGCTTTCAAGCAATGTGGTCAGTGGAGCTTCGACTCCTTGAGGCCCAGGCGTTTCTTTTACCCGAGTCACGTTTTCACTTACTGGGGCGACAGGTTCTGCGGGGGTGGTCTGAACCGGTTCCAAATCGTCTGAAACATCCGACGCCTGTCCGGCCTTCTCACGCCTGACCTTTTCCACGAAATTCCGATAAAGGCTCGTCGTCAACCCCGTTCGATATACATTCTCCACATAGTCTCTCCCGTTGTACCGGGCAATTTTTGCTTGACCATCCAGTTCCGGGCGTTTGTCACCCCGTTTATTGATTTGGATTTTCAGCTCGCTCAATTCGTTTCGAGCATCTTCAAGCTCTTGGGACTGGGGAAACTCTTTCAAACGGGTAATCGTTTCGTCGCCATTCTGGATTTCCTCGTAGATGGCAGATCGAAGCGTATCCCGCCGCCGTTCAAATACGTCTTTCATTGAGGCATTTTTTTCGAGTTCACGCTTGATGGCCGTCAGTTCGAGGTTGGCAATCCTGAACAGTTCTTCCGGTTGTTCCTGGTTAAAGATGAGATGCCGTTGCCGGCCCTCAAAGTCGATGACGAGGATTCTTTGGGGGAGTTCAAGTGCGTACTCCTCGATACTGGCAATTCGTCCTCCCCGATACTTCCCGATCAAGACGAACCCCGACTCATTGCGTAAAACGGCCTGGCTTTGACGTTCGACGATGTAGGCCCCGGCTTCTTTCTTGTTTGACATGACTTCCCCATCGGGAAGTGAGAACTCGAATTCCTTGGTTTCCGATTCGTCGATCAATCTGGTCAATTCATTGAGCCGCGTGCCCTTTTCTCCCAGATCACGTAGCTCACGTTCCGCACTGGCAATCTCCCATTGGGTTGTGGATCGCCATCGGTTAAACGCTTTGGCCTTTCTTTCCAGTGCCTCGACCTCGACCTGCTTCTCGTGGGCTTGGAGAGCGAGGGTATCCCGGCTGGCGATAGCCGCAATTTGCTCGGCGGTCAGGTCATCTTCAGAAACGTCAAACGTCATTGGCGCGTTTTCGACATCCGACCTGACCCATCCCATGAACTCACTGATGATTTCCGACTTGTTGCCAAGGTATTTTGCAAAGAAGTCGTCAACCCCTTCCTTGACGACGCGAACTACCTGTACCGCTTCGTTCTCATTCCCCGGACGTACTCCCCGACCGACGCATTGAATTTCGTTTCGGGGCGTATATCCGTTGTGAAGGAGATACTGGGCAATGACCTTCTTTTGAACGTTTGTTCCGGTTCCCAATCTTGCGGTTGATCCTATGGCAACAATGGCGTCACCATCATTCAGGCGCTGTTGCGCGCGGATCCGCTCTTCGTCGCCCGTAATGTTTGAAAAATTGAGGACCTTGTTTTTCGGGATGCCTTTCTGCTCCAGGAGGCGGATCAGATCCTCGACCGCGCTGATGCCTTTCTGATTGGGATGGACTCCGAAATCGGTGAAAACCAGTTGGACCTTGTTCGGGTATTCCGACGCCATCGAGACAATCATGTCGGCGGTCATTTCAATTTTCCCATTCGGGTTGGGAATGATGTCGTCCCGATACAGCAGGTTCGTATGCACCGAAATCTGCTTTAACTCATTCACCAGCCGCATGCGCTCACCGGTTGTATCCCTGCCCAAATTTCTTGCCTTTTGAGCAATTTCATTCAAGAGGAATTCCTCGTACTCGGTAATGGGGGATACCGCAACGATGGTTTGAGCCTTGGGTGGGTTCAGGTCGGCAGCCGTGCCGGGGCCGAAAGTGACAAACGATTTTGCCCAACGAACGAGGTCCGGAATCGAGTCATACCCACGAACCCTGGTCTGGACCTTCATCCCGTCCATCGTTCGTTCGAGCCGCCCTGAAACCCGAAGGAAGTTATTGACGAAGCCCTGAAGGTTGTCGGCCCCAGGGGGCATCATGTCGAGCATTTTCCCCCAATTGAAAATTTCTACCGCGGTATTCACGATGGGGGTCGCGGTCATCAGGACGGTTCTGTGATTTGCCCCTCCTTCAACACATTGGCGGTACAGGATCGACATTTTCATCCTGAAATCGACGGCCATATCCGAGCCGGTTCCATCGGGAACACCCTTGATACTCCGGACGGCCGAAGAGGCATCTGGATGAGCCATCCCCCGTACTTTGTCGTCCACTTCGTCGGCAATAAACGCGATGTTTTCCCGTCCGATCAGACGTTCCCACGTCAACATCTTTGATCCGATCCGGCTGTCTTTGACGATGCCCTCAAGGTATTGGGTCCTTTCAAGAGCAATGTATTTGACGGCCGAAACGATTTGTTCTTCAGCTTGACTGGAAACCTGTTTGGCATTGAGCCTTGCATCCTCCCTGGGAGCGCCCGACCATTTGATTTCCGGGCAGGCAAGTTTCATCTCCGAAACTTTGGAATAAGCGATCTTACCGATTTCCCCATTCCTGTTTTCCGACGACAGGATTTCTTTCAATTCGTGTTCGGCGGCCGAAACAATCTCGTTGGCCACGGCTTTCGCCCGGTTCTCATACGACTCCAGAGCAACTTTGATGATGGATTGCTGTTCCGGTTCGAACTGGTACAGGTTGTCCTTGACGGCATCGAAGTATCTTTGGGAGATCCTGGCCTCAATCTCCGCCATTTTTCGTTCCAACTGTTTGGTCCTGAACTTTGAACCGGTTTCCAGTTCTTCATGGTAGGCCTGTCGCACCCGCTCGATTTCGTCCTGGACGATGCGGGTGAAATTTTCCGGGTGAATCGGAATCCGTGAAAAGTCCTCATACGTCATTACGACAAAGTCGAAATCATTCGTCAGTCCCCGCATCAAGGTCGCATGTTTTGCCGTCCAATCCGTCAAACCGGAGGTGGTCAGGATGCGTTTACCGGGGAAAAACCGCTGAATTTCGCCAACGAACTGGGCAAGGTTGGTCTTTTTGCAGACGATGATCCCTTTCTCCACGGCTCCGATTTCTTGCAGTTTCGAAACCGTCAACGCCGCCAATCCGGTTTTCCCGCCACCGACATCCCGGGTGACGAGGGAAGCCCGGCGATGGAGGATTTCCTGCACGACCGGGAGTGTCCAGGCCCGCGGGTCGATATCAGTTGCCAGCCCCGCGAAGGTCATCCCTTCACCGGTGAATTTTGGTTGTACAATGCTGTTCATCGTCGAGTTGTAGATCTGCTCGATGACGGTTCGCCGGTTGACGATTTCCTCATTCGTCCCCATGACTTCTCGGGTCTCACCGGATTCGCCCGTCCAGATCCAGCGGGCGAACCACTCGTTGGCTTTCTCGATTTTGACCTCGATATCAGCCATTGCGGCTTCGTTGATTTCCCCGTCTTCGTTTTTGATGACAATCTGTTTGGCATTGAAAGCGGCTTCGAGAACCGCGTCCCAACCGGCTTCATCTGTTCCAAAAGCTAACTTCAGGTCCGAATGAGAACTAAAACCAAGCAACCGGCTATCGACGGACCATTCACCGCTATGCGGGTTTCGACTGATTTCAATCGTTTCCCGATCTACCTTTCCGGTTATGGAATTGTATTTCTTGTGGATCGCCTCGAAGATAAACCGTTCAAAGTACTCGGTCGGAATAAACGGTTTGCCCAACCTGACAGGAATCTCGTCGTAGTGGCGCCAAGGGGGAAGCACTCCCTTCAATGCTTCAACGTTCGCCTCGAATTCGGGCATGGTTCTGGCTGAGAATTCCGCCTGCTTGAGTTTCTCCCGGACATTTCCCGACAGATATTCGACGGAGGTCACCAAACTCCGATTCAATGGGTCACGGAAGGCAAGTTTTCGGTCCAGGAGTTCCGCCAGAACCTCACCTTCGGACAATCCGAGTTGCTTTCCGATGGTTGCCGGGTCGAGTTTTTGCCGGGTATTGATGGCTTCGAGCACGGCGTTTTCGACGTTGGCGATTTTGCCTTTTTCGAACCTCCTCGAAACTGGTCCTTTGAGTATCCCGGCTTCCTTACCCTCCGATTCGAGGCTCATCAGGAGAGAACGATCCGGATGCCAACTCATCAGCAACAGGTTCTGCTTTGTGTTCAGGCGACCCCGCGCGGATACGAAATTCCGATACTCGTTCTGAAGTTTTTGTCGTTCGGACTCGGCTTCCGGTAAACCAAGTTCGTCCAGTTGGTAGACTTGCCGCAACGTATTGGCAAGCTCGCTCAATTTTCCAATCCGAACCACCTCTTCTCGGGTAACCGTTTTCTTTTCGAGTCCGTTCTTTCCAATGACCAGGAGATGATCGGTCGCAATTTTGCCCTGGACTCCGAATTCATTTGTAACCCGGTACAAGGTCCCCCCTTCAACCAGATAGGGAAGGGACGGTTCTTCGAGAATCACTGGCGGTCGTTTGGGAATCGACGAGTCGCTCACCGAGTTTTGCAGCGCCGGGACCTTCTCAACCGCCTTCTTCAGCGCGTCGCGTAATTCGCCTTGACCTTCCACGATCAGATCATATCCGTGCATTCCGTGGCCAAGTCTTTTGTCTCCCAGAATCTGATCCGGGTTATCCAGGAAATACTGGTTGATGTAGCGGTCGGCAAGTTCTTCGCCGTTTACCTCAAGGCGTTGGGTTGTCAACCAGGATGACTCGATCTTCTCGATGCCTGGGCCACGTTTTTGGAAAATCAGAATGTCCGTGATGACCTGCGTCCCTGCATTTTTCTGAAATGCCCCCGATGGCAGGCGGAATGCCTTCACGAGATTAGCCCGGTCCTCCACCCACTGCCGGAATTTCTGATCGACCTTGTCCATGAAATACCGGGAATTAACCAGGATCATCACGCCTCCCGGCCGCATTTCATTGATCGCTTTTGCCATGAACACTTCATGGTTCGGGCATTTGGAAACGACTGGGTCACTGGCAAACATCGGCGCAAAAAGCCGACCAGTTCCAAAAGGAGGGTTCCCTATCACGATGTCATAATAATCCGTCGGCAGATTTGCCGTCCCGTAATTCCCCTTGTGGATGATGTCTTTAGGGAACAGGTAACTGGCAATTTCCTGGCTCAGGCTGTCGAGTTCGACCCCTTCCCGAATGCTTTTTTCTTGAATCGCCTCGGGGGCGGTCGCAAACAGCACCCCGTTTGCGCCGATTGAAGGCTCAAGGATCCGGGGGGTATCGACCGATGTGATGCCTGTCTTCTCAAGCATGGCCCACATCGCCCGAGCCACCTCCGGATGGGTGTACATCGCATTCACATGAGAGCTTCTGGCCGATGCGAATTCTTCCGGAGTCAGGTAGTTCTGAAGCTCACGGCTCTCTTTTTTCCATTCACCGCGACCGGTGAACAATTCGCTCGGAAAGGCCCCGAAGCCCGGAAACAAGGAAAGGACCCGCTGCTGATCCGCCGTTGCCTCAACTCGACCATCGGCTTCAAGACTCAATGCGCGAAGCTCATTCAGAACCTTCAGCGATTCAATCAGGTTTCGAAACCGAACCTTTGGGGTGTACTCGAAATCTTCACTCTCAGGCAGCCGGTAATTCGTGTTCCCGCTGCCAAGGAAACGAACTTCAGTCGCTTGAATGTCGATCACCGGGGGGCCTTCGACCGCCGGGATGACATCAGCCAATGACGGTTTTTCCACCTCCCCCCGTCGGTAATTTCCCGTGATCGACGTGTCTTGTGAGCCGGTGAATTGAGCGATGGCATTTTCAACAACGCCTTCTTGGGAACTTTCTTGGTTTCGATTCATTGCTGGTTTCTCCGTCTTCAGGTCGGGATTATTTTGTTGCGGGTCGTCGGGTGACAATCTGATTGTCTGAAATGGCTCGTAAAGGATTCCGATTTTGGCGGTATTGGGTGTCTTAACCCCAGTCTTTCCCATCAGATAGACGTGCCAGTCGATCATTCTGTGGGGGCGATTCAAGGTTTTTCGAACCAGTTTCCAAAGTGGGAGTTGACCGTGTTCCTCTTTCAATTCATCCCGCATTCGTTTGGATTGGGTAAACAGGCGGTACAGTCCTTCTGGGCTGTTGACGAATCTTGTCAGCTTTCTGAGATACGCCCGGTCATCGCGATACAACTCCTCGGGCGGAACCGATTTCCCCTTGAGCGATTGTGACTTGGCCCATTCGTCAGCTTTCTTGTCGGTCCACACTTCACGGAAGTCTTTTCGAAGTTCTTCCTGCTGCGATCTGATTCGGCGCAGCTTCTCGGCTTCTTCGGGGTTTTCGGGTTCGTTCCCGCCATCCTTTCCCGAAAATGCTGGGGTTGTTTTGTCCCCGTGGACCCGGTAATCGTCATCCTTGAAATAGTCGAGTTCGAGGTATTCGATACCTTTCCGCATGATCCTGTCGGTCAGTTCCCAGGAACCGACCTCGGAGATTGTCTGCCGAATCACTTCTTCGATGGCACCCCAATTGAAACGCTCTTTCCCTCTGGCCATTGTCAAGGCTTTGTCGATGGTGAACTTGAGCCAATCATTTTGATCCCACTCGGGACGAACCCTTTTCGATTGCCGCATCAGTCGTTCGATTTGCACGGCATCATCGGAGTAGAAGGCGAGCTTCCTCGCCAACAAGTAGTCCCCGTACCCAGGTGGCGCCGGCTGGCTTGGTTCAGTGGAGGGTTTCCCCTCCTTCGTTTTTACCCGTTTGACCCCGGCCTCGCCATTCCACAGTCTGACGACGTGGTTCGGGTCAGCCTCGATTTCTTCCGGTTCTGCGTAGCCCGCAAGCTTGTTGAGGATGCGTCGGTCGGTAATGTCGAAGAGGCTTGATTCAAGATTGGATTTCCCGCTCGAACCCTCGAATTCATCCTCCAACTCAAGAAAGTCATTGGGGTCCGTGAGGTCGAAAGGCGCTTCGTCGTGCCACGCCGGTGGGGACGCTGCGCCATCGTCAACCGGCTCTTGAAAAAAAGGGTTCTGATCCGCTTCCTCACGGGCATTCGAGGGAGACACACCTTGCGACGCATCGGCCTTGAAATTCCGGTTCGAACCAACGGTTGCGGGGGGTGCTCCGGATAGCGCCGATTCCGGCTTTTCAGCCTTTGGGTGACCAACCTCGGTTTTCGGTTTGAGAACCTTCGACCAGTCGAAAAAGACATTCTTTGTTCTCAAGACATAGCTGATGGTGTACTCGCCAAACGATTGGCCCGCACCACTGCCAACCGAGCGATCCCATTTGGGACGCATTCTTCCCGAATTTCGGAAAATACGATCAATCTGGGTGCGATCCTGAGTGTAGAACGCCAACATGCCGACAAAACGAACATCGTTCGTGCTGACATCCTCCGCCCCACTCGAATCCCGATATGGGTTACCGCCCCCATATAAATCGAGGAATTTCCCTCCGTCCCTGGTTTTCAGGAGTCGGTCAATAACCATCTCGTCCGTGATGGTATCCCCGATGACCGAACCACTCTTTCTCTCGGGTAATGCGACGGATGGGCGATTTTGGGTTTCGGCCTGGATCTCCGGCCTTTTCAGATATGTCTCGTAAAGCCAGTGCAGGCCCGCCACACTTTCAGTCGGCTCCAATTCGGTACCAGGTAACCGGTTTCCAGTCACGGTCAAGTACCTTGGGCTTCGCCAGTCGTACACCTCAATCCAGGAAAATTCATCTTTTCCTTTTCCGCGATGGATGGCTTCTCCAATAACAAATCCCCGGAGACCTTTCCCTGAAGGTGAAATTTCCCAGTACCCGCCAAGTCGAGTGACGATATCCTTTGCAACTTGATTGATCTCGCCGGTGTCGGGATTCAGACACTTGTCTAGGTCGATACCGACGAGGTTGTCGCCCTGACGAAGTTGAAAGCTCAGGCCACCTATTTTTTCGAGAATCTGGTTTTTCAGCGCATGGTAGTAAGTTGGGTTCTTTTCGCGTCCTTCAACAAACTGGACAGCCTTTTCAAAGCTGTTCCAGTCACCTGGCTGATTTGACCTCGCCTTCATCCAGTTTTTAGCGACATTGAAGGCAATTTTGGTCGGTTTGGGGATCTTGCTGTCGTAACTCATGCCGCGAACCCAGCCGTTCCACTGGGTCAGCAACTTCAATGTTTCAGGAATGTATTGAGGAAAATGCGGTCGTCCCTGAGCTTCGAGCCGGAGATGTGTATCCAGCCGGTCGGGGTTTTCGATTCCGAACCAATTGCTTCGTTCGTCGCGTGTTGCATCCCGGAGATCCTTATTCGAACTGATGAGGATGACTTGGCTGGCCCCGCCTTCATCGTCCGTATACTTGGTCACCCGGTTGAGGATTTGCTCCAAGGGATTTTGAGCGGCGTCACTGGCGACAACGAAGTTTGGTAACTCCTCGATGTTTCGAATGATCCAGCCCAGTTGTTCCAGCTTTTCCCTACGAACCTTTTGCAGGTCGATGTCCTGATCCAGGAAGATGAACTTTTTCGAATTTCCTGGGGTGTTTCTGGCTGGCGATTCTTGCCCGAATCCATCCAAAAACAGTTCAGCAATCTCTGAAGGCCGGTCTCCCTGATTGTGAAAGCTTTGTCTTGAGAGCCCGCGAGAACCCCCATCTTTCATGCGGTAGGTGATATGGATATGAGGGTTGTCCGTATCCCGGTGGATACTGGCGTGCCATTCAAGTTCAACTCCGAAGTAATTTTCGACCAAGGGCATGCTGCCCCGGATTCCGAATCTCAGAGACTCGTCCTGTTCAACGTCATTCTTTCCAAGTTCTTTGAGGTCGGCGTGAGACTTGAAGGACAAGACCATTTCAAAAGCGTTTGTCCAGGTTTCATCAATGTCGAGGGGAAGTACGGATGCTGTTTCATTGAAGGGAGAACTTCGAGTGCTCCCTCCGCTACCGACATACTTGCCTCTCCCAGTCACCGGTCCAGTGCTGACAACAACGAATTCCATAGTTTGTTCACCCTAGAATCGGTTCACGCTCGTCATTTGATCGCCGACGGCTCTGCCGGCCGCTGCACCGGCCTCTTCGACAACCCTGCCGATTTCTCTCAACTGTGAGGCTGTTTCGTTAGCCCTGAGTGTGATGGCATTTGAGGTCAGCGCACCCTGGTATCCAATCTCAGCGCCCGCGAATGCTCCGGCTGCCGTCTGCTCGGCATTCCGGAGTCTGCCGTCGGCATTCGTCACTTTTTCGCTTCGATCCGCGTCGGTTTTCAGGTTTGCCTGATTTTGAGTGTGATTGATTTGCTGGACCGATTGAGTCATTGCTCCCCCGGCAGTGGGGGCTAATGGGCGCTCGCCACGACCGATGTCACGATCTCCTTGGCGCACACGCTCCGCGGCATTGGGGACTCCAACGAACCTTCCACCAAAATCGATAAGCGAATCGAGGGTCGAGGGGATAAAGGAACGGGTCGAGTCGAAGCGACCATAATCAGCTTCACCCTGATTGTATTTTTTCTCCGCGTTCGCGTGAGTATTTGCCGCGTTTATGTTGTAGGTATGCTCGGCTTTTGCCCCGCTGAGTTGCCCCGCCGCGCGGGCATTTTCGGCGTTCCGTTGCGCGAGGGCCGAAACGTTGGCGGCCTTGAATTGACCAACGTTCTGCGCCGAATCCGCCTGTCTTCCAAAGGCGGCACCGGCAGCGGCGGAAACTGTCTGGACGCCGGCGCTAATCATTGATCCGGTCCATCCCGCAACGGCGCTTGTGACGGCCGCGAATGCGTCGCCGGTGGTCAAGCGGTACGCAATAAAAGGCGAGATGACAATGCAGAGGCCCGATATCGCCATCAGAACCGATCCCATCAACGCGACATAGGTTGGGTTCCCCTGGGTGATGACCTGCATCTGTTCCGGATTCCAGGTATGAACGAGCCGGGTGTCCGCCCAATTTCCCACAAATGCCCCAAATGCCATGTTCCCAATCATGTAGGCCGCTATTTCCAATACCGTGATGACGATTGGGAAGATCAGGGTCGCGACGATCACGCCTTTGACGTAATTCATGGCGATGCTGGCCGAGAGGGATTTATTGACCGCCAGGCATGCAAAAATTGGGGCCAGAATGCGGAGCGCGGGAATCAGGAAGAGCAAGAGAATCTTGGTTGAGAGCAACCCTACTTCCATAACCCCGCGGCTCAGGGTCAGCATGTTGAATAGTTCGGTCGGGGTCCAGGTCGATGGATCGAGCCGTGAAAAAAACTGACGCACGAAATTTCCGTCTTTTGGGTCTTCCATAAACGGAATGACTTCTTCAATCCGGGTTTCTCCCGGCGCGGGTTCGAACTGAATGTCGTTCCCAACCTTCATGAACAGGCCAAGCTCCTGAAATTTCTGATAGTTGTTGTTGAAATCGTTGCGCCATCTGGCCCGCATTTGCCCAAGGTATCCGCCCCTCAAGTTATCCCCAACCTGTCCGGGGACCACCTGTCCATCAAAGGTAGAGGTAATCTCCTCTCCAGTACCGTTGGTCAGCCAATATCCGAGGTCGAAAAGGTTGGTGACCAATCCAGGACCCCAGATAATCAGGATGTAGCACGCCACAAATCGAACACCCTGATAGGCAATATCGACCGCCTGCCCCTGTGACTCGCGTCCCAGTTGCACCAAAGTGAAGAGCGTCAGGACGCAAATGAAAACACCCGCGATCACCTTGACGTAGGGGATCAAGGGTCGTTCGAGTTCATTGACGAACAGTGGCAGGTAATACTCGGAGACAGATTTGGACATCTCCGAAAGCGTTCGGGGCAGATTGATTTGCGGCAAATCCTTTACCGGTGTGTCTTTCCCGGTTGGGGCTTGGGTTGGGCCGTTGATCTTCCCGCTGTCAACCGATGCCGCTTCCGGATTCCCCTCGGTGGCCAATGCCGAAACCAGGGGGAACAGCAGACAGGAGACGACGAAAATGAGTGACAAAACCGATTTTAACCATCTGGTCATAATATCTCCGTTCTTTTCAGGTCGTCCTAGCGAGGACCAAGTGCGGGCGCGCTCGGTGCGTCGGGAAGCTCGCTCGGGCCTTCCATGACTGCTCGAAACGCTTTGTCGGCGTCCGCGTCGAGTTGGCCCATCAACTGTCCCCAGGCTTTCTGGTTCTCGTCGATCTCTTTGCCGGTCTGCATCATGTATTCAAACTTGACCCGGTTTGCGGCGTACAATTCGGCTATTTCCTTGAGTTTGTCAGCGATGTCCGCTTTCAGGCCGACTTCCTGGGCCTCAAGCACATCCAGCCGCTTTTGCAGTTCACGCATTCCTTCCTGGTCTTGTGTCTGAGCGGTCACCGGTGGCGTGTCAGTTGGGGTACTTCCATCTGGAGCAGGTGTACCCACGCCGACCGAATCACCACTCATCCGGGTCATTTCTTCTTTGCACCGTTTGATCTTCTCCCGGACGTACGCGATTTGCGCGTTCAGGTCTCCATACCTTTCCCAAAGGAGTGCCATTTTCGGGTCTCTTTCGAGCATGACCCGGCGTTTCTGCTCGGCGGCATATTCTTGGCGGTAAACCCGGTCCATAAAATCGGTCAGGATTGACCATGCTTCACGAGGATTGAAAGAACTCCCCATGTTGCGTATCCGATTCAAAGTGTCGATGACCGCCCAACGGGTGTTCCACAGTTGCACTCCGGAGGTGTAGAGCTGGCGAGCGGCCTCGATGTGGCGAAACCATTTCAGCAAATTTGCTCGGGTTTTTTCATCCAGTCCGAACCGTGCCGCCGTATATTGGTAAATCCCTCGCAGCGTGGTCAGTTGTTGCACCAACTTTGTGTATTGGGTGATGTGGGCGGTCCAGCTTTGGATTCTGAAAGCCCATTGTTCAGCCAGTTGTTTGTTCCCAATAGCGTTTGCTTCCTTGGTCGCTTCTTTTATTTTTTCGAGTTTTTCGTTCGTGCTGTCGGCTTTGTCGTTTGCTTTGGCAAGCTTGTCATTTGCCTTGTCGAGCGCCCCGCCCATGTTTTTGTCAAATGCTTTGACGGCCGTCAGCAATGCCACTCCATCAAAAATGGCTGGTACTTTTTCGGTAAACAACGCTCCCGAGGGGAGGGGCCCGGCGACCCAAAACGCACAAAAGGCTGCCATTACGATTGTCTGTACCATTTTTTTCATCGTTGTTTCTCCATTTGATCCGCGTAGATGTTCAGGGCCGCAAGGTCCTCGTCCGTCAGGCGGGTTTTGCGTTCAAAGGCCAAGCCACGCGGGTAACGGTTGGCAAGGAAGGTGATTGCCAGAACCGAGTTCCCCAATTTTTCCCGAACCGCCCGCAAGACAGTGACTTCGTTCGGCTCGCTCGTGAACGTCCAGAGGTAGTAATCGGACAGTTCGAGCTGGAAGAGGTCGGACCTTTGGGAAACTCCCTCCCCGGTCACCATCACGAACTGGGCATGACTGCCGGGGAGGTTCGAAATGTTTTCAATCCCGGCCGCCGCATCCTTTGAGATGGAAAAGTCTGAAATCATCTTTGAATAGTCCCCATTCTGGCGACCGATGATTTTCAGACCGACGTGTTCCACGATGTTTTTCAGGCCGTCGACCTGTTTTGCGTTTTGAGCGATGAAAAGGGTTCGTACGTTTTCTTTTCGGCCCTGAAACGCCCCCTTCGAGATGGCGTAAAGAATCTCGGGGTAATCGCTGGCGATCCGGCCCATCTCGTCAAAGATGTTCAGACGGGGAAGGCGTTCACCACCTTTGGACGGACCGATTGCTCGGGTGGTCCGGACGGCAACGCGGTACGCCAGCGACCGCCGAACATCTTCGGGGAACAGGGCCAAAGACTCCATGTCGTAAACGATCAGCGATGAGTCGGTGAGGTAGGACGGATCCATTCGGTTATCCAGCCAAGGGTTCCCCCTGTAACGTCGAAGCCGAAGCAGAATATCCTGGGCTTTACCCTTGATCGTTTCGCTGTCGAATGCGCCGCCGCCGCACCATTGTTCAAGGGCTTCGATGAAGTCACTCAGGATGGGTTCTTTTTTCGATTCCGTTTGAAATGCCCGGTTGTGAGCGCAGGCCCCGGTGTAGACCTCGCGGACCACCGGTTCCAGAATGCCGTCGGCGAGGCTGTCGTGAATGTCGATGCCGGCAAGGGCTTTCAGGTCACCAAGAACGAGTGTGACCTGTTCTTCCTCGACCGGGAGTCCCTCTCGAAGGCCATCGTAGTATCCGATGTTGAACCCCTTTTTGATTTTGGGATCGAATTGAAAAAGAAGTCCCCCGGTAACCTCAGCCATTGTTTTGAAACTGTTGAAATCGACGATTTGAACTTTGGCGGTCGGATGGGTCGCCAAGGTATCGAGGCCCAGGACTCCGGCGAGGACTGATTTCCCCGATCCCGTTTCCCCGAACAGCGCTGTCCCCGGCGCTCTGGTCGTACCCGCTTCAAAAAGGTCGATCCCCGTCAGTTCTCCGGTCTGAGCGCGAAAAAACGTATGCGGGACGGCGGAGGGCGACCACGCTTTCTCGACATTGATGAACGTGGCGACCGACTGGGCAATTTCCTCGATTTCACGCCCACTTTTCGATCCCGAGATTTCACCAACGAGCAAGCCGGGATAGAGACAGAGCGCAGCCGAACGGTTTTCCCGTATCGCGTTGACGCCGGGAATATCCCGACATGAATTAAGGACGGCCTTGGCTCGGCGATCCAGGGCGTCGCTCAAGTCTTCGGGCAGTTCTTTTTGTTTGCTGAAGTCCGCGGCTTGCTTCGGAGAGAGAGGTTCGCCGTAAACCAGGATGATTTTTTTGCAGGACATGATCTGGGTTTGGCCGGTGGCCATGTCTCCGCGAAGCGCGTCCAATTCGGCGATCTGTTGTCCGGCTTCCTTGGTCGCGCCGCCGCCGAAAAGATTTCCGCCGGCGCGGGTCGTCCATTCAATTTTCCGGTCATACAGTTTACGGCGCTGCATCTGGTCGACGACTTCGAGTTCGGTGACGAACGTATGCCGGAACAGGAGTCGTGGGTTCATTGAGAGCGGGCGCATCACCGTGGGGAATGTACCCGAACGCTTTCCGTCACCCGAGGATTGGGGCGGCGTTGTCATCGAGACGATGGCGACTGGAGTCCGGCCATGAACGATGGCATCGTCGCCGAACACAATTCTTTCGTCGGAAAGGTAGCGACCGATGTCGTCGGTGATACTCGGTGTTCGTGGAGATGAGACTGCCAATTCGTTATGGCTGAAAAAAATCGCGTCCCACAATTCCGAGGATGTGAATCGGCGAATTTCAAAGGGGCAGTTTCGGAGGACCTGTTGAAAAATATCTTCGGCTTTTTTTCGTGCGGCATTTTCTTCGGCGATCATTCTCCGGACGAGTTCATTTTCCTGGAGGCAGTCCAGGATAGCTTTCACATCAAACCTGCCCCGAGTTTTCAGGACAGTTTTCACTTGGAGCATCATCTCGTGGAATGCCAGTTTTATCCCCGGACTGAGCGTCCCCGTTGGAACCCGTACCCACAGGGTATGCCTCGAACTTTTGAATTCACCGGATTCGATTTTTGCGTTCAAATATTTCAGGTTGCGGGCATGAAGTTCTTGGCAGGCCCCAACCTTTTTTGAGGGGGATAAACGAGAAAGGTGGTTTCTTAAATTTGTTCCCTCGTCGATATTTACGGACTGTCTGAATTGATAAATCGTCCCGACGGGAGCCTCATTGGTGAGCCACGTCACCGTGCGCCGGTGATCTTCAGCGATGGTGTCATCGTGGGCAAAAAGGCTCTCCATCGGGGTTAATTCAAAACCGGCGACAAATGCTCCATCCGTTTGGCGAATGGCGTTTCTGTCGACGGAAAGGCAACGACTTTCCAGGCGGTGTCCATTCGGCGCCTTTCCGGGAACCAAGGGGAGGTCGCCGGCGCCAGGCGCGAAGAGATCGCGTAAGGCGGGAATTGCGGCGCGTGATGCTTTCATCGAGAAGTAGGTGCTGAAAGCAGCGACCCCCGTGTAGCTTAGTCCCATCAGAATTTCGTCAATGCCGTTCATTGTTCTTGTATCCAGTTTCTTGGCTTGATTTGGTTTGGTCGGTCGAATTGCTTCGGCGAAACCAGGTAACGGAAGAAATGGTGAGCAAACCGTCTGGGTTTCCCAATCCTTGCCCATGCAAAAAATCCGGAAACCCCGCAGAAACTCCCGATGGCAACCAGATACCAGGCCGGAAATCCTGCCACCATCGTTCGAGCAAACCAGAAGGGAAGCGTGACCAGAAAGGTCAGGATCAGGACGATTGGCCAATCCTCAATGGCTACGCCAAAACGAATCACCGGTTGGAAGATCATCGGTCGAACAGGGTACGTTGGTTTTGACATAGCCCGGTCTCCAGACCTTAGAAATTCAAACCAGGGATCGGGGCGGATTCGCCTCGACCGATGAGAGTACCCAGCGCCTGCCAGCCCTCATACGTGAGCAAGCAGACTCCGATGGCCATTGTCTTCCAACCACCTGAATTGAAGGTCATGAGTCCATACAGGAAAAAACAGACCCCGGCGATGGCCGCCACGTAACGGGCGATGATCAACAGGGTTCTGCCAGAGTTGAGGGGGGCTGCCGGGTTGCCGGTGAAAACCGACCCTTGCGCGAAGACGTGATTGAGTGACCCGAGTGCGACGACGAGTGCGACGACGACACAGGTGCGAAGTACGGCTTTGTGGAGATCAGGCGAGGCAAGGTAACCCGCCAACCTTTTGAGCTTGAACTTCATAGCGACGCTCCTTGAAAAAAGTATGGGCGGTGCTCCCGCGCCGCCCATACCTAATCAAGTTGTGTGCCAGAGTTTTCTCTCGCCCTAAACTATTGAAAAATAAGGAATCTTGATTCTTCTAAAACTGTCGAAAGTGTCACTTATTTCTAAAACTGTCGAAAGTGTCACTTATTTGGCGGATGGTTTCTTCCCTCTTTTCGATCTGATCCGGTCTGGGACTTTGCCGAGCTTTCGGAACATGGATCGTTCGATAAGGCCGGGATGAAGTTGGATTACATCCTTCCAGCTTCCACAAATTTCAAATTCGTAAGTGAGAAGGCGGAGTATGAAAAGGCGCTCTGCTTCTCTGAGAGAGACTCCCTCAAATTCTCGAAGGTCAAGGAAATGATTCTGCTCCGGGGTTTCCTGGGTCGCCCGGCTTGGTGAGGAGGCGGCGGATATCTTTCCCTGAAAATGGTACGGTTGAATTACCTTCTCTTCGGTACCCAAAAGTGCGGTAACACTTCCAATCTGGTTTTCCAGTTCCCGAATATTCCCCTTCCATTGTTGGTTTGAAAGGTATTCCAAGGCCGCCTGGCTGATTTGCAACTCACTATTCTCCTTGGCGAGAAAATGGTTTACGAGAAGGGGAATATCCTCGCGGCGTTCTCGCAGAGGGGGAATCTCGATGGTGACAACCTTCAGTCGCTGGTAGAGGTCGGAACGAAATGAACCTCTTGAAATTTCCTCTTCCAGGTTTCGGTTGGTGGCTGCGATGACACGGACATCGACCTTGTCCTCCGTTTCTCCGCCAACGGCTTTAACCACGCCTTCTTGCAGGAAGCGCAAAAGATTGGCTTGAAGGTCGATTGGCAATTCACCGATTTCGTCAAGAAAGAGAGTTCCCCCGTCACTGGCTCGAATCGCGCCAAGACGGTTTTCGTTTGCCCCTGTGAAAGCTCCTTTTCGGTGTCCGAATAACTCCGACTGGATCAGCTCCCTGGAAATTGCGCCACAATTCAGTGCTGTGAAGACCCGGTCACTCCGTGGGCTGACCTGGTGAACTGCCCGCGCCATGACCTCCTTGCCGGTCCCGGTTTCCCCGGTGATCAAGACTGGCTTCTCACTCCCGTTTTCTTTGAGTCGCGCAACGATTTCCAGAATCGGTTGAAGGCCTCTTGAATTCCCGACGATCCCGTTTTCAAATCCGATTTTTTGATCAAAATAAAATTCACTGGTTTTGCTAAAGGGTTCAAGTTGCTTCACGCGGGCTGAAAAGGCTCGGCGTTCACGCTCGATTTCGACTGTTTTCAGGGCCAGCGCACTCCCTCCCGTACCCAGGAAAACCCATCCTTCGGACTGCGCCTCAATCTCGAACTGGAAAAATCCGAATGGTATTTTCCCTTCAAGGGCTTCCTCGATGAACCGGTTAAAAATCGTTTCATCCCCGGCTGAACCAAAAACGTCCCGTCCGTTTACTTTATTTCGGTAGACCAAGCCAAACCAGTTCTGGGAACGGCACAGGAAGAGAAATTCCTTGGCGAATTTTTCCGGGTCTTCGTATTCGGCGAAGAGCGAGGTCAAATCCGGAATGGAAAAGACGATATCTGTTGAAGTTGCAGTTTCCTCTTCAGTCCATTCAAGTCCGATCCGTTTTTCAATTCGGCCAATTCGTTCCAGCGTTTCGGTAACCCCTTCCTCGTTCCCCTGGCGGCGGCAAAGTTCAAGAAAGCGGACGTTGCCGAGCCAGGTGAACAGGGGCTGATCTTCTGAGTCCTTGATGACTTTCTTGTAATTGAGAACCGCGCCCATGAACGCCCCTGGCCCTTTTTTTTCCTGGTCGTACCCGGCCCATAATCTATTGGCAAGTTCTCCAAGGTGGTTGGTTGGTCCATCAATATTCAGCAGTCCTCGGGTGTGTGGAGGTATCGTTCCGGGACCGGCTGATGATTGGTTGTAGAACTCCCGAAATCTTTCCATCTCGGGTTTGTCCTTTCCGGAAAGCACGCGGACAAATTTTCCGCCCGCCAGAATCGAGAACGCGAAACCGCGTTTCCAACTCAGTCGGGTATCGACCAAAAGGTCGTTGATATCCCTCACTTTGCGAAAGGGAACGCGGATGAAGCCCCGAGACGCTTCCTGGATGGCCCACAGAATCCATTCGTCATCCGGTCCGATTGATCCCGCGTTTCCCGACACAACCTGTTCGGCTTTCGAAACCGCTTCGCGCCAACGGAGAAAAATACCGTTGACACAGGCTGACAGGATTAAGGCATCAGCCAAAAGATCCGGCCGGTGAGTGATTCCTTCGATTTCCAATTCGGAACATCGGCGTAGACTTTCCGGCTGGTTCCCGGATGCGACCGCCGCTCGAACCCCAACTTCCAGTAATTGATAGATCCATATCTGATCGTTTTCTGCCTTTGCGATAGCGCTTCCCGCGTCAATCGTTCTGAAGGCAAGGTCATAATTTCCGCTTTCAAGGGCGGCGACCGCCCGCCAGAATGCACCTTCTACTCTGCGACTAAAACCCAGTCTGAAGAAGTCTTCGTCGATAAATCCAAGTGCTCGATCCCACTGGCGACCAGCCACGGCGCAGCGTCCCAGGATAAGTTTGCCGGATCGGTCGTCGATTCCCGCCAGCTTGGCGGTTTCCAGGTATTCGGAAGCGAACCTACTTGCGTACAGGCTATTCCCAGCCAGTTCGTACAATCTTGCAAGAATGATCATTCGGTGGGCAATTTCCTGAGTTTCGACCGGTTGAAGCCCGCGTTCGATGATTGAAAGGGCATCATTGACGGCGATTTCCGCTGGCGAGAGTTCCAGGGTTCGATCCCAATAGCCCCAGGCATCCCGGAATCTTCCACCTTCCAGTGATTGGAGGAATGACCGCCGTTCCTTGTCGAAATAGTCAGGTCGCATCTTCGAAATACCTCTTCTAAAAGTCACCGAAGTGTCAGTTATTCGAATAACTGACACTTCTGTCAGTTTATGATGGCTTTGCTAAATTCTGCAAGTACTTTATTTGAAATAGTTTGAGCGTTTTTCTCGAAGTTTCGGTGTGTGGCACGCACATTGCACTAGACCTGGCGAAATCTTCAGGAGGAACACTCAATGGCGAGACTTTTTTTCATATTCCTTTTTTTGGTCACTTTGGTCGGCCTGACTTCAAGCCCGGCTGAAGCTCGCCATCGACGTGTCAAACGAAGCAGCGAAGAGATTCAACGCGTTCGTGCGCACTGGCGACTTCAGGCAATCCAGGTTGCCAGAGAAGAAGACGTACCGGTCAATATTTTCCTGAAACTGATTCATCAGGAATCAGGTTTCAATCCCGCCGCCCGCTCACTCGTCGGCGCAATCGGACTGACCCAGTTGATGCCCGCAACGGCTGAATCCCTCGGTGTCAATCCGTATGATCCGATGGAAAATCTCCGGGGCGGAGCGCGGTACCTGCGCCAGATGCTGGTCCAGTTTCGAGGGGACTTGAGGGCCGCGGTCGCAGCGTACAATGCTGGTCCCCTGGCCGTAACCGCTTACCGAACCGGTCAATCCATTCGGTGCAAGGACGGAAAGGTCATCAATCCCCGTCGGCTTCGAACTGAAATCCCGCCCTATCGGGAGACGGTCAATTACGTCGCCTCGATTTTGACTGCCCCTGATGTCGGACCAATACCGCCCCCAAGCGTGAATTCCGTTCCTCCTCCAACCACGGGTAATCGAATTGTCGGGAGCATCACTATCGAACGGGGCGGCCAGAGTACGACCCGCTACTTCTTTCGTTCCACGGAAGGACAATAAGATATGGAAACCAGAATTTACGACGACTCATCCAGTTCCCCTTTGGACAGTGTGGGTGAAGTCCCCTACACATCTCGTCTTTGGCGTCATCCGGCCGACATCCGGCTCATCGGGAAATTTTCGCTGACGGTCATCTTGCTCTGCATCGTTTCTTTCACTTCCCTCGGCATTGCCGCCTATGCCGTTTTTCGGAAGCCCGAAGTCATTCTGGTGGTCAACCGAAGAACGATCACCCTCAACCACGAGGGGAAGGCCATCAAGGATGAGGAGGTTCTCGAATCGGTCAATAACCGACAGTACGGAGTCGCCAACGATGTGCAACTCCAGAAAGACCAGCCGGGCGCGAAAGAACGTCAGTATGCCGCGTCGAATTGGGTACGCCGCTACATGACCGTCTCGCAAGCCGTCGTTGAGCGCAAGGGCGACAAGGTTCGGACAGTTCGCCAGGCTGAATTGGTCAGTCTCATGAAATGGATGGTCCCGGAGGCTGCTCAATCCTTCACCCGGTTTCTGCTGAAGAACAAGTTAATTGAAACCGAGGTTCAGGAACGCTGGCAGGCGACCTGGGAGGAACAGACCGCTGTTCCTGACCCGAACGATCCTTACTTGTGGCGAATCACCGGACGGCAATCCGTGACGAAGTTCATCGGCGGTCAGCCTGTATCAACAACTCGCCAGATACAGTTCGCCCTCAAACTTTCTGACGATCCGGCTGGTCGGCGGGAAGACAACATGATGACGGGGGTTCAACCGATCTCACTGGACTTTCAACCACTTGGAGAGTGAACACCATGTCCTTAAATAAATTCGTTATCGTCATCGTCTTTCTCGGATTCTACGGTTTGCTTTTTCTCGTCAGTGTTTCTCTCGCCCAGCACCGTCAGCCCGTAACAAAAAAAACCGGTCCCGAATCGAAGCCGGCCAACCCATTCGATGGAAAACGTTCCGCTTACGATGTGCCCTCCGATTTAACCTTTGGGGAGGCAAGCGTCACGGTCAAATCCTCATCCCTGACCCACAAAGTCGCCATAGCCACAAATGGCGTCATCATCGTGGAATTTCCTGCCGACGATGCGGTCTACTCAGTTCATCCCGGCAACCAGGCCCTCGTCGAACTTGATGGAATGAACTCACGGGAAAATGACCGCCGGCCGCTGCCCACCGACCCACTGGTGTTTCGACCGGGGGCGGAATTCCCATCCACAACTAAAAACGGGAAGAACGCCGCGACCCTTTACACGATCCAATTCGTCAGTGGGTTAGTCGTCACCCTCAAGTTTTATCCTGTTTCGGATTTGGATCTGAATACAAATCGGCTGGTTCTTTCCTATTCTGTTTCGGATATTCAACAGGCACGGACCACCGCCGGCCTGTCGGCGAACATGGTGAAACGGCCACAGCCGAAGGTACTCGATAATACCCCTGCTCGGCCCGTGCCGGTTGAGCCGAAGTCTTCGGTTTTGCCCCCGACCGGAGTTACCGCTCAGGCAGATTCACCGCAAGTCGGTGGCTCACCGGGTGAGAATCCGAAGGCCCGGTCGATACCCGCCGAGGTAGTCTCGGCCCCGACTCCAGTGCCAGTTTCCATGACCACCCAACCGGGAGTCTCCCAAGCTGAAGTGCGTGGACCAGAGGTTCAACCTATGCCGCCTCTTCCCACTTCCACTGGTCCCCAAATTGGCGGCCCTGAACTGAATTCACCAGTTCTTCCTTCCGGCGACGCTCCAAAGCCGCTCCCGGACGGTCTTCGAGTTCGACTGGAATCAGTTTTGACAGACTTCAAAAAGGAAGATCCGCGGACCTTTCACTTTTCCCCTTCTACCCAGGGACTGTCGGTGGCTTTCACGCAAACTATTCACATCGGAACTTTTTCGGAAACCATTTACACAGTGGCTATCCGAAACGATTCCGGCGATGACCTGGTTATGGTTCCCGATCAGCCTGACGTATTTGTCGTCACCAAGGCGAAAGGGACTGTCGTCAATACGGAACGCTTCGAAATCCGCGCCAGACTGACAACCCTTCAGGGGAACAGGCTTGCCAAGGGAGAGGTTGCCTACTTCGTTATTGCCGTCGAACGGCCAATCCTCGGAGTGAATCAAGACCTCGAAATCTCCTTTGCCCAGGCGGACGCGGCGGATGTCCCGGCAAGTTTGAATGTGATCAAACGTCAGAAATAGAAAGGAAACGGCAATGTCCGAAGCACTCAGCACTTCTGTAAATCAATCCGTGGATTCTCCAGCCCCTGAAGCGTCGTCCCCAGTGGTTGCCGAACCCAAGCGTTCAAAGAAGCTCATTTTCCTTGGTATCGCCGGCGTCCTCCTTCTGGGTGTTATTGGTGTGGCGGCCCTTCGATCTCCAAATTCGAAACAGACGGTGACCGCAAACGCTTCGGACCCGCAAGGCGAATCAAAGGAACGCAAACAACAAGCCAATGCAGTTCAAAGCATCGAGGAGACTTTTTCCAAAAATCAGACTCCTGAAACGAAGGCCCCGGATTCAAGTTCACCGGCACCAATGCAAAAACAGGTCAAGGGGATCGACTCGACTCCGTTTGATGTCAATATCTCCCCCAACTCACCCGTTGCGGATGCACTCAATGCGACCTCGAAATCGACTCAAACCGGTCGACCGGAGGCGGGTAAACCCCAGACCCAGACCAACTCGGGTGGGGCGACCGTGAATACTCCTGGATACCAACCTTCCGGGCCAAACCAGCCTGCGAGAGGACAAGAACCGGTTTCTGAAACCCAACGACGACCTGTCAGGAGCGGTTATTTTTTCGGCAACGACGCCCAGCCCCCGAGTCAACCGATTACGGCCACGCCGGTATCGACACCATCCCCGGTTTCAATTCAACAGCCGTCAATCATTCAGAGAAACCGTGAGTTGAAAACGCCGGTAGCCAAACCCACGTTTGGGACGATGCTCCCGGTGCGACTGCTCGGTACACTTTTGACACTGGGCGGGCAAAATCTCGTGCGTTGCGAAATAACCCGCGATGTCCAGGGGAAGGGATGGAAACTTGCCCGCGGTACGCAAATGGTCGGGGAAATTCGTGAGGGGATCGGGGATCGGGTTTTTATTCGCATCACCGGTTATATCGACTCAAGTCTGAACAAACTGATTCCCATCAAATGCGATGTTCTCGGCGCCGACGGTGCGAGTGGGCTTCCCGCTGAAAGGAAGCGTTTGAATTCGCGGCTGGCATATTTTTTTGGTCGGTTCTTCGATGCGACCATTCAGCTTGGGCAGGCGGCGCTTTCGCGCGGGAACAATGTCGTCATTCCGACCGGTCAGGATCTTTCGGTCCTGACGGGTGTCAATCCGAATGGTGGCGTAAACGCACAGACATATCTGAAGATCAACGCCAATACCCAAGGGTATGCACTGGTGGTTGACATACCAGGACAGTTGGAGTCCTCCGAACCAGCGGCCAGTGATTTTGACATTCCGCTTCCTGGAACGCCGCTGAATGCGGGTACACCCCTTGCGAGTCCCCAGGAAATGGCCCTGATTCAGGGGGCGCAATCTGAATCCGAATTGCGGGCAATCCTTCCGCAACTCAATCCGAGACTTCGTGGCGTGGTGCTGGAAGCCTTGCAAAAAAGTGTGCAGTGATGACCTTTATCGACCCTGTAAAACTGGTCCGGGATGCCGGCAACATGGAGGAAGCCGAACTTTTCCTGTCCGATCTTCTTGCCAACGCCGGTTACATCTCACAAAAACGCCCTCTCTCCGTGCTTGTCGAATCACTGTTTGGAGGCATTCCGCTCCTCATTGAAGGTGATCCTGGAGCGGGAAAGACTGCCCTCGCGCAAGCTTTGGCCGCTGCCTGTTCCATGCCGTTGTTCAAGTTGTCCTGTGCCGAGGGGCTGACCCGTCAGACTGTTCTTTACCAGTGGAACTTCCTCAACCAGAGGATTTACATGGAGCAGGAACGGCAGCGGGGAAGGGCCTTTGAGGAGATTCAGCCCGAACTTTATACACGTCAATTTCTGGACCTTGCGCCAGTTGTGGCCGCCCTCGATGCGTCCAACTATGGGGTCCGACCAATTCTTCTGATCGACGAAATTGACAAACTTGATCCCAAATTGAGCGACCTTCTTCTTGAAGCACTTTCGGAATGGTGCGTGACAGTTGAGTTTCTGCGTCCCGAACCTCGCATTTGTGTCGAGAACCCCAAAAATCGACCTGTGGTCATCCTGACAAGTAATAATATTCGAAATGGTGTGTCGGCCCCTTTGAGGAATCGCGCCATTTATACCCATATTGCGTCACCCGTCCTCTCGGAACGTATCCGCATTTTCCACCAACATGCACGGGGCATCTCGCAAGCCGTCCTTTTGCAACTTGTTACGATTTTCGAACAGATTTCCTTGATGCGGTTGACCCATCCTCCGGGTCTGCGGAACGGAACCCGGTGGGCCAGAGTTTTAGCAGAAAAGGATGTTCCCCATATTGATCTTCCGCTGCTTCGTCGAAATCTCTGTTACTTGGTTCAGAATCAGAGCGACCTGAATCGGCTTGAGGCGCAAGCCGCCCTGTTGTTCGAATCCTCCCTGAATCCGCCTGCCGAAATCGTTTCGGAAATCTGCGCTCTTTACGGGGCCGATGATATTGGCGTTTCCGAGCCGCAAATGGCTCTGCTGGCCGTTCAAGCCCTCGAAAATCAATTCGACGAACATTTTCCCCAGGACCTTTCCCAATGAAGAATTCGAATCGACTTTTTGCAATTTTTATCGGGGTGGTTTCGATTGGCACCTTTCTGCTGCTGTTCCTTCAGGTCAATCGCACCAAGCGCGAAATTGAATTTGAAACCAAGCAGCGAAAATCGGTAAAGGCTGTAAAGGAAACGGCCTCACCTACCCCAATTTCGAACGAAATCGCCGATCCGAATCTGAGTTTTTCAATTCGTGTCGCCGATGCCTCCGCGCTCCTCGCCGCTTCTCATGTCCTGGCGGTTTCCCTCGTGGCCGAAAACAAATCGTTCGATTCACTGCAATTGGCCCATGAACTTGAGAACAAACAATTGATTCCCCCCGGAATGGCCTTCCTCGAACCCACCCAGGATTTTCCCTTCGGTTTCTTTGTCTCGCACCGGCTGGATGGTTTTTTCCTGCTCAGGTGTCAATCGAACTCAGGGGTAGTCGAGGTTCTCGCCTGCCCTCGGGTTCCGGGGAAGGACGGCGAGCCGGCGTTGCTCCGGTTTCCGGAAACCTTTGGGAAGGATATTCAGGCGGCTCTCTACATCGCTCCCAATTGCAACATCCCGATCCCCCCGTATTTAACCGATATGTTTGAAATGCAGCGGTCGGGATGGTTTTGCGCTCCTTTTCGTCCTGATCGCAAATCCGAACTCGAGACCATTTCCGCCGGACTCTGGCGTGCGAAACATCCACTCGACAAATAGGGAGCACGGACACCATGTTCATTCTGGATATAATTTATGGGTATCTCCAGACGATTTGCACGAAACGCCATAGCAGGCTGCTCAGTCTCCGTTGGATGTCGACCGACTTCCCGGCTTGGTCAAAGCAGTTGGATCTGTTTTTCAACTTTTCAAGGCCGGCTCTTGAGCAACATCTTTCGAGTCATTTACTTGTCCGGCGTCGCCTCATGGAGGCTGGCAGACTCGTTGGATTCGGGTTGTTGGGGATTGGCTCAAATGTTCTTTTTTATAAGGCTGTCGTACTTTCACGGCTTTCGCTTGCAGTTCCCATCCAGTTTTTCTTTTTTGTTCTGCCCTGGCTGTTGTTACTTTTTGACCTTCATTCGATATTGAATCCCTACTTCACCTGGAACATCCGTGAAACCTACGGTAAAGCCAGATGGATGAAGGCCATCCGGCTTCAAAGAATGGGGATGCTCGTTTTTCGTGGTCACATCCCGGAAGGGAAAGCCTATTTCGCGCCGTTCAATGCGATTTACGATATTGTTCTTGATTTAAAACTCCTTTTTACGTCACGGCTTTTTGTCGGGAAACCGGGTTCCGGGAAATCTTCCACTTTTCATGCCCGACACCTTCGCGATTTTGCCCGGTTTGGGAATGCCATTGTCGTGGACGTAAAGGGGGAACTGTACGCATTGACCGCAAACTATTTTCAAGACAAATACCGGCTCGATTTCAAATCACCCAATCACAGCGACCGGTTCAATCTTCTCGCCGCCTGTCGAGGTGACGACACCCTCACGGCACAGGTTGCCAACTACATCATGACCGGTGGATCGAAGGATGGAGGTCGGGGAGGGGACAACAACAAGTTCTTCTATGACGGAGCGGCCGCGCTTTTAACGAGTGTCATATTGCATCTCGGAGAAGATCCGGATTTTCCGAACCCAACTATTTCAGACGTATATTCACTTCTTGCGGGTGGGCAGGACCCGGACCCGGAAGCCGATTCAGAAGAGCACCTGAGACTCCTGAATGCCAAATTGCGGGCAAGTCCTTCAGTTCGCGCGCGTCAGACCTGGAGCGCATTCACCTCAAATAATTCTGACCCGCGAACCATCGGCAACATTCTGGCAACCCTCTACACGGCCATCGAGGGATTCCGGGAAAGCAAAATCAACAAAGTCTTTCAGTCGCCGACCAAAGAGGAGGCGGCTCTCGGTTGCCGCGAAATTGACTGGAATTTTCTACGAGGGAAGACTCGTACATGTCTCTATCTGGTGATGACAGCGGAACAGGCCAATCGTCTCGGTGCTATCGTCTCAACCATATTCGGCATTGCGATGTCCCGCCTTCTGGCTGAAGTCAATGACCCGTCGGTCAATGCGCTCACCCCCTGTTACCTTCAGATCGACGAAGGTGGCAATTTCAGGATTTCAGGTATTTCGGAATTTGTCGCCCAATGCCGTGGATCGAGTGTCTGTGTTGACCTTTCGGTTCAATCCATTGAACAACTCAGCGTCGTTTACGGTGAAAACTATGCAAAACAGATTGTCGAAGTGTTCGGAACCAAGGTCATTCTCCCTGGCGCGGAAGGAAAAACGGCTCAGTATGTTTCCGATATGATCGGCCACGCCACGACCCGCGAAAGAAAGGTGGTGGACCTTCCCGGCACTGACTTTGACAGGACGGAAGACCGGGAAGTCTCCCGGCATTTAATTGCGCCGGATGAACTTCGAACGATGGGTTTCATGCAGGAGGCGATAGCGATTATTGGGACCTATGATCCGATACGAATCTGTTTTCCCGCGTTTGCCTCAGCCCTAGATCCGATTAAAGCCGTGCCGGTTCTTTTTTCCACCGATGAAACTCCCGCGAATTCGACCCAGGGTATTCCGCGTCCGTTGGTGGTTCCCGGCGGATATACACCTCCTTGGGAATCCCCGGTCCCGACCCGGCGGAATTTGCCGCAGGAGGTCATTGAACGGCCTGATCAGATTACGGCGACTTCACCAGTTCCCGACGCCAGCCCGCGATCAGAAACTATCAGCGCTCATTGCTACCAACCACCGGCCCGGCCGGTTGCCGCTTCAGCGCGGGCTTCAAATGGGTCAAAGGTTGAATCGGTCGGGGTTCCCGCGGTTGCAGTGTCTTCGGACGTTCACGTTTTTGACCAGGCAAATTCGATGTTTGGAGAAGAACCTGACTTCTTGCGAGATATTGGTTGTGACGACACCGACTATGTCCAGACGCCGGAAGACGATGAAGTTCTTCGCCAGCTTGCGACCCAAACCGCAATTGGTTCGACCCCTCCCGCTCCACTGCCAATTTCAAGGACCGCGACGGGCGGAAAAAACTATCGTTCTCAAATCCTTGCCGCCCCTCCTACTTTCGTTCAGTCCAATCCTGAAGATGATGTTCTTGACGCGCCACCGCCTTCTTCTATCAACGAGTTCTGATTCTCAAGAAAGTGAAATATCCCTATGCCAAATCCCGACAATTCTTCAAAAATGGGCGATACCCTGCGAAAATTTCCCAAAATCGGTTATGGTTTTCTTTTCTGCCTTATCCTCTTTTTGGGTGCCTATGGCTTCTCGGTTTATCGACGTAATCAACAAACTCCCGTTGTCCAACTTGGAGAAATTTCAAAAGCCCTTTACCTCCGTTTCAAGGTTGATGGATCCTTTCCGAACAAAATCGGCAACACTTTTGAGGGGAAACCCGAATGGAAATTGCTTGACGAGCGGACTTTTGAACGGTCCAACTATGTCTACACTTACCATCTTATAAAGGGAAACCAGTGCGTCCTCTGGGCCACCCCCAAAGGAGAACTTCGAGATTTGGGCTACACTCATTTCATTCTCGTTTCGCCAGAAACTGTCATCGTTTGGCGAGGTCCTCTTCAAGGCGCCCTTGATTCCCAGAAAACGGCGATGATTCCGGTTCCCGATTATCCGTTGTTATCCCGCCTTGGAATGGGGGAAGTTGGTCGTTTCCCTACCAACGGGGAAAAAGCCTCCCCCCAGTGAAAAACTATTTCTCGTACTTCCAGTCAACAATCGGTTCAATCTTCCTCCCGTTTAGCCGGTCTTCCAGTAACTTTGTTTTTACCTGGAGTCGTTCAACGAACGATTCGGGATTGTCGGCATAGGAAAAGAGAATCCCGAGCATATTGAGGAACGTGGCATGATCTCCCCCGATTGCGTTCCATATCGTTCCCGTCAATTCAAGAACTGGAAAGCCTTTTGGGGGCACGCCTTCTGGAAAAGTTGATTGAAGGTAGGTCACATCGCCCTTCCATCCGCCTTGGCGGCTTCGAATCATTTCCCGGATCAATCCGATCTCGCGTTTCTCGAACTCGCCGCCAGTAACGGCGTTCAGTATTCCAAAGTCATGACCGTGCAAAGCCACCACCTTGAGAAGTGCTTCGACAATGGTCCCCGCGGGCGCCCCTTCTTCCGGCAAAGCCAAGGAGAGTGAAATTCTGGCTTCGATTTTCTCCCCTGGTCGATCCGGATCGTTGACGGTTACCTTGAACTCGTGGGTATCTGGAGCGCTCACCGAGTCCAATTTTCTGGTGCGATCAAAAGCCACCGGTTCAGGCTTCTTCTCTCTTGAAAGCAGTTCCTGTTGGTAGCCTGTGTTCCTTACCTCAAACGGCTTTACTCCCGGTTTGGCCACGAAAGCTGGAGTCGCCGCAGGATTTCGATCCGCGACCTGGGTTTCCTCATGAACCTCTGGTTTTCTTCCCGCCTCCTCTTCATCCAGGTCTTCATCCGCCGTTTTGATGACTCGGCTTTCTGGTCTCTCGGGGCGTAGGGGTTCCGTTGGAGGTTTAGGTCTCGCTTTCTCTTGTGCCGCGGCTCGTTCCTGATTCTTTCGGTTGACGATTTCCGTTAATGGCCTTCCTTTATAAATTGCTACAACCGCTTCCTTCATTATTTCTTCGTCTTTCAAGGCTTGGATAACCAGAAGATCAGTTTTCGCTGTTTTATACAGTCGAGCAGCCTCTTTGACTTTTTCAGGTAACTGACCGATAAGAATATGATTTGTCAAATTTGAATCGGAAATATTGAGGCGCTTTCTCACCTGTAACCGGTTGCCTTCGCAATCCGCCAAAATAGCCACGACCGCGTCTGCAACATCGAGGTAGTGCAAATTTTCACGGATTTCGTTCTCGACCAGGGCAAGGACCGCACCTTCACTTGTTTCAACTGCCGGAACGACAATCATGGCAATGGTCTGAAAACCAGCTCGCTCGGCGGCTATCTTTCGTCGATGACCGGCAATTGTTATGTATCTTCCATTGAGGCCCTTGAAGCCAATCATTGGCTGAAGGAGACCATGTTCCTTGATACTATCGACCAACTCCTCCAACTGTTCGTCGCTTATCCCGGTTCTTGGTTGTCTCGGATTTTCATCAATAAGTTCAAGGGGAATTTCTTCGATTCTCATTGTTTAACCTCATTTTTCAGAAACTCATCCAGTTTTGCCTGGCGAGCTTTTATCAATGTATCCGCTTGTGCTTCATCTCCAACCAGTATTGCAAGGCACATCCGAGCAATGTCTAAACCGCTGGTTGCCTGTTTTTGAACTGCGAGAAGTCGTTCGTTGGATAAAGCCAGATGTTCGCCCATGTTCTGAAGCGAAAGCACATACTGGCGGAAGTGTTTCGGTGAAAGCCTTGCGCTGTCATCCCACTCCATGCCGGTTTTCAAGAATTCAAGGGCCGTTTCTGGGACTGATTTGTTGTCGTTGCGGGCAGAGTTCTCAATTTTTTGGTACAAATCATCGCTGACCGAGACTACGATTTGCTTCATTGTGACAAACCTTTCGTTGAGTGGGATAAACATATCACTCTTTTGTTGACGCAAAAACCCATGAAGATTCACCCTGCTGTATTTGCGGATTTTGACCGGTTAAATCTTTGGCTGCTGAAAAAGGTTCTGAAAATCAATCCTTCAAGATTGTATTCCCATCGTGGCGTGAAGATATTTGACCCGCTCGACATTTCCTTCTTCGTTTTCGATGAGGACTATTCGAGGCTCTATGTCCGCGAAGTCGACATCCCCTTGGTGGTTTCCTATCTGAAGCTTCGCGATTCTGGGATTTCCAAGACCCGAATCAATGGGTTTCAACTACCTTGGTCGGATTTTATCTTTCTCACCGAACAGGCAGTACTTGCCAACTGTTCAATCGAAAACCTTCTTCAGAGTCTCATTTCCAAATGGCGAATGGAGCAAGCGGAAAGGATCAAGGATGAAAATTCCGAGAATTCGTAGACACCTTTTCGACACCCTTGGTAGCACCGAATTGAATGAGCCAACGGCCTATTCACCATTGACCGGGTTCACAAGGTATCAGATTTCAAAAATGTCGACCTTGCCTTCCAAGCAACTTGTCCAGGCAGACATCCTCCGCTTGATTCCGAGGGTTTCTGACCTTGAGGACCCGGTCGAGCTTTTTGAACCGGAAGCCACATTGTTCTGGGTCAAGGCATTGCTCAGGTTCAAGGGGCTGTCAGTGCTGATTGGCCGCCGCCCAAGTCATTCACTCAAACAGGCCCAATATCTTACCCACCGGTTCGATTGGACCTGCTACTGTGGAAAATTTGGTATATCACGGGTGTTGAGGCGGTGGTGCCCATCTTGCGGTGTATCTGAAATCAACATCCTAGAAAGAATGCCCTCGTTGAATTTACCGACTCTTCCGAATTCAAAGTTTCAGGGCATCGGGCGAAACTGGATTCCATAAGCGCCCCTATTTGGTGGAGTCTGATCGGGTTTTCCAATTTACCCCAAAAAAGCCCTTTTTTTGCGACCAATGGTTGGCCGCAAAAATCGCCTGTTTTTGGGGTAAATTCAAGATGCCGTTCAAAACAACCCTGCTTCACCCAGGGCGTAGCGGTTCTTGCGGACGATCATTGGGTTGGGCGTTAAGGAAGGTTTTGACATTCAGACCTTGAAACCCACCATAAGCGCCGTTATTTGGGTGAAGTCTGATCGGGTTTTCCAATTTACCCCCAAAAAGCCCTTTTTTTGCGACCAATGGTTGGCCGCAAAAATCGCCTGTTTTTGGGGTAAATTCAAGATGCGGTTCAAAACACCCCTGCTTCCTCCAGGACGTAGGGGTTCTTGCGGACGATCATTGGGGTGGGCGTTAAGGAAGGTTTTGACATTCGGACCTTGAAACCCACCTTACAGTTCTTCCTCTACTCGTCCTTGTTCGTCGATGAGGGTAAAACACTCGAAAAGGTAATTGGTCAAAGTTGTTGGCGTGAAATCGGGATCCTCGCCTCGATTGTTTTGAACCTTCTCGACTCCCTTGATAACGGCCTCTTTCGAGAGTACCCGGAAGGTGACCAATCCCCCCGTTGCGTCGATATCCTGTTGGAGGATTTTCAGGAAAGAATCTTTCGAGCTGGCCGGAACGAAATTCCCCTTGGTTTCGATTGAACAGGCCCTCATTTCTCCCTCAATCAAGAATACCGAACCGACTTCAAAAGGGGTCTTGGAGTCCGGAAATATTCCGATTATGCCGTCTCGCTCACCAACGAACTGAATGATGCTACTGAGCGGGAAATCCGGAATACGAACTGAAAGTGATGAACTCCCTGTCGTAATCAAGCTCACGTTCTCGTTTTGTGGCTTTGGGGTTTGGGCAAGGGTTTCACAGTCAGCCCGGCTGGAAGAAATACCACCCCCGGCTACCCGTGCCATCAAATCAAAGCGACGTGCTTCCGAAGTATTCCCGAGTGCGCTGAAAAGCCCTGCCATTTCCCGGCAGATCGCAACCACCTTCGAGTGGTCTTGACCCTCTCGGGCCTGGTTCAACTCCAACCTGAGTGTTGAGATCTTCAGCCTGCTATCGGGATCGCTTTCACTGGTTCTTTCTGGGGGGTAATTCATGGCAGTCATTTTGGGGCTGTATTCGAACCTGTCCATTCTCTGGTTGATATTTTCCAACTCGCTGCCTTATCGCACATATGAACCTTGTTCGGAAAGACTCGACGGAATTGGAAGCGATGCTGCTTTGGGTACTGAAAATCGCCGAGTCCGGCGAAGGACACGTTGTCGATATCGTTCGTCGAGTTCCTTGATACGGCGTTGCACCAGCATCACCTCGATGATTTCCTTCATTGTTTTTCTCGGATCGAAGGGTTCTTCAAACCGTTCGGCTGTTTGTCGAGCCAACAGGTAAAGCCTAGCCGCTTCATGAGTTTCAGTTTTTGTCAGATCGTGCGTGATCCTTTTCGCTCGTGGCATGGTTGACTCCTTCCATTTCTGATGTTTGGTATTGACCTATGACATAAATTTCTTCGGCCATTTTTTAGACTGGGGAACACAAAGTGACGGCGAGTTTCCCAGTACCCAGCGACTCGGCTTCTTCCAGGATCGCCCCGCATCTCTTTCTTAATGAACCTGTTCCTTCAATTCCCGGATTTGATTTAACCTTTGTGGCCGAAATGAGAGGTCACGCTCTATTCTGAGTCCGGTGTGCCCTCGAATTTCTTTAATCTCGTTCATCGAGATGTACCCGAATTCTCGCTCAAAACCGTCCACTAACCCGAAACACAGGAAATCAGTTTCCATTTGTTCCCCCTCGGTGATGTACCAGGTCCACTTGCTGGTCGGAGAGAACAATTTCAGGTAAACCATTGGGTTCGGATTGCCATTTTCATCGACTGCCTTCTCCTGGGCGTACAGTTTTGGCAGAAGCGCAACCAGTTCAGTGGGGAGGTATTCGTAGGCATCTCCCTCACCGTTTCCGATCCGCTCGAAGAGTCCCGAGAAGTCCGGCTGGATTTCAGCGGGTATGGGGTTCGAATGGTTTTTATTGCCGGAGAAAAAGATTTTGTGCTGGTCCATCGTTTCGGCCTTTCCTTCGAGTTTAAGGGGACCCGTTGGCTAGGATCCCCTGTTCAAGAAGTGTTGATTCGTGCTAAACTAAGTTAAATCATAGATTTAGCAGAATTGAGACGCGCCTAGAAGGGGATGTCGTCGTCCGTAACGGGGCAGTCTTCGATGGGGCCAACCGAATCTTCGGCCACCGTCGCGGTCGGCCTTTCCCGGTGGTCACGCTCGTTGGTGTTCATCTCCCGAGCCTGGCCGATCCGCTCCTGAACGCCCGGAATGCCTTTTTCAAGGAGGTCCAGAATCGGGCTGAAGTCTTTTTCCTTCTTTCCGTTCAGCGTCACAATCTTCGGCTCGGGAAAATCCTCCTTGGCGAAAAAGGGTTCGATCTTGTTGTTCCGGTCTTCTTCGAGACCCCGGTACATATTGACGAAGAGATAGGTTTTCCCTTCGTAGTTTTTCGTTCGCGTTCCCAAGTAGATCGGGTTCGCGAAATCCTCTACCGACATGGCGATGAGCGTATTGAGAAGCGCTCGACACGGCAGGGAATTGACCGAAAAATACAATTTGACGATGAGGGGCTTGCCGTTGACCAATTCTGGCGACTGAATTGACAACTCGTACCGGTCACCGAACTGCGCTTTCTCTTTCTCGGCAATCACCTTGCGAAAGCCGACGATGTATCCGGTCACGGCGGAGTGGATGAGTTCGAAGACTTCTTCGTTCTTCTTGTTGGTTCGGGACAGCGCGCCGGGGGTATTCGGGGCAACCTTTTCGGCGATTCCGCCGAGAGCGGTCGAGACCGTGCCGTAGATTTTTTGAACTTGCGGTGTGGTGATGAACATGGTGGTTTCTCCTTGAGGTGTAGTGGTCGTTGTAGGTGCGAGCAATCTCGCGTTTGATAAGATGATTTTATTTATTTTATTGCTTGTTGTCAACTACAATGGAAAAGGGATTTGGGTGACGATGTTCCGAAATTTTTCAACTTCAAAATCCGCTGCTATGATGGCTCCCGTTATTTTAGCCTTGCCGTTTGTTGGAGGAAAAATGTCGAAACTACCCCCGTTGCCATCGCTTTCGGAAACTCGTCTCGGAACGCTCCGTCTCTTTTTGCCCGGCTCAAATGGCACAATGATTCTTTCGGTGGCCGTCGGGCTCCCGATCATTCTTCCCTCTGAGGGGAAGGCTGCTTACCTTTTTCAGTTTGAAGGTGAGGCAGCTTTTTCGTTCCCTGATTTTGCCAAGCCGGTTGAGCACTGGATCACCCAGCCAATGGCGAGGCGTCGCTTGGCCGAGATGAATGGAGAGGTCTCACCCAATTACACGATTTACGAGTTCATTCCTTCCGATTTGCAACAAATTGTGAATCGCATCGAGGCTGAAATACACCACCAGGTCGAACGGTGGGAATTTAACGAAATCCGAACCACTGTTCATGCTCGGACTTGGGATTTTTCAATCAACCCAGAGAATCTGGAGGCGAAGCTTTTGGGTCGTCAACCCGACTCGGACTTGGTCCAATAGGAATGGGAACTGACGATTCAGGCGTCGCCGACTCGAAATTTTCGGTTCAAGTCCCTGGTAACCCAGCAAATGTAATGGTGCGCCGATGGTGGCCAGACATGAACAATTAGGATCGACCCATTGTGTTCTCGACCGAAAACCCACTGTTCTGAGTGGTCGGCGCGTTCCGGCATTGGACGAATGACGAGCGCCTGCTTATCCCCTGGGCTGAGTTGCTCGATTGCAAACCGGGACGCGAGGTTTTGCCATTTGGTGAGGGGACTTCCGTTCTGGTTCAGGAAGTCACCCAAGAACGTGAAACCATAAGTGCGCTGCCCCATTTTAAGCACTTCCTCGAAGGTAAAATGCTCGACCGACAGATAGCGATTTTCGTCAACTTGAAGGCGGGCATCCCCAAAGCTTTTGGGAATGACCAGTCGAATCTGGGGGAAAGTGACTGCCGGCAGCGAAACGCTGGTTGGAACTGGTGCAATATCGAAGAGCATCGGTGTCGGGTTCCTTTCGGGAACAATTCAGGAAGTGTGTTCCCCGGATTAAAGAATTTCGTATTCTCGCAAGATGGCCAGTTGTTCCTGAACCGTTCCGATGAGGCCGAATCCAAAATCAGAAATGGATCGCGAATTGTAGTCTCGCAAGGCGGTGAACTCATCGTGACTGATTTCGCCTTTCAAGAATGCCCACTCGGAATCGGTGAAGGCACAGCTCAGATAGCTGCCGCAAAAACTGTCAGTAATCACAATCCCGTCCTTCTCGATGTTCAGCACAATTTCTTCGGCGAGTTGGCTTCCCCCAAGCGGCACCGTGATTTTGCCGAAGGTTCTTAACCGTTCTTCAATCGTCATGGTTTTCTCCTTATTGAATCGAATGGTGAGGGGCGGCAATCGAGGCCGCCCCAAGTTGAACTACGCCGCCAAGGACCACACGCCGCGTTCGACGCTTTGACCGATTTCTTGAAGGGTCGCCCGAACACGGGCTTTCCAGTTTGGGCGCTTGGTTGTTTTTTGCGGGGCTGATTCCTCGATAGCCGAGTAGATGCTATCAAGGTCGGCCTTTCCGCCAAGACGGTTGACCGCTTCTCGGCAAACCGCCTTCCAGTTGGCGTCCGCGGCTTGGCGGAGTCGGTTTGAAATGTCGAGCGCGGCATCGACCATCGCGAAGAACTGGTCGGTTCGCCGCCACCAGACGAGGTATTCGTGGGCGATGCGGCACAGCTTCTTTCCGCCGTAGCTCCGGCTGTCGGACATGCAATTGTGCTGGGCCTTGATGGCCACCCCCTCGATGCGGCCCGGCGCGATGAGCCGGAGGTCCATTCCGAGCGGGTGGTATTCGCCGTTGCGTTTCCAGTCCCCGATAAGCACACCGTGGACCCCGCCCCGCTTGAGCGCGCGGTAGATGTTCTTGAGGGCGATGGCCATCTTGTCGAGGAAGTCGCCGTAGCTCGCCGCGTGGGAGAGGTCGTCCGGGTGGGGCGCGTTCCCCCACTGGTTGCCGGAGTAGGCAATCATCCCGGCGTAGGGCGGGTGAAAGAAGGCGAGGTCTACCGGCTGACCAATGCGTTCGAGCAGGGAGTCTTTGAGCAGGTTGAAGCCGAGCCGGAGGTCGAATCCGTGGTAGGTGATGTCGTGACCTTCCTCGCGCATCGCCCGCACCACGTCGCCGGTGGTGTCCGAGCCGAACGCCGGGTCGCAGACCGACTTGGGTTCGTGGAACTCGATGAACTCGCGCACGACTTGCGGAGCGCAATTTCCACGGTAGCGGGCGTCCCCGCCGATGCCGCGTTCCGGATAGCTGAGAATGCTGGTTTTCATGAATTTGAACCTCTGGTGAAAGGGAATAGGAGTGTGCTAATCCTAACATAATATTGCCCAGATTGCAAGACCGAGCACCATATTCCAGACGGGTTTGGCCAAGTCGTCAATTCAACTGGTAATTCGACTTGCCGGCGAAATCCGTTCCCGTGGTCTGTGCCCCCGAAAGGAAATCCGGGCCAAAAACCCCGTCGAGAAAGTCGAGAAATTTGAGGATTGCTTCGAGTTCCCGTCCACTGCTGTTGTCGACTAGGCCACTACCGGAATCTTCGAGGTCTGTTCCCTTTCCTTCCTGATGAATGAAGACCTGGAGAACCATTTCTCTTGCAAGGGCGAAAGAGACAAAAAATACAGGTACTGACCTATGCGTGTCCAGCGGCATTCTATTTTCCCTGGTGGCGACGTTCTATTTTCCCTGTTTTGGAAGTCGGTTGAGAGTTAGGTCCCCCTCCTTCTTCCTTCGCTGGATGATGCCGTCTTCGGGCGCGTCGGCGTCAAGTCCGCTGAAGA
>JAYRXE010000034.1:0-1071 GCA_041917695.1 Minisyncoccota bacterium
CTCGGGGTGTTCGAGTTTCAGGGCGATCGTGAACTTTCCGCCGGGGGCCACGGTTTTGACCTCGGAAACCAGACTGGCCTTCGTGGCGGGATCGGCGGACGGGAGTTCGAACTGCGCCCCCGCTTGCGTGGCGAGGATCAGGGTGGAGGCGAGGCACAGGGCGCGGATCATGGAGATTGGCGTGGGAATTGGTTTTCCTAAGAGCGGCGGATCCGAGTGATTCATCCAAAAAATCACGGGGCAACCTCAAAAACACCGGTTTCAGGCCCGTTTGGGAAGCCCGGTCGGGTAACGATCCGGTCGAAATCCGGGGAAACGCCAAGGAATGCGCAGAGAATGTCCTTTCCGGAGAATTCCGTTCGTCGTGAGATGGAAAGGCTGCCGCAGCCCGTGCATTCACGAAAACCAGCAAACCTCTGAATCCATGATCAAGAAAATCCTCCTCGTTCTGCTAGCCGTCGTCGGCGTGTTCCTCGTCTTCGTCGCCACGCGTCCCGCCGATTTCCGCATCAGCCGCAAGGCGGTGATTCCCGCTGCGCCGGCCACCGTGTTTCCTCATGTGAACGACCTGCATCTCTGGCAAAACTGGTCGCCATGGGCGAAGCTCGATCCCGCTTGCAAGATGGGCTTCCGCGGACCGGACTCGGGCAAAGGCTCGGCCTTCACCTGGTCCGGAAACAACGAAGTCGGCGAAGGCAGCATGGAGATCATCGAAAGTGTCCCTAACGAAAAAGTCGTCTTCGATCTGATCTTCGTGAAACCGATGGCGGGCAAAAGCCTCACCGAGTTCACCTTCAAGCCCGAGGGCTCCGGCACCGAGATGACATGGACGATGTCCGGCAAGAACGATTTCATGGGCAAGCTCTTCAGCCTGTTCGTGGACTGTGACGAGATGGTCGGCTCGCAGTTTGAAAAAGGCTTCGGGAATCTCAAATCCGTGGTGACGAAGCCCGCCCCATCCAACAACTAACAGAGAAACCCCGATGAATCCCCAGAACTCCACCGACGAATACCTCCTGCTGATCCGCGGCACTCACTGGAACCACGGCCTGTCCGCATCCGAACTCCAAC
>JAYRXE010000035.1:0-48178 GCA_041917695.1 Minisyncoccota bacterium
GACAGCCTGCATCTTCTCAATCTCGCGCAGTTTCGCGATGATCTCTTCCGCCTTGTGGTGCTTCTTCTTCACGTCGGTCCGTCCTTTCCTGAAGGCCTTGGACCCACATTTTAACTGGATTCGTTTACGGGAAGCAGGTCAGTTTCATTCCAAACTGTCCAATTTTTACTGGTCCGACATCAATTTTTTCACCATTTGCATTCCATACAATGAGGCGGTACATCGTTCCGAACCTGAACCAGTCCTCCCAATTGTCAGTTACCAAAACAGCATTGTTTATTTTGGGATCCGGCTCAACATTGGCATCGGAAACGGAGACAATTGTAAATTCCATCTGAAAAATCCTCTGCTCAAGTTAGGATCATTTTAATCCAAAACCTTGCAAGGTTGCACTTCTGCATGGATTTGTGACAACTCAAGCTTTAGCTTGTGGAAGTTCATCCCATCGGGTGGTCCATCGAGAAGTGCGATGAGTTTGTTTCATGTGCCACTGAGGAATTGAGGTATTCATTTTCTGTTGTGCGGCGTTTAGGTCCATCTCGGCAGCGGTTCTCAGGGTACCTTTTCCGAACCTCGAATTGATTCGGTCGATAGCCTCCATAGCTTTCCGTTCCCGAATTCCTACTGTCGGAATGAAAAGATTTGCCTGTTCAGGGGAGATCGGAACGAGATCGAGCGCGATCAGTCCTAGTTTCTTATATTTAAAGCCGATTCGAAATTCTCTTTCGATGATGGCGCCGGCGGCTTCAACCAACTCCGGTGTATGGGCGGTCGCGCGGCCAAATGCGATGGTTCCGTATCCGGTGTGCTGCGGCTCATTTTGATTGAACCTGGAAGTCTTGAAAAAAACCATCAAGGCTAGGGTTTGCCGGCCTTGTTTCCTGAGCTTTTCACCGATTTTGGTCGCGTGGTGAGCGGCCGCCTGTTTGAGTTCGAAAAGGTTCATGACCGAACCGCCGAACGTTCGGGAGGAACACATCATTTTCCTGGGCGGTGGCGAATGTTCAATCGGGATACAGCTCAATCCGCGGAGTTCGTACACGGTCCTCTGACCGGCGACTGAGAGATTCGCCCGCGCCCAGGCGACGTCAAGGTCTCGCAGCGCGCGCGCGGTTGTTACCCCCTGCCCTTTCAATAGTTCCGCTCTTCTGCGACCGATTCCCCAAACGTCTTCCACCGGAAAGCCTTCAAGCAGTTCTTCTTGTTCAGGATGACCGGTCAGGTTGAGGACTCCGGCGAATCGGGGGTTTTTCTTCGCCAGCTTGTTCGCGGCCTTGGCCACCGTCTTCGAGGTGCCGATACCGATACAAACCGAGATCCCGATCCACTTCCGGATTGTTTCCCGAATCTCGCGGCCGATTCCGACCAGATCGACCGTGCCCGGACCGAACAGGATGAAGGATTCGTCGATGCTGTATCGTATGATGCTCCCCAAAATTTGGACCAGCGATTAAGGTGGAAGCCAGCTTCGGAAAAGGAGACTGGCAGTGGGAAAAACGAGACAGACCTACACGGCGGAATTGAAAACGAAGGTGGCGCTGGAAGCGATCAAAGGCGAGCGTTCGGTGAACGAAATCGCGTCGCGCTACGGAGTGCATCCGAACCTGGTGGGAATCTGGAAACGGCAGGCGGTTGAAGGGATGTCGTCGATCTTCCGTCGTGGAGGCGGGGTTGAAACCTCGGAATCGGAAGCCTTGCAATCGCGGTTGTACGAACAGATCGGGCAGTTGAAGGTGGAGCTGGACTGGCTGAAAAAAAAGTGGGGTGTGCTGGAGCGTCGGTAAGGCGCGAGCTGGTCGAGCCGGGGCACGAGTCGATCTCGGTCCGTCGTCAGTGTGAGTTGCTTGGGGTGGCGCGTTCGGGATTGGGGTACGTGGCGAAGGTCCGGACGGACGACCTGCGGGTGATGCGTTTGCTGGACGAGCAGTACACGCGGACGCCGTTTTACGGAGTCCGGAAGATGACGGCGTGGCTTCGTCAAAGCGGGGAGACGATCAATCCGAAGCGGGTGCGGCGGTTATTGCGGGAGATGGGGCTGGAGGCGGTCTACCCGAAGCCGAACCTGAGCGTGTCCGACCGGGAGCATCGGGTGTACCCGTATCTGTTGCGGAATGTGAAAGTGACGCGCCGCGACCAGGTATGGAGCACGGACATCACGTATGTTCGGCTGGTTGACGGGTTCGCCTTTTTGATGGCGGTCATGGACTGGTGGTCGCGATATGTCCTGAGTTGGGAACTCTCGGTCACGATGGATGTCGGCTTTTGCGTGAGCGGGCTGGAATGGGCGCTGGCCGAGGGGCAGCCGGAGATTTTCAATACGGACCAGGGAAGTCAGTTTACGAGTTCCCGGTTCACGGGCGTGTTGGAATCGCGCGGGATCGACATCAGCATGGACGGTCAGGGCCGGGCGCTCGACAACGTGTTCGTCGAGCGGTTGTGGCGAAGCGTGAAGTACGAATGCGTCTTTCTCAACGAGTGGCGAACGCCGGCGCAGGCGCGTGAAGGCTTGTCGAGGTACTTTCGGTTTTACAACACCGAACGACTTCACGAAGCCCTCGGATATGAAACGCCGGCCAGATGGTATCGGGGGCAATAGCGCGCCACGCCGCCCGACAGTCAAGGTTTCGCTTCGCCGCTTCGCGACCTTGACCGCGGACGGACGGGCGCGCTCAAACGGCGAGTAGATGGGCAATGCCCAGGATTCGTTCATCCGAACGCATCCGATACGGGGTCGAAAGTGGTCTTTCGGCCGATTTGAAAACCAAACCAACGGAAGCAGGCGTTTCCACCTTATTTTTCCGGAAGTTTGGTCTAGACAATGGGGATCCCTTCATCGTTCGATATCCGGAGAAAACATCTCCAGAACCATGTTGAGTCTTTCGTGGATGTCTCCATACAACTCGTAGTTCGAACTGAGGACCTTGACGTTGTTTTCGCGAACGATCTCGATGATCTTGAAAAGCGGGGCACCCATCGGGATCTTAAGGGCTTTCGCTTCGCTCGAACGTGCAACCACGCAAGAATCTCCGTTGGAAAGAACGACGACCGGCTTGCCCTGCAAATCAGGTCGGAAGAGTCTCTCCGCCGAAACGTAGAAGTCGTTTCCATCAACCAAGGCGTAGAACGCGCGTGGAGATTCATTTTCGAATTCTTCGTACACAGTTTGTGACCACCCCAAAAAGTTCGAGCTGTTGATCGCCAAGGATTTCAATTGGGGATACGGAGGGGTTTTCGGCCTGAAGGACCACGCGGTCGGGCAGACGACGCAACCGTTTCACGGTAAACGCATTGTCGAGACAGGCAACGACGATATCTCCGTCCAAGGGTTGGAGTGACCGGTCCACAATGATGAAATCGCCATCAAAGATTCCGATTCCGGTCATTGATTCACCGACGACTCGAAGAAGGAACGTCGCCGGCGGATTCCGGATGAGGAATTCATTCAGGTCGAGACGTCGATCATCGAAGTCTTCAGCCGGCGAAGGAAAACCGGCCTGAACCGAGTAGAAAAGCTGGAGGGGGCAGGGCTGGCTGGATGAGTCAGCCTGAAATTGTCCGATGAGGACGGCCGATTGCGTTTTAACATGCGGAGGATGGCTGGTCGGCTCAAAGTCGTAAGAATTGACCGGATTGCTATGGCCGAAAATAGGCGCAAGGAGATTTGGGGGCTTGTGTTGTCCCCCAGGGCGCATCTTTTTCATGGGCATCGCCGGGCTGGTTTTACCAGTTCCCTTCCCCGGCAGTTCCTTTCGTTCTGTTTGTGGAGGGGCTGTCAACTCTCCCTGCCACGGACCCTTCTTTGAGGGTTCCCCGGTTTGTGCCATGAAATCTCAAAAAGGCGTAGCCATTTTTGAGATTGGCTTCTTGCTGGAAATCAGAACAAGCTACTGAGCGTGTCAGGCTGCCGGACGTGGCTCTTTTGAAGAATCCCTTTTGGGAGAACGACCGCGGGGTATTTTCTTTCGACGAGCGATGGGGTTGAGCCTGGGCGGATCGGGTACGACCTGCTCGCCGGTTTTCTCTTCCGTTTCAAGAATCTCAAAGAATTTGGATGGATCAATCTTTAAGGCGTTACAGATGCAGATGAGTTTAAAAGCCGAAATATCGACAACACCATTTTCAATCGATGTGAAATAGGTCCGGTGTACGTTGCTTCTGTTTGAAAGCTGTTCATGGGACAGCTCCGCCTTCAAGCGTAGGCGGCGAATGAGTGATCCGATTCGTATTGGAAGGTGGGCGGTCTTCACTCGACAAAACTATTGAGGAAGACAATACGCCACAACGTGAATATATTAGACAAAAAGCCCATCACTTTTGTCTTGAGACGGATCGTTGGCATCATGAAAAAAAGCCAAGTCGAGTCGCCGAGTGCTGAAAAACCCATGCCGAGAAGAAGGATAGCGGACTTCAAAAAAACGAACCCTAGCCAGTTGAGCCTTTTTCAAACGCTGACTCCGGCCAGTAAGGGACAGTTGATCGAGTTGTTTGACTTGATGCCCAAGTACGTGAGCCGAATAACCTATCCGGACAATACCTTCCGTTTGCCAAAACTCGAGCGGACTTTTTCGTTCCAGGGGAAAGTGTTCCACTTGGTAATCCGGCCCGGAAATATCGATTGCAGCGACGGGGTTTCGCGTGACCGATACCCGACCGAACGAGACGAACTTGTTTTGGCCGTATTGATGAAACTCGCATCAGACCCGAATTCGGGTTGCTACCTCGATGACAAGGCTTCAGTGATTTTTTCATACAATCAGGTACAGGAAGAATTGAAGCGACTCGGTAGAATGTTGGCTCAGGACGAGATCAAGGAAGCCCTCGAAACTTTAAAACGAACCAGTCTGGAAGTAAGCGATCCGGAGGGGGCAAGGATTGAAACCAACCTGATTCACGACATTGGTCATTCAGTCAAACAGAACGGCTCAAGGCGCGAGTGCTTTGTTCAGTTCAACAAGTTCGTGAATGAGGCCATCGAGCGAGGGGGATATCGGCTCTACGATTACGAAACGGTTCTCCGGTACAAAAGCATCCTCGCAACCCGCCTACATCGACGTCTTGCTTTAACCTACACGAATGCCTCGATTACGACGCCGTACAACATCTTCCTCGATAACCTTTTGAACGAATGCGGAATAAATCCCTTAAACCGTTTCTCAAAGAACAAGGCGATGCTCGTCGAGGCGTTGGAAGAAATGAAAGACGCCGAGGTGGTACTTGTCTATCGATTTGAAGAAGTTAAAGCCAAGGGGCAGGGCAAAAGGCTGAAAGTTTTTATTACGCCCAGCAGAACATTTGTAAATGAAATGAAAAGATCGAACTGGACGGCAAGTGAAGCGAAGAACCAGCTTGGCCAGCAAAGCGAGTGAAAATACAAAATCGAAAAAAACGAATATCTAGGAACTAGGGACGCCATATCTAGGAACTGGGGACATTATTTCAAGTATCCGAGGAAAATATGTCTAGGAACTAGGGACACCATATCTAGGAACTGGGGACGAAATTTGTAGGAACTGAGGACGTCATGTCTAGGAATTGAAGACAAAATGTCTAGGAACTAAGGACGATTTCGACATGAACCGGAATAAAGCGTCATTTTTCCACAGGATATTCAGGGTGCTGATCAAGAAATCCTCGAAAAATGTATAGGAACTGGGGACGCCATGATCCGGATGCACCGAAATTTCTCTAGGAACTGGGGACAAAACAGCCCGAGATGTCTAGGAACTAGGGACAAAGAGCGCCAAGGAGACAAAGCAAGAAAGCTCCAAGAACCATAAGCCCTCTGAAATCAATTACTTTTTTGTTTTTCCAGCCCTCGGCCAAAACCCTCCATGATTAACCATGTCTTATTCATGATTTAATCGTTCTCATCCTAAAGCAAAGGCAGTTGTTGTTTAGGAAGAACTTCAAGAGGAGTTGAGGATCCAGAATGAAGGAGAAGAATGGGTGTTTTACTTTGATGAGCCTAACCGTAGAGGGAAAAAGCGAAAGAAATCGAAAGGCTCGAAGAAGTCGGCACCAAATAGGACTCGGCGGATAAAAACGCCTGACTACGTTCTTTGTGAAATCGAACTTTTTGGTGACGCAACGAAAACACTCAGTCTTTTCCCCGGAGGAACCTGGGAGTATCTCACCCCCCATTTTCCCGGAGATTATTATCAGGGGAGATGCGTCAGAGTTGAACGAGGGACCTCATTTCCTGAAACCAAACAGACCTTGGTAAAAAGGAACTGCTTAATGAGCAGGCACTTTTTCAAGCATAAATGGCGGCAGTACCTACTCAAGCCAGGACTTTATGAAATCGGCTATTTTTTAGGCCCATCAATGGTTTCGGGACATGTCGCGATCATTGAAAATAGCCGAACCCCAGTCATTACGTTTGGTTTCGACTGCCGTGATGCGGCCTTTGCCTGGCTTTGGGGATGCTCGGTCGAAGAATTCCAGAGAAGAAAAGTTGAAAAGCGGGAAGCCGAGGAAAAAGGACTGGTGGAGAGAAAGATCAGGCTTTGGGAGAACCTGTTCAGTATCGGGCTTCCACTTCCCCGGCTGGTGGGAGACGAATCGGATTGTCATTTCGGCGACAACGCAAGACTCAAGCGTCTGGAACCGGAAATTGCGGATTTGTTCAGATTGAGAGCAAGTGAAAAGAAAAGAGAATGGAAATCGACGAAGGAGAAACGGTTGGTGGAGGAGCGAAAGATCCTCCACCGAATTTCAAAAATGCTCGAATGTGTTGACCCGAATTTATGGATTGACTGGAGTCGAGAGGACAGGGGTAGCTTTTTGGAAGCCATTGAGAAAGGAAAAAAGGGGAAGACCCTGTCGAAATATTGAAAACACCTTGAGTCGTCATCTGAGAGGTTTTAGAGTGCTTGCCACCTCATCAAAATCAGTCGGTTTGAGGTGAGCGATGAAAATGAGAAGAGGAGTGAAACCATGTACGACGACCTGAAGACGTTCTTCGATTTGAAGTTTTCTCAAGGAAGCGGGTGGAACTCGGGATTGATATCCTATGTGGTAGTCGTACTCGGCGTGACCGCAGGGGTGTTGGTCATCCCAAAAATGAAATTGCTGGTACGCATCGCCACCCCAATCATCGTTGCGGCTATCCTTTCCCCGCTTTTCATCTTCCCGATACTCTCGGCCCGGGTCGCCTCGAAAGTGTATTTCGCGATTTCGTCGAATAACGCCGAGGTAAAGCGTGTAGACGGAAAAATCAGAATTTACGAGCAGGGGAAATCCGATTTCCTGGTTCAACTGGACGAGACTGACTATCGACGAGTTCAAGAAATCGCCAAAAAACACAATCATCAATTACCGGATGCCTGATCGAGCAGAACTTCCATTCTTTGAGAGGATTGTGAGGTTGTGTTCGCAGTCCAGATTCCATACGGATTGAAAGACGGGAATCTCGTTCACATTTCTGAAGTGAGCGGCGGGCTTTCCTGCGGTTGCCGCTGCCCCGCCTGCGCCAGCCCCCTGATTGCCAAAAAGGGGAATGTCCGAATTCACCATTTTGCCCATCCTGGCGATGCCGGCCCGCACGCATCAAAATGCGTTTCAAAAGAGAGCCTGCTTCACCTGACAGGGAAGCTGCTTTTGGCCAAGACTCTCGATAAGTGCCGAAAGTCCAACCTTGCGCCCCAGTTTCACTGGCACTGCAAAATCTGTTCCGATACCCACCACATCGGTTTTGATTGGTTTCATTCCTCTTCGCTGGAGGAATCAATCGAGGGACGGGTTCCCGATCTGTGCTTGAAAAACCGGGAAGGAAAGGTCCTTGCGGTTCTTGAAGTGGTTGTATCGCACAGGCCGGAAACGGAGGCCCTCGCCGTTTACGATAGGTTGGGAGCGATGGTCCTCGAATTCAAGCTTACCCGTTTCGACGATCTCGTTCGGATGGAAAATCCGGAATACCTCCAGCCGAGCCTCGTAAGATTTTGCCCTCGCCCTTTTTGCAGTCGATGCCGCGGGGCGTTGAACTTCGAATACCTTGTCGTGTCGGATTTGAATTGCAGGCGTTGTAAATCGCCCATGAAAGTTGCTTGGCTTGAAATCGGCGAAGACGGGGTACTCCTGGAGCGGGATTTTACCGAAGAGGAAATCCTGAAGGCCGAGAGCGCGGGGGCGAGGTTGGAATTGGAATCCGGGGAAACCCTACCCTGGGCAAATGTTTGTCCGGAGTGCCGGACGAGAACCACGGTCGGAAACATTTATCGACACAAGCCGGCCCAAGGCGAACCAACGCGAATTTCACAGTCGGTTCGAGAATCCGTTGGGCAATGGTGTCTTCGTTGCGAAGAATTGCCAGCGACCGGAATCTGGGAAACCCCGGATGTCTGGTCCGAGTGTGTGGCCGCGCGGCTCGTCGATTTTCACTACCGGGATGGACGTCGGTATCGGGAGGTATACGTTGTTCGAAAATTCACTCAGGCCGGGAAGGTTCTCTTTTTTCAGTTGACCAATCGAAAACGTGAATTATTGGGTCGTTTCAGGGAGGAAAATAAAAAAGAGATTGAAAAGGCCGTTATCGACGATATCGGTCTTCGGGGAAAAGAGGTCCATAGGGCTATCCATCGAACGAAATGGAGAAGTTGGGCCCCACATGAACGATTCCATCCGGGACAACTTGACCAATTCCCTTGGCATTTGGCTTGGAATGATTCTCGAAATGAATGGGAATACCCTGCCGAAGTGCCATCACCGGTCTTGCCGCGACTTGCGAGGCGGGGGAGACTGAACTCATGGAAAAATCTCTTCAAATTTGCTGAGAAGGATCCTGATCCTGATTTCGCGAATTTCAACCCGATGAAAAAGGAAGGAGAATGTATTCTTTGTGGAAAGTTCACTTCGAAGTGGTGGGTCTACTACGGCCAAACGGGACAATGTAAATGCCTGGAGTGTTACCCGAATCGAGCTTCTTGAAATTCCAATCATCTCTGATTTCGAAAGATTTCTTACTCATCGATATGGGAATGGGGTGGTTCGCTTGGCGAGAATCAGTCGAACTTTTCGAGGATCAGGTTCACGACCCAGGACTCAAAAACGTCCAGGAAATAGTCGTCTCCACTTGAAGACCAACTCGCGAGCCATCGAAGAATTTCCAGAATATCAGGAAGAATGAGACTGGTCGCGGGGCCCTTCTCGATTCGCCATGAAAAGCCCAGGCGAAGGCCCAGGTCGGATTTGTCGTCGCCAAGAAGGTTCTTGAAATTTGAACACTTGAGATGGATTTGGAATGCCTGGGGTGGTTTTCTACGAACCCGATCCAAGCTGACCATCATTGAATCGTGTTGAAGAATAATTGTCCGGTCGCGCCATGTGTTCGGCGACAACTGGGGCTTTATGTGACGGAAACGCGAAACTTTCCACCCAATCGAATTGAAAGAGTTGGTTTGAAACCTGAAGCGGATATCCGGGGAGAGGCGTAGCGGGTAGGTGGCGGTGCTTTCACGCCACTCGATCCGGTTCTCCAAAGGGAGGACGATAGTTCTCTCGGCGGCGAACCATCGAACGCGCTCGATTGGGATTTCCGGAATCCGGGACCAGTAGAACTGATTCCGGAATGCCCTCAGACGACGGGCGCCGGCCTTGTCGAAAACCGTGGCCTGGTCGGCCTCGACGACGACGACGGCCGAGTCTTCGTCACGGGTGAACCGCACCGGCCAGTAATCGAACACAACCTCTCGTCCCAATCGCTCGCGCAGTTCTGCCTCGAACTTCCTGATTGCGACGGATTCCCTTCTCTCTGGATGAATGCGGTGATCGGGAACGACCTTTATTTCTTCGTCGGTCAGCAGAACACGATCGGATTTGATATCGAACGTTCCGAGGACTGGAAGCGAGATGGGAGGAGGAAGAAGTTTTGGATCGGCTATATCGAGAATATCTTCCGGGAACAAGGACGCTTCGGACATGTCGTTGAGGGAAGAAAGTAGCCCGGATTTGGAAAGGCCGAACCAGCCCAGGAATCGGTCTTGTTCAAATGACCAGGGGCAAGAAAGCATTGCCCCTGGTAGACCGGAAAAATACCGCTATGCGGAAGATCTTGAACTGCTGGAAGCAACCAGGCCAGCAACGCCAAGCCCTACTCCCGCCACCAAAACGTGTTCGGCAGTGAAATATCGTTTGGAGGGGATATTTGAGAGTTCATTAAGAATTTCAACACAGGTCGGCCGGTTTTGGGGCACAAAGGAAACCATGCGCTTGAGCAGATTTTTGAACTGGCCGGGAACATTGAAATACCAGAAGAGTGAGGCGGGATTTCGAGAACCCGTTAGAAGCTCGGTGAGTGTTGTGCCGAGGGCAAAAACGTCGGTCGCGGGTGTACAAGGCTTCCGTTGGAAAAGTTCTGGAGCCCAGTAAAGAGTCGTTCCGCGTGCATTCTGAGTAATGTTGGGGGCGAAATTCGTTGGTAAGTTGGCCAAGCCGAAATCGCTGATTTTTACGACAGGTTGCCCATCCTGTCCTCTGGCCAGGAGAAGATTTTCAGGTTTGATGTCCCGATGAATACCGCCACGGCTGTGAATTTCGGCCAATCCGCTCGCGATGCCTTGGGCGTGAACGAAAATTGAATCGTAGGTCAGCGTTTGAGTACGAAGGGACCCGAATTCGCAAAATTCCATCGCGATATAGGGTGTTGGTCCTTGGAAATCGTAGTCGATAAGTTCGACGATATGAGGGTGGTTTTGAAGTAACCAGAGATCGTTCGCTTCATTGACGAAACGCTGAAGATGGCTTCTGGAACCGGGTTGGTTCAACGTTTTTATGGCCACGATTTTTCCATCGGATGTTCGCTGGGCTTTGTGAACGATTCCGAAGCCGCCTTGGCCGAGTGGTTCGAGAAGATTGTATTTGGGTGGATAGTAGGCTGATCTCATTGGTCCCTCCCTGTCTTGCAGGTTTCAAAAGGAAAAACGTTTTCGAAACCGATGGGTGAACCGGGTAACCCTCGGTTTATGGCTAGGGATTGTGCGCCCTTCCAATGAGTTGTGCAATATATTGAGATGGCTTCCACCGCTCCCTCCTTCCCATGAACGAGGGAGGGGATGTCAGGAACTCAAGGGATGTGCCACCACTCTTAAACCGGTGAAGTTTTTCCGCTCTGTGGGTGAGTATCTGTACCGTAAAGCCGAGCGACAGTTGTTGGCACCGGCGAACCAAGCACCGCCCCGCAAGACGCGGTAGTGGCCACTCGGAGGCCCTTTAGGGTCATTGACCTGGCGGCTCTTGTAATAGTCGGGGTGAAACCAGTCCGCACACCATTCCCACACATTTCCGTGCATATCGTAAAGGCCGAAAGCATTTGAGGCCTTCAATCCAACCGGGTGTGTCTGGCATTCATTTGGCTCCAAAACGCTACTGCGATAGGTCTCCCAATCATGTCCACTATTAATCCATCCCAGAAGTGGATCAATCGGAGAATTCCCTGAGTTGTTGGCATACCATCCCATCGTATCGAGATCATCCGCATAATCACCCGTCGTCCCAGCCCGGCAGGCATACTCCCATTCAGCCTCGGTTGGAAACCGATATTCATAACCGTCGTACAAGGCGTTCAGTCGAGCAATAAATTCCTCGCAATCATCCCAACTGACGGTCTCGACAGGGAGAAGTTCGCCCTTGAATACCGAGGGAGAAGAGACGAGATCGCGTTTAACTCTAGGCAACTTCTGAGCCGCGTAGCGCCATTGTTGCTGGGTGACTAGGTATTTTCCAAAAAAGAAACTCCGACTGATTCTTACCAAGCGCGAAGGTCTTTCGCGAGCCATATCAGTTTTCAAGCCAAATTTGGATAGAATGCTATTCCAACGATCTTCATCTTCTTTTTCTGAACCCATGATGAAATTCCCTTTCGGGATAAGAACAAACTCGAGGCCCACCGAATTTGTCCAGGCATTGATTATTGGAAACTCAATTCCAACAGCTATTTCCTGATTCGCATCAATCTGAATTCGTTTCGTGATCGGTTCATGCCCAAGTAACCGACCTGTGATTTCGGCTAGTGTCCAGGCTGGAAGGCCTTCTAGCCGGAAGATTTCTCCTTCAGTTTTTGAAACTCCAATCGATTTTCCATCCAGAAACAATTCGGTGCCGGCCTGCGCGGTAGTTATGGCGAGTGTTCCGACCGAAAGCTCACGTATGACTTTCGGAACGGGCTGACCACTTTCCAAGGTGGCTTCGAACTCATCCAGAAATTCGCGTACACCTGGATGTCTGCTTTCGCGCTTGTTTTGCAAAGCTTTGTGGATGACTTCAAGCGTCGCGTCTGAAATAGAGGGGCGTGCCAGCCTTCGAAGTTCCGCCATTTCGATTGGAAAAAGCATCCGTTGCAATTCAAGATCGCGTTGAATACGTGAATTTCTCACGTCAGGCAATCGTCCCGTCAGCATTTCGAACAAAACCAACCCGAGGCTGAAAACATCCACACCCGCGTCCTGTTCCCTGCCGGGAGTGAATTGTTCCGGGGCCATGTAGAAGTCGGTACCTACCATCGTCCCTGGGCGGGTCAGCGAGTGTGACTGTCTGAGCAGATCCTTGGCGATGCCGAAGTCGATGATTTTGACATTGTTGAAGTTTCCCTCAACTAGCATCAAGTTTTCGGGCTTGAGGTCGCGATGGACGATTCCCTGTTCATGAATGGCGGCCGCACCGTCGCAGAGTTGTTTGAAAATCCGGTGGGCGATAGCCAGTTCAAGTCCATGAGGATGAGAAGCCAAAAAGTCCTTGAGGGTGATACCCTTCACCAATTCCATCACCAGAAAGAAAAGATCCGTAAACCGGCAAAACGCCGCATCGTGGATTTGGACCACATGAGGATTCCGCACGCGGAAAGTGCTTCTCCCCTCCCGGAGAAAGCGTTCATGCCGAACTTCCTTCGTTTCATCAAAAATTTCAGGTGGTTTGAGAATCTTGATCGCATATTCGGCCCCAAGGCGTGTTTGGAGTCCACGATAGACATCGCCGTACCCGCCTTCGCCGAGTCGTTCGACGATCTGGAACCTGTCGTCGAGCAGGAACGGCTTCAAAACTTCGCCATGAACATCGCAATATTTCGATTTGGCCCAATAGATTGTTCGGCAGTCGGGACAGTATTTCTGCATATCGATCCTGATGACTTGAAGGAGCAAGTATTGTTGAATTGATATGTTTCATCCTGCCTGAACCCCGGTTTTTCCATCAAGTGGCTTTTCGAACATTGTGGTGTGGATCGGCCCCTCCTAGAAGAACGGGATTGAAATGCTACCTTGAGTAGTTATGTGCGATGCGTGTAGGCTTCAACCCTTATACTTACCGCCATTAAGTGAGAGATGGAAAATTGCCGCCAGAATTTCTTTTTGTCGCTGGAATTTGGTGTGTATTTACTCTGGGGTTCGCTTTTGGAGTTGTATACGGTCAGGGAAACCGCAAAATTCCGTTCTTCCCGTTGCAAACAAAAGGCGAGTCGATTCTGTCGGAACGTTTACTGGCGGAATTCCTTACACCTGATTTTCACCTTTTGAACAACGTGACACTCCCGATTCAAGGAGGAACCACTCAAGTCGATCACGTCCTCGTTTCCCAATTCGGCGTATTCATCATTGAGAACAAACACTATCGAGGGATGATTTCGGCAGATCGGTATTCGTCTCAATGGGTTCAACAAGTTGGAAAGAATTTTTACCCGTTCAAAAATCCGCTTCATCAAAATTTCGGGCACCTGAAGGAAGTCGTGCGCCTTCTCAACTATATCGACGAGGACTTTTTTTTCCCGATGGTGGTTTTTACTGGAACGGCAATTTTTGAAGGGAACCGACCGGAGGGGGTTTTCGATATTGAGGAAGCACTCGAATTTATCCGAGCAAAGAAAGGAAAAACCTGCATCAACGAGATGTATTTTTGCTGGTCAGTGGGACGGCTTGAAGCAACCCGGCTGGCACTGACAAAAGAGACGGATGCACTTCATCAAGAAAATCTCAAACGCAGGGGAAAGATTTGAAGGGTGATGAAAAATGTAGGTTTGTGATCCTCCTTGTCTAAAGCGGATACACCCACTTTCTTGATAGAAGGAGTTCAGTCAGCGATTGCATGAGGAAATCAAAATGCCAAGCCCGTCCACCTCTTTTCTGCCAATTCCAAAGTCTTGGGATGAGTTTGAGGATATCTGCGCCGATTTGTTGAAAGAGTTGTGGAGGGATTCCTTTGTAACTCGAAACGGTAGATCAGGACAGGCCCAAAATGGTGTCGATATATATGGTCAACCCGCACACCTTGGGGGGAGTGCTTCGGGGTGCTACGCTGGAGTTCAATGCAAACTTACCAAGTCGTTATCGTTTGCCACCATCGAAACCGAGGTCAAAAGGGCTGAGAGTTTCAAGCCGACTCTTACCGAATTTATGATCATGACAACCGCGTCCAGAGACTCGAAACTACAAGAGGATATTCGAATCCGCACATGGGTATTTCCCGTCAAAATCAGATTTTGGGAAGACATCAGCCTGGAGCTTTCTGGTCTTCCACATCTTTTACAAAAATTTTACCCGAACTGGGTTCAAGCGATTACGACTTCGGATAAGGTTCGAGACCTTATTCTGTCGATTGAAGACCCTAATGATTTTGATTACAACCCCATGAGCGGAGAGATTCTTTACAAAAAGGATATTCGACTTGTGATCCGACTCGATCTTGGCCCCGAATCGGATCAACCTTTTGATGAACCTTGGTTGAAAAATTTTATTGATCCGCGTGCGACCAAACTGCCTGTTTGTGTCTCTTATGGTAGTTCAAATATCTTTAATTTACTTTTTATTACCGTGGATGGAGGGAGACATCTCATTCCGATCCCTGAATCCATGAACAACCTGACTATTTCATTCTTTGATGCCCATCTTGGATTTCTTGTGAATCAAGTCAGTCAGTTGTCAGATTACTACCGAGCACTAAAAAAAGCTGGAATTTCAGTTTGTCCGCCATCACAACAAGTATGATTTCATCCATCACAATTGTTGTCTGGTTTTCGCTCATTTCACTCAACGGGTGCCGAAGCAAGTCAATGTCCAGAGCCGGGCAAAAGGGTAAAAGCCAAAACATACAACGGTTTTTGTTCTCAATTCAGCACAGCCACAACCCGAAACCCGATAAACTTGAACGCATCGGTGGGGATGACTCCGTGGCGGTGGGCGGAACGGCAGAATTCGAATGAGCAATTCCAAGCCCCGCCGCGAAAAACACGCCTTTCATCTTCTCCAGTTTCCCAAGCGCTTCCGTCCGGCGGAGCCTCAGTATAATTCCCGTGCCATCGGTCTTGGCACCATTCCCATACGTTCCCGTGCATATCGTACAGGCCAAAGTCATTTGCCTTTTGCAATCCCACCGGTTGCGTTTTGCCGCTGGAGTTCTTGTCGTACCATCCCAACTCGTCCAAATTTCCAGCGTAATCTCCCGTCGTTCTCGCTCGACAGGCGTATTCCCACTCTGCCTCGCTTGGCAACCGGTAGACCACATCTTTATCCATTTCATTCAACATTTTCAGAAAATCTTGACAGTCGTTCCAGCTCACCAATTCCACCGGCAACAGATCATTGCCTTTGAAGTGTGAGGGATTTGTTCCTCCGAGAATTGCCTTCCATAGATTTGGCGTCATTACTTTCTTCCACTCTCCCTGGGTCACCTGATACTTTCCAAAGTAGAACGGATTCCCAATTCTCACTTCGTGAATTGGCGCTTCATTACCGTAAATACTGTATCGGTGACTTCCCATCGGAAAAATCCCCGCCGGAACAAATACAAATTCCATCCCGATTGAGTTGATAAACGTTTTGGGCAAAGTCGCAGGAACAATCAGCGTCGGGGTAGTGATGATCATCGCCGAAGGCGGGATAACAGCGACCGGACACATCGCGGCTTCGATTTCATCGGCGAACTCGGTGGCGGACACTTGCCGGTCTTTCGGCTCACGCGCCAAAGCACGCATGACAGCAATGAGAAGCGCATCCGGGAGCACCACTTCCTCGGGAAGACTCCGAGTTAAGGGCAATGGTGATCCGTTCACCCGATCAAGCAGAATTCCGAACCATTCCTTTCCCCCGCAGTCGTAAGGCAAACGGCCGGACAGCATTTCGTACAACATGAGTCCGAGCGTGAAAATGTCGGACCGCGCATCAATTACGTTTTTTTGCCCCGACGCCTGTTCGGGCGAAGCATAATGAGGAGTGCCGATGAACTTTCCGGTTCCCGTGAGGTTTCCCCCGCCTGCAACCTTTGCGATGCCGAAGTCCACGACTTTGATCCGATCGTTTTTCAGAATCATCACGTTGTCCGGTTTCAAATCGCGATGGACTATGTCGAGTTGGTGGGCGACGTCGAGTCCGCGCGCGATTTCGACCGCAACGGACACGGCGCGTTCCGGAGCGAGGCGCTTTTCCCGTTTCAAAATATCGGCCAGCGACTCGCCTTCGAGAAATTCCATCACCATCGCGAAGGCGTCGTCGTCGGTCTTTCCAAAATCGTAGACCTTGATGACATTGGGGTGTTCGATCCGGCTGGCAGCGCGGGCTTCTACGCGGAAGCGTTCGATGAACGAGGCGTCGGGGGCAAGTTCGCGATGAATCACTTTGATCGCGCGTTTCAGTTCAAGTTCCACATGCTCGGCGAGATAGACCGCGCCCATTCCGCCTTTGCCGAGCCTGGAAAGAATCCGGCAGCCGAGAATGATTTTCCCAAGGTAGGGATCATCGTCTCGGTCGAAATCCTCGAGTCGCGCCCCGTCGCGATTGCAGAAAACCGCGCTCAAATCGTATTCCTTTCCGGATTGCCGACACTTTTTGATCAGCATTCGTCCCACGCTCCAGGTATTGGCCAAGAATCAGATTCTTTGTCTTTGTCGTGGCCAGTTTGGTCAGGACTTCAGTATAAGTGCAACTATTCGAGGAAACTCTTATTCGAGGAAACTCTTCTCGATGTCCTTCAATCAATCGTTTCCAGAGAACATCGCGATTCTTGTTGGAATAGCCGCCTGTGATTCCGATTTCCACCAATAGCTGAAACGCTTCAGGTTTCCAGATTAACTGAGCCAAAAAGAAGAGATGGACGGCCGGGTTTGGTCGCGCACACCTTTTTTCAATCAGCAGGACGTAGCTGGAGTTCGGTGAGGCCTTGACGATCACCAACCGGCTTGGAATTTGTTGGTGGATTATATAGGGGTTGCGGGATTGCTTTTACATTCGATCAAATTGGATTTTCCCCGCCAGCACCCGCATAATCCTGCCCAACCTCATCACATTCCGAAACGGCGGGCGGGGGAAATCCATGCTGAGAGTCGGAGCGCTTCTTAAATGCAAATATAGGGTTGAAAAAGAAATCGCACGGGGTGGAATGGGCGCGGTGTATCTGGCGACCAATGAGGAATTCGGTACGTCCGTCGCGATTAAGGAAATCCTCGAAAATCAGGCATTGAATCCGTCCGTCCGCGAGGGATTTCTGCGGGAAGCGAATTTCCTGCTCAATCTCGACCACCCGAATCTTCCCCGCATCTTCGAAGTGTTTGAGGAAAAAAATCTCCTCTACGTGGTGATGCGCTATATCGCGGGAAAAGACCTCTTCGAACGTCTCACCGAAGGACACAAACCTGACGGCACCGCCGTTCCCCTCCCGCTTTCCGACGTATTGGCCATCGCCGACACCCTGCTCGGCGCGCTCGAATACCTCCACGGACTGAAATCTCCGGTCATTCACCGCGACATCAAGCCGTCGAACCTCAAAATCGGACCGGACGGCACGCTCTACCTGCTCGATTTCGGGCTGGCGAAAACCGTCGTGACCGTGGCGTACGGTCACACGCCTGGTTTCGCCTCGCCGGAACAGGAAAACCGCGAACGCACCGACACCCGCAGCGATCTCTACTCGGTCGGGGCGACGCTCTACTCACTGCTTGCCGGGTTGTACCAATTGCCGCCCGCCCAAACTCGTTTCGCCGCTCACCTGCGCACCGATCCCGACCCGATTCAACCGCTCGACCGGCTGAACCCGAACGTCCCGCGCGCGATTTGTGAAGTATTCGAAAAGGCGATGACTCTTGAGCCCGCGAAGCGTCCCGCGTCGGCGAAAGAAATGCGGGAGTTGTTAAAGGCGGCGTTGAATACAAGTCCGTTGACTCTCAATGAAGAATTACTCGCTCCGTTTGCAAAGCACATTTGGGAGGAACACGAAATGGATCAACTGGTTACGAAACTGCTTCAAGAAATTCACTCAGGAAAGACCCATTTTGAACCTGAGACTGGATCAAAGGCGGATATGAAGGCATTTCAGCCAATCGCCAAAGCACTTCTTTTTGCCGAAGCCCAAGGTTTTTTAGATGGGTTGAGAACTCATAAAGAGAGTCAAACAGGGAATGATTGGTATGACTTGGCATATTTGACAAATGGATTAAGTCATAAAGGAACACTTGCTCTTCTAAAGAACTCGACGGGGAAATCGTCCGATCCGAATACAAAAAGGAAAGAGGTGGTAAGACTTATTGGCCGCTTACTTCCGGCCGAGGTGAGGAATTTGATGACCTTGATGGGTATGCCTGTTTCCTTGATCCCGAATGGTCAGGGAACAACCAATGCCGACATCAGTTCCGCATTCATCGAATGGGCCGATTCAACGAGTCGTCTTGACGAACTAATGAGGGAGCTTGATGAGTTGGAGGGAAAACGTTAGCCCCTTCGACAGAGGTTGCAGCGGTGACGGAGGGGCAATCCGCTTCAAACGTACCTGCCTTTGAAGAGATTGGGAAAATAACCAATCTGATCGGCTGGATAATTGGGGCATTGATTCTTGTCGCTGCTGCTTCGTATTTGTTTTGGCCTCGAACGCCGGAATTGTTTCGATTGCGTGTGACGGTGGTGAATCCTGAGCGAACGCCGGTGAATGATGCCAAGGTGTATTCCTCTATTGGGGGCGAACCGAAAAAGGTCGAAGGCGGATGGCAATTCGACATCCCGGCGGCGAACAGCCCGAAGGATGGAAAGCTGAAGGTGTTTGCAGAGGACGACTTCCATTTGCTCATGGGAGAAATGGATGTCCAACTTGATTCGGAGCCGAATCCATCCGTTGTTATCCAGATGATCAAGCGGAATGCTCGTATTGGAGGAATAGTCGTGGATGGTGAAAACCATGCCGTGGCGGGGGCTACGGTGACGGCGGTTGATGTATCGAATATGGCAAATCCAAGTGCCAAGGACGGAAAGTTCGAGGTTTTCGTAATCCCGAATACGAAAGGTGATCCGGTCAGGCTACGGGCGGAAAAGGAAGGTTTCGAGTCTGATGAAGAAATTTTTCGCCAAGGTCAAAACGACGCAAAGCTGGTGCTGAGAAAAAAACGTGGGAAATAAGAGAGTAAAGAGATTATGAGAGGAGCCAGTCTGTTATTAGGTTTTTTGTTACTGCTGATGATTTTGCCGGCTTTGGCGCAAGGTCAGCAAAGGGCCGTTTTGCTTCAGATTCGCGATCCTCAGGGCAAGCCGTTGGTCGGATTTTTACTGTGCCCGGTGGGGGAGGTGGGCTGCCGTCAGGAGACGACAAGGAGTGGGCAACTGGTGGTGAATCCGGCGGCGGCGGCTTTCAGGAGTGGCGTGGCACAACTGGAAATCCGAAGTCCGGCGGGATGGGTCTTCGTGTCGCCGTGGGACGGGGTAATTGAGCTTGGTTCCCGAGATAAGTTGATTGTTTTGGCGAAGTGGGGTGATCTTGCTTTGCTCAAAGACCCGAATGTTTTGCGGGCGATGGTGCAACGGGCAACCACAAAGGCAATTGCCGCACGGGAGGAAAGCCTTCGTCGGCGCGAGATTGAAATCACTTTAGAGGAAACAGCGAAATACTTCGGCCTGCCGAAAAATGAAATTGATCGGGCCATTCGAGCTTGGGCTGCTGCTGCAAAGGATCACTACGATAAAGCCTTGGGTAATCTGTATCTGGAAAGATACAGAGAGGCAGAGATTGGGTTTGAAGAATCATTCGAAATTCGAAGAAAAGATGAAGCGCAAGCGAAGTTGAAAACAGCGGAGGCAGCATTTGGTCTTGGTCAAGCAAGATACGCACAAGGCAAATATTTGGAAGCATCAATTGCCTTCAAGGAAGCTGCGGATCGTCGCCCCGAAGATGAGAAAATACTTAACAACTACGGCTTGACGTTGTTGGCTTTGGCCAATTTCGGCGAAGCGAACAAGTACCTTGTACAGGCCCTCGACATTGTTAAGAAGAAAGTTGGTCCTGAAGATCCTGCTTTAGCGACTTCCCTGAACAATCTGGCGTCCCTTTATAAAGCCAAAGGGGAGTACATGGAGGCCGGAAAGTTGTATGCCCAGTCACTAGAGATAGTGGAGAAGGCGCGCGGGCATAACTACTCTGACGTCGCGGTTTTTCTGAACAATCTGGCGTTGCTTTATGAAGATCAGGGGGCGTACGAGAAGGCCGAACAGTTGTTGGTACGGTCGCGGGAAATAAGGGAAAAGGAATTCGGGTCGAATCACCCAAACTACGCGGTGTCCCTGAACAATCTGGCGTCGTCTTACCAGGCACAAGGGAAGTACCAGGAAGCGGAGAAGTTGTTTGTCCAGTCCCGGGCGATACTTGAAGAGGCGATTGGAAAAGATCACCCCAGCGTTGCAGATGTAATGAATAATCTGGGATTGCTTTATATGGACCAAGGGGAGTACGGGAAAGCCGAGCCTTTATTTGTCCAGTCGCGAGAGTTAAGGGAAAAGACTTTTGGGATAGGGCACCCCGAGGTGGCCGCTTCCATGAGCAATCTGGGATTACTTTACCATGCTCAAGGGAAGTATGTGGAAGCTGAACAGTTGTTTATCCAGTCACGGACGATAGCTGAAAAGAGCCTCGGTCGGGATCACCCGGACGTCGCAAATTGCCTTTGCAATCTGGCATCACTTTATTATGAAGGCCAGGGATCATACGCAAAGGCTGAACCATTGTTTGTCCAGTCGCTGGTGATAAGGGAAAAGAAGCTCGGGAAGGAGCACCCGAAGGTCGCGACTTCCCTGAGCAATCTGGGGGCAGTTTATATAGATCAAAAGGAGTACGCGAGAGCTGAACAGTTGCTGGTTCGGTCGCTGGAAATAAGGAAAAAGAAACTCGATCCGACTCACCCTGACGTTGCGGCTTCTCAGAACAATCTGGCATCGCTTTACCAAGCACAAGGGAGGTACGAGGAAGCCGAATCGTTGTTGGTTCAGTCGCTGGCGATAACTGAAAAGAGGTTTAGATCTGAACACCCGAAGGTCGCGACTGTCCGGAACAATCTGGGGGTGCTTTATTTGTACCAAGGAAATTACGAGAGAGCCGAAGAGTTGTTGGTTCAGGCGCTGGCGATAAGAAAAAAGAACCTTGGACTAGTACACCGAGAAGTTGCAATCTCCCTAAACAATCTGGCAACGCTTTATGTGAAACAAAGGGCATTCTCGAAAGCAGAGCCGTTGCTTGTCGAGTTGCTCTCGATATTGGAAAAGAAGTTTGGGAAGGAGGATCCCCAAACGATGGCTGTCTCAGGGAATTTGGAGCGAGTAAGAAATCTCATAAAAGAATCACCCCAATAATTTCATGCAGTGGCAGCCTTGGTGGTTATTGTGGTTGGTGACGAGGGCGAGGTTTAGGAGCGACTCGCCTTCGCACCACCCGAGTTCCTCGACGAGCAGGGCTTCCGGATTCGGAAAATTCTCTCGAGGGAGTTTTTCGATCAGTGCCGCGCGGATTTCCTTGTAGTGCATCTGATAGCCCACGAGTGTTGGAGTATTAAGTTTCCGGTGCGCGCAATCACGATAATTTTTTCCAAAATACACGATAACGCGCGGAATTTTAGACGAAAACGGGGCTATTTCGGCCTCGAAAGGGCGTCCAAAACGGCTTGTCCGAGGTCGTTGAACTGGACCAATCGCACCCGATCCGGATCGCCTATCTCGTCAGCGCGGCCACGGTGTTCGGGGCTACCAAAATCGACGGCGATGAGTGGCACTTCAGCAGCCAACGCCTCGTAGCATGTCCCCCATCCACAGCCCCCGACGAGGACATCACAGCCGCGAAACCAACGCCTTGCCACAGGCTGGTCGAAGACCTCAACCACAGCCCCACCAGAGATGCGGCTCAGCATCTCCGCTGCCCTGCGAAGGACACGCGACCGTGAGGGATTGCCGACCGGCACGACGCCGATGACCGTTCGGTTTTCCCATCCTTTCTCCCATCTGGCGCCTTCAGGTTCGAGCATGTCATGACGAAGGCCCTCCTCCGGTCGCTGCACGCCAGGCCCGTCGATTCCTTCGTACGTGCCGGGGACGATCATCTCAACCTCGGTATCGTCCGAGGGGCGGGATTGGCCAGGCCATCCTCTTGCAATCAGCGCAGTGCGGCCGGGCGGCAGTTCCGGTGGCAGCCAAGTGTCAAACCACACCGCATCGTAGGCAGCGAAGTCGGCGGAATCGACGTGGGTGATATTGGGTTGGAACTCGGCTCCACTCATCCTGAACGCCACCGGCGAGCAGAGCACATCGAACTGGTTGGACGGATAGAGGCGCGACACCCACACGGCTCGCGTCGCGTGTCCGTATCCGTCCCCTTTTGCGACAATCAGAATTTTCATACGCCCTCGAACAGTTTGAAGGTAATTGCGGTCGTCCCCAGCGTGATTGATCCGACCGTGGTGTGAAGGGCCAGTTTGTTGCCGTTCGCCGTGCCCTCGCGGATGGCGGTCAGCCAGTGCTCTTCGAAGTCGGCCGCGTCGTCGGCATCTTCACGGCGGGTCAGCGCGCTGGTTGCCCCATTGAAGATGTAGAGGCCGTTTTCCGGTCCGGCCGTTTGCTCATGTAGAAGCAGTGGGTCTCCCGTCGAAAGCGTCACGCCGTCGTGTGTCGCGCCCGGCGATGCCACGTTGACGTTGCCGACGGCCGCGCATCTGACGTTGGCCCTGATTTGCGGGATGGCGATGGTCTGAGCCGTGCTGACAACCACGGTATCCGACAGGTACACCTGCTCGTCGATCACGTCCTCCAGATAGCATTCGTAGGCAGTGCCTGCATCCAGCCCCGTGACCGTCTCGCTCGTCGCGGACGTGCTGACCGTCTCGGTACTCCAGGTCGTACCGTCAAGCGGCCGGTAGTAGAGCGTTCGTGCGGTCGCGGTCCCTCCGTTCACCCAGGAGGCGGTGAAGCTCGAATCCGAAGCGGAGTAGGCCCGGAAGGCGGTCACGCTGCGATGCCATGTGTGTGACTGGGTTGTACCGGCGGTCGCCGGCTGTCCAGCGGTCGTGACCCGGTAATCCCGGCTCGTTTCGGCATCGGCTTCTTTCGGAATAATGGTTGTCCCGGACCCATCGAGGAGCACGCAATACTCGGCGCTGCCGTGTCCGGCCTTCGCGTTTTCCGTACGCGCCAGCCCCCGATGGAGGTCGGAGATTTCCCAGCGGTTGTCGTACCCGATCACCTGAGTCGCGGTCTCGAATGCCAGGACTTCGTTGCCCACCAGAATCCAGTTCGCGCCGGCCTCGACCTCCGTCGAGGTCGCGTTGGACAGTGAACCGGTCAGGAAGTCGATTTCGAGCGTGTTCGTCGTATCGGTCCCCGGACCAGTGAAATCTGCGAGCGTGCCGGCGGCGGTGCCGATCTGGGACGGACCGCCGATGGATGCGGCCGTCACGAATCCCGCGCCCCGATCCACCTCGATGAGCGCGCCTCGCCAGTCCTTGGCGGGTTCTTCGGGAGCGCCGAACGCATAGACCACATTGCCGAGTGCGGGCCGAAGTTGAGGCAGGTTGGCCAATATCAGAACGGTGTCGCTGACTTCGTAGGCGGTCGGCGGGGTCGTCCCTCCTGGCGCGGAGTCGGGGTCTTGAAACGCCGGCTGGACATAGACCGACGACGACGATTTCCGGCACGTCAGTCGCAATACGGCCGGGAACGATTTCCGGAGGTCGTCGATTCGCAGTGTCCGGGTGATGCCTTCGTCATCGACTTCGATGACCTGGCCAGCCCTCAGCCAGCCGTACTGATAGGGCAGCAGGATTTCATGCTCGTCCTTCTCTGCCCACAGCCGATACAACTCCCGATCCGCCAGTCCCTGGGCTTCGGCGACGAGCAGGTTGGCCGGGTACGTCAGGTCACTCTTGCCCACCGTATCGACATCGAACCGCTGCCCATAGACCTGGTTGTTTTCGTAGTCCCTCGACCCATCGTAGAACCGAACCTCGATGGACTGAGGAAGTACGATCTGGTCAATGCGTTTCGTGGTGATCAGTTCCTTTACCTCGGCGTCTTCGCGCGCGCCGAGGTCGGAGGACGGGATGGTCACGACCGGGGTACTGCTGAACTGCTTGGCGTAAACGACCCCGTCGTCTTCGGTGAAATAAAACCCGTGGATTGACGCGAGCGCATCCAGAGTCTCACGGGCGGCCGACCGCTGAAACCGTCCGATCCCGCGAGACGTGAACCCGGACACATCACTGAAATCGAACTCGGGTGAGGTCAGGCCGGAACGTAACGCCAAGGAAGACATGATGGACGCCACGTCAAACGTCGTCGCGTGCTCGGCGACGATATAGACACGCGGGATGGAGTTGCCAAAATCCGTCAGGAGCACATTGGTGAATACCGCGTAGGCCAGCCCCAGATAACCCGGCGTGGCGTCCACGCCCTCGGCGCTCTCAATCGTCGGATCGTTGTCCTGATCCTCGTTGCCTGGATAGAGCCGGAAATCCGCGCCGCCGCCGATCTTCAGGACACCCGACACCACACCGTTGCCATCGGTGCTCACATCCGTCGCCCCGGTCTCGCTCGCGTAGCGGTCGAAGACCAGCTTCTCGTTCAGGTAGACCTGCCGGATCCGCAGAGGCCCGCGGCCGATGGAGACCGCCCAAGTCCCGTAGTACGTGTACTCCTCGACGTCCGGACGCTTCGGGCCGCCCTTGCCCCCTCGTTGCACTTTGCGGTTCTCGCGAATCGGACGCGCCCATATCTGACTTGTTTCCAACTTCAGCCCGGTTTTATCCGCGATGTCGGGGCTGCCGGACGTGCCGCCATAAAGCTCGGCGATTTCACGGCCGTAGCCGTCACCGGTGAAGAATTGCCGGTCATCGATCTTGCCGCGAGACTGCCGACCACGGGGTGTCAGCGCATTGGCGATGAGTTGGATACCGGTCCCGACCGCGGACAGAATGATCGGGACGATCAGCAGAGGAATGAACGCCATCAGTCACCCTCCTCGAACCGATAGACGGCGACAATCCGCCGCATCCAGAGTGCGTCCAGATGGTGACTCACCACTCCATCCCGATTGAGGGAATGGACGACGCGCGGACGGCCTTTCGGGTCAAACCCGACGATGACCATGATGTGCGTCGGCTCGCTGGCATACCGGATGACCAGCGTGTCACCGACCAGCATCGATCCATCCTCGACGCGCTTCAGGTGAGGTTCGAGATTCTTGAGGAGCGTGCCGTCCGGTTCCTCGCTGTACCGCAGGAAGTCGGCCTTCGACAACCCGCTCTCGTGAGCGGCGCAGACCAGTACGCCGACACAGTCCAGCCCCTTGCCTGGGCAGCGTCCCTGGTGAGCGAACGGAGTACCGACGTACGATTTCACGGCGGCGACAAAATCCTGGTGTTTCATATCAGGCCCTTTGAATCTTGTTCAGTTGCACCAATGTGACAATGTGGGGTTCGCCCCGAAACCGCCTTGCGTTATCGAAGAACTGGCAGCGGTCGAACGTGCGGTCGCAGCCGGTGATCAGCGTCAACGTATCCCCGACGGTAACGGGAAACGCCGGCGGCAACTGAAGCTCGACCTCGACATCCGGGGAAGCGGTGCTGTCCTTGACCTCGTGACCGGTGCTGCCGTTCAACCCGGCCGTAAACGTCAGCTCGCCCTTCCTGAACTGCCCGGCCGTGAACGTGCCGGACATCGTCAATCGGAAACGGGTATCGGAAATCACTTCAGCGACGGTTGCGAAAAAGGTGTGGCTCGCGAGGTTGACGCCGCATTCGGTATTTCCGAACCGCCGGACTCGGCACAACGGGGAGAGGCGGTCGCCGATCTCCTGCGACGCCAGACGCCAGGACAGACTCCGCAGGTCGGCGCTCCAGGATTTTCTCCCAAGTTGGATGTCCCCGAGGGAATACACGTTTCGATCAATGACCAGGCCGGTCAGGTAATCGACGAACTGGATCGTGATTTCGGCCCGGTCCCATTTCCCTCTGACGAACGACTCCCGGCTCAGGGTGTCGTTGTAGACGGCCACGACTTCCAGATTGTTCGGTGCCAACCCAATCCGGTCCTGCGTTTCGCTCGGGTCGATGGGCTGGGCGTCGTAAGACTCGCCTCCGCTCGACAGAAATCCGAGGGTCAGATTCCGTGAGCCGGTCGTGAAGCCGACCATCGTCCCGTCCGACGCCTCGATCCGGTAGACGGCGCAGATCGTGGTCAGGTGATTTCGAAGGTAATCACGGACCGAATCGCCCACCGTATCGGTCAAGTCGAAGTCCAGCACCTCGACCATGGGCAGCTTGCCGACCACTCCGCCCGCCGGATAGTAGGTCGCCTCGAAGCGGTCGCTCTCAAACCGCACCCGCACCGTCTCGCTTTCCGACAAGCGGAGCAGAAACGTCTGAGCCTGGCCACGCCGCGCGACGAAGAAGTCCTGAAGGTCCAGAATCTGATCCAACGTGAGCGCGTCGTACGACACGACCCAGCGCCGCACCCGCGCCCGAGTTTCCTGCCTGACCTCGATCACCGCTTCCTCGCCGATCACCAGAGTCGCAAACGACGCTTCGCGCTCTTCTGTCGCATTGACCAACAGCAACTCCTCACTCGAATCGGCCGGGAACGTCTCGTAGGTCGGCATTCCACCCAGCGCGCCCGGGGAAACAATCTCGCGGATTTTGCAGGTTACGACCGGCGAGACCTCGGCGTCGTACTTCAAATCGTCCTGGTCAAAACGCGCGGTCACCGTGCTGGTTTCGCCTACCGCTGCGACAAACGGTCGAACGAAATCGAACGTGGTGGCACGGCCAAGTCGATCATCGAAAAAATCCGTGACGAGGGGCAGATCGTCACCGCCGAGCGTCAGCTTGATTGACCACTTGTAGACCGGGTCCCACCAGTTACAGTTGCGCTGCTCGCGCCCCTGGTCGGTGGTCACGATCCCGGTATCGAACACGGGGCCGCCCGTCACGGGCGATTGGAGGTTGACTGGAAACGTCGGCATTGTCAGTCCGCTCTGGCCGCTCGTTCGAGACCCTGCTGAATCCCGCTCTCGACCTGACGGCGTGATTCGCGGCTCAACGGTCTGCGGCCGTCGATGGTTTGATAGTTGTTGAAATAGACGACCCTCTGACTGCCGCCTTCGCCGACCGCGCGCCGCACGTCTTCGTTTGAGACCACCGTGCCCGCGCGGCTGGGCACGATCACTTCAGGTCCGCGTTCGCCGACCACGATCGGCTTGCCGCCTTCAAAGTCGCCGCCGTCCGCGAAGAATCCCCCGAACCAGTTCGAGAAGATCTTGCTGATGAAGTCCGTGAAGCTCTTGAGCAGTCCCCCGAGCAGGCCGCTCTGCCCGTCCTCTCCCCAGAGCAGATTGGTGACCAGGTCGCTGAACATCGAGCTTGCCCGGTCCAGCAGGTCATCGGCGATGGACTGGAAGAAACCGGCGATGCCCTCCCGCCAGTTGCCCGTGAGCAGGTTTTTGAACAGATCCTTCGTGTATTCCTGGAACGAATTCCGGAATTCCATGGCCGCCTGTTCACCCAGCGTTCTCAGTTGAGACGCCTGCTGGCGGTAGGCTTCGACCTGATCGATGATCGCCTGCCGGCGGGCCGGGTCCTTCTCCGTCTCAGCCAGTTTGAGCGCGGCTTCAGCGGCTTGGAGCAGGAACTGACGCTGCTGCCGGACGAGGTTGTTCAGCTCGCGTTGGGACTCGGCGCGATTGATGACGCCCAGGGCGAGATCGTTCTGGATGCGCTGACGCTCGGTCTCGAAACCTTGGTTGGTGAGACCGTCCTGCCGGAGTTGGTCGTCAGTCGTTGCCTGCCGGATACGTCCCAGCCTGAGCGCGTTGATAACCGCCCCAGCTCCAGGGATGCCTTTTATTGTCTCCAGCAGTTTTGCGAATTGTTCGTTGATGGCGTAAATCTCAGCCTTCAACGGATCACCATCCAGGGCAAGCAACTCGACCTGAAGCGCACGATATTGCTGAGTCAATTGGGCGACCGACTCAGCGTCTGCCTTCCTGTTTTGTTCGCTCGTCTGCTCGAAGTTCTTTTTATTTTTCTCAATCTCCAATTTCAGGCGAGCGACTTCATTTTCCAATTCTTGAATCTTGCTGGCCGGTGCGCCCATTTTTTGGGCTTCCGAAACTGCGGATTCAGCCAGTGCCTGTCTCTTCAGCAGCAAGTCAACTGAACGGTTGTAATCAGCCTGATCCAGATTCCTTTTTTGCTGGTAGTACTGCTCAAGCGTCGAAATGCCTTCCTGTAAGGCCCTTTCATTTTTAGCCCTGGCTTCCTCTTGTTGGTTCTCGAAGTCGAACTGGTCTCGCTCAGCCACAATCGCTTCGGCTTCAGCCTTTGCTTTTGCAAGAGGAGCGATGCCTTTCTGGGCATCAATTTGCCGGGCAAGGTTGAGAAGACTTTCCTTTTGGGCTTCACTCAGACCTTTATAGGCATCCTCAGCCAAACGGACCGCTAATTCATTCTCACGGGTTGCAATAGTGGCTTTGGCCAGATCTCTGATGAGCGAGTTGTGAAGGGACGTGTACGCCTCTTCAGCCTCGTTCGCGTCTTTTTTGGCCTTTTCACCGACCGCCAGAACCCTCTTGCTTTTTGCCGGATCTTCAGGCGGTGGTGGCGGGGCAAGTCCCTTGTTGAAGGCGTCACGATCCGCGGCGGTGATACCGCCGACTCCTCCAAACGAACGTCGGGTGTCGATTGGTCGCTGTCGGATCGATCCGGACAGGTCAACCGGAGGAGCATTCGGATCAGGCTTGACCCATTCACCACTCGGCGTCTGGACCAGTCCGGCCTGCCGGTAGGCTTCGAGCATCTGCTCTTGCTTTTGCTTTTGGGACTTGTCGTAAATTTGCCCAAGCCAAGATTTTTCTACATTTGCATCTTGGGCCTGTCTTTTAATTTCCTGCCAAAGGTCCAATACGGCATGAACGGGAGAAATTAATGACTCAAAACCTCCTTTCATGAGGTTGATCTTGTTTCCAAGATCAGCCATTTGCCGTTCTACGTCCTTCCAGGCACGGACTATCGCCTGAACCGGAGAGACCATAGCCTCAAACCCATGGGCAATTTTATTCCCTTCCCGAGATGCGTTACTGATCCAGTCGGATATATCTTTGAAATACCCGATAGTCTTGGTAAGCCCACTCGTCAGATCCAAAAGCAGGCGAACTTCCTGGGCGAGGTCCTTCAGAGTCGCCTGCATCTGCTTCGGGTTGTCGAGATCGAACGCCTTGACGGTCGTCTTCGACAGTGATTCAAAACCATTCGCGAGGTCGTACACCTCCGCCCGCAGGTCTCTGCCCAGATTGCTGCTTCCGGAAAAGCCGTCGCTGATCTTGTCGAAGAGGCTCGACACATAGCGGACGGTCCGTTCCATCGGGCCGCTGAAGCTGTCGAAGATGGCGATCCCCGCCGTTTCGGACTGGGATTTGATTGCCGCGATTGCGCCGCCCAGTCCCTTCATCTGGGCCTCGGCGGTTTTTGAGGAACCGCCGACCTTGTTGATCTTGACGGACAGGTCATCGAAGATCGCCGCACCTTCCTTGGAGAGGAAGAACGCGGACCGGGACGCATCCGACCCGAAAATCTTATTCAGGGCGTCGGTCCGGGCCTGTTCCGAAAGTCCACTCAGGGACTTTTGCAGATCTTCCGCCAGTTGCCGGATCCCCTTGAATTTTCCGGAAGCGTCGAAAGCCGACAGCCCCAGCTCCTTCATCGTTGCCGCGGCTTCTTTGGAAGACGGGTTCAGAAGACTGAGCATCACCTTGAAGGAAGTGCCGGCGTCCGACCCTTTGAGGCCATTCTTGGCGAAAATAGCCAGCGCCGTTGCCACGTCCTCAATCGGGATATTCAACGCCGCGGCCTGTCCTCCGACCTGCTGCAACGCCTGCGCGAAATCACCGATGTCTCCGCTTGATGCGTTGGCGGTGTTCGCCAGGATGTCGGCCACTCGCCCGGCCTCGGAGGCATTGAGGCTGAACGTGTTGAGTGCGTCGCTTTGAATCTCGGCGGCCTGTGCCCCCTCAATTTGCGCGGCGGCCGCCAACTGGAGAGTGCCCTTTGCGGCCTGCATGGCTTGGGCAAGGGTAAGGCCGCCCTTCGCCAATTCCAGCATGACCTTGGCCGCATCGACGGCGCTGGTCGTGGGGAGGCTCAGATCATTGCCCAGCTCGACGGCTTTGCGGCGGGCCAACTCCATTTGGGTGGCGTTCGCGTCAGCCGCAACGGAGAGTTGGTTGAGTGCCCCCTGGAAATCGATCCCGATTTTCGTGGAGGCTGCGACAATGACACCCGTCAGCCCGAGGGTTGCAGCCGTTGCAGCCAGTATCGCCTCGGTGAATCCTTCGACCGGATCAGTCGTCAGTCCGAGTTCGCTCGCGACCTGCTCAATCAGCTTCTTGCTCTCGTTCGCTCCATCGGCTTGTGCCTTCAGCGCCTTGACGATGGTGTCTTCCTGTTCGCGCGCTTCACGTTTGGCCGCCGCCCCCGCTTCTCTGGCTGCTTCGGCCTGGGCCTTGGCGGCTTCCTTGTACGCACGGGCCATTTCCCGCGCTGCGTCGGCCTTTGCCTGAGCCGCTCGTTTCGCGGCGTCGGTGGCGGAGGAATCGGATGCCGCCGCGTTCATGCGGCGCAGGTCGTTCGTGACCTGAACCGCTTCCTTGGACAACCTGGTCAGCGTTGCCCCGTACTCCTTCGAACTGATTGCCCCTTGGCTGAACTTCGCCTGATTTTCGTCGAGGCGGGAGTTGATGAGGGACAGACGGGTTTCGAGCCGGGAGATCTCAAGTACATTTTTCGCAGTGGCCTGTCCGGTCTGCTCAAGTCCGTTTTTGACCTGCCCCAACCCCTGCTCGGCGTCGCGAAGCGCGGCACTCATGGCGGCCGCCCGCGACGACAGCTTGTCCGCCGCGTTCGCCGTGTTTTCGGTTACTCGGGAGGTTTCCTGAAGACGGCGTTCGACCCCGGCCAGGTCAGCTTCCGCCCGGCCGAGGTCGATCTTCACCAGTCCACGCAGTTCGGCGATTTCCATTTCAACCTCACGGCACGATGACAACAGGCATGGCGCCGTCCTCGGCTCGAAGCTCCCGTTCAACGTTCATGACGACCCGGCACGCATCAAGCCATTCAATTGGGGCATCGGCCAATTGCCATGGCGGGATACCGATATACCTTGCCAACCGCACGTCGGCCGCATACGCCGGCACGTTTCCGACTACGCCTGTTGTCCGGAGCCAGCGGAGGTAGTCGCGTTCGTCGTTGGCCCCGACTTTCCCCCCCGAATCACCGCCGTCGAAAGCGCGAAGACAAATTCCGCCGGCAGTTCGTAGAGGGATTCTTTTGAAACCGGAAGCGGCTTTCCGCCGTCCGTCAGATCCCACCCGACGAGTCGAAGAGAAACGACTTCAACGGCTTCATCGATCTGCTCGATGGCTTCCGTGAAAATCCCGTCATCGTTGGGGTTTGCAGCTTCGGTCTTCTTTTTGGTGCTTCGGCCTTTCTGGGATTGAAGCTTTGAGCGGATTTCAGCCAGCTTGTTTCGACTGACCCCGCCTGTCTTCAATTTCAGATTGATGGTCTTTCCGTGGAATTCCATCGGTACATCCACGGTTACGATCAGGTCTTTGATTTCCATTGTTCCTCGGTTGACGGAAGAAGGTGGGGCCTCCGACGCCCCACCCGTCGATTAAAGAGCGGACTGCTTGTTGACGACCTTGATTTCCCAAGGCTTGCCCCAGTCCTCGTCGTGCTCGATGGCGAAGTTGAAGGCGTAGGCGTAGACGCCGTCCTTGTCCTTCTCGGGCTTCGCGGACCGGAACGCGCAGGACACGTCGGCTTGGATGAGGTAGTCGGCGCTGACCCCGATATTCGGTCCCGTGCTGGCGATCCGAAAGAACCGACGTGGGATGTTCTCCCCGGCAACGAGCGCGTTGTAGAGGGACCGTGACGCCGAATCGTGCGGCACGATGATTTCGAGGGTGCCCGGCGCTGCCTTCTCGGCAATCCCGTTGAATGACCGCGCGCCGAGATAGAACACCGGCATCAGCAGTTCCCCGAGTTTCAGCTTGGCGCTGAAGGCCTTGGCGAACAGGGTGTCGCCGACGTCCGCACCGGCCGAGTCAACGTAGAGAAGCACGTCCGGACGCGCGACCTGCACGTTCGGCAATTGGTCGATGCTACTGGTCAGCGACCCGCTCTGACTGACTTCCTTGGCGAACCACGGCGCCTTGACGGTCGCGCCGTTGGTTTCAAAGTTGATCTCCAGCCCGTTGATCTGGAGATGGGTGAGCAGTTCGATGGCGGACGAATCACCATGGCGCAGGGTGAACGCCTTGCGTCCGGTGTCCTCGCCGCGGGTGGTCGGCGTCGCGATCCAAGGATACGCGCCCGTGGTTCCGATCTGTGCCCCGACCTCGCAGCCAGTGTAGCCGGCGAGCAAGGCGTGCAGTTCGGTGTAGAGCAGCGGGCCGGAGAATTCGCCGGTCGCCCAGGCGCGGTGGATGACGCTGGTGGTCGTGTACTTCGATCCGGACGAGCGCCCTTCCTGAATGTCGAACTCGTTGTTGAGGGTCGTTTCGAGGGCTGCCCACAGGAAGGTCGCCGCGACGGCCGTACCCGGCGTGGTCTCGACGCCGAGTTGAGACACGATATTTACTGCTGATCTTTCGAGTGCCACGTCGTTGTCCTTTCAGGTCTATGGTTGGGAAGGGTCAAGGGTCGGAAACCAGTCCGGCCCCAGCTCTTCGGCGGTTTTCAAGTTCTCCCGGACAGCGCGCGGGATGATTTGTGAGAGATCGAGGACGACGGACTGACCGGCAATGCTTCGGAAAAGCTCCATCTCCTCGGGGGAAATGAAGGGACCGAACACCTCCATCAGCCTCACCGGATTCCGTTCGGGGTGCAGCGGGACGGCGAATGGCGCTTCGGGAACTTCGATGGCGGCCTGACCCGAAGGATGATCGATGATGGGCAGCAGCCGGCGCGTCCGGTCGCCGGGTTCCTGGATCAGATTGGGCCGGCTCAGTTCGAAGAGCATCGCGCTCAGGGCGATGGCCGTCGGCTTCGTGGTGACGAAATACTTCATGCGGTCCCCCAGTACGCCTGAACGTTGGCGCGGTAGGCGGCGGCGTCCCCGCTGGAGAGGTAGTCCGGCCAGAGCACGTATTCCGGTAGGTAGCCGCTGAACCGATTGTCCGCCACGCCGTAGCCGCCGAACGTCAATTCGGTCCATTGATTCAGGGTGTAGGGGGTCGTGAACGTGGTCGTTGAGCCGTCAACGCCGTCCGCGCTGGCCACGATTTCGGATGCCGAGATCCGAAGTCCGTAGAGAGTCGGGTTGGTCGTGTTGGACTTTGGCGAGTTGACGTTTTTTGCCCACGCCTGGAACTGTCCGGCATCCCGACGGTCACTGAGCATGTGCCCGAGATCGCTGAAGTCGTTTTGAAGAAGAGCGGTCATTGCCACCAATCGGCGGAATGTCGCGGTATTTACCGGGACGACGATCTTGGCCACTCCTTGATGGTGCAGGCGGGACACGGTCGGAAACGAACCCGAATAGCGAAGGTAGTGCCCGGCGAACAGCGGCGCGGGCTTCGCACCGAACCCGTCCACGACGCCACTGGTCACGATCTTCGGCTGGAGGGTGGCGTCGGCCTGGGTCAGGTGCCGGCCATTACCGGATTGGTCGTAAATCGTGACCACGAATCCGTTGCCACCACCGCAGAAGGTCAGGAGGGCGGCGGTGTCCAGATCCTCCCCGTCGAATCCGATGTCCTGCTCCGTGAAATCCGAGGAGCGACGCACCCGGATTGCCGAATTGGTCCAGCTCGCAAGAAGTCTGCGGAATCCCCACGCGCCGACGGCAGCCGGCAGCGGGTCGAGGACGTAGTCTTCCTCGGGAGGAGGTTCGGGCGCCGACAGTTCGTAGGTCTGGATTTCGTAGAATCCGCCCAAATGGCTGTACGCGCGTTCGCCCTCGTACATCGTCATTTTCACCGGCCGCTGGCGGAACGAGTTGTAGCAGTACCCGTCGAACTCGACGTTAACTGCCGCGCGCAACAGTTCGTCGATTCGGTCGGCGATGGCCGAACTTGAGTTCTGACCGGCGGTGACGACTTTCACCTGATAGACCTGCCGGGTGAGCAAGCGATTCCGGTTGAGCGTGTTGGTATCCCGTCCGGTGTAGTGGTTGAAGACGATGAGCGGAAACGCCGTCCCCTTTGGCGCGGCATCCGCGAACACGCGCCCCTCGACCGCCGCCGCCAGCTCGGTGTCTCCGGTCAGCAGGTCGTACAGCCAGGCGTCGATTTGGGACAGTTCATTCGCCATCTTCGAACAATCTCCCCGCGGCGGCTTCGAAGGCCGGCCGCACTTCCTCGATGGCCGGACCGAAGAACGGCGTGGGCGGGATGTTCGCCGCCGGCGCGCCGAGTTCCTGATGGACGCCGTACTCCGCCCCGACATACGGCGCGGCGGTCAGGTCGTCGATGACTTCGACGCCAACCGAGTTGAGCATCAGGCCGGTGTCGATCAGTCGGCCCTGCGTCTGGTGGATTTCCTGAATGTTGCGCTTCGTCTGGGCCTCGATTTCGAACGCGGTCGCGCGCACGATCTGACCCGCCTTCTTGCGAAGCGCACGCGAGATTTCGCCGGCTCTGGATTTGAGAGTGACGCTACCCATCGATCCTCCTGACGAATCCCCGTTTGCGGACTTTCGGTCCGATTGACTGAAGCGGCCCTCTGATTTCGTAGGTCAGACCGTCAATCACCAGACGGTCGGTCTCCAGCACGTCCGCGTCGTAGAGCAGGCTCACTTCGAAGGGCGCTTCGGGAGCGATGCGGTCGGACTGGAGCGAGTCCTGGCCATTGCGGTCACGCAGTCTCAGACGACACGCCACCGTGCCCGCGGTCGCATAGCTTTCGGTGAAGCCGCCGCGTGAGTTGGACGTGCGCGTCAGCCGGCTGACCGTGGCCGTCTGTCCCAACGATTCGGCTGCGATGGCGCGCAGAGCGGTCACGGCATCAGAATCCAGTAAACTCATTGCTCAGGACCCTCCCGAATCCGACTTCGGTCGGCGCGTTCTGGTCATACCGAGCGCCTGGCCATTTGGCTGCACGCGTCTCGTATTCCTCAATGAGCGATTGCAGACCTTTGACCTTCTGTGACCGCCGCTCCTCGATGTCGTCCGCCTTCACGTCCGTCTGTTGCGCCACTTTCGCGAGCATCATCCTGAGCGCGTTGGCCGCCGCCTGATAGACGTTGTGCAGGTTGCCGGTGATGTAGACCTGGTCGTAATCGGCGGCGAACACAAACTCCCCGACGTACAGGTCACTGGACGATGGCGTGACGGTCGTGAAGTTCTCGTCCTGAAACGTTGGGCTGCCCTCCCAGTCACCACAGATCGAGCGCCACACCCGACGCTGGACCGCGCTCGCGGTCCGGACCTCAACAACCGTCAGTTCTCCTTGGCGGACCGTCGCCCGAACCTCGTCGAGCAGGTCCTGAAGGTCCTGTTCCGAAAACACCGCCGACGCCCCCGAAGGGTCGTTGACGAGTTTCCGCAGCCAGGCGCGGAGATCGGAGGTTGTCGAGCGAATCGGCATGGTGGAAGGGGGGTGAGGGCGGACCGTACCGCCCTCGGGGAAGAAGTTACGGGCGCGCGAGCATCACGTCGGACGAGTAGGTCACGGTCGCGCCGGTTCCGCTGATCGCGGTGATGGCCAGACGGACGTACCGCTTGGACGTCTCGAACGGGATGAACGCCACTCCGGCCAGGGCCGTGGTGGAGAGGGTGAGCGAGGAATCACCGCAATCGGTGAAGGTGCTGTTGTCGTCGGAATGCTGGACCGTGAACGTCACGGCGCCCGCTCCCGAACTGGTGGCGGCTGCGCTGTACTTGATGCGCGCCTTCAGGCCGCGGCGGGGCGTGCCGGTCTTCAGATCAAGCGCCGTTCCATTGAACGTCGCCGTTTTGGTGGCGCTGGCCTGCAATACGAGATTGGCGTCGGCGGGCATTGGACTCTCCTGTGTGGAAAGGGGACGCTGGACGCGCCCCCGATGTTGAGACGTTCGTGAACGCGGCTTACGCCAGGCGGATGCCGTACACCCGACCGATGCAGCGATTGGACGCGGGATACAGACCGCCCGCCCAGTCGATGAATGTGCGGTAGATGCTGCCGTTTTCGAGCAGCCCGAGGTCCTTGGCGACGAGCGGCTCGAACTGCCAGCCCATCATGTGTTCCATGTCGTACCGGACGCCGTAGATCGAGGTGTAGGTGCTCGATCCATCAGCGCCGGCGGTATCCTCGGTGCTGGTAATGATCCGGGTGCTCTGGTCCGCCTTGTAACCGATGTCCCGGATAACCGCGTTTTTATAGGACATGATGCCGCGCCCGAACTGGTCGGCGGCCTGGCTGAAACCGCCCGCGCCCGCGAATTCCGAAGCGGCTCCCGACATGCGACGAATCATCACTTCGTTCATGTAGAGGACCACATTCGTCCCATCGGGCGAGTCCACGGACCAGAGAAGCTGGTCCAGATACTCAACGAAGGTGGCGAACGTCTTGGCCGTCCGGTTTGCCAGCCGCATGTCCACGCCGCCGGCGTCGATCTTGTTCTCGCTGCGGCACCCGTAGAGAGCGGGGTTGTCGAGACGCGCCCGCAGCCCGACAATGGCCTTCAAATTCCCGGTGGCGTGGTTGTTGTTGATGAACTTGTCATTCAGATCGAACGTCACCGACTTCAAATAGGCGGCGGTCTGAACCCCCCGAGGATCGGCAATCTGGTTCTCATCAAGGACCAGATACTTATCGGTGTCGATGTTGTTCCGGATGATGTAGACCTGTTCCTGGAACGGGGTCGGAGTGCCCGAAGTGGTGACTCCTTCTTCGTTCAACGAAACCCAGTCCACCGAGGGCAGGTTGCCTTCGAAGCGGGTGCCGTTGGCGACCAGGCTGGCCTTGTTGACCATCGGGATGTCCTGAAGGACGTTACCCGCCTCAATCAACGAAAACGTGACGGCCCGGACCATCGGTTCATTCGACATCAGGGCGTACTGCTGGAGCGTGAGAGCATTGGCGGAGACTGACATGGACGTCGTGTTTCCTTTCGTACGGGTTTACTTCTTCCACAAGCCCGGATCGCCGAGGCGTGGCATGTTTCTGGGATCAGCCGGAGCAGGTGGTTGGCCACCGCCCGGACGGGGAGGATTCGCCGGGGGGACCGGCGGTGGTGGCGGTGGCGTCCCCGGCGCGGCCTGTGCCTTCAACCAGGGTCGTGAGACCAAGAGCTTCTCCAACTCGGCCTTGATCTGGTCATCGGCAACGTCCGCGGGCAGAAGAAGACGCGCGGCCTCGGGATCGACGATTCCCAACTGTCCAGCGATCAGCTCGACGCGAGCGGTGCGAGCTGCTTGCTGTGCCCGGTCGCGTTCCGCCTTCAGCCGCTCGACTTCCGTCATCTCCTGCTCTCTGCGCTTTTGTTCGGCGGCTTCGAACTCGGCCAGGCGGGCATTGGCACGTTTGAGTTCTTCCTGGGCAGCGGTGAGCGCCGGGTCACTTGGAGCCGGAGCGGGTGTCGGTGTCGGCACGGGAGGCGTAGGTACCGGGGGCACTGGTGCCGGAGCAGGCGGCGGCGTGGGTGTCGGCGTAGGTGTCGGCGCCGGCGGTGCTGGGTTCGGATTGGGAATGGGGTCGGGCATTTCCGTGACTCCAATAAAAGTGTGAAGTCGAGCGGACAAAACCCCGGCAAAGGGTGGTTGAGCGGGTTCACCGACAATCGACTTCGCGCAGGACCTTGCCCCGCCGTCGCCGTCGCCGGTACTCCGCCATTTGAGGGATTTTAGGAATTTGAGGGATTTTAGAAATTTTAGCCGACGGGCACGCCAAAAACAGAAACCCCCGACGACCGGTTCGCCGGGGGTTTCGTTTGCTTCGAAGCGTCTCTCCGGTTGCCTGCCGTTGAGAAGTGTCGTTGTGAAGTGAGTCAGCAAAGAGCGGCTTGGCCTGTCCACCCCCGTAACTCTCGAATCGGTCCGATCATCAAAAAAAGTATCGGTGCCGCGTGGCCTGACCAGAATAGTCGAAGCCGGCGCCGATTGGAACCCTATCGCCGGAACAGTGCAAGCAGGTCAACCAGCAGATTCTGGATAAGGATGCCCATTGGTGCGTCCCGGATGATCCGTTCGGCATGCTCGCACCGTTCGCGCAGTTGTCGGTTCTGCTCAATGAGCCGTTGGTTCTCGGCGATCAGGTCGCCGTTCATCCGGCGAAGCATTTCGTGTTCCTGTTCCATCATTGCTCCTGATTGCGTCTCTGCGACTCGGCATACCGCCGGGCACGTTCCTCGTAACGAGCGGCCACGTCGCCGAGCACTTCCCGCATCGGGACCGGGCCGACCGACTCGCCCCATTTCTGACTGGCCGTCACCCGCCACGTTTCGTTGAAAGTAATCGTCCCGTCGAGATAGGCCTCAAGCACGGCCGGGTGCATGATTTTTGCCTGCTCATCCTTTGAAAGCCGCGCGAACCATTCTTCACCGGTCGGACCTTCCGGCGGTCGCGTATCGGGCAGGCCCTGGCCTGGACGGCCCAAAATTTCAGCCAGGCTCTTCACAACCGGGCGCTGGGTGCAGCGGCAGTTCGGATGGCTTTCCATCGGAGTACCGACCGGAAACCGCTGCCCGTGTTTCCCTATGCAACCGAGACACGACCCGGAGAGCGCCGCCACCCACTGCCACTCCTCAATGATGTCCTTGTTCGCTTCGTAGGTGAGCGTGTTCGCGTTGCGGTTTGCGCGTAGGGTTTCGGTCCGGGCGATCCGCTCCAGGTCCCGGACCAACCGCGGCGGTTTCTCCGGGTTGTCGTTGGTCTCCTCGATGCGCCGGCGGATTTCGCGGGCCGTCTTCCTCGGATTCCACCCATTCGATATGCCGACGGCCAGCGTGTCCCGGATGGTCGCACCCGACGCCGCTCCCCACTGCGCGGCCCGATGCTTGAAAACTTTGTCGAGCGGCGAACCGTCGCCGGCAAACCCGATGAAAGACTTGAACGCGCGGTCGGGCAGTCGGGTGAAAGCGCGGGCGAACTCGGCGCGAAGTCCGGACAGCTCCAGTTCCGGGATGGCTTTCGTCAACTCGCGTTCGGCCCGGTCCGCGCCGGTCGCCAGCCACGCAAACTCCTCGATGCGGGCCTGCGCCAGATCGATGACCCGGCTCTGGTTCTGACGGGTCTCCTCCGATCCGGACGCCGCCAGCCGGTCAACCTCCACTGCAATCTGATCGAGCAGTGCCTGAAGCCGTTCCCGTTGGAAAACCCAGGACGGCGACCGCACGCCGTCGCGTTCGATCTTGGCCAGGACCTTTTCGAGTTCGGCGTTGATTGATGCCCACGACCGGTCGTACTCCCGCAACAGCCGGCGCACGCTGGCGTCAACGCCCCGGTCGATGTCCCGCAGGTAGTCGTCGGCGAACTTTTGAAGGTCGGAAGGCATGGTCAGTGGAGAAGTTCGGAGTGGAAGAACTCCGTTGCGGAGAGTTCGCGGCCGTCGAAGGAATTGTGGACCACGATGACACCGAACTCGTCTTCGTCGAGGAAAGGATTGCAACGGCAGAAGCGCCAGCAGACGTGGTCATCGGAATCCCCGATGGGCAGAACGTGCCGGGTATCCTGTTCGAAGATTTCCGGCGGCGGTTCGATCACTCGCGGCGGAGGATTCGGACGCCGCAGCGCACGCCAGAGAAACGCGATAAAACGGCCAATTTGGTATCTCACCGTCGCAGTGCCCACTTTCCGCGAAAAAAACCAGCCTGAACGATTCTGACGCGACGATTACACCCCGGAATTGCGATCCTGAGCGGCTTGGTCGCGCCGATCCGCCGCCTCGATGTCTCGCAGGGACTTTTCGGTCTCGGGCGAATAGCCCATTTCGGTCAGAACGGTGGTCTCGCTGACTCCGAGTTGAGTCTTGATCAGCCCGACTTCGGTCTGTTCCTTCACGTCGCTTGGGACGATGGACGGCCAGTTGATCTGGGGTATCACCGTAAAGTTGCCGACGGCGCACAGCCCCTTGACCAGGTCCTTTACCAGCTTCCCGTAGGTCAATCGCTTCAGGTTGGTGCGCTCGACGATTGGCCCGTACAGAATCTTCAGGGCCAGGCCGCTCAGTTGACCGATGTCGGCGACTCGTCCGGTCGCGACTTCAGGGATTTGCGAAATCAGGAACAGCTCCTCCCGCAGGCGGTCGCGACGCACCTCCCCGGCCTTCAGCCCTTCCGCCGAAATCTCAAGCATTTCCAGTCCGCCTTGGGGGTTGGTGATGAACAGCACGCCGTTTGACCGCACGTCGAGGTCCTGTGGCTGCATGCCTTTCCCGATGATCTTCGGGAACGCATGGATCCGGACGATGCGGCAGAGCAGCGAATCCGTCCGGTGAATGGCCCGGATGTGTTTGTAGACCTGCCGGTGCAGGTCCGACGTGCCATAGAACTCGTTCGGGGCAAGCACGTTCTGGCACTGGTAGACCGGCGGGAAATCGAACACCCATGGAATATCGACGGTCGTCGTCCGAAACCACCCCTTGTCGCGCTTTTCCTGAATCGTCCACCGGTTGCCGTCCCTGGTGTACGTCCGGTCAACCGTGACGAATTCCTTTCCTTCCTGCCCCTGCCAGGATTGATGGTAGGCCCGCACTTCCTTGTAGTTGTCGGCAGACCATTCAGCCGTCCAGCATTGGGGATCGCCAATGACCACGGACGGACGGCCATCCAGTCCGATGGAGATCGAGGCCCAGGCGTGGCCGAAAACCCCTCCGTTGATTGCGAGACTGAGCAGATCAACGGCGCGCTCCTCGGGAGGCCAGACCGAATTTAGGTAAGAATCGGCCTGCTCGTCACCAGTGGAAATAAGCGGATCGAAACCGAACAAAAACTGCGCGCCCTTGTCCACGATCAGTCGCGCGTAGCTGACCTGGATGTTGTCGTTCGGCTCGCCCTTCTTTACGACGAGCGGCTCGATCAACAGACCGACGTACGCCGACCACGCATCCTGCATCTCCTGAATGCGCTGCTGCTCGACGGCGGCCGCGTGGCGTGACGCCATCGTCTGGAAAATCGCATGGGAATTCATTCGTTGAGTTCTCCGCCCGTTCCGTGGATGTCGAGGTTGGATTGATGCGCCGGCAGGCAGTGGATACCGATCATCTGGCTGCCACCGGAAACCGAGTCGATCTGGTCGTCAAAGGCGCCGTTGGGAAAGTTCTCGCATTCGGCAAGGAAAGATTGATTCCAATCCCCCCGGACGATGGCCACCTTGCCTTCCTTCTGACGAGCGGCCCAGGCAAGGGCACGGGTGTACTTGTCGCCTCCTGTAACAGGCATCGGCATGAAGGGGATTCCGGCCAACTCCTTATCCCGCCAGAACTCCTGAACGGCGGGCAGGCCGTGAAGCTTGGCCTCGATGCCGTGGATGACCCCGCGCGAACGGCCGTCCTTCATGATCTGTTTGATGGTCGCCTTGGCGTCTGGCCACTCGGCGCGGAAGGCGATCCCGTCGCACAGAATCAGGCGTCCATCGGGGGCGAGGCCCATCTCAATGGAAGCGTTGCGGGACGACTTTTCTTTTTGGCTCACGGCCAAGTCCCAGTAGCGGAACAGACGCAGGCCGGGCGGCGGCGCGTCGATCATCTCGAACTGCCGCACGTCAAAGAGTCCCCCGGAGCGGGGCGTCGGACGCTGTTGATACAGCGAGGCCCATTCGTATTCCGTGAACGTCTTTTTCTTTTTGAGTAACTGCGCCGTCGAGAACCGCTCCGGACAAAGGGCCTCGCCCTCGGCTCGCCCGAGCGGGTCGCCGGGTTCAGCCAAAGCCGGCAGCTTGACGACCGTCCACTGCTCGCCGTCTTCCTGCGCCTGTGCCTCCAGCATTCCGGCAAGGTCCTGAGTGTGCCAGCGAGTCTGGATGAGGATGATGGGGGTGTCGGGTTGTTGCCGGGTGTAAATGCTGCCCTTGTACCACTCCCACAATGACTCCCGGAATGCCTCGGATTCAGCGCTGGCCCGGTCCTTGATCGGATCGTCGATGATGATGTAGTCGGCGGGATTCCCGGTAGCGCTGCCTCTGACCCCGACCGAAATATAGGCCCCACCGGCGGCGGTCTCCCACTCGTCCTGAGCCTTCTTGGCATCTGAAAGGAGAATGCGAGTGCTGGCCAGGGCGCGGTTTCGGCGACTGAAACGATTCGCGAATTTCTGATTGTATGCCCCGACAAGGATGCGGGCTTCCGGGGTTCTTTCAAGGATGTAGGCAGGCAGCCTCTCGGTGATGACCGATGATTTCCCATGCTGGGGAGGAAGAAAAACCATCAGACGCTGACACCGTTTGGCAATGACATCTTCAATGATCGGGAAAAGCAATTGAAGGTGCAGCCAGTCCCAATTGAGCTTCGGCGCAACCTCACCCAACCATTCCCGGTAAGAGGGCATGGCCCGGTCGGCACCGACTTCACGACGTGCCCGTTCGCTCGCGGCCGCACGCCGAGCATCCAGTTTTTCAACTTTCTTGGCACGCATCCTTGATCCTCTCGAACAGACGTTGCTCCGCTTTCAGCAGCAACGGGACAATGGCTTCGTCGATTTCAGGCAGGATAGCCAGCATCATTTCCCATGCGGCGACACAGGCGGCGTAGTTGGCCGTCCCCGAGTCCAGCCGGGCCATCATCGCGGTGCATTGGGCGGCGATGTCCCGGTAGTTTCGCACCAGGTCAACGTCGTGGACGTCCTTCAACTCGATAATTTCGAAGAGCCGGTCCCGGATTTTGCAAAGCTGCCTGAGCTGTTTCTCGGAATCCGTGACCGCCTTGTCCTGAACGATCCGGTCAAGGTAGTCGGCCAGACCTTTTTTCCAATTGCCCGCATCGACCCAGTTGTTGTCCTTCCGAAGCAGGCACAGCTTCGTGAATTTCGGATAGCCGGCGGCGCGCATCTCCTGCTCGATCAGATCGAACCGGCCCCCTTTGTGCTTCAAGTACAGCTTGAAACAGAGTTCCTTGGCCTCGTCATCGTAGGTCTTGGGCATTGCGTTTCTTTCGGCGGCGCGCCGGCGTACGCCACGCCCCGACCTCCTTTCGAAGTTCTCGCAACGCGGACGGCAGCGAGGCCAACAGCCCCGCCGCCGAAACCGCCAACGTCAGCAGCAGCTTGATCCAGCGCATTTTCATGGCTCGTCGTCGTTGAGAATCTGGCTTTCGCCTTCGAGCAATCCGACCGCTCGGGTCTCTTCGTCCACACGACGCTGGTAGCCGGAGGCTTCGGCGTCGGCCAAGGCCTTCGCGTTGTGGCGTGGCCAATAGAACCGCTTCAGTGCCCACTGGATGACCTCCCCGACAATCACGCCGATGATGGTCACGGAAAGCGGGTGCTCGGTCAGCAGCCCTACAAAACCGCTTGCCCCGTACCAACCGAAACGAAGGAAGAAGAGGAGAAATTCGGGTGGCAATTCAGGTGGCATCTTCGTTTCCGTAATCGTCAGGGGGTTCATCTCTCACCTCGCTTGGACGCCGTCAGAAGTTGAACTGGCGAAGGACGGCCTTGGCCTGCCGCAATCGGTAGAGTCGGTCCTGAAAGCCGTTGAACCCGCCGTTTATCCGCTTGGTGATAGTGCGGGCATCGTCGCGGTCGGCCAGCCGGTTGAGGGATTTCGAGTCCCAATACGCGCAGGCGATTCGGGCCGAGTTCGGAGGTTCAGCGGCGAGGTCCGGATTGCGGACCAGGTCGAGGTCGAGTCGTTTCGAGAAATCGGTGTAGTTGTAGCGACCGGTCAACTGGATGATGCCCCTGCCTCGAAAGCGGAATCCGTCGCCGGGCTGGGTATTCCCCAATCGCCTCGCAAACTCGTATCGCCGTTGGGCCGGAGTCGGTTTCCAAATTTCACGCGAAAACCTGAACGACCCGCTTTCGTGACCCATTTGGGAAAACCAGTGCGCGAGCCTCTGTCGCGTGGTGATGCCGAATTGGGGCAGGACCTGCGCGATGGACACCCGCAGCGACTCCGGCGCGCGCGGCGCGAGCCGGTCCACCGGAATTTCCCGCGCGGCCTTCACCTCCGGCATGGTGATGACGTCCGGACAGGGTACGTGGCAGGTCACGCACGCGCCGGCGCGGGCCTCGGCCCCGATCAGTCCGAACAGCAACAGAAACACAAGTTGAAATCGAAACAGCGTCTTCATCAGAAGCTTTCTCCTTGAAGTGGATGGTCAGCGGGGAAAGACGGAAGCGGCCACGATCAGACCGAAGGCCAGCAGCACCAGGCCGACCGCCACGTTCCCCTTTTTGATCTCCTCGCCGGTCCGGAAGTGCGCCAGACCGATTTCGGAAATCGCGAACAGCGACAGGAAACCCACGGCGATGCGCCAGAGCGGATCGACGTAGAGGAAGAAATCGGCCTCGCGGGTCAGCGCGTAGTAGACCCCGCCGCAGGCAAGGGCGACGAAGGCAAGGATCGTGACCGTGTACTGAAGCTGACACCGCGCCCATTCGCTGATCTCGGTCAGCAGTCCGGACAGCGGGTGCCGCCGTTGTACCAGCTCGACCGGGGCGGTCCGCTTCTGCACCGACGCCACCGCCTCGCGAAGTTCTTGAAGTTCGCGGTCCTGCCGGGAGTTGACGGCGCGTAGATCTTCCGCCTGCTTTTTCAGCAATTCGTTTTCGGTTTTGAGGTTTTCGAGGACGGACATTGGTTACTCCTTGACCGTGATCGCGAGCTTCGGCTTGCCCTTGTCTTTCTCGGTGGTAATCCCCGCCAGGACTTCCTTGCCGAACACCTCGTCGGCTTTGGTGACCTGAACCTTCAGGCAGGTCATGGCGCCGTCCCGGTTCTTCTTCCCGGCCCAATTCAGGAAAGCCGCTGGGTCGATGTCGCGCTCCTTCGCCTGACTCAGTTCCGCAATGGCCGCCGCCGCTTCATGGCGCTCAAGACCGGCCTTCTCCATCGCCGCCTGAATTTCCTTGAGGAGGTCTTTCTGGCGCGCAGCGGCCTGGGCGGTCCGGTTTTTGAAACGGGTCTGGATTGGTTCGACGGCGGCGTTGTAAACGTCGGCATGCGGCTGAATCGCCTTCAGCAACTTGCCGCTTTCCGCGTCGAGCTGGCGTTGGTTGCCAGCGTATTCTTCGAGAAGGGCGTTGAGTTTCGCCTTTGACATGTCTCACCTGCCGGAAGGGTGTGAGACAACCAGAGCGGCCGGGTCTCGCTATCCGTCGCGACGACGCGCCGTACGCGCCGGTTGTCCGCGAGGAAACTGGCACGATGAACCCTGATTTCCACTGCAAGGATTTTAGAAATTTGAGAGATTTCAGCGATTTTAGAGATTTTAGGCCCGGCTCGACTGCCTCGTGCCATTTCCCAGATTCATCACGTTCTGCGTATAATTGCCCAACTTTTTCCGGGAGAACGGTTTGTCAGAGGCGTTCAACTCCTTCAACACGGACGGCCTTCGGAAGATCCTGAACATCTCCGATGCTGAGGATTACCTCCATCGGAAGAGATTGTTCCGCCCGCCCTCCCGGCCCAAGTGGTACGAGTTGATCCAGTCGGGCATTCTCATTGGGCGCAAGGACCCGCTCACCGGCAAATACACCTTCACCAGAGACAGCTTCCTGCAATGGGTCTCCTCGGTTCTTCAGGCCAACGAAGATGGTATCGGAGAATGAAAAAGGCCCGCCGTTACTGGCGGGCCTGAGTCATTTTGTCGTTTCGTCTGAGTCGCCGTCGCGGGACGATATAGAAAGTTCCTTGGGCATCGCGGACGGCTGCGGTCGCGAATTGGACCGACAGGATGCACTTTCCCTTTTCGTTAAGGATCGGGTCGCACTGCATCCCCCGAAGTTCCTTGCGGGTCGCACGATCTCCCAGGAACGTGTAACGCATTGGCTTGTTCCTCCTTGTATTTCGCAACCAGGGCAACGGCTTCATCCATCCCCATTCCCAGCATCAAGGCTACCGCCCACAGCGCCGAATCCGACAAGTGCCCGCCTTCGGTGATGGTCAGAACCATCGACAACGCCCCGATGTAGCCGTCCAGTTGTTGAATCGTCGGGGGGTGCGTGAACAGTGCGCGGAAGCCCCCCTTCGCGAATTTTTGCTCCTGTTCAGTGGCACCGGCTTGAATCTGCCGGATCATTCTCACGTATCTTTCTGGTACGTTGCTCATCGTTTTTTCCTTCCTTTCCCTTTAGAAAAGGCCGATCCAGTGGAGTATCAACACGAGGCCAGCGCCAATGAGAATTCCGGCAACAAGGATTGCCGCCAGCAAGAGCCAGCACCCCCGACCGACGTATGCCAATTCGTGACTCATCGCTTCGAAGCCTCCTTCTTCACCAGATCCGCGTGACGTTTCGACCACCACTGTTCCCACTGGTTGAACTCGACCGGATTCCCGTTGAGAGATACCGCGTACCCATGCCGCCAGCCGTCGTACAACCGGCTGAAATCCCGCTTCGTGCCGTGGTAGTGACAGGAGAAGCTGGCGCGGTCGAAGAAGCATTGCCGCCATCGCTTCCACGAACCGCACTTCTCCCACTGGCTGTACGCCCGGAACCAGCTCTGCCGAATCATTCGAAAGAGGAGGTAGAAGAGAGCGATCATTCGCATGGCGGTACCTCCGGCGGCTTGGCAGCCTCTAGCTTTTCCTTTGCAGGTTTGTAGAACGCCTGCACGAAGTACTCTCGGTCCCCTTTGGTTGGTGTGTGAGCGATCCCGCCGAGCGGAACCCATCCTTCGCGCACCTTGCGGCGGCAATCGACAATGAAGGCGTCAATGTTGAAGCGTTCAACGACGTCGTAATCAGGTTCGGTCATTTCTCGGGCACCTCCGGGAACTGCTCAAAGTATTTCTGAGCAGCCCTTATCAGGTCCGCTTCAGCTCCTTCCGCTTCATATTCCAGCGGACCGGAATCTTTATGGGATTCGTTCTCCCGTTCCTTTTTCCGAAGAAGTGCAGCCTTTGCAGCTTTCTCTCCGAGCAGAACCAGAGCAGCCAGCCTGTCCGGTTCAACAATGACCTTTCTAACCTGCCCCGGTTCCATGGTGACGGGCAAGGCCTTCGACATTTCTTCCGCAACGTATCCGTAAACCTGCATTGCGACGTTCCCGGCGTGTTCAACGTATTCGCGGCCCATTGCCGAGAGAGGGCTGTCTTCCTTGAATTGCGGCCGGGTGTTTGCCCGAGAGCGACACCTCTCCAAGATGTACGTGAACTTTGCAATAGCCTCTCGTGCCTCGGTCAACTCGTCCCTCACGGTCTGCCTCATGACCTGCAACTCTTTAGTCGGTGCATATCGCACGAGGCGAAGCTCGATCTCTTCAGCCTGGATGTATTCGTCGTTGCGGAGTTCGTTGAGAGCATCAGTCCCAGACTCCTCGTCGAAAAACAGCCATGGGGACCCGGCAGTGAAAAGGAGGAACTCCCGAGCAGCCGGTATCTCCGATTGGGGATACCGGAACTGGAGGACCCAAAATTCATTGGCTTCGATGGCATCGTGGATGCAACCGGCTTTGTCAAAAAACGTCATGCCTTCACCTCCGGAAACTGGCTGTGTTCAACGCCATCGAGGAGACGACCGGCCGCTTGCTTTCCGATCCGGAAAAAACTCGGCCCACCGCTGGGAGAAACAATGGCGGGCTTTTTCAGCAAATCGGCGCCCACGGGGACTTGTGTTTCATAAAGAAATTCTCCCCACTGCTTGAAGAAAAACGGGACTTCATGACGCAGGCACTGATCCCGAATGAGACGTACCCACTGCGGGTCACATGGACGGGCATTCACTCCGGATTCTCCGCCAGCGATAACCCAGTGAACCTTCGAAAGGATCAATTTGCCGCCAAAGGTGTAGACGGCCTCGTGTCCATCCAAGGCATGCATCCGAGGCCCCTTGGGGCTTTCGATACAGGCA
>JAYRXE010000036.1:0-6275 GCA_041917695.1 Minisyncoccota bacterium
TGACCCCGGCGGCGCTCCGGCTCAGATCGCGACTATCGAACGCAATGGCGTTCAATGGATTGAACCTTCAATCCAGACCTTCAACCCTCAACCACGGCCGGACTAACATTTCATCTGGTACAAGTTTCGGGTTCAGGTCAAAACCAGATCAAACAACGACCTCGTGAAAATCCCAAAGGCTCTCCTGGAACGCTTTACCGACGCGCTTTGCTACGCAGCCTGAATGGATAAAGTCGAGCTTAGAAAAGATTTAAATGAGTTCAATATTGGAGTGAAAATGGCTGGACTAAACGATCAGTTATTTTTTTCCATTGCGCGGATTAAGGTATTGTTTTACGACAATGTTGGAAATCCGATATAAATAACTGGCTCTGGATTTTTTCTGAGAACAAATTCAGGGACTCCGGTTTTTGTAACAAACCGACACAACCTAGATTCAAATCTAAAACTGCCTAATAGCAACTATAATTTAGAAACAGTAAGTATTCTTTTAAGGAAATATGATGGCTTCCAATTTTCCCCAGAAACAGATTTTTTTGAAATTGATCTTCAACAAACAACCATCCATCATTCAACTCATGCTGATGTCTCAGTACTTGTAAATCCAACTTATAAATATTCAGCGGAAGGCTACAGTTTCTATCCTATCAAAGTACCAAGAAATTTGGCTGACCAAACTTTTTTTGAAAAAAAAGTTTTCGTAATGGATTTAATCTCATTTCTTGGATTTCCTGGATCAGGCGCCTCGCACTGGTGGGATCAAACTTGGCACACACCTATTGCACGCCAAGCAGGAATTGCATCCTGGCCTCATATACCATTTTGTAATTCTGAAATTAAAACCTCTGATGTTACCTTGGTCTCCGGACTTTCGTTTAGTGGCTCAAGCGGTAGTCTTGTATTGCTCCACGAGAAAGGGATTCCACCAGGTGATATTCTCGATCCGATGTACGCTCCACCTACTATTCTTGGAATTATGTCCGGGCATTGGTGGGAGCCTTCGGCGGAGCCAACCATGTTTCATCATTCCGGTCTTTCTTATTATACAAGGTCAACTTCTATTCTGGAGTTATTAGCGTTGATACCTTGACTCGATTTATATTTTCACAACCTAATCAATCGGAATTGATTAAATCTCAAGGAGAGAGTTTTGTGATTACTAATACTTGGCTAAGAGATCAATACCCCGGACCAGGAGGTGGCCTGTACGTTGGGCCAGGGGGCGGTATGTACATCGGGCCCGGGGGGGGGGCTTACGCTGGTCCCGGAGGTGGGATGTACGTTGGTCCAGGTGGGGGTCTGTATGTCGGGCCTGGGGGCGGATTGTATGTCGGCCCCGGAGGTGGGCTTTACGAAGGTCCTGGGGGTGGGCTCTATCAAGGTCCCGGAGGTGGGTTATACCCTGGCCCCGGAGGTGGACTTTATGCTGGTCCCGGTGGCGGAATGTACTCTGGTCCGTGTGAGAATCCGTATCGAAGCAACATTCCGCCTTGGCCAGTATTTATTCAATATCTAGATCAAAATGGTCTTCACGAATTTGCTTCACTCATCAAAACCTACCTACCCTAAAGTATTTGGGATTAGAGGGTAAGCGGGGGCAACCTAAATTAGACAATCCCTTTTGTTCCGGATCGAAACCTCAATTGAAAATTTTGTATTTTTCCTATCAACTCTCCGTTTATCTTCCGATTCTCCTCAACACGGAGGAACGGTAGTGCTGTGGCCGCAGACATAATGGACACCATGAAATTATCCACTGGTGTCCACTATGTCTGCGGCCACAGCACCCGGCACTGCTGGGATTGTTTTCACTGATCACCCTGTTCGCCCATACAATTTTCGGAAACGAATCGGGAATCATTCGAGGCGCCGCCTGGTATGACAAAGCAAAGCCGACTTTTTCGGACGCCATTGCGGCGGCACGAGGCGCGATCTGGTCGTATCAGGCTTTTTCAACATCGGGATCAAACAACAACCTTGTGAAAATCCCAAGGGTTCTCCTGGAACGCTTTACAGACGCGCTTTGTTACGCAGCCTGATTGGATAAAGTCGAGCTTAGAGAGGGAATCGAAAAAATGCCCCGACCTACACCACGACAAGTTTATGAAGATCCATTATCCGCTTGGAGTTTTTTGACTCAACAAAAAGACGACGAGTTTGAGGGGCAAAATTTTGACCGTAAAGAAGCAGGTCGTCCAAAAGAGTCGGACCCAACCGGAGTAAATATAAACTCGGTTAAAGATTTAGTCATTAAAACCGTTTCGGCATTTGCCAATAATAGTGTCGAAGGAGGTTTGCTTATTCTAGGTATTTCTTCCAGAGGAGAAGTTGTCGGAATCGATCACTTAAATGAAGGGCAACGAAATCTAATCATGGATCTCAACACCCTTCTTCGAGGACATGCCGCCGTTGCCAGATGTTACGACTGTCAGGACGCAAAGGGAAACGATAGGACCATCTGTCTTTTCTACTCATCCTATGTTCCAAACGCAATTTGCGAGACACCTGGAGCCAATCCTAAAGCTTGGCTGCGATATGGATCCCAATCAGTACTGATGAGTCAGGAAGTGCGGGATCAAGTCAGGATTCGCAAAGGACTCCTGGACCTTGACAGTCAGCCTTTGTGCCAGTTTTTTCCAGATGACCTTGACTCCGAAGTTATAACCGTGTTTCGCCGGGTATTTCTCCCAGGGGATTCCGGTAACTTCACCGATGACCGGCTCCTTCGTGAAGCCGGTGCAGTCGTCAACAAGGACGAAGAATTGTGGTTTACGTTACCAGGGCTTTTGTTTTTCGCCTCAAACCCACAACGCATTCTCTCCCACGCTTATCTTAGGCTGTTAAAATTTCTTGTTCCTTCAAGCAATTACCAGGACCGCGGCCCCTCCTCATTTGACAGAGATTTTCGTGGACCTGTGACAAAACAAATTCGTGACGCCCGCACTTTCCTCCGTGAAACAGCATTTTTCGACAGGCTTCAACACCGAAAACCGAACGGGGGTTTTACTGAAGAACCAGAGCTTCCACCAATTGCGGTTGATGAAGCTATCGTCAATGCAGTCGCGCACCGGGACTACCATTCGAAGAACCCTATTTTTTGTGAACGCTACACGGACGCCTTTGTCGTCAAAAACCCAGGTCGTATTCGACAGCAGAACATTGATTTACCAAACTCTTTTAACCTCGGCTCCACTATTCTCGCCTCAATGCCTCAGAATCGTAAACTACTCGAATGGCTACGATTGATGAGGGACCCTGAGGGTACCGAATTCGTTCAGGCTCTCAGTGAAGGGACGAAGCGGATGGGTAGAGAAATGATGGCACTTAGCCTCCCTCCTCCATCCGTGGAATTACTTGAAAATGAAACAATCATCAAACTTGAGAGTAGGGCAGATGAACGCAAGGCTGCGTTCCTGGAAAGCAACCGAGTTTCTAGGACAGCTTTCGTAAATGCTTACCATCTGAATATCCAAAAGACATCAGGAAAAGCGAGCAAAGATGAAATTTATTTACGCCTCGGCGAGCTGAAGAAGTCGTTGAGGGACTCACTTGCGGCCAAAGGATGGTTTATTGACCGATTCTCATTCAGTCGAATTGTTGCACACAGAAAGGGTAACGAACTTTCAATTCCGCCTCTTGTGAAGCAGTTCCTGCGAGTTTATCCGACCTACTGTAGCCAAATCCACGAACTCTTCGGGCGTTTTTACCTTGTGCTGGACTATGAATGCCGAATCCTAAGTGTTTTGAGACTGAACCAAGTATTTCGTTTTCTATCTGTTACGGACACGGTCGACCGAAATTGCGTCGCTCAGGTTGAGGGTTGGAGACACGGACGGATTATTTCTGCGGACCCAGAGGGTGCCAACATCCATTTCTTCGACAATGAAGAAGAGAAGTGGGTTCAGGTGGACCGGGTGATCCCCAATCTTTCGCTTGGAGAAATTGAGGCGGTATTGAAGGCCGAGCGTATTTCATTCGACCTTCACGGTACGATTAAGAAGCATAGCCTTTCGTCCGAGACCGGTGCTGCCAGAAAGCGCGCGGAAAAAATTCAACAGACGGCAGACCAGTTTGTCGACGAGATTTTTCCCGTTGTTTTTGGCGAATACAGGGCGACAATGACAAAAATCCCTGTAGCACTATCCGAGTTCGATCAACCTTCCGACTCAATTTTCCATGTCCAACGTCTCAGTGAACCGGCAGTCGAGTTCCGTGACCATCAAAAACTGCCAGACGTACGAGAGGGCATTACCAAATATGGATCCTATGACAATTCACAGCACAGGATCGAGCTGGTACCTATTTGCCTGACGAACCTTCGAAAAGAGATGGAGCTGCTCATTGAGCGTTTACGGGTTGGAAAGTTTAAATACCGAGGGTCCGAACGAACCTTTGCGACTCGTATCACTTATCAAACCATTGTGACCACGGAGGCCGTCCAAGATGTCGATATGGAAGTCAGTCGCATTCTGTCGCAACACCCCCACTGGTGCGGAAATGAGGACTTAGATCGGTTGTTCCTGGTTTATACACCCGAGGCAGGCTACTCGACGGATGACGCTTCTTCCCCCTACTTTGTCATCAAACGGCGGCTTCTGGAAGCAGGAATACCTTGCCAAATGGTTGATACTGGAACACTCCGGAATCCTGACTGGAAAGATCTGAACTTAGCCTTGAACATCATCGCCAAATGCGGTGTTACGCCTTGGGTATTACCGGAGAACATACCCGATGCCGATTTTTTTGTGGGTTTGTCCTATACACAGTCCCGAAATGGTCAAAAGATTTTAGGTTTCGCCAACGTGTTTAACAGTTATGGGAAATGGGAATTCTATGCCGGTAATACAACCCCATTCGATGCGAATAAACGCAGTGAGAACCTGGCAGAACTTGCCCGATCAGCCCTTGCTCGATTGAAGTGCGACCATGCTTTGCCGGCTGCACCGAATTTAGTTTTTCATCATTCTGTACGAATTTCAAAAGATGACTACAAAGCAGTCTTATCAGGCGTGAGGAGCGTTGCTCCCGATGCGTCTGTATCTTTTGTCTGGATCAACGACCACAACAATTTTCGGTTGTTCGACTCCCGCCCGGAAACCGATGGGAGTGTTCAGCGAGGTAGCTTTGTGCCGATTTCTCGACGACGACTGCTTTTGTCCACAACCGGCTTTAACACTTACCGCAAAGCCCAAGGGACATCCCAACCAATTGAAGTTTCCGCCGATCACTATCGGGCTGGTGCAACTGACCCCGTACCTTGCGAAGCTCGGACATTGGCTTTACAGATACTCAATCTTACGAAGTTAAATTGGGCTTCTACGGATTCATTCACGGCCGAACCGATAACAACAAAGTATGCACGAAACATCGCCTACCTCACGGCAGCATTTCTTCGGCAGCGAGAACCTTTTCAGTTGCACCAGGTTTTGGAGCGTACCCCTTGGTTTGTATGATCATTTTCATTTCATATTATTCGAAAGAATCAAAATTTAGATAGGGATTTCTCTACCCACCGTCGAAAAAACACATCCGGCAGGCTCCAGGAATCCGATCCCCCCAGCTCGTCACGATCAAGAATGCCCAAGTTTACACAGCGGAGAAGTTCGCGTTCCATCGTGGCGCCGGAAAGCCGGTATCTGGAAAGCACGTCAAGGGAGAGAAGCGTTGAATCGTCCTCGTGGATGACGGCGCTCACAACCCGGCGCTGCGCGAGGGTCAAGCTTCGCCACTGGGCGGCAAAGTGCGGCTCAAGCGAGTCGGCGATTTCATCCACGGTTTCGTGAATCAATACCTTCGTCACGGGTTTCGCCGGGATCCAGCCTGCCGCCAATTTCTCCCAGAGCCGGGAAGCGACGGTCAAAAGGGAGTACGGGCCGGCATAGGCCAGGCTTTCAAATTCGTATCGGGCCTCCCTTTCGATTTCACACCTGATTTTCTTGAAACCGCTCGAAAAATATCGAAACCAATCCTCGGAAAGGAGCGGTTGAAGTTCAATGACTTCGGAGGCCCGTTCCAGCTTCGAGAAAACGTTGTCGTTCCGGATTCTTTCCGGGGTGTAGGAAAAGATGGCCGCGATGCGTGAGGTCGGTCCCAAGGTTTCGACGAAGATGGTTTCGATTTCCTCGGTCGCCAGATTGACCTGAACCCGAAACTTGTACCAGATGAAATGTTAGTCCGGCCGTGGTTGAGGGTTGAAGGTCTGGATTGAAGGTTCAATCCATTGAACGCCATTGCGTTCGATAGTCGCGATCTGAGCCGGAGCGCCGCCGGGGTCA
>JAYRXE010000037.1:0-679953 GCA_041917695.1 Minisyncoccota bacterium
GACCATCATCCTGGGGGCCTTGTGGGGCTTGGGACTTCTTCTGGGGGCCTATGTGATATTGCGGACGGTAAACCCCGAACTCGTCACCTTGGATGTGGGGGAACTCGACCAGGCGCATTTCGAGAATGTATGCACATCATCCTCGACGGTCGTCTACGTAGGCGGGAAGCGTATTGTGAAAAACCTCCCCAAATGCGGCGACTTCGAGTGGCCGCGGGATGAGACCGGCGCGTGCAGTTGCTACACCGATAAGCAGTGGGTTGAAACCTTCGGAGAATTTTCAACCCGGGTGGAAAACGAGGCAAATCCTTACACCGACGAAGTCGTTTCCGGCACCATCGGCTCGCAGGGTCAAACCTGTTTCGACCGCGAGTTCGGTTCTTCAAACAAGGCCGTCCAGGAAAAGTTGGTAAACATTTCCTGCATGGGACTTACGCTCCGCGTCCATGAAAAAGCGAAAGCAGCATATGAAACAGCCTGCGCAAAGATTCCGGCAAGCGTCACTATTTCATGCGGGGAAAAGCCCATAAATTCCGGCACTCAGAATTGGCGGGGAATAGCGGGGAGCGGTTCGCGAAGTCTCCATTCGTACGGGATCGCCGTCGACTTTAGCGCGTGGCGATGCGGGTACTGCGACAACGTCCGGCGCAAGGACTGTTACGCCTATTCTTCAAAAAAGATATGCTCGCCCCCGCCGGCGCAGGGACAATGCACCACCCCAAACCTTCCTTCATCGATTATCAACGCATTCAAGTCGACTGAGGGATTCCGTTGGGGAGGAGACTACAAATCAAAGACCGACAATATGCACTTCGAATGGCTCGGTCCCTGTGCGAGTTAAATTAAAAAGGGCCTACTCGACCCTTTTTATAACTACCCGGCGTTCCTTTCCCATTCCCGTTGATTCCGTCGTAAGCTCGGGATGAAGCGTTATTTCAGCATGCACGAGGCGGCGCTCATATGAATTCATCGGCGGCAACTCCACGTTCGCCTTGGTGATCATCGCCTTCTTTGCCGCCGCGCGGGCGAGCTCGGAAATGATGCGCTCCCGCTCCTTGCGGTAATAATTGATGTCGATAATATAGGCCGGCGCTTCGTTCTTTTTTGAAAAAAGGGAGAAAAGGTGCTCAAGGGCGGGGAGGATGAGGGGAATATTGTTCGACGCAATGCGGTCGTCGATCATGAGGGAAATCTTGTGATGTTCGTCGTCAACCGTAACCCGCGCCTCGCCGAGACCCATCAGGGACACTATCTTTTTTATGTCTGTTTCGACGTTATGCATGGGTTTTTTCCTTGATTTAGCTTTTCTTTTTCCCGACCCCCACAAATTTCTGCTGGATAATGGAGAAAAGGGCCGTTGCCGCCCAGTAGAGCCCGAGGGCGCGGGGGAGTCCTATAAGGACTAAAAAAGTCACTCCGGGAATCAGGTAGGCGAATATTTTCTGCATTCCCGCCTGCCCCCCTCCCGAGGGAGCCGTCACCTTGAACTGAAGGTACTGGAGCGCCGCGGCGATAAGGGCGATATCAAAACCGCGATCCTGTAAATTAATTACTCCGAACAGCGTGGGGTTGTCAAACAATCCGTAAATGCCCGCGTTGCTGAAAAGCTTGAAAAGCGCGAAGAATACCGGCAATTGGAGCACCATGACGAGGATGCTCGAAAACGGATTTACACGATGTTCCTTGTAGAGCGCAAGCATCGCTTTCGCCTGCGCCTCGGGCTCTTTCTTCATCTCCTTCTGAATCCGCTCGACCTCGGGCTGGATTTTCTGCATCGCCGCCTGGTCCTTCGCGGTTTTCCAAAAAAGCGGGAAAAGGACGATGCGGATGAGGAGAGTGAGGAGGATGACGGCTATACCGAGGTCGTGGAACGAGATGTGGGTATAGATGAAAAGGAGGGTTTGGAGAATGGGGTTATAAATGAAGGTTTGAAACATAGGGTGGTAATACCTGGATAATGCGCTGTTTTAATTCTGAAAAAGAAAGGGACTCTGCGCCCCTCCCGACCCTTACAGTATACTCGACTCCGGGGATTTGCAAAAAAGGCCGGAAAATAGCCCGGAACCTCCTTTTTAAGAGGTTTCGCTGCGTCGCGCGGGGAAATATCCGCGCGGGTATTACGAAAAACAAGCGGGAAGGCGTGCCGCTTGTTTTTCGGTAGGCGACCGTCACCGGTCCGCGCATCCTTACTTTGAAGACCGCTTTTTCCCGCGATTGCGGCCTGGTTTGCGCACGCGCTTCACGGAAACCGTGAGTTTTGCGCGCCCTTTCCGGCGGCGGCGGGCAAGCACCTTCCTTCCTCCCGCCGTTTTCGTGCGGGTATGGAAACCGTGCGTCTTCGCCCGCTTCCTTTTCTTGGGTTGATATGTCCTTTTAGTCGCCATAATCAGCTATCCACAACTTGTGAACAATTAAAGCACAAAGCCTCGGTTGAATCAATATTGCTTACCACTAGAATGTTCGTATAGTAGGTATAACCAAACATGGACCATAACGAATTGTGGCAGGCGGTTTTAGGGGATCTTGAAGTGCAGATCTCCCGCACCAATTTTCTTACGTGGTTCAAACAGAGCAAGATTGTCGATCGGCGCGACGGTGAGGGTGTGGTACTCGTCGGCCTCCCCAACAACTTCGCGAAAGAATGGGTGAGGAACCGCTACCATAAACTTATTCTCGGTTCTCTCCGTAACATGGACTCGAGCGTGAAAAGCGTCGAATATTCCGTGGTCCACAACCATGCCGCGACGCTTGCGCCGGCAAAGGCGGTGAAGCGCGAAGAGCGCCACACCCCCAAACTCCCCCTCGAATCGAAAATCGACCCCAAAACCAACCTCAACCCACGCTACACGCTCGAATCTTTGGTTGTGGGTTCCTCGAACGAGCTCGCGTATGCGGCAATCCAAGCGATTGTGAAGGAGCCGGGGAAAAAATACAATCCGCTTTTCATTTACGGCGGCGTCGGATTGGGAAAAACCCACCTACTCCAGGGCGGGGGAAACGAAATCAAAAAAAAGTATGACAACCAAGTCCGCGTTTTTTACGTCACATCGGAAAAATTCCTCAATGACGTCGTGGGCGCCATTAAAAACAAGCGCAGTGAGGATATTAAGAACAAATACCGCGACGTTGACGTGCTCATCATCGACGACATCCAATTCATCGGCGGCAAGGCGGCGACCGAGCAGGAGTTTTTCCATACCTTCAACTCGCTCTACGAGAACAACAAGCAAATCATCATTTCCTCCGATAAGCCGCCGGGAGCCATCCCCATCCTCGAAGAGCGCCTCCGGAGCCGATTTGAGGGCGGCATGGTGGTCGATATCACGTATCCGGACTATGAGATGCGCCTCGCTATCTTAAAATCCAAAATCGAGCGCGAGCAGGTGTATATCGAGGAGAAAATACTCGAACTTATTGCCTCGAAAGTGCAACGCAACATCCGCGAACTTGAAGGGGTGCTGAATAAGGTTATTTTTTACACCACTTTCAAAAAAGAGCGTATCGACGAGAAAAAAATAGACGATATTATCGGCGAAATCACCCAGGTAAGCCACAAGAATGTGACACCCCAGGAGATCATCCGCATTGTTTCCGAGTTCTTTGAGATATCGACGAGCGACTTAGTGAATAAAGGCCGCAAGAAAGAAGTGGTTGAGCCCCGTCAAATCGCCATGTTCCTTCTCCGCGACGTCCTGAAACTTTCCTATCCCCACATCGGGGAGCGCCTGGGAAAGCGCGACCACACCACCGTCATCCACGCCTGCGAGAAAATCAACCGCGAGATGAACGAAAACCCCCAACTCAACCAAAAAATCCTCCTTATCAAGGAACGGGTATATAAAGATGGATAACGTGGGGAAAAAGAGGTTCTTCCGCTGGGTATAAAAGAACTTTCTTCACCACCGAAAAAAGAGCGCTGGGGATAATCCCCAAAACCATCCACAAGATATAAAACGTAAAAACGAATCCAGGAAAAGAAAAAACAAACTTATCCACCTATCCACACCCCCTACTACAACAACTATTTCTTTATATACATATCATGAAAATAATACTGCTTAAGAACAAACTTGTGGAAGCCTTGAACCTCGTCGAACGTGCGACGGGTTCAAACCCTTCCCTGCCAATCCTGAAAAGCGTCCTCATCGAAGCCCGGGAGAACAAGATATCGATGAGCGCGACAAACCTCGAATTCGCGGTCACATATTCGTTTTCCGGGAAAATCGTCGAAGCGGGTAGCGTAGCGGTTCCCGCCCCGCTCCTCGCGGGTCTCGTTAAAAACCTCTCCTCCGAGCGCGTGACGCTTGAATTGAAGGGGAAGAAGTTAAGCGTGGTGACCGAAAACTACGAAGCGGGCATGCAAACCCAGGAAGTGAAGGATTTCCCCATCATTCCACGGCTTACGAGCGAGGCGGCCCGTCTTGAGACCACGACGCGGGGATTCGGGGAAGGACTCATGAGCGTCATTTCAGCGACGCAGCTTTCAGAAATCCGCCCGGAGATCAGCGGTGTTTTTGTGACGCGCGAAGGAGGGGTGATGTTGGTCGCCACCGACAGCTTCAGGCTCGCGGAAAAGCATTTTGACAGCTTTAAATCCGAATCGCTTGAGGGGGTCCGCGCGGTGGTACCGATTCGTACCGCCGAAGAGGTCTTGCGCATCCTTACGTCGCGCGAGGATACCCCGCTAGACGTGTTTTTTGACGATACGCAGGTTTTTATGAAGACGAACGATATCGAGGTCGTTTCACGGTTGGTGGACGGCAATTTCCCCGATTATAAGGCGATTGTGCCGAAAGAAGTGAAAACGGACGTGATAGTCGACCGCCAGGAATTTCTCCAGGCGCTCCGCTTGGTAAGCACTTTTTCCACGAAAATTAACGACGTGCGCATCACGGTCGGAGAGGGGGGTAAGCACATAGAGGTTTCCTCCTCGAACTCTTCCCTCGGCGAGAACGTGTATAAAATTCCGGCAAAAATAAAAGGCGACTCGTTTTCGGTCGCCTTCAATTGGAGGTTTTTGGTTGATGCCCTCAAGTCTTTTTCGGAGGACGATGTCAGTTTCGGCGTGAACGGCTCCGGACGGCCCTCGGTCATACGCGGCGCAGGGGATAAAAGCCTCTTGTACGTCGTGATGCCGCTCACCATCTAACCCCGCCTTAGTGCGCGTAGACGGTGAATTTACGCGATTGGACGCGATTCTTTTGGTCGGTCACCCGAATTTCGAATCGGTTTTCCGCCGCGAGGCCCTGGTAAAAATAGTATTGATATTCAAACGACTTACCCGCAATATTCAGCTGATTCTTGAGGCTCCCATTCACATAGAGCTGTATCAACGCCAACTCGTCGGATGAGCTGATTGAAGCCCGGATGGGGAATGGCCCCGATATCGTCGAACCGTCAGAGGGTTCCACTACTCCAATTCTTATCTCGCCGGGCGCGAGAGGAACCGAACCGGGTGGAAAGTATCCATTCCCAGTTCCAGTTCCCGTGCTCCCCGATCCGGATGTTCCAGGGACGGTAAGTCCGGGATTGTTTTCCTGTATCCACTTGCGCACACCATCCTCCCACCCGGGGAATTGGGGGTCGCTTGCAGGATTTTCCGGCCATGCTCCGCGCGGATCGTCCTTGCGCACGTAGTAAAGGATAGAATGCGCTTCAGGAACGCCGTTATTCATCCACACGTAATCGCCGTTCAACATCGGCTTTGAGATTGCAGGGGAAGAGTCGGGAGCGGGGAACGATTCCTGAGGATAATTTTTCAGCGCCTCACGAAGGAAGTTGCTCCACATCGGGATAGCCGCCAGGATGGACCCTCCTTTCCGCACCATCGGCTTGTTGTCGGTATTACCCGCCCATACGCCGACCGTGAGTGAGGGCGTGTATCCGAAAGCCCACGCATCGCGGTAGTCTTGCGTGGTACCCGTCTTCAAAGCCACGTCGTATCCCGGAAAAATCGTGAGCCCCAAGCTTGACTGGAAGAGTCCCGAGCGAAGTTCCTGGCTCGAGAGAATATGGTTTATACGGCGCGGGTTTTCAGGTTCCATGACGCGCGTCCCTTCGCTTTCTTTCCATTCTTCCACGGTGTCGCCCGAGGTATTTTCGATTTTCAAGATAATGGACTGGTCGTGGCGAACGCCCTCCTGCGACATCGTTGCGTATGCGTTTACCAAGTCGACCAAATGCACTTCGCCTCCGCCCAGAACGAGCGTCAAGCTGTACCGGTCGCGGTCGTTTAAGGTGGTGATGCCGAAGTTATGGAGCGTGTCGAGCGAGTTTTGGAGGCCCGCGAGATACAGCGTTTTAACCGCGGGTACGTTCAAGGATTGCGCAAGGGCGCTCTGCATCGCAATAGGCCCCCGGAAAATACCGTCAAAGTTCTCGGGCGAGTAGCTTTCCGACCCGCCGCGCGTGTCGAACTCTGTTTTTGCGTCAAAGAGAAGGGTTTCCGGCGTGTACCCCTTTTCAAAAGCGGTGAGGTAGACGTACGGCTTTAGCGCGGAACCCGGCTGGCGGAGCCCCTGCGTCGCGACGTTGTAATTTCCCCGTATTGTGTCGTCGAAATAGTCGCGTGAGCCGACAAGGGTGAGTATTTGTCCCGTTTTCGGGTCTTCAGCGACCAATGATGCGTTCCGCCCCTCGTAATTTTTTTCGTTGTTTGCCGCTCCTTCCGCGACCACCTTTTCGGCGATTTCCTGCAGTTTCCAATCAAGCGTGGTGATAACCTTGTATCCGGCCTGGGTTAGGTCCTCGTCTCCGTATTTCTCCTCAAGGTACTGCTTCACCATGAGTGAAAAATGAGGCGCCCGGATGGAGCCGATTGATTGCGGAAGAAATACCAATTCTTTCCGCTTGGCGGCGTCCGCCTCGTCCTTCGATATGTATCCCAGCTTCGTCATCTGGTCGAGGACGTAATTTTTCCGGTCCATGAGGTCGTCCACGTGGAATCCGTAGGGTGAGTAATAGCTGGGGGCCTGCGCCAAAGAAACGATAAGCGCGGCTTCGTGCAATTCGAGGTCTTTCGCGTGTTTTCCGAAAAAGGTCTGCGCCGCCGCTTCGATGCCGTAGGCGTTCGACCCGTACGGGATTTGATTTAAATAAAAATATAAAATCTCATCCTTCGTGTACCGGTTTTCAAGCTGGACGGCGAGAATAAGCTCCTTGGCTTTGCGGGTGAAAGTTTTTTCGTTCGTAAGGAATATGTTTTTCGCAAGCTGCTGGGTGATGGTCGAACCGCCCTGCGCATACCGCCCGGATTGGAGGTTTACGAAAACGGCCCGGACGATTGATTTCCAGTCGAAGGCGGGCTGGTTGTAAAAATCGGCGTCTTCCGCGGCAAGCGTGGCTTTTTTCACGATATCCGGGACGTCCTCCGGCGGTATCAGTGTCCTTTTTTCCTCGCCGTGTATTTCATAGAGCAATACTTCGCCGGTTCGGTCGTATATTTTCGTCGACTGAGTTATCTTCTTTACGCTGAAATCGTCAGGTGAGGGGAGATTCGCCGCAAGTACGGCGACCGCGATAAGGCCGGCTACCACGCATACCGCAAACGCGCCAAGCGCCCAGGTAATGGCCTTTTTCCCCAGGGAACTCCTGGAATCCGTTTCTTTTTTCATATTTCCTATTGTAGCGCGCCCCGGTTCTTGAAACAAAAAACCCGCGACAAGGGCGGGTTTTTAACGGTTTCCACCGTGAAGATATTACAATCCTTCTTCTTCGGAGTCTTCACCGTCCATTCCTTCGAGGGCGCCGTCCTCAGCGAGCATGTCTTCGTCGTCTTCGCTGTGCGCGGCTTTTTTCTTAGATCCGCCGGCGGGCTTTGCATCGTCCAGGACTTCGTTCTCCTGGTATTCGTCAGTGCCGTCCTCAATGAAGAGATCGTCGTCTACTTTTCTCGGCATGCGTTTCGCGTTTTTGTCGTAAAACTTTTAGAGCGACCTTTTCTTTCACCAGAGTATACTTCGCCCGAATTCAAAGTCAATCCTTCTTAAAGCCCGCCGCGATGGCTATCGCGACCGCATCCGTCTCATCGTCAACCTTACCGGACAAATCAGCCCCCGAGAACCGTCCGGCCATGCGGGCAACGTCGTTTTTTGCCGCCCGCCCATGCCCCGTGAGGAGGAGCTTCACCTCCATGGGCGAGATCTCAATGACGGGAATGTTGTTTTCCGCGAAAACCTTCAAAATGACGCCGCGGGCTTCTGCGACCGAGAGGGCGGTGGTCCGATTTTTTGAGAAAAAAAGCGTTTCAACGCCGGCCCGTTCGGGATGGTGCCGCGCAACAATCTCGCGAAGCGCGGTTTCGATGGTGAAAAGCCTGTCCGCCCGGCCCTCCCCGGAAGTTACCCGCAAAATACCGCTCTCCACGTACGAGAAGGCGTTCTTCGCATAGTCGACGATACCGAATCCTGCGCGATCCGTCCCCGGGTCGATGCCGATAATGCGCATATTTTATGACGCCGAGTCCGCGGAGAGGGGGAGAGTGACCCAAAACGTGCTTCCGCGGCCTTCTTTGGATTCAAAGTTGGTTTGCCCCCCATGGCGCTCCACAATCTTCTTTACGATGTAGAGCCCCAAGCCGGTGCCGTTTGCGTCGGTTGAGGAGGCTCCGGCTCCGCGGGAGAATTTTTTGAAAAGCTTTGCACGGTCCGATTCAGCAATTCCCTTGCCGGTATCTTCGATGGAAATCTTTGCGATACGCCGTTCGGGGAACACTTCAAGACGCACCCGCGCCTCGCCGTTTTTTGTGTTGTATTTCACCGCGTTATCAATGAGGTTTCCGAGCGCGGTCCCGAGCGTCGCCTCATCGATGCGGGCGGAGGCGGACTCCCATTCCGGGGGAACGGGCTGGAAAAAGAGGTTTACCGAGCGCTCTTTGGCAAAAAGCGACCCCGCCTCGACGATTTTCCTGAGAAAAGGCGCGAGCGCCACGTCCGCCGGCGCGTAGTCGCCGCTTCCCGATTCTATCTTCGCCACCTCAAGCAGGTCGTTCACGATCTTTAATGAGCGCGCGGAAACCGAAAGCGCTTCGGTCGCGATGGGAAGGACGCCTGCCGGATTTTCCGATGCGCCTTTCACGATGTTTTCGAGGGCCCAATTTATCGCGGTGAGGGGGGTGCGGAGCTGGTGCGCCGCCACGTCGACGAATTCTGATTTTTCCTCCGCGGTTTCCCGTTCTTCGCTCGCGTCACGCACGCTTTTGATGAAGTAGGCGATACCGCCCTGTTCATTCATGACCCGTGAAACGGACGTGAGGAATTTGCGGGAAGGTTTTTCGGTGGTTATCTCGACCCGTTTCGGCCACGCGTCCGCGTCGCTTAATTCGGTCGCCGAGGCGGCCAGGGAAGGGAAGAGTATTTGTATGAACAGGCGGTCGTTTCCCGCGAGGTCCGTCCGCGGTTCCGCTTTTTTGCCTTTCCATGCTTCGCGCGCAATACCAAACATTTTTTCAGTTGCGGCGTTCAAGGCGAGCAGACGGAATTCCTCGTCGTACACGATGACGCTTTCGTCGAGGTGCTCCGCAAGCGCGTCGAATCCCCGAGTCTTCACGTCGAATTCCTTTCGGAGAAGCGAGAGGGCTGATCGGTTGCGGTAGAGCGGTATGGCGACGACGGCAATACCGAGAAGTCCGGCAACGAGGTTTACGGGAAAAGAGAGAAACGCTCCGGCGGCGACAAGAAGCGCGCCAAGAAGGACGAGGACCGCGGATTGTTGGGTAAGAAAGCTCATAGCTCGCGATATTCCATGGCGCCAAGGGTCTTTCCGACCTTCGCATCCACGGTGAGCGGCACGGTGAGCGCGTATGAATTTTCGAGCACGCGCTTCATATCGCCCATGAATGGCTCAAGAATATCATCCGAGACCTCGAATATCAATTCATCATGGATGGTGAGCGCAATCCGTGCGGCGTAGTTTTTAGCGTGAATGGTCTCGTACGCCTTCCGCATGGCGATTTTCACGATATCCGCTTCGAGGCTTTGGATGGGCATGTTGATGGCTGCGCGTTCGATTTCAAAAAAGTTCTTTGCGTCGGAAAACCAGCGCTTCCGCCCGTTCTCGTTCTCGACGTAGCCCAATTCCTTTACGCGGGCTTTTTCCTCTTCCTGCCACTTCCTGACTCCGGGGAATTCGGCAAAATACTCGGCTATGTAGCGCTTCGCGTCCTCCACCGTCATTCCCGCCTCCTGGGCGAAGGCCCGCGCACCCATCCCGTAGGCGAGACCGAAGTTCAGGGTTTTCGCGACTCGGCGCTTTTCCGGCGATACGGTTTCGGCATGGAAGATTTTTTGCGCGGTCGCCGTATGGATGTCCCGCCCTTCGCGAAAAGCCGTGAGAAGCGCTTCGTCTTTTGAAACGTGGGCGATGATGCGGAGTTCAAGCTGGGAATAGTCGAAAGAAACGAATGATCTGCCTTTTTCAGCCTCAAACGCTTCGCGGAGCCCTTTTGACCATCGCGAACCCTGGGGAAGGTTTTGGAGGTTCGGTTTTTCGGAGGCGATGCGCCCGGTCGCCGTCCCGGTTTGGAGAAACGTGGTTTGGATGAGACCCTTCGATTTGCGCGAAAGGGCGAGGAGCGGTTCGACGTAGGTGCCGAGTATCTTCGCGTTTTCCCGGTACCCGAGAAGGAGCGAAACGACGGGGTGTTTTCCCAAAAGCGAGGCGAGTACGTCCTCCTTTGTCGATATCTGCCCGGTTTTCGTTTTTTTCTTCCCGCCGAGTCCCAGTTTTTCAAAAAGAATCCGACCGATTTCCCGCGGGGAGTTTATATTGAACTCTTCCCCGGCGAGCGCGAAAATTTCCCCGCTCATCGCGCGAATCTCTTTTTCAAGCGCGCTTTTCATCTCTTCAAGCTTTTTCGGGTTCACGCGGATACCCCCGCGTTCCATATCGCCCAACACTTCAACGAGCGGCATCTCGACGGTTTCGAGGAGTTTGAGTAATTTTTCCGCCTTCAATTTTTCATGCAGTATTTCGTATGCTTCCTCGAGCGATTCTTCCGTCGGTTCCGTTTCTTCCCGGCGCAAGTACTGCATTGCAATCAGGCTCCAGGGATAGTCTTTTTGTCCCGGCTGGAGAAGCCATGCGGCGAGAAGCGTATCGAAATAAGTTCCGTCGATCGCCGGCGCCTTTCCCGTCTCAGCGAGTTTTTTCCAAATATTTTTCCAATCATGGGCGACTTTTATCGCGTCCCGCGCTGATTTTGTTTCCGAGAAAGCGCTATCGTCCGCCACGGCGACGATGTTCCTGGTTTTTTTCTTTCGCGGCGACTTTTGTTTTTTGGGTTTTTCTTCGGTCGCCGCCTCGAAAAGGCCTTGGGCGGGGGAGAGTTTCTCGCGTTCGATAAGGCTTCGGAACTCGAGGTCCATGCACAGTGCGTAGAGTTTTCCGTTTTCAAACCCGCGCCAGGCGAGGTCGGGAAGCTCGATAGGGAGTTCGACGTCCCGCCGTATCGTGGCAAGAGTCTTCGAGAGGAGCGCCGCCTCTTTTTGGGACCGGACCTTTTCCTCGGCCGTTCCGGTCGCTTTTGATTTCAGGATCTTTTCAAGCGTTCCGTATTCTTTGAGCAGCTTCGTTGCTCCCACCGCGCCGATGCCGTTCACTCCTTTTATATTGTCCGATTGGTCGCCCACGAGCGCTTTCCAATCAATCAGCGCTTTCGGGGGCACGCCGAAGCGTTCCTCGACCGCCGCTTCGTCGTAGTCCACGACGTCGTTCACTCCCTTCCTGAACGTGCGGACGACGACGCGTCCGTCCTCGACGAGTTGGAGTGCGTCGAGGTCGCCTGTAAGGATGGTGACGAGCGCTTTCTTCTTAAAGCGCTCCGCAAGCGTTCCCAGGATGTCGTCGCCTTCGAATCCCGGCAGTTCGACGACGGGGATGCCGAACGCCTCAAACACCCGCTTCGCGCTTTCGAGCTGGGGTACGAGCCGGTCGTCGAGTTCGGGCCGGTGCGCCTTGTAGATTTCAGAGAGCCCGCTCCTGAAGGTGGGGGCGTCGCAGTCGAAAGCGGCCGCCACGTAATCGTACGAATCCCGCTTCAAAATCTTGAAGAGCGTCGAGGTGACGCCGTAGAGCGCGCCGGTCGGCTCGCCCCGCCCGTTCGTGAGTCCGGGAAGCGCGTGAAACATGCGATGGATGAGGGCATGCGCGTCTATGAGGAGCAGTTTTTTTGTTTCTTTCATCGGGAGAGGGGAATGGTCGTATGGAATGTGCGGGCGGATTCCTTCTTCCCGTGCGCGAACCGGATGAGCCGGGCTCCGCGGAAAAGTCCCGGCACGCACTCAGGCCACTCGACGAGCACGATGTTCTTCGGGTCGCCGAGGATTTTTTTGACGCCGAGCGTTTCAAGCTCTTTTTTCGACCGGAGGCGGTACGCGTCGATATGGAAGATAACCCGCTCTTTTGCCGGGTAGCGCTTCATGATAACGAACGTGGGGGACGTGACGGCGCGCTTCACGCCGAATGCGCGGACGAATGCGCGGGTGAAAGCGGTCTTTCCCGCGCCGAGGTTCCCTTTGAGGGCGATGATAAGCGCCCGCGAGGCGGGGCGCTCCTTTTTCGCCCATTGGGCGACCCGGGCGGCAAACTCGGCGGTTTTTTTCAGCGACGCGCTTCTATAGGCAGGCATGGAATCAGACGAGGCGGGTTTTCTTCGCCGCTCCGATGTGTTCGTACGCCTCTTCGGTCGCGATGCGTCCGAGGGGCGTGCGTTCTATCATGTGGAGCGCAAGGAGAAACGGCTCGTAAACGTCTTCAATGGTGCCGATTTCTTCCGAAAGGGACGCGGCGAGGGATTTCACGCCGACCGGACCGCCGTTGAATTTCTTGATGATGGTCGAAAGGAGCTCGCGGTCGGCGCGTTCGAGTCCGCGGGGGTCGATGTCGAGGAGGGCAAGCGTCTTTTCCGCCGCTTCCTTCCCGATGTTTCCTTCGGCGTAGACCTCGGCGTAATCGCGCGCGCGTTTCAGCAAACGGTTTGCGACGCGGGGCGTGAAGCGCGCCGCCTCGGCGAGAATGCGTATCGCGTCTTCGTCGATGGAAGCTTTCAAAATCTCCGCCGATTGGCGCAATATCTTTTTCACATCGTCGGCCGAATAGTATTCGAGCTTGAACATCCCGCCGAAACGCGAACGGAGCGGGTTCGAGAGGAGACTCACCTTCGTCGTCGCGCCGACGACGGTGAAGGGCGGGAGGTCGAGCGAGAAGGTGCGCGCCGAAGAGCCCTTGCCGACCACGAGGTGGAGCTTCCGGGATTCGAGCGCGGGGTAAAGCATTTCCTCGACGAACTTATTGATGCGGTGGATTTCGTCGATGAAGAGGATTTCATTCGGCTCGATGTTCGAAAGGATAGCGGCGACATCGCCGGCCTTCTCGAGCGCCGGTCCGGTCGTCGTTTTCACGTTCACGCCCATTTCGCGTCCGATGATGTAGGCGAGCGTGGTCTTTCCGAGGCCCGCCTGGCCGTAGAGAAGCACGTGGTCGAGGGATTCCCCGCGCTTTTTTGCGGCCTCGATCATGAGGCGGAGGTTCGTCTTCGTAAGATCCTGGCCGATATAGCCGTCCCAGTCTTTGGGGCGCAATTCCTGGTCCACGGTTTCGGCCTGTTTTTCCGGCTCCTGCTTCGTCATTTCCTTAATGATACACGCGCTCGCGAGGCTTGGGGAGAGTGGCTTAAAACCAGGCTTTTCGAGGGTCCGCAGGCCCGCCCGAAAGACCAATTTCTTTTCCACAGGTGGGGATATCGGGCCGGTTTGACATTATCCCCAGGCGGGTTTCTAATGGTACCCCTTGAGGGGAGGCTCCCCGAGAGGCTATTGACAAAAAATCTTTCTCGTGCTAATATTAAGAAGGATTAAAAATTCCATATCCTTGCTAGAGACCCGGGGGCAAACAGATTATTTCTTAAACTATTACAGGACTTTCTGGCTTCGGCTGGGCAGTTCCTCGGAGATATCGGTCTTCACCTGAATAGAATTCAGGAGAATGTTAAAAGAGCTTACACTCTTCTTGCCCGCGGATCTCTCGTTGGGATATATGAAAACACCGCCTTTAAAGCGGTGTTTTCTTTTGTGAGCGCCAAGCTCTTAACAGGGGAGGATGTATTGACAAATACTATAATAGATGGTAAACTATTTTCAGCTAAATATAGTTTTTATTTTTAATAACTTAATCATTTAAGAAAATGCAAAGTCAAAATTTATGGGAATATTTCGGTGTTCCTATGTGGTTGATTTACGGTATCGAAATTGTTTGTCTTTTAGCGCTTCTCTATTTGGTTTATTACGGCTTAAGATATGTTTTGAACGCACCATTTATTGATTCTAAAAAACAGGCAACTCCAATAAAAGAAGAGACTGACATGCACGAAGAAGGAATCGTTGAAAAAAGAGGCGGTGAAGACAGCGTGGAAGAGTATAAGGCAATAAAGAATAAGAACGAGGTTGAGGATGATGGAAAATACGGCCCCAAGACTGATTTTTCAAAGTTCAACTACGAGCATTTTATTGAATTTATAGCGTCAGTTGGAGAATGTGAGGTGGAAATCCTCAAAGCTTCAGCCGGGGTTGGTATTGGGTGGATAAACTATGTGCAGTTGCTAAAAAAGTCCTGCCTAAATAATGAAATTCTCCCATTTTTTGAGAAGATCCTATCGGGAGAGTTGAGCATTCCATCTCCTCCAGCTTCATTTGCGGATTTCCCTTTTCTGATTGAATACCGCGAATATAGTGGCAAAAAATACGCCCGTTTATGTTCTCAGCTTTTAGGAACTCCTAATTCCCCCCTTGCTCAATACAGCCTTTTTGTCAGGGAGAAATAGTTTTAAAACCGTCTCAGAAATGAGCGGTTTTTTATTTCTCAAAACAAACCACTATACTGAGGTTGCTATGCTTTGTACGAAGTGCGGGAGTGAAATTTCAGAAACTGATTATTTCTGCCCGCAGTGCGGGGTGAAAATCAGAAATCCCAGACTGTCGGTATCCTTCGGCGCGCAGGCGAAGGCGTATCTCGTAAGCGCGCTTTTCCCTCCTTTCGGGCTCTGGTACGCATACCGGTACATGAAGAACGGGGATGCGCAGTCGAAGAAAATCGCCCTCGCAGTCGTTCTCGTTAATCTCGTCTTCTTTTTCATAACGCTTTGGCTCGCAGGAAAGATGCTGGATTATGCAAATAGGGAAGTCGAGCAGCAATTGAACGCATTCACGTTCTAGTTTCCGCTTAAAAACCGCGTTTACGCGGTTTTTTATTTCATCCACCAGTCGATGGAGCCGGTTACGTCCTCGACTTCCGTCCGGCTCGTCACGCCCCTCAGCATTTTCAAAACACCGTCCTCCTGGAGGAATACCAATCCCTCCTTCCGCGCCGCGTCTTTCAAATCGAATTCCGTCGGGCGCGTGTAGATAAGCCGTTGGATAGGTTCCGTCACGCGGAAGAGCTCGAAGATGGACGTGCGCCCCTTGTACCCGATGCCCTGGCACGCATCGCATCCGACCGGCTCGTATATTTCTATATTTGCGTACTCGCTTTTATCCACGTTCGCCGGCAGGGATTCAACGAACTTCTTTATCGCTTCCTTCTGAGCCTCGGAAAGCTCGAGAGGCTTCCTGCATTCCTTGCAGAGTACGCGAACCAATCGCTGGGCGATGACGAGGCGCAAGCCCGGCGCGAGGATTTGCGCCTCCGCGCCGAGGTTCAGCATGCGGGGGATCGCTCCGATCGCATCGTTCGTGTGGAGCGTCGAAAAAACGAGGTGGCCGGTGAGCGAGGCGTTCAGCGCCGTCTCGGCGGTGTCTTTGTCGCGGATTTCACCGACGAGGACCACGTCCGGGTCTTGCCGGAGAATGGAGCGGAGGCCGTTTGCGAAGGTGTAGTTCGCTTCCTCGTCGACCTGCGTCTGTGAGATGCCTTCCAGATGGTATTCGATGGGGTCTTCGACGGTGATGATTTTGATTTCCGGATTTTTCACGTGAGACAGGAAGGCGTAGAGCGTCGTCGTCTTACCGCTTCCGGTGGGGCCGGTGTTCAGGATAAGGCCGTTCGGCTGGGCGATTTCGTGGCGCGCCACTTCAAGCAAATCTTTCCGCCAGCCCAATTCTTCGAGGTTGGCTTTCAAAGACGAGGGGTCGAGCAAACGCATGACGACCGTTTCGCCGTATTCGGAGGGGATGACGGAGGTGCGGACTTCGATGGCCTTGCCGGACGCTTTGATGGTGAAGCGCCCGTCCTGCGCTTCGCGGTGGATATTCAACTTCAATCCCGAAAGGAGCTTGATGCGCGTTACCACCGAGTGGTAGGTGTGCGTCTCGAACGCGTCGTAGGCGGTGTGAAGGATGCCGTCGAGGCGCAGGCGGAAGGTGTTTTTCGTTTCACCCGCTTCCAAGTGGATGTCGGAAGCGCCGAGGGTAAGCCCGCCCGCCAAAACGATCTCGAGCATTTGGGACGTGTACTCATTGATGTGTTCTTCGATTTCCGCGGAAAGGTCGGCGATGCTCTTAATGCGGTCGATGAGGTCTTCCAAGTGCGCCGGGTCGATGGAGACCGAACCGCTGATTTCCTTCACCTCGGTAACGTACTGGTAATAGCTCCAGGCGTAATTCAGGGAGGTCAGCGAAACGACGAATATCTCGAGCGTCACGCCGGGCGTCGCCTTGAGTTTTTCGAGAGCTTCTTTTGCGGAGGGCGTGAGCGGGTCGAATGTGGCGACGAGGAGTTTTTGCTTGGAAATTTCAAACGGCGCGACGAGCGCGTCGTGGGCATCGGCCTCCTTCATGAGGCGCAGGGCTTTCAGGTTCACGGGGATTTTCGAAGCGATGAGGTCGAGATAGGGAAGTCCGGCGCGCGCCGCGCGCCGTTCGGCGTCCTTTTCCTCGGCGACGTGCCGTTGCTTCGCGAGCTCTTCGTCGAGACCTTTTTGGGAGGCGCTGAACATGACCCCCTTATTCTAGCTTTTTGCCCCCCGCGCTACAAGGAAAAACCGCATGGTTCCTATGCTTTTCAGGGGAAAACTTGACAGATTTGGTGAATTATTGACTTTTTTACAATTTAGTTGTATAATTAAAGATAGAAATAGTAAAAAAATAATTTAAAAACATTTCTTTAAGGAGAAATCAAAAATGAAATCAATCGTAATTGCTTTAATAGCTTGCGTTATTTGTCTTTCACCGGTTCAGGTACATGCTCAGAAAAACCCCGTTAAAAAAACAACGAAGGTGTTCAGGGACGTAGTCACTGATATCGGAAAGACTATTGAAACGGTTTTCAAGACAAAAACCCGCGTGGAAAAAACAATTGAAGAGAATATGCCGAAGCAGGGTGAATTTGCCGTCGTGAATTCCTACGGCGAAAACTTCATTACTGTGGTGGAATTAAAAACATCACAAAGTGAGGTAAGCGACGTATTGGCACCGGGGGAAATTGCGAAACTTCCAGCAGAGATATCGCCCACAGATAAAAAAGAATTAGTCTGCGGATTTATAAAGGTGTATTACTTCGAACAGTATGCGCCTTCACGGGATAAGGACGGGAACTACGTTTGTAACACCGATGGAAGCCATGTATATGGGGACGCCATCTTCTTAGGAAGTTATCCAATTAAGGACTATCTAACTTTCCGGGAACCTATCCAACAGTTATCAGCCGAGAAAAATTTATCTCGTTATCTGCGGGACATAAAAAAGCAAAGCAAGATGTATAAAGAACAGTATGAAGCGGAAACGGGCGAAGTAGCGCAGTGATGCTCAATATTGAATACCTCCATTAGGGACCTTTTAGGTCCCTAATTTTTTTGTATACTCTAGACGTGATCATTTTTCTCCACGGTTCCGACTCCTACCGCCGCCAGCATAAATTCCGCGAGCTTCTTTCCGCATACAAGGGAAAGTACGCGAACCCCGACATGCTCGAGCTTGATTTCGAGGATGACGACGCTTTCACGCGCGCGAAGGACTTTCTCGGCCAACCATCGATGTTCGCCGAATCGAAGGTGCTCGCTCTTTCAGGGAGCCTTGAGGGCCGTGATGAGTACGCCGACGCGTTGCGCCGGGAGCTCGAAACGCCGAAGAATTTTGTCATCATATCGACAGCCGAGGTCCCCGCAGGGGAGCTTGCGTTCCTGCTCGAGGCTCCCGTCCGGCGCGAGCGGTTTGCCGAACTTCTGGGGACCGACTTTGAAAACTTCGTCCGCGGGCTTGCGAAGGACGCCGGTGTCGATTTCGACGCGGCGGGTTTTCGCGCGCTTATGCATGCGCTCCAGGCGGAAAAGCCGGAGAACCGTTCGTGGCGCGCCGCGGCGGAGACGCACAAACTTTCCCTTGCGACGGGAAAGGTGACGGCGGAATCCGTGCGTTCACTCGTACGGCTTATCCCGACCGGAGACATCTACGCACTCGCGCGTTCTTTTATGTACGGGCGGAGCGCGGCGGCGCGCCTTACGGCCCTCGAAGAGCTTGAAGCGGGGAACTTCGATCCGGCATGGGCGTTCAACACGCTGTGTTTCCTTGCAAAAGGACGCGAGACGACGGCGCTTGCCGCCGCGGACCTTGCCGTGAAGTCCGGCTCGCTCGATTACGAGACCGCGCTCACCAAAGTCGCGCTCGGGTAAAAGAAAAACGGCTATTTCGCCGTTTTCTTCAGGTTCTTCGCGAGGCGCGATTTTATCCGGCTCGCTTTGCCTTTTTTGATGAGTCCGCTTTTCGCCACCTTGTCCACCGCTTTCATCACGCGGGGGAGGGAGGCTTTCGCTTCGTCGAGCTTGCCTTCAGCGACGAGCTTCCGAAAGCCCTTTACGCTGGATTTGATGATCGCCTTGCGCTTCATATTGCGCGCCCGGCGGGTCACCGACTGGCGAAGCGCTTTTTTTGCCGATGTGGTTCTGGGCATGATTCTTTGGTTTTCGTGCGTGGGAATCATACCTTTTGCCGCCTGGAACGTCAACTGAAAAACCCCTATACTCTACCTGAAGACCATGTTTTATTCGCTTCGCGGTACGCTTGTAAAAAAGACCGCCGGCACTGCCGTAATCGAGGTTGCGGGAGTTGGCTATAAAGTTTTCGTGTCTCAGCGGACGGCAGCCGCGCTTCCGCCCGAAGGGAAGGAGGCCCGCATATTCACTTCGCTTTCGGTGAAGGAAGACGCGCTCGACCTTTTCGGCTTTGCCGACGAGCCGACCCTCCGCTTTTTCGAATTGCTGTGCACGGTAAGCGGGGTGGGGCCGAAAACCGCGCTTGCCGTCCTCGACGTCGATTCCATCGAGCGCCTTTCCGCCGCCATCCTCGAAAAACGCGCGGATCTTATCCTGCGCGCGCCCGGCATCGGTAAAAAAACCGCCGAGCGCATCATCGTCGATTTGCATTCCAAGCTGGAACTCGAAGGCGCCGCCGCGCTTGCCGGCAAAATGACCACCGAGGTGGAAGTCGAGGAAGCGCTGGTCGGGTTGGGATACGCCCGCCACGACGCCCGGCGGTCGGCGCATGAAGGGGGAAAGGGCGGGGGAAATTTCGAGGAACAATTAAAACGCGCTTTAAAGGCGCTCGGTTCGAATCAAAAATAAAAAATATGAAAATACAATTTTGCGGGGCAAGCCAGATGGTGACGGGGTCGAACTACCTCCTTGAGTCGGGGGATACGAAGATTCTCATCGATTGCGGACTTTTCCAGGGGTCGCATTTTTGCGACGAGCTGAATTTCGAGGATTTCCGCTATGATCCGAAATCCATCACGGCGCTCATCGTAACGCACGGCCATATCGACCACATCGGCCGGGTTCCGAAGCTCGTTCGCGACGGTTTCCACGGAGACATTTTTTCCACGCCTCCGACGAAAGACTTTGCCGAATCCCTTCTGCTTGATTCGGAGCATGTGTTGCGCACCGAGGCGGAACGGATGAACAAACCGCCGCTTTACGAAATCAACGACGTTTCCGAGGCGATGAAATTGTGGAAGAAAATCACCTATCACGAAAAATTTTCCGTCGGCCCCTTCCAAATCGAGTTTTACGATGCAGGCCATATTCTCGGTTCCGCATTCGTCGTCATCGAAGCCGAAGGCAAACGCATCGTCTTTTCGGGTGACATCGGCAACCCCCAGATGCCGTTCATCCGCGACCTCGAGATGATCGAGAGCGCGGATTTTTTGGTCGTCGAATCCACCTATGGGAATACGGTCCACCACGACACCGCCGCGCGGAAAGATATTTTGGAAGACGTCATCGAGGAGGCGGCAAAGGCGGGCGGGGTGCTCATGATTCCGGCCTTCGCGCTCGAGCGCACGCAGGAGATGATGTACGAACTCGATGAGCTCGTCTCGCACGGCCGGGTTCCGAAAATGCCGGTTTTCGTCGATAGCCCGCTCGCCATCAAACTCACCGCTGTGTACCAAAAATATTCGACAAATCCCAAATATTTTTCCGCCGAAGCCATCTCGCTTATCAAGGCGGGGGACGCTCTTTTCAATTTTCCCGGCCTTGAGCTTACGCTCACGCCGGAACAATCGAAGTCCATCGCCAAGGTTCCGCCCCCGAAAATCGTGATTGCGGGCGGCGGCATGTCGCAAGGCGGACGCATCGTTTTCCACGAGCGGAACTATCTCGGCGATCCGAAGAATTCCATTCTCTTCGTAGGGTACCAGGCGAAGAATTCCCTCGGCAGGCATATCAAGGACGGCGAGAAGACCGTGCACATCTTCGGCGAACCGGTCGAGGTGCGCGCGAAGGTGCACGAGATCACCGGCTATTCCGCGCATGCGGACCAGCCTCAGATCATGCGGTGGGTGCGTCCTATGAAAGGAACGCTCAAGGAAATATTTTTAGTGCACGGCGAACCGGACCAAATGGAGCCCCTGGCGCAAAAGATGCTCGATGAATACGCCGTGCCCGTCAAAATTCCTTCGCTCGGCGATTCCTTCGTGATATAATCGAGGTGTTTCACCATGCCTCCCGCAAAAAAAACTCCGGCAAAATCGCCCGCGAAGCGAATCCGCCTCGCGTCAGACGACCTGCGCTATAAGATTTGCGTTTCCGGCGCGGCCGAGACCGGCTTGTGCTCCGAAGATTGCTACGAAAAGGCGGTTCTTTTGGGGAAGGAAATCGCCCGGCGGGGGATGGTGCTCGTGACCGGCGCGACCTCGGGCGTGCCGTATTGGGTCGCCAAGGCGGTGAAGGAGGAAGGCGGCGTTGTCGTCGGCTTTTCGCCCGCCATTTCAAAAAAAGCCCACGTGAATACGTATCATTTGCCGCTCGACTACCATGACGTCGTGATGTATACCGGCTTCCATTATTCGGGACGAAACCTCCTCTTGATGCGCTCGGCAGACGCGATTATCACCATCTGCGGACGCATCGGCACGCTGAATGAATTCACTATCGGTTTCGAAGATAAAAAACCCATCGGCGTCCTTGAGGGCACGGGCGGCATGGCCGACCGCTTGCGCGATATCGTCGAGAATGCCCATCGCGGTCCCGGGCGCGTCGTTTTCTCCCGCGACCCGAAAGAGCTTTTGGATGAGGTGGTGAAGCTCATCGAAACGAGCGAAGCGGATGACATCCCGAAAGTGGTGACGATGAAAGAGAAAGAGGGGGAACAATGATTCCGGCGGGACGAAGAATCGTGCGATACGGGGCGCTTCTCGCGCTTTTTTTGATTCCCTTCGGGACGAAGAAATTCGTTTTCCAGTTTTTCGGGGGAAACCCCACGGAATTGAACGCGGCTTTCATCTTCCTTTCGACACTTGCCGCAGTCTGTTTCATCGCGTGTCTTCCTCAAAGTTCCTTCCGCGTTTTTCCCCGGACGCTTCTCGCGTTCGTCGCTCTCGCCGCCCTTTCCGCGGGTTTTTCGACCGTTCCTTTGTTTTCGGCTTTTCGGCTTTTGGAGCTCTGTGTAGCGGTCTTTTTCGGTTTCGGCATCGCATACGCCCTCCGCGAAAAGATCATTTCAGTTTCCGATGCCGCGCGCGCAATCGCGTATTCGGCATGCATCCAGGCATTCGTGGTATTTGCGCAATTTTATTCGCAAGCGTCTTTAGGGCTCCGCTCCTTGGGTGAATCGGTTATTCCTTTTGGAAAGACGGAGGGGGTTGCGCGGGTGGCGCTTGAAGGGACGGCGCTGTTACGGGGGTACGGCACGATGGCGCATGCGAATATCGCGGCAGCCTGGATGGGTCTCGGCGTCATATGCCTTCTCTTCCTCTTTATATATGAAGGCAGGTCCGCTCTTTCAGCGTCCATACATGCCGCCGCGGGGCTTTTCCTTCTTTTTACGGGGATGGTGCTTACCTTCTCCCGTTCCGGATGGGTGAGTTTGGCATGCGCAATTCTCGCGTTCCTTGCGGTTCTCTTTTTCACTTTTCCGAAAAAAGACGCGGTTCGTGCCGTCCTCCTTTGCGCGCTTGCGGCCTCTGCGGTTTTCTTTCCGCTCCGGTGGGCGATTTTTCCGCGCGCGCATTTATCGAGCGGGGAGCCGTCGGTGAATCTCCGCGTTCTTTATAATTCAATCGGCATTGAAGTTATGCGGGAAAAGCCGTTCGGAACGGGGATGGCGGATGAGCCGCGCTATGCCGAAACCCGGGGTCTTTTTGAGAAATTCGGCATTCGGAATCCGCTTGATTTCCAGCCGGTGCATAATCTCTATCTGCTTATCGGAACCGAACTGGGCGTGGCCGGGCTTCTCCTTCTCCTCTTTTTCCTGGGGAGCCTTTTCCGGTCCGTGGGGGGGATTGCGCCCGAATTGCGCGCGCTTTCCATTTCGCTTTTTGCGTTTGTCGCTGTTTTCGCGCTTTTTGACCATTTCTTTTGGACGCTTGAAGCGGGGCGCCTCATGTTTTGGGGAGCGCTCGGCATCGCGGGATTCGGTCTTGCAACGCGCCGCCGCCGCGTGCTTTCATAAATGCATATGGGGAAGCTCGGCGGGAAAACAGCTATCGTGACCGGCGCTTCGTCCGGCATCGGACGCGCGATCGCGGAGCGTTTCGCTTCGGAAGGCGCAAAAGTTTTCGGCGTATCTTTCGGCGAGCCTCCCGCTGACCTTCCGGGCGTCGAATTTCTCCGCGCCGACGTGCGCGTTGAAAGCGATGTTCGCCGGGCCGTTGAAGCGGTCCATGCCCGTGGGGGAGGGCTCCATATTCTCGTGAATGCGGCGGGAATTTCAAAAATGGAAGGCATCGAAGAAACCTCGGAGGCCGACTATGACGCGGTGATGGATACGAACATGAAGGGGGTGTTTCTGATGACGAAAGCGTGCATCCCTCATTTGAAGCCCGCGCGCGGCAGTGTTATCAACGTCGCATCGAAGCTCGCGCTCATTCCCGACGCCGAGGTGCCCGTCTATTGTGCGTCAAAGGCGGCGGTTGCCATGTTTACGAAAGCCATAGCCCTCCAGTATGCGCGGGAAGGCGTGCGGATAAACGCCGTCTGCCCGGGTCCCGTTGATACGCCCCTTTTGCAGGCGTATTTCGCGAATCGGGAGGAGATGATAGCCTATTATGCGGAACACAATCCCATGGGTAGGATCGGTACGCCGGAGGAAGTGGCTGAGGTGGCGCTCTTTCTCGCGTCCGAAAACGCATCCTTCGTTACCGGGGGGCTTTATACCGTCGACGGCGGCGGGAGCCTTACGAATTAGGGATTTTACTCCGCGCGAATATTTGCCCTCGTCGTTCAATGGATAGGACGCTGGCCTCCGAAGCCGGAAATTGAGGTTCGACTCCTCACGAGGGCACTAAAACAAAAACACCCGTTTCGGGTGTTTTTGTTCGTGCAGAAGGAAAGTTAGGGCAGAGGAGAAGAATGATTACTTGACAAATATGTAATATTATGCTATATATAAAAACAGAATATTAATTAATTAAATAAGGCATAGTCCTTAAGAAGGGAGGTCTTGTGACCCCGGAAATACAACAGATAATCGGATATGTTGCAGCTACGATCTCTTTCCTTGCATATATTCCATATATTATCGAGTTTGTCGGAGGACGCACTAAAACGCACCCTCTTACTTATTGGATATGGAAATATGGAAACTTATCCGGAGGTACAAATCCTCGGCAGGCAAGTTGGCTTGTATGGGCTGCCCTCCAATATGTGATTTTTTCAAGTAGCAGAGAGCAAGGCGCTACCGATAGCGCATGGATAGCTTTTGGATATCTCATTGGTTCAAGTCTAACTGCTATACTCCTTTTTTGGTACGGAGATAAAAAATGGGGGAAATTAGATGTGTTCTGCGGAGCACTTGCGGTAGCAAGTCTCATTCTTCTTTACGGAACTCGTAACTCATTCTGGGCATTAATGCTTGCAATCGCAACCGATGCAATCGCGGCGATTCCAACCATTGTCAGTGTGACTAAAGAACCTAAAAACGAAAGTAAATTAGGATGGTCTGTATTTCTCGTTGGCGTACTTGTAAATCTTGGAGCGATAAAAGAATTAAATTTCCAAGAAGCTGGATTCAGCTTTTATCTTCTCCTTGTTATCGGATACATAAATTTGCGGGTATGGCTCGTATTTGGAAAGAAAAATTGATTTATTAACTTAGGAGGGGTAACCCTCCTTTTTTCTTGTAATCAAACTGTTATTCCATCATACTCGACAGCAGAAAATTAAAATTCTCGAAAGGAGGTATCTATGTCAAGTGGCGACCGTGAAGTGACTAATGAAAGAATTTACCATGAGCGCGAAACAGATTTTTATGTAGCGCTTGCCGAATATCTTGAAAATCCCCACGATATTGCAAAAGAGTTGGCACTGAAAAATCGCTTAGGGCTTTTAAATAGCTCAGCGAAAGGGTATTGGAGCATCAAAAAAACGATTTCATGGGATGAGATAGGCCCTAAGGTGGAAAAGCTGAAAAATTTTAATCCATTGGCATGGGAAGAATTTTTAAAAGGCTTTGAAGGGTCGGACCTATATGACCGTTTTTTGGCGGTATCCCCCTTTTTGGTGTGATTTTTTAGCTTAAAAAGCGGCTTTTTGTCGCTTTTTTCTTTGGCTTGGCGCCTGCTTTCAGTTTCCCTCAACTTGAGGCTATAATGAGCCTAAATGAAATTCGCCCGGAAGAAGTCCCTGCAGAAGATATCCACGTTTTGCATCGGCGGGCATGCCGAATATTTCTTCGAATCCGGAAGCGAACGCGAACTTTTGAAGGCCATCAAGGTAGCCGAGGAGAAAAAAATACCGTGGCGGGTGATGGGCGAGGGGAGCAACATTCTTTTTCCCGATGCGATGACGAAGGGGCTCTTGATTCGCGTTAAGGGCGGAAAGATAGAGCGGAAGGGGAACCTCGTTGCCGTTTCCGCGGGCATTCCGCTTAAGAAGCTTATTGATTTCTCGATACAAAAAGGTCTCGGCGGACTCGAATCGCTTTCGGGCATTCCCGGAACGGTGGGGGGCGCAATCACCGGCAACGCCGGCGCGTACGGGCATTCCATAAGCGAATGCGTGAAGCGGGTCGAAGTGTGGGAGAGAGGCGCGGCGCGCTGGATACCCGCCCAGGAGTGCTCTTTTTCGTATCGCGAAAGCGGCTTCAAATACCGCCCGTGCCTTATTTTGAAAATCGAGTTGAAACTCGCGCCGGCGAAAAAATCGGAACTTCTTTTGAAATCAAAGCGCATTGTCGCGGAACGGACGCGCAAATATCCGAAGGGGTTGAAATGCCCCGGGAGTTTCTTCAAGAATCCGCTCGTCGCCGGCATGCCCCGGTCGGCCCTGCGGAAAATCGACATGAGAAACGTCATCGACGGCAAAGTTCCGGCGGGATATCTGCTGGAGGCAGTGGGAGCGAAGGCGATGCGGGTGGGCGCCATCCAAGTCGCGGATTACCACGGGAACCTTTTCATCAATACCGGCAAGGGTACGGAAGCCCAGGTGAAGAAACTCACGAATATCTTGAAAGAGCGCGTGCAACGCACGTTCGGCATCACCCTTCACGAGGAGGTGCGCATCTGGGAGTAATGGGAAAAGCCGAGGAGCTCGAACGGATCGCTGCCGACCTTGATGCTGATGAATCGCTCCCGCTTCGGGAAGCGAATGTGGTGTTCGGAGAAGGGAATCCCGATGCTGAGGTCGTCTTTATCGGCGAAGCGCCGGGAAAAAACGAAGACCTTGAGCGGAGGCCGTTTGTCGGGCGCGCCGGACAGCTTTTGCGCGCGTTGATACGCGAGGCCGGGTGGGAGGAGCGGGATGTCTACATAACGAATATCGTGAAGCGCCGACCGCCGGAAAACCGCGACCCCCTCCCGCACGAGATTGAAAGCTATAAACCGTACCTTGCCCGGCAATTGCGGGTGCTCAAGCCCAAGGTCATTGCGACCCTCGGGCGTTTTTCCATGAATTATTTTCTTCCCCTCGCGAAGATCTCGCGGGACCACGGAAAGGTGTACAAGCTCGGCGATTCGCTCCTGGTGCCTTTGTATCATCCCGCCGCAGCGTTGCGGGCGACCGGCGTGAAGCAGGAGCTCGAACGCGACTTCAAAAAACTCCCGCGGGTCGTTCAAAAATATTCCGAGCTTCTTTCGAAGTACGGCGCGCCCGATGAAGGGAGGGAAGGGCCCCGCGAAACGCAGGAGGGCCTATTGTAGCGCCCCGCATGCGGGGACGAAGCCTTGATTTAGGGGTATACTTTTTACATATCATGCCGCGCGTCGTTTTGGATCGCCTGTTGTTCATTGCCTATATTTTTGAACGGCTTCTTTTCCGTTTTTGGGAGTTTATCCGCCGGTGGTACGCCGGCGCGGCGATGTGGTTTTGGCGGAAAACCCTGGAACGCTTGCAATCGCTTGACCGCCGCATCGCCCTCAAGGTGACGGTCATTTATTTCTTCCGGCCTCTGTTCGGCGACGAATCCGTCATCGGGCGGCTTCTCGGTTTCTTTTTCCGGACGCTCCGCATCGTCTTCGCTTCGGCGCTGTATCTGGTTATCCTCGCCGCCGCCGCATTTGCATATCTTCTGTGGGCGCTTTTCCCCGTCTTCGTGATTTCAAAAATCGTACTTCCATGACCTTCATTTTCCGCGACAAGCGCTTTTTCTTTTCGGTCGTTGAGGAGGCGATATTCCATATCCTTTCCTACGCGACGTATGTCTGCCTCGGTGCGGCGGCGTTCATCCTGCTTTTTTCCGATATTCCGCCCCTCCGGTGGTTTGGCCTCCTCATCTTTCTTTTTCTCGCCGATCGGGCGTTCCAGATCGGAAAGGGGGAACGGAAGCTCTGGCAACTTCACGGCAAACCGCCTGTGAATGTCGCGCGCGCCGCAACTCCGCGGACCGTCGCCATCCTTCACCGCGCCTTCCGTACCGCGCAGGCGACGGGAGAAGATATCGGGTTTCTCATCCTCGGCGAGCTTTTAAAAGAGGGGCAGATGAAGCACATCCTTCTGCGTTTGGGCACCAACCACAAGGAATTTGCGGAAAAAGCTTCTGAATACGGGGAGCATGCGCCATTGCTCACCCGGACTGAGCGCGAAGCGTTCGATGAAATCGAAAGCATTGCGCTTGCCGCCGCAAAAAACGCCGCCCGCCTGCGGGACCCGTACATCTATCCGGCAAACCTTTTTGCCGCGCTTTTCGAGCATCCTTCGCCGGCGCTTTCGAAGCTTTTCTATCTTTTCGAGATGGATGCGCGCGATGCGGAATCCGCCCCGCTCTTTAAGCGCGTGGGCCTCTCGACCCGCGCGCTCCGGGCGCTCCGAACATTTTCCTTTTTTGCCCCTGCTCCGCGCAGGGAAAGGGGAAAGACGATGAACCGTGCGTGGACCGCCCGGCCGACCCCTCTCTTGGACAGCTGGAGTGAGGACGTGACCGCGCTTGCCGAAGCGGGAGCTGTCGGTTTCCTCGTGGGACACGACAAAGAATATGAAACGCTTGTTTCCATACTCGCGAAGCCCGGGAGACCGAATGCCATTCTTGTGGGCGAGGCGGGAGCGGGAAAATCGACGCTTATCGAGCACTTGGCGCTCCAAATGGCGCGCGACGAAGCGCCGAAGGCCTTTTTCGACAAGCGCCTCGTTTCGTTGAACCTTGCCGAGCTTATGTCGGGTGCGGACGTGAAGGTGATCAGCGAACGGTTGAAGCGCGTGACGGAAGAAATCTTGCGGGCGGGCAATGTGGTGCTTGCCATCATGAACGCCGAGGAGCTTTTCAAATCCGAGACCGCACGCGCCGCAGAGCCGATCGACTTTCTCCTTCCCGTCATCGAATCCGGCGACATCCCCGTCATTGCGGCCGCGAACACCCGGGAATTCAAGCGTCTCATCGAACCCCGCTCGGATTTTTTGAAGTTATTTGAAATCGTCCGCGTCGAGGAGGTCACGGAGGAGGAAGCGGTCCGCTTTTTGGTCCGGGAGAGCCTCTATCTTGAACGGGAGTTTTCCCTGCCGATTACTTTCCGCGCCATGCGGAAGTCCGCGGAGCTTGCCAAGCGCTATTTCCGTTCGCGTCTTTTGCCGGGAAGCGCTCTCGATCTTTTGAAACAATCGGCTGCGGAGGCGGCGAAGCGCCGCGAACGGACGCTGACCGGCGAGTTGGTGGTCGAGGTGGCTGAACGGCAAAGTAAGGTTCCGATCCAGAAAGCGGACGCCAAGGAAGCGGAGAAGCTCTTGAATCTGGAGACGCGCATCCATGAACGCCTCGTAAACCAAACTGAGGCCGTCTCCGCGGTTTCCCGGGCGCTCCGCGAATTCCGGAGCGGCCTTTCCCGCTCCGGAAGCCCCATCGCCTCGTTCCTTTTTGTCGGTCCCACGGGCGTCGGAAAGACGGAGCTTGCAAAGACGCTTGCCGCGATTCAGTTCGGTTCCGAATCGCTTATGCGCCGTTTCGACATGTCCGAATACCAGGACAAACAGTCGCTGTATCGCTTGATTGGCACCCCCGACGGTTCGAAAACCGGCCTCCTCACCGATGCCATTCTCGAAAATCCGTATAGTCTCGTGCTCCTCGACGAATTCGAGAAAGCCCATCCCGATATCCTGAACCTCTTTCTCCAGGTGCTCGACGACGGACGGCTTACCGATTCCTCCGGCAGGACGGCCGATTTTGAAAACGTCATTATCATCGCGACGTCAAACGCGCATTCCGATTTCATCAAGTCGGAAATCGAGCGGAAGGTTTCCCCGGGCGAGCTCGCGGAAAGCGTGAAGGCGAAGCTCACGGAAGTTTTCCGTCCCGAACTCGTGAACCGGTTTTCGGATATCGTCGTTTTCCGCCCCCTTACGCCTGCGGAGATTGAAGAAGTCGCCTCGCGCATGCTTGCAAGTCTCTGCGAACAGATTCTCTCGACCCACGGGATTCGTCTCTCGATCGATACCGCCGCGGTGAAGCGCATTGCGGAGATCGGGTACAGCCCCGTTTTCGGTTCCCGCCCTCTCCGCCAGGCGATTTCGGAAAATATCCGGGGCGCTTTGGCGGAGAAGCTTTTGAAAAAAGAAATCGGCCGGGGCAATTCCCTCCGCGTCACCTATGCGCAGAACGGTTTTGCCTGGACCGTGGTAGAATAAGCGAATGGAACGAGAGGTATCCGGAGGAATCATCATTTTTCAGCGCACCCCTGAAGGTCCGCGCTTCCTCTTGCTCTTCCGGGGGTATTGGAACTTCCCGAAGGGCAAGCTTGAGGCCGGGGAGAAGGCTTTCCGCGCCGCTTTGCGCGAAGTGTGGGAGGAAACAGGCATCCGTTCGAAGGACCTTGCCTTCGTGAATTGGTTCAAAGCCCAGGACCGGTATGTTTTCCGGAGCCGGAAGAGCGGGGAAAAGGTTTTGAAAACCGTCAGTTTTTATCTCGCGGAAACGACCGAGAGCCGCGTGCGCCTGTCTCCCGAACAGCAGGGCTACGGGTGGTTTTTATACCGCGAAGCGTTGCGGATTCTCACCGTCCCGAATTCGAAGCATAATTTACGGAAAGCCTATGGCATTATCACACGCAAGCGCGGTGTACGCCGTGACGAGCCGCATCCCAAAAGGGAAGGTGGCAACGTACGCCCAAATAGCGAAAGCCCTCGGCAGCCCTAAATCGGCGCGCGCGGTCGGCAATGCCTTAAACAAGAACCCGTTTCCCGGCGAACGGGTTCCGTGCCATCGGGTGGTGAGAAGCGACGGCACGGTTGGCGGCTTTATGAGCGGCACGGGAAAAAAAATCGCGCTCCTGCGGCGCGAGGGGGTGGAAATGAAAAACGGAAAGATCGATCTTTCCGTTTTCGGGGTAAAAAAACTCTGATTTATTTAACCGATTCCACGATTTTTCCGAAGACTTTCGGTTCGTGTTCCGCGAGATGGGCGAGGATTTTCCGGTCGAGGACGATGCCGTTCTTTTTGAGTCGTCCCATGAGGACGCTGTAGCTCATGCCGTGCTCCTTCGCCGCCGCGCCCATTTTGACCTGCCAGGTCGCCCGTGCGGTGCGCTTCTTTTCCTTGCGGCCCTTGAAGGCGCGCGACATCGAGTGGAGGAGCGCTTCCTTGGCGGCACGCTCCTTCGATTTGCGGCCCCACTTGAAGCCTTTTGTCTTTTTGAGGACTTTGCGGCGCTTTTTTGTCGCGATTGTCCCTCTTTTTACGCGTGTCATGGTTTAGTGATAGTTCTTGAGCGTCTTGGTGCGCATCACAAGGCCGCGGTTTTTCTTGCGGCGGGTGAGCTCCACGGGGCTCTTGTTCGCGCGCGAATGGCCAAGCGACCGGCGGTGGCTAGCCTTCCCGTTTTTCGTGATTTTTATGCGGCTCACGAAGCTTTTCCGAGACTTTTTCATAGACGATTTAGCAGGAGTCAGAATACCAGTATTCCCCGCAAAAGGCAATATTCGCCTTACTTTTTGGTGATTTGGGCAATGAATCCTCGGCCGCCCTGTTTCGGCGGGAGGGTCATTTGGAAGGGGACGGGGATTTGCGAAATGAATCCGTTGATTTTTTTTAGCGCCCAGTCCTTGTTCGCTTTTTCGCGTCCGCGGAGCGCAAGCATGATTTCAACCTTATGGCCTTCCTCGAGAAATTCGATGAGCTTCTTCATTTTCACCTGCAGGTCGCCGGCGGCGGCGCGCGCGGTGATGCGGATGCCTTTCAGTTCCTTTCCTTTCTGCGCGAGCCGCTGTTTCTTCTCCTCCTTCTCTTTCTGGTAGCGGAACTTGTCGAAGCTCATGATGCGCGCGACCGGCGGTTTCGCGCCCGACGCAATTTCAATGAGATCGAGGCCGAGCGCCCGTGCCTTCGCAATGGCCTCTTCGCGGGAGAGTACGCCGATGTTTTCGCCGTTTTCCCCGATGACGCGGACTTCAGGGGCCTGTATTTGGTTGTTGATTCGGTTTTGTATGGTTCAATCCTACCCGATTCCTTCCAAAAGGGAAGCTCGCCCGTCCGTCACGCGCCGTCTGCCGTTGCGTTATGGAATGTGAACAAAGGTCGTTTTATCTTTTGCTTGTATGAAGAAAGCATTATTTTTTTCGGCGGTTGCCGTGATGGCGATGTGGGGAGGGGTTTTTGCCCCCGGAGTTTCCGCCGCCGCGCTCTCGGCCTCCGAGCTCGCGTGCGTGCGCACTGCCGTTGAAAAGCGGGAAAACGGCATCATTGCCGCCCATACCGCTTTTGGAAGCGCAGTCGGCTCCGCCCTTCAAACGAGAAAGTCTGCACTTGTCTCCGCCTGGGGCATCGAGGACCGGAAAGCGCGGAACACCGCCCGCTACGAAGCCTGGCGCGCCTTCAAAGACGCCGTCTCCCTTGCCCGCAAAACGCACCGCACGGCGGTCGGCGGCGTCTGGGACGCCTATCGCGGCGAAGCCAAAGCGTGCAACGTCTCAGTCGAAGGGGTTGAGCCCCGTTCGGTCGACGATGTTCGTTTTTAAGGCTTTTGACCAGCCGGAACGCCGAAAGCGCTTTTCTTGGCGCTTTCGGTTTTTTGTACGATGATTTTATGTAAGGACATGAACCGTTTTCCGTCACACCTATGGGCGAACTAGAGAAAAAAACATTCCTCGAGGCCTATGACGCCCATGCCGATTCGCTCTATCGGCACGCGTACTTTAGAGTCCACGACCGCGGAAAAGCGGAGGAGCTTATGCAGGAAGCGTTTATGCGCGCGTGGGAATATTCGGGGAGCCACGGCTTGCCGCAAAATTTGCGGGCGTTTCTCTACCGGGTGCTCAACAACCTCATCATCGACGATTTCCGGAAGAAAAAACCAGCGTCCCTCGACGAGCTTTCCGAGGCGGGGTTTGAGCCTGCGGAGGAGTCGGCCGACGTCGATATCGTCGAAGTGGCGATCATCCGCGAGATGCTCGGCGAATTGCCGGACCATCATCGCGAAGTGGTCGTGATGCGTTTCATCGACGGTTTCACGCCCTCCGAGATCGCCGAGGTTACGGGGGAGCGGGAAAACACCGTCTCGGTACGCATCCACCGCGCGCTTCTCAAGCTCAAAAAAGCCTACGAAGCGAGGCAGAAAAAGGCCGCATAACCATTTATATATATGAACCCTATACATCACGAAAAATTTGAATCCGAATCGAAGCGGCTTTTTCTCGACCCCGCGCGGAAAGCGGAAATCCGGGCGAACCTCGTTTCCTTCATGGAAAAGGCTCCCGTAAGGGATGAGGTTCCCAATCGTTATATGAATATGGGCCAGGCCTTGTCCGGCCGGCTCGAGCGAATAATGTCGCTCAAAAAGAATGTATTACGTATCATGCCTATTGCACTTATTTTGGCGCTGATTTTGGGAGGGGGCGCCACCTTTGCGGCGGAGTCGGCCCTTCCGGGCGACACGCTGTATCCTGTTAAGGTCGAAGTGAACGAGAATGTCCGCGGGTGGTTTGCCGCGTCCGACGAAGCGAAAGCCAAGTGGGAATCGGAACTCGCCGAACGCCGGCTTGAAGAAGCTGAAAAACTGGCGGCTGACGGCCGCTTGGATGCGTCAGCGACTGCCGATTTGAAATCGCGTTTTTCGGAGCATTCGGCGGAAGTGAAGAGCCGGGTCGAGGTGATGGAATCGGCGGACGATAGCCGTCCTGCCGCGCTTTCCGTGAGCTCCGATTTTGACGCTAAGCTCCGCGCACACACCGATATCCTTACCGCTCTTTCGGTGAAAAAGACTGAAGTTGCGGATGACGTGAGGGATATCGTGGCGGTAGTGAACGCCGAAGCGAACGCCGTCGCTTCCGTGAAAGCGGATGCCGAGTCGGGCATTGCCCGCGGGAACGCTGAAGCCGAAGTGAAGATTCGCGCAGCGGCCGAAGCGCGCCGGAAAGCGGCAGAGCAGAAGATCGCTGAAGCGAGAAAACTCCTTTCCGCACCGCAGGTAGCCGATGTGGCGACCTACGCTGAAGCTGAAGCGAAAATCAAACTTGCCGATGAGCTCTATGGCCAGGGCGAGGGGTATTTCAAGGCTGAGGCGTATGGCAAGGCTTTCGTTTCTTTCCAGGAAGCCTTCGCCAACGCGGTGAAAGCGTGGACGGTCCTCCGAGGGAGCGCCGCGCTCCAGGTTTCGGTGGGAAGCGCGACGACGGTAAGTCCGGGTATTGCGCCGAATCCCAATCCCAACCAGGGGCAAAAGACCCCGCAGACGGTTGCTGAGGCGAAATACCGCGAGGCCGTTTCCACCATTGCGGAAATCAGGACTTTCATTTCGGTCCGCCTGGGCGTTATGACGGAAGAGATGGCAAAACGCGTCGAGGCCCAGTTGGCGCTTGCCGACCGCTTAGTTGCGGAAGGGAAGTCCTACTTCAGCGCCGGTGCGTATGAGAAGGCTTCCGTAAGCTTTGACGGAGCCACCGAGGCGGCGAAGGCGGTCCATAAGATCCTCTATGGCGACGACCCGCGCGTCCCTGCGGCGGGAAATCTCGTTCCTGTTCAAAAAACGAGTCCGTCCGGCGAGGTTGAGATAGAGTTCGAGGATTCCTTGGAATCCGGCAAGAACCGCTCAAGCGGCTCCGGCAGCGGGAGCGTCGAAGTGAAACTTCGGTAATTCCCGCCCTCTTAAAATCCCCCTACGCGGGGGATTTTTATTTGACTCATCCGCCGTTTTTCGGCGATAGTGAGAGCAGAATTTTAAACAGTTGAAAGGAGGCATATGAGCCATTTGTTGTATCTTTTGGCTTCCCGCGTTCCTACTCCCATCATAATTATCCGTTTGCGCGCACCTGAACCGCCTGACGCGCGCGAGGGCGAGGTTGAGGTGGGGAATCTTTCCGACCGTGAGAAAGAGCTCTATCGCATGGCCGAAGACCTCTTTTGGGACGCGCTTCGCTTAAAAGCCTTATATAAGGAAGAGCGAAGCAGGAAGTTGCGCGAACTTTTGCTTGCCGAATCGCAATACCTTTGCGATGAGTGCATTCGCATGGAACAGGAGCTCTATAGCCGCATCCGCTTTAAATTTCCGAGCCCCTATTTCGCAGGCCAAGTGAGAATCCGCAAGGATTATAAGATCGTCCGGGAGAAAAAGGGGAGAAGGAATTATTTGTAAAAAACCGCCAGATAAGGCGGTTTTGATTTTTTATCCTTAAATCTGTATCGTGGGTAGAGTTAAATTATAAATTTTTCCATAGCATAGAAAGGAGGCGGCGTATGCCCTACGGAATGAGTCAGAAAGACGTCGATTATAATCAAAGGCTTGAAAAGCAGTTTCGGAAAAAGCGGGAGATGAAAAAACTTCTGGAAGACCCCGTGTATGGCGAAAAGCTTTTGAATATGCATTGGCAGGAGACTGAGCTTGGAACGATAAGCACGCGTTCATTGAACATCCTTATTTGGGCCAAGGGAACCAGGGCTCCGCTGAAAGATATTCTTACCCTTACCGAACACAGGCTTTTATCTTTCAGAAGCTGCGGAAAAAAGTCGGTGGCTGAAATCAATGAAAAGCTCAAAGAGATGGGGTTGCATTTAGGAATGCAATTACCGGAAGAAAAAAAGATCCCCACATGACGCGGGGATTTTTCTTTTTACTGTGGAGATGGTGGGAATTTCACATCGCTCCGCTCTTTGGAACCCAGCGGTTCCAATACCTCCGCCACGGGGAAACTCTCGTTTCCCTGGCCCCTTTCCTAGTTCAACTCCATATCTCCGAAATCAAATTACCTCCCATTGGGAGGTAATTTGATTCTGTGGAGATGGTGGGAGTTGAACCCACGTCCGATGAGGAGCGTCCATGCGATCTACGAGCGTAGTTTCTGATTGCTCAGAGGAACGATATTCCGAACTGGATTTCTCGCTTTCCCTTCTTTGTCCGGAGGGTCCGGAAAAGCCAGCCTAAGGTATTACACCGGATGCCTCCTATTAGGCATCAGAGTCCGATGTCCGGAGCGTTACGCCGCGAAGGCGAACGCCGGAACTGCAACTTTGTTGTTGTCAGTTAGTGTTTGTGGCCGGAGTACGAGCGTGCCGTCTCGGCCCGCACGCGTGAGCGCTTTCTTACCGTCGAAGCCCGACATCCCCTAAAACATTTTACTGCGTAAAATGTTCGGGCGATCACGCGTTGCGTGATTTAGCCCTTGCCTATATTTCGTCTTTTAAGGAACTCGCTTTTAAGCCTTTGCTTAAATCGGCCACCCCATAGGCTTTTCAGGAATCGCTCGCGATTGAAAGCTTCGGTTTTATCCAAAAACTTTTCAGAATGAATCAGAGTTAGCGGGCGGCGATTGTGAGTTGCTTCGACAATTCCTTGTTCATGCGCCTTTAGTCGATGCTCAAGATTTGAAGTGCATCCCACATAAAGTTTTTCGTCTTTCTCACTGAAGAGAATATAAACGAAATATTCCATAAACCTATTTGTGAAACCTGCGGATTTCGCGTTCGGTTTCGCGCTTCTTGATCACCTCGCGCTTGTCGAACTGCTTTTTCCCGCGCCCGAGTCCAAGCTCAAGCTTCAGGAATCCGCGCTTATTGTTATAGAGCGAGACGGGGACGAGGGTCAAGCCGGTTTTCATTTTTTCAGCGAGGGTTTTCAGCTCTTTTTTACCGAGAAGGAGTTTCCGCGTCCGGTCCGGCTTGTGGGATTCGGGGACGTTTCCCGGCTGGAAGGGCTGGATCATGAGGCCGACCACGAAAGCCTCGCCGTTCCGGATGATGGCGTGCGAGCCCTGGAGGTTCGCCCGGCCCATTTTCACCGATTTCGCCTCAAGACCGGTCAAAACAACCCCCGCCTCGAGGGTGTCGAGTATCTCATAGTCGAATCTAGCTCTTTTATTGACGGCGTAGGGTTCCATACGTAGCCTAAGGGTAGCATTTAATATCAATTTAAAAAAAGAAAGGAGGCCGTATGCGCCGACTCATCATAGCCGATTTGGACGACACCCTGATCGACAGCGAAGAGCAGATATACCGGGAAGGCCAGCGACGGGTCCTTTCCTTCCTTCAGCAGACGTTTGACGTTTCCCACGAGGAATTTTCAGTGCTCCAGCGCGAGCTGACGCACGCGTTACACGAAAAGATAAATCCGGAAAACGGAAAACCGTACCATTACAGCCTTGAGCGATATACGCACGGGCTCCGGGACTGTTACCGTTCGTTATGCAAAAAACATGGCGTGAAAGAAGCGAAAGAGATGTCCCGGCAGGTGATTCGGCTCGCCGAGAGCGTTTTTTCGGAAGACATCATCCGTGCATGCATCAAGCTCGAAACCTTCGACTTCATGCGTTTTTGCCGGAAGAACGATATTGCCGTCTTTGTCCTTACCAAGGGCGAAGAAAATATCCAGCATATGAAGTTGAGAATTCTCTATCAGGAACTTGAAAAAAGGAATTCTCACGCGGTATATGCGTCCGAAATAGCCACGCGGGATAAGACCCCGGAACATTTTCAGAAGCTTATGGATGTTGTGAAAGGGAAGCCTGTGGAGATATACGTTATGGGCAATTCCTTTGAAAAAGACATCCGGCCCGCCCTTGATGCATTCCCGGAGGTAAAAGGAATCTTTGTTCCCTGCCAAATTTGGGAATCGAACGTCGAGGAAGAGCTCAAAACGGTATGCGGAAAATATTCCGGCCGGTGTGTTATCGCACACAACCTTATTGAAGTAATATCGGTATTGAAAAATGAAACCGCCATCGCGTAAGAAACGGGGCGGTTTTTATTTTTGCGCCTCGGATGAAAGTCCGCTAAAGTAAATATCGAACATGGTACGGGAAAACATACGGAAATATATAGCGAAAACCATCCCCGCCGGGGAGATTTTTTCCGTCGATTTCCAGGAGAAAGACCCCCAGAAATTCGGCCATTACGCGACGAATGCCGCGCTCCTTTCCGCGAAGAAAGAAGGGAAAAATCCCCTTGAAACAGCGGAGCGCATTGCGGAGGCTTTGCGGAAAGAGAAGGATTTTTTTGCGCGGGTTGAAGTCGCCCCGCCGGGCTTCGTGAACATGTGGCTTTCTCCGTCGGTGCTTTTTGGCGCCGTTACGGAAGCGCGGGGCCTTGAGGGCGCGTATGGCAGGAACGATTCGGGCGCTGGGAAAAAGGCCCGGGTCGAATACGTTTCCGCGAACCCCACCGGACCGCTCCACGTGGGGAACGCGCGGGGCGGGCCGATCGGAGAAGCGCTCGCGAAAGCGCTCGAACTTTCGGGCTACACGGTGCTTCGCGAATACATCCATAACGATGCGGGAAACCAAGTCGAGAAGATGGGCGAAACGGTCTTTTACTGGTGCGAGAAGCTCCAGGGAAGGGAGAGCGCGTTTCCAGAGGGGGGATACGCCGGCGAATATCTTTCCGAGGTCGCCGGCGCGTTCTTGAAGCACAGCGGCGGAAAAGCCACGCGTGATGATTTGCATGCCATGACCGATTTCGCGCTCCGCTATATCTATGCGGAAAACATCGAAACCCTGAAGCGGATGGGTATTGCGTTCGACTACGTCGTGAAGGAGAGTGAGCTCATTTCGTCCGGTAAAACAGAGCAGGCTCTTGCGGAGCTCGATTCCCGGGGCGTTTTAAAAGAAAAAGAAGGCGCGGTTTGGTTCCAGCCGAACGACGAATTCCTGGAAGACCGCGAGACGGTTGTCCGCCGCTCGAACGGGAAGCCGACCTATTTCGCTTCCGACATCGCCTATCATAAAGACAAGTTCTCGAGCGGGTACGATCTCGTCATCGATGTTTTCGGTTCGAACCACCATGGCCACGTGCCGAAACTGCAGGCGCTCACGAAAATCTTCAATTTTCCTTCCGAACGCTTTTTTGTCCTTTTGTACCAATATGTGCGCCTCAAGCGGGGGAGCGAGGTCGTAAAGATGGCAAAGCGCGCGGGAACGTATGTGACCGCGAAAGAGGTGCTCGACGAGGTGGGCGCGGACAATATGGTTTTTTCATTCCTCCTGAATTCCCCGAACACGCATATCGATTTCGATTTGGAGGGAGTGAAGGCGGAATCAATGAAAAACCCCGTTTATTACGTGCAATATGCCGCGGTGCGCGCGGGGAGCATTCTTCAGAAGGCGAAAGCCGAAGGCGTGATACCGCTGGAAAACTTTACGAATCTCACGACGCCGGAGGACGAGTTTCTCATCCGCAAGGTTGCGGAATACCCCGAAGTCATTTTCGACACCGCCCGCGACTTCGAGGTCCAGCGCCTCACGCGGTTTGCCGTCGACCTGGCCCGGGGGTTCCATTCGTTCTATGAAAAGGAGCGCATCGTGGGCGAGCCGGCAGAAATCGCCGGGGAGCGCATGGCGCTCGTCGCCGGGGTTTTGCAGGTTTTGAAAAACGTATTGGCGACCATCGGCATTTCCGCGCCGGACAAAATGTAACCGCACCTATGCTGAAGAAGATAGAAAAATTCTCACTCCCGGACGTCGAAACGCGCGTCCTGGAATTTTGGAAGAAGAACAAGACGTTCGAGCGCGCGCTTTCCCGCGGGAAAAAGCGGAAGACTTTTGTTTTTTACGAAGGCCCGCCGACGGCGAACGGCCGCCCCGGCATCCACCATGTGCTCGGCCGGGCCTTTAAGGACGTCGTTTTGCGGTACAAGACGATGCGGGGCTACCACGTTCCGCGGAAGGGCGGATGGGATACCCACGGGCTTCCCGTCGAGATTGAAGTGGAAAAAACCCTTGGGCTCAAATCGAAGCGGGAAATCGAGGAATACGGCGTTGCCGAGTTTAATGCGGAATGCCGCAAGTCGGTGTGGAAGTACAAGGATGAATGGGAGCGGCTCACGGAACGCATGGGCTTTTGGCTCGATATGGACCGGCCGTACGTTACGTATAAGAACGAATATATTTCTGTCGTATGGCAGGTCGTGAAGGAAATCGAGAAACGGGGCCTCATCTATAAGGGGCATAAGATCGTTCCGTGGTGCACGCGGTGCGGCACCGCGCTTTCCTCCCATGAGCTCGCGCAAGGCTACCGGGAGGTTACGGACAATTCGGTATATGTGAAATTCAAGGTTGCGAGCAAGGCCTTTAACGACGGCACTCCCGTTCCGCCGAACACCTACATTCTTTCGTGGACGACGACTCCCTGGACGCTTCCGGGGAACGTTGCCCTCGCCGTCGGTAAAAAAATATCTTATTCATATATTGAGGTAGGGGATGAGCGGTATATTGTTGCGACTGATCTCATCACGAAAATCTTTCCATCTTCGGAAGATACGGCTCGGAGCGGAAAAGAGTTCCTGGGGGAAAACCTTCTTGGTTTGCGGTACGACCCGCTTTTCCGGGTTAATTCTAAGGAATTTGAAAACAATGAGCGCGCCTTCACGGTGCAACCCGCAGATTTCGTAACGACGACGGACGGCACGGGTGTCGTGCATACCGCCGTGATGTACGGCGAGGATGACTACCGGCTCGGCGAGGAGCTCGGCCTTCCGCAATTCCATACGGTTTCAGCCGACGGGCGTTTTGTTCCCGACGTTGAGGGTATTGCGGGGGAGAAGGCGAAGACCCCGGAGACCGAGGAAAAAATTTTCACCCATCTGCGTTCCCGGGGGCTGCTTTTCAAGATCGAGCCGTATGTCCATGAATACCCGCATTGTTGGCGTTGCGGAACGCCGCTCCTCTACTACGCGAGGCATTCGTGGTTTGTGCGCATGAGCAGCCTGCGCGGAGCGCTTATGAAGGAAAACGCGAAGATCAACTGGATTCCCGAGAATCTGCGCGAGGGCCGGTTCGGTGCGTGGCTTTCCGAGGCGAAGGATTGGGCGATTTCGCGCGAGCGGTATTGGGGTACGCCTTTGCCCATATGGGAATGCGACCGCTGCCCCGAACGGAGGGTCGTAACGGGGGATGCTGATTTTGCGGAGCTCAAGCCGAAAAACCGCTATATCCTCATGCGCCACGGCTATTCCGAAAGCAATGCGAAAGATATGCTCGATTCGCACGGCGGCAAGAAGACCTTTCCGCTTACGAAACGCGGAGAGCGCGAAGCGCGGGAAGCCGCACGGAAGCTCGGGAAGGAAAAAGTCGACGTCGTATTCGCTTCGGATGTGTACCGCGCGAAACAGACGGCGGAAATCGTTTCCGAGGCGCTCGGCGCCCCCGTGCACATCGATCCGCGCTTACGCGAAATAAACGTAGGATCGCTTGCCGGAACGTCCCACCGGAAATTCGACGCCCTCCCCGAAAAACTGAAATTTCTCGAGGCGGTTCCGGGCGGAGAATCCCGCAATGATGTGCGCCGCCGAGTATACGCTTTTTTGAAGGAATGCGAGGAAAAATACGACGGGCAGACGATCCTTGTCGTGAGCCATGACGATCCGTTGTGGATGATGCTTGCCGTGATGAACGGCTGGGATTCCGACGAGGCGATCGCGTGGGCGAAACGCAAAAAAGGAGCCTTGTTTCCCTTTGCGGGCTTTTCCAAAGCCGACTATCGGGTGATTCCCCGCGATGAATTGGGGGTGAAGGATTACCACAAGCCGTATATCGACGAGATGGCTTTCCCGTGCGTGTGCGGGGGGAGGATGCGCCGCGCGCCGGAGGTCATGGACGTGTGGTTCGATTCCGGTTCGATGCCCTGGGCGCAAAAAGGGTACCTGTATGCCCCGAAAGCCAAAAGAATCGACCGTTCAGACTTCCCGGCTGATTATATCGCCGAAGGCGTCGACCAGACCCGCGGGTGGTTCTACACCATGCTTGCCATCGGCGTTCTTTTGGAGGCGGGTTCTCCCTATAAGACGGCGATGTCTTTGGGGCTCCTCTTGGATTCCAAAGGCCAAAAAATGTCCAAGTCGAAAGGCAACGTGGTCGATCCCTGGGAGATGATGGAGCGCCACGGCGTTGACGTTGCGCGCTGGTTTTTCTTCACGGTGAATCCGCCCGGCGAGCCGAAGCGCTTCGACGAACGCGAGCTCGTGAAGGTTTCCCGGCAGGTCTTCATGATTCTTTACAACTCGTTCGCCTTCCTCGATTTATACGGGAAGCAAACCGCGCGACGGAAAATCGTTCCGACCCACGTGCTCGACCGGTGGGTGATGGCGCGGCTTCACGCGACGATTCAAGCGACTCAAAAGGCCATGGACGCGTATGAAATAGGGGACGCCGCCCGCGCAATCCAGGGACTCGTGGACGACCTTTCGCGCTGGCATATCCGCCGGAGCCGGAAGCGTTTCCAACGGCCCGTCTCGCAAAAAGACCGCGAGCAGGCTTCCGCGGTCCTCGCGCACGTGATGCGGGAGATCGCAAAGCTTCTGGCGCCTTTCACGCCGTTCTTCGCGGAGGCACTCTATAAATCCCTTTCGCAGAAGGCGTCTGATTCCGTGCATCTTGCTTCCTGGCCGGCGTTTGAGAAAAAGCTTTTTGACGCGAAACTCCTTTCCTACATGGAGGAGACTCGCCGCATTGCGAGCCTCACGCTCGCCAAGCGCGCCGAACTGGGCATCAAGGTCCGCCAACCCCTTGCCGAGTTGCGCGTGAAATCCACCCTTTTGAAGGGCGTGAAGGCGAAGGAATGCCTCCTTATTTTGAAGGACGAGGTGAACGTGAAGCGCGTCGTTTTCGACCCATCGCTTACCGAAGAAATAACGCTCGATACGGCGATCACCCCCGAATTGAAGGAAGAGGGTTTGCTTCGCGAGCTTGTCCGCGCCATCCAGGAACTCCGTCAGGAAGCGGGGTTCGTACCGAAAGACAAGGTGCGCGTCTACGTTTCGGGCGCGGGTTTGGGGCTTATCGAACGCCACGGCGATTTCCTGAAGCGGGAAGTGAATGCGCGCTCCATCGAATTCCAGCATTTGGTGAAAAAAGCGAAAGCCGAAACGACCGTAGACCTCGACGAGGGCCACGCCTGGATCGGCGTCCTCTAAAATAGGGAAAACAAAAACCCGCCGAATCGGCGGGTTTTTTGCTAGATCTCGATGACGACCGGCAGGATCATCGGCCGGCGCTTCGTCTTGTTGTACAAGAACTGGCCGATTTGGTCGCGCACCATCGTGCGGAGATAATCCGGATCGACCTGGTGGCCTTCGATGCGGCCGATGATGCCGCGGATCTTCCGGCGGATTTCGTTCAGGAAATCCTGGTTTTCCTTCAGGTAGATAAATCCGCGGGAGATGATATCGGGGTTTTTCAATGTCTTCCCCGTTTTCTTATCGAGCGTCGTGATGATGACGAGCATGCCTTCCGCGGCAAGCGAGCGGCGGTCGCGGAGTACGATGTCGGAAACGTCTCCCACGCCCAAGCCGTCCACCATGACCGGATAGGCCGGTACTTCCTCGCCCGAGAGGCGGGCGATGTCCTTCGTGAATTCCACCACAAGGCCGTTGTCCGCCACGATCGTGGCTTCCGGCTTCAGTCCCACCGCTTCCTGCGCGAGCTTCGCGTTTTGGGAGCGGAGGAAGTAATACCCGTGGATGGGGAGGAAATGTTTGGGGTTTACGAGCTTCATCACCGTCTTCAGCTCTTCCTGCGGCGCGTGGCCGGAGGAGTGGATGTCTATCATCTTGTTGTGGAAGATGATGGCTCCCTGGCGGCAGAGGTTGTCCTTGAGGTTTTGGATGCTCCGTTCGTTGCCCGGGATGATGGAGGAGGAGAGGATGATGGTGTCACCCTTCTTTATCTGGACCTGCTTGTGCTCGCCGTTTGCCATGCGCATGAGGCTGGCATTCGATTCGCCCTGGGCGCCGGTCGCGAGGATGACGACTTTGTCATCCTTGTATTTGTGTATCTCGTCGAGCGAGATCATCGTTCCGCGCTCCGCTTTCAGGTAGCCGAGGCGTTTCGCAATCTCCAGGTTCGTCTTCATGGAATACCCGGAGGTCGCCACGTGTTTGCCGAGCTTTTCCGCGATTTTGATCATTTCTATCAAGCGGTCGAGAAGCGAAGCGAACGTGCCCACGATGATGCGGCCCTTCGCCGCCTTGAAAAGCTTTTCGAGTTCCGCCTCGACGACGCGTTCCGACAGGGCGAAGCCCGGCACCTCGGACCCCGTCGAGTCGAGCATGAGGGTATGGATGCCTTCGGCGCCGACCTGCTTCCAGACTTCCAAGCCGCGCGGCTTGCCGTCCTTGTCGTAGTCGAATTTGAATTCGCCCGGGTGGACGATATTTCCCACCGGCGTGCGGATGATCATGCCGAATCCGTCGGGGATGTTGTGCACGACGTCAAAAAACGTCATGGCGAAGTTCTTCGATATCTGGCGCGTTTCCCCGCCGGCGACAAGATTGAAGACCGGTTTCGGCGCATGGGGAAAGTCCTCCAAGCGCTTCATGATCACTTCTTTGGTGAGCCGCGTGGTGTAAATCGTCGGATTTCCCAGCCGGTCGAGCAGATGGGGGATGGCGCCGATGTGGTCCATGTGGCCGTGCGTAATCACGAGCCCTTTGATATTCGACTTTTTCTTCTCAAGGTACGACGTGTTCGGGATGATATAATCGATTCCCGGCGTTTCTTCTTCGGGGAACTGCAACCCCGCGTCAATGATGATGATCTCGTTTTCGTATTCGAAGAACATCATGTTCCGCCCTATTTCTTCCAAGCCCCCGAGCGCAACGAACCGAACGACCGGCTCGTTTGAATGAGGCTTCTTTGTTATTTTTCTCATATTATTTTTTTCGACTCTGTGCCGGAGGTGGGACTTGAACCCACAAGCCTTTCGGCATACGGCCCTGAACCGTACGTGTCTGCCAATTTCACCACTCCGGCTTTTCGCTCAATTATATCCTACCGATTACTTTTTCCGCATTGCGGATTTGAAGGCGCGGATGGAAGGGGTTTCGCGGGGATTTACCCCCGTTTTTTTTGCACTGTGATACGCCGTCCACTGCGCCGCGAGGATGCCGTTCCATGCCCGCTCCGCAAGGGTTTTCCCTTCGAGGGGTACGGACATCACGGGAATGCCGTGCGATGCGAGAAGTTTTTTCGTAAGCGTAAAACGCTTCCGTACCGCCGCCGATTCACCCGGATTTTCGAGAAAGATTCCGGCGAGCGTCTGCGCGCCCGCTCCGAACGATTCAATCTCGTTATGGTTCGCTTCGGGAATTTCAGAAGCGAACGCGGCGAGCTTTGCCGTTTCGTTAAGGTACGTTTTCCAGGCGTAGGCTACCGATGCGAGCGCTTTACCGGAATATACGACTGCCGTCCGGTTTTGAAGCGCGTCCGCAATTTCCTTTCCGCCTGCTTCCATATGTTCTGAACGAAGATTCCGGGGGAAAGCGATACGCTCCCGAAGTCCCGGAAAAAACAAATGGAGGAGTGAGAAAACAGCATGAGCAGTATACCCCACGCCTTCGCGCGGCGTCAAGTTTCCGGCGTCAAATGTCGCAAGGGGAATGCCTTTTTTCACCGCCGCCCGGAAGAGCTTTCCGCCTCCCGCGGCGACCGCGACGCGGTTTTTCGGCGCTATGCGGAGCGCCACGGCAAAACTCGAAAGTGCCTCTTCCGTATCTCCCGAAAAGGAAACGACGACGTAGAGCGCATCGGTGAATTTCGGCGCGTCATAGCCGTTCCATACGATGACGGGGACGGCGAGCTGGGGCCGCACGAGGTCGGCGAGCACTTTGCCGGCAAGGCCCGAGCCTCCCATGCCGCAAATGACGACGGCTTTCGGCGCCGCACCGCGTTTCGCCTTTCCGACGATGAGGCGGGTTTTCCCGAATTGTTCGGGGAACGCACGCAGTATGTCGCGAAGCGCATCCATGGCTATTTGAATATCCTACCATGCTCAACGTACCAATCTCCGACGTTCGAAAAACGGTCCGCGGGGTTGCCGATCATCGGGGTTTTCGGCGCAAAACCGCGCAGGCGCGATTCGCGGACGTACGAATAGGGCATCGCATAGAGGAACACGGCGGGGGTTTCGTTGCCGATATAGAGGGCCAGCGAATCGAGTTCGGCGCTTCGCGTGGAGGCATCGTCGGTCGCACGAAGGTTTTCAAGCAAGGTGTCCGCATTCGCATTCGCAAATCCGGATATGTTTTGGCCGGGGTAGTCACGCGCGGAGGAGTGCCAGAACGGATACAGGTCATCGGGATTTTCAAGGATATTTCCGAAGAGTACGGCGTCATATTCGCCGGTCTTCAGTGAATTTTCGAAAATATCTTTCGCATCACGCACGTCAATTGTGATTTCGCCGGCGCCCACCGACTCCCAGGAGGCTTTGAGCATCTCGGCGGTTTTTTCCAAGAAAACGTTTTTCGGGACGGTAAGCGTAAAGGAAAGGTTTTTAACGCCGGCTTTCGATATCAATTCGCTGGCGGTTTCCCGGTTCTCGCGGTTTTCCGCCGGCACGCCGGGCCGGAGTACGGGCGAGTTGATGAGCGTTCCGCGTCCGTCGAGCGCTTCATCGATGATTCGCTGTTTCGGAGCCGCACGGTCGAGCGCGAGGCGGATGTCTTTGTTCCGCACGGCCGCATTTTTCCCGCGGAGGTTGAAAAAGACGGCATAATAACGGCCCATCGGCACCGTTTCGAGCGTGCCGCGCGGATCGTTATCGATGAGTTTTCCGGCGGTGCCGAAGCCGTCGAGGGAACGGAGGCGGTATGCGGATTCAAGTTCTTCCTGCGTTTCGAAGAACGAAAGCGAGAATCGCGAAATGTACGGCTTCCCTCCCGCCCAATAGGCGTTCGGCGTGAGATCGTAACGGGTAATCTTCCCGTCGCTTTCCGCGACGCGTTTCACGCGATACGGGCCGCTCCCGACCGGTTCTCGCGCATAGGGGGAAAAGGCGAGTGCGTCGCCCGAAAGGCCTTCAAATACGTGCCGGGGAATGGGCCGCAGGCGCGAAAGGTTTTCCAAAAAGAACGCGTAATCGATGGGCAGGATGAAGCGTACCTGCAATTCGCTCAGGCGTTCCGCCCGCACGCCTTGCCAATCCGAGAGAAGGGGGGAGTTCGATTCGGGATCCTGGATGCGCGCGACGGTGAACACCACGTCGTCGGCCGTAAAGGGCTTTCCGTCGCTCCACATCAATCCCTCAGCCAACGTTACGACGTGCACGCGTCCGCCCTCTTCCTCGCGATGGGCGGTCATAAGCTTGGGAAGGCTTTCAAACAACAGCGCTGAAACGTCCGCGTCGGCCTGTGTTTTGCCGAAAACCGGATTTACGATTTCCGGATGTCCCAGGACGCCTTCGCGCCACGAGCCTCCGTGGAAGGGGACGATTTCAGTCCGTTCGACGAACGCGGTGACCGCATAAGCGGCTATCGAAAAGGCAAGCACGACGCTGAGCGCAAAAAAAACCTTCCGTTCTTTTGCGGAGAGGTTTTCAATGATTTTTTTTGCTACCCGCATGCGGCTTAGATGCCGGAGAGTTTGATAAGGGCAAGCGAGACGAAGACGATGGCGGCAACTATGGTTGCCCAATAGATCGCGCGTTCAGCGCCCCGCCGCGTTTGGTATGCGGTATCGCCGCCGCCTCCGAAAAGGCCGCCGGCGCCGCCGCCGCGCTCTTGCATGAGGATCAATGCGATGAGGATAAGGGAAACCGCTATTTCTGCTATTTCAAACATGAATTTATTCTTTATAGAGCATCCGCCCGCTCGACGTGAAAAGGAAATTTATAATTCCGATGAGTAACGACGAGTACAGGAGGGGCAAATACCCTTGTATTGTAAGAGGGGTGATGAAGAAGTCAAGAATCGCGAGCGTTATGGCGTTTATCACGATGAGGAACAGCCCGAAGGTGAGGAGAATAAGCGGGCCGAGGAGGAGCTTTAACACGGGACGGAGGAAGAGATTGATGACGGCGAGCGCCGCCGCGGCAATGCCAAGATCGGTGATATTTCCCGTGAAGGTGAATCCCGAGATGAACTGCGCGCACAGGTATATGGCGAGCATGTTCGAGAGAAACTGGAAGACGAATTTCGCGATCAATTTCATTAACGGGGTTTATTTCGTTTTCATTATACCAGCTGGGGAAGGAGGCTTTCGCCGGTCATATCGGCCGGTTTTTTTACGCCGAGTATCTCCAAAATTGTCGGCGCCACATCCGACAGGAGTCCGATATTTTGGAGCTTTTCCGCCCCTCCGCCGTTTTTCCGCTCAAACCGCTTTCCGATGAGGTAGAAGGGGACGGGATTTGTCGTATCTTTTCCTTCAGGCTTTCCGCTCCCAAGGTCGAGCATGTATTCGAGGTTTCCATGCGTCGAGGTGATGATAAGCGTATGGTCTTCGGCGAGCACCGCGCGGGCGATGCGGTCGATTGCCGTGTCGAGCGCGCGCACGGCGCGCGTTGCGCTCTCAAAATTTGCCGTTTTCCCGATGACGTCGGGGTTCGCGTAGGTCGCAGCGAGAAAATCGTAACCGCGGTCCGCAAGCGCAAGAAGGATGCGTTCGGTGACGGCCTCCGCCATCATTTCCGGATGTTTCTCGGGCTCAAGCGGTTCCCGCGAGGGGATTTCCACCCGGTACTCGTTTTCATACGCCGCCTCGCGCATGCCGTTCAGATAAAACGTGACGCCCCGGTAGCGCACCGATTCGGCGATGCGCATTTGGTTTTTCCCCGCACCCGCCACCGCTTCACCCAGGTTTCCGCGTATTTCTCCCGATGCAAGTCCGTTTTCATTCGCCACCGCCCGTCCGGCGCCGATCGTCGCGTGCCCCACCTCGCTCGAACCCGCCGTGTCCCAGGGGAGCCCGATTGCAAGTCCCGACGCTTGAAGCGACCCGGCGGGAAAACGGGCTGCAAGCATATCAAGCGTTTTGGTGCCGGCAAGATATATCGGGTTCGATTCGTCGCGCTTTCCGATTCCCCAGCCGTCGAGAATGAGGAGAACACAAGTATTTTTCATGGGATGTGAACTTCTTCGTAGCGGTTTTTTAGCATTCTAGTTCTTTTGACACCCCTATGGAAGGGTCCTAAAATTAAAGTGCGAACACACATGTCGATATACACATCATTACTACACTTCCATGGATTCCAGCACGCTTCTCGCGGTTGGCTCCGCGATCTTAGGGTTGGCGCTCGGGTACGGGGCGCGGTATTACCTAGCCCTCAAATCAAAGACTTCGGTCGAAGCTAAAGCGGGGGAAGAGCTCGAGAAAGCCCGTTCCCAGGCGAAAGAGATAGTCCTCGCGGCAAAAGACGAGGCGGCCGCCGTCGTTTTAGAAGTTCAGCGGGACGAACGGGAACGAAAAGCCGAGCTTCGCAGGCTTGAAGACCACCTTTTAAAGAAGGACGCCGCGATAGAGGCGAGCCAGGCTTCCGTCCGCGCCCTTGAAAAGCAGAAGCAGGACGAACTGAACCGCCTCGGCGAACAAAAACGCGAAGTTGCCGAACTCCGCGAAAAAGCGCTCACGGAACTCGAGCGCGCCGCGGGGCTTTCGAAGGAAGAGGCGAAGGCCCGCATGTTTTCCGAGCTTGAACAGCACGCCCGCGAAGAGTTGCGGGAAAAAGTGATTCGCCTTGAGCGCGAAAAGCTCCAGGAGATCGAGGCGCGGAGCCTTGATATCATCACGTCGTCGCTCCAGCGGTACGCGCGGAGCTCGGTGAACGACATCACGACCTCCGTTGTGCATATTCCGAACGAGGAACTGAAGGGCAAGGTCATCGGCCGCGAGGGGCGCAATATCCGCACGTTCGAACGGCTTACGGGCGTCGAGGTGATCGTGGACGACACCCCTGACACCATTCTGCTTTCCTCGTTCGACCCGATGCGGCGCGAGCTCGCGAAGATCGCGCTTGAAAAACTTTTGAAAGACGGGCGCATTCAGCCCGCGAAGATCGAGGAAGCCGTCGAGGAGGCGCGCGAAGAGCTCGACCGCCACGTGCAGAAAGCGGGTGAGGATGCGGCGTACGACGTCGGCATCCTTGATTTCCCGAAGGAAATCCTCCATCTCCTGGGCCGCCTGAATTACCGCACGAGCTATGGGCAGAACGTCCTGAAGCACTCCGTTGAAATGGCCCACATCGCCGGCATGCTCGCATCGGAACTCCATGTGAATGTCGAAGTCGCGAAGCGCGGAGCCTTGGTGCACGATATCGGCAAGGCCATCGACCACGAGGTCGAAGGAACGCACGTCGAAATCGGCAGGAAGTTGCTGAAGAAATACGGCATTTCGGACGAGATTGTGAAGGCCATGGAAGCCCACCACGAGGAGTATCCTTTCTCGACTCCCGAGTCGTATATCGTCGCCGCCGCAGATGCCATCTCCGGCGCCCGGCCTGGCGCGCGGCGCGACACGCTCGAGAAATATTTGAAGCGCCTTGAGGACATCGAACGGGTGGTAAAAACGTTTGACGGCATTTCGCAGGCGTATGCCGTATCCGCCGGCAGGGAAGTGCGCGTGTTCGTCACGCCGGAAAAGGTGGATGATTACGGAGCGCTCCAGCTCGCGAAGCAGATTGCCGCGAAAATCAAATCCGAACTCCGTTTCCCCGGGGAAATCAAAGTAATCGTCATCCGCGAGGTGAAGGCTGTCGAGTACGCCCGGTAGGAATAAAAAAATCACCCCCGAAGGGGGTGAAAATACCTTATTTACCAAGACGCTAAGACCACAACCCGTCTCTTATACTGTAAAAGGCTAGGATTTATGCTATTATTTCAGGGTAAAGCGAAGAAAGGTCGGCAAATTTATCACTAAAAACACCATGAAGAAAGTAGGACTTGTAGAGGCGGTGCAGAAGGCCGCCGGGATTGAAACGAAGAAACAGGCGGAGCAGGCCGTCGAAGCCATGTTCGACACCATCGTAAAGTGCATGTCGAAGGGCGAAGAGGTCGCTATCACCGGTTTCGGCACGTTCCGTGTCGCGAAGCGCGCGGCACGCATGGGCGTAAACCCGAAGACGGGCGAAAAGATCCAGATTGCCGCGTCGACGAAGCCGAAGTTCCGCGCGGGCAAACTCCTCAAAGAGGCAGTCGCCTAAGCGAAATTCCATTCGTAAACAAAAAGCCCCCTCGCGGGGGCTTTTTGTCATCCCGGGTTAGAGCGATCTCCTCACAAGATTGCTCATCTCGATGAAGATCTGATAGGACTCTTTCACTTTCGCGAAAGAGGCGTCTACCGTCTCTTTTATCGAGGGGGATTGCATAGGGGGGGTGGGGGGAGTGGATGAACTCGAAGCGAGTTCTTTCTTTTCTTTTTCAGCCTTCATTTTTTCTTCTTTCAGCTCGGCTTCAATGGCGAGTTTTTCCTCGCTGCCGTCTTTCATGAAGGGATAGAGGTAGCTTTTGGCGAATTGGCGTACGCCAGTATCGTTCATCGCGCGGGCGTCGCCGATGAGAGTCGAGGCTTTCTTAAGGCTTTCCTCAACTTCCTTTATTTTCTTGAATTTTGCCTTTTTGAGTTTCGCGACGTCGGCGGAAACCTTTTCAAGGCGGTTTTCGGCGGTCTCGAGGGATTTCTTATGCTGTTCAAGAAGCAGATAGGATTGCACTTCATCGAAAAGCGGGGTGTAGGTTTCTTCCCGCCATTTCTTCAGGTCTTCCGCGCGGAGCTTCACTTCGTCCACGGTGGGGTGCTCGATCATGTTCACGATGCGCGTCTCGTTTTCGTAATGCTTCACGGCGTCTTGGAGGGCCGCGATGCGGTTTTTCTTCCACACGGCGGTCGTGGTGGTCGTTTTGTCGTCCTCGTAAGCGAGGAGCTTTAAGCGCATGTCGCGGGCGTCCGTCGTCGCGAGCTCGAGCACCTTCTTGTAGGCGTCGAGGCGAGCCTCGCCTTCGCCTTCGTTTTTGTCTTTTGCGCCGATCAGGGCTTCAACGGTGTCCATTACGCCCTGGATCACCTTCTCGGCGGGGTTCGTCTGAGCCGATGCGGGAATCGCCGAAAAGGCGAATGAGGCGACCGTTGCGGAGAGGAGTATGAGGAGTTTTCGTGCCATGTTAGAGGGTTACGTTTTCAAGCAGGCGATCGATTTCGTCATTCGCGGTGCCCGCTTTCTGGATATCATCGATCTCCGACTGGATCGGTCCTTCCTTCAAGTGGCTCACATTCGTATCGCGGATTTCCGTGATGGCGGCAGTGATCACTTCGTTCGTGTTATTTCGATAGTTTACCTCTTCAAGCTCGATGGAGATAGGGAGCTCAGCGGCTTCCTTCGAGAGCTTATCGGCATCTTTCAAAGAGGAGAGAGACGGGGAGCGGTACGAAGCAAGCAAGGGGACGGCGGCGATCAAAAACCCGGCCACGCCAAGACCAAGTCCGCGTACCCACGTGGGCTGGAAGCTGGGAAGCGAAAAGACGCTCCGTCTCGCGGGAGTGGAGACGATCGCAAAACGCGTACGCGCTTCAAAACCCCGGTCGGGGGCGATCGAGGCGAGCATTTTCAGTTTTCGCTTGATGGTTTCCATTTAATTATTTTCCCGGGGAGGGGTCTCCTCGAGTATTTTCTTCAGGCGCCGCAGGGCGCGGTGCTGGATGACCCGTATGGCCCCTTCGGTCTTCGCGAGGGAGTCCGAGATCTCCTTGTTTGAAAGTTCGTTCACGAATTTCATGATGACGACGCTTTGCTCGTCGTCGGTGAGAAGGCGGAGCGCTTCGCCGATGCGTTCCATTTCGATGGAGGTTTCGAGGTCGCGTTCAGCGTCCTCTTCGGCAATGCCGAGCTTCTCTTCTCCCACCGCCTCGATGTCCACGTAGGGCTTCGCGGTCCGGTAGAAGTCGATGACGGCGTTTGAGGCGATCTTGTAGAGCCAGCTCGAAAAGGGGACTCCTTTCGGCTTATAGCTTCCGATGTTCTTCCAGGCGTTCATGAACACCTGGTGCGCCAAGTCTTCCGCATTCTGTCGCTGGCCCACTTTGAGGTATACGAAACGGTAGATTTTCGCGATGTGCGCGTCGTACAGCTTTCCGAAGGACTCGGAATCGCCTTTCTGGGCCTTATAAATGAGCTCCGCTTCGTTCATATTCTATAACGAGGCCTGTTCCGAAACGTTTCTTCAGGCTCCTTTCGGGGTGTAACGTTACAGATTTTTGCCTCATGCCAGGCAATTATACATGATTTTAGCCTTACCGAAATCTTGCGCCGCATTCTCCGCTATGACACAATCAGAGACGTTCGCGGGATTCGTATAGTGGTAGTACGTCACCCTTCCAAGGTGAAGGCACGGGTTCAATTCCCGTATTCCGCTCCAGTTCTTTTCGGGAAGTTTGTTTTCCCGGCTTCCGCGTGATATACATAACTCCACTTAATTATTTATGGACGAACAAGCAAAAAAGACCCTTCTCATACTTTCCCTCTCGCTCGTAGGCATCGTGGTGGCGCTTTCCGCGCTCGCTTTCGGTCTTCCGTACATCCAAAAGCGGGCACCGCTCCCGACAGGCTTTTCAGAATCGCGCTCACGGGCGGCAGAGATCAGCCGCGATATCGTTTCGCTTTCGAACGAGACGAACGACAAGGTGAAGGCTCTGAGCGCGCTCGATCCGAAGAAGGATAAGGCGCAAGCCACCGCCCTCGTCGCCGATGCAAAGGCGAAGAACAATGAGGCGTATGCGAAAGCCGTTGACCTTTCGAAGGAATTGGAAGGCATGTCGAATTCGTTCAAAGGCATCAAATCCCTCGACCTTCAGCGCATCATGTATGACGGCATCGCCGTAGAGATCGCGCTCGTAACGGAATTCATCCAATACACGAAAGATTTCAATGGCTTCTTGGAAGCCGTATCCGCCTTCCTTGCCAATCCGACACCGGAGCACAAGCTTGCCGTGCAGGCGGGGGAGTCGGCGGTGAACACCCGCGTGACGAACATCAACCGCTTAAACGACGAATTCTTAAAGCGGATGGACGAGTTCGAGAAGGCACTTAAGTAGCGCCTTCTTCGTGTTTTTTGACTAAAGCCATTTTTAGTGGCATTTTTTGTTTAGTTATTTTTTTAAAAATAGAAGGAGGCATACATGCCAAACGACTGGTTTTTGCTCGTTATTGGAAATGAGACCACTACAACATGCATGGGAGGGCACACTGAAACCGTAACGCAGGTGCATGTGGCATACGGAACCGATAAAGCAGTGAGGGATTCCTTTACCAAAAAAGCCATTGCATTGAGAGACAGAAACAAGCAAAGGAAGCGGATCACTTTCCACGCTTCTATTAAGAGCGTCATCATCAAACGGCTTACCAGCAATGGGGAAACTCTCCCTGAAAAAGAAATGGAAGAATTTGTAAGGGCTGCCGTAACTATGGATCCTGCGAAACTAAAGAAAGCATTAGCTAGCTGATAAGATCCCAAACTCCGCGTATGCGGGGTTTTTTATTGGGCGTAGAAATTTCACGTCGCGGGGCTGGGGAATTGAACAATTCGCCCTTTCCCGTTCAATTCACTCCTAGTCCTAAAACCCCGATCTGAAATATCGGGGTTCGGACGAACAAATCCGCCTTCAGGCGGATTTGTTTTAGTCGGGCTGCTGGGAATTTCACGTCGTCCCGCCGAAGGCGTGACTCCTTGAGAACCGAGGGTTCTCAACCGCCAGTTGGCGGTCTCTCCGACACGGAAGGGACACATCCGTTTCCCTTCCGACCCATCCCTCGTTCAATTCCCTAATTCAACAAACGCAAACGCAGGCTGAATGCCTGCGTTTGTATTTAGTCGGGCTGCTGGGAATTGAACCCAGTCTACCTGCTCCCAAAGCAGGCGTACTACCGGTATACGACAGCCCGATTAATAAATGCTATTCCCTGTGCAGGGTCTTCGCAAACTCAGTGATGCGGCGTTTTATCTCCGGCACCGTGTCGAGGCGGGGGTCGGTGCGGAGAATCTCGTCCGCGTATTCCTTCGCGTGCTTCAAAAGGCGGGGATTCTGGAGCGCCGACATCGCCAAATCGGGGAAGCCCGATTGCGAGAGCCCGAAGAGCTCGCCCGGCCCCCGGTCTTTCAAATCATACTCGGCGAGTTCAAAACCGTTTTTTGCTTTCTCAAGATATCGGAGCCGTTCCTGGGTTTTCTCGTCCTCCTTTTCGGTGAAGAGGAGGCAATGCGATTGGTGCATGCCTCTCCCTACGCGGCCGCGAAATTGGTAAAGCTGGGCGAGGCCGAAGCGGTCGGCGTCTTCAACCATCATGACGGTCGCGTTCGGGACGTCGATGCCGACCTCGATGACCGACGTAGAGACCAGGATGTCGATTTTTCGCGCGGAAAAGTCTCCCATCACTTTCTCTTTCTCCGCCGGCTTCATCTTCCCATGCAGCATGCCCACGCGAAGATCAGGGAAGGTTTTCTTTGCAAGCTTTTCGTACTCGAGCTTCACAGACTTCGCTTCAAGGGTCGCTTCCTCCTTTTCGGTGAGAGGAGCGGCTTCCGGAGGCTCGATGCGGGGACAAATCACAAATGCCTGTCGGCCCGTCGCAATTTCTTTTTTGATGAATTCATATGCTGATTTCCGCTCATCCTTCGGTACGAGCCTCGTCTCAATCGGTTTGCGGTCTTTCGGCAGCTCGGTGATGAGTGAGAGATCAAGGTCTGCAAAAAGCACGAGGGACATCGTGCGGGGAATCGGCGTTGCGGACATCGAAAGGAAATGCGGCACGACTTTGCCGGTTTCAGCTTCGAGAAGCTTGGCGCGCTGGGAAACGCCGAAGCGGTGCTGTTCGTCCACGACGGCGAGCACGAGGTTTTTGAACGCGCTCCGGCGGTTCAAGAGGGCGTGGGTGCCCACGACGATCTTCACCGCGCCTTTTTTGATTTCCTTTTCGAGCGCGGGCTTTGTCATCACGGTTTCAAGCCCTGCGCCGTAGAAGACGCGCGCTTCCGAGGCGGTGAGGAGCGCGATACCCGTTTCAAGTTCGCCGAAAAGGCGGGTGAGATTTCCGTAATGCTGGCGTGCGAGGATTTCCGTCGGCGCCATCATCGCGGCCTGGAAGCCTTTTTGGGCGGCAAGTACGGCGGCAAGCGCTGCAACGATGGTCTTTCCGCTTCCCACGTCTCCCTGCAGCAGGCGGTGCATGGGGAAGCCTCTTCCCAAGTCTTTTACCGTTTCCCACAAGGCGTGCTTTTGCGATTCCGTGAGCTCGAATGGCACGAGCTTCAAGAGTTCTTTGATCTCCTCTGTCTCTATCGGAAGCGGGAACGCTTTCTTCGCCTCTATCCTTTTTCGCTCAAGTCCCATATGGACGGAAAGCGTGAGGAGCTCCTCAAAGGCGAATCGCGCTTTTGCATGATAGGCAGCGGCAAGATTTTCGGGAAAATGGATGGCGCGCAGCGCATCTTCCCGTCCCGGCAAATTTTCCTTTTCGAGCATCTCCACCGGCAGGGTTTCGGGTACGCGCACGTGGTTCAAGATCGGCTGAACGATGAAGCGGATGCCGCGGGAAGTCAGTCCCTTCGTTTCGCGGTAGACGGGGACGATGCGCGCGGTGTGCTTAGTGGATTCGTTTTCAGAAGGCTCGTAGAGTGGGTTGGTGAGCTGGATGCGCCCGTCTTTTTCGGTGACGCGCCCGGCGAAATTCGCGTGCGCTCCCTTGGGAAGGGATTTCGCCACATACGATTGGTTGAACCATACGATGGAGAGCTTGCCGGTGCCGTCCGAGATCCGCGCTTCCGTGATCGTCATGCGCCTCCGCCAGATCTTCCGGAGCTCGATCTTTTCAACGATGCCGCTTACCGTACAGGACGTTCCGGCCGTGAGTTCGGCAATGGGCGTGATTCGCGAAAAGTCCTCATAGCGATAGGGGAAGTGGAAGAAAAGGTCTTTCACGGTCTCGACCCCCAGTTTTTTGAGCCGCTCGGCAAAATAGCCGCGCATGGATTTCAGCTGTGCAATGGGAGTTTCGAGGGAGATGAGCGGCATACCCTCTAGTTTTAGCAGATTTCAGCCCCCTTTCCGAGAAAGCGCCGATGTGCTTCCATGGTGAGAGCAGGATTCACAATCTATTCTCAGAAAGGAGTTGTTGCCCTATGGCACTCTGGAAATTGTTTGTATTGTTTTTTGCCGCACTCGCCATATCCATTCTTAACGGCGCATGCGGTCCGGGAGTGTGGTGCGGAAACGCGCTGCATGACCATTCGGTGCGCGCGATCCCGGGAGGAACGAATACCTTCTTCTTCAACCCCGAAATTCCCGAAGGCGAAGACCATATCGCCATTCCTGAATTCCCTCCGGAAGAATTTTTTGAGGAACCCGATGCGATTGACGATATCGACATGAAAAATATTTGAATACCAAAATCCCCCAGCGGGGGATTTTTATTCTTGCCAAATGGAAAGAGTGTGGTATGGTTTTTCATAGCACTTCAGCGGTAACGCTGGAGATAACATACCAATTATTCATTAACTTTTAACCCAGTGGAGAAGAATCCCGATGAGAAAATTAATCACTTCGGGGCTCCTTTTCCTGGTTTGCCTCTTCGTCATGGGAGTAAGCGCGTATTCGTCGGGCAAGGGCGATGTGATCGTTGGCGGGTTTGCCGATGATGATATCCTTGCCGGAATAACGCAGACAAAACCGTACGGAGAAATGCAAAACCCGGAAAAGATGTGCTCACCGCCCGAAACGGCGAACATTACCAACCCGATGGTTGGGGTCACAAAAGTTTCAGGTAATATCCAGGGTGCCGTTTCGGCAGGCGAGAGGGGGACAGAGGTGGCGTACGCCACAGAACTTGCTCTTTGCTGAAATAACATCCAGTAATGAATAAAAAAATTAAAGGCACGATGCCTTTAGGGTTTATCCCAAGAAAGAAGCGCTCTCCTATTATGTACGGAGGCGCTTTTTATTTTTGACAATACCGCCCGCGTAGCGTACAAAGAGGCGAGTATTTCAATAATTTTAAAAGGAGGTTCAGGTGTTCGGTCTCAATAAGAAAGGGGCGGTGAAAGTCCTTGATCCAAAGGCGGATTATTCAAATCTTTGGCATTTTAATGACGATTTTCACGTTATTAAGGTTTTGGATATTTCAGAAAGATTCGAATCGAAAGCGGGAGAAATCATTCTTCTTTATGGAGCGCGGGGAAGGGACACGGAAGCGTTTTTTCTAAAATTCGGTACGGGATCTACTTATTGTCCGTTAACTTCTCAATTCGATTATTATTTGGCAGAAAGGCTATATTGGCTTGTAGATATTCTCGGCTCGGATTCTTCTTCTTTTTATGATTTTATTCAATTTCACCGCCCGCCGACGGAGAGATGGGTGCATGCCATAAGTCCTTTTTTCGGCATCACGGACAGCACGTACATGAAAAGTTACATTTAAACGCCCTCCGGGGCGTTTTTATTGCGAATTTTCCGGGGTGTGCTATAAAAAGGCCACAGTAAACCGTTTAACAAATTAATCCGAGAAAGGTACAGGTGACTCTGATGGCACGCATCAAAATTTCTTACCGCCACATCGTGCGCGGCATTCTCACGATGATTTGCGGCATTGCGCTCTTTGTTTCGCTGGAACTGGCGCAAATCGCTTCATGCATGACGACACTGGAAGATACTCATTTTTCAAATCCGCACCAGGTTGCCCCGATCGAAAGGATTGTTCCCAACGTTCAGGGACATGTTTTTCCGAAACCGACCGGGACACGGATAGAATTGCATGCACGCAGTAATTGCTGATTTTGTTTCATGCTGTTACCTCTTATTAATTGTTTTACCTCCGATTGGCGCCCTCTGTGGGCGCCTTTTTCTTGAAAAAGTTCCCCGGCTATTCTAATCTAACGAAAGTCCTTCAGAAGCGGTTTTATCGCCCCGTTAGCTCAGTTGGTAGAGCAGTTGCCTCTTAAGCAAACGGTCCTAGGTTCGAGCCCTAGACGGGGCACACCGTGCATTTTATTCCAGAGCTCGAACCCGTATGGGGTCGGGAGCGGCGGAACGCTCCCGCGGAGGAATGCATGCCTGCGTAGGCAGGCATTGAAAACCGTGGGTTTTCAACTCCGTGAGATTGCCCTAGACGGGGCACACTTTTCGCTTTCAATCCCTCTTCTTGTAGGATAAACATGCGTCCTCGTAGCTCAACTGGATAGAGTACTTGGCTTCGAACCAAGAGGTTGCAGGTTCAAGTCCTGCCGAGGACACCCTATTCTCAGCCGTATGAAAAAAGAAGCCGATATCGCGATTCCGCGTCCCGTGGTGGATGCGGCGAGCGCCCTTATCCACAAGGGCTATCAGGCGTATCTGGTCGGGGGGTCCGTGCGCGATATGGCACGGGGCATTGCGCCGAAGGATTACGATATCGCGACCGACGCCCTGCCGGAAGATGTGCTTAAAATTTTCCCCGACGGGAAATATGAAAATTCATTCGGCACGGTCCTCGTTAAAACCGGTTCAGACGATGAAACGGTAAAGATCCTTGAAGTCACCACGTTCCGCATCGAAGGCAAATACTCCGATTTCCGCCGCCCGGATGACGTGACGTTTGCAAAGACCATCGAGGAGGATCTCTCGCGGCGCGATTTCACGGTGAATGCGCTCGCGCTCGATCTTTCGCCACAGGGGAGCGGGGAGATCGTCGACCCGTTCGGCGGAAGAGATGATTTGGAAAATGGCCTCATCCGCGCCGTCGGGAATCCCGACGACCGTTTCACTGAAGATGCCTTGCGTCTCATCCGTGCCGTGCGTTTTGCCGTCGCGCTCGATTTCGCTATCGAGAAAGAGACCTTTTCGGCCCTGGTGGGCCGCGCACCGCTACTCGAAAAAGTCGCGAAAGAGCGCATCCGCGACGAGTTCCAGAAAATCATCATGACTCCCCGCGCTGCGGATGGCGTAGTGCTCCTCGAGGAAGCGGGACTCCTTCGGTACGTGATGCCGGAACTCCGGGAGGGAATCGGATGCGCGCAGAATAAGCACCATATCTATACCGTTTTCGAGCATAACGTGAAGGCGCTCGAGTATGCGGCGCAAAAGGGCTTTTCGCTTGAGGTTCGCCTTGCGGCACTGATGCATGACATCGGGAAACCTCGCACGAAGCGTGGGCAGGGAGCTGACGCGACCTTCTATAATCACGAGATGGTCGGCGCGCGGATGGCGAAAGAGATTCTCACGAGGCTTGCGTTTTCCTCGGCAACCATCGAAAAGGTGCGGCATCTTATCCGTTACCACATGTTCTATTACAACGTGGGCGAGGTTTCCGCTTCAGGCGTACGCCGTTTCCTCGCGCGCGTCGGGAGCGAGCATATCGACGACATCATGCGCGTCCGCGAAGCGGACCGCATCGGCAGCCACGTGCCGAAGGCGTTCCCGTACAAATTGCGGCATCTGATGTTCATGATAGAAAAGGTCCGGCACGACCCCGTGCATCCGAAGATGCTCGTCGTGAAAGGCGACGACGTGATGAAGTTCCTTGGCATTCCCGCCGGCCCGAAGGTGGGTCAGGTGCTTTCCGTACTCCTTGAGGATGTACTCGACGATCCCTCGCGGAATACCCGGGAATATCTTGAGCCGCGTGTCCGCGAACTCGGAAGCCTAACCGACGAGGAGCTTGTGAAGCGGATGCAGGATGCCAAAGAGCGCGCCCGCGAAGCCGAAGAAGAGACGGAGGAAGAAATGAAGCGGAAGTTCAAGGTACAATAAGAGCATATGCGGAACGCCATCAAGATACTTCTTTTTGCCGATGCGTGGTGCGGTTTCGCGCTCGGTATGATCGGGCCTATTTACGCGATCTTCGTGGAAGGCATCGGCGGGAGCATCTTGGATGCGAGCTGGGCGTACTTCGCCTTCATGGTTTCGCAAGGACTCGCGCTTTTCGCGCTCGGTCACGCCGAAGACCGCACGATCCGCCGGGAGCGCTACGTGACGGGCGGATATGCGCTTATTGCCTTGAGCTGCCTGATGTACTTGGTGGTGTACGACCAAACGACGCTCGTTATCACGCAGGTCGTCGCCGGCCTTGGCGGAGCCGTGCTTTCTCCCGCGTTCGATTCGCTCTACGGCGAACACGTCGATAAAAAACATGAGGCCTCGGAGTGGGGGTATTGGGAGGGGATGGGGTATCTCGTCACCGCCGCGGGCGCCATCACCGGGGGATACATCGCACATCTCTACGGATTTCGGACGCTTTTCCTCTACATGTTTGCCGTTTCTTTTGTGAGTGTCCTTGTTTCCCTAAATTTGTGGCGGGGCGAAAAGTATTTAGCCAATCATTAACGACCATGAAAGTACGCATCAAACGGTTTGATACCGAACTTCCGCTTCCCGAATACAAAACTTCCGGGGCAGCCGCTTTCGATTTGACCGCGCGTGAAGAAGTGACGATAGCACCCCATGTGATCGGTTACGTACCGCTAAACGTCGCCATCGAGACCCCGGAAGGATATTTTCTTCTTATCGCCGCCCGAAGCGGTACTCATAAGCGGGGACTTATGCTCTCAAATGGAATTGGGATTATCGACCCCGACTATTCGGGGGACAATGACGAGGTGATCGCCGCTTACTTTAATTTTACGGAAACCCCTGTTATAGTGGAGCGCGGAGAACGGATCGCTCAAGGAACATTCATAAAGATCGAGAGGGGGATTTGGCAGGAGGAAAAATCCATGCCAAACAAAAACCGCGGCGGATTTGGCTCCACAGGACATAAATAATCATCGGGCTGTCGTATACCGGTAGTACGCACGCTTCGGGTGCGTGTAGACTGGGTTCAATTCCCAGCAGCCCGACTAAATACAAACGCAGGCTGAATGCCTGCGTTTGTGTTTGTTGAATTAGGGAATTGAACGAGGGATGGGTCGGAAGGGAAACGGATGTGTCCCTTCCGTGTCGGAGAGACCGCCAGCCGGCGGTTGAGAACCGAGGGTTCTCAAGGAGTCCCGCCTTTGGCGGGACGACGTGAAATTCCCAGCAGCCCGACCAATAATCTAAAAGCCGCCTTAAGGCGGCTTTTAGATTAGAAAATTTGCCTCATTTTTGCTTTTCCTGTATGACAAAGGCAGAAATATTAACGTTTTAAAACGAAAGAGAGGGATACGTGGAAAACCTATTTTCCAAGCTTTTCAAGGATTCAAAGATCATTATCGGAATGTTGCATATCTTGAACGGCAATAAATCCGTTGATGAGATCACCGAAGATGTTTTGAACGATTTGTACATCTATAAAGGACGGGTGCACGGCGCCATCGTTGAGAATTACGGATGGGGAGGCGGGAATTCGTACCGCGCAAACCCGCGCGTTGAAGAAATCCTCACGAAGGTTACGAAAGCGGCAGTTACCGCAGGCGGTTCGAATTTTGTCATCGGCGTGAACGTGCTTCCGAATGATTACAAAATGGCTTTCCGTATCGCGCGGAACGCCGGCGCGGAATTCATACAGCTTGATTATGTGGCAGGGGCGTACGAAGGAAGCGATTTGACCGAATGGGATGATTTCATGAAAGAACGCGAGCGTTGCGCCGATATCGCCGTATTAGGCGGAATATACCCCAAGTACTACCGCCCTACGAAGGAGTCTCCTTCATTCATACGCTCTGCTTTTGACGCAATGGACCGCGCGGACGCAATCGTGATAACCGGAGAAAAGACCGGCGGCGAGGCGAATCAGAAGGATATTGAAACACTGAACCGCTATCCCGAACTGAAACCTTTCCCGAAAATAATCGGGAGCGGAATGACCGCTACGAACCTCCGCCTGCTTGATGGCGTGCGGGGCGCCATCGTGGGAAGTTATTTCAAGACCGATGGGAAGGTTAATTTCGGGAGCCGCGTTGAAGAAGGCCGCGTAGAAAAATTCATGGAAGCGCTTACCAGGCGTTTCACGCTCTAAACCAAGGCGCCATACGGCGCCTTTTTATTTTCCTTTCTTGTGGAGCGCCAAAAACTCGAGCGGTATCAAAAGCCCGTTCGAAAGGAAGACGAAAGCGGCGGGACCCACGAGCGCGGGAGCGCCGAAGAGGGTAAGCACGATCACGGATGAGACCGTGAAGTTTTTTGAAATGGCGACGATGGTCCACGTGATCTTTTCCCGCTTTTTCCGCCCGAAGGCGAAGCCCGCGACCGCTTGGACGAGAAGAAGGACGAAGACGACGCCGAGCGCAATCCAAAATTCATGGGGATTCGCGCGTATCGCCGCGCTTGCCGGAGCCATGGTCGCCCAAATGAGGAGAAAGAGCAGGAATTCATTCGTCCACCCGGATTTTTTGAGAATGGGCCCGTCCCATCCGAAATGCCTCGCGATTTGCGCGAGGATGAGCGGGATGAAGACCAATTTTGCGATAAGGAGCATCATGTCAGTCGCGTGGATGGATACCTCGGTATGCGCGAAAAACCAAACGAGAAACGGCGTCGCAAGCGGCGCGACGATGTGGGCGAGGGTGGTGCCGACGAGCGCTTTGTGAGGCTCGCCGCCAAGCACGTCCGAAAGGAAGACGACGGCAATCGCCGTCGGGGCCGCCGCAATCACCATCAGCCCGATGAACGACATGTCCGAAAGGAATCCCTTTGCCGCAAAGACCGTGAGCGTCGGCAAAACAAAGACGATGAGAAGCAGAATGAGGTATTTCCAAGCTTCCCGTTCGGCGAGGGCGATGTCTTTCATGCTGATCTTGAGGCAGGAGAAGAACATCATAAGCGCAAGCGGGTAGATGAGGTACGGCTTCAAGGGGAGGACGGGACCGGGCAGGAAAAAGCCGAGCGCGATGCCGAGAAGGATGAAGAGGCCGAAATATTTCCGGATGTTTCGCATGGGTTAGGGTACGAGCACCGTTTCGACGCCCGATTCGCCGACCATAACGCATGAGCTCGGCTGGTGTATCCACACCCCGGTGTTCCAGTACGATACGCCGTTTTCCGTGAGTTCATACGGGAAATGCGTATGGCCGCAGAAGACGCGGGTTGAGCCCCGGGCGCGCGCTTTCGCGATGGCGTTCACTGCCACGTGGTGCGAGAATTTCCGCCACAGGCCGAATTTTTTCTGCGTGAAGGTGATGAGTTTGTCCGCGATGATGATGAGCGGCGTGAGGCCGTAATAAAAGAAGAAGATGGCTTCGTTCACGATTTGGAACGGGGTGAAGGGCGTTTCAAATTCATCCCCGTGGAAGGCGAGGTGTTTTTCTCCGCGGTATTCCCATTCGTATTCATGGATGACGGGGATGCCGAGGAAAGGGGAGAGGTGCGAAAGCTCGCGATCGTGGTTTCCCGTGATCCACACCACCTCTTTCCCGCTTTCGTGGATTTCGCGGATGCGCGCGAGAAATTCGTAATCTTCGAAACGAAGTTTCCGCAGATTCATCGAGTGGAGCACGTCCCCGAGGAGGATAAGCCGCGAGAATCCCGTTTCGGCGATGAGCTTCGTGAGCTCCGCGACACGCGCCGTGCGCAAGCCGAGATGGATATCCGAAACGATGAGGGTATCGACGTTAATCATAGTTTCCGAGAAGCAAGATGCCGAAGATCATCGCGGTGAAGAGCAGGGTCTTTTTCATGATCGCTCCGCCGCCCGTATGCTCGTGGAAGATGCGCGGGAAACGGCGCTTCAAAAGCCCGCCGAAAAGCAGAATGAAAAACGGTGAAGCCATCGCGATGCTTTTTACGATAGTGACCGGCGCAAGCGTGATGGCGTACGCTTCCGCGGAAAAGGCGAGGAAGGTGAAGAGCTCTTCAAAGGCGAGGACGGGAATGAGTGCGCGAACGGCACGGTGTCTCCCCGAGAGATCTTTCCGTACGGCAGGGAAGAGGATGAGCGGTAGGGCAAAAAGGGTAGAAACGATGAGCTCGCCCCCGACTGCCGTCGAGTAGTTCACGCCGTGATTAAAGAGGTATTTGAGAAGCACGCCTTCAAACGAAAGCATGAAGGCGGCAAGGCCGATATACCAAAACGATTTGCTGAAGAGGAGTTTTGCGTGGCGCTTGTGGAAGCTCAGAAGGACGCTGGAAATGATGATGAGCGCGACGCCTACGTATTGGGCGGGGGAGAGCACTTCGCCGACGATGAGGAAGGCGAGAATAGGGATGAATATCCTGCCGATGCCGAAGAACGCGGAGACGACCGACGTATCGTCGTTTTGGAGGCCTTTATAGTACGGATAGAGGTAGCCGAAATTGATGAAGCCGAGAACGAGGATGATGGGGATGAGGCTTGCGCTCGGCATCACCGGGCGTTCGGCGTAGAAAAGCACGGGCAGGAAAAGCAGGTTGAAGAGCGACGCGTAAAAGACGATAGTCCAGGGATTTTTAAAAAGCCTGTTTGAAAGGTAATTGTCGACTATCTCGGCGACCGCGTAGAGCGCGGGAGCCGCAAATGCGAAGAAAAGCCACATGGTGGGAGTATACCTTAACCGGCTTTCTTCGGGGAAGCCTTACGCAACGAGAATGGCGAGCAAGACAAGCGCAAAGAGCACGAGCCAGCCGACGGTCCAAAAGAAAAGAGTAAACGCGTGCTTCTTTGCCCCGTCGAGATAAAGCATGATGGGCTTGCCGAGGACGAGCGCCCCCGTGACGGAAGCGGAGATGACGAAAACGATGAGCATCAATATCGGTCCGAGCATGTTTTTCTCGGGAACGATGTGCTCCAGGTTCGACATCAAAAGAACGAGTAGCGCGATGTACGCGGCGACGCCGACGGCGCTTATAAGGCTCCGCGACGCATGGTCTGATGTTTTCATGGTTTTATTATACGCTTCAAGACGTTTTCCGAATCGGAAGGAAATTTTGACAAATTTCATTTTTTATTATTAAACTCATTCCAGTAATTTAACTTTAAAAAGGAGATGCTTATGGCATTAAAGAAAAGCCAACTGTGGGAAGCTGCACTTCGCGTTTCCCGCATCACCATCCAAAATCGCGGAAGGGGGCTTCTATACAGTTCGTTAGTCGCCCTTCAATGTTTTCGGTATTCCGTCCGCTATGTGTTTTTCAAGCTTTTCTCGGGATTTCCCAGGATGAAGCGATTCCTCATGCGCCGCGTCATTTCCCGTTCATTTTTGGAAAACAGAATGATTGGGTTGATGCGCGACCTTGGGCAGGAGCCGAAGGCGCTTTTTTTGGATGATGCCATTTTGCAGGACTTGGTAGTGCTTGCAGATGACGGCGGAGACGAAGTTTTCCGCCGGGCGATTTTTGGCGCGTTGTCCCAATTGAACGGCGATCCGCAGCAGGCGTTTGATTTTTTAACCCGCATGCTCAAAGAAGCCGGCAAGGTGTTGCCTCCTGAGCTTTTGAAGGGCGGCTTTTATGGGAAAGTCATCCGTACCGTTGCCGGAGTTGTAGGCTACTGCTATTACCAGGATAAAAAGTATCCGCTTATGCGCGCGGTTGAGATAGGCTGCTCGTTCGGCTTCCTCTATTTGTACGATGAAGCATTGGATACACCAGGACTCGTTTCTCGCGGAGAGATGGCATGGATGAAAAGAATGGTAGCCGCATTTATGCGAAACGACGCGGATTTCTTCAAAAAAGAAATCCCACCGGGTGATTTTTCCCGCATTCTTGTGAACGCCGCTTTGCGTTTGGCTAAACTCTGCCCCCGTTCGCAGTATCCCGACTTCTATACGTGCCTTGCCGTCCTCGCTGAAGCCCAGGAAGCCGAGTTTTCCGAAAAGAATTCAGGCAACCTTGAGCGTATGTATTCGCTTGTAGCGATTAAGTCGGCAATGACGCGTCTTATTCCTGCGGCACTGGTGGGATGGGGAATCACTGAGCGGTATGTGCATTACACGATGACCATCGGGCTGGCGAATCAGATATTGGATGATTTGCGGGATATGCCTGAAGACGTGAAAAATTCCACGCCGACCCCATTTGTGAAATATCTCAGGGGAGAAATCAAAGCCCATCCGCTTGAGATGTATTTCAGCGCTATTGAGCTTTCGCTCGGGTATTTCTCCCGAAGCCGCTTGCTCATACGCTTCCTGTGGTCGGTGCGCATGACGCACATCTTGAGAGTGCTTGCGCTCAAGGCGAGTGAGGCGGGTTTCAATCCGCCCCTGGGAGCCTTTTGGGGCGCATACACCGCCATCCTTCGCGTGCAGGATAAGGTGATTGTCGATGTTGAAATGCGCTTGGCGCGAAGCGCCACTGATTTTGTCGGCGGCTTGATAGGGAAGCGAGTTTCAACGATCTCCCATTAGTTTTGCGATCCCCGGTTTTCCGGGGATTTTTTTGTGGACCCGGGGGAAGTTCACACGTTGAAAACCCACGGTTTTCAATACATTCCTTCACGGGAGACCACTCGTGTTCTCCCGACCCCACTCCGGTTCAATTTCCAGCTCGCAGAAAAAGAAAAAATGCCCTAAGGCATCTTTTCTTTTTCAGTGGACCCGGGGGGAATTGAACCCCCACCTCCGCAATGCGAATGCGGCATTTTACCGTTGAACTACGGGCCCTAAAATATTCACTATTCGGGCGAACAGCAAGGCTGTTTTAGCCCATATGAATTTGCTTATTGAGAGTACCGTGAGGATGCTGAGTTTTCAAGATAGAGAGGGAGTATATTGACTTTTCTTAGTAAAAATGGTATACTTATACCAGTAAATTAAATAACCTCAGAAAGGAGCGGAAGCTCGTGAAGGAACTCTATCTCGCTTTGGCGAACCTGTTTCTCTTGGCTACCGTCTCTCTTTATTTCTGGAATCTGATAAAGAAGGGCGTTACGCCAAATCCCACCACGTTTTTCGTGCGGTCAGTGGTAGGAGTGATGAATTTCGTTTCGTATCTTGCTGTAGTCAATAAAGACTACCTCAAGATAAGCTCGCTTGTTCTCTCCACCCTCGGAATGCTCCTCATTTTCTTCTACGCACTCGCAAAGAAGAGAACGACCGAGCTCCGCAGGGCAGACGTGATCTGCGGAAGCGCCGCACTCGTCATCGGGGTGATATGGAAAACCACCGAAAACGATCTGCTGGCGAATCTTTTGCTCCAGGCCGTGATGCTTTTTGCTTTCTATCCCGCCATCGAAGGCGTATGGAAGGGGATTGCAAAAGAGAAGGCATTGCCATGGGTCTGCGCCGTCATTTCCTACGGATTCATGACCTGCGCGGTGGCAGGGAACGGATGGGAGGCCTTGGTGCATCCCGTCATCAGCGGAATTTTCGGCAATGGCATCCTCGCCGTTGCGATTATCATAAAAAATAAAAAAGGGGCTTAATGCCCCTTTTGTTTTTACCCGAGTTTTTTCGCCATGACGATTTTCACATTGGTCCAGGTCCGGTCAGTGTTAAAGCTGGCGCAATCCATTTTTGGCTTTGGGAATATAGAACAATAATGTTCCCACCACTGACTCCTGAAGTGAGGATTAAATTGGCGGTCATTTTTCTGGTCGTTCTCATAACATACCAAACTGAAAAAGCATACAGCAGCACCCCGTTCGTGGTCTCCGAAAGCTTCCTTTTGAATTTCGGATTGGCTATCACCTTCAAGCATAAAGATGTATTCAAGGCGCTTTTCAAATTCTACGCCGGCAAAATGCTCAATAAGCCAATCAGCCTGTGAAGGCGTGATGCACTGTTCAAAAAGATTTGTCCTGTCTCCGAGGCTATTTCTGAAAGCTGAACTGTCTACCTCTCCTTCGATGGTATATACATACACGGTCATTTCATCGGTGGCAGGATACTCTTTGAACAACATTGTTGCTTTATGGTTTCCCGTCGCTCTTTTTGCAAAGCGGGAAGTCTCCCGTTCTGCAGCCGGAAAGGCGGGGATTTTTATTTCTACACCTGTCCATACAAGCTTTTTTGGTACACCAGCTTTCAATTTCCTCAAAAGTGATTCGAGACCCGTTTCGAATGTGCGTAGCAGATTTCTATCGCTTGCGATGAATTTTTCATCTTCAGAAGTAAGAATTTCCTTCTGATTTTCCTGGAAGATAGTGCTGAGATTTTTTGGGCTCTGTCCCATATAAACTCCTTTTTAAGTTATTGAATTTCTGAGCTAGTTCTACATTCAAATACGGCCTGCGTCAAATAAAAAGCCCCGCTAAGCGGGGACTTTGTCTTTACGTTTCTTTTTTCTTTTCTTTTCAATTTCATCGCGGATCTCTTCAAGGTATCGCATGTTTTCTGCTATTACCGCTTCTTTCCGTTTTTCCACTTCCTCCGGAGTGAGCTCATTATAATCAAAGCATTCGCACTCATCCTCGTCGCAGAAATCACAGGGAGCGAATTCCCATTCGATTACTTTTCCATTTGGCAGAGCTGAGACGTGCCCGTCGGAATAATGGTGGAGAAGCATACACGGACAAGCTTCCTGCCGAGGGGTAAGGAAAATATCGAAGGTGGGAAGATTCAAATCGCATCTCTCAATATCCCGATATGTTCCGATGTAGGTAAAGCCATGGGACGCATCAACCTTTAGAGGAATATACAATCCTTTTGCGAGGTCGAAGATCATAAACGCCAGGCCGAGACCGCGGTTGTATTCCGTCTTCTTGCTGGTACCTGCTTTTCTTAGGGCTTCGAGGTCGTAGCTTTTTGTGCCGAAGTCGCGTATCTCGAAGTAGAGATGGCGGTTCATAGCATCGTAGAGTATGTATGCCTCACCCTTGCCGTCCGCGTGGTCGTAAATGTTTTTCAGTATTTCCTTCATCAGGGAATACATCTGTTGCCAGTTTGCCCGCGGAAATCTCCGTTTCAGAAATGGGATGAACGTATCGCGGAAGGGGCGAAAAAAAGCGTCCCGTTCCATGTCGTTTCCCGTGAATTGAAAATGAAGCTCATGGATGAACCCTTTTTTAGCCACTGTGGCCTCCGTATTAAATTAGTTAATTATTACTAGCCTCTTTCTACCCCTTTCGGGGGAGGGGTGTCAATTTTTCTTTTTCTTCAGGAGGTTTTTTTCCGTATAGATGGGGATGCCGTCTTTGGGGAGCGCGAAGTTGATGGTGTAGCCTTCTTTCTTCAGTTCTTCCATCCGGGCGATTTGTTCTTCCGAAAAGTTGATGGGAAAGGTGAATTGCCCGCCGGGATGGCGCTTGAATTCCTCGACCATTTTTTTCGGCGGCTTGGGCGCGAGCTTGCCACTGATGCGCTTCAGGAGGGAAGCGGGCTTCTGGCCCCGTTCGTCCGGTGTTTCGGGCGCAAGAAGGATGGTGATCTCTTTATGTATTTCCGGTTTCTTTTTTACCATGTTCCACTATTTTAATTTGAACCCCCGTTTCGGGGAAGATGCTTTATCCACAGGACGCTTTTGACAAGTTTGACAAGCGTTTTAAAATTGAAGCTATGATGCACCCTATCCAAGAGAAGCTCCTTGAGCTCGCCGAGAAAAAGAATCTCGGCACGATGACGCTCCGCGAGATCGGCAGCTACATCAACGAATCCGCTCCGCAGAAGGTGAAGCACCACCTGGGCCAGCTCGAAAAGAAAGGCCTCATCCGCGTCGACCGCGTGAAGGGGATGATCGAAAAGACCTCCCCCGGACTTTCGCATGGATTCGTCCTTGCGGCGAAGCTTTTCACGGTGCCCATCGTCGGCAGCGCGAACTGCGGTCCCGCGCAAATCCTCGCCGAGGCGAATATCGCCGGGTACCTCCGCGTTTCGAGCACCTTTGTGGGGCGCAAGAAGGCGCAAGACCTTTTCGCCTTGAAAGCGTCCGGCCCCTCGATGAACCGCACGAACGTCGGCGGGAAGACCATCGACGACGGGGACTACGTGATCATAGACCGGAACGATTGCTCGCCCCGGAACGGCGACGTGGTGCTTTCCATCATCGACGGCATGGCGAACATCAAGAAATTCTACCGCGACGAGCGGAACCAGCAGATCGTCCTCGTTTCCGAATCCACGCAGAACTTCCCGCCCATCTGCATCCACTATTCCGACAGCTTCTCGGTAAACGGAAAGGTGGTGGGGGTCGTGAAGAAGCCGAAGATCAAATAAATAAAAAATCGCCCCAGTGGGGCGATTCGGCTTTTTAAGCCATCATACCAACTTTTCCGCGTATCGCTTCAATTTCTGCGGCCGCTTTTTTCACGAAATAGCCCGAAATATTTTCGTACGTGGATTCAAATCCCATCTCTTTCAAGAGGTCCCGATTGTCTTTCCATGTGAGGAGAAGCTTTTCCACTTTCTCTTCTATCGGCATGCTCACCGAAGTGCGCGCGGCAGTGATTTCGTAGGTAAGCTGGGGGAATTTTTCCCCGAACCGCTTATCGAGAAAGGCTATCGCTTCCCACAGCGTCTTTGCCGGCTCCCGGAAGTTTTGGGAAAGCCCTGTGGAGGAAATGTTTCCCAATCTGATTCCGAACGCAAGAAGTTCCACTACAGCATAGCCGTCAGGCTTACGCTTCACAGAAACCACGATTTTCTTTATTTTCTTTTCCATCCTTTTCAGTATTTCTCCTGCGAGAAGTTCAGGAAAAAGTTCTTTGTTTTTCCTGAGTATTTTCATAAATTCCGGTATTTTGTTTTTCCACGCAATTTTCTTGAGCGGAACATAGATAACGGAAAAAAGGAGGAGCCACAGCACTACTCCGCCACACATGCCCCCCAAAAAAATAAGGAATAGCGTGCCGGGATCGAGAAGGCTGTCGCCGAACCAGCGGTAGCACAAGAGAGCGCTTCCAAGCGCAGAAAGAGGAAGAACAGTAAAAAAGATCATCCAGAAAGCCCATGTATGGCAATCGGCTCCGTCTAAATATGATTTTCCCACGGGGAGTTGCGATGCCGCCAAGGGTAGGTCGTCAAAGTCCATTTTTCTCAAGAAGCCCGAAAGGAACTTCTTGGCTTTTTTGTTTGCGCCCATTTGAGAAATTGTAGGTACCATTTATCCACCTCGTTTTAAGTTATTGAATTGCTGGGGTCTTTGTATAACTTCCTTGACCATGTGTCAATAAAATAAAAACCGCCTTTCGGCGGTTTTATTTCTTCTCAGAACGCATAAGGAAATCGTCTTCGAGCGCCTGGGGCAGGGCGGGGTTGCCCTCGAGAACCAGCTTCTTCGTTTCGCGCGAGCATTCCCTCAATATGGCGTCGAATCTCGTGATCTCGGGGCTTACGGTGAGCGCCGTTTCGTTTACGCCGAGCAGCTTTATACCTTCGAGCGAGCGCACGCGCGAAAGGGCGACGTACCCCATGCCGTGGCCAAAGGCCCTGCTCAGGTTTATTTCCGCCGCGTCGAGCGTCATGCCCTGGCTTTTGTGGATGGTGATAGCCCACGCGAGGCGCAAGGGGACTTGGCTGATGGAGGCGAGCACCCTTCCTTCCTCGTCTTCAACGTTCCAGCGTACGGCGGCCGCCGTGATGCATTCGCCGTCTTTCGTTTGGACGATGGGGTAGTGCGGCTCGTCGCTTTCGAACCCCACCACCGTGCCCAGCGTGCCGTTTATGTACCCTTCCGCGTGGTTGTTCCGCACGAACATGACGAGCGCGCCCTTCTTGAGTTCAAGCGTTTCGGGGGCAAGGCACGCCAGCTTGAGGGAATCGATGAGCTCCGCATCGCCGTTTCCCGACATGCGGTAGAAATGCGGCTCTCCCGAAAGCTTCCGCAATTCCCGGTCGTTTATGGAGTCGACGTCGTTCTTATGGCTGAAGAGCTTGGTTGCCGCGGCAAGTCCCGCGATTTCGCGGTTGATGCGCGTTTCAAGCGTCCTCCGCGTTTCCTCGTCCACGCCGCTGTTTCTGATGGCGTTCAGCACGCCCAGGAATTCCTCGTCCTCCTGGCGCCACTGCTTTTCGAGGTAACAGACCCACAAATCCGCGCGCTCCCAAGCTTCCGCGTGGAAAGCGTATTCGGGAACGGGCTCGCCCGGCCTTCCCACGGGCGGGAGTTGGAAGAAGTCACCGCACACGACGAGCTGGAGATTGCCAAAGGGCTCCGGCTTTCCGCGCACGAATCGGCAGACGCGGTCGATGAGCGAAAAAAGCTCCGCATCGAGCATCGAGATCTCGTCGATGACGAGCACGCGTGCGTCGTTGATGCGCTCGCGAGTGATGGTGTTGTACGCGAGCTTGTCCAGATCCTTTTGGGTGAGCGATCTCCGCAGGGCGATGCCGGACCAGGAGTGGATGGTGCGCCCGTCCATGTGCGTCGCGGCGATGCCGGTGGAGGCCGTGATGGCGACGGGCACTTTGTGCTCCTTCAGGTAGGCGATATAGCTGTTCAGTACGTGTGTCTTTCCCGTTCCCGCGGCGCCGGTGAGAAAGACGTTCCGTCCCGTCCGTAAAATTTTCAGGGCTTCTTTTTGAGTCATGGATGCAGGTATCACTCTATGCTTGATGCGAGCCGAAAACCAGGGCGGATAAAAATAAAAACCGCCTTGCGGCGGTTTAACGTACGGGTTTGTATGTAACGGCCATAATGCCGTCCAAATCTTTTTCTATCATCCCGCGGTAGCGCAGGATGTGCTTTTCGGAAAGCTCGCGCCACGCTTCAAACACATGGGCGTAGCCGATTCTTTCAATGAATTCTATATGCGTCGACCAGGCTATCAAGAATTCCCTAAGCGTCGGCTCTAGGAAATCAAAAAGCTGAGGTCTCTTTTCCGCGAATGCTGCGGCGTCCCATTTGCCGAGAACCCCGCCGTATTCAGCGTAGATTTGTGCCATTTTTTCCCACACCGTGCGGGCAGAGCCCTGGTAAGAGTATTTGGCGAGCCAATCCTGCGGAATTTCAGCGAGTGACAAGCCGAATTCAAGGAAAAGAAGGATCTTATCGCCAGGCATGATTTCCCCGACTACGTTTCTTGCAACTACCTGGATTTTCCCTACCCGCTCTTGGCAGGCTTCGGCATGCAGCTGCATGAAGTTGTGCGTAGGAGATTGGGCGAATTCCGCCACAGCGGGAATGTTCTTTTTCCACATCGGGTGGATGAGCGAGATCTGCAGGAGCTTTGCAACGAACATGGTGCTTACCGCACTGGCGATGATGAGGAAAAGGCCGATGATGGGATCGCCTGCACCGAATTCTATAAGGTTGAAGGCGAAGAAGAAAAACAACATGCAGATAGGGAAGGCGAGGAACATCAAGTTTTTCTTCTGTCCCTGAAACCATTCGGAGCAGGAAATTTTCTCCCAGTCGAAGTTGAAGTCCTTTCCCGAAAGGTGGAAAAGCTTGGGAAGGGAAACGGTGTCGGTGCGGGCAAAGAAGGTTTTGGCAATTTCAGTGATTGCGGGTTTTTTCATGGGTACCCCCTGTTAAGTTATTGAATTACTGGCCTCTTTTTACGAGAAAAGGGGAGTGATGTCAATTCGGTTGTTTTTCAGAGGGAAAGGGGAATAATGAAGGAAAGTTTGAATCCTTTTCGGTCTGCTAGATTGGTAACTTTGAACCCAAGCAAAATAAGGGTTCTAGGAGCTAAAATTAAGATATGGCAAACAAGAATCTTACAAACGCAAAGCGAGTAAAGAATGACGAATTTTATACTCAATACAGCGATATTCAAAAGGAGATTGATGCCTATTTGGAATACAATCCAAAAGTATTTCGAGGCAAGGTGGTGTATTGCAATTGCGACGACCCGTTCGAGAGCAATTTTTTTCGTTATTTTGTTCTCAATTTCAATAAACTTGGATTAAAGCGTCTCATCACGACGAGCTACAAACCATCGCCTGTTGCAAACACACAACTTGGGCTATTCGGCGATGATAAAACACTTGCGAAAGCAAAAGGCCGTCCAAAAGTGACTGCTAATAAATTTATTATCAATGAAGTAAAAGACATAGACGGCGATGGCGAATTCAACCTGAAGGACGTCGCCAAGCAGTTAAAGGCAAACAAAAATAATGAATGGACACCACTCGAAGGAGACGGTGATTTTCGTAGTGACGAATCCATTGAACTGCTCAAACAATCTGACATCGTGGTAACAAATCCGCCATTTAGTCTGTTTCGCGAGTACATCGAACAACTTATTGAACACGATAAAAAGTTTTTGATCATTGGCAACATGAACGCGATAAAATATACAAACGTATTTCCTCTATTGAAGAAGAATAGGATCTGGTTAGGTAACAACCACAAAGTTAATGGCGGAGCAATGTTTTTTGAAATACCGGAAAAAATTGCCAATCTGGAACAGATTCGAGAAGTAAAAACAAGTGAGAGGGGCAAGAAAATTTATATCACTAGAGTACAAGGTGTTCGTTGGTTTACCAACCTTGACCATGGACGACGCCATCAACCAATACCCCTCATGACTGAGGCGGAGGTAATTAAGTTCGTCACAAAGGAACCTTTTAAGAAGTATGACAATTACGATGCAATAGAAGTTTCGTTAGTTAAAAATATTCCGAGTGACTATAAAGGATTAATGGGTGTTCCGATTAGTTTTTTGGATAAGTATTCTCCAGAACAATTTGAAATAATTGATCTATTGAATAGGTATACTTTACTTGATTCGCAAAATACGAATGAGAGTGTTAGGGAGAGACATTCACACACCTGTAATATCAACGGCGTAGCAGTCTTCTCGAGGATTGCCATAAAAAACAGAAATACAAAGAAGTAGTATGAAAACGACCTTAAAAACAAATTTAACCGTTAAAGAAGTCTGCGATGGTTTCGTTTATAACGAGTTTGAAGGCAAGGGTTTGTTTGGCTTGTCAGGTAAACTGACCATTCAGCCGGAGTATCAGCGAAATTATATTTATGCCTCTGATGGCGGCAAAAGAGAAATAGCAGTCATTGAATCAGTTCTCAAGGGATATCCAATAGGATTGATCTATTTCAATAAAGTCTCTGCTGACGGCTTAGAAGTTTTAGACGGCCAACAGCGCATCACCAGTCTGGGACGATTCATAACCGACAAATTTGCCATTAAAGATGAAAATGGCATGGAGCAATATTTTGGCGGCATGGCGAAAGACAAGCAGGCGAAAATCTTGGAAACGAGATTTCTTATTTACGAATGTGAAGGAACAGAGAGCCAAATAAAAGAATGGTTCAAGACTATTAATATTGCTGGTGTTCCCCTTAATAATCAGGAATTGCTCAACGCAGTATATTCCGGTCCATTTGTAACCAAAGCCAAAGAAGAATTCAGTAACAGCCAAAACGCCAACATTCAAAAATGGAGTGCGTATGTCTCTGGTAGCGCCAACCGCCAAGAATTTTTGGAATGTGCTCTTGATTGGGTGAGCAAAGGCAATATTGGCGACTACATGAGTAAGCATCGAAAAGACAAAAACATTGATGAGTTAAAAAGATATTTCAACGCGGTCATCGATTGGGTATCTAGCGTATTTACTGATGTTGAAAAGGAAATGCGCGGGCTTGAATGGGGACGCCTCTACGAGGAATATCACAAGAAATCATATAACCCAACCAAGGTATCTGCCGAAGTGCGCAAGCTCTACGGTGATCCATATATCAAAAATCACAAAGGCATTTTTGAATACGTTCTCGGTGGTTCAACCGATACCAAGTTGTTAGAAGTGCGCGTCTTTGATGAGGCAACGAAGAAAGCGACATATGCAACGCAAACAGCGGCGGCGGAAAAGAAGCATATTTCAAACTGCCCGCTCTGCGCCATTGGACACGACGCCAACAAAGAGAAGATTTGGAAACTGGACGAAATGGATGCCGACCATGTGGCTGCGTGGAGCAAGGGCGGCAAAACCTCCACTAAGAATTGCCAGATGCTCTGCAAGACGCATAACAGGGCGAAGGGCAACCGCTAAAGCGATATGAAAATACTCAACCCAAAGGAAATAAAAGAAATAATCCAAAGCGGACATTTGAACCTGTTTATCGGCTCTGGGTGTTCCTTAAATTACCTCTCAACTCTGAAAGACATAGAAGACTGGATGAATGACGAGGCGACTAAAGAACAGGCGCAAAAGGACTACTACGCACTCATCAAAAAATCTAAAGCAATTTTGAGTGGCTATTTGGAAACGGACGATACTCAAAAAAGCGAGTTGGCAAAAACGAAAAATATCTACGATAAGTTTTTGCGTTTTTGGGCGGAGGCCATATCAAAGCGCTCCCTGCACATCGTGAACAAGCAGGTAAATATCTTTACGACCAACTTTGACCAGTTTATTGAGGATGCTTGCGAATGTTTGAACATCCCGTACAACGATGGATTTACTGGACAGATAAAGCCGGTGTTTAGTGTTGCCAACTTCAACAAAATACAGAAATACAAAAGTTTGCAGTTTGATAACACCTCGGACATTCCGCTTTTCAATATCATCAAGTTGCACGGCTCGGTTTCTTGGGCTGTAGAGGACGACAAAATCGTCTACTCTAACGGTTCGCACATAGCGGACGATTTGGACGGTAAAAATTGGGCGGACTTTAGCGCGGGATATGAAAAGATTGCCGTCATAAATCCTAATGCGGAAAAACACTTTGAGACCGTGTTAGACACCAACTATGCCTCAATGTTGAGGAAGTTCACTTTGGAGTTGGAGAAAGAAAACAGTGTCTTATTGGTTTTCGGTTTTTCTCTGGAAGATAAGCATATTCGCAACCTCCTCTACGGAGTAATGAAATCAAACCCCACGCTCATCGTTATCTATTTCTCCTACTCAAAATACGACGAGACGCAGGATAAATTGGAAGAAGGCAAAAACTCAAACTTGTATGTGGTCTCGCCCGAAGACAAATTCTCCTTTGAAAAGGGCACGGAGTATCTCTACTCTGTCTTTGCAAACGGAAAGAAAGATGATACCGCGCATGAAAACGAGCAATGATTTTCAGCTTCAAGAAAGTTTGGTGGAGAACTCGGTATTCACTATCGGGAGCGTTTCTAGTGTCAAAGGAAAAGACATCGTTGTAAAGGTAAATAAAGACAAAAACCTCCCGCATCTCTTTTTCAAAGGCAGGACAATCAAGAATGTGTCGGTTGGTTTGTCTAATTATGTAAAAATTCTCAAGGGATTTACGGAGATAATCTGCAAAGTTGAAGGAGAATACATTGACGAAGATAAGCGTCAAAAAGATAAAAAGTACGCGAGCGAAAATCAAAAAATAGAGCGTTATCTCAATGTCTCGGTTTTCGGTTTCTACGACCACGACCACAAATTCCAGCACGGCATAAAAGAAATGCCCCTTATCGGGAGCGAGTGTCGGCTTCTCTCGCGTGAGGAGTTTGAGACCTTGCACCAGTTGTCGGACAAGGATGATATTTCAATACCGCTCGGCACTCTCATAGACGAGGAAACCCAGCAAATCAAAATCTCTGCTGGAAAATTGTTTGCCGGACACGTGGGTATTTTCGGCAATACCGGCTCGGGAAAATCAAACACGCTCGCCACGCTCTACACGGAGTTGTTCAAACTTGGAGACCAGCGGACAAACTTCAAAACAAAATCAAAGTTTATATTCATAGATTTCAATGGCGAGTATTCAAAAGATGGCGATGATGGTATTCTCTCTAAAAACAAGAAGGTTTATAGATTGAGAACACGGGATAATAGCGGTTCAAAGTATCCGATATTGAAAACGGAACTTGAAAAGTTGGAACTCCTGTCTATTTTGCTTGATGCTACCGAAAAGACGCAACAGCCGTTTTTGCATAGGGCTATAGACCGAAATTGGTTTGATACAGATAATGAAAACTACCAGAAGGAAATACAGAACATCAATCAAAAACTGAAAGATATTTTGGTGATGAAAAACAAGGAGTTCAATGTTCCTTTTCTAAAAAAGTATGTGAAGGATTTTGAACAGTTAGGATTCAAAATCGTTGCTGACGACAAGAATATTGACGACTTGAAGTACCACGGCAATGACAACTGCACTTTTTACTATCACAACGGCACTACGAATGTTTATGCCGATTCCCACGAAAGCGATTTTATCGGCGAGAGCGGGTATTTCAATGTTTCTATTGGCGAGGACGGATTAAATGACCTGGAAAAGGTTCAGTTCAAAATATTAGACCAATATTACTTTGAGATTTTGAACGGATACGCAAATCAGGAGCATATTAGCCCCCTCATGGGGCGACTCAAAAAGCGGTTTGATATGCTTGCCAAAGTTTTTGAGATACGAGATACAAATGTGGCCGATACACAAGCCACACAGCATATTGAAGTTATTGACTTGAAAAATGTAAATCTTGAAATCAAAAAGGTTATCCCGCTTTTGGTCTGTAAAACCGGCTATGACGAACAAAAGGAGAAACGAAATATGGACAAAAATAACTCGCTCCACATCATTATAGATGAGGCACACAATATCCTTTCGGAAAACTCAAACAGAGAATCTGAATCATGGAAAGATTATCGTTTGGAAACCTTTGAGGAAATAATCAAAGAAGGTAGAAAGTTTGGAGTTTTCCTGACCATCGCCAGCCAAAGACCGTCGGACATTTCCCCCACGATAATCTCCCAGTTGCATAACTATTTCATCCACAAACTGATGAATGACAATGATCTCCGCTCCATAAGCAAGGCCGTGAGTTATCTTGATAAACTCTCGTTTGATTCCATTTCAAACCTGTCCACGGGCTGTTGCTTTATTGCGGGGCAAATGACCCAGTTTCCGCTTTCAGTGAAGGTTACGCTTCTGGACGCAACTATCCGGCCTCAAAGTGAGACCATTAATTTGAATAAGTTGTGGGCGGAAGCTGGGGCTAGCAACTAGGGAGTCGCCCGCGTTATCCGAACTTACACAACACATAGATAAATTCTGCGAATTTTACGAAAAGTCTAAATCGAATAATCTACCACATTCTTAGTGCTCTTTATTGGTTTAGGCTGCGGTATCTCAAACCATTCTGAAGGAGTTTTATATACAGCCTGTAATTATAAAGAAATAAATTAACTTGATTTTCAGATCGCTCGTGATCTAATCAGATCATGAGCTTGAATAAGCAATCTGGCGATTTGGGAGAAGGGGAAGTGGTACAAAAAGTACCCTGTCCCAACTGTGGCAAGAAGCTTATGACACTTCCGAAAAATTATCCCTTGTATGATGTGCAGTGCGTTGGTTGTTTATTCCGCGCGCAAGTAAAAACTAATAATTGTAAGCCAAAAGCTGAAATTTTCGGAGCAGGATGGGATATTATTTCAAAGGTTATGAAGTCTGGGTATATTACCCCTCCGTTAATCGCCAACTTTAAATGGAGAGATAAAGAAGGCATTCGCCAAGAAATTCGATTTTATCCCTTCATTCCCAAGATCAATTTAAAAAAGAGGCAATTATCTGAAAAGGCGCGCCGGGCAAATTATAAAATGTTCAACTATACTGGAATTGATAAAATTCCATACTTTGTTTATTCAAAAAATAAATGGATTTCCCAATAAGTGAATACAATTTTTTTCTTTTTACTATTCCCGGCGCTATTACCGTTTGGTCTTATCGTACTGCGACCAAATCAAACAAGTCGGGGGATTTTGAATATCTGGCCTTAAGTGTATTTTGGGGTATAGCAATTTTTGCTTTGAACATATTATTTATTCCTAAATCCACTGGGATTTTATTACAAAATATGTATGCTGCCGCTTTGGTTCTTTCATTAGTTGCTGGGAGCCTCGCTTATATGATAGGAAAAATTATCATTGGATTACCTTTTAATAAGATTAGTAACGATGCAAAAGACTAGTGCGGGGATCATCCTTTTTAGAAAAAAAGAAAAAATAGAATTTTTGCTCGTCCATCCGGGCGGGCCTTTTTTCGCGAAAAAAGACGAGGGTGTCTGGAGTATCCCGAAGGGCGAAAATGACAATGGGGATGAGCTTCTTAGCGTTGCGAAGCGCGAATTCAAAGAAGAGACGGGATTCGATGCGCCGGAGGGCGAATATATTCCGCTCGGAACCGTCACGCAGAAGAACGGGAAGGAAGTGCACGCCTGGGGCGTGGAAGGGGAGATCGACGCGGAGAACATCACGAGCAATACGATCATGATCGATTGGCCCCCGCGGTCGGGAAAACAGATGGAGATTCCCGAAGTAGATAAGGCCGGCTTTTTCGACCTAGAGGCCGCAAAAAACAAGGTAAATCCTGCCCAAATCCCGCTCTTGGAGAGACTCTTGACTTTTTTGGAGAATGAGGTATAATTAAGCTACAATCCGAATTCAAAAGGGTTGTCGGGAAATCCCGGGAGATAAGGCTATTTAGGTCAAAACCTGGTAGCCCATGAAGTTTCTTAATAAAAAAAGGAGGAAACACACTTGAAGGCAAGGTCGCGAATTTGCATATTCATCGACACTATGGGCTTGTAACCCAGACTCTCGAGCATCCAAAGTTTTGGATATATTGGGAGTTCGATAAAGCCTTCATTATTAAATTTTAAATTTTAAGCCGCTCAATGGAGCGGCTTCTTTTTTTCCGTCACGGGCTAACTCTGCCCGCGTCTATATAATGAAGGGGATGACGTTTGGCAAATTCGCCCGAGTCATACGCACGCGGGAGAATCCGTAATAGAATAAGGACATATGATGTTCGAGATGCAGAATCCCAAAGTCCGAATGCTCGCCCTCATCACTGCGGGAGCTTTGGTTTTAATCGGTATCGGATTCCTTATCTTCGGGCGGGGGACGCCGAATAATGCGGGGACGCAGAATCCCGGCGACGGCAACCCGAATGAGCCGGCGCCGATGGCGGGCTGGAAGGACTACCGCTCGAACGAGCGCGCTTTCTCGCTCGCGTATCCGGAAGATTGGAAGGTGGACGAAAAATACGCCTACCAGGCGCTCGGTCCGGGGAAGGACATCCCCGGCGTTTCCTTCACCATTCCCGAAGACATGACGGACGGAAAGAACCTTTCGAAAGATACGAAGGTGTCCGTCGAATTCCTGCCGAAAGATGCGGCGTGCGATGCGCAACGCTTTTTGGGGAACGGCATCGCCGAGGAGCACTTGGTCGTCTCGCAGGACGGCACGCAGTGGAGCACGGGGAAGACCGCCGGCGCGGGCGCAGGGAATTTCTATGAGGAAACCGTCTACGCCGCGGAAGGCGCGAATTATTGCTACGGCCTCCGGCTTTTCATCCATTCGACGAATATCGGAAACTACGAGCCCGGCACGGTCGAGGAGTTCGACAGGGGAGCGCTGGAAGACGTATTCGCCTTGATGCGCGAATCGTTTACAATGGTCAAATAATCATGGCGGAAAACATCATTGACGTAGACGCTTTGCAAGTCCGCTTCGGCGACTTCGAAGCCGTGAAGGGAATCAGCTTCCATGTAAAGCGCGGGGAGATCTTCGGATTTCTCGGCCCGAACGGCGCGGGGAAGACGACCACCATCAAAGTGCTTACGACCTTGCTCCACAAGACTGCGGGAAAGGTTTCGCTCGGCGGGAAATCGCTTGAGGGCGATACGCACGAGGTGCGCGCGCTTTTCGGAATCGTTTTCCAGGACCAAAGCCTCGACGACGATCTGACGGCGTTTGAAAATCTGGATTTTCACGGCGCGCTCTACCATGTGCCGAAGGAGAAGCGCCGCGAGAAGATCCGGGAGGTGCTTCAGCTCGTTGAGCTTGCCGACCGGCAGCATGACTTGGTGAGCACTTTTTCCGGAGGCATGAAACGCCGCCTTGAGATCGCGCGGGCGTTCGTGCACGTGCCGCAGATCATCTTCCTCGACGAGCCGACGCTCGGCCTCGATCCGCAGACGCGCAACCACATGTGGAATTACATCAAAAATCTCAACAAGGAGCGCGGCGTCACCGTCTTCTTTACGACGCATTACATGGAAGAGGCCGCGCGCATGGCGGACCGCATCGCCATCATAGACCACGGCGCGATTGTGGCTGAGGGGACGCCCGATGCGTTGAAATCGCAGACGCAGACGGAGAGCCTCGAAGACGCGTTCCTTTCGCTTACCGGCTCGACCCTGCGGAGCGAGGAGGCGGGCTCTTTGGACGCCCTTCGACAAGGCGCGAAAATGTGGCGCGGGACCAAGCGATAATCCTATGACGGCAATTTACATATTGTGGCTTCGCCAAATTAAGAAATACATGCGTTCAAAGACGCGCATCTTCGCGTCGCTCGGCCAGCCCGTCCTTTTCCTTTTGGCCTTCGGGTACGGTTTCGGACCCATCTTCTCGCGCGCGGGAGCGGGGAACTATATTGATTTCCTCGCGCCGGGCATCATCGGCATGGCCATCATCTTTTCCGCCATGTTCTCCGGCATCGAAGTGATTTGGGACCGCCAGTTCGGTTTTTTGAAGGAGACGATGGTGGCGCCCTCTTCGCGTTTTTCAATCGCCGTGGGCCGGACGCTTGGGGGAGCGACCATCTCCGTCTTCCAGGGCGTCATCGTCCTCATCATCAGCATGCTGGTCGGGTTTCATCCGGCATCGCTTGCCGCCCTGCCGCTCGTCCTTGTCGCTATGTTCCTGCTCGCCATTTTCTTTACCGCCTTCGGCACCGCTATCGCCGTACGCATGACCGACATGCAAAGTTTTCCCCTCATCATGAATTTCATCATGATGCCGCTCTTCTTTCTTTCCGGGGCGCTTTTCCCCATTGAAGGGCTCTCGAGCGTACTGAGCTTCGTCGTGAAGGCAAATCCGTTGAGTTACGGGCTCGACGCGCTCCGCGGCCTCCTCATCGGCCACTACCAGTTTTCACTCGGCCTCGACACGCTCGTCATGCTTATCGGTTCCGCTCTCTTCCTCTACATCGCCGGAAAGCTTTTCGAGCGCGTAACGGTATAATGATGAGGAATATGCCTTCCGGTTTTTTGCGGCATCGGCGCGCGCAACTCATTCTCGCCGCCATTATCCTCCTCGCGCTCGTCGGCGTGGGATTTCTCCTGCAAGACGTTTTTAGCGAAATCGGCGAATCGCTGAACGCGTATTCTTCCGAGCACCCGATTCTCGGCCCCATTCTTTTTGCGCTCCTTGCCGCCGGAAGCGTGATGCTCGGCCCTTTTACCTCGGCCCCCTTGGTGCCGCTTGCCGTCTTTCTCTGGCGCCCGCTCGCGACCTTAGGTCTCTTGCTTGCCGGATGGATTGTCGGCAACGCGGTGGTGTATGCCGTGGGGCTGTACTTGGGGCATCCCGTCGTGCGGAAACTCGCGCCAGCGAAAAAACTCGATGAATGGATTCAGTTCGTTTCGACCGAGATCGATATCCGGCTTCTCTTTTTATTCCGGCTCGTTTCACCTTCCGAACTCGGCTACGTGTTCGGCATCTTGAAATACGATTTTTGGAAATACATGGGGCTCACGTTTTTAAGCGAACTTCCCGTTGCGCTCGCCCTGGTCTACGCCGGGGAAGCGTTCGTCACGAACAATTGGTTCCTATTGGGCGCTTTCGGCATCTTGTGGATCGTCATCCTCCTCCTTTCGGTCCAGACCATCCACCGTTTCAGGCAGAAGAAATCGGCATAATCGGTTAGACTTATATAAATGGCTCTCTGGCACGCACTTACCGCCGCGGACGTCCTCCGCGAGCTTGAAACATCCGAGAAAGGGCTTTCTCCCGACGAGGTAGCGAAGCGGCAAAAGGAAACGGGACCGAATGCGCTTCCGGAAGGGAAAACGGAAAACCTCTTTGAGGTTTTCATCCGCCAGTTTGAAAGTCCGCTTATCTATATCCTTCTCGGCGCCGCCGGCGTTGTTTTTGCGATTGGCGAGACCGTGGATGCGTACGTCATTCTTGCCGTGCTTTTCATAAACGCCGTCGTGGGCACCATCCAGGAGGGAAAGGCGGAATCCGCCCTTCTTTCGCTCCGCACGCTTTCCGAAGGGAAGGCGATTGTTACGCGCGACGGCAGGGATATCGTGATTTCCGACCGCGAGCTTGTGCCGGGCGACATCGTCGCGCTCCGCGAAGGGGAGCGCATCGCCGCCGACGCGCGCATCATTGCCGCGGCGAATTTGCGCGTGAACGAAGCGAGCCTTACCGGAGAGTCCGAACCGGTCATGAAAACGGACGAAGAGATAAAATCCGAAAAAGCGCAGATACAGGATGAGCGCAACATGGTTTTTAAGGGCACGTATGTGGTAGGCGGCACGGGAACGGCGGTCGTCGTCGCGACGGGTATCGCAACCGAAATCGGGAAAATCGCCCAAAAAATCGTTGCCATCGACACGGCGATGCCTCTCGTCGCAGGAGTTAAATCGCTTTCCCGCGCCATCGTCTTCGCATCCGCGCTTACGTGCCTTTTTATTTTCTCCCTCGGCCTTTATCGGGGCGAGGACATCTCGACGATGTTCGTCACGGTCGTTGCCGTTGCCGTGTCCGTAATCCCCGAAGGCTTGCCGGTCGCGCTCACCTTGGTCCTTGCCGCAGGCGTTTCGCGCATGTCGAAACGGAACGTGCTCGTGAAGCGCATGCAGGCCGTCGAAGCCCTGGGACACACCCGCGTCATCGCGGTCGACAAGACCGGCACTATCACGAAAAACGAAATGGTGGCGGAAAAACTCTATGCGAACGGGAAGGTTTTCACGGTTTCCGGGAACGGGTATGAGCCGAAAGGCGGCATTTTCCTCGGGGATACGGAAATAGACGCACCTGAGCTTCCCGAACTTTCATTTGCGGCAAAAGTCGCGGCCTATTCATCGAATGCGCGGCTGTCGTTCAATGCCGAGACGAAGCAATGGGACATCGCCGGCGACCCGACGGAGGCGGCAATGGGCGTGTTCGCCCGCAAAGCGGGGTACACGCAGGAATCCATCGACGAAGAAGCGCCGAAGGTCTTTGAAGTGCCCTTTGATTACCAGAAAAAAATCCATGTAGTCGTGCGAAAGTCCGACGGCAAAAATTTCTTTGCCGTGACGGGCGCGCCGGAGGCCGTGCTCGACATGGCAAAAAAGGTATTCCGCAATGGCACCGAAGAGCCGCTTTCGTTTGAAGCGAAAAAGGAACTTGAACATGAAGTGCAGAAGCTCGCGCGGGAAGGTTTCCGCGTCGTGGCGTTCGCGTGGAGCGCGGCATCCGGCAAGGATTTCAGCGAAACGCCCCCGCTCGTCTTCGGCGGATTTTTCGGCATTCGCGACGCCTTGCGCCCCGAAGTGCGCGAAACGGTCGAAGGCGTACGCGCCGCCGGCATGCGCGTCGTGATGATTACGGGCGACCATAAGCTCACCGCGGAAGCCATCGCGAAAGACGCCGGCATTTGGAAACCGGGCGACCGCATCCTTACCGGCCACGAGATTGAAGAACTTTCAGACGAAGGGCTTCGCACCGTACTCGGCGAAACGAGCGTTTTCGCGCGCGTTACGCCCGAGCACAAGATGCGCATCATCGAAGCGTACCGCCGGCGCGGGGAGATCGTCGCCATGACGGGCGACGGAGTGAATGACGCGCCCTCGCTCGTCTCCGCGGACCTCGGCGTCGCGTTAGGGCGCATCGGCACCGATGTCGCCAAGGACGCCTCCGATATCGTTTTGCTGGACGACGATTTCGGGAACATCGCCGAAGCGGCCGAGGAGGGGAGGAATGTCTACGAGACAGTGCGGAAAGTGGTGCTGTACCTTGTTTCAACAAGCATCGGCGAAGTGCTCGTCATCGTCGGCGCTTTGGTTTCCGGATTCCCGCTTCCGTTGGAGCCGAGCCAGATCATTTGGCTGAATTTCGTGACCGACGGGTTCCTCACCGTCGCGCTCGCGCTCGAACCGAAAGAAAAAAATCTGCTCATGAAACGCAGTTCCACCCGCCGCGCACTCATCGATCCCCCCATGCTCGTGCGCGCGCTTCTCATGGGCGTCACGATGGCGGCGGGGACGCTTTTCGTCTTTTCGTATTACTCCCGCATCTCCTGGGGCCTCGCCATCACCATGGGCGTTACCGTACTTGCCATCTTCCAATGGATGAATGCATGGAATTGCCGCTCTGAAAACGAATCGGCGCTCACCAAGGACATCGCTTCCAACCGGTACTTGCTCGGCGCGCTTGCGCTCGTCGTCGGCCTCCAGGTTGCCGCCGTCTATACGCCGTTTTTGCAAAAAATCCTGTACCTCGGACCGCTCACGCCTCGCGAGTGGGCGCTCGTGACGCTCGTTTCGCTTGCGGTCATCGCCGTCGAGGAGCTCCGGAAATTCGCCGCCCGGCGTTTTGCGCGTAGAGAAGCGCGCATCGGTGCGCTAAAATAAGGGAATGACCCAGGAACTTTTTGAATTGGCGGTCGTGGTGCTTCTCGCGGGCGTTTTGGGCGTCGTCGTGAAGCTCTTGAAGCAGCCGGTGATACTCGCGTATCTCTTGACCGGCATCATCGTTTCGGCCTTCACGAGCTTTCATCTCGTCTCAAGCGACGCGTTCAGGCTTTTTTCGGACTTGGGGATCATGTTCCTCTTGTTCCTCGTGGGACTTGAAATCAATTATTCGTCCCTGCGGCTCGTGGGCGGTCCTGCCCTGATGCTCGGCCTCGCCCAGATCGTCCTCACGTTCTTCGCCGGATTTTTCATTGCCGGGGCACTCGGTTTCGCCATGCTTCCCGCGATCTATCTTGCCGCAGCGCTTACATTTTCTTCGACCATCATCGTCGTAAAGCTATTATCCGACTTGAACGACCTCCAAAGCCTTTACGGCAAGCTTGCGCTGGGGCTCCTTATCGTCCAGGACGTCGTCGCCATTTTCGCCCTGCTCGCGCTCGGGGGAGTGCAGTCGGGGTCTGCCGGCGCTTCGTTCGGCTGGATGAATTTCGGCGTCACCGTTTTGAAGGGCGCCGTGCTTTTCTCGGCCATGTTTTTCCTGGGGAAGCGTGCCGTGCCCTGGCTTTTCGAGAAGATCGGCCGGAGTCAGGAATTGCTCTTCCTCCTTTCTCTCGCGTGGCTTTTTGTGGTGGCGGCACTCGTCTCCCGCGTCGGCTTCTCGATAGAAATCGCGGGATTCCTTGCGGGTTTCGCCCTTGCGAATTCGTCCGAGCATTTCCAGATTGCGACCAAAATGCGCCCGCTTCGGGACTTTTTCATCCTCGGGTTCTTCGTTTTTCTCGGTTCCTCGATAGGCATTTCGCACTTCGCGGGCTTTTCGGTCCCCATGGCGGCGCTCCTCGGGTTCGTGCTTATCGTGAAACCGCTTATCGTCCTCGGCATCCTCTACGCTTTGGGATACCGCAAGCGCACCAATTTCATGACCGGCCTTGCAGTCTCGCAGATTTCCGAATTCAGCCTTATTCTCGTCGCGCTCGGCGTAAAGCTCGGACACATCGATGAAACGCTTGCTGCGACCGTGAGCGTCGTCGGCGCGCTTTCCATCCTCGTTTCCTCATATTTCATGACGCATGCGGAAAAGATCATGAATGCGCTTTCCTTCGTACTCCGCTTTGCCGAGCGGAAACATACGCGCGAGACGCATTCGCCGTCGTCCGCCGAACCGAAACCGATCATCTTGGTCGGTGCGCATCGCACCGGGCAGAGCATCTTGATGGCGCTTTCGCCGAAAGACGTGCTGGTCGTCGATTTCGACCCCGAAGTGACCTACCGCCTCCGCGAAGAGGGAATCGAATACCTTTTCGGCGACATGTCCGACGACGAGACCTTTGACGCCGCCCGCGCCGCGGAAGCCAAGCTCGTCATTTCGACGAGCCCCAAGGCTGAGGAAAACGAACTGCTCCTCGCCCGCATCAAGAAACTTCCCGAGCCGAGGCCGAAATTCATCGCCCGCGCCGATACCGAACGCGAAGCCCTTTCCTTGTACGAAAAAGGCGCCGATTACGTTCTCCTGCCCCATTTCACCTCCGGCCAATATCTGGGAAAGACCATCGCCATAGACCCCGAGATGCCCGTCATCGCCGATTTGAAGCGGAACGACCTCGAAATTCTGCACCGCAGGGCGAGATAGGGAACCTCCGGGAACCTTCGCGGAAATCCGCACAGGAAGCGGAAAAAACGCCCTGAGGCGCTGCCGATTTGATATAATAAATGCATCTAAAGGTCGGCAAACGTCATATTAGAGACACTTCCAATGATTATTCAAAACTGGACAGCGGTAGTGATCGGTTCCTTGCAGAGCTTGTGGATGGGTTTTGTGGCTGTTTTGGGCAACATTCTCGGCGCCATCATCGTTCTCATCGTCGGCCTCATCGTTGCGGCAGGCCTTGCGACCTTGGTTGAGCGGATTGTTGCTTTTATCCGCCTCGACAAGGCCCTCGCGAGCTTGGGACTCAATGAGTATTTCAACCGTGCGGGACTCACCTTGAACAGCGGTCGTTTCTTCGGCCGTTTGGTGTACTGGTTCTTCGTCGTAGTGTTCTTGCTCGCGGCGTCCGACATTTTGGGCTTTTACTCCCTTTCGTCGTTCCTCCGCGACACGCTCCTCTACGTACCGAACATCGTGGTTGCCATCCTCATCTTGCTCGCAGCGTTCGTCATCGCGAATTTCCTTCGCCGCCTCGTGCGCGCGTCGGTAAAGGGTGCGAACTTGCACGCGGCAAAGTTCCTCGGGACGATCACCTGGTGGGCTGTCGTCATCTTCGGATTTTTGACGGCTCTTTCCCAGCTCGGCATCGCAGTCGCGATCATCAATTCTCTCGTCACCGGTTTCGTCGCCATGATCGCCCTTGCCGGCGGCATTGCGTTCGGCCTCGGCGGGAAGGATTACGCGGCGCATTTGGTCGGGAAACTCCGCGAACATACGGAGTAACTCTTCGGCTTTGCCGATCGGTCTTTCAACCCCCGCACTCTGCGGGGGTTGATTTTTTAGCACTTCATCCGTATGATGTGAGGCATGTTCGCAGTCATCAAAACAGGCGGGAAACAGTACGTCGTGAAGAAAGGGGACGTGCTTCAGGTTGAGCGGATTCCCGGGATGCCGGAAGGCGGAAAGATCTCTTTCGAAGAGGTATTGCTCCGCGCCGACGGCGAGAAACTCGATATCGGTTCGCCGACCGTGAAGGGCGCCGTTGAGGGCAAGCTCGTGAAGGAGGTCCGCGGGAAAAAGAAAATTGTTTTCCGCTACCACTCGAAGACCCGTTACCGCAAACTCAAGGGCCATCGCCAAACGTATGCGATGGTGGAAATAACCAAAGTCTAATAAACGCCCGAACGGGCGTTTTTTTGTGCTATCATGAAGAAAAATGCCTATGCGCGCTTCGTCCGCTTCACGAAACGGTTTTCTTCAGCTCCTTCGCCGGCGGGACGGGCAACTCACCCTTCCGTTCGTCCTCCTTATCGGGGGCATCATCGTTGAAGTCGCCATCGCGGGGGCGTTCGTTACCTATTTTCTTTCGAACTCGGGGTATGGCGAACGGCTTTCGATACGCGCCGGGGCGGCGGCCGAATCGGGCGTGCGCGATGCCATGGTAAAGATCACCCAGAATAAGGAGTTCCTTTCGAACGGCGGCGAGGCGACCTATTCGGTTTCCGTTTCGACGGAGAACACCGACAACGCGCTCGTTACCGTGACGCGGTCGGATTCCGGGACGAAATACCTCTATGTCGTGACGAGCCTCGGTACGGCGGTGAGCCGGCAGAAAAAATACGTCGCGCGCATCTATGTCGACGCGGTAACCGGACAGACGGAGCTCGAGTCGGTGAAGGAAGTCGCCGTCGAGTAGTGTAAAATAGAACCATAGTGCCCATGAACGAGCCGAAGCATAAGAATTTTTTTGTCGCATTCCTCGATACGCTGAGTTCGCGCCCGGTCGTTGCCGGCATTGCCGTGGAGAACGGGGGATTGGAATATGTGCTCCAGGGAAAACCGCCAAAGACCTTTGCGGTAAAGTTCCCCGACGGCGTGGTGAAAGAGGGACGCATCCAAAAGCGGAACGAATTCATCGACGCGGCGAAAAAACTGCACGCGCTTGCCGATACGGACCATAAGAAGAAGCCCCTGCAAGTCGTCGTTTCACTGCCTGCGGCGGACGTCTACACCCAGGCCTTTTCCGTGCCGAACATCGACCGTGAGAAGCTTGAGGAGTCCATGTCGCTGAATCTTCAGATGCTTTCTCCGGTTGCGAAAAACGACGCGTATATGAGCGCGGAAGTCATCGGCGAAACGCCCGACAAATACGATTTGCTCGGCGCATTCATCGAACGCCGTGTTGTTGACGAGTTCCGCGACGCGCTCCGCGAGGCCGGATTCTTCGCCATCGCGTTCGAATTTCCCGCCCTGTCGGTGACCCGGCTCATGAAGGCGGCGGTAACCTCCGAAGACCATCCCACGCTCGTGCTTCGCGTTTCGGGGGACGGCGTCGACTTTTTCATCGTGAAGAACGGAACTCTGCATTTCAATTATTTTCGTTCGTGGAGCTCCATCCAGGGCGCCGGTACGGCAATCCAGCGCGACCTTTTTATTTCCACCATTGTCACCGAGACCCAAAAGGTTTCGAATTTCGTGATGAGCCGTTTCAAGGAGCGGCTTGCGAAGACCTACGTCGCCACTCCGCTTTTTGAAGCCGAGATTATCGATGCCATCCAGACGCAGAACGGGGTGCCCGCCCAGCCGCTCACCATTCCATCCGCAGGGCTTCCCCCCAGCTGGTATGTGCCGCTCGGCGCCGCGCTACGGGATTTTGCCGATCCCGAGACGGACGGCATTAACCTCAACGCCAGCTCCGCAAGCGATATTTTTTTCGAGGAGCATGCGATGCGTTTCCTCTATTTCTGGCGCCGGCTTGCCGTACTGATCGGCGTGTTTTTCCTCGCCGCGTTCCTTATCGCGTATTCCTTCCTTGGCGACCAGCTTGCCCGTCTTGAAGAACAGTTGGCAAATTCGAAGACGCAGGCGAACGCGAAGGAGCTTGCGGAATTGAAGGCAAAAGCTGCGGAATTCAACGGCCTTGTGGCCCAGCTTTCAGTCGAACCCCGGAAGATAGACGAGTGGGCGGTGCTTTTGTCGGAGCTTGACCGTATCGCGAAGCTTTCGAATGTCACGATAGACCGGCTTTCAATTACCTCGTTCGGCGCGCCCATCGCCATGACCGCCCGCGCCCCGGAAAACAGCGCGACGCTCGCGTTCAAAAACGCCCTTGCATTGCGCAAAGGCATTTCGTCGGTCGAAGTTCCGCTCCTTTCGATACGGGAACTTGAAGACCGCAGTGTCGGTTTTTCGGTTTTTTTCTCGGTTGATGTTGCCGAGTTTCAGGCAAAATAACGCTCGATAATCTCGGCAAAGGCGCGGTCCAAGAGGCCGCGCTTTTCCTTTGAAAGGGGCTGGAGCACGAAATCTCCCGCTTTCATCCGCATGTCTTTTCCGATCTGGACGCCGATGCGCAGCCGCCAAAAATCATTCGTGCCGAGCGCAGATGCCACGGATTTCACGCCGTTGTGGCCCGCATGCCCGCGTCCGAAGCTGAGTTTCCACTCGCCCAAGTCGATATCGTTCTCGTCGTGGACGATAAGAATCTCTTCGGGGGATGCGCCGAAGAACGTTGCCGCCGCCGCAAGCGCCGTTCCCGATTCATTCATGTACATGGCGGGGATAACGAGCGCCGTTTCGCCCATGCGGGCATACGTGAAACCGCCGTTTGTATATTTTTTCCATCCCGCTTCCGGAACCGCATGGGCGCGGAGCGCTTCGACGAACAGGGCGCCCGCGTTATGGTAGGTTTCCGCGTATTCCTCGCCGGGATTTCCCAATCCGGCGATGATGCGGAGGGCGCGCGGATTAAACGTTCTTGCACCCGTATCCGAGGGGGAAGCGCCAGGGTTGAATTCAGAATTCATATTCTTTAGAATTATCACAATTATCGCATATAGGCACGCTTCACACACCCGAACGCCCGCGCGCTTTCCTGCATAAATTTGGATGAAAAAATTCTTTTGGTCATTCTTCGAAGTGGTTGAAACCGTCGTTATCGCGGTCGTCGCCGTCGTTTTGGTGCGCATGTTCGTGGTGCAGCCCTTTGTCGTTTCGGGCGCTTCCATGGAGCCTTCGTTTTATAACGGGAACTATTTGCTCATTGACGAATTGACCTACCGCTTTCGCGAGCCCGAGCGGGGAGAGGTCATCGTTTTCCGCTATCCCGGCGACAATAAATCGTATTACATCAAGCGCATCATTGCCCTTCCCGGCGAGCACGTCTCGATTGAAGGGGGAACCGTGACGGTGACAACCCGCGAAGGGAAGACCGAAGAACTCTCAGAACCGTATCTGGGCGACCGTACGACGAACGGCGCTTTCGACCATACCCTTCTAGAAGGGGAGTATTTCGTAATGGGCGACAATCGCAATTTCAGCTTCGATTCGCGCAGCTGGGACAAGCCGCTCACGCGCGGGAATATCGTCGGCTTGGTGAAATTGAAGCTGTGGCCTTCCATTGAAGTGCTTGCCGCGCCCAAATACGAATAACGATGCCTACCAAATCCACTAAGGGCGCTCCGAAAGCCAAACGGTCCGACCGCAAACCTGCCGAAAAGAAAGACGCGTCCGTTCCGCTGGCCGACCTCCTGCCGAAAGAGGGGGCGTTGTGGCGCGAGATCGTGCATGCCTTTTTTTCCGTGGCGGAGATCCATGCATTCCATTTTATGGAAACCTCGCTTCTTGAGCAGAAAAAACTTTTCGGCTTTTACGAAAGCGAATACGGAAAGAAGATAGACGACGTCGGCTTTCCCGTGGGGAAGGGCGGACAGATCGTGCGTCCGGAAGCTATCGTGCCGTTCCTCCGCGCTTATGCGGAGCATCATTTGGGACATTTTTCGTCGCCTTTGAAGACGTGCCACTTCATGCAGGTGGCCCGCAAGCATCCGCTGGGATATGTGTCCTTTCATGAGACCGGATTCCATGTTTTGGGGGACAGCGAGCCGTTTTACGACATCCAGGTGATTTCCGCGGCGATGGACATGTTGAAGGCGGTGAAGGTGAAGGACGCCGTGATACGCGTAAATGCGAACGGGTGCCGCGTCTGCCGCGCCGCCTACCGCGAAAAATTGAAGCGTTTCCTCGCGGCGAAGAAGAGTTCGCTTAAGGCAACGCAATGGAAGCTGGTGGAAAAAAATCCCGAGGCGCTTTTTTCCGCGCCCGGCCTTGAAGAGGCGGCTGAAGAGGCGCCGACCGTGCTCGATTGCCTTTGTCAGAACTGCAACAACCATTTGAAGTCCTTGTTGGAACTTTTGGAAGACAACGAAATTCCCTACGAGCCGGATCCCCGCTTCCTGCTCCCGCTTGAACGCTGGAACCGCGTCGTTTTCGAGATTCGCGCGAAGAGCCAGCGCGGGGGAGAGGCGTGCCTGTTCCGCGGCGGACGCTATGACCACTTGGCGGAAGCGACACTTTCACGGCAGATTCCGGGCGTGGGGCTTACCATGATTCCCGAGGAACTTATCCGCTTCCTCCGCGAGGAGGGCATCAATCTCCATACCCGACAGAAAGCGAAAGTGTTTTTCATCGTCGTGGGAGACAAAGCGAAGAAAGTAAGCGTGCGCCTCATGAACATCCTGCGGGGGAGCGGGATTATCGTCGAGGAAGCGCTCGGCAAGCAATCGTTCAAGGCCCAATTGAAGGGCGCGGAGAAATCGAAAGCGCCGTTCGTTCTTATCGTCGGGCAAAAAGAAGCTTTCGAGGATACGGTCATCGTAAGAAATCTCGCGAGCGGAGCGCAGGAAACGATCACCACCCAGAACCTCTCTGAAGAGGTGAAGCGCCGCCTGAAGTCGTAATATGCAGGACTGCCTTTTCTGCAAAATCGCGCGAAAGGATATTCCCGCGCACGTTATTTTCGAGAATCCGGGAGCGATTGCGTTTCTCGACATCCATCCCGTCGCCAAAGGACACGCGGTCGTGATTCCCCGGGCGCATAGCGGGAACGTCGTTGACGCGGACGACGAAAGCCTTTCGGGAGCCATACTTGCCGTGCGGGAAACGGTGAAAAAACTCGAACGCGCTTTACATCCGGCCGGTTTTACGATAGGAATAAACCACGGTGAAGCGGCGGGACAGGCGGTCCCGCACCTCCACATCCATGTTATCCCGCGATATAGCGGGGACGGCGGGAAATCGATTCACAGCATCGTTTCCGCGCCCGCGCCCTCCGATATCGCCGAAACGTATACCCTTATCACCCAATCACACCAATGATAGAAGTACGAAAAAAAGAAGGAGAAACGACCGGTTCGTTCCTCTTCAGCTTCAACAAGCGCGTGAAGCGCAGCGGCGTCATGAAAGAGACGCGCAAGCGCCGGTATCGCGCCCGCACGCAAAACCGCACGAAGCGGCGCAATTCGACCCTCTACCGGGTTTCGAAACACGCGGAAATCGAGAAGGAGCGGAAGTATGGCGGAGAACCTGCGAAACGCCGTTCATAAGGACCTCGTTGAGGCCATGAAACAAAAGGACGACCTTCGGGTCGGCGTTTTGCGCATGGCGATAGCGGCGTTTGAAAAAAAAGGAACTGAACTCCGCACGGCGGGAAAACCCGAAGCGACCGAGGCGGACCTTGAGGCGGTCTTGCGGAGCGAGGTGAAGCGACGCAAGGAAGCCCAGGCGCTTTTTATCGAAGGGAAGCGCGACGACCTTGCGGAAAAAGAAGGCAAGGAGATAGCGGTATTGACAGCATATCTCCCGCCGGAGCTTTCCGAAGCGGATATTCTCGCGGCCGTGAAAGCCGCTATTGCGGAAACCGGCGCGCAAAGCCAGAGGGATTTCGGCGCCGTCATGAAAGCGGCAGGCAAGGCGCTGCAGGGCCGCGCGGACGGCAAGCGGGTCGCAGAAATCGCGAAGGGCTTGCTCGCGGCGTAACGTATGCCCGTTAAAAAAAACTCGCCGCGATGCGAGATTTTTTTTGAGAACGCGCGCTTCGCAAAGCACGAAGACGCCATCCGCGAAGCGGCACGCATCGTTTTTTCCTCACTGCGCGATTCAAAAAGTTTTTTTACGCTCTATTGCATCACGAATGCGTCGATTGCGAAGATGAATCTCGTCCACAAGAAAAAGAAAGGGCCCGCTACGGTCTTTTCATTTCCCGCCCGACCCGATTTTCCGCATCCCGAGGTTCCGCGGGGCATGAGGTACCGCGGTGAGATCTTCATGGGTATCGATCACATCCTGAAGACGAAGCGCGAACCGCTTGCGCGGTACCTCGCGCACGCCATATTGCATCTTGTCGGCTACACCCATTCGCGACAATCTGATAGAATTGAAATGGAAGCGCTCGAACGGAAACTTCAAAAGCGCTTAATGAAAGAGGACGCATGGAAATAATCACATACCGCAATGGGACGGCTTATTACGGGGCTTGATATCGGCACCCAAAATATCAAGTGCATCGTCGCCGAAGAGAAAAAGAACGGAGAGCTTTCCGTTCTTTCGGTAGTAAAACAGCCTTCATCGGGGTTCCAAAAAGGCGTACTTGTCGATCTCGACGAGGCAGCCCACACGCTCCGCGAACTCGTACTTGATTTGCAGAAGGTTTCCAAGGCGGCCACCTCGAACGTCTTTGTGAACGCGAACTCGGGGAACATCCGCACGCGCATCTCGCGCGGCCTCACGGCCGTCGCACGCGCCGACCGCGAAATCCAGCAGGACGATATCGACAAGGCTATCCAGCTCGCCCAGGCGGTGAAACAGCAGCCGAATTACATGATGCTCCACAACATCGTCCGCGAGTACTACGTGGACGATGTCGGGAATATGCACGATCCGCTCGGCATGACGGGGAACCGCCTTGAGGCGTCGACCTTGATCATCGAGGCATTCACTCCGCAGATATCGATTTTGGGAAAGACGCTCGAACGCGTCGGCATGAAAGTGAACGGCTGCATTTTTAATCCCATCGCCGCAGCCCGCTCAATACTTACGAAATCCCAACGGGATCTTGGCGTTATCCTGCTCGACTTCGGTTTTCAAACGACCTCCTTTGTCGTCTACGAGGAAGGGAAGCTTTCATACGCCAAATCGGTGCCGGTCGGCGCACAGCATATCACGAACGATCTCGCCGTCGGCCTTCAGATCAGCGCGGAAGCGGCGGAAAAACTGAAATGCGGGGTAGGGAACGCCCTTGCGGAGAACGTCCCGCGCAAGGAGCCGGTCTTACTTTCGGAATTCGAGCCTTCGAACCACACGCAGGTTTCGAAGCGGTTTGTTTCGGAAATCATCGAAGCGCGGCTGCACGAGATCATGGATTTGGTGAATGGCGAGCTGAAGGTTCTCGGCAAGAACCCGCGTTTCCCCTCCGGGGCGGTGGTGACCGGGGGAGGCTCGAAGCTTCCCGGGCTTACCGACCTGGTCCAAAAAGCCCTTAAATCCTATGTCCAGCTCGGCTTTTCACAGGCCCAGGAATTTGATATTGTGAACCCCACTCATCGGGAGTATCTTGAAGATCCACAGTTCTCGGTCGCCCTCGGCCTTGTTTTATGGGGACGGGTGCAGGGAACCGGCCCGCGGGGCATCGGCGAATCAGTCAAGGATTTCATCAAAAATCTCCTCCCGTAAAACCTATGGCAAAAGCAAAAAAAAGAACCGCCAAAAGAGCCATCCCGAGCATGCGTCTCGGCGGCCATAAGACCTTGGTATTGAAAAACCCGATTGCGCGCATCGTCGTTGTCGGCGTGGGCGGCGCGGGCGGAAACATCGTGAGCCGCATGATGGAAGGCGACCGCATGCGCGGCGTTGAATACGTTGCGGTGAACACCGACGCGCAGGATCTCGACCGCACGTCGGCGCATAAGAAGGTGTACATCGGCCGCGCGCTTACGCGGGGACTCGGTGCGGGCATGAATCCTGAAGTCGGAAAGCAGGCAGCCGAGGAAAACCGTTCGGAGATCGGCGAGATTTTGGAAGGAGCGGACGTAGTCTTCATTACGGCGGGTATGGGAGGCGGAACGGGAACGTTCGGCGCTTCCGTCGTCGCAGATATCGCGAAGGAGAAGGGAATTCTTACCATCGCGATGGTGACCCGTCCTTTCACGTTTGAAGGCTCCCAGCGGGGGCACATCGCCCAGGACGGCTTGAATCATCTGAAAGAGAAAGTCGATTCGCTCATCATCGTCCCGAACGACAAGATATTTTCCATCATTGATAAGGACACGCCCCTCCTCAAGGCCTTCGGCTATATCGACGAGATACTCCGCCAGGGAGTTTTCGCCATCACCGATTTGGTAAATACCCCCGGTATCATCAATGTCGACTTCGCGGACATTAAAACCATCATGAAGGACGCGGGCACGACCTTGATCGGCATCGGTTTCGGTTCCGGTCCCGAGCGCGCCCAAAAGGCCATCGAGCAGGCCATCCATTCGCCGCTCCTTGAGATTTCCATCGACGGCGCGAAAGGCGTGCTTTTCTCGATTGCGGGCGGAAAGGATATGAAAATGTCGGAAATCGACGAGGTGGCGAAAGCCGTCACGGCGAATCTCGACCCGAATGCAAAGATAATCTTCGGCGCATATCACGACCGATCCTTGAAGGACAAGAATATCAAAGTGACCGTCATCGCCACCGGTTTCACATCCGTGATGGGCGGCGGCACCCGTATTTTAAACGCCCCAACTCTTTTCTTTGACGAAGAAAAAAGCCATATGCCGGCAATCCGGTACGGCGGCGAAGCGGAAAAGCCTCGCATTGAAACGAAGAAGAAGGTAGAGCCTGAAGATTCCGAGGAAGAAGAGGAGGACGACAAGAAGCTTCCCTTCGACAGCCAGGAGCCCTGGGAAATCCCTGCGTTCCTCCGCAAAAAGAAAAAATAAGCGCGGCCCTTCGCCAGCGTAGCTCAGTGGTAGAGCAACTGTTTTGTAAACAGTAGGTCGTGGGTTCAAATCCCTCCGCTGGCTCACACTTTCCCTTACCATACGTTATATATAGCGACTATGAACAAAAATCTCATTATCGGACTTCTTGCCGCAGTCATCCTCGTTCTTCTCGGCATTTTGGCGTTTACCAACCGTTCCGCGGCGCCCATCACGGGCGAGCCTGTGGCGACGAGCACGGGGAATCCGACGTCCGTTCCCGTCTATGCGGAAAAGCCGAACCTTGTACGCGTCCAAAATGTCGCGAATGGTTCCCGCATCGCTTCGCCGGTAACCGTGAAAGGCGAGGCGAGGGGATACTGGTTTTTTGAAGCCTCTTTTCCGGTTGAAATCCGCGATGAAAACGGACGCGTCTTGGGCGGAGGAATCGCCGAAGCGCAGGAGGAATGGATGACGGAAAACTACGTGCCTTTTACCGCCGTCGTTTCTTTCAATCCCGGCACCGCCACCAAGGGATATATCGCGCTTATCAAGGACAATCCTTCAGGGCTTCCCGAGAATGACGATGAGCTGCTCGTGCCCGTTTCTTTTGGGCCGTAAAAAAACCGGCTCTGCGCCGTTTTAACCAACCCCTAAGAGTTCTGAGACCCGTGCGAGCCGGTATCCCTTCCTCCTCAGGCGTTCGATGATGTTCGGCAACGCCCGACCCGTCGCCGGAGCGTGATCTCCGCCGTCCGCGTGAAGGACGATTACGTCTCCCGGTTTTACGGCTTTCACGACCGAAAAGGCGAGATGCAGAGGCTCTTTAATACGCGTATCAAGATCCGCAAGGCGCCCCCCTACGAGCGCATAGCCATATTTTCGAATCGCTTCCCCCTGGTCGGGGTTTTCCTCGTGCCGAGGAAAACGGAACAGTTTGCGGTAGGCGGGGTATTTTGAAAGGATTCTTTCAGCCTCCTTGAGCGTCTCAACGCCTGCTTTGGGTTCGGATTCGAGGGTCCGTGAAAGGGGGGAAAACCCCGCATGCGTATAGCCGTGGTTGCCGATTTCAAAAAATGCATGATCGGAAATTGTTTGGGTGATTGCCGGATGCGCCTCCGCCCATCGCCCGGTGAGGAAAAATGTCGCAGGCACTTCGAGCCGTATGAGCGTCTCGAGAATCGAAGGGTCAAACCACTGTTTCACCTGCCCCATGCGGAGCATCTGCTCCATTTTAGGCGTAAGGTCGAGATTGAAGGTGAGCGCAACGACCTTCTCGCGCGTTGCGATGCGGTCTATCAAAAAAGGCACTCGAGGCCTTTTTTCAACGCGCGTCGTGAAAATGTAGGAAAGAAGCGTAAGCAGTATTTCCCGCAGGTTCCCTTTTTTCGCCATATCTTTATTATAGAACATAGGAGCTTCTCCTTACTAGTATATAGCTCTCTTATATGCTACTCTACTGCCGTGATAGAAAAACGCATTCTTGTAGATCGGTATATCCAAAAAAAGAAATCACTCCAGGAGATTTCCCATGAATTAGGGTGCTCATTGCATACCATTGCATATTGGATGCAAAAATATCGCATTCCCCGGCGTACTCACAGTGAAGCGACCTACGTAAAACGAAATCCTGAAGGAGATCCCTTCGTGATAACGAAGCCGCAAACTTTAGAAGAGGGCATTCTTTTTGGGATGGGCTTGGGTTTGTATTGGGGCGAAGGAACCAAGGCTGATAAAGGGTCAATACGATTAGGAAATTCAGACCCAGATTTAATTAAGGTTTTTATCGATTTTCTCGGACAGGCATATGGCGTAAAAAAGGAGAAACTCAGTTTCGGATTGCAAATCTTTAGTGATATATCTCCAATAGTAGCTCAGGCGTTCTGGGTAAAAAAGTTGGGAGTCAGCAAGGATCAGTTTTATAAAACGCTCATTACGCCATCCCGTGGCGAGGGATCGTATAGAAAGAAATTAAAATACGGAGTATTGACAGTTTATTTTTGCAATAAGAAACTAAGGACTGCTCTTATTAAGGAGCTTGAAGCATTTGGATTAAAAACTTCAACGCCAATGTAGCTCAGTTGGTAGAGCAACTCCATGGTAAAATTGCCCGCTATTTCGGAAACGTTTTAGTGAGGCCCGAATAACGGTTAAAGGCCTGCATGCGTGGTTCAGACCGTAGCGCGTAATGCGCTCGAACGACTGACAAGGGGAGCTAAGTCCTTATGGATATGCTTAAGATACAGTCTAATCCTCTCGAATACAGCATCGCGTAAAAGGAGAGGTGTACATGAAGGAGTAGGTCGCCGGTTCAAATCCGGCCATTGGCTCAAAATTCTTTAATAAACAAACAGGAGGTCCCATGAGCGGAGAGAATCCAGAAAAATCGTATAAATTTTTCGATGTGCTTAAACTTGATTCGCGGGGAAGCATAGTCATCCCTAAAAAAATGAGAGATGAACTTGGCCTTGCGGAAGATGATGTATTGGTACTTTTCTATCAAGAATTAGACACGAAAGACAATCTCAAAAGGATTGTGTTGGTAAAATTTATCGATATCGCCGACAAGGAAAAGCTCGAAGCTTTTCAAAAGAATCTATAAAATAAGGAGGGTCCAAGCCCTCTTTATTTTTTGCCACAAAGATGGGGGTTTGGTATAAGAAGGTTAATGAAAGCAGAAAAGATCTACATATACGGAAAGCACGCCCTTTCCGAAGCGGCACGCCATGCGCCTCAGGCGCTTAAAAAAGCTTTTCTTTCCGATTCCCATCGCGGGGGAGCGCTTGAGAAGGCCCTCATGGATCAGAGCGTCCCGGTTTCGCCGCTCACGGCAAAAGACGAGAAGAGCGTTTCGCGGGACGCGGGACACCAGGGCGCAATCGGCGTAATCGATCCGAGCGCGCTCATCACCCCTTTTGAGATTTTCATTGCATCGAGGAAAACCGGCAGCGAAGCCGGCATCGTTTTCCTGGATGGCCTCACCGACCCGCATAATTTCGGCGCCATCGTCCGCACCGCAGCGGCATTCGGCGCGGCGGCCGTGATCTTTCCAGAATCGAAGCAGGTATCGCTGACGGGAGCTGCCGTGAAAGCGTCGGCGGGGATGGCTTTCCGCATCCCCCTGGTTTCCGTGAAAAGTTCCGTTTCCGCCCTCAAGGAACTCAAGAAAAAAGGCTTTTCCTCTTATGCGCTTCTCATGAACGGCAAGAAGAAGCTGGGAACCGAAGAGTTCCCTCCGTCAACCGTATTCGTCTTCGGAAACGAAGGGAGCGGCGTCTCGAAAGGCGCGCTCAGCGTTGCAGACGAAACGCTTTCCATTCCCATGCATGGACGTGCCGAATCATTGAACGTCGCCGCTTCGGCAGCCAGCGTTCTTTACGAGTGGTCGAGGCAATACCCGAAAGCGTTATCATAAATCCATGGAACGGAATGATGTGCGCGTGTCGGCGTGGAAGGAATACGAGCTCCTCGATTCGGGCGACCATGCGAAGCTTGAGCGGTATGGGAACGTAATCATCGCCCGTCCCGAAACCCAGGCGGTGTGGGGAAAGAAAACCCCCGCCGCGTGGGAAAAGGCGGACGCCTTGTTCCGCCGGGAAGAGGAGAAGGGAACGTGGAAAAAAGCGAAAAGCATCCCTGAAACATGGACGCTCTCCTGGGGGGAGGCGAAATTTTCCGTACGGCTTACCAATTTCAAACATACCGGCGTTTTTCCCGAACAGGAGCCGAATTGGCGCTGGATCGAGGAGCGGACGAAGGCGCTCAGCGCGCCCAAGGTGCTGAACCTTTTCGGCTATACCGGCATCGCTTCCCTTGTCGCCGCGCAGGCGGGAGGAATCGTCACGCACGTGGATTCCTCAAAGCAGTCGCTTTCATGGGCAAAGGAAAATGCGGAGCTTTCCAGTGTTCCCGAAGGATTCTTGCGGTATATTCCCGACGACGCGGCAAAGTTTTCCCGGCGGGAGGTGCGGCGCGGAGCGAAATACGACGGCATTATCCTCGATCCGCCGGCTTTCGGGCGCGGAGCGAAAGGGGAGGTCTGGAAAATAGAAGAAGGGATGCGGGAACTTATGCAAACCGTCCGCGACCTGCTTTCGGAGGCTCCCGGGAGCTTCCTCGTCCTGAACGGCTATGCGGCGGGGTATTCCGCGTATTCTTTCGCGGAGCTTATGCGGGAAACTTTCCCTTCCGCGGACATTGAATTCGGCGAACTTCTCATTCCCGAAAAGGGAGGAGAGCGCGTCCTTCCGTCGGGTATTTTTGCCCGCTTTTCCCGCTAGAACGGCCGAGGGATTTACTTTTTTCCGCCTCTCGTGTAGTCTCAACGTTGTACGAAATCGCTATGGCTCAGGGAAAATTCACTGAAAATCTTCGCCGGCTCCGCTGCACGACGTGCAAGAGCTTTAATTTCTATACCCGCCGAAAGAAAACGCTTGAACGCAAGCTCGAGTTTAAAAAATATTGCCCGACCTGCAACAAGCACACGGTCCACAAGGAAGCGAAGCTCACCGGAAGCAAATAAGATTGGAATCCCAAAACCGCCTCCCGGCGGTTTTTGCTTTTTGAAAGCCGGAGCGCGTATGCTTTAATAAGGATTGTTTTAGGGGGTATCGTTCAATGGTAGGACGGCGGTCTCCAAAACCGCTAATCTGGGTTCAACTCCTAGTGCCCCCGCATGAATGAGCTTAAAGAAATTGGAAACTCAAAAATGTGTCCAGGCGTGGTGCTTGTGCGCGAAGGGAGGGTTCTTATCGGGTTGCGCCATTACACCCCCGACAAATGGAAAACAGTTTCAGTTTGGACGGTTCCTGGTGGCCGTTGCGATGACGGGGAAACGCTTGAACAAGCGCTTCGACGGGAGGTTGCTGAAGAGGTAGGGATTACAGACTTTGAGATAACAGAATTGTTAGGAAAAGCACCAGGAGCCAAAGAAGGTGATACATTGTATCTTTTCAAAGGCGCGACAAACCAAGAAGCGCAACTTTTGGAGCCTGAAAAGTTTTCCGAATGGAAGTGGGTGAGTAAGGAAGATGTGCCGGAAAATTTCATAAGCTTTCATTCCCGCGAATTGATAAAAAAATCTTTATAACCTTATGAAAACAATTCTCTATATGGGCGTTACCCCTAATGGGTTGATCGCAAAGCCCGACGGTAATTCCGAATGGACGTCCTGGGAGGATTTGCAGGGATTTCATGACGGAAGCAAGGCGGCAGGGAATTGCGTCATGGGAAGCGCGACGTTTAGGGAGGTGGTTAAGTACAATCTTTTCCCGTATCCGGATGCGCTCAATGTCGTCGTGACGAAAGAGAATGTCGAAAACGCGTGGGGAGACAAGGCGCTTTTTACGAATGCCGCGCCGCGCGAAATCCTTGCGCTCTTGGAGAAGCGGGGATTCGAGACCGCTTTTCTTATCGGCGGAGGTTTCTTAAACAGCGCGTTTGCGAAAGAAGGCCTTATCGATGAAATATATTTTGACGTGGAACCGCTTCTTTTCGGGAGGGGAATCCCGGTATTCCGCGAAGAAGATTTTGAGTTCGAACTGGAGCTCGTGGACTTCAAGAAATTGAACGCGGATACCGTCCAACTCCACTATCGCGTGAAGAAATAGCCTCTTTTGGTAAGATAGAGGGATATTTCATGGCAAAAAAAGACCCGCTTAAGGAGCACCGCCGGCTGAACGGAAAACTTGAAGTGACGTCCCGCGCGAAGTTGCGCGACAAAACAGACCTTTCCGTGTGGTACACGCCCGGCGTGGGCGAAGTCGCCGCCTATTTAGGAAGCCATCCCGAAAAAGCGCGCGAGTATACGATAAAGAAAAATTCGGTGGCCGTCGTTTCCGACGGCTCCGCCGTTTTGGGGCTCGGCAATATCGGGCCCTACGCCGCCCTGCCGGTGATGGAAGGGAAGTGCGCGATCTTCAAGGCATTTGCGGGGATAGACGCGTATCCCATCGTGTTGAATACGCAGGATGTCGAAGAGATCGTGGCGACCGTGCAAAATATCGCTCCTGCCTTCGGCGGCATTAACCTCGAAGATATTTCAGCTCCGCATTGTTTCGAGGTCGAACGGCGTTTGAAGGAAGTTTTGAATATTCCCGTTTTCCATGACGACCAGCACGGCACCGCAATCGTCGTCCTCGCCGGACTCTTGAATGCGTTTAAGGTGGTTCGAAAGCGCATTTCCCAGGCGAAGATCGTCGTCCTGGGCGCCGGCGCCGCCGGAACGGCGATTTCTAAACTGCTGGCCGACTTCGGCGTTCAGAAGATACGGACCGTCGATTCGAAAGGGGTGGTTGCCGAGGAACGGGGGGATTTAAACGACGCAAAGCGCGAACTGGCGCGCATCACCAAGTCGCAAAAATTCAAATCATTCGACGAGACTATCCGCGGGGCGGACGCGCTTATTTGCGTTGCGCAGGCTGGAATTGTGAATGATTCCCACATTCGAAACATGGCGAAGAATCCGATTGTCTTCGCGCTTTCAAACCCGGTTCCCGAAATCGATCCGACTGCGGCCAAAGCCGCCGGCGCCGCCGTCGTTGCCACCGGACGGTCGGATTATCCGAATCAAATAAATAATGCGCTTGTTTTCCCCGGTATTTTCCGCGGGGCGCTCGACCGGGGAGTGAACCAAATCACCGATACGATGAAACTCCGCGCCGCCCGGAAGCTCGCCTCACTTGTCCGGCGTCCGACGCGCGAAAAGATCATTCCGTCCCTCTTTGAGAAGGGGGTCGCCCGCGCGATTGCTTCGTCGGTAAAGTAACGGAAGCTTTTTTGATACTATTAAAGCGTGCAACGGAAACGCATCTATGTATTGATGGGAGGCCCCTCGCCGGAATTTGAAGCCTCCATGAAAAGCGGGAAAAACGTCCTGCGCGCGCTTGACGCGGAGCAGTACGACGCCCGGCCGTTATTTATTGACCGGGAAGGGAAATGGGAAATCCCCCCAGAAGAGGTCCGGAAGGATGCGGATTGCGCTTTCGTCGCGCTCCACGGAGCGTACGGCGAGGACGGCACCGTGCAGGCTATTCTTGAGGAGCACGGCATTCCGTACGTGGGCTCCGGCATTACGACAAGCGCATTGGCAATGAATCAGTTCCTTACGTTGCAGGTGCTCGCCGACCACGGCGTTATGATTCCGCTCACCCTTCACGTTTCCCGCGGCGAATGGAAAGCCAAACCGGACTTTGTCGCGAAGACCGCTCGGGAGCGTATCGGCTATCCCGCGTTTGTGAAGCCGAACCAAAGCGGTTCGTCGATCGGCGTCGCACTCGTGAATAATCGGGAAGAATTGAGCGAGGCGTTGGCGCATATTTTTTCCTTTGCTTCCGAAGCCGTGATACAGGAACGCATTGCGGGAAGGGAATTCAGCTGCGGAGTGCTCGACCATGGCTGGCCCGAAAGCGCATTCCCGCTTCTGCCGACCGAAATCATCCCCCACAAAGGACGCTTTTTCGATTACGCTTCCAAATACGGGCCGAACGGGGCCCTCCATATCACTCCGCCGGAGCGCCTTCCCGAAGCGCGAATAAAGAAAATGCAGGAAATCGCGTTGCACGCGCATCGGCGTTTGCATGCGTGCGGTTTTTCACGGACCGACATGATGATGGACGCCCGGGGGAATTTCTATGTGCTTGAAGTGAACACCATTCCCGGACTTACCGAGGAAAGCCTTTTGCCCCATGCCGCGGAAGCCAGCGGGCTCCCGCTTTCGAAGCTTCTCGACATGCTCGTGCTCGCGGGACTTCGCCGGGCGGAAATGAAGGGTCGACGGAATTTCCGTTTGCTTTCCGCATAGGTTTCCGATATACTCCGCTTACAGAAATTATGCGTCGGGAAAGAACATCTCTCTTGCTCGCTATTGTCTTCATTGCCTTTTTCATAAGCGCGTGGTTCGTTTACGATCCGCTTTGGACCCGAGCGACGAACTTTCGGACGTGGAATTTGGGCCTTGATCTTGCCGGCGGGAGCTACCTTACCTACGAAATCGACCTTTCTTCGGTTTCCGGGGCGGAACGGGATTCGGTTGTCAAAGGATTGCGCGACGTTGTTGAGCGCCGCGTGAACCTTTTCGGGGTTTCGGAGCCCAAAGTGTACGAGGAGCACGCCGGCGATTCGACGCGGCTCGTCGTCGAACTTGCGGGCATCCGCGACGTGAACCAGGCGATTGCGAACATCGGCGCGACTCCTTTTCTCGATTTTCGCGAAGTCATTGTCGAAGGAACCTCCACGACCCGCTTCATCCCGACCGCGCTGAACGGCCGGTATGTGAAAGGCGCCCAGCTCGCGTTTGATTCGACGACGGGGAAGCCCCAGGTATCAATCCAGTTCAACGATGAAGGCGGAAAACTTTTTGAAGAAATAACCGCGCGAAACGTCGGCCGTCCGCTCGCCATTTTCCTTGATAATGAACTGGTCGAAATGCCGACGGTGCAGGAGACCATCACGGGAGGCAATGCCCAGATTTCAGGAAACTACACGTATGACGAGGCGCGGACCATGGTTGAGCGTTTTAACGCCGGCGCCCTTCCCGCCCCCATCAAGCTCGTGAACCAGCAGACGATTGATGCCGATTTCGGCAAGGATGCGCTCAATAAGGCAATATTCGCCGGACTTATCGGGACCTTGGCGGTCATGCTTTTCATGCTTCTCTTCTACCGTTCCCTGGGTATTTTTGCCGCAGTGGCGCTCCTTATTTACATTCCGCTCACGCTTGCCGTATTTAAAATCGTTCCGGTTACGATGACCTTGGCAGGCATCGCCGGATTTATCCTTTCGATCGGCATGGCGGTCGACGCGAACATCCTCGTTTTCGAGCGCATGAAGGAAGAGCTTCGCAGGGGATTGAGCCGTACGAAAGCGGTGGAAGAAGGTTTCCGCCGGGCGTGGACCTCGATTCGCGATTCCAACATATCAACCATCATCACCTCGTTGGTACTCTACTCGTTCACCTCGAGCTTCGTCCGCGGATTCGCCCTTACGCTTTTGATCGGCGTCTTGGTCAGCATGTTTTCGGCGATCACGGTCACTCGCACCCTGCTTCGGACATTCGTAAAGGACAAAACCGCATAAATTTATGGATATCATTCAAAAACGATTCATTTTTCTCATCTCGTCCGGCGTTTTGACGCTTCTTGCGGTTGCCGCGCTCGTTGTTTTCGGATTGAAGGCCGGCATTGATTTGAAAGGGGGCACGCAATGGCAGTTTTCAATCGGCCGGGAAGCGACCGAAGCGGATGTCGCCCATGTGATGACCCAGGTGAAGAACGAAGAGGTCATCGTGAAACGCGCCGATGACGGCAGTTACATCGCCCGGCTGCGGAGCATTTCGCCGGAAGAAAAGCAGGAATACACCGGAGCGCTCACCGTCGCGTACGGAGCGGTCGTCGACAAGAACTTCTCGAATATCGGCCCGTCAATCGGCGCGGAGCTCCGCCAAAAATCCATCACGGCGATTATTCTCGTGCTCTTCGGCATTTCGCTCTATATCGCGTTCGCGTTCCGCAAAGTTTCGAAGCCGGTCAGTTCATGGAAATACGGGATGGTGACCCTGGTGACGCTTTTCCACGATGTCATCATGCCGGCGGGCCTCTTGGCGGTTCTCGGCCGTTTCAAAGGCATCGAGATCGACACTAATTTCATCGTAGCGCTCCTCGTCGTGATGGGCTTTTCCGTCCATGACACCATCGTCGTCTTCGACCGTATTCGGGAAAATCTCACCCTGGCCCGCGGTAAGGCTGTTTCCTTGGGGGATATCATCAATAAGAGCATCCGGGAGACGTTTGCCCGCTCGATAAATACCTCCCTTACCCTCATGATCGTTTTGGTGGCTCTGCTCGTCTTCGGCCCTCCCAGTCTCTTCTACTTCATCCTTACCATCCTCGTTGGCACCCTTTTTGGCACCTATTCCTCCATTTTCGTGGCAAGCCCGCTTCTCTACGGCTTCCACCGAGACGGGAAATAGGGGGTTTTTATCCACAGGAGGGCGTTCTGGAGGAAGGGTTGACTTAAGGTTAGAATTATGCTAGTCTGAATTCACGGCAATAATCCTCGATTCAGGCAATTGCTCTAAAAGACATGACCAAGAATCTCGACGAATTTATCGCAAAACTGCTTAAAGACTTCAGTCCGAAGCAACAGAAGGTGCTTGCGGGCCGTTTTGGTTTGAAAAACGGCAAGCGGCTGACGCTTCAGGAAATCGGCGAGGACCTCGGGGTAACCCGCGAGCGCGTGCGCCAAATCGAAGAGCAGTCTTTGAAGAAAATCCGCGAGACCGTCGAAACGGAGGCGAAGGAGCTCCTCGATACCGCAAAGAAGTTTTTGTCGGAGCAGGGAGGCGTCCGAAAGGACGATGTCTTCATGGAAGAGGTGGCTTCGGCGAGCGGTGTCGCCGCCAAAGCCCAAAAGGAAGCGAAGCTCCGCTTTGTCTTTGCCGCGGCGCGCTTTCCGCATTTCCACAAGGAGGATGATTCATTCAATGCTTTTTGGTACCTCGATAAGGGGGCTGAAAAGAAGTTTTTGGATTTCGTGAAATCAGCCACTAAATATTTTGATTCGGTTGACCGCAACGAGGCGTTGCGCGAGAAGAAACACCTTGAAGATTACTCGGATCCCGTTTCCTGGCATTACCTTTCCATCCCGAAACATTTCGGCGTGAACGTATTCGGCGATTTCGGCCCCAAGCATTGGGCGGAGATCGAGCCGAAGACCATCCGCGACAAGGCGTATTTGGCATTGAAGAAGAGCGAGAAACCGCTTCACTTTGAAGATATCGCCAAAGCGATCCATTCCTTGAAGATCGACAAGAAGCCGGCCCACGTGCAGACGGTGCATAACGAACTCATCAAGGACGAGCGGTTTGTGCTCGTCGGCCGGGGCGTTTACGCCCTCCGCGAGGAAGGGTACGAGCCGGGGACGGTTCGGGAAGTAATCGCGAAACTTTTGAAAGCGAAAGGGCCGATGCATGCTTCGGATGTCATCCGGTTTGTGAACGAGCGCCGGTTCCTCAAGGAAAATACCATTCTTTTGAACCTCCAAAACCGGAAATATTTCAAACGCTTGGACGACGGACGCTACCACTCGAAAGAAGCGTAGCCGTGAAAAAAGAAGAAGCCGCCGGAAAGGGCGGCTTCTTCGTTCTTGTGTTATCATAGTTTTGAAATGGGGAAATTCCTCACTGAAGTCGTCGGCCTTATCCCGGAGCTTTTCAAGAAAGAAGAGGCCTGGCTTTTGGTGTTCATCCTCGCCCTTGGCGGGCTTTTTTCCTTCTCCTTTTTCCAGACATCGCTCGGCATATGGGATGTCCCGGCTATTCTGTGGCGTTTTATAGCGGCAACGTGGTGGTTTTGGATCTTCTTCCCGCTCTTGTCGCTTTTTGAATCGCTCGTACTCTTTTGGCGGCAGGAGGAATACAAGGAGGAGCTTGAGTTCGTGATGTTTGAGGTTAAAATCCCGCGCGAAATCGAGCGGGGGCCGAAATCCATGGAGCAAATCCTCATGACGCTCGGCTCGCTCCGCAACGTGCCGACCATCGCCAAGGCGAAGTATTATGAAGGCGAGATCACCGCGCCTTTCAGCCTTGAGATAACGAGTTTCGGCGGACAGGTGCATTTTTACGTGCGCCTTCTTAAAAAATACGGCGCCATCCTTGAATCGGCGTTCTTTTCCTACTATCCCGATGTGGAACTGAAAGAAGTGGAGGACTACGCGCTCCGGTTTCCGCAATCACCGGAAGAAATGTACCGGTCGGGTATGAAGGTTTTCGGCACGGAGCTTGTCCTCGCCCGCGACCCGCTTTATCCCATCCGGACGTACCCGCATTTCGAGGTCGGGGGAGAGGGGAAGCAGTTCGACCCGTTGTCTTCGATGATCGAAGTGCTGGGAAAGTTAAAACCGCACGAAACCGCCGCCATTCAGATCGTCGCTTCGCCGGCCGATCCGAAATGGGGAGCCGACTGGCAGGATGATTTGGAAAAGCTCCGTGAGGAGCTCTCGGGAGGATCTTCAAGCGACGGCACGACAACGACCTTTTCGCCGAAGCCCCAAAAGTTCGAAGTGCTGAAGGCGGTCGAAGAAAACGTTACCAAACCCGCCTTCGATACCATCATCCGCTACATGTACCTTGCCCCCGTCGGGAATTTTTCGGACAGTTTCGTGAGCCAGGGAATTATGACGTCGTTCAACCAGTATGCCGCGATAAACTTGAACGCCTTCCGCCCCAATTTCCCGACGCAAACGCGCACCGCCATCTGGTTCCCGCCGTACGTTTTCCCCGACCGCCGAGTGGAGATTCGCCGACAGCGGATGCTCGTAAATTTCCTGAAGCGGGAAGTCCCGCCGGAGGATTGGGTCGGACAGGCGGTGACGTCCCATCTCTATCATTGGAACTTCGCATCCCGTACGTTTCTTTTGAACGTCGAGGGCCTTGCCACCATTTACCATCTTCCGCCGCGTGTCGTCCTTACCGCGCCCCACATGCAACGCATGGAAAGCCGGAAGGCCGGGCCGTCTGCGGGACTCCAGATATTCGGGGACGAATCGGAGATTGAACAATTCTTTTAAACGGCTATGTTCGACTTCATTACTTCAACCGATTTTCTCGCCCTTCAGACGTGGGTCACTATTTTCCGCATCGCCAAAGCGCTTTTCATTCTTTTCGACATCGCCCTTGTTTTTGCGATCCTCTACGCCTTTAAGCGCGCGATGGCTTTTTATCCGCCGTTCGTCCCCTGGAAGCGCATTGCGTCATTGAAGGCGGGCGCGTCTCCAGAGGGCGCCGAACCCGTTTCGACGTTCCTTTCCGATGAGTGGGGAGCACTCCAAACCGACGCCGCCGCGGTGGCGCTCGACGAAGGATGGACTATGATCCTTATCCGCGCCGATAAACTGGCGGACGAGGCGCTGAAGCGCTTGGGGTATGAAGGCAATACCATGCTCGAGCGGATACAGTCGCTTGCGCGGACCAACCCGAACCTGAAGACGCTTGAAAAATTCTGGCGGGCGCACCGCTTGCGCAATAAGCTCGTTCACGAAACGGGATTCACAACCACTAAAAACGAGGCGCGAACGGCGCTCAAAGGGTACGGGGAATTCTTCAAAGAACTCGGGGTTCTGTAATCCAGATGCCCGGCAAGGAAAAAGACAACCGCATACAGCTCATCAAATACGCTCCGCCTCCGGCGGATCTTCCGGTGTACGGGAAAAGCGACCCGCGGGAAACGTCATTTATCGGTCGCACCAATTATGTCGCGGCGCTGGAGACGAAGAATTTCATCTTCGGCGTGAAGCGCGTCGATCGCCGGCGGCATATCTACGCCATCGGGAAATCCGGCGTCGGCAAATCGAAACTGTTCGAGCTTTTGATGCGGCAGGATATCGCCTACGGGCATGGGCTCTGTTTCATCGATCCCTACGGGGAAACCATCGATGACATCCTCCCCTTTATTCCGGAAAACCGCATTGAGGACGTCTGCCTTATCGACCCGACCGATACGGCATCGCCCGTTTCCTTCAATCCCTTTGTGGGGGTAGAGGACGATGCGAAGCATCAGCTCGTGCAGGAACTTGCGGAGATTATGGAACAGCGCTTCGGAGCGAATTGGACGCCCCGTTTGGAACATGTGTTCCGTTTTGCCTGTAGCGCCCTCCTCGACTACCCCCGGGCTTCATTTATGGACCTTATACCGCTTCTTTCCGACGCGGGGCATCGGAAGGAAATAGCCTCACACGCCAAAGATCCGATAGTGCGCCGTTTTTGGCTTGAAGAGTTCGAAGGATGGGCGGAAAAATTCGACGGGGAATCGATATTGCCCCTTATGAACAAATTCGGGCAGTTCTTTTCAAACCCGATGTTGCGCGGCATCCTCGGGCAGTTGGAAAATAAAATCGATTTTGACGATCTTATCGCGGGAAAGCGCATCGTCCTTATCAATCTCGCGAAGGGGCGGATGGGAGAGGACAATGCGAATTTTCTCGGCGCACTTTTCCTCGCGAAACTCAAGGAAGCGGGCATGGCGCGGGTTTCCCAGAGTCGCGACGCGCGGCACGATTTTTACGTGTATCTCGACGAGTTCCAGGGGCTCGTTACCGACACGTTTGAAAGCTTCCTTCCCGAAGCGCGGAAATACGGCTTGTGCCTCATGCTCGCGCACCAATACGTTTCCCAGCTTTCCCCGAAGGTGCATGCCGGCATTCTCGGCAGTGCGGGGACCATCGTGATCTTCCGCGTCGGCGGGGAGGACGCTTTGAAGCTGAAGCCTGAAATGGCGCCGGTCTTCGACGTGAAAGATATGATAAACCTCGGCACGGGACAGATGTATTTGAAGATGATGATTGACGGCGAGACGTACGATCCGTTTTCCGCCGAAACGCTCAAGGTGTTGCCGCCGACGCATCCGTCGCACGCAGACCGCATTATCGCGTCTTCACGCGCAAAATACGCGCTCCACTCTGCCGCAAACGCGTAGGTTTTTGCGGTGTTTCCCAAAGCAACTATAATAAAGACCATCCTATGAGCCAGAACGCAGAACGGGACATCGTTTACTTCGGAAAGACCGATTTTCGCAATACGAATCGTCTTTTCGGCATTAAGCGCTCGGACCGCCGACAGCACATGTATGTCGTGGGGAAGACGGGAACGGGCAAGACCACCCTGCTCCACAATATGATGGTCCAGGATATCGTGAACGGCGAAGGCGTATGCGTCATCGACCCGCACGGCGAATTCGTCGAAACCCTCCTGAGGAAAATCCCGGAGGAGCGCATGGATGACGTCATTTATTTCAATCCCGCCGATAGCGACTATTTCATCGGCTTTAACGTGCTCGAGCTTCCCGACCCGAAATACAAGAACCTCGTCGCGTCGGGGCTTATGGGCATCTTTACGAAGATATGGGCCGGAACCTGGTCCGCCCGCATGGAATATATCTTGAACAATTGCGTGCTCGCGCTCTTGGACACCCCCGGTTCAACGCTTTTGGGCATCACGCGCCTCTTGGTGGACAAGGAATACCGGCAGAAAATCGTCGCCAACGTGAAAGACCCCATCGTAAAGGCGTTTTGGGTCCATGAATACGAAGAATGGCGCGACCAGTTCAGGAACGAGGCTATCGCCCCTATCCAAAACAAGGTGGGCCAATTCCTTTCGACCGCGCTCGTTCGGAACATCGTCGGCCAGTCGAAGAGCACTATCAACATCTACGACATCATGAATTCGGGGAAGATATTCCTCGTGAACCTGTCGAAGGGACGCATCGGCGAAGACAATTCAGCGCTTTTGGGCGCCATGCTTATAACGAAGATGCAGCTTTCCGCCATGGAACGCGTGCGCATTCCGGAGGAGGAGCGCGTCGACTTTTTCCTCTATGTCGACGAGTTCCAGAACTTTGCCACCGATTCCTTTGCGAACATCCTTTCCGAAGCCCGCAAATACCGCCTGGACCTCATCCTTGCCCACCAGTATATCGGCCAGCTCGTCACCGACGTGTCGACCAAAGTGCGCGACGCGGTGTTCGGCAACGTCGGCACGATGGTTTCCTTCCGTGTCGGCGCGGCAGATGCGGAATTCCTCGAGAAGGAATTCGGTCCCGAATTTTCCGTGCAAGACATGGTGAATATCCCGAACCGATGCGTCTACTTGAAGCTTATGGCGGACGGGGTGTCTTCGCGCCCTTTTTCGGGCGCCACCCTTCCGCCGTTCAACGGCCCGAAGGAAGCCCTTCTTCCCGAGCGCATCCTTGAGGCGTCGCGGAAGAAATATGCGCGGCCCCGGTGGCAAATCGAAGCCGAGATCAATAAATGGAGCGGCCTCCAGACTTTGTCGGCTCCCGGCGAGGAACAGCATAGCGTCACGTGTTCGATTTGCGGAAATGAGGCGCGTGTTCCCTTCGAGCCCGAGGAAGGCCGTCCGGTCTATTGCCAGGATTGCATGCGCAAGATAAAGGCAGGGGAGCTCCAGCCGGTGCGAAGCCAGGGATTTGCATCCCGTCCCCGCGAGCGCGTTGAAAACCCGCTGGCGGACATGGGAATCGAATTTTCCCGGGAGGCATCCCGCGAAGCCCCGCCGGTCGCGCCGGTTTCACCCCGCCCGCGGCAGGAAGCGGTTTCCGATGTGCGTCGGGCGCCCGCGCGCCCGGAACGAAAGGAAGTTCCGCCCGAACGGCCGGCACCTCCCGCTCCCGGAGGCATATCGCTCGAGAGTCTTTCAAGCTATCGCTCGACTCCAAAGCGGGGCGGCGAGAAGCCGAAACCCGCTGAAGAAGTTGATGTGCTAAAAAGCGCCCTTGAGGACGCTTTGAAGAGTCTCGGCAAGGAATAACTCCCTAGGCTTTTTCAACCCGCTCAACGTACTCGCCCGTCGACGTATTGACCTTGATCACGTCGCCTTCCTCGATGAAGAGGGGGGCGTTTACTTTTCCGCCCGTCTCGATCGTAACCACTTTCGTCCCGCCTTGCGCGGTGTTTCCCTTTATCGCGGGGGGCGCTTCGGTGACTTTGAAGTCCATTTTTATCGGCAGTTCGATGTTGATGATCTTCTCGCCGTATTTGAAAGCCTTGATTTCGGTATTCGCTTTCAAGAAGGTGTTTGCGTCTCCCACAGTCTCCTCGGTGAGTGAGAAGCGGTTTTGGGGTTTTCCCTTCTCGTGGAACCAGCATTCGCCGCGGCTCTTATAGATGAAGATGACCGGCACCATGTCGATCTCCGCTTCGCGGAAGGTCTCGTTTTGGTGCGCGGTATAGTTTTGCACCTTTCCCGAGAGGAGGTTTTTGATCTTCAGCTGGGTGACGGGTTTCCGCTGCTGCATGCGGATAAACGCGTATTCCAAGACCTCATACGGGTCCGGATCCTCGTTTTTCGTGAAGACCGTCCCGATCTTCAGCTCGTTATATTCAAGATTCGCCATACGCTAGATTCTATTGAAAAAGGCCCGTTATTTCAACATACTAGGGCCACATGGCCGGGAAGAAGAAAACGGTATTCGTGGGGCTTTCGGGCGGCGTCGATTCCTCGGTGGCCGCCTACTTGCTCAAGAAAAAATACGAGGTCGTCGGCGTATTCATCCATTCATACAACGTGGACGGCTGCGAGGAGGAGGATGCGGAATTCGCCCGGCGCACGGCGGAGCATTTGAACGTTCCGTTCTATGTTTTCGACATGCGAGAGGAATATTTCTCGCGCGTCGTTTCCGAGATGATAGAGGGATACCGAAAAGGGGAGACCCCGAACCCCGATATTCTCTGCAACCGCGAGATCAAGTTCGGCCTTTTCTGGGAACGCGCAAAAAAACTCGGCGCCGATTTTATCGCTACGGGGCACTACGTCCGTCTGAAGAACGGGAAGCTCTATGCGGCGAAAGACAAGAACAAGGACCAAAGCTATTTTCTCTGGAAGCTTACGGAAGGCGATTTGGAACATTGCCTCTTTCCGATTGGGGATTACACGAAACCGGCAGTGCGGGAAATCGCCCGGAAGGCGGGGCTTCCTGCCGCACACAAAAAGGATTCCCAGGGGATCTGCTTTTTGGGGCAAGTGAAGCTCCCAGAGTTTTTGAAAAACTATATCGCGTCAAAGCCGGGGAAGATCCTCGACACAGAGGGGCGGGAGATCGGCATGCACGACGGCGCTCAATTTTACACGATAGGGCAGCGCCATATCGGCGCCCAGGTGAAGGGGAGAAAGGGGAATGATCCCGAACGGCACTATATCGTCTCAAAAGACGCGGAAACGAATACGCTGGTCGCTGCTCCGGAGAACCACCCTTCGCTTTTCAAGGAATCGGTGGAGCTCCATTCCGTACAGTTCGTATCAAACGGAAAGAATCCAGAGAAGGAACTCGATGTACTCGTCCGGGTGCGTTACCGCCAACCCCTTCAGAAGGCAACTCTAAAAAGAGAGAAAAAAGGCCCTTATATCCTCGCTTTTTCCAAGCCTGTGAAGTTCGTCGCCCCGGGCCAGTCGGCGGTTTTCTATTCTGTTCGAGGTGAATTATTAGGAGGAGGAGTAATCGTTTAGAGAGTAAAATAAAAACATGCCTCCCCATGCCGCGGTGTTTTACGGGACGGTCTTTTTCCTGTGCGGCATTCTTCTCAAGAGTTTTTTCTCCGGCAGCGTGATATTCATCGTCGGAGGGGCCTTTTCCCTTGTCCTTCTCATTTTTTGGCGGCTCCGAACGGTTCCGTTCCTTGCCGTTTTTATGCCGTTCTTTCTGATTCTCGGCGCGTTTTACTATTCGTTTTACGATTCGCTGACCCGTCCGCAGGCAGTTCCTTACGGGGAAGCGCGGGAATTCACCGCGGAGGTGGTTTCGATGCGGGAACGCGCCACCTACCGCATAGCGACATTAAAGATTCTCAATGAAAAAAATATCACTGTTTCCGCCCTCCTTCCTTCGCTTCCGCCTGCGGGCTATGGCGACACGCTTCGGCTCAAAGGGGAGATCCTTCCGCCGGAAGACCGCGCTTCAGCGCGCTATTTGCTGAAGGACAATATATTCGGCACGATGGCTTTCCCTGAAATTTACGAGGTTTCGCGGACAAGGGAATGGCGCCCGCTGCGCTTTCTCTATGCCGCATCCGATTATGTAATTGCGTCTTTTAAGCGCGTCATGCCCGCGGACGATGCCGCCCTTATGGCCGGCCTTACCATCGGAAGCACTGATGATTTTTCCGCCGGTTTCAAGGAGGCGATGCGCCGGAGCGGCACCACGCACCTGGTTGCTCTTTCGGGGTATAACGTAACGATTATCGCCTCAGTTCTTCTGGTTTTTCTCCGATTTTTCCTCTCGCGCCGTCAGGCGCTTTTTGCAGCTCTTTTCGCCGTGCTTGTTTTCGTGCTTATGACGGGAGCGTCTCCGTCGGTCGTCCGTGCGGGACTTGCGGCCGCGCTCCTCATTTCATTGAAGATATCGGGGCGGCTGCGTGACCCGAAGTACGTCGTCGCATTCGTTGCGCTTTTGATGGCGCTGTGGAACCCCCGCGTGGTCGCCTTCGATGTGGGGTTCCAGCTTTCATTCGCGGCCTTGCTGGGCATCTTATACATCCTTCCCGTTCTGCGCGCCGGATTGTGGGGAAGGGACCGGAACGCGCCTTTCCTTTTCGAGTCGTTTGGAGCGGCGCTCGCCGCCCAGCTGGCTGCCGTTCCGCTTCTCCTCTTTTATTTTGGGAACGTCTATGCGAGTTCGCTTATCGCGAATGCCGCCATCGCCATATTCATTCCTCCCACGATGGCGATTGGTTTCTTGATAGCCTTTTTCTCGCTTCTCCTGCCCCCGCTTGCCCTTCTCGGCGGATTCGTGGCCGTTCCGTTCCTCCGCGCAGAAAGCGGGATTATCGACTTTTTTTCGGAGCATGCGTTCTTGCCCGTATCTTTTTCGGTTTCAGCGGTGTACATCGGATTGTACTATGGAATCATGGCAGTGCTTTATCGATATGCACGAAAACGGTTTTTTTGAGGCTCTCGCCCGTGTTGCGGAAGAAGGCGCGGCGCTTTTTTGGACCGTCGTACTTTCGCTTGCGGTTTTTTGCGTGTACGGTTTTTCATCGCTCGCCGCCGATGCATCGGGAGAATATTTCCTCAGCGTTGGGCAGGGGGATGCGCAGGCGGTTGTATTTCCCGCAGGTTCCGTTGCATTGATTGACGGAGGTCCGCCGAACGGGCGCGCGGTTTCCGAAATCCAGCGCGTCCTTCCCTTTTGGAAGCGTTCCATCGAGGTTATCTTTGCGAGCCATCCCGACACGGACCATATCGGCGGACTTACCGAAATTATCCGCCGGTACCGGGTGGGTATCGTTTTCACGAATGGCGGCGCGAGCGAGAGCGGAGAATTTCAAGAATTCAAGCAGGCGATAGCCGACCGGAACGTCGTCGAAATGCCTCTTCGGAAAGGAGACGTGATTCGGATAGGCGGCATGTCTTTCCGCGTGTTGTGGCCGAGCGGGGAAGCCGCAAACGGGAACGATGAAGGGAACGACAAAAGTTTGGTGCTCCTTTTGGAGAGCGGTGCGCGAACGACGCTCTACACCGGAGACGCATCGGAAAAAATCGAACGTACTGTCGCTTCCGGCATCGGTCCCGTAGATATTTTGAAAGTTGGGCATCACGGTTCGAAATATTCGACCGGAGAAGCATTGCTCCTTTCGACCCGCCCCCGCGCTGCCATTATCGGAGTTGGGAAAAACCGGTACGGCCACCCCGCGCCCGAGGTGCTTTCCCGGCTTCAGGCTTTCGGAATTCCCGCGTTTCGGACCGACCGTGACGGCTCCATGCGGGTGCCTTTTGGGGCAGATATGCGCATCCTTGCCGCGGATTAGCAGACTTTCCTGATTCGGGTTAGTATGGCTCATATGAGACGTTGGCCCCTAAATTCAGTCCGCATGCTCTCCGCAGAATTTCCCCGGTATGGGACGCTGGGGAGCTTTGCCGGGCTTCTTTTTTCCCTTGGCATCGCCGTATACGAATACAAAACCCTGGCGTTCCCGTTCATCGTCCGTTTCAACGAATTGCAGGGAGTTCTCCGGTTCGGGGCGCGAAGCGATCTTTTCGGATTGTGGATTGCGTTCTTCGTGGTGTGGGCGCTGAACGCTTTTCTTTCTGAAATGCTTTTCCTGCGCGAGCGCTTCCTTTCATATACCCTTGTCGCATTGAATATGTTTCTGTCGCTTGCGCTCCTTGCGTCCGTTTTTGCAATTCTTCTCGTTAATTAAGCATGGAATCCCGCTTCATGAACACGTTGCTCGGGGCGTTACGCACCAATCCCGTTTTAGGTGCTTATTCACATACTAAAATGCTTTTCCAAAAACTAAGGGTCGCAACGTACGGAAATACCGCTTGCAAAGCACGCGTATATTTCCTTTCATGAACGGGATGGAAACATTTCTTCTTATTCTTCTCATTCTTATTACCGCCGGTTTCGGTCTCCTGATTTTGCATATGCTCCAAAACCGGAAGGCGCCACAGAATACGGAGGGACTTATCATTTTTCAGAACCAGCTGCGCGACGCGTTGCGGGGACTTGAACTCCAGTTTTCCGAGTATCAGCGGAACCTCCGGGAACAGACCCAGGTGTTTGCGAAAGAAATGACGGAAGTGAAGGAAACCTCGAAGCAGGTGCTTACGATTACCGACCAGCTCCGCTCTCTCGAGAAAGTCCTTACCCACCAGAAGCAGCGGGGGAATCTCGGAGAAGCCGCGCTTGAGCTCGTCATGCAGAACATCCTCCCGCCCGGTTCCTACAAGCTCCAGTATGAATTCCGGGACGGCAAACGCGCCGATGCCGTCATCTTCGCAAAGGAGGGGATGATCCCCGTGGATGCCAAGTTCCCGCTCGACAATTACGAGCGCCTGCTTCACGAAGAAGACCCGGCGCGACGCGAGGAGCTTGAGCGCATGTTCAAGAACGATTTGAAGAAGCGCATCGACGAGACGGCGCAATACATCAAGCCCGAAGAGGGGACGCTTTCGTTCGCCGTCATGTTTATTCCCGCGGAAGGCATCTACTACGATCTGCTCGTGAACGAAGTCGGCGCGGTGAAAGTGAACACGCGGAATCTCATCGAATACGCCTACCGCGATAAGAACGTGGTCATCGTCTCGCCGACGACCTTCACTGCCTATTTGCAGGCCATTTTATACGGATTCCGGGCCTTCCAAATCGAGCGTTCGGCCGAGAAGCTTGCGAAGGGGGTGGCGACGCTCGGAAAGCACCTTGCGGCATATGAGGAGTATATGCGGAAGATCGGCGTCCAGCTGCAGACCGTTCAGAACACCTACGTAACGGCGACCAAGGAATTCGCCAAGGTTGAAAAAGACATTTTGCGCCTCACGGACTCCCAGGAAAAAACCAAGGAGGCGGAGCCGAAGAAGCCGTCCCAAAAAAGCCTGACGCTTGAGGGCGAAGAATAGTGAAAAAGATTCTTATTGGAGGGATCGTCGCGGTTTTAGGGATAGCGGCGTTTTTTGTTTTCCTGGGCTTTCGAAAAGCTACGGATATTCAGCTTCCGGAAATAAAGCTTCCCGAAATATCCCATGAAGAGAAACGCCCTGAAATCAAATTCATTTTCACCGGCGACGTGATGCTTTCCCGCGCGGTGGGGGACGCGATGATCGCCCGCAAAGATTTCGGCTTCCCGACGCGGAAGGTTTCCGATTTTTTCTCCGCCGCGGATTTCGTCGCGGTGAATCTTGAAGGGCCGATGTCTTCGCGGGGGACGAACCGCGGGAGCATCTATTCGTTCCGCGCCGATCCGCGGGCGGTGGAAACCTTGAAGCTCCTTTCCGTTTCCGCCGCCTCCCTTGCCAATAACCATATGTGGGACTGGGGTCCCGATGCGCTTACGGACACCGCTTCGATCTTAGAAACGAACGGCATGATACCGGTAGGGGCGGGTGCGGACGCCGAGTCGGCCAACGCCCTTCGCCTACGCGAGATAAAGGGCGTTCGTTTCGGGTTTCTTTCCTACACCAATCTGTATCCGAGAAACCTTGAGGCTCGCGCCGATTCTCCCGGCATCAGCTCTTTTGAGATTGCTAAAACCGCCGATGAAATACGCGCAATAAAATCTGAAGGCCGGGCCGATTTTCTCATTGTCTTCTTCCATTGGGGCGATGAATACGAGCCGCATCCCAATCAAACGCAAAAGGCCATAGCCCATGCGCTCGTCGATGCCGGCGCGGACATGATCGTGGGGACGCATCCGCACGTTCCGCAGGATGCGGAGGTCTACAAGGATAGGTGGATATTTTACAGCTTGGGCAATTTTATTTTCGACCAAACCTTTTCTCCGGAAACCATGAAAGGCCTCGTTGCGGCGGTCGTCTTCGAAGGCGATCGCGTAAGAGAAGTGCAATTTTTTGAGAATGCGATAACGCGCGCATACCAGGTGGAATCCATTACGCCGCTTGCTCCTCGGGAGGAGCGTCCGGGTCTTTTTGTCTTCAAATAAGAAGGGGGCTTGATTTTTTAAAAATACATGCTATAATGGCTATGTGAATGAAGTATGGGTCATTTATTTATAAAAGACCCCCTCCAAAACCCCTATTCAGGGGTTTTCGGTTTTTATAAGGCTTTTCTTCGGCTTCCGGGGCGGTATAATAGACCTGCTAGGGATTGAGTACTCATTCACACCTTAGAGGTATTGGAGGTCACCGCCCTAGCGTTCAAAAATCAAGACCTCTAGGAGCAGCGCCGGGTTTTCCCGGCGCTGTTTTTTCGTGTAGAGTGGATATACCAAAGTATGCTCAATTTTTTCGCTAAACTCGGTTCAAACAGGAAAATCGAGGAATATCGCGCCCTCGCGGACCTCGTGGAGACCTTCGACGAGCAGTTTCGGGGGCTTTCCGACGCCGATCTCAAGGCGCAAACCGAAGAATTCAAGCGCCGCCTTTCGGCGGGGGAGACGATAGACCAAGTGATGCCGGAGGCGTTTGCCGCCGTCCGCGAAGCCTCCCACCGGACGCTTCGTATGCGCCATTTTCCCGTCCAGCTTATGGGCGGCGCGGCGCTTCAGCAGGGAAACGTCGCCGAAATGTCGACCGGCGAAGGAAAGACGCTTGTGGCGACCCTCCCGGCATACGTGAACGCGCTTTCCGGGGAAGGCGTGCATGTGATCACTGTAAACGACTATCTCGCCCGCCGTGACGCGATATGGATGGGGCAGGTGTATCATGTCCTCGGCCTCACCGTTTCCTGCATCGTGCATGAAGGCGCGTATGCGTACGATCCCAGCTTCCGCGGGGAGGAAAAAGCCGATGAAACGCGCGACGAAGTCGGCTCATTCAAAGTCATCCAGGAATTTTTGCGCCCCATCGAACGAAAGGACGCCTATCGGGCGGACATTACCTACGGCACCAACCATGAATTCGGCTTCGACTATTTGCGCGACAACTTGGCGATTCGGCTTGCCGACAAGGTACAGCGCGGCCATAGCTTTGCGATCATCGACGAGGTTGATTCGATCCTTATCGACGAAGCCCGCACGCCGCTTATCATTTCCGCGCCGGACATCCAATCGAGCGAGTACTACAAGACCTTCGCGCGCATCGTGGAGCGCCTTACCGCGGAAGAAGACTATGCGGTGGATGAAAAATTGAAGTCGGTTTCGATTCTCGATTCGGGCATCGAAAAGGTGCAGAAACTCATCGGCGTCGAGAATCTGTTCGACCCCGAGCATTCGCGCCTGGTCCACTATCTCCAGGAATCGCTCCGCGCGAAGGCGCTTTTCCGCCGCGACAAGGACTACGTGGTAAAAGGCGGGCAGATCTTCATCGTCGACGAATTCACGGGGCGTATCCTTGAGGGTCGGCGGTATTCCGGAGGCCTCCACCAGGCGATTGAAGCGAAGGAGGGCGTGTTCGTAAAGGAAGAGAGCCGGACGTACGCCCAGATAACCATCCAGAATTATTTCAGGCTGTATAAAAAGATTTCTGGCATGACGGGTACCGCTTCGACTTCCGCGGAAGAATTCCACAAGGTCTATAACCTTGAGGTGGTGAAAATCCCGACAAACCGCGACATGATCCGCAAAGACCTTCCCGACCGGGTCTATAAGAATCAGCATGCGAAATATATGGCGGTTGTCCGCGAAGTCGAGGAACGGCATACGGCGGGCCAGCCTATCCTTATCGGTACGGCTTCGATCGCGCACAACGAGGCTCTTTCGGCGTATCTCCACAAAGCAGGCATTCGCCACGAGCTTTTGAATGCGAAAAACAACGAACGGGAGGGCGAGATCATCGCCCAGGCCGGCAAGCCCGGCGCCGTTACCGTCGCCACCAACATGGCCGGCCGCGGCGTCGACATCATCCTCGGCGGAAATCCGCCGAGCGAGGAAGACGCGAAGAAGATACGCGACTGCGGCGGACTTCACGTAATCGGCACCGAGCGGCATGAGGCGCGCCGCATCGACAACCAGCTCCGCGGCCGCGCGGGGCGCCAGGGAGACCCCGGCTCCACGCAGTTTTACCTGTCTCTCGAAGACGACCTGGTGCGCATTTTCGGCGGAGATCGCATCGGCCGGCTCATGGAGACGTTAAATTTCCCCGAAGAGACGCCTATCGAATCGAAGATGGTGACGAAGGCCGTCGACCAGGCTCAGCAGAAGGTGGAAGGCATGAACTTCGATATCCGCAAGCATTTGCTCGATTTCGACGATGTCTTGAACAAGCAGCGTTCGGCCGTGTATGCCCGCCGCGACGCCTTCCTTGATGCCGCCGAGAAGAACGATGTCATCGATATTGTCCGCGAAACGCTGAACCGGCACATCGAACGCATGCGCACGGAAGCGGAAGCGCTTCAAGCTCCGGAATCGGACGAAGAAACCGCGAAGCGGTACGCCGCAATCGCGGAAGCCGAAATGCGCACGGCCGACCTTCCGGAAAAGCTTGAACCCGAGCGCACGCGGATGATCGCCGAACACTTGATCCGCATTTCGGACACGCTGTGGGTTGAGCATCTTGAGAATCTCGAGGCCTTGCGCGATTTCGTGAATCTTCGCGCCTACGGCCAGCATGATCCCGTCGTCGAATACCGCCGCGAGGGCCATTTGCTTTACAGCCAAATGAATGCCAATTTCGACTCGTTCGTTTTTCAGAGCATTTTTCCACTCTTCGATTTTGATCTTTCAGAATCCCGCGTGAAGCTCCGTGAAGAAAAAAAGATTGCGCCCCCGGCAGGACATGAAAATATCGGCCGAAATGATCCCTGCTGGTGCGGGTCGGGGAGGAAATACAAGAAGTGCCATGGGAAGTAAGAAAACGATCGTTTTTGTTTGCGCAGGCAATATTCATCGTTCAGCAATTGCCGAACAAGTATTAAAAAAAATTCTTAAGGACAAAGGCCTTGATAACCAATTCGAGATTATCTCAAGAGGGATAAAAGGATCCGCTGGCACTCAACCAACGGCCCATAAAAACATTACAAAATATAACGAATGGTCAGCTTCAAGGCCTTCCTTGGAAGAACTGGGCATTGATATTACCAAACACGAAGCAAAACCAATTTCTGAGGACATTGCGGAGAAAGCTGATGTAATGATTGCTTTCGATAGAATCGTTTTAGAAACTGATCCAGTTTCTTTGGTAAGACAATTTTCAAAATTTCGGGGGAAAATACATTTACTTTCGGAACTTGAGGGAAAGGCGGATGATATACCAGATTGCAAAGACAACCAAGATCCAGAATTCCACCGCATAGTTACAAAACGAATCTACGATATTTTGACCAATCACTGGGAAGGGATAATTTCTTGGGCCGGTTAGTTTCACAAAGGCGTCATGAAAAATAGGAAGTACCACGGAAAATAAGCATGAAAATAGCAATATGCGGAAGCATGCAGTTTGGCAAGGAAATGCTTGATCTCAAGAAAAGCCTTATAGAAATTGGGCACGCGGTTGTCCTTCCTAAAGAAATCGAATCGTATGCGAGTGGAGAAAGAAAAATCGAGGGTAAGTGGGAAAAATTAGAAGGGGACGTTTTTAAGGGATATTGGAATGAAATAAAAAATTCAGACGCTGTATTGATTGTGAATATTACGAAAAACACTATTGAAAACTATATCGGCGGAAATTCTCTTATTGAAATGGCTTATGCGCATATACTTGATAAAAAGATATATCTTTTAAACCCCGTACCCGATATGAGTTATAAAGAGGAGATTGAAGCAATGAATCCCATCGTGTTAAAAGACAATCTAAGGGGCATTACTTAGCGATATTAATAACTCAGTATGGATAAAAACCCTGCCTGTTCGTTTCTTATTCCGTATCTTCTTTCCAACAATTCACGCGTATACCTTCAAAAAAGAACCGAGGACGCCCCCACGAGCCCGGGCTATTTTGGTTTTTTTGGCGGACTCGTGGAGGAGGGAGAGACCCCGGAAATCGCTCTTGAGCGCGAAATTCAAGAAGAACTTGGCATACATGTTTCTGGGTACGCACATTTCAAGTCGTATGACTTTACTCTCTATACCGCTCATATCTATATCCTCCCCATCGACGATTCGTTTGAAGGGAGCGTAAAAGTATCGGAAGGGGAATATGGCAAGCTTTTTTCGGAAAATGAAGCAAGTGGCATTAAAATAAAAGATGATAAAAGGCAGGTGCTTTCCGATGTTTTCGCTTTTCTCAAAAAACAGAATGGATCTTAAAGAAACATATAACAAAATTGCCGAAAACTGGCAGAAAGACCATTCGGGGGACGGATGGTGGATGCCGGGCGTAGACGCGTTCATTTCGCGTCTTCCGTCGCATGCACTCGTATGGGATGCCGGGTGTGGAGCCGGGGTGAAATCAAAATATCTTGCGGGAAAAGGGCTCCACGTCATCGGAACTGATTTTTCCGAGAAGATGGTGGAACTCGCATCGCGGGAAGTGCCCGAAGCCGAATTTTTCGTTTCGGACATCCGCGAACCGAAAAACGTCACGGGAGGCTTTGACGGCGTGTTTTTGCAAGCGGTGCTTCTCCATATCCCCAAGAAGGACTCGCAGGAAGTAGTGGGCAAGCTCCTCCAAAAACTGAAGTCGGGCGGGCATATTTATATCGCCGTAAAGGAAAAAAGACCGGGCGAGCCCGATGAAGCGATAAAAACCGAGAGTGATTACGGCTATCCGTACGAGCGTTTTTTCAGCTATTTCGATGCGGAAGAGTTGAAGTGCATGCTTCTCGCGCTCAATTGCGAGATTCTCCATGAGGCAGTCGTTCCCGTGGCCCAGACGAGATGGGTCCAGATTATCGCCAAAAAGATATGACCATTCGATTCAGGGCTGTAAACCGAGATACCTTTGAGGCGATACGCGCCGGAAAAAAGAAGGTAGAGACCCGTGCAGCTACGGAGAAGTACAGGGGCGTTCGAAAAGGGGATGCTATCAATCTCGTCTGCGGAAAGGACAGATTTGAGAAGAAAGTGAAGAAAGCGACGCATTTCCGCACCGTGGGGGCGATGCTGAAGACATACAAATCCACCGATATCAATCCGAAATACGCTACGGAAAAAGAACTGCGGGCGATGTATCGAAGCTTTCCGGGCTATTCAGAGAAGCTTAAAAAATACGGCGTCGTCGCGTGGGAACTTGCATGAGCCCGCTCTACCATCAGAAGGGAAGCGGGCGCGGGAAGTACGTCCTCCTTATTGGCGAATCGCCCTCTCCGCGCGGATGGCATAACGGTTTTACCTGCCGAAATGCGAAGGGAGACTTGTTGTCGAGCGGGCGGAGGCTCAATGAGCTTCTTTTGCCGTTCGGTCTCACCGTGGATGAATGCGGCTTCACCGAGTTGTGCCAGCGAGTAGTTGAAAAGAGGAATCGACTTATGTATTTTGCCGAAAAGGATTGGCCGCTTTTCTTAAAGAGCGTAATGGGGAAGCGCTATAAGCTTTTCGTGCTGCTCGGCGTGCATACGACGAATATTTTTTCGAGGCTTTCAGGCATGCCGTTTGCGATGGGAAAGTTTGCGGATGTGGCGATAGGCGGAAAAAAGTATGCGGTACTGCCGATATACCATCCTTCCCCGATCAATCCGAAAAACCGCGAGCGGAATCGCGAGATTTTCCGGCGACAGGCGCGGAGGCTCGGGGTTTTTGTAAAATAAGAAGTATGGAAAACAACCATTACCTCCACGAAATCGCAATTACGGCAATCATTGTGAAAGACGGGAAGTATCTCATCGTGCGCCGCTCTCCCGAAAAGAAGCGATTCCCGGGGATGTGGGTGGTGCCCGGCGGACGGCTCGAGGCAAAAGATTACTTGGAGCTTCCGAAAGACACGGAACATTATTGGTACAATGTTTTAGAACGCACGCTGAAGCGGGAGGTGCAGGAGGAGGTCGGCCTCGAAATTGAAAACATAGAGTACGTGACGAGTCTCGCCACCGTCCATGCGGACGGCGCGCCTTCGCTTGTCATTTCATGCGCCGCCGATTACGTTTCCGGCGACGTGCGGCTCGAGGAGGGGGAGACGGTCGAGTATGCGTGGGTGAGCCTCGAAGAAGCGAAGAATTACAGCCTCATCGACGGGATTTATGACGAACTCGTGATGACCGAGGCCCTCAAAAAAGGCAAAAAAGCCGAGTGGCAACGGGCATAAACCCTTCCGCAACGGGGGTTTTCAAGGTCATTTTTTCGTGGTAACGTAAGGCATATGCTCGATGTCCTTTCGATCGGGACGGCCACGCGGGACGTCTTTCTTACGAGCACTTCATTTAAGGTCCTGAAGGACCCGAAGCACTTGGAAAAGATCGGTTTTCCCAAGGGGGAAGCCGCGTGCATGGCGCTCGGTTCAAAACTTGAAGTAGGGATGCCCGTATTCACCACCGGGGGCGGAGCCGCAAACTCAGCGGTGTCTTTTGCGCGGCAGGGACTGCGGACCGGCGCCATCATAAAAGTTGGCGAAGACGATTCGGGGGAAGCGGTTATCGAAAGCCTTAAAAACGAAGGGGTAAAGGTTTTCGCTTCCCGTTCAAAAAATGACGGTACCGCATACTCGACCGTGCTTATTACCGAAGGCGGCGAGCGCACTATTTTGGTCTATCGCGGGGCGGGGGAGGACGTGCGCGACCGCGACATACCCGCCGCCGCCCTTCAGGCAAAATGGGCGTATATTTCGCCGGGGAACATCCCGAATAGCGTCATGCAAAAATGCTTTGCAACCCTTAAGAAAAATAAGACGAAGATCGCCTTCAATCCCTCGATGGCATACATAAAACATCCGGGAACGCTGAAGCCCCTTTTGAAGCAGGCCGATGTCGTTTTCTTGAACCGTGAAGAAGCGGCGCTTCTTACCGATCTTCCATATCATAAAGGCACGAAAATACTCCAAACTTTTTTTGACATGGTTGAAAACGGCATTGCGGTTATGACCGAAGACAAAAATGGAGCGACTGCCTGCGATGGCAATTATTTCTATCGCGCCGGCGTTTTCCCGGGTACGAAACCCGTTGACGAAACGGGTGCAGGAGACGCTTTCGGCGCGGGATTCGTCGCGGGACTCATTGAAAAGGGAGAAGTGCTCTATGCGCTCCGGCTCGCCTCTGCGAACGCCGCTTCCATTGTCGAGTCGGTGGGAGCTTCAACGGGCGCGCTTACAAAAAAAGGATTTAAATCCCTGCGGTGGAACGAGATTTCGCTCGACATCGAAGAGCGCTAGTGCTACAAAAGAATACGGTTACATGGAGAATGTAAAAAAACTCATTCTGGAAGCCCGTGCAGGCGCGGGCGGAGACGAAGCGGCGCTCTTTGCGGGGGATTTGGTGCGCATGTACCAAAAATACGCCGCAAAGCGCGGGTGGAAATTCCAGCCGCTCGATTGGAACGAAGTTTCAAGCCGCGGGTATAAGACATTCATCGCCGAAGTTTCCGGCGAGGGAGCCTACGATGCGCTCAAAAACGAATCGGGGGTGCACCGCGTCCAGCGCGTTCCCGAAACGGAGCGGAGCGGGCGGGTCCATACGTCCACGGCGTCGATAGCGGTATTGCCGGTCGTGGAAGCCAAAGACGTTGAAATCAAGGAGAGCGATTTGGAGGTGACGTTTTCCCGCGCGGGCGGTCCGGGCGGGCAAAACGTGAACAAAGTCGAGACCGCCGTGCGCATCATGCATAAGCCGACTGGGCTCGTCGTCGCTTCGCGGGAAGAGCGCAGTCAGCACGCCAATCGCGATAAGGCGATGGAAATTCTCCGCGCGAAGCTCTTTGAAGCCCAGCGGGAGCAGGCCGTGGGATCTATCACGGAATTAAGGAAAGAACAGGTGGGTTCGGCGGACCGTTCGGAAAAAATCCGCACGTATAACTTCCCCCAAGACCGCCTTACCGATCACCGCATCGGCAAGAAGTGGTCGAACATCGAACGCATCCTGGAAGGGGATATGGAGAAAATCGTAGAGGCATTTACGAAGTAACGATAAAAAACCGCCCGGAAGGGCGGTTTTTTATTAAGCGCGCTAGACGGAATCCAAGAGGTCTATATCGCGTTGGAACTTGGCGGCATTCTCAATGACCTTGCCGGCGTAATAGGTGCAGGCATACCGTTGCCAATTCGAACCGCAATAGTAGATGGCGGCCGCCCGGCGCTCATCGGAGGCGTTTTTCGTGTCGCCGCCGAAGTTTTTAAGATAGAGGGCGGTAGCAACGAACGCGTCCGAATTGTTCCAGGGATTCGGAGGATTATGACCCGTAAGCGAAGCGATGCGGGACTTGTACGCTTTCCACGTGGAGGGGATAAATTGCGCCGGACCCATGGCCCCGCCGTAGGTGCCGTCCGCATTCGGACAGGAAATCTTTGCAAATTGGGATGTGGGGTCGATACCGAGTTCCCTGGTGATTTCCTCGAATACGGGGATTTCCTTCGGGTTCATGTTGGTTTTTCCGCTCGATGCGTTGATGGCGTTATAGATGCACTTGCCGGTATTGGCTCCGAAGCGGGATTCGCGGTCGAGAATACCGAGGATGAATGCGGCGCGCACGCCCGTCGCCCGTTCGGCGATTCGCGCGTAGTTCAATGCCTGTTCGAAGCTCAAGGAGCCGCCGCCTAAAAGTTCGAAGAGGCGCGTGCGGATTTTTGACGCTTCCGCCTGCTTTTGAGCCAACAATTTTTGATATTCGCTTTCCTTGCCCTGCGTTACCTTCAAGAGGCTGTTTTTCTGGCTTTGCGTACTTTGGATGCCTTTCTTTTGGGAGTCCTGGATGGCGCGGAGATTTTCAGCGTCCTGCTTTTCAAGCGAAAGCTCCTCTTTTTGGTCAAGAAGTTCCTGGCGGAGCTTGGTGATGTTTTGGAGAGAGACGCGAAGATTTTCCTGCACCAGCTGGAGGTCGTTCAATTTGCCGAAGAAATCCGAAAATTCGCTGTTGGAGAGCAAGATGGTGAGCAGGTTTTCGTTGCTTGATTCGTAAATCGTCTGCAGGCTTTCTCCGATGGCATCGCGATGCTGGTCAATCTTATTTTCCGTGCGGTTGATTTGGCTCTGCGTTTCCGAGATGTCCTGGTTCAGCTTGGAGAGGTTGAGGTTTACCGTCTTTATCTGCAGGTTTAATTTCTGAATCTGCGCATTCAAACTACTGATCTCGCCTTTTAAGCTGTTGCCTTTCTTGCGGTATTCATCAATGGTGCGCTGGGTTTCCTCGATCTGCTGCTCGTATTCTTTAAGCTGTTTCTCGAGTTCTTCGCGTTCCTGTTGCTTCAGCGCGGCGCCTTCCTGGGCGTTTACGAGACTCAGTTGAGGGGCCTGCACGAAGCCCGTGAAAAACGAAATAACGACCCCGGCGGTAATGGCGTATTGCGCTATCTTCTTTACCGGAATCCGGAGAAATCCGGTGTAAGACATATTGAGACGCGTTTTCGCGTCTGTGGTAATATCTCGGACTTTTTTCATTCGTATATCCTAACGAGGTAATTATACAGAAGTTACCGAGGCGCCGCAAAAAAACCCGCTTTCGCGGGTTTTTTCCTACTCCTTCGCCGGAGAGCCTTCCGTTACGGCAGGTTCAGTTCCTTCGGCGCTCGGCGGGGGAGCCGCTTCCTCCTCTTTTTGCTTTTCAGTAACGGCGACGACAACCGTTTCTTCCGGCGTGACAATTTTTATTCCTTTCGGAACGGCAATCTCCTTTACGGAAATGTCGTGAGTCGCGTCCTCTAGGCCGGAAATGTCGATTTCAAACGAGGGAGGGATGTTCGTCGGAAGCGTTTCTATCTCAAGTTCATTCAATGCCTGGATGACATCGTATCCATTCTTCTTAGCAGGCGCTTCTCCGACCAGCGTTACCGGCACCGATACATGAACTTTTTCTCCCTTCCGCACGGCATGAAAATCCGCCGAAAGGGGTTTTCCGGAAATATGGTCCATATGTACGTCGGCGATGAGGACGGAGACCGGGTTGGCGCCGATCTTCAAGGTGATGAGGGAATTGCCCCCCGCTCCGCGGTACAGTTTCATGAACGCTTTTTCATCGACTGAGATATGGGAATTTTCCGTACCGTTTCCATATACCTCTGCGGGAATTTTGCCGACTTTGCGGAGCGCGGCCGTCTTTTTTCCGAATTCCGTCCGGATATCTGCGTGGAGTTCCATGATTTTAGATTTACTTCTTCGTGTTCTTCTTCACCCGCGCTTTCTTTTCTGCCTTGGGCTTTACTTTCGATTGCCGCGTCTTGAACCGTTCAACGCGTCCGCGCGTATCTATGAGCTGTTGGGAGCCCGTGTAGAACGGGTGGCATTTCGAGCAGATGTCCACGGAGAGCGTTTCACGCGTGGAACCCACGGTGAACGTGTTTCCGCAGGCGCATTTTACGGTCGCTTTCGCGTGGTAGGTGGGATGTATTTTGTCCTTCATACGTACCACCCATACTGCCCTCTTTCCGGGTATTTTGCAAGACCTTTGCGGCGCGGCGCCTTTGCGACGATTTCGGTTGACAGGGCGGCAAATATCGATACACTAGATAAGGCTCGCATGGGCGCTGTTTTTTTCGGCCCAGGCGAAGAACCTTTAAAAGTACATAGCAATTTATAACCATAGTGAGGTTATAGAATTACGAAACCAAGCAACGGGAATCTTTCCCGTTGTCCCAATGATTTTTTTAGAGGATTTGATCCTGGTCCAGGATGAACGCTGGCGGCGTGGATAAGGCATGCAAGTCGAACGGACTTTTCTTTGAACGAAATGCGATTACATCAAGTTGAGAACGATGAAAAGTTAGTGGCGAACGAGTTAGTAACACCTTGGTACGTACCTCAGAGTCGGGCATAACGAGCCGAAAGGTTCGCTAATTCCCGATGGTCCCGAAAGGGTAAAGCAGCAATGCGCTCTGAGATCGGCCTAGGCCCGATCAGCTAGTTGGTGAGGTAATGGCTCACCAAGGCTACGACCGGTAGGGGGGGTGAGAGCCCGGTCCCCAACGACGCAACTGAGACACGGTGCGTACTCCTACGGGAGGCAGCAGTCGAGAATATTCCACAATGGGCGAAAGCCTGATGGAGCGACGCCGCGTGGAGGATGAAGCATTTCGGTGTGTAAACTCCTTTTCTACGGGAGAAAGCGCGATGAGCGTGTGATAGTACCGTAGGAATAAGTGGCTGCAAACTTCGTGCCAGCAGCCGCGGTAATACGAAGGCCACAAGCGTTATCCGGATTTATTGGGCGTAAAGGGCGCGTAGGGGGCTTATCAAGTCCGCGGTAAAATTTCGGGGCTCAACTCCGAACCTGCCGGGGAAACTGGAAAGCTAGAGGGCGTTAGAGGCAGATGGAACGCACGGTGTAGGGGTGAAATCCGTTGATATCGTGCGGAACACCAAAGGCGAAGGCATTCTGCTGGGACGTTCCTGACCCTGAGGCGCGAAAGCGTGGGGAGCAAAAAGGATTAGATACCCTTGTAGTCCACGCCCTAAACGATGCAGACTAGCTGTCTCGAGTATCGACCCTCGGGGTGGCGTAGCTAACGCGTTAAGTCTGCCGCCTGGGAAGTACGGCCGCAAGGCTAAAACTCAAAGGAATAGACGGGGACTCGCACAAGCGGTGGAGCATGTGGTTTAATTCGACGGTAAACGAGACACCTCACCTGGGCTTGACATGCACGTGAAAGCTTTCCGAAAGGAAAGCCCTCTTCGGACTCGTGCACAGGTGCTGCATGGTTGCCGTCAGCTCGTGCCGTGAGGCGTTCCCTTAAGTGGGGTAACGAGCGCAACCCCTGTTCTCTGTTATACGTTGTCAGAGAAGACTGCCGTCTTATAGACGGAGGAAGGCGGGGATGACGTCAAATCAGCATGGCCCTTTGACGCCCAGGGCTACACACATGCTACAATGGCCGGCACAATGGGTTGCCAAGTCGAAAGACGGAGCTAATCCCATCAAAACCGGCCCCAGTTCAGATTGAGGGCTGCAACTCGCCCTCATGAAGTCGGAATCGCTAGTACTCGCGGATCAGCATGCCGCGGTGAATACGTTCTCGAGTCCTGTACTCACTGCCCGTCACGTCAGGGGAGCTGGGAGCAGGTGAAGTTCCGCATTCGCGGGATCAGCCTGAGCTCGGTGACATGGACGAAGTCGTAACAAGGCACGGGTAGCGGAAGCTGCTCGTGGATCAATTAACTTAGTCGATAATGTTCAGGCAAATTCGCCGAACGGCGGATGAGCTCAATGCTTTTTCATTGGATATACTATCCAATGAAGGAGCGTGGAGCTTTGGCAACCGACCTTGCATTCATTATTTTTTCTCTTTGATATGGGTGATCGTCCCATATAAAACAATTCGATTTTTCGCATTGGGATAACGGGAAAGGTTTCTGTTTTTTTATTTCCACGCTATACTGTGAGCGTGAATGACAAAAAAACCATTATCATCGTTGAAGATGAGCCGCTTTTAGGCACGCTTCTCAAGCAACGCATCGAACGCGAAGGCTTTGCGACGGAGCTTTTTTCCGACGGCAATGAGGCGCTTCGCTATCTCGCTCAAAACGACGCCGCATTGGTGCTTTTGGACATCATTATGCCTAAGATGTCCGGTTTTGAGTTTTTGGAGACTCTCAGGAAGGGAACTGGATACCATATTCCGCCGGTCGTTTTCATGTCGAATCTCGGCCAGGAGGTCGATATTAAGCGGGGGGAGGAGCTTGGCGCCGCCGGTTACTTGGTGAAAGCGAAGGCGTCCTTGGATGAGATTGTGCAGAGCCTGCCTTCGTTTTTCAGGGGATAATTCATTTGTTTTTAGCCTTTCGGACGGGTATACTTCATTTGTAAAAGGTCGTTCATAGATTTCCATCATAATTTCAATCAATTAAATTTTATGCAGACGAACAAAGGTTTTACGCTTATTGAGCTCTTGGTCGTTATCGCGATTCTCGCCGTTTTGGCGACTGCAGTCGTCGTCGTCCTTAATCCGGCACAGCTCGTAAAGCAAGGCAGGGATTCGACCCGCATCTCGGATCTTGCAGCGATTCATTCCGCGCTTGCGCTCTATCTTTCCGATGTCGCTTCGCCTTCGTTTACGGCGACGACTACCTGCACCGCAACTTCAACGGGAGGCGCACACCCTACCGGATTTACGACCGCCCAAGTGAATGCGTCAACGACGGTTGGTACGACCGCCTGGGTGAACGTCAATTTCAGCTCCATCAGTTCGGGTTCGCCGCTTGCACGGCTTCCGATTGATCCGGTAAATGATGCTACATATCACTACTGCTATAAGAGCTCATCGACGCTCATATACGAATTGGATGCGAATATGGAAAGCTCCAAGTATGGAGGAGGATCTTCTGACGTTGAAGCGGGGACTAAAGATGGCGGGAACGATGATAACTGGTATGAAATTGGTAACGCGCCAGGCTTGAATTTATAGTTTTGACGGTTTTTACCAAAGAAAAACACCGAGAATTCTCGGTGTTTTTCTTTTCTGTTATACTTGAACCAGAAAATGATTTCTCTGCCTGACAATCAGGTGAAGGATATGCTTCTGCGCGCCGGCGTCGTGGATGAAAAATCCTTTGAGCTGGTCAAAACTGAAGCGCTCCGCAAAAACCAAAACCCTATAGACGTTTTGATCTCTGAGGGAGTCTTTACGCGCGATTATTTCTACCTTTTGCTGGCTAAAACGCTTGGCCTCGAGCGGGTGAATTTGGGCACTATCCAAATCGATGAGGCGGTGATGGAAAAAATCCCCGAAGAAGTGGCGCGGCAGAAGAAGGTAATCGTATTCGGTCGCGATGCGGACGGGGCGTATCTTGCCGCCATGGAGGACCCCACCGATCTCGAAACGATTGATTTCTTGAAACGGCGCCTGAATGGCTTCGTAAAAGCCTACCTCGCCACTGAAGAGGATTTGAATCGCGGATACCTCCTCTATAACAAACAGCTTACTCAGGATTTCAAGAAAATTATCGAGGAGAGCGTCCAGGAAACCCTGCGGCTGAAGGCGCGCGGGGCCTTGAAGGAAGTAGGGGAGGATTTGCCGGTCGTCGCCATCATCGACAACCTGCTTTCCTACGCCATCTCTTCGCGGAGCTCCGATGTCCATATCGAGGCGCTTGACGATGCGGTGTATGTGCGGTTTCGCATCGACGGCGTGCTCCATGAGATCATCACCATGCCGAAAGAAATCCGCCCCGCCATCGTGGCCCGCATTAAAATCCTTTCGAGCCTCCGGGTAGACGAACATACGCATCCGCAAGACGGCCGCTTCAGGTATGCCGTGGGGGACCAGTTCGTCGACATCCGCGTTTCCATCTTGCCGACATTCTACGGGGAGAAGGTTGAGATGCGTTTGCTCGCGGATTCCCAGCGCCCGCTGTCGTTCCAATCGTTGGGTATGTTTGATGACTCCATCAAATTACTCCAAGAAGGCATTTCAAAGACCTACGGCATGGTATTGGTGTGCGGTCCGACTGGTTCGGGTAAATCCACCACACTCTATTCGGTTTTGAACGTCTTGAACCATCCCGAAGTCAATATTGTGACGATTGAAGATCCCATCGAATACGATATGCGGTATGTGAACCAAATTCAGGTGAATCCGGCCGCCGGCATCACTTTTGCTTCGGGACTGCGGTCTATTCTCCGCCAGGATCCCAACATTATCATGGTGGGCGAGGTGCGCGACGGCGAAACGGCGAATATTGCCGTACAAGCAGCACTTACCGGCCATTTAGTGCTTTCGAGCTTGCACACGAATGACGCGCCGACTGCCATACCGCGTCTCGTCGACATGGGCATTCCGCCCTTTCTCGTTTCCGCCGTGTTGAATGTCGTCTCGGCGCAACGCCTCGCCCGGCGGATTTGTCGCGATTGCATTGAATCGTATACGCCGCCGGCGGAGATTCGGGATGCGATTCTCCACGAAGTCGAAGGATTGAAGACGGAAGGAGACGCGACCCGATTGCCGAAAGTCTTTTATCGCGGAAAGGGGTGCCGGACGTGCAGTTTCACGGGCTTTTTGGGGCGGATGACCATTTGCGAAGTCATGCCTATTTCGGAAGCGATTCGCAAGCTTATCATCGATCCGCACTTCGACCTCGACGAACTCCGTTTACTCGCCCGAAAGGAGGGGATGGTCACGATGATCGAAGACGGGCTTCGGAAGGTTGAATTGGGCCTTACGACCATCGAGGAGGTCTTTCGCATTATCAGAGAATAACCATGCTGTACCACTTTATCGCGTCCGATGCGGACGGAAAGCTTTTTGAAGAGGATGTCGAGGCGAAGAACGTCGACGACGTCGTTTCGATTATCGCCGGAAGAGGATTGAAGCCCGTCAGCGTGAAGGCGGTGCGGGGCGGTAATTGGAATATCAATCTTTTCTCGGGAAAGATCACCATCGGCGATCAGATTTTCATTTCAAAATACCTTGCGCTCATGCTGAAGATCGGCACGGGTCTGCTTCAGGCGGTCAATATCCTCCTTGAGGATTTTTCAAAGCCGATGATTCGCCAGTTCCTCCTTGAGGTGCGTTCGAATTTGGAGAAAGGGAAGCCGTTTTATGCAGCGTTCGAAAAATACCATGAGGCGTTCAGCCAGGTGTACGTGAACTCGGTCCGCGCCGGAGAGGCGTCCGGCAGCCTTGAACAGGTATTCGACAATATGACCGCCTCACTGACGAAGGAGAAGATGCTTCGCGACCAGATCAGGAGCGCGCTTTTTTACCCGATTATCCTGCTCGTTTCATCGCTCGGCATTTTGTTTTTCCTTATTATGTTTGCCCTTCCTAAGATTGCCGGCGTTTTCAGCCAAAGCGGGTTTGAGCCCCCGCTTTTTTCCCGTGTCGTTTTTGCCGTCGGATTGTTTCTGGGAAGGTTCGGAGGCTATGCGCTCGCAGTGTTTGCCCTGGCGGCGATCGGAGGGTTTCTCATGTACCGCTATTCGTACGTTTTCAAACGTTTCGTCGTCGGCATCGTTTCGTCGATCCCCATCGTGAAGGATATTTTGAAAAAAATATCCCTCCAGCGTTTTGCCGCGACCCTCTCTTCCCTGGTGCGCGCCGGCATGCCGATTACGGACGCACTCGAAATTACCGCGGATTCGGTGTCCCAACTCGAGCTCAAAGAGGCTCTGGTGCGTATTTCAAAGGAAGGTATTTCCAAAGGATTGTCTCTCGGCGACGCATTCAAACGGGAACCCTATTTTCCGAAAACCGTTGTGAATTTGATTGCAATCTCCGAACATGCGGGGCACATCGAAGAGGTTTTGGCCACACTCGCCGATTTCTACGTGAGCGAAATAGACAGCTCGCTGAAAACACTGGTCTCTTTCCTTGAGCCTATCATGCTTGTTTTCATCGGCTTGGTCGTCGGTCTTATCGCGCTCGCCATCGTGGTGCCTATTTATCAGCTGACGATGCAGTTTTAGGCCCGCCATGAAAAAAGCAAAATATTTTTTTGCGCACCGCCGCGGTTTTACGCTGGTCGAGCTTCTCATCGCCGTTGCAATCATCTCTGCGGTTTCCGTCGGGGGATTCATAGCGCTTTTTAAATATCGCGGCAGCCGCGAAGTCGAACTCACCGTGAATGAGCTTGCGTCAGTCGTGCGCGATACGCAGCGGAAATCCGTAACCCAGCAGGGCGGCAAGCGATGGGGCATTCGTTTTGAGAATTCAAGCGCCGGAGCAGGCTCCTTAAAAGTATTCAGCGGGACCAGTTTTGCTTCCGGAACGCTTACGCAAACCATCCCGCTTCGCTCGGGTGTTTCATTCGGCGAGCCATTCGCATCAAGCACCTACGACCTCATCTTTGCGCCGATTGAAGGAACCATTGCTCCGAATAAGGTGGTGACCGTCTACTCAAACAGCGCGGGAGGGTTTGTGGGGGATTTGCTGGTAAACTCACTCGGCAAAGTGGCTGCCCAACTGGAAACGGGCCTCGTCGGCTATTGGCACATGGACGAAACGACAAGCACGGTTGCCTACGACGCTTCGGGAAACGGGAGAAGCGGAACATTGAGCGGCCTTACGCGACTTTCGGTAACCAATTGCAAGGCGGGCGGATGTCTTCATTCCACCGCCGATTCAATGTCGGTCGCCGGAGCGAATCCTATCACCGGCAGTTCTCCTTTCACTATGTCCGCGTGGTTGAATATGGATTCGCATTCCAATTACGGTCTGGCGTTCTATATGGGCGCTGATGCGGTCGGCCAGCTGGCCTGGATTGGGTGGACGCAATCCGCGCAAGTCGGGACATCGAATTCCATCGGCGGGGGTTTTTACGGTACTAATTTCGGTTCCGGCGTTACCGACACCGACGGCTGGCATCATGTCGTTTTCACCTTCGAGGGAGGAGAGGGGGGAGCCGCAAAGCTCTATGTTGACGGCATGGAACGGGCGTCGAGCAACTACACTCCCAATCTTTCGTCCGCCGGCATCGCGTTCGGGCACCCTTCGTACCCCTATAACGGCGATATCGACGAAGTCCGTCTTTACAATCGCGCCCTTTCGGCTTCCGAGGTCCTCGCCGAGTACAATGCACTCCGTTAACTTATGAAATTTTTTAGAATGCTCCGCCGGGTTCGCGATGGTCAGTCGCTTATTGAGATATTGTTGGCGCTTGCGATCGGCGCCATTTTGATCGGGGCGGCGGCGCTCGGCATCGCATTCATGATCAAGTCGACGGGCACCAATAGAAACCTCCAAATCGCATCATCGCTTGTCCGGGAGACCATTGAAAAACTCCGCGCGTGGTCTTCGGCGGACTGGCAGAACGTCTATGCTCTTGAAAAAGGGCTTACGACCACATATTTTCTAAACGCTTCCGGAACTACCTTCGCCGCCATTCCCGGAGAGGAGGGGATTATTGAAAGCGATGTTCGATTCGGGCTTTCAGGGCGCTGGGGATTTGATGAAGCGACGGGAACCGTTGCCTATGACATGGCCGGCGTCGGAATCCACGGGACGCTTACCGGTTCGCCCGTGCGCGCCACCTCGACCGCCTGCAAGCTTGGCGGTTGCTTGAGTTTTGACGGCACCAATTCGGTCTCGGTTCCCGATGCGACCTCAACGGATCCGACAACTGCTTGGACGCTCGCCGCTTGGATCGAGCGCACCGCGACGGGAACCCAGCATTCAGTCATTGAAAAATACGACAATACCGGCGGATTCGGGAATTTTGCCCTTCGCGTGACCGCTTCCGATAAATTAACCGCCCAGGTATGGGACGGCACCTCAAATGCGGATTGCGGTACGACGGCGACTATATTGCGTGCCGGAGAGTGGTATCATGTCGCCGCCACGTTTGATGCAAGTTCGAACCGCCTAATTTGTTACGTGAACGGTGAAGCTGAATCTGCCAATGCTTCAGTTTCCATCGATCCTCCCGCGAGCGATGCCACCCTGAAGATCGGGTGCCGCGGCAATGATTGCGGGACGAAGTTTGAAGGGTTCATCGATGACGCGCGAATATATGACCGTGCGCTCTCGCCGTCAGAAGTGAAGCGCATGGCGCAAAGCCAGGTTTTCACCCGCTATTTCTCAATTGAAAACACGTGCCGCACGGCTAATTCATCGAGTTCGCTTGAAGCCGCCCCGTGTTCGTTCGGGTATTTCATCGATCCTTCCACCCAAAAAGTGACCGCATTGGTTACCTGGCCAACGGCCCAGGCCTCGGGGGAAGTGAAGCTGGTCGAATTCCTTACGCGGTGGAAAAACGAGATTTTCCACCAAAGCGACTGGTCGGGCGGGTCCGGCCAAGAGGGGCCGATTTCAGTGCCGAATAACCGTTTTGCAAGCTCCACGAACGTGAATGTCGATTCTCAGGGGAGAATTCGCATCGAGGGACTTTAACGGATTGCGAAAATAGCGGCCTCCTTCGGTATGATTGCGGGTCTTCCGGGCAAGACGTAGCGGATATTTTTTTCGTTCTGCTTTTCAAGCGTAAATGAGTCGGTGAGAAACATGACGGTCTGCGCGGGCATCGGGATGCCACGCACGTCAACGCCTCCCGCTTCGACAATCACATATTTGGGTATCTGCGGGGGGAGCGCATTTACTGAGCGGGCAATTGCCGCGTAGTCGGTTGTAAATGCCCCTGCGGTTTCTGGCGATTCTCCCCATTCGATGAAATACGCATAATAGGCTTGCACCATCACCATAGCGAAAAAGAGGCCGATGAAGGCCGCGCACGCTTTCGTATGGATATTTTTATTGAGCAGCCATTCATGAATCGCGACCCCCGCCCATGCGGCGAGAATGATTGCGGAAGGAATCATAAGGATTGCCCGAAGCGCATGAGGAATACCTTCGCTTGAAACAACGACGGGAAGCGCCGCGACGATAAGGCCCGAGAGGAGAAATATGAACGGGTTCCTCTCCTTTTCCTGACCGCGGCGGGCGAGCTTTGCAATGCCGAGAAGGAGCGCAGCGGCAAAGAGTATCGCCACGGGCCAGAAAAATTCCGGCGCGCCGGGCAGGTTGTGCCTCCAATTCATGTCCCCGCGGAAGAAAAACATCCCGAACGTGTCAGCTCCGTTCTTTAAGAGGGCCACAGCGGGATTTTCCGTTGAAAAAATTGAAACTTGCGAAGTCCGTCCGAAGAAATCGCCGGGATGGCCCGCAAAATAAACGAGGAGCGGCACCGAGACCAGCGCGGCGCCGGCAATGAAAATACTTGCAATGCGCGCCATGTTTTTCGTGCCGATTTCTTTTTTCCATGCGAAAAAGACGGTGAGTGGGATAAGCGGGGTCGCGCGATATGCGATATATGAATGGAATCCCAATCCATAGACGATTCCCGCCAAAAGCGGAATGAATACTTTCCCTTTTCGGATAGCAAGAAGGAGAAGCCATGACCCCCACACGAAGAAGAAGGGAGCCATGATGGCGCGGAAGCCGATGCGGGAGAAATTTATATGCCAAAAACTCGTTGCAAGGAAAAAGGCGGCGACGAGACCGATGGCGACCGATTTTTTTTCTCCTGAACGGCGAAATAGCTCTCGAGCCAGAAAAAAGACGCCCAAGACGGTGAAAAATCCAAAAATCGCGCTGGGGAGGCGCAACATCCACGGTTCAGGGGTTCCTTCCGGGGGGGTGAGTCCGCGGAGAAACGCCGCTTGAATGTTTATAAACAGGCCTTCCCGCCCGTTATTTTCGGGATAGAAAACTTTTCCCCGCAAAAACCCGCCGTTTTGGAGGGTCTCTTCGGCATTCGAGCCGTTCATCGCTTCGTCCGGGTAGAGTCCCGGCGGGAGATCGGCAATTCGGTAGAATCTAAAAAAGAGCGCAATCCCCAATACCAAAAAAAGAAGGAGGATTTCTCGAGGCTTCATGTGGCTTTATTATAGTATAATAGTGAACGTATGGTGAGAGTTGTGCATTTTGATTCCCCTCCGATGCCCGAAGGCGCATTCGCGCGCGTGCGCGAAGAAGTTCAGGCTATTCGCTCACGCCCGGAGCTGCGCGATGCTTCGCATGAAGCACTGGTGAAGGAGTCGATAAAGTCGATAGCCGAAAAGGTTCCCGCCGACAGCCTGCCGACGCCGTCTCCCGCCCCTTCCGCATCCAGCGCGTCTTCGCGTCTTCCGGCCTATGCGGACGATGCGGATGCATCCGTGAAAACGGAAGTCGAGGCATTACTCCGTCGTGTTGCCGAAAAAGGCCTGCTTGATGCGATTGCCGCGGCGAAAAAGGCGGAACCGTTCGTTGAGGACGCCTTCCACGACGCCCTCGTCGAAAAAATGATGCCGGCTTTCCGGGAGGAAAGCGGCGTGTGACGCGTATGCTTTTTGCGGCCGTTTCCCTTTTCATACTTATCGCGGCGAACGTCGCTTTTTTCGTATGGTTTTTCCGGCGAATGCAGGCGAAAGCCGCGCGGGAGCTTTTAGATCTCAAGCTTTTTCTGGTGCGTTTTCCGCGAAATCCTTCCCGCGACGGAAGGGATGTGAAATCGGAAATCGCCTTATTCGAGCAGTTCGCGGGTTCGCTCCTCGCCTTTAAAAAACCGATGGCATTCGAGGTGGCGGTCCCTCACGTGGGGGATGAGATCCATTTTTATGCCGCAGTACCGGAACGGCTTTCGGATGTTTTTGCCCGCCAGCTTCAGTCGGTGTGGCCGGAGGCGCAAGTGGAGCCTGCGCCCGAGTATAGCATCTTCAACCATGCCGGAGCTTCGACGGGCTGTTTTATTTCCCTTGCCGAGAAATACGCCCTCCCCATCCGCACCTACCAGGAGATCGGCTCGGATACGTTTGCATCGATACTGGGCGGTCTGAATAAAATCTGCGAAGTGGGGGAGGGCGGCGCATTCCAGGTTCTCATTCGTCCCGCCCCGCCAGAAGCGAAAAAACAAATAATGAACGCGCTTCATGCGGCGAAAAAGGGGAAGGGATTGAAACATATCCTCTCCGGCGGAGCCATCACCGGCAAGGATTTCCTCAACGCGGCCAAAGGGAAGGATGAGAAGAAGGACGACGAAAAAGTCGTGGACGATGAAGCGGTTAAGGCATTTGCCTCGAAGTCCGGAAAACCGTTATTCTCCGTGAATATCCGCGCTGTCGCATCGGCCCCCACCAAAGAGCAGGCCGATATCCTCCTGGAGGGCATGACGGCGGGTTTTTCGCAATTCGGCGCCCCGAACCGGAATGAATTCAAACTCGTCCGCCCCCGCACGCAGAAGCCGTTTCTCTACCAATTCATCTTCAGGGAGTTTGCTCCGCCGCAGATGCTGGTGCTTTCAAGCGAGGAGCTTGCGAGCATCCTGCATTTCCCGACGGCTTTCACGGAAATCCCAAAGATTAAGCTGTTGAAATTCAAGGAGTCTCCGCCTCCGCCGGATGTGCCGAAAGACGGCTTAAAGATCGGCGAAAGTCATTTCCGCGGGACCTCTCTCGATATCCGCCTTACTCGGGAAGACCGCCGGAGACATGTTTACGCAATCGGACAGACCGGTACCGGTAAATCCGTTTTTCTGAACAATCTCGCGGGGCAGGATATCGTCGCCGGAGAAGGGGTATGCGTCATTGATCCGAACGGCGACCTTTTTGAGGACGTTTTGGCGCGGGTGCCGAAAAACCGCGTGCAGGACGTGGTTGTTTTCGATCCGGGGGACCTTTCCCGTCCGCTTGGCCTCAACATGTTGGAATACGATCCCGCGTTTCCCGAGCAGAAGACCTTCATCGTGAACGAGCTTATGACGATTTTCGACGCGCTCTACGATCTGAAAGCGACCGGCGGGCCGATGTTCGAGCAATATGCCCGGAATGCGCTTCTGCTCCTCATGGATGATCCGACGAAAGGGTATACGATCCTTGAGATACCGCGCGTCCTTTCCGATGCGTCCTTCCGAAAGAGCTTGCTCGTCGACTGCAAGAATTTTCTCACCAAAGATTTTTGGGAGAAGGAGGCCGAGAAAGCGGGAGGGGAGGCTGCCCTCCAAAATTTGGTTCCGTATATTTCGAGCAAGTTCAACACCTTCATCGCGAACGACTACGTCCGTCCGGTGATTGCGCAATCGAAGACTACATTGAATTTCCGCCAGATTATGGATGAAGGAAAGATTCTCATGGTGAACCTTTCAAAAGGGAAGATCGGCGATTTGAACGCCTCGCTCCTCGGGATGCTCATTGTGGGTAAACTTACCATCGGTGCCTTTGCACGCGGCGACGCGCCCATCGAGAACCGGAAGGATTTCTATCTTTACATCGACGAGTTCCAGAATTTTACGACGCCTTCCATTGCGACTATCCTTTCCGAGGCTCGTAAATACCGTTTGAATCTTACGGTTGCCCACCAGTTTATCGCGCAATTGTCGGATAAAATACGCGACGCGGTGTTCGGCAACGTCGGTTCGCTGGTCGCGTTTCGGGTGGGCGCAGATGATGCGGAATTCCTTGCGAAACAATTCGAACCCACCTTCGCGTCCACGAACCTCGTGAACATCGACAACCTGAACGCCCATGCGAAGATTTTGGTGAACGGGAAAGTGGCTCCACCCTTCAATATATTCGTGCCGTTTCCCCCCAAGGGAGATCGGGAGCTGGCGGGACTTGCAAAAGAACATTCACGTCTCGTCTATGGCCGGCCGCGCGAGATTGTCGAACAGGAAATCTATGAGCGCGTAAAAGGGGAGCGGGTATAATAAAAAAATGCAAAAGAAGGATTTTATCGTTGTATTTGTCATCGGGCTTCTCATCGGAGGATTCGGTCTTTTTCCGCTTCGCATCATTCTTGAACCCCTCGCCATTTCCTTCCCACCTCTTTACCAAGCGGTCTTCCCGCTCGCCTGCGCGCTCTTTGCGCTTCTTGCGCTGTTCGTTCTCAAGCTGCTTTCCCGAAAATTCGCCATCTTCGAGAAGTTCGGCAAATTTGCCGCCGTTGGCACGTTGAATACCGTTATCGATTTTGGCATCGTGAACGCTTTTATCGCGGCGACCGGCATTCCCCATGGCTGGCCGTTTGTCGGGTTTAAAGCGGTTTCTTTTTTGGTTGCGACGACCAACAGTTATTTTTGGAACAAGTTCTGGACGTTCCAAAGCGCCGCTCCGGTTTCCGCTCAGGAATATGCGCGCTTTGCCGCCTTTACCCTTTTCGGCGTCGGCGTGAACGTGGCCGTAGCTTCGCTCGTGGTGAACATCCTCCCGCGTCCCCACGGTATGATCCCGGAGATGTGGGCGAATGTGGGCGTTCTTGCCGCCGTACTCGTGTCGTTCATGGTGAATTTTCTGAACTACAACAAGTTCGTTTTTAAGAAAAAAAATCCGGAGCCTTCCGTCTAAGCCATGTATCTTTCCGTCATCATTCCCGCCTACAATGAGGAAAAGCGCCTTCCCGATACGCTTCGCGACATGCATGCCGTGCTTTCCTCCGCTGATTTCGAATATGAGATTATCGTAGTGAGCGATGGATCGAAGGACGGCACGGTTCGCATCGCCGAAGAGCTTGCCGGAGAGATCCGCGGGTTGCGGGTCATCGGCAACGCGGAAAACCACGGCAAGGGATGGGTAACGAAGCAAGGTATGCGGGAGGCTCGCGGCGCATGGAGGCTTTTTACCGATGCCGACAATTCAACGACCATGCGGGAATTCAAAAAGTTACAGCCCTATCTTACGGACGGCTACGGCGCCGTATTCGGCTCGCGGGCGCTCCCTGGGTCGGTTCTCCATCCGCCTCAGCCATGGTATCGCCGAATTCCGGGGAAGATTGGGAATCTTATCATTCAAGCGCTTGTGCTCCCCGGCATACGCGATACGCAGTGCGGATTCAAATGCTTTTCCGCCAGCGCTGCAGAGGCGGTCTTTCCGAAAATGAAAACCTCGGGGTGGGGTTTCGATGTTGAGGCGCTCGCGCTTACAAAGCGAGCGGGTTTCAAACTCAAGGAAATTCCCATCGAGTGGCGCAACGACACGCGTTCGACCCTGGAGGCGGGAGCGTATATTTCAACCCTCATCGAGGTTGCAAAAATCAGATGGTGGCTGCTTGCCAATGCTTATGAAAAAAAATAACGAGCATATTTCAGAACTGCGGCAGGATATCGTGACGGGGGAGTGGGTGCTCATCGCACCCGAACGCTTCCATCCCGAAAAGTTCCTTGCGAAAAAAGGAAGGCGTGTCGCGCCTCCCGCATCTCGCGATATTTTCCGCGACCCTTTCTTGCCGCAGGTGAGCGGAGAAGTCATCGCCCGCATTCCCTCCCATGGCGCCTGGCGGGTAGCGGTTATTGAAAATAAATATCCCGCCGCTTCCCCGGCTGCCCGCCGTTTTTCCAACGCTCCGGCAATGTACCCCGTTCGTTCCGCAATAGGCCGCCATGAGTTGGTTATCACTAAAGGGATTCGCGAGAACTTTCCGCGGCTTTCGGATGCCGATGCGCGTGGGTTATTTAAGGTTTTCCGAGATCGCTACCGGAGGCTTATGCGCGAGGCGGGAATGCGGTATATTTCCGTATTCCACAACTGGGGACCGGGTGCGGGCGCTTCGGTTTTCCATCCCCACTATCAAATCCTCGGCGTGCCGCTCGTTCCCTCGCATATTGAAGATTCACTGCGGGGTTCCGCCAAGTATTTTAAGAAGCACAAGCGGTGCGCTCATTGCGATATGATTAGCGCGGAAAGGCGTGCAAAATCGCGAATCATTTTCGAATCCACGCACGCGATTGCCTTTGCGCCGTTTGCCTCAAAAAATCTTTTTGAAGTCCGTGTGTTTCCGAAAAAGCATTCCGGTTTTTTCAACGCATCTTCTGATGTAGAGCGCGATGGGGTCGCTCTGATTCTCAAAAAAACACTCATGAAAATGGAAAAAAACCTGGGCGACCCCGATTACAATTTTTACATCCATACATCTCCGATTGGCAGCGAAAAGAAGAATGGGCATTACCATTGGCATATCGAAATCGTCCCCCGTGCGCATGCGGTCGGCGGATTCGAATTCGGGACTGGTTTGTATGTGAATGTGGCCGACCCCGATCTCGTTGCGAAAATACTGCGGAAATAAGCATGCCGGCGCATTTTCTCAAAGAACTTGAAAGCGTCGGGGAGCTTTCGACCATGCGTATCAAAAACGCCTTTTTGTCCGTGCGGCGGGAGGATTTCGTTCCGCCCCAGCTCCGTTCCGACGCATCACTGAATGTCGCCCTGCCGCTTCCGTGGGGAGGATTTGTCTCGCAGCCGTATATTTTCGCGTTTATGCTCGAGCGGGCCTATCTGCAGAAGGGGAATCGGACGCTCATATGCGACAACGGCTCCGGATGGGAGGCGAATGTGGTGGCATACCTCGTGGATCCGCGCGAAGAAACCGGAGAGCGCATACGCGAACCGAATGTCTTTGCGCTCCTTGATTCCGACGAGTGCGCCGTCCGCGCTTCCGCTGCCTCACTCCCGCACCGGTTTGAACGGAACGGGGTACTGCGCATCATCCGCCGTGAAGACGAGGCGCTCGCCGCGCCCGTGCATCGCATCATCAGCTTTAAGCACGTCGATCCTTCAGCGCTCGAGGCGTGGAAGGAACGCCTCGCAATCGGGGGCCGCATCGTGCTTCCGCGTCGGGAAAGCGTGTATGTCTTTGAGAAAACAGGTAACGGAGAATTCATGGAAAAAAGTTTTTTTGGGTTCCATTTTCCGCAAAATTGACACGCTTCAGAACTGGGTATACGCTTACACCGTTTCTTTAACATTGCAGGAATAGCTCAGTTGGGAGAGCATCTGCTTCCGCGTAAGCAGAGGGTCGGTGGTTCGAGTCCATTTTCCTGCTCAAGGGGGAGATTTGGTAATTTTGCCGTTGTCGGTGTCGTGGCGGGGAGGATGTATCACAAGCTTAGATATTTTTTCCTTAACAGGACGCGTTGCGGCGGAGCCCAAAAAATATAGAGACTATGCAGGGGCATGAGTCTTTTGGTCCCCCTCTTTAATTTTTGTACAAACCCGCGTGTAGCGGGTTTTTTATTATTTCCGTATACTGAGCTCAATGAAATTTTTGCGCTCCATTCCCGCTTCGAAGCTCGACGGCGCGGCCGCCCTCGTGCGAATCGACCTCAACGTTGAATTCGAAAGTAAGGAGGATATGTACCGCCTTGCGGCCGCAATTCCCACTATGCGTTTTCTGCTCGACCGAGGGGCAAAAGTCGTCATCGTAAGCCACCGCGGAAGGCCTGTGGGATTTGAGAAAAAAGAATCGCTTCGGCCCTTCGTTTCCGTCCTTTCAAAGAAACTCGGCCAGGCGGTGCGGTTTTTCCCGGATTTTGATTTTAGGAAGATTGCGTGGGAGATTGCCACATCCGCCTCGCGGGTTTTTCTGCTTGAAAATATCCGCTTCTTCCCGGGAGAGACGGAGAACAGCGCCGTTTTGGGGCACGAACTCGCTTCGCTTGCGGACATTTACGTAAACGATGCGTTTGCCGATTCTCATCGAGCCCACGCTTCCGTCTCTGCTGTCGCCCGCACCCTTCCGGCATACGCGGGACTCGGCTTCGAGCGCGAACTCAAAAATCTTTCGGTCCTTCGCGCGCCGGCAAAGCCCTTTGTGGCGGTTTTGGGAGGCGTGAAGGTCGAAGATAAGATCGCGCTCGTGAAAGCGTTCCGAAATTCCGCGGATGCATTCCTTTTGGGAGGCGGTATTGCAAATACTTTTTTTGCAGGAATCCAGGTTCCCGTCGGTAAATCGGTGTACGACAAAAAAATCGCCAAAAAAGCGAAAGCATTTTTGCGGGGCGGAAAGATGGTGTTGCCCGAAGACGTCGTGACGTATCGGGGGCGGATACTCGATATCGGAAAGAATGCGGGGAAGGACTTCGCGGATTTCATCATCCGCGCAAAGACGGTCGTGTGGACGGGTCCGCTCGGTCATTACCACGATGCGCGATGGAGCGCGGGGACGCTCGCCGTGTGGAGGGCAATTCAAAAAAATAAGCGCGCGAATATGCTGGTCGGCGGAGGCGAAACACTCGCCTCGCTTCGCCTTATCGGGGAAAAACCCGAGACATTCATGAAAAAACATCCGCGCGTCTTCCTTTCGACGGGCGGCGGCGCGATGGTCGAATATCTTTCGGGGAAGCGCCTGCCCGGCCTTCATGCTCTTGAGGCATCGCGGAAGAGTCTATGACAAAGACGCTCGTTATATACCACAAGAATTGTCCTGACGGCTTCGGCGCCGCGTGGGTCGCCTGGAAAAAATTCGGCAATCGCGCCGAGTATGTCGCGGTCGCTCCCGAGGAACTGCCGAAAACGTTCCCGAAGGGCAGGCGGATATACGCTATCGACGTTTCATACGAAATTTCCGTCCAGGAGCGTTTGCGGAAATATAATCCGCTCGTCGTGGTCATAGACCATCACGCAAGCCGGAGGATCGATACCGAACATTTCCCGGAAAATGTTTTTGACACCAACCACTCGGCCGCCGTCATCGCGTGGAAATATTTTTTCCCGAAAAAGCCGGTTCCGCGAATGCTGAAATACGTCGAGGAAGGCGACTTGTGGAAAATGACGCTTCCGCGCGTCCACGACATCCTGCCGTACCTTTATATGCAGGACCGAACGTTTACGCGATGGAGCGAAATGGCCCGCACATTCCAAACGGCGAAGGGCTTTACGCACTATGCATCGCTTGGAAAGATTGCGCGGGAATATGAAGATTCGGTGATTAAAGATCTCGTTGAGCGGGCTGAAGCGGTCTTTTTCGAGGGGCGGGCGGTTCCCGCAGTCAATAATTCATCGCGACGCTTCACGAGCGCGGTAGGGGATATTCTTTCACGGAAAAAGCCAAACCTTACGCTTATCTGGTACGAAGGCGCCGACGGCATCAAGGTATCCCTTCGTTCGAACGGTACGGTGGACGTCTCGAAGATTGCACTGAAGTACGGCGGGGGCGGGCATAAAAACGCCTCAAGTTTCATGATAAAAACCGCGAAGAAGCCGTGGAAAAAGTTGGGCAAAAAATGGATATGAATACCGAAAAAATAATCATTTATACCGACGGCGGAGCGCGGGGGAACCCCGGACCGTCGGCCATCGGCGCCGTCGTCGGGGACGAACGATATGCGGAGTATATCGGCGAAGCCACCAATAACGTCGCCGAGTACAAGGCGGTCATTTTGGCTCTTACCAAGGCAAAAGAGCGGTTAGGGACCCGGGCGGGCGATTCATCCCTGGAGGTTTATTCCGACAGCGAACTTCTCGTAAACCAGATGAACGGGAGCTATCGCGTGAAAGAGGAAACTCTCAAAGTTCTTTTTGGAGTCGTGAGTCGGCTTCGTACGGAATTCCGCGACGTTTCCTTCACACACATTCCCCGTGAAAAAAATGCCGTTGCGGATGCGCTGGTGAACGAAGTCCTTGATGCCCGGAACTGAGCTTTGACGGCGGTTTCAGGAAGCGTTTTAATTGAAGCGGTACATCACGCGGCAGCCCCCGCCATTGGCGGGGGAGGAAAGTCCGGACACTCTCTCCTGCCGACGGCGGGAGACAAAAAGGTAGCGGTTAACGACCGTCCGGGGAAACCCGAGAGGTGCGAACAGAGACGCCAGGGCTGGAAACGGCTCGGCATCCTTTAGGAGGATGAGCTCGCCGGGTAACCGGAGAGATGAAACGGCTAAATCCTTACCGAGTGCAAGGCCGTGCCCCCGCCGACGGCGGGGGAGCGCCGCTTGAGCTTGAGAGCAATCGATAGCCTTAGATGGATTGCCGCATCCGCCATCCGCCAGCCGGCGGAGGCGGAACAGAATCCGGCTTACGATGTGCCGATACCCAATCAAGAACTCCGCCCTAAAGGCGGAGTTCTTGCGCTTCGCGTATAATATTGATGACTCAATGAATACAGAAATGTACGTTTTCGACCAGGATGGGACGCTTTCCGAAAGCAAGCGTCCGGTTTCCGTGCGCATGGCGGGCGCGCTTGCGCGGCTGCTCGAAAGTCATCGCGTAGCGGTTATTTCCGGTGCGGATTTTCCGCAGATACGCCGTCAGGTTGTTTCCCGCCTTCCCAAAAAAGCGAAGCTTGAGAATTTATATCTCATTCCCGTAAACGGCGGGGAAGCTTGGGAGTACCGGAAAAAATGGCAGAAGATATACGCGGAAACCCTTACTCCCCAGGAACGCGAAAGGCTGCGGAAGGCAGTCTCTACGGCTCTTGCAAAAAACTTTGAGCGTCCGGAAAAGAAATGGGGGAACACGCTCGATTACCGGGGAGTGCAGGTAACCTATTCCGCCCTGGGCCAGAAAGCTCCGCTTCAAGCGAAAAAGGGATGGGACGCCGACCGGCTGAAGCGGAAGGCAATGATCCGCGAGCTTAAAAAGTTCCTGCCGGGGTATGAGTTCGGCATCGGGGGGCTCACGTCAATCGATATCACCCCGCGGGGCATTACAAAGCCCGCCGGTATCTTTCGTCTCGCACGGTATCTTCGCGTTTCCAAAGACAAGATTTTCTTCACCGGAGACGCGATTTTTCCCGGGGGAAATGACTATGCAGTGAAGCGGGCGGGCATACGCTCCACAAAAGTTAGTGCCCCCAAAGACACCTATGCGCTCATCCGGAAAATGGTTTCCAGGGACAGGACTCAAAAATGAGGCTCTAGTTGACTTATTAACGGCTTTATGTAGAATGAAACCCGACTCCGAATGGTAAACAATTCCAACGATCTGCTCCGTTTCGACGGGGTGGTTGAAGAAGCATTGCCCGGCCTTATGTTCCGGGTCGTGATTTCTCCCCAGGGTCAGGAGCGCCGCATCATTGCCCATCTTGCGGGCAAGATGAAAATCCATCGCATTAGGATCATTCCGGGTGACCGCGTCTCAGTCGAGATGCCGAACGCCAAGGATACGCGAGGGAGAATCGTGCGGCGGCACTAATTTCGGAGGATATATTCATGAAAGTCAGGGCATCGGTAAAGAAAATCTGCAAAGACTGCCAGATCGTAAAGCGCGGCGGTCGTTTGTATGTCATCTGCAAGAAGAACCCGAAGCACAAACAGCGTCAGGGCTAATTTGAACTAACTACACTATTCCATGCGCGTCAGCGGCGTACATATTCCCGACAATAAGAAGATTTCCATCGCATTGCGCTATCTCTACGGCGTTGGTCCTTTGGTTTCCCAGGAAATTTTGAAGGAGACGAAAATCAACCCCGAAAAGAAGGCGAAAGACCTTACTCCCGACGAGGTTGGTAAGATCCAGGGCATCATCGAAAAGAAATACAAGATTGAAGGCGAACTCCGCCAACTCGTACGGCAGAACATCGCTCGTTTGAAAGACATCAAATCGTACCGGGGCGTCCGGCACATGCGCCGCCTTCCGGCGCGCGGCCAGCGCACGAAGTCGAATTCGCGCACGCTTCGCGGTAACACGCGCAAGACGGCGGGCAGCGGCAAGCGCAAAGTTGAATTGAAGTAACGCCATGGGAAAGAAAAAAGTCATAAAACAGACCAAAGAGGAGGCCATCAAGGAATCCGAAAAGGTTGAGGCGACCGCCGTAAAAAAAGCGGGGCAGTCCTCCAAAATCCGCGCCGAGAAGGGCAGGATTTACGTGAATGCGTCGTACAATAACACCATCATTACCGTGACGGATGAATCCGGCGCGGTGATTGCCTGGATGTCCGCCGGTTCCATCGGCTTTTCCGGTCCGAAAAAAGCGACTCCGTTTGCCGCTTCAAAAGTCGCCGAAGCTATCATGGCGAAGATTGAGCGTTCGGGGCCGTTTCACGTGGATATCTATGTGTCCGGCGTCGGCAAGGGACGTGATTCCGCCGTCCGCACGTTTGCCGGAGGCAAGCTGAATATCCTCTCCTTAAAGGATGTGACGCCGATTCCCCACAACGGTCCGCGTCCGCCGAAAGTACGCCGCGTATAAGTTTTAATTATTCATGAGAACCATTAAAGAAAAAAAAGAACGGGCATTGGGCGTACGGCTTTTCTTGAAGCCGGAGCGTTCCGCGTCTCCGAAAGCGGCCATTGTCCGCCGTCCGTACCGTCCCGGCCAGCATGGCCAGCGGCGCCACACCGTCTCGGATTTCGGCAAGCAGCTGAATGAAAAGCAAAAGATGCTCGTGATTTACGGCGTTACGAATAAATACCTGGCGAAGCTTTTTAGTGTGAATCCCGACAAGACGAAGGCGCTCGCGGTTCTCGAGCATCGCCTCGACCACGTCGTTTTTCTCCTGGGTCTCGCCGGCTCGGTCCGTGTCGCCCGCCAAACGGTTTCCCACGGCCACATCACGGTGAACGGCAGAAAAGTGACGATACCGTCTTTCCATGTTAAAGTAGGGGACGTCGTCGCCGTGCGCCCCGAGTCGCGCAAATTGAAGCTTTTTGCGGAACTTAGCGACCGGCTTATGAAGCAGGCAACGCCTGCATGGCTTAAGATCACTTCCGCCGAAGAAGGGAAGGGGGAGTGCATAAAGGCTTTCGACGTCGCGGAAGCCCAATTTCCCTTCGATCTCAAACTGGTCGGCGAATTTTATTCGCGCTAAACAAGTCGAATCATTTTTTTAAACTTATGTACTCACATTTGAGCGAGACGGTAGAAATCAAGAAAATTTCCGAGAAGGACAATGTCGGCGTTTTTCACATTGAAGGGCTGTACACCGGCTACGGCACGACCCTCGGCCAGGCGCTCCGGCGCGTGCTTTTGTCGTCGATTCCCGGCGCGGCGGTAACGCAAATCAAAGTGAAGGGAGCAAACCATGAATTTTCCGCGCTCCCGGGTATGATGGAGGACATCCTCCAGTTCACGCTGAATTTGAAGAAGGTCCGCTTCCATTTTTTGGCGGATGAGCCGCAGACGATCACTTTGAAGGCGAAGGGTGAGACGGAAGTGACTGCGGGGGATATTGAATCCACCCCGTTTGTCCGGGTGGTGAATCCCGACCTCCATCTCGCGACGCTTACGAAGAAGACTGCGGATCTCGACGTCGAAATCACGGTTGAAAAAGGCCTGGGGTACGTTCCCGCCGAAGCGCGCCGTATGGAGCGCCTCTTGGTCGGCACGGTCGTCCTCGACGCGGTCTTTTCTCCCGTCGAGAATGTTGCCATCACCGTCCAAAATATGCGCGTCGGCGAGCGCACCGATTATAACCGCCTGGCTATCGAGATCACGACCGACGGTTCCATTTCTCCTTCGGAAGCGCTCCATAAGTCGACCAGCATTCTCCGCGACCATTTTGAGAAACTTGGCAATTTCGAAGTGACGCCGACTGAAGTGGGTGAGACGAAGAAGTCCGCCAAAAAAGCGAAGAAATAAAAATACACAAACGCCAGTACCATGCGACACATGAAAAAAGGTCGGAAATTCGGCATGAAGCGGGGCGAACGCCAGGCTTTCTTGCGCATTTTGGCGGGCAATCTCGTCATGCGTCGGAAAATTACGACGACCGAAGCGCGGGCGAAGGAAATCCGCCCCGTCGTCGAACGCTACGTGACGTATGCCAAAAAGCAGGATGTCGCATCCCTCCGGATGCTGATGACGAAGCTTCCGAAGCCGGCTGTCTACGCCCTTTACCACGATATCGCCCCGAAATACGCAGAGCGAAAGGGCGGATATACGCGCATTACGAAGCTTACCCTGCCGAGGAAGCATGATGCGGCCCCGATGGCGGTCATTGAATTTGTTTAAAACTATGCAGCACGTAATTGACGCAAAAAACAAGAAATTGGGACGCCTGGCGACCCAGGTCGCAACCATTCTCCAGGGCAAGCATCGCGCTACCTGGAAGGAGAATGCCTCCGGCGAAGACGTGGTCGTCATCCAGAACGCGGGACACGTTGTCGTTTCCGGCAGGAAATCGACGCAGAAAGTGTACTATAAGCACGCCGGAAAGCTCGGACACTTGAAAGAGCGGACCTATGAGGATATCTTTGCGAAGAATCCGTCGTGGGTGATTCGCCATGCGGTGAATTCAATGCTTCCGAAGAACAAACTGCGCGCGAAGCGCATGCGCCGTCTTAAATTTGAATCCTAATTTTATGGAAAAGAAAACTACACCTACCGTCAAAAAGCCCGCGGCGAAGAAGCCGGCGGGGGAGCGCTACATCGAAGCCGTCGGCCGGCGCAAGACTTCGGTCGCTCGCGTACGCCTCTATCCCGGTAAAAAGGAAAAGAAAGGCGCGTGGGATATCACCGTGAATGATAAGCCCCTTGAGAAATTCTTTTACGTCCAAAAGCAGCAGCGCACGGTCGTTGAGCCGATGGGCGCTGTCGGCGAGAATATCGCGGCGACAGTCGTCGTGAAAGGCGGCGGTATCAATTCCCAGGCTGAAGCGGTCCGTATGGGATTCGCCCGCGCACTCGTTACGCATGACCCGAACTACCGTTCGAAACTGAAGGCGATGGATTTCCTGAAGCGCGATCCGAGGATGGTCGAGCGGAAGAAATTCGGCAGCCGCAAGGCGCGCAGGCCGCAACAGTGGCGAAAAAGATAAAAGCCCTCTTGGGCTTTTTCTTTTGAGGCGCTGTTGCGATGGAGGGGGTCGGGGAGGAACGGGAAATGAATTCCTCCCCGTCTGGGAGAGTATTGAGAACCGTGGGTTCTCAAGGAGTTCCGTTTTCGGAACGACGGGAAGTGGCGGAAGAGATAAAAACCCTTCAGGGGTTTTTATCTTTTTGATTACTTGCTTTTGCTCGCGCGAAGCGTATCGTATTTTCAGTTACCTAAAAACCCGTCTTAGTGAAAGGAGGGCTGCGTGGAAACATTTACCGCAAATAATCGAAAATTCACTGTAGGAGATGAGCTAAAAGTATGGCATAAAGGCGCGTGGTATAAGGCGATTTCTATCTATTTGAGGCCGCGGAAGCTCTATTATCCGAAATCTATTTACGAAGATGGCTTGCGCTTGGGGCGGGATCTTAATTTGATTGAGGAGACTGCTAACGGTTGGGCTCGATTCGAAGACAGAGGAGATCAATTTATGGTGGTGAAAATAATTGCCCGATTGTCCGTGGATGAAAGATTAAAGGAGGTCCCTGAATGCCCCGAAGAATTGTCTTGCAGCAAATATGCTACGCTTATTCATAGCACTGAAGAGGAATACGATCCTTTGCGACTGGAATAGCCTGTTTGAAACAGGCTATTTTTTTTATTTCGTTGAAGATATTTTGTAAAAAGCGTAAAAAATTTTGTGCCAAAAACTCCTTTGCGGTTTTTTTGACTTTTCCACAGATTTTTAGCGTGCTGTTTTGATAAAATTAAATTGAACGTAGAGCAAAAAGGTTATCCCCAGTTTCTTTTTTGTTCATACCATTCAAAAAAGGTCGAAGCCAACTATTTTCAAAAAAAATGGCACCGAAAAAAAGAAAGACGACGAAGAAAGCCGTGAAGAAGACCAAGCGTCCTGCACGGAAAGCGACCAAAAAAGCGGCTCCGAAGCGTAAAGCAACTTCGAAGCGCAAAACGACCAAGAAGTCGTCTGCAAAGAAGCGCCGGAAATAATATTTCTGAGCTTCGGCAAGAGGCCCTCCGGGGCCTTTTGCATTTTTGTATAATAAAAGCACGTATGAAGCGGAATATTGGGCTGGTGGACAAGATCATGCGGGGCGCCGTGGGGCTTCTCCTCGTCTATATCGCCTCGATGAATTACCGCGGAAACCCGAAACTCTCCGTCATCGCTTTCTTTCTCGGCCTGTATTCGATTGCGACATCCATGTTCGGCGTATGTCCCCTCTATAAACTCGTCGGCCTTTCCACAAAACACATCGAAACGCAAGATCCTCCACAGTCGTAAAGGGCGCATTTGACTGCTCTCCGTACGACCCTCCGGGGTTTTGTTTTTTATCGCTACCCAACGTACAATATTTTTCGTGAAGAAAGAGAGCATCTCATCGTTTCGGACCAAAGTGAACCGCTTCTACCGCCGGGCGGGACGGAACCTGCCGTGGCGGGAAACCCTCGACCCGTATAAAATTCTCGTTTCGGAAATCATGCTCCAGCAAACCCAAGTGGACCGCGTTGTCCCTTTTTACCGGAAGTTCGTGAAGCTCTTTCCGGATTTTTATACGCTTTCGCGGGCAGGCGACCGGAAAATACTGCTCGCATGGCAGGGCCTCGGGTATAACCGCCGTGCGCTCTACTTGAAGCGCATCGCGAAAGTGGTCGTAAAACACCACAAGGGAAAATTGCCGCGGGACGAGCGCGATCTTTTGAAGCTTCCGGGCGTCGGAAAGGGGACTGCCGGCTCGCTCCAGGCGTTCGCATTCAATATGCCGTCCGTATTTCTCGAGACGAACATTCGCCGTGCCTTCATCCACCATTTTTTCCCTGCGAGCCAAAAGGTTTCGGACGACGACATCCTTCCGCTCGTGGCGTCGGCGCTCGATAAGCGGAATCCGCGGCAATGGTATTCCGCACTCATGGATTACGGCACGATGATCGCGACAAAGCATCCGAATCCCAATCGCCGCGCCAAAAACTACGCCGTCCAGGCGCCGTTTTCGGGTTCCCGCCGGGAAATGCGGGGGAAAATCTTGAAACTTCTCTTAAAACGCCCGAAGGCCGACGTGAAAACGCTCGCCCGCGCGACGAATCTTCCCCTCGGCGCCGTCCGCGATGTTTTTGCGGTGCTTAAGAAAGAGGGATTTGTTAAGGTATAATGCTTCATATGGATGGACAGAAAATCCGCGCGCTTTCCATCTGCGGAAGCCTTCGCCGGGATTCCTGGAATAAACGGCTTTTGGATATCGCGGAAGCCGAGGGGCGTAAGTTTGGAGTCGAAACCGAGTTTATATCATCCGGCCCCGAGAATTTCCCCCTCTATAACGCGGATTTGCATGCGGTGGGCTATCCTGCGCGGATTGCCGAGCTCCGCGAAAAAGCGAAAGCGGCTGACTTGCTTCTTATTGCGAGCCCCGAGTATAACTATTCGGTGACCGGGGTCTTAAAAAACGCACTCGATTGGCTTTCGGTTGTGCCGGGAAATTCCCTCGACGGAAAATGGGCGGTCATCTTCGGAGTTTCAAACGGGCAGTTCAAGACGGTGCGCGGGCAACTTCATTTGCGCCAGGTGCTCGTGGCGGCAAACGTGCTCGTTCTTCCCCAGCCGCAGGTGTTGGTGACGATTCCCGATTTCGATGCGGAGAAAAATCTTCCCTCTGAAACTCTGGAACGCCTCCGCATACTTATTGAAAAAACCGTATCGCATATCAAAAAATAACATGGAAACCATTTCATTTGACGATTTCAAGAAAGTCGAGCTTCGCACGGGGAAAATACTTTCGGCCGAAGCGATGGAAGGCTCGGAAAAATTAGTACGGCTCAAGGTCGATTTGGGCACGGAAACGCGGCAGATTCTCGCGGGCATACGCACCGCGTATGCGCCCGAGGTATTGGTGGGTAAAAACGTTGTCGTGGTGGCGAATCTTACTCCGCGAAAGATGCTGGGTGAATTGAGTGAGGGAATGCTCTTGGCCGCCTCGGATGAAACACCCGTCCTGCTTGCGCCGGAACGGGAGGTCCCGCCCGGGAGCGAAGTGCGCTAGAAGGCGAATTTGGTCGCGGTAAAAGCTCCCTTTGCGTCTAAAAGATAAAATCGGCCGTCGAAAAAGGCGGCTTTTTTGATATTGTCGCCGAGGCGGTCGACATTCACCGGAAGGCGGACGTCGGCTTCGACGGCGTAGACCGTTGCATTATTTTTCACCCACAGGTAGCCGTAAAAATCGGGGAACCATTCGGGGGTGAAATCCGCTGCATTGCGGAACGCGGCGGCAAGCGGGACGGTGCGGAGTTTTCCTTTTTCCACTTTCACATCGCCCGTATCCTCGACGAGATAATAAATTGACACGCGATTGTTTTGGCCGACGACGAGCGCTTTTTCCTCGTCGGGGGAAAAGACAACATTTTTCACGTGTTCGGCGACGACGGTAGAGGTGCCGACGAGACGGTCGAATGCGTGGAGGCGCATATCGCGGTCGATAAGGAGAAGGGTGTTTCCGGCTTTTGTTGCGTACGCCTTTTCAGCTCTTACCGGGACCGGGAAGGAGAAAGCCGTGCCGAGCAGGAGATTGTACCCGAGCGTGTTTCCGTCGCGCACCCAGAAAATCTCGTTTGATGACTTTACGAGGACGCCGGGGGTAGAGCTGGGGTTTTGGAGTATCCGTTCGACTGTCTGTTTCCGCGTATCCAAAAGATAGAGACTCGAACTTGTTTCAGCGATAAGGGTGTTTCCCGCAAAAGGATGGAGCATTACGCGCCCGAGCTTTGATGACGCGCCTCCACTTCCTGCCCGATGGGCAGCGAAAAAGTTCGAGATGTTCACAGGGTTCCCCGGCCTGCCAAGGTCGATGAGATAGCGCGCTCCGTTTGCGTCTTCGGTAATGATGTTCGCCTGGTCCGCATTCGCTTCGAGAACGCGCGAACCTGCGAGTTCCACGGCGCCGAGATAGAGCTTTCCGCCGGAGCTTTCGACGGGCCCCTCCCTCGTCATCCAAAAATCATCGACGAACCTCGCCGATACGCTTTCCGTCTTGGGGTGGTCTTCAAAAAGGCGGATGTTCGTCGCGGCGGCGACGAGTCCGGATTCCACAGCCAGCGTTTTTTTCCAGGCTTTCCGTCCTTCACGCGCAACCTCTATTTCATAGGTTTTCGGCGAGAGGTCCTTGATGAGGGTTCCGCGGTTGAAGAGGGAAATGGGCTTCCGGTAGGGCTTGCCGTCGATGAGGATCTCGGCATCGCTCGGAAGGGCGCGAATGTAGACCCCGCCGGTTTTCTCGAATTTCAGGGTTTTCCAGTCGATAACGAGGCCCTGGGTCTTTATGACCAAAAGTGCGCCGACGACGAAGAAGGCGAGGAAAAAGACGATAAAAAGGGTGCGCCGGAGGCCGGAATGCATAGCCTTATCAGTATAGCCGATTTAATCGCTTGTGTTTCAAGTAACTTCCTTCTGTGAAATAGTTTTAAATTTTATCGAACCGATAGGCGTGTCTCCAATGTCGCGAAAAAATGCGATTTCTTGCCCCCGCGCCCGATCCATATTAGAGTGGAAGGGCTAAAAACCCCATGTTCGTACGGAAAATCGGCATAGACCTTGGAACCACGAATACGCTCGTCTTCTTGCCCGACCGCGGAATCGCCATTAACGAGCCGACGGTGGTCGCCCTCCAAAAGCCGGGGGACGTGGTCCTCGCCGTCGGTGCGGAAGCGAAGGAGATGGTCGGCCGCACCCCGGACGATATCGTCACCTACAAGCCCTTGAAGGACGGCGTCATCGCCGAATATTACGTCACGAAGGCCATGCTCGATTATTTCATTTCGAAATCAATCGGTGCGTTTAACATCTTCAAACCGGAAGTGGTCATTTCCGTTCCCGCCGGCATCACGTCGACCGAATACCGCGCCGTCATGAATGCGGCGAAGGAAGCCGGTGCGCGCGCCGTGTATCTCGTGAAGGAACCGCTTTTGGCATCGCTCGGCGCGGGCATCCCCATCCATTCCTCAGAGGGGAACATGATTGTGAACATCGGCGGGGGCACGACCGAAGTCGCCGTCATCTCGCTCGGCGGCATCGTCGCCTGGAGCTCGCTTCGCGTCGCCGGCAACCGCTTCGACCAATCCATCGCCGATTACATCAAGAAGAAATACGGCCTGGCAATCGGCGAGGGGACCGCTGAAAACATCAAGATCCAGATCGGCACGGCGATTCCTTCGAAGAACAAGCTCGAAATGAAGATTCGCGGCCGCGACCTTTCATCCGGCCTTCCGAAGGACCTTGTCATCAATTCGAACGAAATCGCCGAGGCGGTAAATCCGCACCTCGTGGACATCGTGAACTCGGTGCAGTCGGTTTTCAACGTGACTCCGCCGGAACTCGCCGCCGATATCATGGAAAAAGGCATTATCCTGTCAGGCGGGAGCTCCCAGCTTCGCGAACTCGACGAATTCTTCAAGCGTTCACTGGGCGTCGCAGCCTACCGCGCCGAGGATCCGATTCTTTGCGTCGCGAAGGGAACGGCAACCATCTTGAACCACTTGGACGTCTACAAGCGCACGTTGCTCACGAAGCGCCAATAATGCCCCGCACCAAAAAAGAAAAAGCTCCGCTCGAACTTTTTCCTGAAACGCGTTGCTTTTTTTCGAATCTCATTGAAACCGCCGCGCTGTCGCACGCGTATCTTTTCTTCGGCGATTGGGGAGTCGGTAAGCGCACCTTCGCGGGCGAACTTGCGCGTCGCGTTGAGACCGGTGCGTGGAAAGGCGAGTCAGCGCTTTTGGATGCGCTTTTCGTCCTTCCCGGTGAAAATGGTTCCATTTCAGTCGATGAAGCCCGCGGAGTAAAATCGTTTCTTTCCCAAACTCCGCTCGCCTCGCCCCGCCGGACCGTCGTTATCGCCGGCGCGGAAGCGCTTACGCCGGAAGCGCAGGGGGCGATGTTGAAGGTCGTTGAAGAACCTCCGCGTTCCTCCCTTATCATTTTTGTCGCGGAGACGCCCGACGCGCTTTTCGCCCCCTTGCGGAGCCGCGTGCAGAAAATTTATTTCCCGCGCCTCCCGCAAGCGTCCCTCGCCGAAAGCCTTGAAGCGATGACCGGCGCACCTTCAGCCGAAGCGCGCCTCATCGCGAAAAAATCATTCGGCTCCCTCGGACGGGCGCTCCAGCTTTCAAAGGCGAAGCCGAAAAAGCCGGCAGATCTCGAAGAGCGCATTGACGCGGAAATTCTCGAATTGTACGCAAAAGGCGCGACGAAGCATTCCCGCGCCTTGAAGGCGCTGCTGGAGCTTCAGTTGAATCTCAAGCGTTTCAATTTGAATCCCCGCATCCAGGAAAAGGCGCTCGCCGAGCGGAGAGCTGTGTAGTATCATTGCTTACATATCCGTTACGCACATGATGGACGAAACCAAACGTTTTGAAGGCGAGATGGCGAAAGTCGTCGAGGTTTTTAAACGCGAAATTGCCGGCATACGCACGAACCGCCCTACCGCATCGCTTATTGAGGACATCAAGGTGCTTTATTACGACGCGCAGACCCCGCTAAAGCACTTGGGCTCGATCGGCGTTACCCTCCCGCGGGAGATTTACATACAAATCTGGGACCAGGGCGCCGTCCCGCTCGTTGCCAAGGCGATTGAAAATTCCGCGGCCGGGCTCCAGCCGCAAATCGACGGAAACACCGTCCGGGTTTTCCTTCCGAAGCTTTCCGCAGAACGGCGCGACGAGTTCAAACGGCATGTGAAAAAGATCGCTGAGGAATTCCGCATCCAGATTCGGAGCATCCGCGACGAAATTATGAAAACCATCGAGCGCCTGCTTGAGGCTTCGGAAATCACGGAAGACGACCGGTTCCGCGAGCGCGAGGAAGTGCAGAATCTTGTTGATAAGACGAACGCCGAAATCGAAAAGGCGCTGGAGGCGAAACTCGCCGAAATAGACGAATAATGCTTACCACTCTTTTTGTCATCATCGCGCTTTCCGTCCTCATTTTCATCCACGAGCTGGGGCATTTCAGCGCGGCCAAGATTTTCCGGGTGAAAGTGCTCGAATTCGGCATGGGATTTCCGCCAAAGCTGTGGGGCAAACGGAAGGGAGAAACGGAATACACCATTAACGCGCTGCCCTTCGGCGGATTCGTGCGCATTTTGGGCGAGGACGGCGAAGAGAAAGAAACCGCCGAAGAGCACGCCGAGGAAGAGAAGGACCCGAAGCGGAGTTTCGTTTTCCAGCCCCTTTGGAAGAAAGTGGTGATGCTCGGTGCGGGCGTTTTCATGAATTTCGTCCTGGGTTGGATTCTGATGAGTATCGTGTTCATGGCAGGTATTCCCGAGCACCTTATCATTACCGGAACGCAACCGGATTCACCGGCGGCGGAAAAGGGATTGCAGACCGGAGATATCGTCATTTCAGCGGTCTCAGGCGGAGAAGCGCTCCGCGACCCGATCAAAGCGAATGATTTTATCGGGTTCACCGACCGCGCGAAGGGCGCGACGATGAAAATCGAAATCGACCGGAAGGGGGAGCGAATCGAAGCGGAGATGTTTGTGCGGGAAAATCCGCCTGCCGGAGAGGGGGCGCTCGGCGTGTATCTCGCAGACGGCGGTTTCCCGCGCCAGTCGTTCTTCGCGTCGCTCGGAAAAGGCGCGGAGGAGACCTGGACCATCGCGCGCCTTGTTTTTGACGGATTCGTTGATCTTGTGAAAAGGGTGTTCACGCATCCCGGGAGTGCCACGGAAAACCTTGCGGGGCCGGTCGGCATCGTCGTCGTCGCAAAAGAGACGTCCGCGCTCGGCATTCCGTATTTCCTCCAGCTCATGGCGCTTATTTCGATAAACCTCGGTGTTTTGAACCTGCTTCCCGTGCCGGCCTTGGACGGGGGGCGTATTCTCCTTGCACTCGTTGAGCGCGCGAAGGGTTCCCCGGTTTCACGCAACGTCCAAATTGGCATCAATGCCGTAGGGTTCATCCTTCTCATCGGACTTATGGTGCTTGTCACCGTGCAGGACGTCCGGCGCTTGTTTTAAGGCTTAAAAGGCAGAAATATTGACTTTTTAATAAAATAGTTATATAATATTATTATCCTGAAAAATCAGGAAAACTTAACAAATTTAAAAGAAAGGACTGACTGTTATGTCACATGACAATGACAACACTCAGCTGACGCTCTCTGAAGTACAGGGACCGTTAAATCAACTAAACGTAAACTTAACCGGCCCCGAGGGCAGGAGATGGCTATCGGCGCTCAACAGATTCCTACGCAAGGAGGATACCGCCTGGGATGTACGGAATTTCGACGTATGGAAAAGCGTGAAATTAGGAACCTACAAGAATATCTCAGAATTAAAAAAAGCGCTTATGGATTCAGGCTTCAAGTTAATAAGCGATGATAGAACAAATCTCCTTCTTGATGAGATGGATTTTTCTGAAGTCGCAACTATAATCGAAGCTGATTTAATCCTTGTTTCAGTAAAAGAGCTTGGATTCAAAAAGGGCGCAACCAGTGAAGAAATTTTGGAGAGAGCTCGTGAGCTTGGTCTCGAATTATGTCCAGCTGAAGCAGCTCCCCAGTTGCAACTTCAGTTTCCAAACCAGGTAGAAAATCCCTATATGTATGTACGTTCCAAGAGTGGTGATTTGAGTTGTTTTCATATTACGAATTCCATGATATTTGCTGCACTTCCCACTAGTCTGCAAGATTTTTGGAGCGCTAGCGGGTACTTTGTTTTTGTCCGTCTTAGAAAATAGACTCTTTTTCTATTTTTATTAAAAGCCCCTTTTAGGGGCTTGTTTATTTGCCCCACCTTTTGGCTTCTGATAGGATTGAGGCATCATTTCGATGCGTGAATCCGAGCTTTTTTTGAAGATTCTGAAGGATGCCCCGAAGGACGAAGTGGCGAAAAACGCCGAGCTTCTCATCCGGGGGAGTTTCGTTTCGAAGCTTATGGCGGGCGTCTATACCTTCCTTCCGCTCGGCTATCTCGTACGCGAGCGCGTGATGCGCGTGGTCCGCGAGGAGATGGATGCGCTCGGCGGGCAAGAGATGCTGATGCCCGCCCTCCATCCGAAATCCATTTGGGAAAAGACGGGGCGGTGGGAAGTGATGGGTACTATCATGTACCAATTCGAGGACCATTCCGGGAAAAATGTCGGCCTCGGCCCCACCCACGAGGAAATCATCGCCGATGCCGCAAAAACGGGAATCGTTTCGTACGCCGATTTGCCGAAAGCGCTCTATCAGATACAAACGAAATTCCGCGACGAGCCGCGCGCCAAATCCGGTCTCCTGCGGGGGAAGGAATTCACCATGAAAGACCTTTACAGCTTCCATGCCGACGAGGAATCCCTGAATGAATTCTACGAGCGCGCCAAGGCTTCCTACCTCCGGATTTTTTCGCGTCTGGGACTTGATGCCTACGTGACGGAAGCGTCGGGAGGAGATTTTTCCAAGGAATATTCGCATGAATTCATGGTTCCCGCAGAGGCGGGGGAGGATACCGTCTATCTTTGCGCGAAATGCCGTTTTGCCCGGAACAAGGAGATTGTAAAGTCCGCCGAGGGTGAAGCGTGCCCTACGTGCGGAGCGCCGCTTGCGGAAAAGCGCGCCATCGAAGTCGGGAATATTTTCAAGCTCGGCACGAAGTTTTCCGAGGCGCAGGGACTGTATTTCCGGGGCGCCGACGGCGCGGAGAAGCCCGTTATCATGGCCTCCTACGGCATCGGCATCGAACGGCTGATGGGGACTATCGTGGAGATACACCACGATGAAAACGGCATCATCTGGCCTTCCGCCGTTGCGCCTTTCGAGGTCTATCTCGCGCCCTTGGGGAAGATGACGCCTGAACTTCAAAAAACGGCCGAGGCGGTGTATAGTGAGCTCTCGAATTTAGGGGTTTCCGTGCTCCTTGCCGACAAGGACAATTCCCCCGGAGAAAAGCTTTTTGCCGCCGATTTTCTGGGTTTTCCCTGGCGGGCGGTGTTGAGCGAAAAGACGGCGGGAAAGCTTGAAGTGAAACCGCGCAGCTCGAAAGAGACGGCGCTCATGGATACGGCGGAATTCATCGCCGCGATACGCAAAAGCCAATGATCATCAGAAAAAACATCGGTATCGATTTGGGAACCGACACCACGCAGGTGTATTTGGAGCGCAAAGGCATCGTCTTGAACGAGCCTTCCATCGTTGCGTTCAACAACAAGACGAACCGCGTGGTTGCCCATGGAACGGAAGCGAAGAAAATGCTTTCGCGCACGCCGGCGCACATCACGGCGCTGCATCCGGTTACGCACGGCGTCATCGCCGATTTCGACATGGCGCGCGAAATGGTCGCCCGTTTTTTGGAGAACGAGCGCATCCCGCGGTCGCTTTTCACCCGCGTACTCGTGAGTGTTCCGACGAATCTTACTGAAGTTGAGCGGAAATCGGTGGAAGATTTGCTGAAAGAAGCCGGCGCGAAATCGGTGTATGTGATTGAACAGCCGCTTGCGGCCGCCTTCGGGAGCCAGCTTGAAATCGGGAATCCCACGGCGTATCTCATCGTCGATATCGGGGCGGGCACGACCGACATGGCCATCATTTCCATGGGCGGCATCGTCACCTCGAAGCGCCTCAAAATCGCGGGGAATTACCTCGACCAGGAAATCATCAAGGCCGTTCGGGATGAGCTGAAGCTCAACATCGGCGAGCCGACCGCAGAGGAGATTAAGATCGCCGTCGGCTCCGCAATTCCCACCGGCGAGCGGTTGGATGTAATTGCCCGGGGCCGTGACGTGGTTTCCGGCCTTCCGAGGGAAGTAACCATCAAGGACACGCAGGTTCGGTATTGGCTTCAGCGTCCGCTTAAGATGCTCGTGGAGGCTCTGAAGGACCTGATCGAAAACGCTCCGCCCGAGCTCGTCGGCGACATTTATAAGAACGGTATTTATCTCTGCGGAGGAGGCAGTCTTTTGCGCGGCATCCATCAGCTTATTGAGCGCGAAATCGGGGTATCGGTGCGAAACGTCGAAGATCCGCTGACGTCGATTGCGCGCGGCACCGGTTTTATCATCGAAAATTTCGATGCGCATGAGCATATCCTGAACAACTTTCCCGGGGCGCCCAAGGCGAAGTGAACCCTATGAAGCGGTTTCTTGGATACCTTTTGCTTGCTCTCGTCCTCCTCGGAGCTTTCTTTTTTTTCTACCGTTCCCGCGCGGGCGCTTCGGAATTTTTGAGCGGGCTTACGTCATCGATTTTTACCATCGGCCGGGAAGAGGAGTCGGCTCGGCGCATTGCCGAGCTTGAAGCGCGGAACAAGGTGCTCGAGCTCGATCTCGCGGAATTGCGGAGCGATTCGACGCGCAGGATTGCGGATGACCGGTATCACTACAAGACGGCGCGTGTCTATTCCCGATACCCCTTCAATGACGCGAGTCTCATCACCATCAATCTCGGCAGCGACGACGGCGTGAAAGAGGGGATGCCGGTTTTTGCCGCGAAAGGAGTTCTCCTGGGGAAAATCCGGTCGGTATCCCGCACTGAAAGCGAGATTGAGACCATTTGGTCGCCCGCAATGCGCGTTTCGGTGACGGTCGGTTCCGAGGGTATCAAAGCGGTGTATCTCGGGGGTTCTTCCCCGTCGCTCGACTTGATTCCGAAGGAAGCGAAGATTTCCGAGGGAGCAAGCGTGCTTTCAACTTCGCCCGAATTTCCGCTTTCAAGCTCGCTCGGTTCCGTTTCAGAAATCTCAAGCGCCTCCTACGAAGTGTGGCAGAAAGCGAAAGTCGCTCCCGCGTTTGAAGTCGATATGCTTCGGACGGTGTTCGTGATGGTCGATTTTCCATAAACCATGCGCGAATTTTCACGCATTATATCGCTGTATCTCGTCGGGCTTTTGCTTTTCATCCTGCAATCATCCGCCGTGATTTCATGGGGGGCCATCAAGGCGGATTTGATGCTTGTTTTCTTTCTCATTCTGCTTGCGCTTCGGGAGCGGACGTGGATTCTCGGCGCGTGCCTTGCCGGCTTTTTTGGACTGATGTCGGCGACGAGCGGTTTCTGGACGCTTGAAGCGGCCGTTTTTTCGGCAGTTATAATTGCGCTCCTTTTTATCCGCCGTTTCCTCACCGGCCGCTTCCTGCCGGATTTCTTGATTGGCATTGTTATTGGCACGGCGCTCGTCTATTACGGCATTCCCGTCGCAGCGAGATTCTTTTCCGCGGGATTCGATTTCGACGGATTTACACCGCCGCCCTTTTCGCCGGTGCTTATCGAGGTGGTTTTAAACACCGTCGTAGGCCTCGCCCTCGTCTTTCTATCGGCGCGCCGCCCGCTTTCCTTCGTCTTTGAAAGAACATGAAGCACTCTATCGATTTCGAGGATATTCTTTCCGACGAGCGGCGGGAGGGTGAATTTTACGAGGTGCCACTCGCGGCCGGCGTTTTCCGCTTTTCGTTTTTCTCGAGCGCGGTGATTGCGCTCGCTCTCTTTGGCGCGCTTCTATTCGCCGGCGTCGTCAAAGGGGATTTTTACGCATCCCGCGCCATCAAGAATATTTCCGACGAGCGTATCGAAGAAGCGCCGCGCGGCGTGATTCTCGACCGCTTCGGGAAACCGTTGCTCCATAACGAGCCGTCGACCCGCGTCGTTCTTTCGCCACGCGATTTCCCGACGGACGCGAACGAACGGGTGCGCCTCTTTGGAGAGTTGGCGCAGATTCTGCACGTGCCCACCGACGAGCTTTTGAAAAAGATCGAAGAACGCGATTGGGGCCAGGCGGACCGGCTTACCCTGAAGGAGAACCCGACGCATGACGAGCTGGTCGCCATCGAAGCGCTTTCCGTTTCAGGCGTCTATACGGAGCCGAGCTTTACGCGCGTGCCGGAGGATACGCTCGCGTTTTCCCATGTGCTTGGGTATACCGGCTTGGTAAACGAGGACGATCTCGTGCGTGACGCCACGTTTTCCATAGACGACAAAATTGGCCGGGCGGGGCTTGAGATGCAGTACGATTCGATTCTCCGGGGCGTAAACGGCAAGTCGGTCTTTTTCCGCGATGCGGCGGGGGAGGCGAAGGAAAAGCAGTCGACGCAGGAAGCCCAGCAGGGGCATACGCTCCGTACCTCCATCGACCGCGATTTGCAGCGGTATGCCTACGCGCGGCTCCAGCAGGGCCTCACGGAGATTGGAAGGGATTCCGGTTTGGTCATTGCGCTCGACCCGCGAAACGGCGAAATCCGCGCACTGGTGAATGTACCGTCGTACGACGTGAATGGTATTTCCGCCGCGCTCGCGAATCCGAAGACGCCGCTATTCAACCGGGCCGTCATGGGCGTCTACAATCCCGGTTCCACAATCAAGCCGTTGGTGGCGCTCGGTGCACTCACGGAAGGAGTTGCGACGCCGGAAACCAGCGTGTATTCGGCGGGATACATTGAGATACCGAATCCGTATAACCCTTCTCTGCCGAGCCGGTTTCTCGATTGGAAGGCGCACGGGTGGGTGAACGCGCAATCGGCGCTTGCGCGCTCGTCGAACGTATATTTCTACGAAGTGACCGGCGGTTTCCAAAATCAGCGCGGCATCGGCATTGAAAAGCTGAAGCAGTGGTGGCAATTGTTCCGTCTCGACCAAAAGACCGGCATCGACATACCGGGTGAACGGGTGGGGTTCCTGCCCGATCCCGATTGGAAAGAGCGCGTCAAAAACGATCCGTGGCGCGTTGGCGACACGTATAACGTCGCCATCGGCCAGGGCGATTTCATGGTGACTCCCTTGGGGCTTTTGAATTACATCGCCTCGGTGGCAAACGGCGGCGTCTTATGGAAGCCCCATGTTGCGACCGGCGTATTGAACGCGGACGGGGGAGTGATAACCGAAATGCGCCCCGAAGTCCTTGCCGATTTCAAAGAAAAAATCGCTGGCGCCCTCCCGACCGTCCGCCGCGGCATGCGTGATGCGGTGCTCAAGGATTACGGCACGGCGCATCTTCTCCACGACCTTCCCGTAGACGTAGCCGCGAAAACCGGCACCGCCCAGATCCAGAATAACCAGAAGACCAACGCGTTTTTCGTCGGGTATGCGCCCTATGACAATCCGGAACTTGCCATCATCGTCCTGGTTGAAAATTCCCGCGAGGGAGGCCGGAATACCGTCCCTATAGCGAAGGACATTTTCATGTGGTACTATGAAAACCGTTTAAATTCACGCTAACCTAATATCACCATTTATATATCATGGACAAAGCATATCTTTCGAAGGAAAAATACAAGGAAATACAGGAAGAGCTTGAGCGGCTGAAGACGGAAGGCCGCAAAACCGTCGCCGAACGCTTGAAGGCCGCGAAAGATCTCGGAGACCTTTCCGAGAACTCCGATTACCAGGAAGCCCGCGACGACCAGATGCGTCTTGAGATGCGCGTGAGCCAGCTCGAAGAGGTCCTTCGGAATGCCAGTATCGTCGAGAAGCGCGGCGCCGCAACGGCCGTCCGCATCGGGACGACGGTGACTGCGAAAAAGGGGAAGGATACCGTCCACTACACCATCGTGGGTTCGAATGAAGCGGACCCGGCACGCGGACTCGTTTCAAATGAATCACCGATTGGCAAAGCCCTCATCGGCAAGCGCGCCGGCGAATCGGCCGAAGTGCTTACTCCCAAGGGGAGCATTCTTCTTGAGATTACCTCGATAGAATAAACCATGCTCGAAGAGATACTTCGCGAGCGAAAGAAAAAACTCGATACGTATGAGGCCGGTGCTCCGGCCTTTCCGCACGACCCTGCCTTGCGCCTGACCCTTCGCGAAACGCTTGACGGATTTGAAGAGGGGAAAGAGTGCCTCATTTCAGGCAGGATTTTTTCATTGCGCGACCAGGGGAAGATCGTCTTTGTCGATATCAAGGACGAATCGGGAAAGTTTCAGGCTGTTTTCCGCGAGGATGAGACTGAAAACTTTCCGCTGTTTGCCGCATCCTTTGACATGGGAGATTTTATAGAAGCGACCGGAACGTATTTCACCACTGCGCGGGGCGAAAAAAGTATTTTAGCGAAACGTTTTCGGATGCTCGCCAAAGCCATGCGTCCGCTTCCGGATTCGTGGTACGGCATTGAAGACAGCGAGTTGAAGCTCCGCAAACGGTATCTCGATTTTCTTATGAACGAGAACGAGCGGGATTTAATGCGGAAGAAAGCAATTTTTTGGGGGACGGTACGCTCCTATCTTGCAAAAGAAAAATTTCTTGAAGTCGAGACGCCGGTGCTTGAAGCGGTGCCGGGAGGCGCCGAGGCCGAGCCGTTCGTTACGCACCACAATGCGCTGGGTGAAGATTTTTATCTCCGTATTTCCCTTGAACTCCCGCTTAAGAAAATGCTGGTGGGCGGCTTCGACCGCGTTTTTGAAATCGGTCGCGTTTTCCGAAACGAAGGCATCGACCGCGAGCATTTGCAGGATTACACGACCATGGAATGCTACGCAGCGTACCAGGATTACGGATGGATGATGGGGAAGATGCAGGAAATGTACCGCGAAGTCGTGAGGGCAGTGACGGGAGGGCTTACGACCACGCATGAGGGCCGCACGCTCGACTGGGGCGCCGAGTGGCCGCTCGTGGATTATTATGAAGCGTTAAAAAAAGAAGCCGGCGTTGATTTACATGATGCATCTATCGACGATTTGCGTAAAAAGGCCGAATCATTGGGTATCGTGCCGGAACCGTTCGCGCGCGAAGGGAGACTCATCGATTTGATTTTTAAAAAGACCGTCCGCCCGAAGCTCGTTTCACCGTGTTTTTTGGTGAATCCGCCCGTTTCCATCGAACCGCTTGCAAAACGCACGGCGGAAGATCCGAAGCGCGTGTATCGTTTCCAGATTATGGCTGCAGGGACCGAGCTCGGTAAGGGCTTTTCGGAATTGAACGACCCGCGCGACCAGCGGAACCGCTTTGAGGAACAGATGCGCCTTCGCGAAGGAGGGGATAAGGAGGCTCAAATGATAGACGAGGAATTCATCGAAGCGTTGGAGTACGGCATGCCCCCGGCGGCGGGATTCGGCGTTTCGGAACGCCTTTTTGCCGTTCTTATGGACCGCTCCATCCGCGAAACAGTCGCTTTTCCGCTTTTGCGCGCTGAAAAGTAATCCATGCTTGACCCCCAACTCATACGCACGCACCCCGACCTCGTCCGTGACGGCATCCGCAAGAAGGGGAAGGACCCGAAGCGCGTGGACGATTTCCTTGCGCTCGACGAATCGTGGCGTGCGAAAGTGCAGGCGATCGATTCCCTGAAACAGGACCAGAACCGCCTCTCCAAAGAACTGGCAGGCGGGCGGACCGATGAATTGCTCGAAAAGGCGGGGGTTTTGAAGGGACAGATACAGGCGCTTGAAACGGAGGAGCGCGAACTTTCCGAGAAGCGTGAAAAGCTTCTTCTCTCGTTCCCGAATATTCCTTTCGAGGACGTGACGGTAGGGCGCGACGAATCCGAGAACGTGGTGGCGCGCGAAGTGGGGAAAAAGCGCGTGTTCGATTTCGAACCGCAGGATTATCTCACGCTCGGCGAATCTCTCGGCATCATAAACGTCAAAAAAGCCTCTGAAATTTCTGGGAGCCGTTTCGGGTATCTTTTGGGCGGCGCGGCGCTCCTTGAATTCGCGCTCGTTTCGTATACCTTCCAGACGCTTACCGACCAAAAAGCCATGAAGAAAATCGCCGATTCGGTGAAAAAAGGATACTCGCCGAAACCGTTCGTCCCGGTCGTTCCGCCGCAGATGATCAAGCCGGAGGTATTCGAGCGGATGGCGCGCATCGAACCGCGCGACGAGCGGTATTACCTTCAATCCGACGACCTTTATCTTATCGGAAGCGCCGAGCACACCCTGGGGCCGCTCCATATGGACGAAACGCTTCCGGAATCCGCATTGCCTGCGCGGTATGTCGGGTTTTCAACGAGCTTCCGGCGGGAAGCGGGAAGCTACGGCAAGGATACGAAGGGAATCCTCCGCGTCCATCAATTCGACAAGCTTGAAATGGAATCGTTTACCCGGCCCGAAGATTCCCGCACGGAGCAGGATTTCATCGTGGCGGTGCAGGAGCATCTGGTTCGCTCGCTCGAAATCCCATACCGCGTGATGGATATTTGCACGGGCGACATGGGAGGCCCTGATGCGCGCCAGATAGACATCGAGATGTGGATGCCGGGCTCGCCCGACGCGCACGGAAAGGGGAAGGGTGTCTACCGCGAGACGCATACCTCGGATCTTATGACGGATTACCAGGCGCGCCGGCTCCGCACCAAGGTGAAAAAAGCGGACGGTACGGCGGAATACGCGCATATGAACGACGCGACCGCTTTCGCAATCGGCCGCACGCTCATCGCCATCATCGAGAATTACCAGACGAAAAAAGGCACGGTGCTTGTGCCCAAAGTCCTCCAGCCGTACATGGGGCTACGCGAGATTCTGCCGATGAAATAATAAAGCGCCCTTTCGCGGGCGCTTTTGGTCTATGCCGCAATCTTCCGTTGCGGTATGACCTGCTTTGCGTCTTTTGATTTTACTTCCATTTGCTTTATGCGTTTCAGAACGCTTTTGCTGTCGTCCTTCCCTCCGTTGGGATTTTTCCTTCTTTTCATGCGGTTTCCCTTATTGATTAGTGGATAATTTACCGTGGAATATATTAAAAGATAGTAGAGGATTTGTCAAGTATGTCCGTACCGCCCTCCTGCTCCGCCCCTTTTTTAGGTACAATAAGGCTACTTTCATGGCGAAAAAGGTAGGCATTTGGGCGTTCGTGCTTTTTGTGGTGTTTCTCGCCGCATACCTTGCGTATGGACGGTATTGGGGCAGTGAGCGGGCGCTTTCCGCCCTCGGCGACGTGCGGGGCATTACGCTCGAGAAACTTTCGGCTGCGGGGGAATTTCTAAAAGAAAAAACCACGAAGACGTTTGAAAAGGGAATTCAGAGCACCTATTCATACATGAAGAAAGGCGCCGGCGAAGGCGTCGCATCGCTTGGCGAAGGACTTGCCGGACTCGGCAATGACCTTGCCGAAAATAACTCGCCGACCTCGACGAGTTCTTCCGCAAACCCTTCTTCCGTCGCGACCACGACCGTTACGGTTTCATCCACCTCGCCCGAGTCCGGTTTTTTCTCTCCCGCGCCGTTGTATTCGCTCGTCGCACGCAAAGGCGAACCGCTTCGTTTCTCCATGAACCGGGAGGGCGATTATACGATTGATTGGGGCGACGGGAAGACCGAAGGGGGAAGCATTGCAAGCGGCGGGGCCGCAGTCGTCGGCCATGTCTGGTCCCGGACGGGCGATTACCGCGTCCGTATCGAGGTGCGCGAAAAAGGCGCCGGCGCCGAACAGTTTTCATTTCCGGTACGCATCTATGAATAGCGCGGAGCCGAAATATCTCCCGAAGAAGAACGTATTGCAATACGCGCCCCGCGCGCGGAAATCGCGCAATATAAAGAAAATCGTTCTTATTGCGTCTGCCTCCGTTATCGTCGCTCTCGTCTCCCTCGGCGTATGGGTGATGAATGCGCGTTTTTTCTCAGTTTCGGATTTTTCGGTTTCCGGAGAACGCCTCTTAACGGCGGACGAAGTCAAAGCCGCTCTCGTTTCGCGAATCGCGGGGGAGTCGTCCCTGCGGAAATTCCTCGGCGAGAACCATATTTTCTTTTGGATATTCGCACGGCGCGACTATGCGTTTTCGGAACCTACCGAATTGGCGTCCGTTTCTTTAAATCCGGACTTTTGGTCGCGAAAGGTTTCCCTTACCGCCGTTGAGCGGGAAGTTGCGCATATCGTCTGCCGTCCGAGCGAAGCGGCGTGCTACGGGGTCACCGGCGAGGGAATCGTTTTTTCGCGGATTCCCGAGGTGCGGGGCTCGCTCATTTTGCGCATTGAAGACGAACATCCGGCCCCCGTCGTCTTCGGGACCGCGTATTTCGGCGACAGCGGTTTTTTGCCGAACGTGTACCGCACGAAAGAGGTCTTGGACCGCGCGGGGCTTACGCCGGCCGTGATACGCGTACGCGACCGCGCCCTGTATGAATGGGAGGCGGTTTTCCCGGAAGGACCCGTCATCTATTTCAGCGGATTCTTCGTTCCCAAGGACCTGGCTGAAATACTCCGCGACATCCGCTCGCGCGAATCGTGGAATGCGCTTTCCTATGTTGATTTTCGCGTGGAGAACAAGGTGTTCTACCGGTGATAGATAAAGATTGAGGTTCCCGCCCGCGCATCGGGCGACGGAATCCCGCGCATGCCTTCCTCAAAGGAAGGGTTGAGCGCCCGCAAAAATGCGTACTCGCCCCCGTCGTCCCGGGTAAACGTCGGGTCTTCTTTCGCCATCGCCTGTGAAAGCGTATTCACGGACACCGCGAGCCATTCGATTCCCGCATCCTTCGGATCGCCCTTCTTCGAGTTCCAGGGGACGGCCTGTGTTCCGAGCGACTCAATATTTCCGCCTCCGAAATAATCGACTGCGATGGCCGGGTTTCCCTCGGCGTTTCCGGGAAGGTTTTCTTTCATCCATGTTTCAAGACGGTAGAGATCTTGTCCCCAGTCGTAGTTCGAATCGGTGACGTACCGGTATCCGTTCTGCGTCCCGCCGCCCAACTCGTTGAAGTATGAAAGGTAATACGGCCGTGCAAACGCCGTTTCCGCGGAGGCCCACAGAACGAGTACGGCAAGAATGCCGAGGCTTACATTCTTCCTGAAGGTGCCCGCGTCGTGCATTTTTTTGATTCCCGAAGCGGCAAGCAGGTAGAGGAGCGGAAGCGTGGGGAGGAGATGGCGCACGCCGATATTGAGCGGACTCATGATGCTCCACGTCCAATAGAGGACGACGAAGAGAAGCATGGAAAACTCGTGGAAATTCGTGCCCAGATAATCAAGCATCTTCCCGACATATGCGTTGCCGCGTTTTCGAAACGCTTCCACCGCCGAGAAGACGAATGCGAAAAGAATGAAGATGAGCGCGGGGAGCGTCTCTTTGAGGCCGTAGACGGCGGGGAAGTACGTCTTCCAGCCGTTGAAGGAAATTTCACCGAAGAAATATCCCGTGTTGCCTCCGCTCGAGCGGGTAACGACCATCGCAACGCCCAACAAGTATTCTCCGGCGGGGCGGAGGATGGGATTTTCGCTCATGGCGACAATTGCCTTCCCCACGGCGGGGTAGGCGAACGAAGAAAGGATTTCCCGCGTGTCGGAAGCCTGGCGTTCCGGCGGGTAGTTCAGGGTGAGGGGAAGGTAGGCGAGATACACGGTGAGAACGGCGACGCCGAGAAGGGTGCCGTAGCGCAGAAGCCATCCGGATCCGTGGCGGGCGCGTCCGCCGCCGTGGCGCGTACGAATCCAACGGCTCAGATGGAAAATGACGGCGAGCAAAGCAAAAAGGGGAATAAGGAGTACGTTCGAGAATTTCATGAGCTCGGCGACTCCGAGCGCGAATCCGGCGAATGCCGCGCTTTTCGCCGAGGGTTTTTCAAGGAATGAGACGAAGGTGAAAAGCGAGAAAACGGCTCCCACGGCGGCTCCCACGTCCGTCGTCACATAATGCCCGTGTGCTAACACAATCGGCGAAAAGAGCGTGAAAAACGCGGGAAGGAGCGCCCAAAGTTTCCCCAAGCGTTCGCGTCCCCACGCGTAGACCAGGAATCCCAAAAAAAGCGTGAGGAGAATCGGGAAGATGCGCGCGAGAAAGACGATTTCCTTCGCGTCGTTTCCGGAACCGTAGAGGAAGGCACTCCCGAAATCCCATTGGCCGTTAACTGCCGTGGTCCAGCTCGGGTGCGTTTCGGGAAACGCGTAATTGTTGAAAAGCAGGGGAACGGCCGACAGGGCTTTCACAAGCGGGGGATGTTCCGGGTTCAGGCGATAATCGAGTCTTGCTACGTAGGAATATCCGGCGGGGATGTGCGCGAGCTCGTCCATCACGGGCGCGTCACCCCGCGCCGCTTCGAGCATCAGTCCGCCGGAGACGAGGAGCATCGCGATGAAAACGGGCACCGAAAACGAGGAAATACGCATATGGTATCATTATAATACGAGATGGAGCGGTGTCTCCATCGTTTCTCACCGAATGAAGAAAAAAATCTCCGGATTTTCTCGTCGAGCGGGGTTCTCGCTCATCGAGATCATGATTTATATCGCTATTTTCGCGGTTTCCGCGGTCTTTTTGACGAGCATCCTGACGGTTATCACCCGGGTCCAGCTGAAGCAGGCGTCGACCCACGAGCTTGAACAACAGATTTCCTTCGTGGGCGACGCGGTCCAGCGGTACGTGCAGAAATCGAATCTTATCGATATTGATCCGGGAACGGCGACCTCTACCTTGCGCCTTCGGATGGCCGCTTCTTCGACCGACGTCACCCTCATCTACGCCTCCGGCACCGTCCTGTACCTCGACGAGCGCGACGTGAACGGGGACGCTCAAATCACGGCGCTTACGGATTCGAAGGTCTCCGTTGATTCCTTCTACGTGACGAAATACGAAAATCCCGGCGGCTTCGCCGTGGCGGAGCTGAACCTCGTAATGAGCTATAACACGGACAATCCGCAGGCGGATGCGACGCGCACCTTGCAGACCGCCATCACCCGCATTTCCGCCGCCGAATTCGATTCGGACGTGAATCCGAACACGGACAACGCCTTGAACCTCGGCGCGGTGGGGAAGAACTGGCGGAACGCCTATTTCTCCGGCACGCTCCAGGTAGGCTCGAATATCAAGCTCGTGGGCTCCACGGGAAACCTGGCGACGATCGGCGCGGGGAACGGGCTTATCATGAAAACGCCGAACGGCTCGGCCTGCTACCTCGTTTCCGTCACGAACTCGGGTACGGTAACCTCGACGGCGACCAGCTGTCCCTAGACTTGCATAATTAGAAAATTTGTGGTATACTTAAAACAGTCCTGAAAAATCGGGATTTTTTAATAATTCAAAAAGAAAGGAAAAAACTGCTATGAAAGACGAGCAGAACACCTTCAAGCAAACCGGGAAATTTGTTTCCACGATTTTGGAAAATTTTCCAAAATTGAACGAAGTAGAAATCCAATACTGGATTGAACATCCATTGGAAATTAAGGAGATCATAAAAAGATTCTCCAATGTCCCCATTCTCCATATATCCCAAAACCCTTCCTTAACGGAAAGAATTATGAAGGGAAAATATACGGATATGGATCCTCGTATTACGGAAGAAACTTTTCCCATCCTCATCCCACATGATTATCGCGTTCAGTATGAGTTGTTTCATTTTGACATGGTTATGCCGTCCCAATTGGTTGTTGAAAAAATGACCCAGAAGGGATGCCGGCCCGCCACGCTCATAGAATTGCTCGAGTTTGGGAGATCTAAACCGGAAATTCAAAAGAAATTTCCCGTTATAGCCCTTGGCTCGGCAATAAAAAAGGGGGACGGAGAGTGCAGGGTTCCGTTTTGTGATAATTGCGGTTCAAGAATTACCCTCGCTTCGTATGGTGCCCAGTGGAATAAGGCCTGCCGTTTTCTCGCTGTGTATGATGGAAGGAAAATTCTTCATATTTCCGCCGGGCTTTCTGCTGAAGAAAGAATTAAAGCTGGAAGGTATGATTTGGTAGGCTTCTATGTTAAAGAAGCTGTTTTAAAGGCTCATCCGGTAGTGAAAGACTATGAGGCTGAATACGAGCTTTTTCACTTCAAGAAGGAAATCGAGTATTACCCCGACGCGGTCGAGAGAATGTATAAGAAAGGATTTAGGCCGGCGAATGTGCATGAGTTGTTGGCGCTCGGGACTGCGTATCCCCACCTTCAAAAGAAATTCCCCATTATAGAAATTGAAGGGGACGAACTAGAATACCTTACTTTAGATTATGACTCGGCTAAGGGCCGCTCTTTGCTTACGCGCCGCCTTGATCGAGAGTGGTACGGTATACTTCGTATTCTTGGAGTACGTATGTAAGAGATAGGTTTAGTAACCCCCCGCTTGTGCGGGGGGTTATTTTTGGCACTTGACACCCTTGAGTGCTGATTTATAATTCAAGCACTAAAAATGTTGAAAGGCAGGACCGAATCCATCCTTGAGGCGTCCATCCGCCACTATATCGAAACGGGGGAGCCCGTTACGTCGAAGGCGCTTTTTGACGCGTACGATTTCGGCATCAAGCCGGCCATGATACGTGCGGAGCTTTCAACGCTCGGCGAGGAGGGGTATCTGAGCCAAAACCATCCCTCGGGAGGCCGGATTCCCACCGAGAAAGCCTATAAATTTTTCGTGGAACGCACGCTTCAAAACGAGCGCGCTCCGCTCCCGCGCATTCCCGCATGGACGAAGGAAGCGGCGGAAGCGCTCCGCGAAGGAGACGTGAAATCGTTCATCAACGAAGCCGCGAAGCGCCTCGGCCTTTTCGGGGTGGGTTATGAAACCGAAGAGAGTCGCGTGTATGAAAGCGGGATGTACGACCTCTTCGCCCGCCTCGACCAGGCGGGACGCGACGAGATGCTTCTGGTCGCCCGGGATATCGAATCGCTCGAACGGCGCATCGACGAGGCGGAAGAATGGCTCCTCGCCCGCGATATTTGGCCGCAGGTTTTCGTGGGAGAAAGCCCCATTACGCGAAGCCCGAACCTTTCAGTCATCGCGAGCCGGTTTTCCGTGGGCGGCGACCCGTTCTTCTTTTTCATGATTGGCCCCACGCGGATGGATTACGGAAAGTCCATTCAGTTCGTTAAGTCGCTCGAGGCATCGCTCAAAGACGAATAATATGGACGAACCGGAAAAAAACATAGAAGGCGCGCCAGACGAGTTCGAAAAGCTCCGGAAGGAGCGGGACGAGTACCTCGACGGATGGAAGCGGGCGAAGGCGGACTACCTGAATTACAAGCGCGAAGAATCGGAACGGCTGGCACAGTGGGGGAAGCTCGCTACGGAAGGCCTCGTCTATGACTTGCTCCTCGTCCTCGACAGTTTCCGCCTGGGACTTACGACGATGCCCGAAGGGAGCGACGCATGGAAGGGGATGTCGCTCGTGAAAGGACAGCTGGAGGACATCCTCCGCCGGCACGGTCTCGAAAAGATCTCCGCGAGCCCCGGAAAACCCTTCGACCCTTCGCATGAGGAAGCGATCGGGGAAATCGAAAGCGACTTGCCCGAGGGAGTGGTCGCCGAGGAAGCGGAGTGCGGGTGGAAATTCGGAGGACGCGTACTCCGCCCCGCAAAGGTCAAAATTTCAAAAAACAAAAACACATAAAAACTATGGCAAAAATATTAGGAATAGACTTGGGAACGACGAACTCGGCGATGGCCGTGATGGAAGGCGGCGAGCCGAAGATCCTCGAAAACCACGAAGGGAACCGCACGACGCCGTCGGTGGCGGCGGTCTCAAAATCGGGTGAACGGCTCGTGGGGCTTTTGGCGAAGCGCCAGGCTGTCGTAAACCCGGCAAACACCATTTTTTCCGTGAAGCGGCTTATCGGCCGCGCATGGACGGATGAGGAGGTTGAGCGGGACAAGAAATGGCTTCCGTACGAACTCCGCAAGGCGGAGCAGGGAGGCGTGGAAATCAAGATGGGGGAGAAGTGGTACAAGCCTGAGGAAATTTCCGCGATGATCCTTCAGAAGATGAAGCTTGATGCGGAAGCGAAGCTCGGCGAGAAAATTGACGAGGCCGTCATCACCGTTCCCGCCTATTTCAACGACGCGGAACGTCAGGCGACGAAAAACGCCGGGGAAATCGCGGGCTTCACCGTGCGCCGCATCGTGAACGAGCCGACGGCCGCGGCGCTTGCCTACGGCATGAACCGCAAGAAGGAAGAGAAGATTTGCGTGTACGATTTTGGCGGCGGCACGTTCGACATCTCCATCCTTGAAGTGGGGGACGATACCGTCGAAGTGAAGGCGACCGGCGGGGATACGCACCTCGGGGGCGACGATTTCGACAAGATTATCATCGAGCATTTGGTCTCCGAATATAAGAAGACCGACGGCATCGACCTCTCGAACGATTCCCTGGCGCTTCAGCGCCTCAAAGAGGCGGCGGAGCGGGCGAAGCACGAACTTTCGAGCGCGTCCGAAACGGAAATCAACCTTCCGTATATCACCTCCGACGCATCGGGGCCGAAGCATTTCCTCATGAAATTCACCCGGGCGAAGTTCGAGGACTTGGTGCGGGAGCTCGTGGCGCGCTCCATCGCGCTCACCCGCGAAACGGTAACGGCACCGGCACCCAAGGGCGCCGGACTCCAGCTTTCCGATATCGACGAAGTGATTTTGGTCGGCGGGCAGACGCGCATGCCGCTCGTGCAGGAAGAAGTAAAGAAGCTTTTCGGGAAGGACGCGCACAAAGGCATCAACCCGGACGAGGTGGTTGCTTTGGGCGCAGCGGTTCAGGCCGGTATTTTGCAGGGAGACGTGAAGGACATTCTCCTGCTCGACGTCACCCCGCTTTCGCTTTCCATTGAGACCTTGGGCGGCGTTGCGACGCCGATGATTCCGAAAAACACCACTGTCCCCACGAAGAAGACTCAGGTGTTTTCTACCGCCGCGGACAACCAAACATCCGTTGAAATCCATGTGGGCCAGGGGGAACGCCCGATGATGGCGGACAACAAAACTCTTGCGCGGTTTATTCTGGATGGCATTCCGCCCGCCGCGCGCGGCATTCCGCAGGTCGAAGTCACCTTCGACATCGATGCGAACGGCATCTTGAACGTTTCTGCGAAAGATACGGCATCGGGGAAGACCCAGTCGGTCAAGATTGAGGCTTCGACGGCGCTTTCGAAGGAGGAAATCGAGCGCTTGAAGCGCGAGGCGGAAACCTTCGCTGCGGAGGACGAAAAGAAACGTGCCCTGATAGACGCGAAGAATCGCGCGGAGACGCTCGTCTACACGGCAGAGAAAAGTCTCCGCGACGGCGGTGAAAAGGTGCCCGCCGAGGCGAAGGCTGACGTTGAGGAAAAGATCAAGCGCGTGAAAGAACTTGCGAATTCCGAAAACCGCGACGATATCGAACGGGCGGCGGGCGAACTTTCCGCATCGCTCCAAAAAATAGGGGAGGCGATGTACAATAATAAAACATCGGAAAACCCCGGCGAGCCCAAAGATGTTCCAGGAACCGACAATTGAATCGCGCGGCAAAACCGCCGAGATAGACCAAAATAACCTCAAGATACTTGTCTTGGGGATTTTGGGCATTGGCGCTTCCGCCGCTTCTACGCATTTCTTCCTGCGGCTTCTTTCGGCGCTCACGCTTCCGCACTTCCTGCTGTGGCTCGGGTGTGTTTCGCTCTTTCTCATTCTTGTCGTGCTCCAGGCGCTTTTTGTGAAGCGCTTCTCAAAACTTTTTGCGATATGCGCGCTTGAGTGCCTTGCGGTGTTGCCGTTTTTCATTTCCCAGCTGTATCCCGTTTCCGTCCCGCTTCTTGTCGGGTTCGCCCTCTTCGCTGTTTTCTTCATTACCGGCGTGTATGAAGGATGGAAGTTCATCGCGGAGTCCCTTTCGTTGCGGTTTTCCTTCGTCTCGCGGAACATCCTTTCCCGCGTAGCGACGGGCTTGCTCATCTTTCTTTCCGTCGTCACGTACGTGTGGTATTTCGACCTCGGCCGGTTCAATCCCGAAGACGGAAAGCGTTTGGTGGCGGGCGGGGTCGTTTCAATCGAGCCTGCGCTTCGGGTGTGGTTCCCGGGGACATCCATGAACGACACGGTGGAAAGCTTCTTCAGGAAAGCGGCGGAGTCGGAGCTCCGCAAGCTTCCGGAGCCCCAGCCTCCCCAGGGGCTTACGCAGAACGAACGGACCGATTTCCAGGTGCTCACGAAGCAACAGCAGGAGCGCGCGATTGCCGAAGGCGGCGAGGCGATGCGCCAATCCTTTGAAAAAACCTTCGGGCCCTTGCCGAAGACGGCGCTGGTGAAAGACGCGTTCTATGCGATTGTTTCTGGGCAGATACAGGCCTTTTCAGCAAAGACCCGGAGCTATTTCGGGCTTATCGTCGCGCTTCTCGTCTTTTCCACCTTCCGGAGCCTGTTTGCGCTTTTCCTGCCGTTTGTCCGGCTCCTCTCGTTCCTCCTCTACAAGCTTTTGGTGATCACGGGATTCGCGTACGTCACGGTTGAGACGCGGAACCGTGAATTCATCATGCTGTCATAACTATCATGAGAGACTATTACGAGATCCTGGGAGTCGCGAAAACGGCGACCGAGGACGAAATTAAAAAAGCCTACCGCCGCCTCGCCCACAAATACCATCCCGACAAAAGCGGGGGAGACAGCGAGAAATTCAAGGAGGTGAACGAGGCGTATCAGGTGCTTTCGAGCAAGGATAAGCGGGCGCAGTACGACCGCTTCGGACGCGTCTTCGACGGCGCCCAGCCGGGCGCTGGAGGCGCAGGTTTCGGCGGTTTCGACCCGTCGAACTTCGCGCAGTGGAACGTGAACGGTTCGAATTTCGGCGATTTCGGCGACATCTTCGAGACCATCTTTTCCGAATTCGGGGGCACGCGCCGGCGCCGCGAAACCTACCGCCGGGGGAGCGATATCGAAGTTGCGGAGGCGATAACCCTTGAGGAATCATTCACGGGCGTCACCCGCACGCTCCGTTTCCGCACGCACGTGGTTTGCGACCCGTGCAAGGGTCTCGGGCATTTCCCCGATGAAGGATTTTCCGATTGTTCCGTGTGCGGGGGGAAAGGCGAGGTGACGGTCCAGCAACGGACGTTTTTCGGCAACTTCGCCCAGGTGCGCACCTGCGAGAAATGTTTCGGGAAAGGAAAGATTCCCAAGAAGATCTGCTCAACGTGCCAGGGGGCGGGACGGGTCGAAGGAAAGCGTGAAGTGGAAGTTGCTTTCGCGCCGGGCATCGAAGACGGCCAAATCATCAAGCTGAAGGGCGCGGGCGAGGCGGGCGAACGGGGGGCTGGCGTCGGCGATTTGTATGTCGTCGTGAACGTCCGCCCGCATGCGGTTTTTGAGAGGCGCAAGGGGGATCTTTTCACGCGCAAGGAAATAAAAATCACGGCCGCGCTCCTTGGAACGGAAATCGAGATGCAGGATATCGCGGGCGGCACATTCACTTTTGCGGTGCCGGCAGGATTCAACTTTGAGGAGCCCCTCAAAGTTTCGGGGAAGGGCATGCCCAAATTCGGCTTTTCCGGCAGGGGCGACCTCTACGTGCGCCTTTCCTTCAAGACGCCGAAAAAGCTTTCCCAGAAGGCACGCAAGCTCCTCGAGGAGCTGAACGAGGAGATTTGACTTTCCAACGGGTTTCCTTTTAGAATAGTTCCATATCCGTAGACCGCTCCGACGTAAAAGTCGGAGTCCCGACCGAAGCGTCGGGACAGGCATCCCAGAGAAAAGGGAAGAAGCCCTGCCGAGGAATCACCAGTTTCTTATGGTTTACGGCTTATAAAGGTCGTATTTTTTTATTGTCATGAAAACCAAAATCCAAAAAACGGCACAGATTGAGGGAGGTCTCAAGCGCATGGAATCGTCGAAGACGATGCTTTTCGCTGACTTCACGGGGACGCCGGTGAACGACATGAACTCGTTCCGCAAGTCGCTCCATGCGGCCGGCGCGAAGTTCGAAGTCTTCAAGAAGCGTCTTCTGCGCGTCGCCTTCGAAAAGAAGGGGATTCAGGTGAATCCGGAGGATTTCACGGGACAAGTCGGCGTCGCATTCTCGCCCGAATCGATTGAATCGGTCGCGGGGGCAGCGTACGGCTTCTCCAAGCAGGCGAAGACGTTCCGCATTCTCGGCGGTTTCGACCTCGCCGGTGCGAAATTCTTCACGGGAGAAGAAGTGACGGCAATCGGCATGTTGCCGCCGCGCGAAGTGCTTTTGGCACAGGTCGTGGGCACCATGGCCGCGCCGATGAGCGCCTTGCTCTATGTGCTTCAGGAGCGGGCGAAACAAGTGCAATAAAAGTCGTACAATAAAACGCACACAATAAATTACTATGAGCGAAAAATTTGAGGACATTGCGTCCAAGATCGAATCCATGAGCGTCATCGAGCTCGCTGAGCTCGTGAAGGTGCTCCAGGAAAAGTTCGGCGTTTCGGCAGCGATGCCGGCGGCCGGAGGCGCGGCTGCGGGAGGCGCGGCTGCGGAAGAGAAGTCCGAATTCAACGTCGTGTTGAAGTCGGCTGGCGACCAGAAGATCAACGTCATCAAGGTCATCCGCGAAGCGACGGGTCTCGGACTCAAGGAGTCGAAGGACATCGTCGACGGCGCGCCGAAGACGGTGAAGGAAGCCTTGAAGAAGGAAGACGCCGAAGAGTTGAAGAAGAAACTCGAAGACGCCGGCGCGGTCGTAGAGCTTCAGTAAGCGCTACGCCAAACCGAATAAAAAAGCCGCTTCGCGAGAAGCGGCTTTTTGGTTTATGAGGCGTTTTCGATGAATTCAAGCGCTTTTTGGCGGAGCAGGGCTGTTTTTGCCACCTGCTTTAAGCGCTCGTAATCGGCTTCCTGGTAATACATGCGGAGCTGCATGGCTTCCCGTTCAACCTCAGCTTCGTCGGGTTCGATTTTTTCTTCCTTAGCGATGCGTTCAAGGATCATTTTCATTTTTTCGTTCTTTTCCCTGAATGAAAGCTCTTCTTTCAAGAATTCCTCCTCAGTCTTCTTGTATCCCTTTAAAATTGCGTCCTTCGTGGTTTTATGCCGTCCCGCGTGGTCTTCGAGTTCGCCGAGAATCGCGGCGCGTTCATCTTCAGCCCAGTAGGCGGGAAGTTCAAAGGGCGTTTTCTCGAGTAGGCGCTTGCCGAGCTCTTCGCGACGATTCATTTTTGCGGCTTCTTCCTTTTCTTCCGCAAGATGCTCCCGGAGTTTTGTTTTGAAATCTTCTACCGTCTCAAATTTGCCGATTTGCTTCACGGTTTCATCGGTAAGGGCGAAGGGGGTTTCGTCTTTTGAGCGTGCGGTCTCAAGTTCCTTTATTACCTGAGCTATTTCTTCGTCCTTCACTTCCGACTTTTCTTTCGGGAGTTCTTTCCCAAGAGATTTATAGTTCGGCAGTTTGAATTCTGGCACGATGCCGACTTCGATTTTGAACTCAAGCGGGCTTCCAAGAACGAATTTTTTGACTTCAACGCGCGGATAGGTGAGGGGAACAAGTTCGTATTCATGGATGAGGTGGGGGTAAGCGTGCTTCAACGCCGCATTAGCGCCTTCCTCGAAGAGCGTGGCTTCGCCGATTTCCTTGCGCACGATTTCCTCCGGTACGTTTCCCGGGCGGAAACCCGGATGTTTGAATTCCCGCTGCGTGTCGCGCAAAACCGCGCCCATATGCATGCCAATCGCATCAAGTGTTATCTCGCCCTCGATTATTGCGACGGCGTCTTTTTTTGAAAACTTTACCTTATCGTAAAGTTTTGCGTGATCGTGTTCCATGCGTCAAAGAATAGTATAGAAGGGGGAGGAGAGCAAGAAAATTTGACTTTACAACTGTTTTTCGGGATAGTAATGGCAGAAATTTAAAAGGAGATTTATATGGAAACACTCGCCTATGTTTTTATCGGGCTTTTTATTCTTGCTGCGCTTGCAGCTTTTTATTTCTCTCGCGTGGCTCACAAACAGGTCAAAGAGCTGGAATCTCAAAACGCCCTTATCCTTGATATATGGCACGTGGTTACGCATAAGGGGCCTGAAGAGGCGCATGAGGATGTTAAACAAATCCTTTCAGCCGATTCCAGTCTGTTCAAAACCCACGAAACGGAGGATGCGCATGAGGAAAAATGATGCAAATCAATTTCTGAACGAAAATGGCGCCATTCCCGAAGGCGTTGCTCAAAGCGTCCGGGAATTTTTTGAAAGCTATGTTACTTTGAAACGCGCTCTCGATGAACGGGGGAGGAATGCGTTCCGGACTCAGAGGAAACTGAGAAAATTATGCTGGGAAATCTCGCGCGTCTTGCAAATGCCTTTTGCCGACGTGCGAGAGTGTATGGAAAATATTTTTAAAGCAATCTGATTTGTTATAAAAGCCGCCATCGAGCGGCTTTTTTATTGCGTGCTATAATTTGCAAAACGACATACAACATGCCGAGAGGATTGGGAGAGAAGGGATGGTGGCTTTTGGGGATTGCCGGGGCTATTGTGGTCATCGGGTATCTTTTCTTTGCGGCGCCCGAAAAAACTCCGAATACGCCGGCGGGTGGGGCGCCCTCCGAAGAAACGCGATAGGAGGCTTTCTTATTTTCTTGATTTCCGGTGGGTGAGTCGCTACTATCAAAAAGCACATTGCGGGATCGTCTAACGGTAGGACGTTTGGCTCTGAACCAAAAAATTGGGGTTCGATTCCCTGTCCCGCAGCAAAAACAGAAACGCCGGCTTAATGTCGGCGTTTCTGGTTTGGTGTAGAATGGAGGGGAATCGAACGGAAAGGGGGTCGGGGAAACGGGAGTTTCCCTGTGGCGGATGCCCTGAAACCGCTGGGTTTCAGAGAGCGAAGCGACGTGAGACCTCCCTGTCCCGCAGCAAAGTTGAGAGACGCTCGAGGTCTATTAGGGTAATAAAAAATTTTTAGCTATGGCTGGATACGATCAAACCATAATAGTTAGAGCAGTTTTTGAAAAAGAAGCTAGGAAATTTTTTGGTTTCCTTCAGAATATAGGAAGAAGATATGCTAGACCGGTAAGAATTAATTATCGTTATTTGAAAAGAGGTCGTTTCCATGTGGTGGTAGACGGAGGCTCAGGTGGAATAGATGCTCTTTTTCAAGAACTTGTAATTAATAGGGGGTTATACTATTACGCTTGCACTTTACAAAATAAAAGAATAATTATTGATGGTGTTGTTGTTCCAATATTTAAGCAATTAATTGACTATAGATTCCTTAATTCCCAGGCGAGATTTTTAAGAAAACATATTCTAGGTAAACACGCACAAACAGATTTTGTACCAAGTTATATAAAAAATAAATTTGGAAATTCGTTTGAAATTCTCTTTAGAAAATGGGATTTAAAATCCATTTCTAACAAAGAGTATGTAGTGGAGCTAGACGCGCTCTTAAACGACTTTCTTTTAGAGAAGCTTGGGCACAAGCCAGGCGGGAAAAGTAAGGATTTTTATAACTTAGTACGAGACGCAAAAAAAGTTTTTCCTTTAGGAGGAGATGTAGAAACTGCTTTTCGAAAAACCCATGATTTAAGAACTCGGTTTTTGCATAGACGAATAGATGCTTCAAGGGAAACTGTAAATATAGAAGAAATTTCCATTATTTTATATAACTATTTTAGTTATTTAGATGACTTTGAATATTCACAGCGTTTTAAATATATTATGAAACGCGGTAAAAAATATAAGCGATATAAGTACGGCGAGGCTATTTGGAAAACGAAAGGTCATGAGATTTTTGAGGAATCAAAAGTAGCTCATAATCCTTGCTCTGACTGTGATGTTCTGAAGGGTTTCTATCATGTTGAGGGTTGCGATATCGAACGGTGTCCCGCTTGCGGAGGTCAATTGTTATCATGCGGCCACAGATCTTTTTAACGCCTCTTTTTGAATAAGAAATAACGCTCGAGACCCGTCGGGAAACAGTTTAAAATTAATTCAAATTCACCTTACAGGGCTTGAACCCCAACGGTTCAAGCTCGACTTGGCCAGCCAAGCTAAGCGAGACCTCGAGAGAATTAAATTAACGCATGGAATACATTGAGGATCATGGCCTTTTAGGCACTAACTTCTATTGGCATAAATTCGCCAATCATGGACTCACCAAGGAAGATATTCTCTCTGCTGGAGTGGAAAACGACCGCGTGCAAGTCAGTAATGAAATAATCCAACCCCTCTGCGAAGTGGATAAGGAACTGCAAAAACGGGGATGGCGTTTGTATATAAAAGAAGGATACAGGTCGGAAGCTTTATATAAAATCGTCTACCAGCGGCGCGTGGAAAAATACGGCAAGGAGGCAACTGATGCGCTTTTCAACATGAAGAGCATGCCCCATGCGCGCGGAACATCCGTCGATGTCGCCATTTGGGACGCGGGAAAAAACCAAGAGATATTCATGCGGAATAGCGACGACGGCAATCCCGCCCTTTTTATCGGCTTTTACAGGGGGAGAGGCGATGAAGAGGCGAGGAAATACCAAGAATTGCAGGATTATCTGGCAAATCTTATGATTGCGCACGGTTTCCGCATCGGCGCAAAGCGGGAATACTTCCATTTCGATTATGCCCCCGGAAAAGAGCCGAACTATTCGCTTACGTAGCGGTTCCATTTCCCATTTCCCGGAAATAGTGTAGGCTATTGCAATAAAGAGTCGATAAATCAATAAAACGTATGGCACCGAAAACGAATTCCGCGTTCATGAAGCCGATGAACATCAGCCCCGAATTGGCTGTGGTGGTCGGCGAGGGTCCGATGCCGAGGTCTGAAGTCGTCAAAAAGCTTTGGGTCTACATCAAAAAGCACGGCCTTCAGGACGAACAGAACAAAAGAAATATAAACGCCGACGCCGCCTTGAAAGAGGTTTTCGGCGGCAAGGAGACGGTGAGCATGTTCGAAATGACGAAGCTCGTTTCGAAGCACCTTTCCTAAGGATTTCAAACCATTGCTCAGTCGCCCCATACGGGGCGGCTTTGCGTTTATACGCTATAATGAAGCCATGAAAATCATTCGTAGCTTTTCCTGGGCGGTGCAGGGGGTTCGGGAGGCTCTTACCGAGCGAAACTTCAAATTCCAGGTGTTTGCCGGATTTATCGTCATGGCTGGCGCGGCAATTTTCAATGTTCCCTTCATTGAACGGATTATCCTTCTTATGTGCATCATGCTCGTTTTAAGCGCCGAAATGGTGAATTCCTCAGTCGAACGGCTCACCAATTTCGTTTCTCCCGATCATCGGCGCGAAATAGCAGCGGTGAAGGATCTCATGGCGGGGGCGGTGCTTCTTTTTGCGTTCGGTTCGGCAGTCATCGGATTTCTCATATTCACGAAGGCAATTTTCTAAATGGAGCGGTTTGTTCAAAATCTTAAGGTTCGGCACATTGCCGTGTTCCTGATTTCGCTTTCCATGCTCTGCATGGTGGTGCTTTCCCTCTTGGTGCACTTCCATCCGGTTTCTACGTTCGATTTGCATTTTACGCGCGAGATACAGGAAGGGCGGGGATTTGCTCTTTTGCCCGCAATGCAGTTCGTAAGCTTTTTCGGCGCCCCGCTCGTCGCCAGCGGAACGGTGCTCCTTACCGCGTTCGCGTTCTATCTTTTAGAGCGCAGGCGGGAAGCTTTTTTCGTACTCGGCGCCTTTGTTGCCGACGGTCTTAACGCCCTTTTAAAGCTTTTCATCAACCGGCCCCGTCCGGGGAGCGACCTGATCGAGGTATACGAGACGCTTTCCAATCCCAGCTTCCCCAGTGGGCATGTCGTCCATTACGTAGTCTTTTTTGGCTTTCTCTCGGTCCTCATGCTTGCCTCGCCCGAATTTCCCCGGGTTTTTCGGGCGTTTGTCATTGTTTTTTCCATTCTTCTTGTTTCGTTGGTTTCCGTTTCCCGCGTATATCTTGGCGTGCATTGGGTGACCGATACGATTGGGGGGTATCTCGTCGGTTTCATGCTTCTTTCCCTTCTCGTCGGGTTTTATTTCGGGAAACCCCGTCACTTGTTGCGGGGATTATCCGTTAAGAAAGGAGCGGACGAAGGGGAAAACATGATATAGTGGAAAGCGATGAGTGAAGTCTTGAAGGCAAACGTATTCTTTTTCATCGCCTCAGTGGCGGCGGTTGTCTTTGCGATTGCCCTCGCCGTCGCGCTTTTCTACATTGCCCGGGCGGCCCGGGAACTCAGGTTGCTTATCGGCGACGCGCGCACAGCCTTCAGGAATTCCGAGGAGTTCATCGCCGACCTCGTCGACCGTTTTGAAAGCAATCGGCTCTTCAGTTTCTTCTTTCCAAAGCGGGTAACGCGGTCCAAACCGTCAGCAGAAACAAAACGTCGAAAACAATAATCACTGATTACAACCTATGGCACGTACGTCAAAAAACAATAATACCGTCGGCAAGGCAGTCGCGATCGGCGCAGGGGTTGCCGCAGTCGCGGCCGCAGCCTATTTTTTCCTGGGGCCTGACGGCAAACGGAACCAAAAGCGCCTCAAGAGTTGGATGGTCAAAATGAAAGGGGAGGTTCTGGAGAAACTTGAGAACGCGAAAGAGATTACCGAACCCATCTATGCGGGCATCGTCGAAACCGTGGCGGGAAAATATATAAAAGCCGGAAAGATCAGCAAGGAAGAAATTAACGAATTGGCGCGGGAATTGAAGCGTCACTGGAAAACGATTTCCCATTCGGTAAAAGGAGGAGCATCTCGTAGAGGAGCCCCCGCTAAGAAGAGAAGGGTCGCTACAAAGACGGGCAGGAAATAGTCTCCTATGCTTTATACCATCGCAGTCGTCCTTTTCATCTTGTGGCTTCTCGGTGTCGTCGGCATATATACCATTGGCTGGTTTATACACCTTCTCTTAGTTGCCGCCGTTATCGCCGTCCTTATCCGCGTGATTCGCGGGGAAAACCCCTTGAAATAAACCTATGCGAAAAGGAAATACCAATACCGGCCTTCTCATCGCAATCCTCGTCGTCATTGCGGTTGCGGCGGGCATTTGGGCTTATCGGCAATATGAGGCCGGGAAAGCGGATGACGATGGGGGATTGAACATCGAGCTCAATACGGGAGGTAACGAGCCTAACGATTCCAGAAATAATTACTAACAAAAAACTCCGCATCATGCGGAGTTTTTTGTTTCCTATGAAAACCGATTATTGCTCTGCCTGATTTTCCTCGGTGGTCGTCGTTGCCGGAGTCGTCGTTGCAGGTGTTATGGGCTGCTGAACCTGCTGTTGGGGGAGAAGGTTCGGGTTCGTGCGGAGAAGCTGGTAAAGCTGGCCCTCATTCTTCAAGCGTGTGTACCAGACCACTTCGTCCCGGTTCAGCCTCATGTAATCCTCGGGACCCCAGAAGATGTCCGTGAACTTCTGGATGCGGAGCGGGGTCTGCGGATCCTGGGTGACCTGGATGGTGTAGATGTTCTTCAGGCCGAAGTAGGGGAAGCGCACCATTTGGCCGAAGTAGATGTCTCCGGTGCGGAGATAGACGGCGTAGTAGCTGTCCTTTTTTACGAGCGACTGGATGGCGGCCAAAACGACCAAGACGACTGCGAGCGCGAGCACCACGCCCACCAACATTTTTTGTTTGTCCATAGGAGTGCGCGCGCCGTTTATTTTGCGCGCGGATGTTCTTCGTACGACTTTGTTCATGTAAGTCAGTATAGCACATCGACAAGTCTCACGTGCGGGGGATTGTGGAAAATAAAAAAGGGCGTTACCGCCCTTCTTCAAATTTTGGAGCTTCTCTGAGATTGAATGCTTTGTACATCAATATTGCCACCGTTACGGATAATATTCCGACTAATATGCGAATAGACATATCGTAGCCGGTTCCGCAAGATGCAAATAAGATGCCAATGCCTGCTATTGTTGCGCAGAACTTTTCCACTTTTTCCTCCTTTTGGAATTGTTAAGGATTTAATTGTAACCTATAATCTTTAATTTGTCAATAGCCTGCAATAAGCACAAAAAAAGACGCTTTTGAAGCGCCCTTTTCGACCCTCAACCGAATCAAAGTTCCCGGACGGCGTTACAGATGATTTTCGCCTCACCCTCCTTCGACGTGAGCTTTCCGCCAGCGAGAACGACCTTGTTTTCCTGCAGAGCGCCTTCGAAGCGGCGCAGGGTATCGGCGAAGACGAGCATCTCGATTTTGTCATTCATGTCCTCGATCGTCACGAAGAGCATCGGGTCGCCTTTCTTCGTGAAAACCTTCTGCACGCTCGAGATGATGCCCGCGATCTTCACGTTTGACGACGTGGAGCGCGACGGATGGTCTATATCCGCCCGAAGGTTTTTGATGGGGAGAATGGAACCGCCGATACGCTCCGCATACGGGCGGAAAGGATGGTCTGAAATATAGAGTCCCAGGAGCTCCTTTTCCCAGAGAAGCATGTGGCGCTTGTGCACCGGTTCGGCGGGACGCATGCGAAGCGAGGTGAGTTCGACGCCTCCGCCGCCCGAAAAAAGGCTGGACTGGCCGCTCGCGGCGTTTTTGCGGGCGTGCTGGTTGTAGCGGAGGAGTTCCTCCATGTTTTGTAGCGCCTGGCCGCGTTCCACGCCGAGGGAGTCGAAGACGCCGGCCTTCACGAGGCTTTCGAGGGATTTTTTATTGAGGTCGCGGTGCTGGATGCGGGAAAGGAAATCGGACAGGGATTGGAACGCCCCGCCGCGTCCGCGTTCTTCGATGATGACATGGACGATGGTTTCGCCGACGTTCTTGATGGCCGAGAGGCCGAAGCGGATATTCTGCCCTTCGGCGGTGAAGTCCTCGAAACTTTCGTTCACATCCGGCGGAAGCGTCTTGATATTCAAATGTTTCCCTTCGTTCACGAGGAAGTTCACGCGGTCGGTGTCCGTTCCCGACACATTCAGGAGCGACGTCATGAATTCAACGGGATAGTGGGCCTTGAGGTACGCGGTCTGGTAGCTGATCATCGCATAACACGCCGCGTGGGAGCGGTTGAAACCGTAGCGGGCGAACGGCGGGAAAAGTTCCCAGATGGCTTTCGCGCTCCGTTCGTCGATGCCGTTTGCAATCATGCCCTTGATGAGCTTTTCCTGCTGTTCGTCGAGCATGTGCTTGATTTTCTTCCCGATGGCTTTCCGGAGCGTGTCGGCTTCGGCGAGGGTGTAACCGGCGAGATCCCGCGCGATGCGCATCATCTGCTCCTGGTAGATGCCGATGCCGTAGGTGTTTTTCAGTATCGGTTCGAGACGGGGATGGATGTAGGGAATCGGCTTTTTCGACGCCCGCTGGGAAATATACTGCGGAATCAGTTCCATCGGTCCCGGGCGGTAGAGGGAAATCATGGCGATAATATCCTCGAGGTCTTTCGGTTTGAGTTTCTTCAAGTACGTACGCATGCCGGAAGATTCCAGCTGGAAGATGCCCGTCGTGTCCGCTTTTTGGAAAACCTTGAACGTTTCCGGGTCGTCGAGGGGGAGCGCATCGATGTCGATGTCGACTCCGTGGAGCTGTTTTACGAGTTTCAGCGTGCGCTCGATGATGGTTAGGTTCTTGAGTCCCAAGAAGTCCATCTTCAAAATGCCGATGGAGGTGATGCTTTTCATTTCGAACTGCGTGATGACGGCGTCCTCGCCCTGGGGGGCGCGTTGGAGCGGGACGGCTTCATCGAGCGGATCGGTTGCAATAACAACGCCGCAGGCGTGCACCGACGCGTGGCGCGCCGTGCCCTCGAGCTTCAGCGCGGCATCGAGCAGTTTCTTGGCGTCCGGATTCGTGTCGTACATCTTCTTCAGGTCGGGAATGTCGCGGAGGCAGATCTCAAGCCAGCCCGCCTTCATGCCCTGGGTCGGGTTGAAAGGAATAAGTTTCGCGACCGTATCGCAGAAGGCGTAGGAGAGCCCCAGGGCACGCCCTGCATCGCGGATGGCGGCGCGGGCTGCCATCGTTCCGAAGGTGATGATTTGCGCGACGTGCGTTTCGCCGTATTTTTCGCGGACGTACGCCAATACCTCGTCGCGCCGGATGTCGGTGAAGTCGATGTCGATATCGGGCGCCTCGATGCGGTCGGGATTCAGGAAGCGCTCGAAAAGAAGATCGTACTTCAACGGGTCGATGTTCGTGATACCCAATATATAGGACAGAATGCTGCCCGCGGCGGAACCGCGACCCGGGCCGACGACGATGCCGTGGTCCTTCGCCCACCGGATGAAGTCGGCGACGATGAGGAAGTAATCCGCAAACCCCGTCTTTTCGACGACGCCGAGTTCGTATTTCACGCGTTCTTCAAGCGCGGGAGTCTTTTCGGGATAGCGGGACGGAAGCCGCTCCCACACGAGCCGTTCCATATAGGCGAAGGGAGACGTCTCTCCCGGGGGAAGTGAGAAACGGGGGATCTTCGTATCGTGGAGCTTGAGTTCAAGGGAGCATTTTTCGGCGATGCGTCCGCTTTCCTCGACCGCTTCGGGCAAATCGGGGAAGAAGCTCAGCATTTCCTCCTGGGTGGAGAAGGAGATGTCGTATTTCTTGAGCGTCAGCCGGTCTTCGTCGTCGAGCTTTGAAGACGTCTGCACGGCAAGAAGAATTTCGTGCGCCGTCTTGTCGTCTTTCGACACATAATGGATGTCTTGCGTCGCGACGAGCGGAATGGAAAGTTTTTTTGCGAGCGCGACGAGCGGTTCCCGTATGGACGACATGTGCTGCTGTATCTCGATATAGTAATCTTCGCCGAAAAGGCCGCGATACCATTTCGCCGTTTCTTCCGCGCCCGCGACATTTCCGCGCGCAAGCTGGCGCGCCACTTCGCCCGAAAAGCAGCCGGACAGGCAAATCAATCCTTCCGCGTGCGAGGCGAGAATCTCGCGGTCGATGCGCGGCTTATAGTAGAAGCCTTCCAAATTTGAAATCGTGACGAGCTTCAGCAAATTTTTCCAACCCGCCATATTCTTGGCGAGCAAGGTGATATGAAAGCGCGTCGAATCGAGGCCGGCTTCCTTGTCGAGCCGCGAACGCGGCGCCATGTACGCTTCGACGCCAAGGATGGGTTTCACGCCCGCCTTCTTCGCTTTTTCGTAGAACTCGATGGCGCCGTACAAATTGCCGTGGTCGGTAAGCGCCAATGCCGGCATCCCGAGTTCTTTCGCGCGCGCCACCAACCCGTCTATCTTTGCGAGTCCGTCGAGCAACGAATAATGCGAATGGACATGGAGATGGACGAATTTGCTGGTATCGGGCATGAGTGTGTTTGAGATACCATTCATTTTAAAGCGGAACGGGGGAGGCGCAATATTGCGCTTCACGCGAAATTATTTCAGAACTGTGCGATTGGGGTTTTTCATGCGAAAATGAGTCATTCGCAGGATGAAAAGCCTCATTATAGGCGTCGATGAAGTGGGACGGGGGCCGTTGGCGGGTCCCGTCACGGTCGCCGCCTCGATTTACCCCGCCTCGCTCCCGGCGGTAAAAGCCCCGCTTAGGGATTCAAAGCAACTTTCTCCCGCGCAGCGTACCGAGTGGGCGCGTTCGCTCCGAAAGAGCGCGCGCGAAGGGAGATTCGCGTATGCGATTCGGAGCGTTTCCGCCCGCGGCGTTGACCGCCTGAATATTTCCCGCGCCGCAAACCGGGCCGCCACGAAGGCGGTTTCCGCGCTCATTCGCAAATTCCCTCCCGCTGAAGCACGCCACGCAAGGATTTTTTTGGACGGGGGATTGCACCTCGAAAAAAAACTGGCGGGCAGTTTCCGTTTCCCGCCGCAAACCGTCGTGAAGGGCGACGAGCGGGTTCCGGCAATCGCTCTGGCTTCGATCCTTGCAAAAGTCCACCGCGACCGTCTCATGGAAACCGCCGAGAAGCGGATTCCCGGCTACGGCTTTTCCAGGCATAAAGGGTATGGCACGCGCGAACACCAAAAAGCCTTGAAGCGGCGCGGTCCGTCGCCGGCGCATCGTTTGACCTTTATCGGGAATTTCGTTAGGATTCAAAAGAACTAAATGGACGTGAGAGTAGTCGCTCGTTCCAATTCATCAGAGAAATAACAAGAGAATCATATGGGTGGTGTACCAACAAAACATCATTCGCGATCGAAGGCCCGCCGCCGGAAATCACAGCTCGGCATCACGAAGCGCGGCCTCGTTCCGTGCACGAAGTGCAAGACCCCGACCATGCCCCACCGCGCATGTCCTTCATGCGGAACGGTGAATAAGGCAACCCGCACGAAGAAATCTTAACGAAAGGCATTATGGCCACCCGACACCTCGGACGCACGATCGTTTTGCAATCCCTCTACGAGTGGGATTTCTACGGGAAGAAAAACGACCTGTCGGAGATCGTCGAACGGAACCTTACTGAGTTCGGTCCCGGCATCGACGAGCCCGAATTCGTCTGGAATCTCATCAAAGGCATCGTCGAACACATGGACGAGCTCGATGCGCGCATCCGGACGCTCGCGCCCGAATGGCCGCTTGAGCAAGTAGCAATCGTCGACCGCAATATTTTGCGCGTCGGGCTTTTTGAGCTTCTGTACTCCAATCCCTCCGAAGTGCCTCCCAAGGTGGCGATAAACGAGGCCATCGAACTCGCCAAAAATTACGGCGGGCAGAATTCATCGCGATTCGTGAATGGCGTCTTGGGTACCGTCTATAAGAGCGATATCGCCCCGCGCGAAGCGAAGCAGGCGCCCGCCGACGAATAAGAATGGAAAAGAACCTCACAGAATTCGAAACGTCTATCGGCGTTTCGTTCTCCAATACGGACCTCCTCCGCGAAGCGCTCACGCACCGCTCGTATCTGAACGAAAATCCGGAGTGGGGGGTGAACCACAACGAGCGGCTTGAATACCTCGGCGATGCCGTGCTCGAACTTATCGTCACGGAAGAGCTTTTCGCTTCTTTCACGGGCCGGGAAGAAGGCGAACTCACCGCCATCCGCGCGGCGCTCGTCAATTCGCAAATGATCGGAAAAGTCGCGCGCCAAATGAAGCTCGACGAGTGGCTTTTCCTTTCCAAGGGCGAAGCGCGCGACGCCGGCAAGGCGCGGGACGTCATCCTCGCGAATGCGTATGAAGCCGTTCTGGGCGCCCTCTATTTGGATAAGGGGTATGACGCGGCGAAGGAATTCGTTTCGCGGACCCTGTTCCCCTGGATTCAGCCGGTCGTGGAACGAAAGCTCTACATCGACCCCAAAAGCATGCTCCAGGAGGTGGTACAGGAGAAGATGAAGCTCACGCCGAGTTACAAAGTACTTGAAGAAAAGGGACCCGACCACCAAAAGCGGTTTTTCGTCGGCGTCTTTTTCGGCGAGACCCTTGCGGCGCAAGGCGACGGCTTATCAAAACAGGAAGCGGAAGTGAACGCGGCGCGCACCGCGCTCGATATTTTTCAAAACCAACCATGATTCTCAAGCGCCTTGAATTGCACGGTTTCAAATCATTCGCCCAAAAGGCGGTGCTTGAATTCCCGTCGAAAATCGTCGCGGTGGTGGGACCGAACGGTTCCGGCAAGTCGAATGTCATCGATGCCTTGCGGTGGGTCTTGGGTGAACGTGAAGCAAAGCAACTTCGCGGCCTGACGCTTGAGAACTTGATCTTTGCGGGAACGCCGAAGCGCGCGCAGATGGGCTTTGCCGAAGTCGCCCTTCATTTTGATAACGCCGGCGGCCTTTTCCCCGTCGCCTCAAGCGAAGTCGTGCTTGCGCGCCGCGTCGACCGGACCGGCGTATCGCAATTTTCCTTGAACGACGAGGAAATAAAACTGAAAGACCTGCTTCCCATCCTTGCGCGGGCAAAGCTCGGGACGCGCGGACTCACGATGATCGGACAGGGACAGAGCACGATGTTTGTCGAAGCGTCTCCGCTTGAGCGGCGCGTGATGATCGAAGAGATCCTGGGGCTCAAGGAATTCCGCCTGAAGAAGCACGATGCCGAGCGCCGTTTGGCTTCGAGCGAATCGAATTGCGAAAAGGTGCAGGCGATGATCGACGAGCTTTCACCCCACCTTTCTTTTCTGCGCCGCCAGCGGAAAAAATGGGAGAAGCGTTCTGAGCTTGCCGACGAGCTTAAGGACCTCGAAAACCGCTATTACGGACAGAAGCTCGCCGGACTCCGCGAACTTGCCAAAGGATTTTCGGAGCCTTCCGGAGAGCTGGAAATACGCCAAAAACAGGTTGCCGCGGAAGTGAAGGCGTTTGAAGAGCGCGTGAAGGGGTTGAAGAACGGCCCGTCCGGCTTTGAAGAGGCAAAAAAAATCCGTGAGCGCCTTGAGGATGTTTTTGGGAAGATTTCGGATCTTGAACGCGAAAAAGCGCGCCTTGAAGTGAAGATCGAATATGCGGCGAAGGCCCCGGCGGGAAACGCCGGAAATGAAGCGAAGTTCCGCGCCGCGCTTGAGCTTGCGGAAGGGGAATTGGAGCGTATCGCCCGCATCAGCGATTTGGCGGAAGTCCGTACGGCCATTGCGGGACTTTTGGAAAAGGTCCGCACCGCGTTCGGCAAGACGCCGGTAAAGGCGGAAGCCGATCCGGGATTGATAAAACAAAAAGAAAAGATAGAAAAGGATATCGCGGAGCTCCAAGCACAGGCGAAGGCGCTGCGGGCGGAGGAAGAAGCGCTTGCATCCCGCGAGCGCGCGGCGAACGAATCGTTCCGCGCGGAATTCGACGCGTTTGAAGCGAAAAAGAACGAGCTCAGAAAGATCGAAGATTCGATTCAGCGCCACCGCTTTGAGGGTGAAAAGCTCCAGTTGCGCTTTGAGGAGGCGGAACGCGAATGGCTCGCCCTCGGGCGCGCGAAAGAGGAGCTTTCAAAGCTTCAACCGGCAGGGGAACGGCTCGATGAGGGCGAGACCGAACGGAGAATGATGCGGTTGCGCGGGCAGCTCGGCGAAGTCGGCGAAATCGATGAGGCGATGCTCAAGGAAGCCGAAGAGAGCGAGACCCGCCATGCGTTTCTTGAGCGCGAGCTTGCCGATATTTCTTCCGCCATTGCCGACCTCAAAAAACTCATCCAGGACCTCGACCAAAAGATCCGGGGCGATTTCGACAAGGCCTTCAACACCATTAACGATGAGTTCCAGCATTACTTCGCCCTCATGTTCGGCGGAGGCCGGGCGAAGCTGAAGATACAAAAAGCGGTCGTACGCCGCGAACCGGAGGAAGGGGAAACCGCTCCGGAACCTGCGGAAGAGAGCGTTGAAAAGCCCGGGGGGGTCGAGATAGACCTCTCCGTGCCGAAGAAGAAAATCACGAACCTCGAAATGCTCTCCGGCGGGGAGAAAAGCCTCGTATCGCTCGCCGCCCTCTTTGCTCTCATTGCTGTCTCCCCCCCGCCCTTTTTGGTGCTCGACGAAATAGACGCGGCTTTGGACGAGGCGAACGCCCGCCGTTTTTCCGAGCTGGTGAAGAATTTTTCGACGAAAAGCCAGTTCATCATCGTCACCCATAACCGCGCCACGATGGAGGCTGCCGACGTGCTTTACGGCGTGACGATGGCGGACGACGGCATCTCAAAGCTCCTTTCGCTCCGCTTGGGAGAGGGTTTGACCGAAGACAAAAAGTAAGCTACGATAAGGCCCATCTCATGTTGGCAATAAAACTCAAGCGCGTAGGGAAAAAGCACCAGGCGAGCTTTCGCGTGGTGGTTTCCGAAAAACGCTCCAAAATGAACGGACGCTATGTCGAGGACCTCGGCTGGTGGAATCCGCACACGAACGCCTTCCAGGTGAACGGCGACGCCGCGAAGAAATGGATCAGCCAGGGCGCCCAGCCGACCGAATCAGTGCACAACCTCCTCGTGAAGGCGAAAGTGGTGGAAGGAAAGAAAATCCCCCAGCACGTGAAGCCCGCAAAGGCTGCGGAAGAGGGCAAATAGACCGATTTTCAAAAAATCGGATATACTAAGGGAAAAGGTCGAGAACGAATCGCAAACGAAAAGAAAAACAGATATCTCACATGACTGATAAAGATTTCTTGGAATTCGTGGTGAAGTCGATTGTCGATCATCCCGACGAGGTGAAGATCGACCGCAAGGTGGATGAAATGGGCGTGTTGCTTTCGCTCTCTGTGAACCCCCAGGATATGGGCCAGGTAGTCGGCCGCCAGGGAACCACGGCGAAGGCCATCCGCTCCCTGCTCCGCATCGTCGGCATCAAGAACAACGCACGCATCAACCTGAAGATCGAAGAGCCCGCGGGATCGACCCGCGCTCCGAGACCGGAAGCCCAATAACCAATTCGTATCTCGTGAAAGCCCCGCATTGAAACGTGCGGGGCTTTTTGGTGTAATGAGACCAATGAAGCCGTTCGCATTCGTCTTGGGAACCCGTCCCGAGATCGTAAAGCTCGCTCCCGTCATCCGCGTCGCCCGGGTCTCTCGCACCCCTTTTTTTATCGTCCACACCAATCAGCATTATTCGCCCGCGCTTGATGCGATTTTTATGCGCGACCTCGCGATGCCGCGCCCGCGTTACAACCTCCGTGCGGGACGCGGCACGTCTGCGGAGCAAATCGCGAAAATGCTTCCGGCGCTTGAACGAATATTCCGCGCGGAGCGTCCGGGGGCGGTTGTCGTTCAAGGCGACACCAACTCAGTCTTTGCCGGCGCATTTGCGGCGCGGCGAGAGAGAATCCCTGTCGCGCACGTTGAAGCCGGCTTGCGGTCGTATGACGAACGGATGCCGGAAGAGACGAATCGCGTGCTTACCGACCATATGTCAACATTCCTTTTCGCTCCCACGCCCGCTTCGGCGCGCATTCTCCGCGGAGAAGGGATCAGGAAAGGCGTGCATGTGACGGGAAATACCGTCGTCGACGCCCTTGTGGACCATTCTGCGCTCGCGAAGAAAAATTCCAAGATTTTTCGGAAGCTTGGCGTTACCGCGCATGCGTACGCGCTCGCGACTTTCCATCGGGCGGAAAACGTGGATGCAAAGAAAAATCTGGAAGGTATTATTGCGGGCCTTGATCGCGTGGCGCGGGCGATGGCAATGCCGTGCCTCGTTCCGCTCCATCCCCGGACCGTAAAACGCATCCGGGAATTCAAATTAAAAATTCCGAACTCGCTCACCGTCATTCCGCCGCTTGGCTATCTCGACTTCCTCGCGCTCGAGAGTCTTGCGCGCCTCATCCTTACGGACTCTGGCGGAATGCAGGAGGAAGCATGCGTTTTGAAGGTTCCATGCGTTACGCTCCGCGAAAACACCGAACGGCCGGAAACCGTGCGGGTGGGCGGAAACATGCTTGCGGGGACCGATCCTTCCCGCATTCTCCGTTCGGCGATGAAAATGAAAGCCAAGAAAGTTTCGTGGAAACAGCCATTTGGCGACGGGAAAGCGGGAGAACGCATCATCCGGATTTTAAAAAAGGAACTCGCATGAAAAAAATAGACATCATCACGCTTTTCCCCGAAGCGTTCGATTCGTATCTTTCCGCGTCGCTCATGAAGCGCGCGACGGAGAAAAAAATTTTGAAAGTGCGCGCCATCGCGCTTCGTGACTTCGCGGAAGGGAAGCACCGAACGACGGACCTTCCGCCGTACGGCGGAGGTCCGGGCATGGTCTTGAAGCCTGAGCCTATCTGGAAAGCGGTGGAATTCGCGAAAAAAGCGAAGGCGAAAAAAAACCGCGTGATTCTCTTCTCACTCCGCGGAAAAAAATTCACCCAGGCCGAAGCGAAACGGCTTTCGAAATACGACCAGCTTATTTTCATCTGCGGACGGTACGAGGGAGTGGATGAGCGCGTTGCGGAACACCTTGCCGACGAGGAGCTTTCAATCGGCGACTACGTGCTCGCGGGAGGGGAGCTCCCGGCGCTCGTTGTGGCGGAGGCAGTGGCACGCCACTACAAAGGCTTTTTGGGGAAAGAGGAATCCCGGGAGGACGTGAAAGGTTCCTATCCCGTCTATACCCGCCCCGCGGTTTTTGAGGCAAAGGTGAAGGGGAAAAAGAAGAAGATGGAAGTCCCGGAGGTTTTGCAGAAGGGGAATCACGCCGAGATTAAGAAATGGAGAGACTCTTGATTAAATAAGTATTTTGTTTTATAATATTAAAAGCGTTAAATTTAATAAATAAGGAGGGGATGAGATGTCCCAAGATTCAAAAAACCAAGAAAACCTCCAAAAGGCCAAAGATGAAGAGATTCGCAACTTGAAAAGTACTGCCGGCAAAGCATTTGCAAATTTTGTCAAAAACGACGGGGGAAAAGCGCTCGGCGAAATAATAATCGGCGGCGTAAAACTCGCAGTGCTGGTTTGGAAAATCAGAAAGGCCAAGAAGGAGCAGGAAAACAAAGGGCCCGAACAATGATTCGGGCCTTTTTATTTCCCCAAGCCTAGGTTTGTCTTTTTGGCACGGTTCCCTATACTGAAATGACTCATATGGACTATTTCAAGTTTGCCAAATGGCTCCTGTACCTTCCGGTGCTCCTTATGACCGTCATCGTGACGCGCACCACCCTTTTCCCGTTCATCGTGGGGAAATACGTCTTCTTCCGAACAACCATCGGCCTCGCGGCCATCCTGTTCCTCTTGGGCGTGCTCTTTCAGAGCGCCAGGGGGGCGTACTACCTTTCGCGTTTGAAGGCGCTTTTTAAGAAGCCGCTCGTCATCGCGGTCACCGCATTTGTCGCCATATTCCTTCTCGCCGGATTTTTCGGCGTCGATCCGGGCGCATCGTTCTGGTCGAATTTTGAGCGCGGCGAAGGCGGGCTCCAGATGCTTTTCTTTTTCAGTTATTTCATTCTTATCCTTACGCTTCTTGAGACCGAGAAGGACTGGCGCGGGCTTTTGTGGTGCGCAATCGTGGGGGGTGTCTTGATGGGCGTCTACGGCTTTCTTGCGGCACTGAACGCCGACGGATTTATCGGCTCCCGTTTCAGCGAGGACAGCTATCGTTTCCAAGGGTCCATCGGAAACCCCGCGTATGTCGCCGTCTATGCGCTGTTCCTCATCTTTTACTGCCTCTATTTCCTGCTTCGGGAAAAGGCGCGGAAATTCTCCGGACGCATGTGGGGACTTATCGCCCTCATTCTTTTCTTTTCCGCCATCTTCCTCTTAACCGGAACCCGCGGCGCGTTCCTCGGCTTGGGTACGGCGGTCATCATGATTTTGGGCTACGTCGGTTTTTCATACAAACGTTTCCGGATGAAGATGCTCGCACTTATCATTCTTTTTCTTGCGGTCGCGGGAAGTCTCGTCGCGTTCCAGGATTCGGCGTTCGTTAAAAAGATTCCCGGCTCGCGTATTTTCGCCATTTCGCTCACGACGGAAACCTTTGAAGACCGCACCATCATGTGGAAGACGGCGTGGGACGGCTTTCTCGAGCGCCCTATCCTCGGCTGGGGGCCGGAAAACTTCATCCACGTATTCGACCGGCACTTCAACACGAAGTACTACGATCCCGCGGCCGGTTTCGGTTCGTGGTTTGACCGCGCCCATAGCGTTATCTTCGATTATCTCGTTGAAACCGGCATTCTCGGGTTTCTCGCGTATCTCTCCATATTCGTTGCGTTCTACGTGACGTTCATCCGCCGCAAAAAGGCGACCGTGGCGGAAGACGGATCGTTCCAGGCCGTATTCGAGCGCGCGCTTTTCTTCGCAATCCCGCTCGCGTATCTGGTGCAGGGATTGGTGCTCTTCGACGTTTCCATCACCTACCTGAATCTCTTTACGATGCTCGCTCTTTCGCTCCATGCCTTTTCCCCGGTCGCCCTCGCGCACGCAACGCCGCATGCGCCCAAGAAGAAATAATCCTATGGACTTTTTCAAACAACTCATCGTTCTCGTGCTTATCATCGCGTTCGGCGCGGGCGTCTATTTCGGCGCGTTCGTCCCGCTTGCGAAGTCGCGAAGCTTCATCGATGCGCAGAGGAACATCCAAACCATCCAGTCGACGGATGATATCGCCCGCCTGTACGACGTGCCGTTGAACATCTCTTCGCCAATCGGACAGGAAGAGGTGGTGAAATTCACCGCGAGCACCATCGGGGACATCCTCGCCCAGCCGGGCGTTTCGGAACCGGTCGCGCGCTGGCTCGTTTCCTATATCGAACCGTACCTTTTCCCCAACGAACTCCGCCACCAGATGCTCCTAGGCAATATGTACCAGTTTTTATGGGAACAGTACGGCCAGCATGACGAGGATTTCAAAAAAGCGGAGGAGGCATTCCTCAAGGGGCACGAGCTCGGTCCGCGTACGCCGCCGATCTTGTACCGCCTCGTTGATATCTACTTGAAGAAAGGGGATATGGAAAACGCCCGCAAGTACGGTGATCTTATCCTTACGTATTGGCCGCAGGACGACAAAGTGCGCGCGGCGATAGGCCGATAAGTCTCTATGTGTGGCATCAGCGGAGCGCTTTCCTTTTCCGGCGGGGGAGAGCGTTTTCGCGGACCTGTCGAGAAAATGGTCGCGTGCCAGCACAACCGCGGTCCCGACGATACCGGTTTTGACCATTCGGGGCCTGTTTTTTTCGGGCATAACCGGCTTTCCATCATTGACCTGTCCGCCGCGGGCCATCAGCCGATGCGGCGCGGGAAATTGCTCCTTACCTTTAACGGCGAGATTTACAATTTCCGGGAGCTGAAGAAAGGCTTGGAAGAAGCGGGAGCTGCCTTCGGTTCAGACAGCGATACGGAAGTCCTCCTTGCGCTTTTTGAACGCGAAGGCGAAGCTGGCTTTGCAAAACTCCGCGGGATGTTCGCCTTCGGTTTGTGGGATGAAGAGAAAGAAACCCTTTACCTCGTCCGCGACCGATTCGGCATCAAGCCGCTGTATTATGCGGAAAAAGACGGCGCGCTGGCGTTTGCCTCGACTGTTACCGCCATCGCCGAATCCGGCATCGTGCCGTGCACGAAAAATCCGGATGCCATGCTTCTCTTTCTCATGTTCGGCTCGATTCCGCTTCCCATGACAACGTATCGCGAAGTGAGCGCGCTTCCGAGCGGAACATATTTGAAGATTGCTAAAACAGGGAAGGAGCTCGTGCGGTATTATTCCACCCTTCCCGATTTCGAGTCGCCCTACGAAAAGGCGCAAGCCTACATCGGTCGAACCCGCGCAGTACTTGAGGATTCGGTGCGGGCGCATCTCATAAGCGATGCGCCGGCAGGCATATTCTTGAGCGGAGGCTTGGATTCATCCGCCCTGGCGGCGCTCGCGAAAGCAGGCGGAGCGGGAACGGTGACTACCCTGTCCGTTGATTTCGATGAGCCGGAATTCTCGGAAGGCGCGTATCAACGCCTCGTGGCAAAGCGGATTGGAAGCACGCATCGCGAAACGAAACTTACCAAGGAAGATTTTTTTGCGAGCCTTCCGGACGCACTCGCGCACATGGACCAGCCTACCGTCGACGGCTTGAACACCTATTTTGTTTCTCAAGCGGCCCGTTCCGCCGGACTTACCGTCGTACTTTCCGGCGTCGGGGGCGATGAGCTTTTTCTCGGGTATAGGCATTTCCGCCGGGCTGAGACGGTAGCTTTTTTTGAGAAGGTTCTTGGCAGGGAGCTTCTGGCGTTTTTGGGAGGGAAGTTCGCCAAGTTCGAATTTTTGAAAGCGGGCGGGATTTTGGGCGGGTACCTCGCCGTGCGGGGAATTTATCCGCCGGGCGAAGCGGCGGCTATCGCCGGCAGGAGCCGTGAAGAGGCTCTCCGTCTCGTTAAGGAACTTGAGGAAACGGTTTTCGGCGATGACGGAGCGCGGATACGCGCGCTTGCGCCCGCGGTGCGGTTTTCATACCTCGATTTCACGCTGTACATGCAAAATCAGCTTTTGAAGGATAGCGACGTGATGGCGATGCGGCACTCCATCGAAGTGCGCGTACCCTTTGTGGATGCTGAGGTCGCGGCGCATGTTGCGAAGATCCATCCGGCCCGGCGTCTTTCGGGGACGCACAACAAGCAAGTGCTCATTGATGCCGTGAAAGACCTCCTTCCCGAAGAAATATACGCGCGCCCGAAGATGGGTTTCACGTTTCCGTTTCAAAAATGGCTCGCCGGTGAAGGTTCGCCGATTCCCCCCGGAGAAATTTCCGGGGCGCATTGGTCGCGTGATTGGGCGCGGTACGTGTGGAAAAAATTCTCCTGACGTTTGCATTTTAAGGGCGGGGAGTATAATGGTGTCGTATGGCAAAATCGAGCGGAGTAAAGACGGTCTATGTCGGCATGAGCGCCGACCTTATTCATAACGGGCACCTCAATATCCTCAAAAAAGCCTCCGAACTGGGCTCCGTGACCGTCGGGGTTCTGACGGATAAGGCCATTGCAAGCTATAAGCGCCTGCCGTTTCTTACTTACGAACAGCGAAAGATGATCGTGGAGAACCTCAAAGGTGTCGACCGCGTCGTTCCCCAGGATACGCTCGATTACACGTATAATCTCCGCAAATTGAAGCCGGATTACGTCGTTCACGGGGACGATTGGAAGACGGGTATCCAGCGGCAGACTCGCGCGAACGTCATTGCGGTCCTCAAGGAATGGGGCGGGAGACTCATCGAACCGGCGTATACGGAGGGTGTTTCTTCGACGTTGCTCCACCAGGAACTTCGCGAAATCGGGACCACGCCGGATATCCGCAGAAAAAAATTGAGCCGTTTGCTCGCCGTAAAGCCCATCACGCGCTTCATGGAGGCGCACAACGGCCTTACGTCGCTCTTGGTTGAAAATGTGAAAGTGCAGACCAAAAACGGCCTTTGCGAGTTTGACGGCATGTGGCTCTCGAGCCTCACCGACTCGACGGCTAAGGGCAAGCCCGATACGGAAGCGGTGGATTTCACCTCGCGGATGAACACATTAAACGACATTCTTGAAGTGACGACGAAGCCGATTATCTACGACGGTGATACCGGCGGCATCGCCGAGAACTTCGGCTATGGCGTGAAGACGCTGGAGCGTCTCGGTGTTTCCGCCATCATCATCGAGGATAAAATGGGGCTTAAAAAGAACTCTCTTTTCGGGACGGATGTCGCCCAGACGCAGGATTCGATAGAAAATTTCTCTTACAAAATCCGCCTGGGGAAGCGCGCCCAGGTTACGCAGGACTTCATGATCATCGCCCGCGTTGAAAGCCTTATTTTAAAGAAAGGCATGGCGGATGCGGTGAAGCGCGCAAAGGCCTATATCGAAGCCGGCGCCGACGGCATCATGATTCACAGCAAGGAGAAAAGCCCGAATGAGATCCTTGAATTTTGCCGGCACTACAAGAAATTCAAAAAGCGCCCGCCGCTCGTCGTCGTTCCTTCGACATACGCGCAGGTGACGGAAAAGGAGCTCGAGAAGGCTGGCGCGAACATCGTGATTTATGCGAACCAGCTTTTGCGGAGCGCGTATCCGGCGATGAAAAAAGTGGCCGAAACGATTTTGAAAAACGGACGGGCGCAGGAGGCGGACCAGCAGTGCATGTCCATCAAGGAAATCCTTACGCTCATTCCCGGCGAACAATAGGATGATTGAACCGCAGGCATTTTACGAATTGCTCGGGAAAAACGGAATCGATTTCTTTTCGGGAGTTCCCGATTCGCTTTTGAAGGATATCTGCGGCTACATCGCCGACACCGCTCCCGCGGGAGCACACGTGATTGCCGCAAATGAAGGCGGAGCTTTAGCGCTTGTTGCCGGGCATTATTTGGCGACTGGGAAACCCGGCATGGTCTATCTTCAAAATTCGGGAGAAGGGAACTTGGTGAATCCTTTGACCTCCCTCACGGATCCCGAAGTGTACGGGATTCCCGCGCTTTTGCTGGTCGGCTGGCGGGCCGAGCCGGGCGTGAAGGACGAACCTCAGCATGTGAAACAGGGGCGGGTCACCATTCCGCTTTTTGAGGCGCTTGAAATTCCGCATGCCATATTGCCGGACACCCTGGAATCCGCGGAAGCGGCGCTTATCGAAGGAATTTCCACCGCGAAAGAGAAGGGGGTGCCGTATGCGCTTATCGTCAAAAAAGGGACGTTCGCCCCGTATGCGTTCCAGAAAAAACCCGCGGAGCGCGGAGAGCTTACGCGCGAGGAGGCGGTGAAAACCGCCGCCGACGCGCTCGGAGGTCATGACGTCGTCGTCTCGACGACCGGTATGGCTTCCCGCGAGCTTTTCGAGCATCGCGAATCGAAAGGGGAAGGCCATGCCAAAGATTTTTTGACCGTCGGTTCCATGGGCCACGCATCGCAAATCGCCCTCGGCATCGCGCTTGCAAGGCCGGAGCGCAATATCTGGTGCTTCGACGGCGACGGCGCGGCCATCATGCACATGGGCTCCTTGGCCGTCATCGGTTCCGAACATCCAAAAAATTTCAGACACATTGTCTTGAACAACGCATCGCATGAATCCGTCGGCGGCCAGCCGACCGCCTCCCGCGTGGATTTTCCCGGCGTCGCCAAAAACGCTGGGTACGCCTATGCGGAGAGCGCTGAAACCAAAGATGCGCTTATCGCAAAACTCAGCGAGATGAAAAGCGTTGCCGGTCCGGCTTTTTTGGAGATCCGCGTAAAAGCGGGGCATCGGAAGGATTTGGGGCGGCCGACCACGACCCCGGCGGAGAATAAAAAGGCGTTTATGGATTTCCTTTCGGGTTAAGGATATGGACGAAGGGGCAAAACAGCTTTGTTTGGATGAAACGCGGAAGGTAAAAACGATCCTTGACGAAGCAGGCATCCGCTACTGGCTCGATTTCGGAACGCTCCTCGGGGCGGTTCGCGAGAAAAAGATGATCGCCTGGGATACGGACGTCGACTTTTGCGCGCTGAAGGAAGAAGTGCCAAAGATCCTTCCGATTCTTCCGAAGATAGCGGCGCTCGGCTTTCGCGTGGATATCACCGATGAATGCATCTATTTCCATAAGGGCGAGGATATTTCCTTGAGCATCGGCATTTACACGACGACGGGAGACAAGAGTTGGATGATATTCACCAAAAAGGACCCCCGATTCAATTTCATTTTGAAATACCTCGACAGGGTTGCCGAGAAGGCGCATTACCGAAAGCACCATTACGGCATTCCCTTCCTTGAAAAGGCGGTCTATTGGGCTATCCCGCCGTTTCTCGACCGTCCCGTGCGGAAGCTTTTCTTCGGCATCTGCCATCTGTTCGGCCAAAAGGAGAATGCCATGGTCTTTCCGAAGAAGGTTTTTGAAAACCTCGCGCCCATGGAGTTTGAAGGGCTCGTATTCAATGTTCCGAACCCGCCGGAGGAGTACCTTCCGTTGATTTACGGAGAGACCTGGCGGATACCCACCAAGAATTGGGGATGGGACGACGTCCGGGCGATGGACTATGCCTATTTCAAAAGCAAGGATCGGGCGGATTATTCCATTTTTTGATGAAAAATACGTATCGAAGCATCCAGACGCAGCAAAAATACGAGGAGTGGAAAAAGGAGCACGCCAAAAGCCATGCGGGTCCTTTTGACGACTGGCAATCGCGCTGCCTGCGCGAATTCGAATACTGGGTACTTATCGAGAATCTCTTCCCGTTTGACGCCATCGCATCGAAGAGCCATATGCTTGTTCCGCGGCGTTTTTTTGCGGAGTATGGCGAGATGACCGATGCGGAAAAAAAGGAGCTTGAGCAAATACGGAAAGAGTTGGAAAGCGATTATGACCTTCTCATGGAGAATTTTGCCACTCATCGCTCGGTGAAAAATCATTTTCACTTGCATTTTCTCGTTGCAAACGACATGCCGCAATAAGCGGATTCATATGGATATTTACACAAAGACCATTTCAGAAGGCACGGTACCTCCCCGCATCGAGGGAGCATACCGCATGCCGACCGAAAGCCACTTCGGGAGGGGAGCGATTTCAAAGCTTCCGGGCATCTTTAAGCAGAGCACACGCGTGCTCGCGGTTGCCGCAGAGCATGTGAAGCAGAAGCCCGAGTTTATAGGGGCGGTAGCCGCCCTTTCGGCTGAGGCGGAAGTTCTTGTGTATGAGCCTCCGATAAAGGCGTCAGATTTCGAAACGATAAACGCACTCATTGATTTTGCCCGCGCGCGCGAAGCTGACGCTGTCCTTGCGGTCGGCGGGGGAGCCGTGCTTGATACCGCAAAGTGCGCGGCCGCGCTCGCGCGCGCCGAAGGGACCATCGAGGACTATGTGCGGTCGAAAGGGCGCGAGCTGCGCGCTCACGGCCTTTTCTTCGTGGCGGTTCCCACGACGGCCGGAACGGGAAGCGAAGTGACACCGTGGGCGACCGTGTGGGGAAGCGATTTGAAGAAATATTCCCTTGCTTCACCGGAGTATCTTTTCCCCGATGCCGCCGTGGTTGACCCCTCCCTTACGGATTCCCTCCCTTCGTATGAAACGGCGGTGACCGGCATGGACGCCCTTACGCAGGCCATGGAGGCGTATTGGAACGTGAACCACAATCCCGTCTCGGACGAATACGCACTCGAAGCGATACGGCTCGTCCTCGGGCATTTGGAAAGGGCAGCCACTAGCCCTATTCCCGATGCGCGCGACCATATGATGGCGGCATCGTTTTTCGCCGGCCTCGCATTTTCCAATACGCAGACTACGCTTTGCCACGCCGTCTCGTATCCGATGACGGCGCATTGGGGCGTAGCGCATGGCCAGGCGGTCAGCATCACCCTCCCCGCATTCATTGAGTACCTAATCCCGGCGCTTCCCGAGGAAAGGCAAAAGGCATTTCTTGCCGCCTGCACGGCCGATTCCGTTTCCGATGCCGCCCGAAAAGTGCGGGAGCTTATGCGCCGCATCGGCTTAAAGACGCGCCTTTCGGAGCTTGCGATTCCCCCGGAGGGAATCGATATTATCGTCGCCGAAGGTTTCCATCCCGATCGCGCAAAAAATTCGCCGAAAATCCCGACTCCGGAAGAGCTGAAGCGCCTTCTCACGGCTTTGTATTAGCCGAATCCAGCTGATTTATTTGTAGAAAGGCGGTGCATGCCGTAGAATAACCGCGATGAATTCCAAACCCCTGGAGGGGGCTATTATTGAAAAATTCGACTCTGAAGCGGGCGTCAATTCCGTGCGGGATAGCATCACAGATGCTAATTTCGAACTGGCGGAAATCCTTTCACATTGCGGCGCCGAAGGCAACGGCAGAAAATTGCTTGATGTGGGTTCCGGAAAGGGAATTTTTGTCGCGGCATTACGCGCCCGCGGATATGACGCGGAGGGCATCGAACCGTCCGAAGCACTGCTTGAAATAGCGAAGAAGAATTTTCCCGACTACACCTTCCGCGGCGGGAGCGCGACCGCACTCCCGTATCCCGACGCGTCCTTCGATTGCGTGATTTGCATTGAGGTGTTGGAGCATATTCCCGAGACCGAAACGGCCATTCGCGAGCTTACGCGCGTGTTAAAGCCGGGAGGACGGCTGGTGATTATCGATAAGAATATTTTCTCGCTTCATCCGGCGTACTTCGTGCCGACCGCGCTTTGGAAATACGCCGCTGAGCGCCGAGACAAGTGGCTCTACCCGCACGATTTCCCATTCAAAGAGCGGTATTTCTCGCCCGCAAAGCTTCGAAGACTCATCGCGAAATATTGCGCTCTCTCGGAAGTGCGGTATCTCCGGTATGAATCCGGCAACCATCCGCGTTCGGCAACGAGAAAAATCCTTTCTTCCGGACGCCGGGCGCTCGGGAAGGTTTTGCACGCCTTTTTCCCATTTCTCGATTTCTACGCTTCGTGGCGTGCCGTAAAATAATTCCGTATGCAGAAAAAAAGACTTGCCATCGTTTCGCCTAACCTGACGCCGAACGTTCCTCCTTTCCTGAGAAAGCTTGCCGCGTCGCCGGAAATCGACCTTACCGTCCTCTTATTGAGCGACTATGGCATCGTTCCCACAAAAAACAAGCTTTTCGGCAACAAGGAAATCTTTTGGGGGCCGAGCCTGCTTGAGGGGTATCGGTCGAAATTAATAAAGAATTGGGGGACGGGACCGACGCAAGGCGAATTCTTCGGCCTTTTGAACCCCGGCATTTTCGGCGAGATCATCCGCGGAAAGTATGATGCCGTGCTTCTCTACGGCTATGCCCGCGCGTCGAGCTGGCTCACCTACGTCGCGTGCCTCGTTTCCCGCACGCCGATGCTTTTCCAAGGCGAATCGTCGCTCAAGCAAAACGCCCGCCTCGGAGGAATCCGAAAAAAGATGAAGGATATCGTACTCCGCCTTTTTTTTAAGCCCATCAAGGGATTCTTGTATCTCGGCGAGGAAAATAAGAATTATTACCTCCATTACGGTGTTCCCGCCGACCGGCTCTTTTTCACTCCTTACGCCGCCGATAACGAGAAGTTATTCAAAGTACGGGAGGAATTGGAATCGGAGCGCGATGCCTTGCGGGCAAAATTAGGCATTAGGCCGGAAGATGTCGCTATCGTCTTTTGTGGGAAGATGTACGGCGTGAAAAGGCCCCTCGATCTCCTGAAGGCCTTTGAGATGCTTATGAAACAAAAATTGCGCGAGGATCGGAAGCTTCACTTGCTTTTCGCGGGAGACGGAGAGCTTCGTCCCGAGCTTGAAACCTATATCAAGGCGAACAACGTCCCGCAGGTGCATATGCTTGGGTTTTTCGAATATAGCGACACACCGAAGCTGTATATCATGGGAGACATATTCGCCCTTGTTTCGAGTTCGGAAACGTGGGGAATGGTCGTGAACGAAGCTATGTGCTTTTCGCTCCCGCTTGTCATTTCGAATGCTGTAGGTTCCTCGACGGATCTTGTCCGCGAAGGCGAAAACGGTTTCACCTTTCCGCCCGGCGATGTGCACGCGCTTTCCGAAATCTTGAAAAGGCTTTACCTCGACGATGCCATGCGCGAATCGTTCGGTAAAAAAAGCAGGGAGATTATCGTCGGGTACAGTTATGAAGCGGATGCGGCGGGATTCGCTGCGGCGGTGAAAAACGTTTCCCGCGGACCCCGCACGTTCACGCGCGACGAGTCGGCGCGTGCCGCAATCGATTGGCTTCTCGCTTCGCATGCCGCCGCAAGCGGAAACGGCTTTTCCCGCGGCTATGCCCGCGCGGGAGGGTGGGGGAAGCCGTATCCCGAAACGACGGGGTATATCATTCCTACGCTGCTGAACGCGTCTACAGCGTGGAAATACCGCGCAGAAGAGATCGAAAGCGCTTGCAGGCGTTCAGGCGAGTGGCTTTTGTCACTCCAGAAAAGCGACGGGTCGTACGGTTCGTGGGACGCATCGGGCGAGTCGTATGTTTTCGATACGGGGCAGATCATTTTCGGACTGCTTGCACTCTATCGGCGTTCCCGCGACGAGCGCTATCTTGCCGCCGCGCGCAAGGCGGGCGATTGGCTGATAACCGCGCAGGAGGCCGACGGCAGTTGGGCGGCGCATACGTTCGACAAGCGGCCGCATCCGTTCGATGCTCGGGTAGCCTGGGCGCTTCTTCTTTTAGCCAGCGCAGCCTCCGAGGAAAAATACCGCGAAGCCGCGCGCCGTTCGCTCGACTGGACCGGTTCGCGCGTCCGTGAAAACGGCTGGCCGGAAGGTTCGGAAGAAAAGGAAGGGAGCGGCGCGCTTCTCCACTACATTGCCTATGTTGCGCAAGGGCTTTTGGAGTCCGGACTGCTGCTTGATTCAAAAAACCATATAACGCACGCGCACAGGATCGCCGGCGCACTTCTTGCATTGCACGGTTCGGAGAGTATCAAGGGATATTATGATGATGCATGGCAGCAGAAGGAGGCTTCGTATTGCCTTACGGGACTCGCACAAACCGCTATCGTTTGGAAGCGCCTCGCAACGCTCGAGGACGGGGGAAAGTGGATGCGTGCCGCTCGCGGCTTGGACGAATTCCTTTTGTCAGTTCAAAATAAGGATACGCGCCAAGAAACCTGCGGTGCGCTCGCCGGGAGTGAGCCATTCTCCGGCCGATATATCCCGCGCGCGTTTCCCAATTGGGCGGCAAAATTCTATCTCGATTCGCTCCTCGAAGACGAGCGAAAAAAAATGAGCGATTTTTATGAAGGATAGCGCAACGCAAGAAGAGGTTAAGGATACATGGGAGCAGTATTGGGAACATACGCATTTCCCCGATTTTGAATTGCCCCCGTTCAACTCGTATCACATTCCCGTTTTCCACCTTATCACCGACCTCATCAAAAAAGAGGGTTTCAAGAAAATAATGGGCGCGGGATGCGGGCAGGATTACGTCGCCGCATATCTCCAAAAGGAATTCTCAAATTCGCTTGATTTCACCCTGCTCGATATTTCGCCCAAGGTACTCGCCTTCGACGCCGAACTTTTCAAACGGAATAATTTATCGGTCGCGACCGTCGAATCGAGCATTTTTACCATGCCGTTTCCCGACAATTCCTTCGACCTTATCTTCAATACCGGCCTCATGGAACATTTCACGCCGGAGGACCAGACTCTCATGGTGCGCGAAGTGATGCGCGTGCTCCGTCCCGGCGGGTATTACGTTTCCGCAAACCCGTCCGATAAGGGAATCATTTATAAATACGGCATGCGCCGGGCGAAAGAGAAAGGAATTTGGCCGTTCGGAGTCGAAACCCCCATCCGTTCGCTCCGTTTCACCCTCGAGGGCGTTCCCGAGGTCGGGAGCCTTATCGAACTTGAACGCGATTTTGCCGGTCAGCTGAATTTCTTCTCATATGTGAACAAATTTCTCCAATACGCTTCAAAGCCGTTACGCATGCTCGCACGCGTGCCGTTCATCCACGGGCTTTTCGATATGACGCTCGGCAAGGTTTTTGGGACGTATCTTCTCATCTCGGTATTCCGGAAGCGGGCATAGGCGATGAAGAAGATACTTTTCATCTCCTATTTTTTCCCGCCGATCCGCTCCGTTGAAAGCGCGATGGCGGTGAATCTCGCCAAATTCCTGCCGGCCAAGGGATATGCGCTCCATGTTCTCCATGCCCGCGATCCGAAAGGTTTCGGCCGCGAGGAAACGAAGCTTCCTTCCGGCATCGAAACGACTGCCGTACGGGCGCCGTCGGGCTTCCTAACGCGCACGCTGTACAGCTTGAAGCTCATAAGCGATCCCGAAGTCGCCTGGCTTCCGCACGCTTTCCACGCCGCCCGGAGGCTCCTCGCCGCAGAGAAATTCGACCTTATTTTTTCACGCGCGAACCCGGTTTCTTCGCATTCGGTTGCCCTCCGCCTTAAGCGGCTATCAAATTTGCCATGGATAGCGTTCTACGGAGATCCGGGGGCGCAACACCCTTATATTTCCTATAGGTTTCCTTTTTTGAAACGCTTGCATGAGCGGCGCGATGCGGAAGTCGTTCAGAGGACTGACGCAGTGATTGTTACGACCGAGGAGACGCGGCGCATATTCATCGAGCGATACGGCCACGGGGAAAAGATATTTGTCCTTCCCAATACATTCGATCCCGAGCTCTTTGCGCGCCCGCACGCTGAGACGCAAGAGGGGAACTTCTCACTCGTGTACGCCGGGTCGTTTTACAATCTCCGCTCGCCGGAAAAATTCCTCAGGGGTCTTTCGCGATTTTTCCGCGAGTTTCCCGAGGCGCGCGCCGAAACGCGAATAACCTTTATGGGGAATATGGGGAAATTCGGCGGGCTCGTGCGTTCTTTGGGACTCGCTGACGTTGTCGAGATTCAAAAAGAGAAAGACCGCGCGGCAACGGCCGGCGTGCTGTCCGGCGCTTCGGCGTTACTCCTCATAGACGCTGATATTCCCCACAGTCCCTTTCTTCCCGCAAAAGCCGTTGAATATATCGCCGTAGGGAAGCCGATACTTGCGCTTACGCCCCCGGATGGCGAGTCGGCCCGCGCGGTTCTCGCGGCCGACGCGGGGGTGGTGGTTCCGCCTTCAGACACGGATGCGATTGCGGACGCCATCGGGCGCATGTGGAAGAGTCATCGGGAGGGCAATTTGAAAAACCGGGTGAAGGCGGAAGAAGTCAAAAAATACGATGCGCGCTCCGTTGCGGAGGAGTTCGCGAAAATCGCGGAAAGGCTCACCTTTTGACAGCCTTTCTCCAGGCCCTATAGTTCTATTTATGAAGGAATTTTCCGATAAATCCCTCCACCTTGCGGAGCCGACCGTCCTTCCCTCGTCGCCTGAAGAGGCGAATGCGTGGCAGGAAGCGAATAAATCCTGGTGGGAGGAAAACCCCATGCGGTACGACTGGCTGGACGCCTTGGGCGTAAAGGAATTCTCCCGCGAGTTTTATGCGGAAATAGACCGCCGTTTTTTTGAGAATGCGAAAAGTTTCGGCGAGAAAGAAGGAGTGCCCTTTGCCCGGCTTTTGGACCGCGAAGCACTGAAGGATAAAGACGTGCTTGAAATCGGCGTCGGCATGGGAAGCCATGCGCAGATACTCGCTTCGCACGCGAAATCCTATACCGGCATCGACCTCACCCGCTATGCGTCGCACGCGACCGCCGAGCGTTTAAGGGTGTTCGGACTTCCCGGGACGGTGAAACAAATGGACGCGGAGCGGATGGAATTCCCCGATGGGAGCTTCGATTATGTCTGGAGCTGGGGGGTCATCCATCATTCCGCAAACACCCCGCAGATATTGAAAGAGATCCATCGCGTGCTTCGTCCCGGAGGGCGGGCGGCCATCATGGTATATTACCGCAGCTGGTGGAGCTATTACGTCGTGGGCATCCTCCGCGGACTTCTTACGGGAAATATATGGAAGACACAGTCGCTTTCGAAAAGCATGCAGTGGTACACGGACGGCGCGCTGGCACGCTTTTATTCGTTCGCCGAGTGGAAAAAAACGGTTTCACCGCTCTTTGCGGTGCGCGAGATCCGGGCGGTGGGGCCGAATACCGATTTGCTTATTGTCCCTGCGGGCGCGTTTAAGGAATTTTTGAAGCGGCTGTTGCCGGATGCGGTGACGCGCTTTTTCACGGGCACTCTGCGGATGGGCGTGTTTCTCTGCTCCGTCATCGAAAAGAAATAACATGAAGATCTCGATCACGGTCGGCGGAAAATTCTGCGCGTTCATCCTCGCAAAGCATCTTGCCGACCGCGGCCACCTGGAGCAGATCATCACTTCGTACCCGAAGTACCTCGTTTCCCGCGACGGCGTTCCGCGCGGGAAAGTGACGTCTGTCATCACAAAAGAGGTGCTCGAGCGGACATGGAAACACATGCCCGGATTTTTGCGCCACTCGTTCAATCCGCAATACGCTATCCATACGCTCTACGACATCCTCGCGTCGTACCGGGTGCGGCAAACGGATTTGCTTATTGGGTGGGCAAATTACTCCTCGATAACTCTCGGCAGGGCGAAGAAGCGGGGGATTCCCACGGCGCTCACGGTGGGGAACAGCCATATCAGCTACCAGTCGCGCATCCTCGACGAGGAATACCGGAAGTTTTCAATCGCTTTTTCCGGACATCGGCCGCATCCGAAGCTGGTGCCGAAGTCGCTCAAGGAATATGAGATGGCCGACCATATTTTCGTGAACTCGTTGTTCGTGAAACGCAGCTTCATCGAGGAAGGGGTTCCTGAGTCGAAGCTGGTGCATGTGCCCGAGGGCGTCGATCTTTCGCAGTTCCGGCAGGCGCCGAAAAGCGACGATGTTTTCCGCATTGTTTTCGCCGGGGGCCTTTCGCTCCGGAAAGGGACGCACTATCTGCTCCAGGCTTTTTCGGAATTGAATTTGAAAAATGCCGAGCTTGTTTTCCTCGGCGTCGTGAACGACGAAATCAAGCCTTTCCTCAAGAAATATGCGAATGACCGCGTGAAGTGCCTGGGCCACGTGCCTCAGGCCGAGCTTTACAAGCACTACAGCGAAGGGTCGGTCTTAGTGCTCCCTTCGGTCGAGGACGGATTCGGCCTCGTGATATTGCAGGCGATGGCGTGCGGATTGCCGGTCATTGCGAGCGAGAATACAGGCGCGCTCGACCTTATTCGGGACGGGGAAGACGGTTTCATCATTCCCATTCGAAATGTCGAGGCCTTGAAAGAAAAAATTTTGTATTTCTATGAGAATCCCGAAAAGGCGCGCGAGATGGGGGCGAGCGGAAAAGAACGCGCATCGCATGGATTCACATGGGACGACTACGGGGCAAACATGGTGCGGGCGCTTGAGCGAATCGTTCTGAAAAAATAATGAAAATCCTCCATATCGTACCGACGTATGTTCCGGCGTACCGCTACGGGGGCCCGATCGAAAGCGTGCACGCCTTGAACAAGGCACTCGTTGCGGCGGGGGACGAGGTGACCGTTCTCACGACAAATGTGAACGGCGCCGAAGATCTCGATGTTCCGCTCGGCAGGGCGGTCGACATGGACGGCGTGAAGATATTTTATTTCCCAACCCGGTTCCCGCGCGCCTGGTATTACTCTCCCGCGATGCGCGATGCGGCAGAGAAGATGGCGCCGGATTTCGACGTGATCCACGAAACGTCGGTTTTCCTCTATCAGTCGTTTCTGGCCCGCCGCCTCGCCGAGAAATTCAAGAAGCCTTTCGTCATTTCTCCCCGCGGGAGCTTGATGAAGGGAACGCTCGGTTTGAAGGGAACGCTCAAGAAAAAAATATACATTTCCCTTATTGAACGGAAAAATCTTCTTGTCTCGAGCTTTCTCCACTTCACCGCGGAACCTGAGCGGGAAGAGTACGATGCGAGCGGTCTCCCGAAGAAAAAATCGGTTGTGGTTCCGAATATCATCGAACCGAACGTTTCCGCCCCCTTGTTAATCTTTCGGGAGAAATTCGGCATTGCGCCGGGGAAGAAAGTCATCCTGTCTCTCGGCAGACTTAATTGGAAAAAAGGCTTTGATACGCTTGTTCCCGCATTTGCGGCGGTTTCCCGCGACTTTCCCGAGGCGTTGCTCATTATCGCGGGCGGAGACGACGGATATAAGAAAGATATCGAACGGATGGTTCTATCCCACCACCTTTCGGGAGCGGTGATTTTCACGGGGCCGCTTAAAGGGGAAGAAAAGGAGGCGGCATACCGCGAGTCGAATGTGTTCGTGCTTCCTTCATATTCCGAAAATTTCGGCATGTCGGCGGGTGAAGCGATGCGGGCAGGGCTTCCCGTCGTCGTCACGCCGGGGGTCGCGATCGCTCTAGACATCGAAAAAGCCGGCGCGGGAAAAATTGCGGAAAAAAATCCCGACGCTGTCGCCGGCGCCCTGCTTTCCCTCCTTCGGAACCCAGAAGAGGCGAAGGAAATGGGTAAGCGCGGCCGGGAGCTCGTGAAGAGCCGCTTTTCGCCGCGCGCGGTGGCGGAAGCTATGCGCTCGGCATACAATAATTCCGTAACCCTCCCATGAAGCCAATCACTCTTATCGTCCTTACCCGCGACGAGGAACTCCACATAGAACGCTGTCTTAAGAGCGCCGAGGGGCTCGTAAGCCAAATGATTATCGTCGATTCCGGCAGTACGGATAAGACGGTTTCTATCGCCGAATCGCTTGGTGCAAAAGTCTACACGCATCCCTTTGTAAACCAGGCGGAACAGTTCAACTGGGCGCTCGAAAACGCCGAAATCTCGGGCGAGTGGATACTCCGCCTCGACGCGGACGAATACCTTCTCCCCGAATTAAGGGAAGAGATCGCCCGCGCGGTTGAATCAGCCCCGGATTCCGTCGGCGGCTTCTATATGAAGCGGCGGGTGCATTTCATGAAGCGGTGGATACGACACGGCGGATATTATCCGCGGTGGTTTTTGCGGGTGTGGCGGAAGGGGCAAGCAAAGTCCGAGCCTCGCGAGATGGACGAGCATATCGTCCTCGTGAAAGGCGGCGCGCGGAGGCTCGCAAACGATTTTGTGGACGAAAATCTCCGCGATCTGCATTACTGGACGGCAAAACATAACGATTTCTCTTCGCGCGAAGTCCAATCCATCTTGCGCGGCGACAGCGGGGCGGCCGCCCACGGGTTCGATAAATCGCGCACGGCGAAGAAAGGTTTTTATATGCGGCTGCCGCTCTTCCTCCGCGCCGCGGCGTATTTCAAATGGCGCTATTTCATCCGGCTTGGATTCCTCGACGGCATTCCCGGACTCGTTTTCCATCTCCTGCAGGGCTTTTGGTACCGTTTTTTGATAGACGCGAAAGTGTACGAAGCCAAAAGGAAATAAAGGGGCATGAGGTTTCTTATCATCACCGACTCATATCCGCCGGAAGTGCGCTCGGCGTCCCACCTGATGCGCGACTTGGCCGATGCGCTTGCCAAGCGGGGGAACGAGGTCTCTGTCGTCACTTCGTATCCGTATCACAACCTTTCCGGAGAGATCGGGCGATTGGAGAAAGACGCGCGCGAGGGGAATGTGCGCGTCGTCCGCGTGAAGACCGCGCCGCACCACGGCGTGAACTTCATCTTGCGCGGATTCGCCCAGCTTGCGCTCCCGTTCCAATTCGTCCGCGCGGCTAAGAAAAATATTCCTTCCGCGGATGTCGTTTTCGTCCATACTCCTCCGCTCCCGCTTGGGTGGGCGGCGTGGAAGCTGAAGAGGAGATACAAGGCAAAATTCATCTTGAACGTCCACGATATTTTTCCGCAGAATGCCGTCGACTTGGATATTTTGAAAGTGAGTTGGATACCCTTCTCGCGCCCTATCCTGAGGTTTTTCTTTGAACGCCTTGAGCGGGCGCTTTATAAGCGCGCGGATTCGATATTGGTGCCTTCGGAAGGGCATAAGGCGTATCTTTTTTCGAAGCGGGGCGTGGAGAGCCGCAAGGTCCATATTTTACCGCATTGGGCCGACGTGGACGAATTCGACGCGGTGAAATCGGACGGATCATACCGTGCACGGCTCGGTCTCGAGAAGAAACTTGTCTTTTTCTTCGGCGGCGTGCTTGGCCCTTCCCAGGGTTTGGAGCGCATCCTTGATATCGCCGAAGCGGTGAAGAATGAGCAAGAGATATCCTTTCTTTTTGCGGGTGACGGCTCGGAACGTCCGCGTCTTCAGGAAATAGCGGAGAAAAAGAGCCTAAAGAATGTCATTTTCACCGGCTTCGTTTCGAAATCGGAATATCCGAAGCTTGCAATGGAGATGGATGTCGGCCTCGTTTCGCTCATTTCGCAAAACCGTACGCCGATATTTCCCGCGAAGATAGCCGGATATATGGCGGCGGGACTTCCTGTGCTTGCGCTTGTGAATGCCGAAAGCATGCGCTCGACGCTCGTCGATGCCGCCGAATGCGGATACGTGGTGCCCTTCGATGAAAAGGCAAAGGCGATCGAGGCGATTCGGAAAATATCCGTAATGCCGGCTAGGGAATTGAAACAGATGGGGGAGCGCGGCAGGCTTTTTGCGCGGGAAAAACTAACCGCCGCAAAGGCGGCGGAAAAGCTTGAAGCTTTGAAATAACCGGCTACTTCATCTGGCGCCAAAATTCCTTTTTGGCGTCTTCGTAGCGGCTCGCGCCCCAGCCCTTCAACTCTTGGAGCTTCGTTTCGAGGTCAAGCATGAGTTTCGTGGAGATAATGACCGACTCGATGGTGTCGCCGGGTTCGTTCCGCGCAATGCGCTTGCCGATCGTGCGATACATATCGCGATAGCTGTTCGTCTTCCAAATCTTTTTCTTGCGGATGATGCGGTGCTCGTCTTCGGACTGGTAGCGGATTGCGTCGATGATGCGCACGTTCCTACCGTGGACCTTCAACTCGACAAAATCGCGCGGGCCGACGCGGGACGTGCCCTTTTCACTGAAAGTGGTTGTGAACGTCGCGCCGTTCTCCAGTTCTATCCACACTTCAACGGCGTGGTCCTGCAGGAGCTTAATGTCGAACGCCTTCGGCTTCGAAAAATCATTCAAGTGGAGGAAATGGTCTATCTGGTGGCATCCGTTTGCGAAAAAGGTGCTTCGCGAGACTGGCCAGTTGTACCAGAAAAGCTCGGGTTGGATAAGCTCGTAGACGATCGAATGGTAGGAGATGGGATCGCCGCGCTTCACGCCCAAGTCTTTCAGGGCAAATTCGTTGAACATACCGTAGCGCTTGTGGAATCCGATGAAGATCTTCCGTCCGGCTTTCCGAAGCGAAGCTTCAAGCGCCGCAAGCTCCTCATAGTCTCCCGCGACCGGTTTTTCGACGACGGCATACGCGCCCTGTTCAAGCGCGTGGAGGGTTATCGGCACGTGCGTGTGGTTGTAGGAAGCGACGAAATACACGTCGGCTTTTTCCTCTGCGCGGGGGAGCGGGGAGGTTTCCCACCGTTCGACGCCGCCTTCAAGCGATATCTGCGTGGGGTCTATCTCGTGCACGGTCTTGATATCGACAAAGGGCTTCATATACGCGAGGATGTTGATCTTCGCGTAATTTCCGAAGCCGTAGAGAATGCCGGTCTTTTTTTCCCCGCTTCCTTTCCGCGCCTCGCCTTTCACGTCCGAGGTCGGGGCGGGGGAAGAAGCATCAATGCGATGCGCGCGGGACCAGTCGCTCTGCTTAAGTTCCTCCGCGAGGCCGGTTTCGAGTTTTGTCCGGATATCGGCGGTAATTTTTATTCCTGAATAGACGCTCCATGCGCGAATCTCCTGCCACCAGCGGTTTTGAGGCGCGGTTCCCGCAAGCGGAATGTGGAGGACGGCGTTTTGGGGTATTTCGGGCTTTTCTCCCGCCTCGAAGATGAGTTCTTCGGGAAGAACGATGCGTTCCGCAAGCGCGGGATGCCACGGCGCAATGAATGCGACAACATCTCCCACTTTGCACGAGCCGCCCTCGGGAACTTCGAGAACCTTCGCATAACCGCACCCGACGTATTTCTCATTCCGCCGTTCCTCGCGGAGGCGGGACCATGTTTTCGTTACAATGCCGACCGGGCCGACGACGGGAAAATAATTGATGAGCAGACGAAGGCTTTTGGGCCGCGTGTGGTACACGTGCTCAAGCCGTTCGATGTCTTTCCAGGCGAGCACTTCGAGGCGGTATTCCCGGGCGTTCCGGTGGTAATCCAAAAAACCCTCGCGCCAGGTATTTCCGGAAAGTATCCTCATATGGAGGCCATTATTATCTTTTTTACGCTTCTCGGCAAGAAGAAAAAGTTGACTCTGAAGGCGCTGAAGCTACACTGATTTCATGCCTCAGAAAACCTTTTTAGTGACCGGCGGCGCAGGATTCGTGGGAAGCCATGTCTGCGAATATCTCGCCAAGCGCGGCGACAAAGTCGTCTGTTTCGACAACCTTTCGACGGGTAAGTTCGAAAATCTCACTGAAGCCCGGGAAAACATGGTGTTCGCGCAGGGCGACGTGAACAGCCGTGCCGACCTTGAGAAAATCTTTGCCGAACATAGGTTCGACGGCATTTTCCACTATGCCGCCATCGTCGGCGTGAAGCGCACGCTTCAGATGCCGATTGAGATATTGGAAGAAGTGAACGGCATCCGCCACATTCTCGAGCTCGCGTTGAAGAACGGAAAGCCGAAAGTGATGTTCTCTTCGAGTTCGGAAGTGTACGGCGAACCCGTCGAAATTCCGGAAACGGAAGACGGCCACATAAACGCGAAACTGCCGTATGCGGTCACCAAGCTCTACGGTGAAAAAATGTTGGAGGCCTATTGGGAAAAGCACCAGCTTCCCACCTGCTCGCTCCGTTTCTTCAACGTGTACGGACCGCGCCAGGATTCCAGCTCGTATGGATTCGTCGGCGGAATTTTCGTGAAGAACGTCTTGGAGGGGAAGGCTCCGGTGGTTTTCGGCGACGGCGCACAAACGCGCGATTTCGTGTATGTGGATGACAATGTGAAAGCCTCCGTGCTCGCGTTCGAGTCTGAAAAGACGAACGGCCAGGTATTGAATATCGGCACGGGCCGTCCCACGACGATTTTCGACCTTGCGCAGGAAGTCATCTTCCTGTGCGGGAAGAGCGGGCAAATCGTTCCTGAATTCGCCGAGAAGCGCGACGATGTCCGCCATCGCTTTCCCGACATCCGCAAGATGATGGCGTTATTGAATTTCCGTCCCGAAATCAGCCTTCAGGAAGGACTCAAAAAATTAATCGCCTGGTACCAGGCGCAAGCGAAATAAGGAAGTCTTCGGGCAATTCTCTCCTGCTTAAGAGCCTCGTATGAGGCTCTTAATTTCTATAAACACCCGCTCTTTCAAGATAAGCAAAACGATTGCGAAAGCCGCGGCAGAGAGCCCGACGGTAAGGAAGAAATGCGCGCCCAACGAATTCACGGCGACGGTGACGCCCGCCATCACGGCGGTCGCAAAAAATATCTTTCCGAGTTTGGGGAGCACAGAAAACGGAACGCGTTTGCGCAGGAAATACCATCCCCAGCCGTTCGTAACGACTTGCGAACAGATGGTCGCTACCGCGGATCCGTTGATGCCGTAGCGGGGGATGAGGATGAGATCCAGGACGACGTTGATGATCGCTCCCGCCGCCGTGGTATACACGAGCTTGCGCTGCATGTTGTACGAAAAAAGCGCGTTCCCAATCACCGTGCCTGGATAGACGAACAGTACGGTTGTAAGCAGAAGTTGGAAGCAAAGCGTCGCTTCAAGATATTCGCTTCCGAAGAAAAGCTGCATGAGCTGGGGGCCGAGCAAAATGCCTCCGACGGTAATCGGGAGGGCAACCAAGAGGACGCTTACCGAGGCGTATTCAATGATTTTCTTCGAGCTTTCATCATCCTTTCCCGCAAATCGCGAAAGAAGGGGGAAAACGCTCGTCGCGATAAGCCCCGGAAGGACGTAGAGGAGCTGCGCCGGCCGCTGCGCCGCCGCGTAGAGGCCGAGATCGCGCGCCCCGGTGAAGAAACCGAGGATGACCGTGTCGATGTTTATCATGAGCGCGCCGAACACGCCCGCCATGGCAAACGGGAGCGAGCCGGCAAGTATTTGCTTCACGTCGGAAACGCGGGGCCGCGCCATAAGATCGCGAAGGTAATTCCGGATGACAAGATAGGTGAGTACCGTGCCGATCGCCGAGCCCGCAACGTAGGCCGCCGAAAGCACGAACGGCGAAGGATTCGGGATGAAGAAGATGAGTGCTAGTGAGGCGATGGCGACTTCGGTAACGAATATGAAGATGCCCTCGATTTCCATTTTGTTCCGCGCCCGGGAAAAACCGAACGCGAAGAGGCGCATGGTATCGAAAAAGACGAGCATGGCGGCAAGCGGAATGAGCGCCTCCACGCCTTCCACTTTCACGAAGAGGGTTTGCGCGCCGACGGTGAGGCCGAAGGTGACGACCGCCATTACTACTTTCACGATGATTGCGGTCGAAACGAGGGAAGAGCGCTTTTCGGCGTCGCGGGAAATCTCGCGGGTAAGATAGCCCGTGATGCCGACGTCGGAGAGCAGGCTCAAAAATGCCGCGAAACTCATCGCATACGAAAAGACGCCGTATCCTTCGACGCCGAGCATGCGCGCCGCAAGGATGACGAGGCCGGCGCGTATCACCCGCGTCACCAGAGTGGCTCCTGAAAGCCACACGGCATTTTTTACGATGGTCTGTTTGACGTGGCGGTTTTCAAAAAGGAAGCCCTTTATCCGCCGGAAGGCATTACTCATGCGAGAAGAAGAAATGCTTCACCGTCCGCATCATGATAAGCGTATCGAAAAAGAAGGAGCGGTTTTTGATGTAAAAGATATCGTACCGCAACTTTTCGTACGCTTCCTCGACTGAAGCCGACGGTTTGAAATTTATTTGCGCCCAGCCGGTGATGCCGGGAGCGATGGAGTGGCGCATGTCGTAGTAGGGAAGCGAAGAATATTTTTCGGCGAGTTCCGCGCTCTCGGGACGGGGGCCGGTGAACGAGATGTCCCCGCGAAGGATGTTTACGAGTTGCGGGATTTCATCAAGGTGAGTGTAACGGAAGACGCGCCCGAGAGGCGTCACGCGGGTATCGTTTTTTTCGGTCCATGCGGGGCCGATTTTGTCTGCACCGTCCACCATAGTCCGGAATTTATAGAGAGTGAACTGCTTATTGCGGCGCCCCATGCGGGGTTGCGTGTAAAATATGGGGCCGCGGGACGAGATGGCAATGAGGAATGCTACAAGGATGCCGAACGGAAGCAGGACGAAGAAGAGTACGAGACTCACCACAAAATCGAGCGCCCGCTTCACGAGTTCGTAAAACGGCTTTCGAGTCGAGATGTGATCGATGACCCATTCAGGGTCCACGATTTCGAGCGGGGTCTTCTCAAACACCTCCTCATAAAAATCGATAAGGCTTGCGATGCGGACATCGTGGGACATGAGCGGATAGATTGATTTTGAAAAACGGGAGTCCTCGAGAATCTCGCGCGTCGCGACGGCGAGCGTGTTCTCGCGCCGCGCATCGGTTTTCATCGCAGCGAAATCTTTTTCTTCGGGATTTTCAATCCATTCCTCGATGGCATATCCGATATGAGGGTTCGAACGAAGGTATTCCTCGATGTGCGGACGAAGCGGCGAATGGCCGAAAAAGCGGACGCGCAACGCGCCGATTGAAAACGCTTGGAGGAAGAAGAGGCGGAATGCCCCGTCAAGGACGAAAAAGATGAGACCGGTGACGATAAGGTTCGTCTTCGGCGTCAGCAGGAAAAAGTCGGGGAAGAGGTAGAGCAGAACGATTGAAACAATGCCGCTCGTTGCGAGCGCCTGGAAGAGCATGCGGAGCATTTTTTTGCGGGTGCTGAACGTCGCGGGGCGGTACAGGTCGAGCAGGTAAAATACGAAGAACCACAGCAAAAAAAGAGCCGAAAAAGGGTAGAGATGGGTCGAAAGGCGCCCGCTGAGGTCGGCAAAGCCATACCGTGCCACGAGGGCGGCGGCGAGGGCGACATAGAGGAAAATTACGTCGCCGAGCATGAGAAACAGCCGCTTTATCTTCCAGAGCATGGGATAGATATATTCAACCCTTATCGTAGCAGGAATTTGGCTTCCGTGAAGCGCGCGGATTTTGTTGCGGTTGCCCGGGGCGGTAGGTATAATGAAAAGAAAAGTCATATGGAAAACCAACCACCTGTGAAGAAAGAATGGCTCTTGCCAGTAAGTATCGTAATCGCCGCGCTCCTTATCGGCGGCGCGATTATTTGGTCGACGGGGAAGAAAGCGGAACTTGCCGCAAATCCCGGAGAAGCGACTGACGCAGAACTCGCCAAGCTTGCGGAGAAAGTATTGCCCGTTACCGATGCCGACCACATATGGGGCGATCGGAACGCTCCCGTGAAGATTGTCACGTTCACCGATCTTGAATGCCCGTATTGCCAGCAATTCCACGGCACGATTCGCCAGGCGCTTGCGGAATACGACGGCCGCGTTGCATTCATCTATCGCAACCTGCCGCTTACGATGATTCATCCCGGAGCGCAAGAAAAGGCTGAAAGCGCGGAATGCGTCGCCGAAATCGGCGGGAATGAGAAGTACTGGGATTTTGTGGGAAAGATTTTCGATATGTCTTCGGAACAGGCGGTTGACGTGTCAAAGCTTCCTGAGATTGCCGCGGGCGTCGGCGTCGATAAGGCGGCGTTTAGCGCGTGCGTTTCAAGCGGCAAATTCGCCGATAAAATAGATGCCGAAAGCAAAGAGGCGCAAGAAGCGGGAGGACAGGGAACGCCCTATAGCATCATCATCTCGAAAGAAGGGAAGCGGTACCCTGTTCCGGGAGCGTATCCGTATGAATCGACCGGTCCCGGCGTGCCGTCCTTTAAGAGCATGATCGAGGATGCTCTTGCGGAAAAATAAAGTTCTCTATTTCATGCGGCCATCCTTTTGGACATTTCTCGGTGTCGGTGCGTGGGTCTTTCTCTCGCCCTGGATACTGGGTTTTTCTTCCATAAACCTCGCCCTGTGGTCGAATCTTCTTGCTGGCGCGCTTATCGTCGTACTCGCGGTTCGTGCGTTCGGTTTCCCGAAAGGGGAGTAGGATATGGACCCGGTCATCATCTACACGACGCCGGCGTGTTTCTATTGCAAGATTGCAAAGGAATTTTTGCGCCGCAACGGAGTCCCGTTTGAGGAACGCGATGTGGACGCAAATCCCGCGTACGTTCATGAGCTTGAGGAGAAATCCCACCAGCGGGGAGTGCCGGTGATTGAGGTTGGTGACGAGATATTCGTCGGCTTTGACCGGCCGGCAGTCGCCCGCGCGTTAGGTATCGAGAACGGATAATTTTTTACGAAACCTTTCCCGCGGCGGGAAATTGTTAAATAATTCAATTCATGCTTTATGACGTGGTCATTATTGGTGGCGGTCCGGCCGGAGTATCTGCTGGGGTGTATGCCGCGCGGAAAAAATTAAAGACGGTAGTAGTGACGGACGTTTTCGGCGGGCAATCCGTGGTTTCAAACGACATCCAAAACTTCATCGGCACGCCGTCCATTTCCGGCTTTGAATTGGCGCAAAAACTCGAGGGGCATCTGCGCGCGCAGGAAGACGTCCGTATCGTCCTTGGCGACAAGGTTTCGAAAATCGAAAAAAAGAAAAACGAGAATGGGGCGCTTTCGTTTGCAATAACGACCGAGCGCGGAGAAACCTTCGATGCGCGCGCGGTGCTTATCACCGCCGGTTCGAATCGGCGCCGTTTGGACGTGCCGGGAGAACGGGAACTCGACGGGAAGGGCGTTGCCTATTGCGCGACCTGTGATGCCCCGCTTTTTCGCGGCAAGCGGGTCGCTGTTGTCGGCGGAGGAAACTCCGCGCTTGAAGGCGCGCGGGATCTTATCCCGTACGCATCGGAAATATATCTTTTCGTGCGAAGCGCCTTGAAAGGCGACCCCGTGACGCAGGAAAAGGTTTTAAGCGATGCGAAGGTGCATCTCGTTTGTCCCGCTGAGATTGTTGAAATACGCGGAAGCGAAGCAGTGGAAAGCGTCCGTTACCGTTTGAGGGATTCCGGTGAGGAACGCGATCTTCCGCTCGACGGCATATTCATCGAAATCGGTTGGACGGCCAATGCAGGCATTGCGGAGGGGCTCGTCGAATTGAACGCCGGCGGAGAAATCGTCGTCGACCATAAGACCCAGCGCACTTCAGCCGAAGGCATTTGGGCCGCGGGGGACGTGACCGACGCGCTCTATAAGCAGAACAACACGTCCATGGGGGACGCCATCAAGGCGGTTTTGAACATCAACGACCATCTGCACGCGTCGTAACGTTTTCCCGCGCCTGGAGTTTGGTATACTTAATGTAATGAAGCGTTTTGCGAACACCTCATTTTTCGTTGCAGGCGCCGTCTTGCTTTTGCTCGCGCTTTTTTCAGTGGCTGCGGCGCAATCGCTCCAGCGCATCAACTTCGTTCCGCAAACCTCCGACCCGGTCACCTGCAATTCGACCTCGACGCGGGGCAGTATTTATTTCTCTTCTTCAACCGGCGAGATCAAGGTGTGTAACGGCACCTGGAGTTCGGTGGGTACGGGAAACGGCGCGAATTATTTTACCCTTTCGGGTACGTCGCTTTATCCGACCTCGACTTCGTACAATATTGGCATCGGCACGACTACGCCCGCCTACAACCTTACCGTCGTAGGGACCGGGTACTTTTCCCAGCCCGTTTCGGTCGGCACGCCGGTCGCGGCTTCCGATGCGGCGACGAAAACCTACGTTGACACGGCGGTAGCCGCCGCGGGAGGGTACTGGACCTTAAACGGCACGTCGCTCTATCCAACATCGACCTCGTATAAGCTCGGGGTCGGTACGAGCACGCCTGCACATCCGTTCGTGGTAGCTCCTGCTGGCACGAATGCCGCCTTGCTTGTGAACTCAAACGGTCAAATCGTGGCAGGGGCAAATGCGCATCTCAATTCAACATCAACCGCTTTTGCAATCGTGAACGCATCTTCAACGGCGACAGCCCTTACGATTTACCAGCAGACCCCTTCAGGCAACCAAGACATATTAACCGTTTGCCGTGGAGCCGTTACCGCGAACTGTCAGCAACGTATTTTCTACATCAATCAATACGGGGAACTCCGCCTTGGCCAGACGAATGCGACTGGTCAGCTTACCATTGATGCAAACGGCAACTTTACGCAGATTATAAGCTTAGTGAATAGCCACGCGTCGGGCGCAACACTTTTATCTGTGGGTGGAGCACAGGGAGGTACTCTTCGCTTACAGTCGAGCGTCCCTGCAGACATTACGCAAACGCCCGCCTTTTCAGTGTCTGGATCTATCGGGCCAAAATCCGTATTAGCATTCAATGTTGGCGGTACGGGGTCATATCCCTTGTTGATGCAGCCGGTGGGCGGATATGGGTATACCAATCCATACAAGGCAACCAGTTTTTACGGCCCCTCAAACATTAATGTCGCGGGCGGGGGAGGCACGAATCCTTCCGCGAATGCGCTTACGGTGGAGAATGGTAATGTTGTCATTTATAACGCGAATTCATGGGGTGGCGGCGCCGGAAGCGAATTGCTCGATGAGTCGGCGGGGCCGACCACTACGAAATGGTCGCGGTCGGGGAACTTTACGTTGCCCGGCACAACCGCTGTTTTTTCCGGAGCGGGCACCGGTTACATCACGCAGACCACGGGAAATATGTTGGGAAGCGTGAAACCGAATACGCAATATCAACTGAGCTATACCATTACTGGTGCATCTGGTTCTTGCTCGACATTTATCAACGATCCTACGCAAGCAGCGACCACGACCGCTCCTGCTTCGATTCAATCGCATGACACCAGCTGGCGCCGTTTCGGCTCAACAAACTATTCGACTATTACGAATGGAACGCATTACTTCTTCTTCCGATCTGCAGAGGGTGGATTGCCCGCGAATTTCTCCTTGGGAGGCTTTTGTAGTTCTGGAGGTTTCACTATTACCGCCATTTCGCTGAAGGAAGCGCGTGGCGGCAATCTCTACTTCGGCGCTGGAGGCGGAGTTCAGATTGGAACCTCCACACTTGGGCAATCAGGCATCACTGTGTACGGCTCTTCAACTACCGCGACTGATTGGTCCATTCACACGTTCAAATCCGACGGTACGTCGACGTTTGTGATTAGAAACGACGGGAACGTCGGCATCGCGTCCTCTTCGCCGGGGTATGCGCTTACTGTAAATGGCACGGGATATTTTTCGCAACCGGTTACCGTTGGTACCCCCACATCCGCAAACCATGCAGCGACGAAAGCCTATGTCGATTCGGCGGGAGGGGGCGCGTGGGTGTCGACTTTGGGGATGCTCTATCCATCATCGACTTCTTGGAGCGTGGGTATTGCGACCACCACTTTTGCGACGTCGACTTATAAACTTGCCGTAGCAGGGGACGTGCTCTTAGGTGACGGGTCGGGCACGGATTTGGTCGTAGGCCCCACGGGCGCAGGCAAAATCGATGCGGGCGAAATCGACCCGGTATATACGATTGGCGGGAAGCGATACGCCACGTATCTTCCGGCCATGACGGGTTTGAAGGAAGAGACGACCGGTACGCTCATGCTCCGCAAAAACGGCGACGCTTATTCGAATACGATTGATTTCAAGAAAGCAAAAGAGGGAAGTGACACGTGGCTTTTCTCGCGCGTGACGAACCTTTCGCGCAACTTCGATTCGCTTGTCGCGCTGCTTACGCCGAATTTCAAGGGAAGCGTGTGGTATGAGAAGGATGAGGCGAATCTCACGCTTACCGTTTACGGCACGAACCCGGGTGAAGTGAGCTACCGCCTTACGGCACGGCGCTTTGATTGGGAATCATGGCCACAAAACAATGCGGTCGAAGGCGACCATGAAGGCTATAATCTCGATAAGCTTATCTTCTCCGACGGCAGGGTGGATTTGGGCTCGCTTATCCGATAAAATAGGCTTTTGAAGATGCGCCGGAAGCGCTCTTCCGGCGCTTTTCTTTTCCGAACATATGAAACTGCTTTTCAACTATCTCACGCAATACAAAAAATTCGTTTTCCTCGTGTTGGGGCTCACTGCCGTAAACCAGATTTTTTCGATGCTGGACCCGTTTATTTTTCGGTACATCATCGACAACTATGCCACGAAATTCGCCGAGTACTCGACGGCGGAATTCCTGCGGGGCGTTATCGGCCTCGCGGCGCTTGCGGTCCTCGCCGCCCTTGTTTCGCGCATCGCGAAAAATTTCCAGGATTATTATTTGAACGTCATCACCCAGCGGTTAGGCGCGCAGATGTATGCGGACGGCGTGCGGCACACGCTCGCATTGCCCTTTGCCGAGTTTGAAGACGCGCGGAGCGGAGAGACGCTTGGCGTGCTCCAAAAGGCGCGCGCAGATGTGGAACGCCTCATAAGCCTTTTTGTGAACAACCTTTTTATGACGCTCGTCGGCATCGTTTTCGTAACGTTTTATGCATTCTCCGTACATTGGCTCGTCGCGCCTATATATCTCCTGATGATTCCGCTTATCGCCGGCGTGAGCCTTTTCATGAGCCGGCGCATCAAGGCCGTGCAGAAATCAGTCGTCGCCGAGACGACGGCGCTTGCCGGTTCAACCACGGAATCCCTGCGGAATATCGAGCTCGTGCGTTCTTTGGGGCTTTCCGAGCAGGAGATCTCGCGGCTCAATTCGACGACGGAGAAGATCCTGGGGCTGGAATTGAAGAAGGTGAAATACGTGCGCCGTTTAAGCTTCATCCAGGGAACCATCGTAAACACCATCCGCACCGGCCTCATGATCTTCATGATGTACCTCATCTTCACCCAGCAGATTACGGTGGGACAGTTTTTCACGCTCTTTATCTATTCGTTTTTCATTTTCGGTCCCATGCAGGATTTGGGGAACCTCATCAATATCTACCGCGAAACAGAAGTTTCACTCGATAATTTTAAGCATTTACTTGAGAAAGAGACGGAAAGGACCCCGGCGGCTCCCGCCGAGGTCGGCGAGATTCAGAGCCTTTCCTTTGCCGGCGTTTCTTTCAAGCATCGGACGGCGAAGGAGTCGGCGGTGAAGGAGGTTTCCTTCGAAGCGAAGGCGGGAGAGACGGTCGCCTTTGCGGGACCCTCGGGATCGGGAAAGACGACCATCGTAAAACTCCTCGTGGGACTCTACGAACCCGCCGGGGGGCGCGTCCTTTATAACGGCATTGATTTTGCGACGCTCGACCGGCAGAGGGTGCGCGAGAAGATCGGTTTTGTCACCCAGGACACCCAGCTTTTTTCCGGGACCATCCGCGATAATTTGAAATTCGTAAACCCTTCCGCGACCGATAGCGAGTGTCTGAAGGTGCTCCAGGAGGCGCAATGCGAGAACCTGCTCGCCCGCGGCGGAGAAGGCCTGAATACGCGCGTCGGCGAAGGCGGCATGAAGCTTTCAGGAGGCGAGCGCCAGCGCCTTTCCATCGCCCGCGCGCTTCTCCGGAAGCCCGCCGTGCTCGTATTCGACGAGGCAACGTCCGCGCTTGATTCGCTGACTGAAGAGGAAATCGGGAAGACGGTGCGGAAGATCAGCGCGTCGGGAAAGCACATTACGGTCATGATCGCGCACCGCCTTTCGACCATCATGCATGCCGATCGCATTTACGTGCTTGAGAAGGGGGAAATTGTCGAAGCCGGCTCCCACGAGAAGCTTTTGAAGAAAAAAGGCTTGTATTACGCCATGTGGCGCGAACAGATCGGCGAGCGCGAATGATATAATGGAATCAATGGACCGCCGTGAACGTATTGTCGTCATTGCCGCGTTATGCGTCTTTCTCGCCATCATCGCGTTCGGTATTTACTACAAAATGTGGGGGGGCAAGCCCTATACGGGGCCGCTTGAGGAAAACCAATTCACGAATGAGCTTACGCCGAACGAACTGCTGAATCTCCAGGAAAACAAATTCACGCCTGAAGTGCCGAAGAACGCGACGGAGACAACTCCGCAGGCCGAAGCTCCCGCCGCGCCGAATGTCTCGGCCAAACTCGGTTTTTACGATATCGATATGTCGAAAGACGGCTTTTCGCCCTCGTCCGTCGCGGTGAAACGGGGGAATTTGGTGAAGCTCCGCGTGACGGCCGTAGACGGCGATTACGATTTCGTGATTCCGTATCTTGAAATGTCGGTCTCGATAAAGAAAGGGGAGACGCGCCAGGTTTCGTTCCAGGCGGACGCGGAAGGCACGTTTCTCTTCGAATGTTCGACAGCGTGCCCAAGCAATAAGAAGATAAGCGGCATGCTGGTCATGATTCCCTGATTTTCCCGCTTCTTTTCTGTTATAATTTTATAGATAGCACATGAATCGAAAGAGATTCCGGCAGATCGTCGTTTTTCCCGTATCCGCGTTCGCGCTCTTCCTTATCGGCGCGAGCCTTGTTTTTGCATTTAACGGCCCGACTAACTCTCCCGGGGTGGGGAGCGGAGCGTTCACGATAGACGGCAACGGCAACGTCGGCATCGGCAGTGCGACGTCTACCCCAACCACGGGCAGTTTTGGAGCGGTCTTCGGCGTCTCTTCAACGACGAATCCGGCATTTTATTTGAAGAATCCCGGCGGCAGGGGATTCGTGCTGTATTCGAACACCGCTTCGACGAGTTTCGCCATTTTTGACGAGACGGCGGGAGCAGACCGACTTTTCATAAATTCCTCCGGCAACGTCATCGTTCCCGGCAATATTACCGCGACGGCTTTTGTCGGAACGCTTTCGGGAGACGTCTCCGCGGCGAACGTCACTTCGGCCGTCTTTGGGTCGCTTCAAGGCAATGGCGCATTCGCTTTTCCCGGTTCGCTCGGTATCGCAACCTCGTCAAAGACGGGTCTTCCGCAGGAACTTTCCGTGTACGGCACGGGATATATCCGCGACGGCCTGGGCGTCGGCATCGCAAGCCCCACGAGCAAAGTACACGTCTATTCGACCTCAACCGCTTTCGACGCGCTTCTTGAGACCTCCGGAGGCATGAAGACGGCCGTTGGCATTGACACGACCGGCGGTTACGCGGGAACCACCTCGAACCATCCGTTCCGCCTTTTTTCGAATAACGCCGAAAAATTGCGGGTGGCGACCTCCGGCAACGTGGGTATCGGAACGACGACCCCCGCCTACGCGCTCTCCGTTTCGGGAGAGATATACGCGACTGGTTCTTCGACTGCCGCCGCCTTTTGTCTTTCCGGTTCGTGCCAGACTTCTTGGACGGGCATGGGCCAGTGGACGAGCGTCACGGGCGGCATCTACTACATGGCGAACGTTTCCGTAGGCACTTCGACGGCAACCGCCTATCCGCTTTTGGTTTCCACCTCGACCGATTCGCTTTTTGCGATCCGCCGTGCGGGTTCCACGTATCCGACCATCTTCAAACAGGGGACCGACGGCGTCCTCGTCGTGAATAATGCCAACCTCGATACATTAACCCTTAAGGACGGTTCGGTCGGTATCGGCGTTACGAGTCCCGGACAGAAGCTTGCAGTCGCTTCCTCAAGCGGCATCAGCGTCGACGTGACGGGCGGGCGTATCGTGAATCTCGGTGCCCCGTCTTCGGGAAGCGATGCCGCGACGAAGACCTATGTCGACAACGCCGTCGTGGGCGCGGTGAATTATTTCGCGCTTTCCGGCACGAATCTGTATCCGACCTCGACGACGTACGATCTCGGCGTGGGAACGACGACGCCGAGTTACAAGATAGACGCGGTGGGAGATGTGAACGCGAGCGGAGCCTACCGTATCGCGGGCGCATCCGCCCTTGAAATCACGGGCGGACAGCTCCGTGTCGGAACGTCCTCGGCCATCACGTCGCTTGCACTTCACACGGGAGGCACCCAGCGGTTGGTAATCAATTCGTCGGGGCAAGTCGGCATCGCCTCATCGTCGCCGGGGTACGGTCTCGTCGTCGAAGGCACCTCTTATTTCTCCCAGCCGGTTTTCGTCGGTACGCCGACGAACCCCAGCCACGCGGCGACAAAGACCTACGTTGATTCGCTTTTTGTGGACGGAAGCTTCACGACGCTTACGGTTTCGGCGACAACGACGCTGAACGGTACGACTACGGTAAACGGAAACTGGAACTTGGCGGGTGCCGCGCTCGGAAACATAAATTTGAACAGCAATAACATCGTGGGCGTGAACAAGCTCACTGTTTCGACAATCGACCCGGTGTATGAGATCGCGGGGCGGAAATACGCCACGTACGTCTCCGACACCATCGGCTTGAAGATGGAGGCCTATGGCAAGGGCCGCCTCGCTCCCGCGCACGGTTCCTATGAATACTCACTCGATTTCGCGAATGCCCGCGAAGGCAGCGAATTGTGGCTTTTCTGGCAAACCGCAAAGGAAGGCGCGGATATGGAAGACATCGTGCTTACACTCACCGCAGAAGGCGGTAAAAGCCCGTTGTGGTATGAGCTTCGCCCTGCAGAAAAACGGATTGTCGTGAAGGGCGACGCGCCGGTCGCGTTTTCGTACCATATCGTGGCGCCCCGCCATGACGCGGGCGAGTGGCCGACCGTCATAACGCCGGAGCATGACGACGGGAGTCGTCCGACCAGGCTGAAACTCCGCTAGTCGTTTGCTATAATTATTCTGAACTCATGACGAAACAGCAGAAGATAATCTTTTCCGTTTCCGCGGGCGTTGTCGTCCTCGCCATCATCGGGTATTTGGCGTACACGGGAAACTACAAAGACCTGCTTGATTACAAGGGCCAGCAGGGAACCGAGACGCAGGTGCGTCTTGATAACGGAGAACTGGTGAACGCGGTCGTGGTTGCGACGGGAACCTCGGCGATCACCGAAAGCGGCAAGGTGGTGAATATCGCGACCGGCCAGGTGGCGAACAACAGCGAAGAAGCGGGGAAGCCCGGCGCGCCCCAGCAATCAAACCCCGTCTCGAAAGAGCAGATTCCTCCGACCGTCATCAAGCTCACGGCATTCATGGGAGGTTTTACGCCGAACACCTTTGATGTCCGCGCGGGAGATCCCGTTTCGCTTTCGCTTACGGCAGGCGACGATCGCGTATACGTCTTCGCCTTTGACGACGTTTCCCTTTCCGGCGTCCGCGTCGGCGTCGGTCCCGGCATCGACCGCACGCGCATCATCGTTTTCAACGCGCCGAGTGCGAAAGGCGAATATACGTTCTATTCCGACGTGCCCGGTCAGCGAAACGCGGGGCTTGTCGGGAAAATGATCGTCCGCTAACCCCTGCAAAGCCCTTCGGGGCTTTTTTGTTTTCGGTATACTGTACCTATGAGGAAATTGTTCCATCTTTCGAGACGCGCCGCACGGCACGCCTTTCGTTTCCTTACCTCGCCCGGTTTTATCGTCTTTCTCGGGATTTCATTCCTCATCCTGGTATTCCTTTTCGGGGGACGGAATCTCATCCGTTCCTGGACGCGCGCTTTCTTCGCCGAGCGCGGATTCCAGAATCTTGAGCGCCTCGCTCCCTCGGTTGCGACCCGCGAGAACGGGGAGAATTTGCTCGCTTCGAGCTTCTCCGACCTTTTTTCGGGAACCGGCTGGATAGATTCCGAAAAGACGAATCTCTACCGTGACAATCGTGCGGAGGCGGTCCTGTGGGAACCGGCTTTTTCCTGGAACCTTTCGGGCGCAAAAACCGAATCTTTGACTTCAAAAGAGTGCATCGGGAATCGCTGCGCCGAAATCTCGGGAGGGAACCTTGTGTTGTACGGTGCACGCGTCGTTTTGCCCCGCGCGCTGGAATACGACAGCCGGAAGCTTGCTCTCCACGCAATGCGGGATGCGTGGCTTGTGGGCGGAGTCGTCGAAGAAAAAGGCGAGTGGAAAGGGTATCTATATTCCTTCGACGGCAGGGAATTTACGCCGCTGTGCGGCGGAGCCGTCTTTACCTCGCAGTACGAGGCTTCGCCGGGTCTCGGCGGTGACGATGCGCGCGCCCTTTTCCTCTACGGAGCGTACGAGGGGAAGGCGATTGAGGTTTGGCAGAACAGGTGCGAGGACGTTTCGCGGCTCTTTGGCATACGCCTTATGGACGAAGGGTTTGACCCGGTCATCATCCGTCCCGAGGGAACGGATTGGTTCGTATTTTCCCGCAACGGCTCAAAACGGGTTTTCATAAAAGCCTTTCCGGATTCGGCGACCGGCGCCATTGCCGGCACTATCGATCTCGGCGCGTATCTTCGCCGGGAAGGTATGAACGGCATTGCGTTTCGAGGCGTGCGCGGACAGGATGGCGCGCTTGCGGTTTCGCTTCTTGTGGAAGACGGAAAAGAAGAGAGCGGGTTTTGGATTGACCGGGGCTTTAGCGCCGCGAATCGCGGGACTATAGCGTCGCGCAATTTGAATACCTATCCGGGAAGCCTTACGCGCCGCGCAACGATTGTTTCAGCCGATTTGTATCCCGGGAGCACGTCGCCGGAATTGTATCTCTCGAATAATGGAAGGGATTGGACGCCTGCGCGAATCGGCGAGGAAGTGGTTTTTAAGGATAAAAACGGCAAAGAGCTCTATTGGAAGGCTGATTTTCCGAAAGGCTCGGGAGATGTGAGCCCTTACCTGAAGCGTATTCGGGTGGACTTCAAGGTGCTCCAAAACCCCTAAAGGCAGCTGGCTTATGCACAGTTGGCGTGGGGCCGGAAGTGTGATAGACTTTTCCTACAAACAAAAAACGAGCGTGTGAGGCGCCCGTTTTTTGTTTTATTTTTCCGAATTTGATTCAACCTCCAATTTTTTAAAAAGATATAGTAATAATTTTGGAAATGATTCTCCGCATTTCGTCTAAATGCGCCTCTCGATCGCTCCTTTCAACGTCTCGCTGTCGGCAAATTCAACCGTGCCACCGGTGGGAAGGCCGCGCCCGAGGCGGGTGATTTTCGGCACAACGCCCTGGAGGCCGAGCTTTAACGTATCGGCGAGTGTGTCTCCAAACGTGTTTTGCGGAAGGGCGATGATGATTTCCCGGATAACCCGTTTTTTCTCCGTTATAGCCGCCTTAAACGCCTTCAGACGGTTCTTTTGCACGTCGGTGAGGATTCCGTTATGCGGAGCGTCACCCACGACCAGATAGAGGCCTTTATAGGCGCGGGACTCCTCCATAGCCTCTATATCAGTCTCCTTTTCAACCACGGCGACGAGGCCCGGGTCGCGGGACTTATCCGTGCAGATGGAGCAAAATTCCTGCGTTTTCGGTTTCAGGCCGAAGCAGTAGGGGCAGGGATTCACTTCGCCGAGCGAAAGGAATGCCTCGTGGAATTCCTTGAATTCTGCAGGGCTGAGGGTCGCGATATGCAAGCCGATGCGTGCGGCAAGGCGCGGGCCGACCGAGGGAAGTTTGGAGAATTTCTGGACGAATTTTCTGATTGAGGATGGCAGCATCAATATTCGCTCGTATGGTGTTTGTCGATATTGTGGAAGCTCACGAGTTCGCCGTCGAAGCGGAGCTTCACGGTGCCCAAGGGGCCGTTGCGGTGTTTCGCGATGATGATCTCGGCGACGTTCTGTTCCTCGGGCGGAAGGTCAACGCGTTCGCGGTCTTTGCGATAAATGAAAAGCACGACGTCCGCATCCTGTTCGAGGGAGCCGGATTCGCGCAGGTCCGAAAGGCGGGGAATCTTAATATCGCGCTTGTCGACGTCGCGGGAGAGCTGGGAGAGGGCGAGGACGGGAATATCGAGCTCGCGGGCGAGCGCCTTCAATCCGCGGGAAACTTCCGTAACCTGCTGGACCATGTTGTCGCTGTTCGTGCGCGGGGCGGCAAGCTGAAGGTAGTCGATGACGACGAGATCGAGATTTCCCTGTTCAAGCTGGAGACGGCGCGCGGCGGAGCGCATTTGAAGCACAGTCGGTGACGGCGTGTCGTCGATGAAGACTTTCACGTTCGCCAGCTTGTCGTACGCTTCGTTGATGAGCATGATTTCCTGCTCGGAAAGCTTTCCCGTGCGGAGGCGCCAGAGGGGAATCTTCGCCTCGCTTGCGATGAAGCGGTCGACGATCTGCTCGCGGCTCATTTCGATGGAGAAAATGGCGACGGAACCGCCGTTCATGGCGACGTTCCGCGCGATATCGAGCGCGAGCGCCGTCTTACCGTACGACGGGCGTGCGCCGAGGATAATAAGGTCTGAACGCTGAAGTCCCGAGAGGATGTTGTCGAGGCCTTCATAGTAGGTCGGCGTGCCGCGCAACGCGTCCCCGCGCTGGAGCCGTTCGATGCGCTCATGGGCCTTTGCAAGCTCGCTTTTGATGTGCACGAAGCGCTGGGGTCGGGAGCGTTCGGAAATTGAAAAGATGCGCTTCTCGACGGAATCGAGAAGCTCTTCAAAGTCGGCGTGCTCGAACGCCGTTTCGTTAATTTCGGACGAGGCCTGGATGATGTTCCGCCGAACGCTCTTTTCTTTGACGATATTCGCATAGTGCTCGACGTGCGCCGCGGTCGGCACTTTGTTGATGAGGTCGGCGAGATATTCCGTTCCGCCCGCCTGCTTCAGCTGCTTCTCCTTCTTCAAGTGCGCGGAGACCGTCACGATGTCGATGGGTTCGCTCTTTTCAAAGAGCGTCAAAAAAGCCTCGAAGATGAGGGCGTGCGAGGGATGGTAGAAATCTTCGGGCGTGATGATGTCGACGATCTTCGCGATGGCGAAGTTGTCGAGCATGCACGATCCGAGGACGGAAACCTCGGCCTCCAGGCTTTGCGGAGGGATTTTTGGGTTTGAAGGCATACGGGTTTAAGCGATGAGTTTGCGGACGTGGGCGCCGAGCGGCGTGTCCGATACCTCATATCCTAACCCATGCATTTTTTTTCTCAACGCGTCGGCCTTAATAAACTGTTTATTGTGCCTGCATAACTCCCGTTCCGACGCCATTTTGAGTATTTTGGCCGGAATTTGAGGTTTTTCGTACCCGATGCCGAGCACTCCAAGGAGTTCGAGGAGGGCTGCAAGGGCCTTTTCCGCGTCCTTTTTCGCCATAGTAAAGACTGACGGCTGGATGAACCGGATAGTTTCAAAGACGCCCGCAAGCGCCTCGCCGGCGGAAAAATCATCATCCATCGCGGAAATGAATTTCGCCCGCATCTGAGCCAGTTGGACCTTCACGCGGGAAGGGGAGAGAGTCGCCTTTTTCGGCGGATTCCCGCTTTGGGAAACAAAGTGAAGCGCGTCAAGAAATGAGTAAAGAGTTTCAAGCGTTTTTTCCGCCTGTTCCTCGGTTTCTTCAGTGAAATTCATCGGGGAGCGGTAGTGGACGTTCAAAACCGCGAGGCGGAGGGCATTTGCCCGCCGCGCGCGGCGGTGGGCGCCCTTTCCGAGAAAATCTTCGACCGTCACGAAATTCTTGAGGCTTTTCGACATCTTCTTGCCGTCCACGAGGAGGGAACCCACGTGGAGCCAGTGTTTCACGAACGGCGTTTTTCCCGAAGCCGCTTCCTGCTGGGCGATTTCCGCTTCATGGTGCGGGAATTTGATATCGACGCCTCCGCCGTGCATTTCGTATTGCGGGCCGAAAAATTTTCCGGTGATGGCGGTATCTTCGATGTGCCAGCCGGGACGTCCCCATCCGAGGGGCGTATTCCACGCCGGTTCGCCTTGTACGATGGCGCGGGAAAAAATCCGCGCCTTTTTCTTCGCCTCCACGAATTTCCAGAGGCAGAAATCCGCTTTATTCCGCTTTTTCACGCTCTCGTCTATTCTCGTAACCGAATCTTCGGCCTCGGCCGCCGTTCGGCGGGAAAGCGCGCCGTAGCGCGGGAATTTTGAAACGTCGAAGTACCAGCCGTCTCCGGGAATCATATAGGCGAACCCTTTTTTGACGAGCGATGCTATCTGTTCGGCGATTTCCGGAATGTGCTCCGAAGCGCGGGCGAAAACATCAACCGAGTCCGCGTTCAAGGCGGCCATCATGTCCTTGAATTCCCGCTCGAATTTCGCGGCGAGTTTTAGCGGGTCAGTTTTGCGCTCCCGCGCCCGCGCGATGATGCGGTCGTCCACGTCGGTTATGTTTTCCAGATAGACGAGCGGGAAGCCCTTGAAGCGGATATAGCGCGCGATGACGTCGAACGTGAGATACGTCCGTGCGTGGCCGATATGCGCCGAGTCGTAGACAGTCGGACCGCAGACAAAAAGCCGCGTCGGGCGGGCCTTTGAAAGTTTCAAATCCTCCTTTTTGCCGGAGAGCGTGTTGTAGGCTTTCACGAATTTATGGGCTCCAGTTCAAAATGATGCTCGTAATCTCGGGTGTCTCCTGGGTGAGCGTGCTTTGGAGCTTCACCTTGTAGCGGAGATACCGGTAATTCACAAAATCGTTCTTGTTTACGCAGATGGCCTTGTTCGGCTGGGCACATCCGACGCCGCCCGAGGGGGAAGTGTCGCAGGCCGCGCCGTAGTAATCGCTTGAATTTCCCGACGGTCCTTTATAGCTCCAGGGCCCCGTGTCGCTGTTTGAAGCCGCTATCTGGAATGATACGCACGATTCGGCGCCGGGGGAAGTTCCTTGCCAGACGACGGCGTTCAAAAGGCTGCCTTCGGTTTTCTGCGTATCGAACACGGACGATTCGAGATAACCGACGGAGCTCGTGGCGCGCCAGTCGGTCACCACCTTATAGTTCGACGTTCCGCATCCCGAATAGTTTGAGCAGTTGAAACTGATCCAGCCGACGACGTCGTTCCACGCATATCCGCTGAAGTTTCCGTTCGAGTCCACTTGCACCTTGTAATTCGACGTGCCGCATATGGACAGGTCGGAACAGTTGAAACTGATCCAGCCGATTTGGTCGTTCCATGCCCAGCCGGAGAGGATGCCTCCCGCATCCGCATTCGGGCAATTCGCCGACGAGTCCCTCCCGCCGGGGCCGTTGCAAATGCCGTAATAGGCATTCCCCGAGGAGCAGATGTTTCCGTTCGGGCTCGTGGCGCAATCGAGCGAGACGTGCCCGAACGAGCTCGATGCATAGCCCGTCACTTTCGTATTTTCCACGTTCACCGTGTTCGTGCCGTAGAAATCCCACCAGCCCGTCATATCTTCCCACGAGTAGCGCTCGCCGGCGTTCGATGAAATGTTCGTCGTCGCGTGCGCCGCATATCCTGCGCCGAGGACGGCTATGCCGGCGACAAAAAGAAAAATAATGCGGGACGCGCCTTTCATGCGATTATTATATCAATAATATCCCTGCTTTCTAAGGAGTATAATGGAACCATCGGATGGATATCTTCGGGAAGTTCAGGAATTTCTTTACACGTAAGCCGGTTGCGGCAATCGGCGGCGTGCTTCTACTTTTTTCACTGATTCTTGGCGGGGCCTACTTCCGGGAGCGCATCACGGGGGCTTCCGGAGAATCTTCTTTTTTTGCAACGCTTTCGGATGCCTTTTCCTCCTTTTTCGGCGCTCCCCAAGAAACGGAAATTGCGGTGATTCCTCCGCGGGAGGGCGGAGCGGAAAACGCCTCAAGCTCAGCGTGTTCCTTTGATACGCTTGGCGAGCGAAAGCCCAATGGACTGGTCTTAAACGAAATTGCCTGGATGGGAACTGCGGCAAACTACAATGCGGAGTGGATCGAACTCGAAAACCGGACGGATGCACGAATGGACATTTCCTTCTTCCAGCTCCTCGATCGGAATGAAAAGATACGCTTTTCTTTCCCGAAGGGGGCTGTCTTAGAACCGCATGATTCCGTCTTGCTTTCGCGCAAGGTCGCGAAAGATGCGGGACTGCAGGGAGTCTTTGAATACGCGGGAGCATTAAACAACAAAGGCGGCGCTCTTCGGCTCTATGACGGGGCGTGCGTGCTCCTTGATGAGGCGCTTTTCGAATCCGGATGGCCGGCGGGGGACAACGCTTCAAAGCGAACCATGGAACGCATGGCAAACGGAGCGTGGAGGACTTCGGCGATTGCAGGAGGTACGCCGGGAGCGAAAAATTCGGGGGGAACGGCGGGAAGTATAAAAACGACGCCGGCCCAAAAAACTTCTGCGTCAGTGCCTGCGGAGCCTCCGCATGCACCGAGCGAATCCGCAACGCAAAGCGTTCTTGCCTCGGAAACGGTGGTTTCTTATCCCGCACTCGTCATTAACGAGATATTCGTCGGAAGCGACGCTGGCGCGGCGGATGAATTCATCGAATTGTGGAATCCGGGAGACGAGGCGGTTTCCTTAAGCGGATGGTCCTTGAAAAAGAAAAGTTCGACCGGTTCGGCTACGTCGCTGGTTTCCGCTTCGAAGCTCGAGGGAAAATCCGTCCCGGCAAAATCGTTCTTTGTCATCGGAAACGAAGGAGGATACCGCGGCCCGGCGGATGCCGGATGGGCAAAATCAAACACGCTTGCATATTCGAATAACGCCGTGCTCCTCCTGAATCCGCAGCTTGAAACGGTGCACGAAGTGTCATGGACGGAGATCCCGAAGGGAAAAAGTTTTTCGCGGGGCATGGAGGGAAATTTTACTCCCGCGGAAAGCACGCCGGGACGTGAGAATGCGTCCGTGCGCTGAAATCAGGCGGGAAAAATAAAAAAGCCCCGAAGGGCTTTTTAAAATATCCTTGAAAGCAGGGGGAGGAGGAAATACAGGCAGAGTGCCGCCTGCGCTCCCGCTACCGCATCGTCCATCATGACGCCGAAGGCGTTTTTTACATTTTCGAATATCTGCGCGAGCGGATATTTTACGATGTCAAAGATCCTGAAGAGCATGAATGCCGCACCGAAGTGGTACCATGCCGGATGTTCCACCCAGAAAAGGGGAATGCACGAGATGAGCATGCCGAGCACTTCGTCTATGACGATTTGGTGCTGGTCCTTCTCGCGCGTCTTGCCTTTCCAATCGGTGCGCGGACCGAGCTTGGTCTCCGCCGGGCGTACGGTAAACAGTCCGAGCATGAAAATAAGTCCGCAGAACCCTGCATACACGAGGGATTCCGCCTGGGGAACTATTTTCGATACGGAGAGCGCAAGCCAGCAGAGCGGTATGGCAAAGAGACTGCCGTACGTGCCCGCCATGCTTCGCAAAAGTATCGGCCGTATCAGTCCCGAACCGAACCAGGTTGCCACAATGTAGTAGCCCGCTATCTTTGCCAGTCTTTCGTGCGTAACCATACACAAGATGGCAAGGACTATGGCGATTATGCACCCTATGCCCGCCCCCATTGCGCTGTCTACCAAAATTTCTTCCAAAGCTTCCATATGCGTTTTGCCTCCTTTTTTAATTTTATGAGCTCCACCGATTCTATGGGAAGACCCGTCGGGTCGTCAATTTTTGCGCGATAGGGTATCATGAGGCCATATGAATTCCTCACAGAAATGGATTGGTATTATCGCCCTGGGCGCAATCGTCTTGTCGGTGGGGCTCTATTTCCTTCTCTCGGGTCCGCGGGAACCGGGCAAGCTCGATGGATTCGCCCAGTGCATTAAAGACAGCGGTGCGGTTTTCTACGGGGCCTTTTGGTGCCCGCACTGCCAGGAGCAAAAAGAAATGTTCGGTTCATCCGCGCAATTTCTTCCCTACGTCGAATGCTCGACGCCCGACGGCCAAGGCCAGCTTCAGGTATGCACTGAGAAAGGCATCAAAGGGTATCCGACCTGGGTATTTCCCGACGGAAGCGAAGTAAGCGGTTCCATTCCTCTTGAGCAACTTGCCGCGAAGACCGGTTGCGCGTTGCCCCAATAACCTATGACTCCGCTTACCTCCACGATTACCGTCATTCTTTCCATTCTTACCGTCGCGGCGCAGGTTGCCGTTCTGGTGTGGATTTTAGCGCTCGTTCTTTTGAAAAACCGCCGGGAATCGAAGATCATCGGTTTTTTCGCGGAGCACGGCCTTCTTTTTACGTTTCTCATCGCAACCGGGGCGACACTCGGCAGTCTTTTTTATTCCGAGATCGCCGGCTTTGAGCCGTGCAAACTGTGCTGGTTCCAGAGGCTTTTCATGTATCCGCAGATGTTCATGCTGGGCGTGGCGCTCTGGAAAAAAGACGAAAGCGTTCTCCGGTATTCCATCGTGCTTTCGCTGGTTGGCGCAGCGATAGCGCTGTACCACTATCTGCTTCAGCTCGGCATCGCTCCCGCCGTACCCTGCGCCGCCGTGGGCCAATCGGCCGATTGTTCCCAGCGCTTTGTGATGGAGATGGGATACGTGACGATACCGATGATGTCTCTCACGGTGTTTGCCCTCATGCTCGTATGCGCCATTTCGCAAAGAAAATTCGGCAGATACGCAAAATAAAGCTGAGCCGCCGTATCTGGATTATTTCCGCCGCTCTTGCCGCGGCGGTTCTTTTCGGAGCGGTGGCGTATTGGAATTTCGAACGCTCGCAATCCGCCGTCCCGCGCGATTATGAGGGATTTGCGCGGTGCCTTACGGAGAAGGGGGTCGTGATGTACGGAGCGGATTGGTGCTCGCACTGCGAAAACCAACGGTTGGCTTTCGGCGATTCCTTCCGGTTTGTGAACTACGTTGAGTGCATGAAGGAACAGAAGGCGTGCAAGGCAAAAGACATCCGCGGATTCCCCACGTGGGAATTTCCCGGGGGCATGCGGGAAGTGGGGGAGCTTTCCTTTAGGGAGCTTAGTGAAAAATCAGGGTGTCATTTGAGATAGTCTCTTTTTTGTTTCTGGTTGAATTAAGCTAAGATAAAGCCATATGGCAAAAGACAAGAAGTTCACCCTTCGCTTCGAAGAGGTGGGTATCAAGGACGTTGGGCTCGTCGGGGGGAAAAATGCGTCGCTCGGGGAAATGATCGTGGAGCTCGGGAAGCGCGGGGTGCGCGTGCCGACCGGCTTTGTGGTCACCGCGTATGCCTATAGGTATTTCCTCGAAAAGACGGGGCTGAAGCAGTTTATCAAGACGACACTCACGGGTTTGAACACGAAGAACCTGCACGACCTCGCCCGCCGTGCGGAGGCGGTGCGGGAAAAGATCAAGCACACGGAGATGCCGAGTGAATTGAAGGAAGAGATCGTCCGGGAATACGCGGCATTCAGCAAGCGCCACTCCAAGGGGAAGACAAAGGCGGTGGATGTTGCCGTGCGTTCATCTGCGACTGCGGAAGACCTCCCCGGCGCGAGTTTTGCAGGCGAGCACGAGACCTATTTGAACATCAAAGGGGAAAAAGAACTGCTGGAAGCCGTGCGGGCCGCCATGGCGTCGCTCTTTACCGACCGGGCCATTTCCTATCGCGTCGACAAGGGGTTCGACCATTTCAAAATCGCGCTTTCGGTCGGCGTGCAGAAAATGGTGCGGAGCGATCTCGGCTGTTCCGGCGTCATGTTTACGCTCGACACCGAGTCGGGTTTCAAGGACACCGTTCTCATAAACGGCGCGTGGGGGCTGGGTGAGCTCATTGTGCAGGGAGAGGTGACGCCGGATGAATTTCTCGTATTCAAGGGAACGTGGGGCACGGCGAAGAATCCGATCATTTCCAAAAAACTGGGCGTGAAAAACCGGAAATTCGTCTATGCCTCGAATCGCGGGGGCATTCGGAACATCAAGCTCCAAAAGACGACCGAGCAGGAATTTTCATCGTTTGTCATTTCCGACAAGGAAATCCTGATCCTCGCCAAGTGGGGCATGGAAATCGAGGCACACTATTCGAAGAAACGGAAGGTATGGACGCCGATGGATATGGAATGGGCGAAAGACGGGGCGACGGGAGAGCTTTTTATCGTGCAGGCCCGTCCCGAAACGATCCATGCCGAGCGCGATTATTCCAAGGTTCGCGAGTATGTCTTGCAGGGAAGCGGCAAGCTCATCACGAAGGGTGCCTCGGTGGGCAATAAGATTGCGGCAGGTTCCGCCCGCGTCATCATGGACGCGAAAAACATCCATTCCTTCAAGAAGGGAGAAGTGCTCGTGACGGATATGACGGACCCGGATTGGGAACCCATCATGAAGATCGCTTCCGCGATTGTGACGAACAAAGGCGGCCGCACATCGCATGCCGCCATCGTTTCGCGAGAACTCGGCATCCCGTGCGTCGTCGGCACTGAAAATGCCACGAAACGCATCGCGACCGGCGACAAGGTGACGGTGGACGTCTCCGGAGCCGAGGGGCTCGTGTATCAGGGAATTTTGAAATTCAAAGTCATCGAGCACGATATGAAGCGCCTCAAGCGGCCGAAGACGAAGATCATGATGAATATCGCGACGCCCGATACGGCGTTTGAGAAATCCTTCCTGCCGAACGACGGCGTAGGCCTCGCCCGCGAGGAGTTCGTCATTGCCTCCGCCATCGGCATCCATCCCATGGCGCTCATCGAATTCAAGGAAGTCGCGAAGAAATATCCCGGGATCGCGGCGGAGATCGAACGGCGCACCCGCGGCTATGCGGTGAAGACCGATTTTTACGTTGACCGCCTCGCGTACGGCCTCGGAAAGATCGCGGCGGCCTTTTATCCGAAAAAGGTGATCGTCCGTTTTTCGGACTTCAAGACGAACGAATACCGCACGCTTTTGGGCGGGGAGATCTACGAGCCGAAAGAAGAAAACCCGATGATCGGCTGGCGCGGCGCATCGCGATACTACAATCCGCTCTTCGCACCCGCATTCGCGCTTGAATGCAAGGCTATCAAAAAAGTCCGCGAGGACATGGGCCTTACGAACCTTGTCCCGATGGTGCCTTTCTGCCGTACCGCCGAGGAAGGCAAAAAGGTGCTTGAGGTGATGAAGAAAAATGGCCTCGACCGCAAGAAGGACAAGACGCTCAAGGTGTATGTGATGTGCGAAATCCCGTCGAATGTCGTGCGCGCCGAAGATTTCCTCGAAGTTTTCGACGGCATGTCCATCGGCTCAAACGACCTTACCCAGCTCACGCTCGGCATCGACCGGGACGGAAATGCCATGATCCGCGGCATCGCAAATGAGACGCACCTCGCGGTGAAAGATCTCATCTCCCATGTCATTAAGATGTGTCGCGCCCGAAAGAAATATATCGGCATTTGCGGCCAAGGACCTTCCGACATCCCCGCGTTCGCCGAGTTTCTCGTGCGCGAGGGAATCGAGTCCATGTCCCTGAACCCCGATACGGTGGTAACGACCACGGAGCGCGTCTACGCCGTCGAAAAAAAGAAGCGGAAGTGAAATTCGCGGTTGTTGTAAAACCGAATTCCCGAAAAAGCGAAGTGCTCCGCCTGGAGAACGGAGATTTCCGCATTTTGGTAAAGTCTCCTGCATTGGAGGGAAAGGCAAACAGCGAAGCAATCGGTCTTATCGCGAAGCATTTTGGCGTTTCCCGAACTGCGGTGAGTATCGTAAAGGGTGGCCGGGGCAAACAGAAGCTCGTCGAGATATCGAGATGACACTTTGGAGAAAAAAAACCGGTACGCCGATTGACGATGTAGTCCTTTTGAAAACTCCAGCGGAAAAGGTCCGCGGGCTTTTGGGCGCGCTCACTCCATACGCGGTCCATATGAAGACCCGCTGGGGAATCCACACGATGGGGCTCCGGTTTCCGATAGACGTGCTCGTCGCCGACAAGGCGCTCAGGGTGCGCGCAATCAAAAAAAACCTTCCGGCGGGGAAGTTTTACTTTTGGAATCCCTTTTGGGAAAACGTCTTTGAATTTCCCGCAGGCACGCTCAACGCGGCGGGGATTCAGAAAATGGACGAACTTGAGTTCAGGGAATAAGGCTTTTTTCCTTCCGGCTGGACAACCTTCAAAACTAACTTGTCGTCTTTCATTTCTGCCTCGAGGAGCTTTATCTCTTTTTCATGGATGCGCGTCCATGCGCCGGGTTCGGGGTTCAAAGCGCGGATTTTCGCATAGATGGGGGCGCCGCCAATTCCTTCGCACGCGTTTTTCAACTCATCTGCGGGGACGAACGCGTCTTCCCGCGAAAATTTCTTCGTGAGCGTGGCGCCTGCTTCATTTTGGGGAACGGGAGCAACTTTTCCCGAAACGTATCCTTCGGCGATTTCTGAAAAGAGCTTCGCGCTCAAGCGCGCGAGCTTTGTTTCGAGGGAGAGGTAAGTTTCGCCGGTGCCGATTTCAGCTTTTTCTTGCGCGAGGAGGGGACCGTGGTCGACAAATTTATCAAGGAGAAAAAGTGTCGTTCCCGTTTCACGCTCTTCATTTAAAATCGCGGTCTGGATGGGGGTTGCGCCGCGGTACTTCGGCAAAAGGGAGGGGTGAATGCAGATAATGCCCTTGGGAAATGAATCGATGATCGATTGGGGAACGATGGAGCCATAGGCCGCAAGCACCCCGAGTTTCGCATCCGGCAGATCGTCGCGGAGAAGCTTGGAAGGCTGATAAACAGGAATCCCCGCTTTTTCGGCAAGAATTTTTATTGGAGGAGGCGTGAGTTCCTTCTTCCTTCCGACGGGACGGTCGGGGTTCGTTACAACTGCCTTCGGCCGGAGGCCTTTTTCCAAAAGTTCGGAAAGGAATATTTCCGCGAAACGCGGGGTGCCGAAAAAAACGAAATCCATCAGATCGAAGTGCCTTTCTGCGCGTCGCGTATGTCCTCGACGTATTTTGCGCGATCGGTAAAGAGAACCCCGTCCAAATGGTCGATCTCGTGCTGGCAGATGCGGGCAAGTAAGCCGCGCGCAGCGGTCTTTTGCGGCTTTCCAAGTACGTTCACGTACTCAATTGTCACTTCCGCCGGGCGTTCGACCGGACCGAAGGTGAAGGGGATGCTCAAGCATCCTTCCTCCGAGGTCGCCGCTTCCTTTGATTTCTTCACGATGCGGGGATTTATCACGGCGTAGTGTTTCCATTTGCCGTTCCGGTCCATGGTGCGCGCGATAAAAAAGCGGTACGGCATGCCCGCCTGGTTCGCAGAAAGCCCGACACCTTCGGCTTTTACCATCAGCCGGCGCATGTCATCGAGCGCTTTGCGGAGTTCTTTCACGGTTTCCTTGTTCTTCAGCTCGGCAAGGGGAACGTCCTTCGTCTTCGTACGCAGGAATTTCTCCTCCTTTTTATCGAGTATGCAGAATATATGGCCTGATGCTTCAAACATAATTATATTTTCTTGTCTTCTTTCATTTGTTTCAAAACCTGCATGAAGTATGCCCCGCGGTTTTTGACCCGCTTGTTGTCCGCGATGTCTTTGGCGAGCGACATAAGCTTTTCTTCGTCATGAGCTTTCGCAAGACGAATGTAGAGCGCCTTATGGTCCCGGTCCTCAAGGAGGTCGGCGATTGCGAGGCCGGTGGACTGGAATTTCCGCGAAACGCGGTTTTTATTCGTTTCTTTCCGCGCCGCGAGTTCCGCGAGATATTGGTCTTTCGGGAGCATGATGGCAGGCATTTCCAGTCTAGGCTATTCGCGGTGCCGAGGAAAGGCTTCGTTGACAACTCGCATTCGTGTGCTATAGTTATCTCGTAACGATAGAAAGCGAACGTATTTTCAAAAGCTAGCGCCAGTTTGCACAACAAACGGCCAATAAATCCCTCCTTCAGTGAAGGTAAGGTCGAGCGGGAGATCTGCGCTCGCACCGTATGGGTTTATTGATACTAACTGCCACAAGCGGTTGGGAGGTCTCACTCTGAAAACAAAGCTTCAGCAATGTTTTCGGTGAGATTTTTCCTGGCCGCTTTTTTGTTTTTGTGCTGAGCGTTTCCGACCGCTTCCCGAAGAAGGGATCGGGAACGCTCGCCGCAAGAACGGCGAGAGAAAATTAAAAAATCAATATGGAAAGGAAGTCCAAAATGAGACGGCTTGGTAAGATCAATTTCTTCACGGGATATGAAAACCTGACTCGCCTATGTTCACAATGCCTCGAGTATTACAGCGCATACGAGTTTTGCTATGAATTCAATTCTTCGCAGGACGTATGTGATGAGTGCGGTAAAAGAATTTTTTGCCACCTACTGTATAAGGATAGCCTCGATAAGAAGTCGCATTGGGAGGTGCAGGTTATCCAGCTCCGTCGTAAAAAAGGAAGCAAGGAATTCAAAATAGAAGAAGATACGAAGAAGGCGTTCTTAAGCTTCTTTGCGGAGCTCGGAGAAAAAATATTCAATGAGGCAGATTACGTAAGCGAAACTGGCTTCAAACGATTCATAGGGGAGTCGGGACTCTGCGTCCATTCCCTTATCGAAGCGGTATGCCAGACGCTTGCTAAGAAGGATATCTTCATCCCCAGGGTTGGCGACAAGATATACATTGAGGGGGCTTTATATCTTTCGCATGGCGCTGACGATTTCGCCGGTGGCCTCGCAACGGTAACCGGCGTACGCGGGAAGGGTGCACGCATGGTTTCAGTCAAAGAAGTCCCGGGAGAATTCGCATGGGAGGGATATTTGGCAGAAAAGCAGGACGCCTTGAGAGAGATGTATGGAGAAAGCGCTGCATGTCCGACGCCCGACTATTCCCCTGAATCGAATGAACCGTGGTAATCCTTGCGGTAGCCAAATGTATTGACAAAAAAGAAAAAAAGATGTATTATAAAAACAGTAAATTAGAAATGAGGTATGAAATGAATTCACAAGAAAACCGTCGGGCTTTTGTTTGCCGCCTGGAGCGTTCCTTTTCGGAAAATGATAGGGAATCCATCATGTTTGCGTATGATCTCAGCAAATATGCGCATCGAGGCCATTTTAGGGAAGTGGGTCCGAGATATTTTGAGCACCCCCGAGAAATGTGCCTTATCGTGTTGGATGAGCTCAAAGTCGTCGACCGCGACGCCTTAATAGCTATATTCATACATGATGTCGGCGAAGATGTTGGCTTGTTTGGGAACATCAAGGAATTGCCCTATGAAAAATTTGAAGCAGTCTATAAGGGACGTGTTTCAAAAATTTTCGGCGAGGATATAGCTCAGCGAGGACTTGCTTTGATAAAGCCAGAAGTTGATAATCTTCGTTTTCTTTCGAAGGAGGAAGCAATGGAATTTTACATTGCCCGCCTACTCAAAGATAGGAAGGCTTGCTGGTTAAAAATGGTTGATGTATTGCACAACCTTCGTTCATCCGTCCAATTCTCACTGTCCAGAAAAAAATGGGCAATAAGGAAGTACTGCGGAAAATACCGCGATATTCTTGAGGAGGGAAGGAAATACGATTCTGGCGAAAAACTCTATGAACTCATCAATGTAGCTGCAAAAAGCCTACAGGAAGAATAGGGAATATGTATTATGAACCCCGCGCATGCGGGGTTTTTCTTTTGTAGTATCATGAATATATCCAATGAAATTGGCCTTTTTTGAGCTTGAAGGGTGGGAAGCGGGAGCCCTCCAAAAGGAGTTTCCCGGCCACGAGCTTTTCTTCTCGCCGCTCCCGCTCCATGAATATTTTGGCGAGGACGTATCATTCGACGCGATTTCCGTTTTTGTGAATTCGAAGCTCGACAAAGCGACGCTTCTGCGGTTTCCGAAGTTGAAATTCATTTCGGCGCGGTGCACGGGCTATGACCACATCGACCTCGAGGCATGCAAGGAGCGCGGCATTGCCGTCTCCTACGTGCCGGGCTACGGCGACAATACCGTCGCAGAATTCGCTTTCGGCCTCATCTTGAATCTCACGCGGAAGATATACGACGCCATAGACGCGGTGAAGGAGAAGGATTCGTTCGACTTCAAAGGATTCCGCGGGACGGACCTGAAAGGCAAGACGCTCGGCGTCATCGGCACGGGACGCATCGGGAAGGAGGCCGTCCGTATCGCGAAAGGCTTTGGGATGAACGTGCTTGCCTTCGATATCCATCCGGACATGAAATTCGCCGCCGAGGCGGGGATCTCGTATGCGCCATTCGAGGAGCTGTTGAAACAATCGGATATTATCTCGCTCCACGCCCCGCTTACGGCTGAAACGCGGCATATCATCAACATGCAAAATGCGGACCTCATCAAGCGGGGCGCGTACCTCGTAAACACCGCCCGCGGACCGCTCGTCGAAACCGACGCGCTCGTCTACGCGCTCCAGCGCGGCATTTTGAAGGGTGCGGCCCTTGACGTGCTTGAGGAAGAAGGCGACATGCGCGACGAAATGGCTTTTTTGAAGAAAGAGAAGGTCGCCGAAGGGGAATTGAAGACGGTGATGGAAAACCATATCCTGATGCGCATGCCGAACGTGCTCGTTACCCCGCATAACGCTTTTAATTCCCAGGAAGCGCTTGAGCGGATACTCGCGACCACCATCCGGAACGTGAAGGGCTTTCTCGGCGGAAATTTGGAAAATACGGTACACTGTTAGCATCTATGACGATAAAGGAATTGGAATTGCGGGAAATATTCGATTCGCGGGGTCGCTCGACCATCGAAGCCGCGCTTCACACGGGGAAGGGGATTTTCACGGGAGCCGTACCGGCGGGGAAAAGCACCGGCTCGCGGGAGGCGGAGGTTTTTCCCTATCCGGCCGCCAAGAAAAGCGTGGCGCTCATCCGGAAGGCGCTTGCTGAAAAGGAATTCTCCTCCGTACGGGAGTTCGACGAAGCTTTGCGCGCCCTGGACGGGACGGAACGCAAGACGAAACTTGGGGGGAATGCCATGCTTGCCGTCTCCATCGCTTTTGCCCGCGCCCGCGCCGCTGAAAAAGGGATTTCGCTGTGGCTCCTCTTGCGCCGGGAATTTTTCCCCACCGCGAACGATGCGCGCCGTCCGTCGCTTTTTTCAAACCTCATAAACGGAGGCGCACACGCATCAAACGGCCTCGATATCCAGGAATACATGCTGGTCGTCCGCCCCGGCAAGAATTATGCGGACGACGTGCGGCTTTTGATATCGCTCTACGAAGAGCTTGGGAAACTTTTGAAGAAGCGAGCGAAAGGGGCGTTGCCAATCGGGGATGAGGGGGGTTACGATGTCTCTTTCAAGGACAATTTCGAACCCATTGAAATCCTGGGGAAGCTCATCACCGCGAAAAAAATCGGAAAGAAATGCTCCATTGCGCTCGACGCGGCCGCTACCGAATTTTCATCCGGCAAAGGAAAGTACAAGCTCGGCGGGAAGGCATATGCGTCTTCCGCGCTCCTTGAAGAGTATGCTTCGTGGTTCAAGCGGTCGAAGCACCTGTGTTCCATCGAGGATCCCTTTGCGGAGAACGAGGACGAAGCGTTCGCCTTGCTCCAAAAGCGCTTGAAAGAAAAGTGGGTCGTTGCCGACGACCTGACCACCACGGACCCATCGCGCATCCGCATGCTCGGCGAACGGAAGGCCATCGGGGGCGTTATCGTGAAGCCTAACCAGATTGGCACGGTCTCTGAAAGCTGTGATGCGATCACCGAAGCGCGCGCGAAGGGCGTCCGCGTTATCGTTTCGCACCGTTCCGGCGAGACCGAGGATGCGTTCATCATTTCGCTTGCCCGCGCATCCGCCGCTGATGGCGTGAAGATCGGCGCGCCGGCCCGCGAGCGCGTTTCAAAGTTCAACGAACTCATCCGTCTCTACGGGGAATAGAAGACAGAACGTTGAAAGAAGAACATACAAAGAAAACAGGAGCGCTCATCGTGCTCCATGCCGAAAAAGATTTTGTCGCGGTCGGGAAGCCCGCGGGCGTTTTGACGCACCGCACGCCGCATTCGGAAGGAGCGACGCTTGCCGACCTCGTGGCGGAAAAATACCCCGAAATCCGGAAGGTGGGGGATGAGCCTTCGCTTCGTCCCGGCGTCGTGCATCGCCTCGACAAGGACACCTCGGGTGTCATTCTCTTCGCGCGCAATCAGCCTGCATTCGAGTATTTGAAGAAATGCTTCCAGGAAGGACGGGTGCGGAAAACCTATCTCGCGCTCGTATGGGGAAAGACGAAGGAACGGGGGATCGTTGATGCGCCGATCGGCTTGAGGTCCGGAAGCGTGCGCCGGAGCGTGCTTGCGAAGAATATGAAGATGGTAAAGCCCGCGCATACCGAATACGAGACTATGCGGCATTTCACGTACGAAGGAGAAGATTTCTCGCTTCTCTACGTCTATCCGAAAACGGGACGGACGCACCAGATCCGCGTGCATATGGCGCATATCGGCCACGGCCTCGTGGGGGACCCGCTGTATATGAAGCGGAAAAATCCATTCGGCCTCGCGCGGCAGTTTCTCCATGCCGAAAAGGTGGAATTTCAGAGTCCTACGGGGAAGCGCGTATCCATCCAGGCCGATTTACCCCCTGATTTGAAGGCGGTTTTAAGCCTATTGACAAATTAGAGGTTTATGTTATAATTAAAACAGTAACTTGAGAGATCGGTTATTCGCAACGGCCTGGGTCGTTGTAGGGAGAAAATTGGGTGCAACTCCGCCCATCACGCGCAGAGAGATAAATATAAACCGATAAAAAAATCCTGAAGGAGGAAAAAATGCGGCAATTTCTTTAAATGAATGAACCTCAGATGGCAGCAAATTGAAACCTATCAAAAAACCGCCCACAACGGGCGGCTTTTGTTTTTCCGGAAAAATTTAGGCGGCTATCTTCGGTTCGCTTGCAGGAGGCTTTTCTTCCGTTTGTTTCTCTGTTTTTTGCTGACGTAATTTCGTCGCCGAGTTCAGATTCATGATGAGTCGTTTCTCGTCTTCATCAAGAGCGTCAAATTCCGCTTTTGAAAGCTTCACCATGCCGTTTCCAAAGCGCTGTTTCAAGACCGCGACGGTCGCTTTGAGGTCCATCTGGTTTACCTGGTCGGTTTCGTCCGGAAGCTCGTTAATGAGATCCATGTCGAAGAACCATTCGCCCGGGACGCTTTCGTAGGGGAATCGCGATACCTTTGCATCCGTCATCTGCTCAGAGGGGGTCTTTGATTTTTCCTCCGCTTCCTTCAGCCGGGTCTCGTCGCTTTCGAGTATCGCTTCATCGCCCATCTCCGAACTGCCGATGACGGGACGATTGTCCGCCCGCCCGGCATATTCGTTGTTGTTTTGAAATCCTGGTTTTTCCATTGTGTTTAGTTCTGCCTGCGACCTTTTTCTTCAGTGTAATTTCTTTGTTCTGAATGGCAACTAAAACAGGTTGCCGGCGAAATTCTTCGCCAAATGGCGCTGGATCTTCTCGCGCGCGGCGTTTATCGCCCGTTTTACCGCTTCTTCCTGGGCGGGCAGGGCGAGGTCGGGGTTTAAGGCGAGCTCAAGCACTTCAAACGCCCCGTTCATCTTCACCCGCACGCCCGATTCCTCGTGCTCCAGCGTTTCGCTCTTTATCTTTTTCTGCAATTCCTGAAGTTCCTTCAATTGTTTTAATTTATCGAACATGCGCCCATTGTACCGTGCGGGAGCGGGAAGGCAAATAAAAACCCCGTTATATGCGGGGTTTTGTTGCGTGTATTTCGCAGGTGAAAAGATAATTGGTTCCGCGCCCGTCCACGCGCGAGATTTTCAGGTCAACGCCGCGTTTTTCGGCGTCTTCGCATATCTTTTGGATGCGTTTGTCTGAGGCGTGCGCCCCGTCGTCGCTCACGATGATGCAGGCCTTTCCTTTCCGCGGGAAGACTTTTATCGCTATCGCGCCTCCGCGCGGAGCTGAAGCGAGGGAAGCGGTAAGCGAATCTTTCAAGGAATGATAGAGCGAACCGTTCACGCTTTTTACCATGACGGTTTTTGATGCATCCAAAAGCGAATGCTGCGTGATGGTCACTTCTTTTTCGGCTGCGAGCGCCTCCGATTCTTTTATGAGAGCGTTCACGGTGTGTGCGAGCGATGTTGCCTTGGTGGGCATAGGCCTTCCTCCGTTAAATTATTTAGATTCTGCCTTATCTATAAGCGCGATGGGGCGTTTCGTCAATATTTTTTATGAAAAACATTATAATGAATACATGGTTCTCTATATCGGCGCCGACCATCGGGGCTATGAATTGAAAGAAGGGCTGAAGCGGTTCCTTTCCGAGAAGGGATACCAAGTCGAGGATTGCGGAAATCTCCGGCGCGAGGAAGGGGACGCATATCCCGTTTTCGCGCGCGCCGTCGCCCAAAAAGTCATTTCGAATTACGTAAATTCCCGCGGCATCCTTATTTGCGGTTCGGGAGCCGGCATGGAAATCGCGGCGAATAAATTCAAAAGCATCCGCGCGTCCGTGGTCATGAATCCGAACCATGCGTTCGACGTGCGGAACGACGACGACACGAATGTGCTGGTCCTTGCCGCCGATTACACCCCCCTTGAGACCGCAAAGAAAATTCTCGTTACCTGGCTTGAGACGCCTTTTTCCCATGAGCCGAAGCATGCGGAGCGTATCCAGCATATCGACCGCATCGAGGAAGAAACCATGAAAGATGTGGGCTGATTTCCTCCCTTTTCTCCGCCGCGCCCGATCACCGCGCATTTTGCCGGTCATTCCCGCTTTCAATTCGCCCGATTTTTCGATTATCGAATCCCGATTCGCAACGCTCAAAAATCTGCATATCACGCACGCGCACGTGGACGTTTCGGACGGAAAATTTTCGCCCGCCTCGCTTTTCCCGTCGCCCAGCGACGCATCCCGCTTCGAGCGTTTCGCCAAGGATTTTTTTATTGAAGCGCATCTGATGGTGGAAGACCCCCGGTCCTTTGCCGAAAGCTGGATTGCCGCCGGTGCGCGGCGCGTCGTCATGCACGTGGAGAAGATGCCGCTCAAGGAGTTCGCCGAATTCTTTTTTGCGTTTAAACGGAGGCATCCCCGCGCCGAACTTGGCGCCGCCCTCCTGCCGGAAACCGATCCCGAATACGCCATTCCCTATATCGCCATTTGCGGATATGCGCTCGTCCTTGCCGTCCCTCCCGGTTTTTCGGGGCAGACGTTCCGGGAGCATTCGCTTGAGACGATCGAAGAGATACGCCGCGCGGTCCCGTCGGCGGTCATCGAGGTGGACGGCGGATTGAACGCGGAAACCGCGGTGCGTGTGAAGCGGGCAGGCGCATCCGTGCTTGTTTCGGGTTCGTATCTTTTCGATGCGGATAATTTTGCGGGCCGGTATCGCGCGCTCGTGGAAGCCTGACGGCGCAAAACCTGTTAAGATATAAAAAATGGAAGCGCTTACCGAGAAAAAATTGCGGAGCCTTGAAGCGTCCGCCGAAAAGATCCGCGAGCATGTGATTGAGATGCTGTTGCGCGCCGGTTCCGGGCATGCCGCCGGTTCGCTCGGAACGGCTGATATTTTTTCGGCGCTCTATTTCCACATTCTCCGCCACAACCCGAAACGGCCACAATGGGATGCCCGCGACCGCTTCGTGCTTTCCGCCGGGCATATTTGCCCGGCGCAATATGCCGCCCTCGCCCTCGCAGGGTATTTCCCAATCGAGAAACTGAAGAGCTTGCGGGCGGTCGGTTCGCCGCTCCAGGGGCATCCGCACCGCGGAAGCCTGCCGGGCGTGGAGACGACATCGGGGCCCTTGGGTTCCGGCCTTGCGCAGGCGGTCGGCATGGCGCTCGCGGCGCGTCTCAACGGCGCGCCGTGGCGCGTCTATTGCCTTACCTCCGACGGCGAGCACAACGAGGGGAATCATTGGGAAGCCGTTATGGCCGCCGCCAAATACCGGCTGTCGAACCTCACCGTCATCGTCGATCGGAATTTCATCCAGATAGACGGGACGACCGAACGGGTGATGCCGCTCGAATCGTTGAAGGAAAAATACGAGGCCTTCAAATGGCACGCCGTCGAGACCGACGGGAACGACGTCCGGAGCCTCATCGGTGCCGTCCGCGAGGCGGAAGTGATGCACGAACGGCCGACGGCAATCATCGCAAAAACCATTCCAGGGAAGGGCGTCAGCTTCATGGAGCGGAACTATCTTTGGCACGGAAAAGCGCCCTCGCGCGAAGAAGCCGCAAAAGCGCTCCGCGAATTGCGCACCCTGCGCGGAAAAATATCATCCGACCTCGACTAACATGTTAAATCCGGAACTTCACTTGAATCCCGAATGGCGTTCCTCGAAGGAGCGCCCGATACGCGACGGTTTCGGCGACGGTTTCCTTGAGGTCGCGCGGGCGAATGAACGCGTCGTCGGCCTTACCGCCGACCTCACGGAATCGACGCGAATGGAAGCGTTCGCGCGCGAATTCCCCGAACGATTTTTCGAGCTCGGCGTCGCGGAACAAAATCTCGTAACGATCGCTTCCGGCCTTGCGGTTTCGGGGAAAATTCCCTATGCCGCCTCCTATGCGGCATTTTCACCGGGGCGTACCTGGGAGCAAATTCGTACGGTGATTGCCTATAACAATGCGAACGTGAAGCTTGTGGGGAGCCATGCGGGATTGTCCGTCGGGCCGGACGGAGCGACGCATCAGGCGCTTGAAGACATTGCGCTTATGCGCGTCATCCCGAACATGAGCGTTTTTTCCCCGTGCGACGCGGAAGAGGCGCGCAAGGCGGCCCGTGCGGTCGCGCATCTCGACGGCCCCGCATATCTGCGCCTTGCCCGCGAAAAAAGCCCGTGCATCACGACCGAAAAAACGCCGTTCACGCCGGGTACCATCGAAGCGTTTTGGATTTCCGAACGGCCGCATGCGGCAATTTGCGCAACTGGCATTGCTCTCTCTGCCGCGCTCGCGGCGGCGGCGGATTTGGAGGCGGACGGGGTCCGCACGGTGGTGCTCAATATTTCATCCATAAAGCCCTTTGACGGGAAAGCGGTTCTCTCGGCGGCGAAAAAGGCGGGATGCGTCGTTACCGTCGAGGATCACCAGATTGCCGGCGGGATGGGAAGCGTTATTGCCGAATGGCTCGCGCAGAAATTTCCCGTTCCCGTCGAATTCGTGGGGATGCGGGATTCGTTCGGCGAATCCGGCTCGCCGAAGGAATTATATGAAAAATACGGCATCACCTCCGCCGCGATTTGCGATGCCGTCATGAAAGCGATACAACGAAAGGGATAATATGCCTGAAAATTTCAATGAAATTCCCAGTTTGAATACTGAGGAGGACGATGCCAAAAAATTAGATACTTTCTTAGAGGAGCAGGAGCGTAAAGCGCGTGAGCGCATTCCCGGCGAAATAGATAAAACGCCGCTTGAGGAAGAATTCATACGTTCTGTCGAGACGTCATTGCAAAAAGAGATAGAGGCTTGCAATGCGGATTCTCGCTTTACGTACACTGCGGAGAAGGTGCATTTTTTGCCCGATGAAATTTTTGATTCCTTGAGCGGTGACTATTCGGGTGGCACGATCCAAGGGCGGTGGGATGTAGCAAATGGTGAAAGGATTTTAATGAGATATCCCCGCGAGAAGAATTACGATTCGAGTTTTTATAAAAATATCATCCATGAAATGGTCCATGCGGCCGGGTACGCAAGTTTCGCAATAGGCAAAAATGAGCTGGGGGAGCCCGAAAATTTCTACGGAGAAAAGGTGGGCTTTTCGTTTTACAGCGCAAATAAGGCAAGTCCTTTTTTTATAGGATTAAATGAAATTATGGTGGAGAAAATAGCGCATGATGTTTTTTTCCATCTTCCCGATTTAGAAGCATATATGGTTGGCAAGAAATATGCCTTAGATGAATGGATTTCGGCTATTGGGATCATCGAGAGAGTTTTGGAAGGTTTGAGCGCGCGCATGAACCTGGAGAAGGACGTGTTGTGGAGGGAGATGGAACGAGCCTATTTTGAGGGAAAGATTAAGATGGAGTATCTTCGGGCGATTGAGGATTTATTCGGCAAAAACTCCTTGAGGGTCCTCGATCGTATTCAGCCGTACGAGGGCAAAGAAGGGGGCATCAATAAGAAAATCCACGATTATTTTGCAGCCGATGACGCTACGGTACGGGATGCATTGCGTGAAGAGATATTGAGTGCTCCGGAAAATGAAAAAAATCCCTGATATGAAAACAGATACCGGAACGCTTTTTATCGTGGCGACCCCAATTGGGAATTTGGAGGATGTGACCGTTCGCGCGGCGCGGACGTTGAGGGAGGTCGCATATATCCTCGCCGAAGATACGCGAGTGACTCAGAAGCTCCTGAATCATTTGGGGGCGAAGCAGAAGCTTTTTCGTTGCGACGAATATGCGGGCGAAGTCCTTTTTGCGCGGACGCTTGAAGACCTTTCGGCGGGGAAGTCCGTCGCGTTCGTGAGCGACGCAGGCACACCCGGCATCGCCGACCCGGCCGCGAAGCTTGTGAGGTACGTGAGCGAACGCGCTCCGGAAATCGCCATTACGCCCGTGCCAGGGCCTTCTGCGGTCACCGCGCTTCTCTCCGTTGCCGGTATCCATGCAAACCAGTTTCTCTTTCTCGGCTACCCTCCCCATAAGAAAGGACGCGAAACCTTTTTCCGCGAGGCGAAAGAGAATCCCGTTCGTCCCGTCGTGATGTTCGAATCGCCGCATCGCATCCTTAAAACGTTTGAACAGATCGAAAAAAATTTCGGGGCTGAGGCGGAGCTGGTCGTCGGCCGCGAGCTCACCAAGTTGCACGAAGAGATCTTCCGCGGAACGGTGCGGGCGGCGGGGAGTCATTTTTCCGCCAACCCGAAGGGAGAATTTGCGGTAGCAATCCTCTAAACCTATGGAGATTGCCGTCCGCAAGCCGAAAAAATCGGAAGCGAAAAAAATTGTCGCGGTTTTAAACTCGGATGTGCCGATTTATCGGAAGGCGTATTCAGACCGATATATCAAATTCCATGGGGGAATCGGCACCTTCGCGGAAGGTGAGATTGATTATGCAAACGGCATAGTCGCGCTGGTCCGCGGAAATATCGCCGGGTATGCCGATTGGCGGCTCAAGCGCAACGGAATAGCCTGGATTTCCATGCTGATTGTCGCCCCGCGTTATTATCGGCGGGGAGTGGCGACGAAGCTTTTCGAGACGATCGAAAAAAAAGCCGTGCGGAACGGAGCGAAAGGGATCGCGGGGGAAACCCAGCGCAGGGCGGTCTGGGTAAATCGCTTCAACCGCAAAATGGGTCTTAAAAAAGTGGATTGGCGCGGTCTCAATACGCGCCTGTTTAAAGGCACGCTCAAGCAGCCGCCGGTGAAATATACGTATGTGTGGGGAAAACCGCTCGCATGACAACGTATCCCGTATCCAAGCGCATCTTCGATATTGCGGTATCTTTTTCCATCCTCGCAGTTTCTTTGCCGTTGTGGCCCGTTATCGCGCTCGCTATCCTCTTTGAGGACGGCTTTCCGGTATTCATCCGCCTCGAGCGCGTGAGCGAAGGGCGCGTGATGCGCGTCATCAAATTCCGTTCAATGGTGCGCGGGGCGCATGCCATGAAGGAGTCCCTCGCGCCGCAGAACGAGCGGCATGACGGCCCCCTTTTTAAGATGAAAAACGATCCGCGGCTTTTAAAAACAGGCAAATTTTTCCGCAAAGTGCGCGTGGATGAATTACCCCAGCTTTTAAACGTCATCGCCGGCTCGCTCGCGCTCGTCGGCCCGCGCCCGCACGAGCCCCGGGAGGTGGCGGCTTATCCAGAGAAGTACGCGAAGGTGCCGCTGGCGCGCGCCGGAGCCACGGGGTTGTCCCAAGTGATGGGCGCATCGGCGCTTTCGTTCGAGCGCGAGCTTGAATATGACGAATGGTACTTGAAGCACCGGTCGCTTTGGCTCGACATGAAAATTTTATGGCGCACCGTCGCGGTTTTTCTTTTTGACCCTACCGGCGTTTGAGCGTACTATGGGTCTATCTTTGGCCCATGCGCGTTGCGATACTCCATGATTATTTGAACCAATACGGCGGTGCCGAGCGGGTGCTCGAAGTTTTTTTGGAACTTTTTCCGGCTGCCGACCTATACACTCTGATGTACGACGGCGAGCGCATCGGCTACCGTTTCCAGGGGAATTTGAAAAAGACGAGCGTGCTTGATTTTAATTTCGCCCGGCGGAAACACCGCATGTTCATCCCGCTCATGCCGCTTGCGGCAAAAACGGTCCGTTCCGAAGGCGTGTACGACCTCGTCATTTCCTCGACTGCCGGATATGCGAAAGGCTTTCCGGTGGAGGGGAAATACCACATCTCGTACTGCCACAGTCCGCTCCGGTATGCCTGGGAACTCGACTATCTGAAAGACCTCCCGTTTTCTCCGGCGTCATTCGTGAAAGGCTCGTTTCGCCGGCCCGCCGCCGAGGTTTTCCAACGATGGGATAAGCGCGCGGCGAACCAGGTGAATGTCTTTGTCGCGAACTCGTCGTACATCCGCGAAAAAGTCCGCGCGTATTACGGCCGTGATGCGCACGTCATCCATCCGCCGGTCGAAACCGGCACATTCAGGCGCCTCCCGACCGACGAGACCGGCAATTACTACCTCATGGCGGGCCGGCTGTTGTACTACAAGCGTTTTGACATCGGTATCCGGGCGTTCAATGAATTGAAGCTGCCGTTAAAAATCATGGGGACCGGCCCTGAGGAGAAGAAATTACGCGCGATTGCGAATCCGCGGTATGTGGAATTCGTACCGCCGGTTTCGGACGCGGAACTCCGGAAGCTCTATGCGGGCGCGAAAGCGTTCATCTTTCCCCAAATCGAGGATTTCGGCATCGTTGCGGCGGAAGCGCAGGCATGCGGAACCCCGGTGATTGCATACTCCCGCGGGGGATCATGCGAAATCGTCCGCGCGGGCGAAACCGGCATATTTTTCAAGGAACAGACCAAAGACGCGCTCGTCGGCGCGGTGCGCGAATGCGAGTCAAAGCGGTTTGACCGCAAGAAAATAGCGCGGGACGGCGAACGTTTTTCGAAGGAGGCGTTTAAAGAGGCCTTCATGTCGCTCGTGAAGAATTCCGGCTTTTAGTCCCTTGAGGAACGCATGAAAATACTTCTCGATGTTCGAACGTTGCATGCCACGCACCTTACGGGCGTTCCGACTTACACGAAATACATTGTCGAGCACCTTCTTAAAAATCCCGAGGCGCACGAGTACGTGCTTTTTTCAAATACATTCAGATCTTCCGAATCGCTTATCCGGCGATTTTCGCTTCCGGAGGACCGCGTCCGCGAAGTGAATTGGCACATTCCCAACCGCCCGCTTAATTTTTTTTCCGCATGGCTTAATGCTCCGAAGATTCGAATCCCCGGCGTCGAACTGGCTTTCAGTCCGCACATCCACCCCATAAGCGTTCCGCGCGGTACGCCGCATGTGGTGACGATACACGATCTCGCTTTTTCGCGCTTTCCCGGCTATTTCTCCCTAAAGGAACGGCTGTGGCACGCTCTGCCCCGTCCCCGCACCCTTGCGAAACGGGCAGACCATATCATTGCCGTCTCGGAAACGACGAAGCGGGATTTGGTTGAACATTGGAAATTGCCGGAGGAGAAGGTGACGGTCGTGTACCCGGGAGCGCATGACTGCATCCCCGAAGACCGACTGGGCGACGTGTCGCGAGTCAAAGATTTTACGAATCCATTCGTACTTTTTACGGGAACGCTCGAGCCGCGGAAAAACATCGAGGGCCTCGTTGCCGCATTCGAAATTTTGAAAAATGATTCCGCGATGAAAGATATGAAGCTCGTCATTGTGGGCAAGCCCGGATGGCTTTACAAGCCCATCCTTCACCGCATCGCCCGCTCGAAAAATCGCAGGGATATCGTGGTGTGGGGGTATGCGTCTGACTCCGAATTGCAGGAGTTGTACCGGCGCGCCTCGCTTTTCGCGTATCCGTCTTTTTTCGAAGGCTTTGTCTTTCCGCCGCTCCACGCCCAGCTCTTGGGGTGTCCGGTTGTTGTTTCCGAAGGCGGTGTTTTCCGCGAGACGCTTGCGGGAAGCGCGCGCATGGTAGACCAGCGTAATGCGGAATCCATCGCGGAGGGCATGCGGGAGGTGCTTCGAAACGCCGAGTTTCGCGCACGACTCGTTGCGCGGGGGAAGGAAAACGTCGCGCGTTTCACGTGGAGCGCCGCCGCCGAGCGCACGCTCCAGGTGTTTCAAAATACCGCGCATCGGCTAAAATAAGAGGCAGTAATGCCTGAAAAAGTTCCCCGTAAGAATACCGGCGGCATTCTTGCCGACATTCGAAAACCGCACGGAACGCATGATGCACGTTTCGATGCCATCAATCTCACCCGGGTTCCCAAAAAGGGTCCGCGGGAATTTTCGTTTTTTGCCGCATTCGGCAAGCGCGCCGCCGTCGTTCTCGGTATCCTTGTCGTCCTTGCCGGGGCTTTCTTCGCGGCCTCGTTCGGCGAGACCAAACAGGCGGCTTCAGAGACCGCGGAAACGGTGGCGCAGAATTTCATCCATTCCGCAAACGCCCTCCGCGATTTCCGGCCGGACGATGCGCTGGTCGCGCTCCGGAAGAACGAAGACGAAATTTCGGGATTTAAGAGTTTTTTGGGTGATACGCATGGAAACGTTTTCATTTCCATCGTGGGATCCGTCGCTCCCGTTTTGCGCCAGGGCTTGGGACTTTTCACGGCCGTCGACGACTTAAACGGAAAGTTCATCACGCTTGCGGAAAGCCTGAAGGACCTCGAGGAAAACGGCCCGCGATATTTTCAGACGGACGGTTCGGCGTTCATCGCTTCGCTTGAGCGTCTTCGCGACCGCACCCGCGAGGTGGGCGGGGACGTGCAATCCGCGCGGAACGACATGGCGCGCATCATGAACGTTTTCCCGTCGGTCGGCGGTTTCGGTTCGATTCTCGGCGATGATTACCTGAAGTACAGCGCCGATCTGGTGGCGACCGAAAAATTCCTCGATGCGCTTATCGCGACCTTGAAAGAGCCGGGCGAAAAACATTTTATCGTTCTGTTTCAAAACGCAGCGGAGGCGCGTCCGGGAGGCGGGTTCGCCGGGAGCTATGCCGACGTGACGATTGAGAACGGCCAGCTCAAAAACATCGACGTGCGGGATATTTACGATCCCGACGGACAGCTTGCGGTAAACGTCGTCCCGCCCCAGGAATTGAAAACCATGACGCGTAAATGGGGGGCGCGGGACGCGAATTGGTTCTTCGATTTTCCGACGACGGCGGAAGCGACGCTTTATTTCCTTGAGCATTCCAAGATTTATTCGGAGAAGCAGGTGACCTTCGAGGGCGTGATTGCGATGAATACGTACGCCTTTGAAAGTATCCTCGATGTGACCGGGCCGATGGAATTGCCTGAGTACAAAACGACGATTACGAGCGCGAATTTCCACGACGTGATTCAGCGCGAGGTTGAGGCCGGAAACGACAAGATTGCCGGCGAGCCGAAGCGCATTTTGAAGGTACTTGCCCCGAAGCTTTTGGAAAAAATGAAAACCCTTGAAGGCGGCGATATGCGGCTTCTCGCGCAGGCGGTTTTCACCCATTTGGAATCGAAAGACATCATGCTGTATGCAAAGCACCGTGATATGGCAAATTTCTTCGCCGAGCGGAATCTCGACGGGGGTTTGTACGGCATTCCGAACAATTTCTTCGGCAGTTATCTGGCAGTCGTAAACGCGAATGTCGCCGGCGGGAAAACGGATTTGTTCATGGAGCAGAACATTGAGGCGCGCATCGACCTCGATACGAATGCCGGCATTTTCACCGATTTGACCGTCGAGCGCGCCCATATGGGAAACGCGCAGAAGGATCCCTGGTGGAAGGCGCCAAATAAGAACTTCATCCAGATTTTCACGAACCCCGGCGTATCGCTCGTGTCACTCAAGGGAAACGACGTGAAAACAATATCGTCCAAATTCGATTACAGCGCGGCTGGCTATGAGCGCTATCCCGCGCTCGACAAGATAGAGCTCACGCGCGTCTTCCTTTCGCCGTACCAAACGTGGGCGATGGAATCGCTCGGCAAGACCGCTTTCGGCACGTGGTTCAACGTGAATGCGGGCGAACGGAAGAAGCTCGAAGTCCGCTACCAGCTTCCCGCGGCGAACCAAAACGTATGGGATGGAGAAGTCTTTACCTTCGTCTTCGAGCGCCAAAGCGGGGTGCGGAGCAATCTGAAGGCCACGATATCCGCGCCCCTCGGGTACAACTTCAAAGAGTCCGGCGGACCCCTCTATATTTTCGAGGACAAGGGGACTGCGGGACGCATCGTCATTCCCCTTACCCTCGAGAAATAATTCCGATTGACAGCGCTGCTTGCGCCAGGCAGGATAGGGTCAGCATTTCAATAACTTATTACAGAAAGGAAGGCATCCGTGCCTAAAAAAGGAAAACCGGACATCATCCAGGTCGAGTACATCTGGGTCCGCGGACCGAAAAAGGACCGTAAGACGCAGACGTTGTGTTCAAAAACAAAAGTCATAGAGAATCCGTATCCGAAAGGAACGACTTTCTTAGATCCCCGAAAACTTCCGCCGTGGGGGTTTGACGGATCGAGTACTGAACAGGCAAAAACGGAAAAAAGCGATTGCCTGCTTACACCGGTATACGTTGTTCCCGATCCCATCCAGGGCGGGGGAAATCTCTTAGCTTTGTGCGAAGTGATGGATGCAGACGGGAAACCCCATCCGACGAATACCCGCGCCATGTTGCGGAGCATCGCCCCAAAATACAAACGCTACGATGCATGGTTCGGCATGGAGCAGGAATACACGCTTTATGACGAACACGGAAACTGGCCGTATGGTTGGCCGGATAAAGGATATCCCTTCGAACAGGGGGGGAACTATTGCGGCGTCGGCTCCGATGAAGTGTATGGTACCGCTCTTGTGAAGGAACATACGCGCATGTGTATCGCCTCCGGCATCAAAATTTCCGGAACGAATGCGGAAGTGATGCCTTCGCAATGGGAATTCCAGGTCGGGCCGTTAGGACCCCTCGAAATAGGGGATCAACTGCTCATCGCCCGCTGGCTTCTTTTTATCTTGGGTGAGAAATACCGCATCAGCGTAAAACTTGACCCAAAGCCCCTTGAAAAAGGCAATTGGAACGGTGCGGGCATGCACACCAACTTCAGCACCGCTCTTATGCGCGGAAAGGGAGGTATTAAGGCCGTTCTGAAAGCATGCGAGGCGCTGAAGGAATCCCATAAAGAACACATTGCCGTATATGGCGAATACAACGATAAGCGGCTGACCGGCAATCACGAAACGGGAAGCTACAAGAAATTCACCTTTGGCAAAAGCGACCGGAGCGCTTCGGTGAGGATTCCCGTTTCGGGAACATACCTCGAAGACCGCCGGCCGGGCGCGAATGCAGACCCCTACAAGATTGCCTACGCGCTTCTTCAGAGCGTGTGTGGCAAAGGATTCGAAGCCCCGGAACACTGGATAGAGTTGAAAGTGAAGGAATGATGAAAAGACAAATCCCCCGATTTGCCGACTGGCGGAGGGGGATTTTTATTTAAAAAAAGCCCCGTAAAGAATCATACGGAGCTTACTAAAGGAGGAGAAAACAAATATGTGGACAGGGGAGGACTTGAACCTCCGACCCTTCTTTTTCAAGGAAGTGCTCTACCAGAAGATTCACCATCTTCTTTCTGAGTTACCTGTCCGAATGCGTGAGCGGAAAAGGATTCGAACCTCTGGCCTCCAGATTCCGGAAACCCCCCACGGGATTGTTTAGTCTGGCGCTCTGCCGGTCTGAGCTATCCGCCCCATAAATCATATTTATTCGCGTATCGCACCGGAGAAAGGAGTCGAACCTCCGACCTTCTTGCGGGTCAAGCAAGACGCTCTCACCACGGGGTTTTATCTCTCCAGCATGCGTAAAGAGACCCTTGCTGAGCTACTCCGGTATTGTTAAGCAACGGCTTTTTTATACCTTTATTAAAAATAAAGTCAAGTCGGCTATAATGAAGAATATGGAAAAGAAAATCATCATTCCTCTCGCAATCGTGGCCGTTCTCGTTGCCGGCGGATATGTCTATCAGCATCGATACCAGCTTTTCACGTTTGAAAATGGCAGCATCCAGATTGCTGAAAAGCCTGTTGAGCTTGCAATACTGGGAACGTGGCGGAGCGCCGATGATCCGAAATTCACCCGAGAATTCACTGAAGACGGAAAAGTGATTGACCGGTATGAAGGAGACGCGTCTGCCGACGTTGAGGGACGATGGTATGTTACGTCGACCGCCGAGATACCGTTTTCGATTCCCGTCGTGGAAGGGGCGACGGATATAAAGCTCCAATTCCCCGATGGAAACTATTTCTTCCGCGTAGCGGATGTTTCACGCACATCGCTCACACTCATCTATCTTGAACGCGGGAATTCGCTTCGATTTGAGCGCGCCCGCTAATTTCCCTCCACCGATCTTTTGGCTTTGCGGACGGAATAAATGACGGCGATGACGACGCCCGTAGCAAAGAGCGCGAGGAGGATGTTCGATGCGGCGCCTATTTTCGGCGCGTATTCCTCCCAGTATTTTCCGAGGATACTCCCGAGGATGGCATATCCGCCGCTCCAGATGAGTGCGGAAATGATGACGGCGGTAAGGTAGGTTCGCGGGCGCACGTGAAGCGCTCCCGCCGCAACTGACGTGTAGCCGCGTACGTAGGGGATGAGCCGACCCGCGAGAATTCCCCAAAAACCCTTTTTGGAAACGCGCTCGCCAATTCGCTCGATGCGCTCCCGTGATAGCGGCAGCCATTTCGGCTTATGCCGGAAGATCTGTTCCTCAAAGAAATAGAAAACCCCGTAGAGGAGGGCTGTGCCGATGAAGTCAGCGCTAACGACGACGAGAAAAAGCACGGGCAGGCTGAAGGTGCCGATGGAGACCAGGTATCCCGAAAAAAGAAGGACGAGTTCGTTCGGGACAGGGTTCGGGAAGCCGATTTCTTGGAGAAAAACGAGGCCGAAAACCGCAAGATATCCGTATTTTCCGATAAAAAGGGCGAGTTCAGGAGGCATGCATCAATTGTACTCGCTCCGCGCACCCTGCGGAAGCGATTTGCCTCTCGGGGCATGGAAGGGTATAAGAAAAAGCAGAAAATTAAATAACGAAAAGGAGGTTTGGATGAAATTTGTGAAGATTGCGATGCCTCAGGAATCGGCACGGGGCTACTTCCTCTATCCGAGTATGCCGGAAGACAAAATGGAGCATGATGGCTTCTTCTTGATTGGACAGGGGAATAACTGGGCATGGTTTGCGGTCGAAGCAAACGGAGATGGATTCACGCCCCTTATTGCGCAGGCGTGCGGATTCCGTTGTCCGCAAAGCGAAGATGAATTTCGCATCGTCAAAACCTTTAAGATCGATCAAGCGCTTGCACTGGGCATCAGCCATATGCTCATCCTGCTTCAGGAATTCGTGCTTACGATGGTTGAGATAGACGATGATTCGTGCGAGGCCGATTCACTCACCTTGAGGGAATATTTTTCAGGCCTCAGGGTTTGCGTAAAGGAATTCTTGGATTTCATCGAGGATGAATCCGCACATCCTAATTTCACTTTTCTTAACCATGCATGATCGCATGCGATTTCCCTCCCTCGCTTTTTCATTGGAACGAAAAGCACCCAGGGAAGCTTCATAAGCTCCGGCGCCAGTCGGGGCTTTTTCTATGGGTAGAGCCGTGTTATTTTTGTAGTGCTTTGCATATACGAAACTTTTGCATTATCGCCCATATCGATCACGGCAAGTCGACCCTCGCGGACCGGCTTCTTGAAGTTACGGGCACCGTCGAGAAGCGGAAGATGCAGGCGCAATTTCTCGATTCGCTCGACCTCGAGCGCGAGCGGGGCATCACCATCAAGATGGCGCCCGTGCGCATGAAATACGCGCTTGGCGGGAAGGAATACGTTTTGAATCTCATCGATACGCCAGGCCACAGCGATTTTTCGTACGAGGTCTCCCGCGCGCTTGAAGCGGTCGAGGGGGCGATCTTGCTCGTCGATGCGACGCAGGGCATCCAAGCCCAAACGCTTGCGAATTTCCATTCGGCGAAGAACGCCGGCCTCCATGTCATCGGGGCGGTGAACAAAGTCGACCTGGTGAAGGAGGCCGATCTGGGCGAATTGATCCATGAAATCGCGCTTTTGATCGGCGCGGAGCCGGAAGCGATCCACAAGATTTCCGGCAAAACCGGGGAGGGGGTGGACACGCTCTTGAAAAGCGTGGTCGGGGAAATTCCCGCGCCCACTGCTCGAACGGGAGGCGCAAAAGGCGTGAAGGGCCGGGCGCTCATCTTTGATTCATTTTATGACAGCCACAAAGGCGTGGTGGCTTCGATTCGCGTCTTTGAGGGGAAAATCGGAAGTGAGGACGCGGTGTATCTCGTCGCCACAAACGTTTCCGCGAAGATGAAGGAACTCGGTACGTTCGCCCCGAAACTTACGCCGGGGACGTCGCTTTCCGAAGGGGAGATCGGTTACATCGCGACCGGCCTTAAGGATCCGGGCAAGGTGAAGATCGGCGACACCATCCTCGCTCCCGACGCGACATTTTCTTCAGCGCATGCGCGGAGCGCCGCCCTTCCCGGCTATCGCGAGCCGAATCCTGTGATTTTCGTTTCATTCTATCCGGAGGAAAGCGACGATTACGAAACGCTCGTCAAAAGCCTCGAGAAATTGAAATTGAACGACTCGGCGCTTTCGATCGACCCTGATCAAAACGAGGTATTGGGCCGCGGGTTCAAGGTGGGCTTCCTCGGTAAGCTGCATTTCGAAATCGTCGCGGAGCGCTTGCGGCGGGAGTTCGACGTGGAGGTGATGAACACCTTTCCGTCCGTGCTTTATAAGGTAAAGCTGAAAACCGGCGACTGGACGGAGATCGTGAAGCCCGAAGACCTTCCGACCGATTATCTGGAAATCCAGGAGCCGGTGATTTCCATGGAGATCATCACGCCGACGAAATATCTGCCCGCCTTGATCGGCATCCAGCAGAAATTCCGCATGGCGGTCTTGAACAACGAAACGCTCGGCGACCGCATCCGTATTTCCGCCGAAATGCCGCTTGTGGAGCTCGTCTCCGACTTCGACGACAATTTAAAATCGGCTACCGAAGGGTATGCTTCCTTCAGTTACGAGGTGAAAGGATATGAGCGGGCCGATGTCGTCCGCGTGGATTTGCTCGTCTCCGGCGAACTGGTCCCCGGCCTTTCGCGCTTTTTCCCGCGTGAGACGCTCGAACGCGAAGCGCGCAAGATGGTGGAGAAGCTCAAGGATCTTCTGCCGCGCCAGCAATTTTCCCAGCCCGTGCAGGCATCCGCCGGAGGGCGCATCGTCGCGCGTGCCGACATACCCGCCCTGCGGAAGGAACTTGGCAATTTCGGCAAGAACGGGGGAGACCGCACCCGCAAGATGAAACTGTGGAAGAAGCAGAAGAGGGGAAAGGAACGATTGAAGGAACGGAGCGAGGCGACTATCTCCCCATCCGTATTCAAAGAATTGCTGAAGAAGGAATAAAAAATCCCGCATTATGCGGGATTTGAAATATTGTTGTTTTCGCCTTTTGAGCGAGCAAGGCTTTTTCCGGCAACGAAGGAAAGTATCCCCATTACTAAAACGATAACAAATAATGGAACGATCAAACGAGAGAAGTGAGAAAAGTTCTTTGCAATCGCGGAGGCTATCATATAGCTCCAAAAAGCGCAGCCTGTAACTCCCGTAAAAAACAGTGATACCGAGAGTTTTCTGAACCTGCCATTTAATATGGCGACAATTGCCAGAAATATGACGGAAATACCTATTCCAATCAGCCCAGTTTTTACTGATGACTCAAGTAATGATGCGTACATCTTTAACTCCTTTTGGTTAATTTTCTAAGTATAATTATACATCAAAATAGTAAAAAAGTCAATAGCTTGGCTTTTCGGAGGCCCCGGCGTGGGTGCTATGTGGATAAATGCCGTTTTTTCATTGACAATCCGGGGGGTTTCGTACACAATTGAATACGTTTCGTTACAGTCGAACGAACAACGCAAAAACAGAATTTTCTATGGCAGAAAAAGAGAAATTCAAGCGCGATAAACCGCACGTAAACGTGGGGACCATCGGCCATGTCGACCATGGCAAGACCACCCTTACGGCGGCTATCACGCACGTCCTCTTCATGAAAGGACTCGTGAAGAAGGAAGAAAAGGTCGACCAGATCGATAACGCTCCGGAAGAAAAAGCCCGTGGCATCACGATCGCGCTTCACCACTCGGAATACGAGTCGGAAAAGCGCCACTATGCCCACATCGACGCTCCGGGCCACGCCGACTACATCAAGAACATGATCACCGGCGCCGCCCAGATGGACGGTGCGGTACTCGTGGTTTCCGCGACGGACGGCCCCATGCCGCAGACGCGCGAGCACATCCTGCTTGCCCGCCAGGTCGGCGTGCCTTCCATCGTCGTATTCTTGAACAAGTGCGACATGGTTGACGATCCGGAAATGATCGACTTGGTCGAATCCGAAGTCCGCGAACTCTTGAAGAAGTACAACTTCCCGGGAGACGAGACTCCGGTCATCCGCGGTTCCGGCCTCAAAGCGCTTGAGGCGAAGTCGGCGGACGATGAGGCTGCGAAGCCCATCCTCCAGCTTATCGAGGCGCTCGATAACTACATCCCCGAGCCCCAGCGCGCGGTGGATAAGCCGTTCTTGATGCCCGTCGAAGACATCTTCTCGATTGAAGGCCGCGGCACCGTCGTGACCGGCAAGGTTGAGCGCGGTGTCATCAAGGTGAACGAGGAAATCGAGATCATCGGCATCCGCCCGACCTCGAAGACCGTCGTCACCGGCATCGAAATGTTCCAGAAGCTCTTGGACGAAGGCCAGGCTGGCGACAACGTCGGCATCCTTCTCCGCGGCTTGAAGAAAGAGGACGTGGAGCGCGGACAGGTACTCGCGAAGCCCGGCTCGGTCACCCCGCACACCGAATTCGAAGCCGAAATCTACGTGCTTTCGAAGGAGGAAGGCGGACGCCATACGCCGTTCTTCAAAGGCTATAAGCCCCAGTTCTACATCCGCACGACCGACGTGACCGGCGAAGTCATCCTTCCGGCCGGAACCGAAATGGTCATGCCGGGCGATACCATCACGATTTCCGTGAAGCTCATCGCTCCGGTCGCGCTCGAGGAAAAGCAGCGTTTCGCCATCCGCGAAGGCGGCAAGACCGTCGGCGCCGGTGCGGTAACGAAGATCATCAAGTAAACCAACACCAAGCACCTTAGCCATCATGGCAAAAAAAACAGAACTTAAAGAAAGATTGCGTTTGCGGATCAAGGCGTATGACGCGCGCCTCATCGATTCGTCGGTGAAGCAGATCGTCGAAGCCGTGAAATTCCAGGGAGCGGACGTGCATGGTCCCATCCCGCTCCCCACGGAGTTCAAGCGCTACGCCGTTAATCGTTCGACATTCGTACATAAAAAAAGCGGGGAACATTTCGAACTCCGCGTCCATAAACGTCTTATCGACATCCTGAATCCCTCCCAAAAGATCATCGAATCGCTCTCCGACCTGAACCTTCCGGCCGGCGTCGACATCGAGATCAAAATGGGCTAGGGAACGCCGAAACCGCCGATGCCTCAGTCCCGAAAAGGATTGACGCGCGCCAGAAAAAGGGATAAGATCGCATGGAAGCCAGTTAGGCAGTTTTTATCCTTTTATTAAAGGTACAACTGAAAAACAGCAGGGCTTCCGCCCTGCTGTTTTTCTATGGGGCACCTCTTGGAAATCTCCCGATTCCAACGTGCACATACATGCTATGACTATCAAAGCCAAAAAAGTGAAAATGACCCAGATTTGGGACGAAACGCACGTCATTCCGGTGACGGTTCTTTCCTGCGATATCGCGGACGGAGCCTCCATCGAGCTCGAGAAAGGGGAAAAAGTGAGCGTGACGGGCATTTCGAAGGGCCGCGGTTTCCAGGGCGTCGTGAAACGCCACGGGTTCCACGGCGGTCCGAAGACCCACGGCCAGAAAGACCGTCTCCGCGCTCCCGGTTCGAACGGTCCCACGGCGCCCCAGCGCGTCATCAAGGGCCGCAAAATGGCGGGACATATGGGCGTCGAAAAGGTTACCGTGAAGAACCTCAAGGTCGCCTTGGTGAACGCCGAAGAGAAGATTGTCATGGTCGAAGGGGCCGTTCCCGGCAATCGCGGGGGGCAGGTCATGATCGTGAAGAAATAAACATATGAACGCAGATATCCTCGACATACACGGCAAGAAGACCGGAACCATCGAACTCCCGAAGGAGCTTTTTGGTGTCCGCTGGAGCCCCGATGCGGTGCACCAGGTCGTCGAGGCTCATCGCGCGAATATGCGTCAGCCGATTGCACATGCCAAAACCCGCGGCGAAGTCGCCGGCGGCGGCAAGAAACCGTGGCGCCAAAAGGGGACGGGCCGCGCCCGTCACGGCTCGCGCCGGTCTCCCATTTGGGTCGGCGGCGGCGTCACCCACGGTCCGCGCAACGACAAGGATTATTCCAAAAAGGTGAATCGCAAGATGAAGCGTTTCGCCCTCGCTTCGCTTCTCTCCCGCAAATTCAAGGAAGGGGAAGTCTTCGTTTTTGAAAATTTCTCGCTGGAAGCGCCGAAGACGAAAGCGGTCGCGGCAATGATAAAGTCCGCCGCACTTCCGAAGTCGGTTCTTTTCGTGCGCGATGCGTCGAACGCCGGTTTTGCCCGCGCGTCCCGGAACATCCCGAAAGTGGAATCGCTTTCCGAAAAGACCCTGAACGCGTATGCCTGCATGGCGCACAAAGGTGTTGTTTTTGAAAAAGCTGCGCTCATGAATCTCGCAAAAATCTACACGGGTACCGACAAATAACGACCTATGAAAAAGACCACGAAAATCGAAAAGGTTGGCGGACAAACAGCGGCGAGAAGCGTCATTATCCGCCCGTACGTCAGCGAAAAATCCCAGCGCGGCCTCCAGTCGGGCCAGTATTCGTTTCTCGTGGATTCCCGCGCGAACAAAATTCTCGTGAAGCGGGAAGTCGAGGTGAAGCACGGCGTGCACGTGATTGCCGTCACGATGGCGCCGGTCCGCGTAAAGCCCTCGCGCTTCCGTGGCAAGGTAACCGCGTTTAAGAACGCAAAAAAGGCGACTGTGCGCTTGAAGGACGGGGAACGCATCGACACCGCCTAATCATATGAAATCCTACAATCCCACAACGCCGTCGAGGCGGCATTATACCGCGGTTGAGTATCGGAAGCTCGTATCGAAGGGCGGTCCGAAAAAGCAGCTTACGAAGCGGCTGAAGTCGCACGGCGGCAGGAACAACCAGGGACGCATTACCATGCGCCACCAGGGCGGAGGCAATAAGAAGGTGTATCGCATCGTTGATTTCAAGCAGATGAAGCTTGATGTTCCGGGCGTCATCCGCTCCGTCGAATACGATCCCTACCGCTCCGGTTTCATCGCGCTTGTTTCCTACAAGGACGGCGAATACCGCTACATCCTTGCGTCGAGCGACATGAAACCCGGCATGGTGGTGGTAACTTCGGTGAATGCGTCATTCGATCCCGGCAACCGCACGAATATCGGCCGCATTCCCGTCGGTTCTTTTGTCTACAATATCGAGCTCCAGCCCGGCAAAGGCGGCCAGATGGCGCGTTCAGCGGGGAGTTATGCGCAAATTCTCGCGCATGATTCGGGATACACCCAGCTCAAGATGTCATCCGGCGAAATCCGCCGCATCCTTTCCTTGTGCTTCGCCTCTATCGGCAAGGTTTCGAACCACGAATATTCCCTTACGAATATCGGCAAGGCGGGCCGGAGCCGCGCACTCGGCATCCGTCCGACGGTCCGCGGTACGGCCATGAATCCCCGCGACCATCCGTACGGCGGCGGTGAAGGAAGCCAGCCTCGCGGTACCCGGAAACCGAAGACCAAGTGGGGCAAGGTGACCGGCGGCAGAAAGACCCGCGATCCGAAGAAATGGTCGTCGAAGCTCATCATGAAGCGGCGGGCGAAGAAGCGATAATTGACCCGCGCCTGCATTACCGATACAGTAACAAAACGTTTTATATATCATGTCGAGATCAGCAAAAAAAGGACCGTACATCGACCCGAAACTCTTGAAGAAGATTTCGAAGGTTCTTCCTGACGGCAAAAATCCCATCAAGACGTGGGCGCGCGCTTCGGAAATTTCACCCGAAATGGTCGGGCACGTGTTCCAGGTGCACAACGGCAAGCAATTCATCGAAGTCCGCATCACGGAAGACATGATCGGCCACCGTCTCGGCGAATTCTCGCCGACGCGCAAATTCGTGAAGCACGGCGGAAAGATCCAAAAAGGCCTCGAAGCCCAGGCAAAGGCTCCCGCGCCGAAAAAATAACGAATCATGAAACAGGCAACCGCACATCTGAAGTATCTCCGCGTCGCGCCCCGCAAGGTGCGTTTCGTGGCTGACCTTATCCGCAAAGCCCCGGTTACGGAAGCCGAGGCCCAGCTTATGCTGTTGCCCCAGCGCTCTTCCGAGCATTTGCTGAAGCTTTTGCGTTCGGCCGTTGCGAACGCCCGCGTGCTGAAGCTCGACCCCGCGAAGCTTTTTGTCTCTTCGATCACCGTTGACGAGGGTCCGCGCCTGAAGCGCCTCTCGCCCCGCGCCCGCGGATCGGCATACATCATCCAGAAGAAAATGAGCCATGTCTCGCTCACCCTCGCCGAAGGCGAGAAGCGGGGCCGTGATTTCATTTTCCCGGCGAAGGAAAAGAAGGTGAAGCGCGAACCGGGCGTAAAGCGCGCAAAAGCGTCGCCGAAGAAAGAGGAGAAGAAGGAGCCCAAGAAGGGCGGCGAAAAAGGCGCGTCGCGCAAGCTTTTCCAGAGAAAATCAGTTTAATTTAGAACTATGGCACAAAAAATAAAACCGACCGTCCTCCGTTTGGGGATCACCAAAGACTGGCAGAACCGCTGGTTCTACAAGCGTCCTTTGGCATACTTCCTCGAGGAAGACGAGTTGCTCCGCAAAGTTGCCATGAAGAAGGTCCTCGCCGCAGGCATTGACGCGCTTGAGATCGAGCGTCTCGGAAACGACGTCAAAGTGTGGATTCGCGCCCAGCGTCCCGGCCTTATCATCGGCCGCGGCGGCAAAGGCATCGAAGAGTTAAAGGACGCGCTTATGAAAGCCGTGAAGGCGCTTCGCAAGAAAAACCAGCGCCCCTTGCAGTTCAACATCAACATCAACATCGAGGAGCTCCGCCGGACGGACGTTTCCGCGTCGGTTGTCGCCCAGCAGGTGGCGGGCGATATCGAGAAGCGCATTCCGTTCCGCTCGTCGCTCCGCCGCAATCTGGAATTTTTGAAACAGAACCGCGAGGTGAAGGGGGCGAAGATCAAGGTTTCCGGTCGGCTGAACGGCGCGGAAATTTCACGCAGTGACTGGCAGATCTTCGGCTCAATGCCGCTCCAGACCCTCCGCGCGAACATCGATTACGGCGAGGCGACTTCGTATAACACCTACGGGACGATCGGCGTGAAGGTATGGATTTACAAGGGCGAGATTTTCAGGAACCGCACCGGACGCGAGAGCCGTTAAACACACTATGTTGCAGCCTAAGAAAACCAAACATCGCAAGATGCAAAAAGGGCGGTCGAGAAAGCGCATGACGGAAACGCGGGGTCTTACGATTTCCTACGGGAAATTCGCCTTGCAGGCGCAGGAAGGCGCGTGGATCACCGGCAACCAAATCGAGGCGGTCCGCAAATGCATTACGAACTCGTTGAAGCGCGAAGGCCGCACCTGGATCCGCATTTTCCCCGACAAGCCCATCACCAAGCTTCCTCCCGAAGTCACCCTGGGCGGCGGTAAGGGCAACCTCGACCATTATGTGGCCGTCGTGAAGCCCGGACGCATCCTTTTCGAGGTCGACGGAGTGAGCGAGGCGCGCGCCAAGGCCGCCTTGAAGAGCGGAAGCTATAAGCTCCCCATTAAGACCAAGGTCGTCGTCAAAGCACACTAACCGTACCTATGAAACGCAAAGCATTACAGGATATGCGGACCAAGCCCCTTGCCGAACTCGAGCGGGAGCTTCAAGACGCCGAAGTGAAAATCCGTTCCTTGAAAGCGGATATCATGACTGGTAAGGTGAAGAGCTTGAAAGAATTCCGTACGGTGAAAAAGTCGATCGCCCAGCTGCATATTCTCATCGGCGAGAAAAACGCAAACGCATAACTATGGCAAACGAAACCAAAAAAGTGAATAAGCGCACCCTCGAGGGGACGGTGGTCTCCGCGAAGATGCAGAAGACCCGCATCGTCGAAGTGACGAGGCTTACGAAGCATGCGCGCTATCACAAATACTACAAGGTGACGAAGCGTTTCGCCGCCCATGACCCGGAGAACGCATATGCCGTCGGCGACAAGGTGCGTATCGAGGATTCCCGCCCGGTTTCAAAAACGAAGCGCTGGACCATCATCGCGAAAATAGAGGCCAAGTAACATGATACAGGAACGTTCCATATTGAAGGTTGCCGATAACTCGGGTGCGAAATTCATCCGCTGTTTCCGCATTCTCGGCGGTACCCGCCGCCGGTACGCGCGCATCGGCGACATCATTGTTGCTTCCGTGCAGTCGTCCGAACCCCGCAAGGCGGTGAAGAAGAAGGACGTCGTCCGCGCGCTCGTCGTGCGGTCAAAGGCGCCGACCCGCCGCCGCGACGGTTCCTATGTCCGTTTTGACGACAATGCGGCGGTCATCATCGAAAAAGGCGAACCGAAGGGAACCCGCATCTTCGGGCCCATTCCCCGGGAAATCAAGGAAAAGGGCTACGACACGATCGCGTCCCTTGCCCAGGAACTCGTATAATCCACACCTATGAATCGCATCAAAAAAGGAGATACCGTGAAAATCACGACCGGCAAAGACCGCGGTAAGACTGGCAAGGTTTTGCGCGTCGATGTCGCCTCAAATCGCGCCGCCGTCGAAGGTTTGAATGTTTTCAAAAAGCACTCCCGTCCGCGCAAGCAGGGCGAGAAGGGGGAAGTCGTTTCCGTCGCCCGCCCGGTTGCGCTTTCGAATCTGCTGCCCGTATGCCCCTCGTGCGGCACCGGCCGCCGGGTTGGCGTAAAAGGGACGGGCGATGCGCGCTCGCGCGTCTGCAAGAAATGCGGGACTGAATTCTAACTACCATGGAAAAAAAGGCTAAAAAATTGAATTATCGCGACGCCCTTGAGAAGATCGTCATTTCGGTCGGCGTAGGCAAGATGCGCAACGTCGCGCACTTCGACGACAAGATCCTTCCCGAAATCGTGAAGGAGCTTTCCCAGATTTCTGGCCAGAAAGCCGCCGTCCGGAAGGCGAAGAAGGCTATTTCGAATTTCAAAACCAGGGCGGGGGATATCGTGGGCCTGCAGATCACCTTGCGCGGCGCGCGGATGGAAGACTTCTTCGAACGCATGAACACGCTTGTGTTCCCGCGCGTGAAGGACTTCCGGGGCGTCGATCCCAAGAACGTGGACGGCCACGGGCATCTGAACGTCGGCTTCAAGGAGCAGTACGTGTTTCCGGAAATCATCGTCGAACAGTCGAATGTATCGTTCGGCGTGCAGGTTACCTGCGTGACGAAACTCGGTTCCCGCGATGAAGCGATTGATTTTTATCGCGAGGCCGGCGTACCATTGAAAAAGTAATTATGGCAAAGAAATCGGTCATCGCGCGGGCCAAAAAAGCGCCAAAATTCTCAAGCCGGATTGTCCGCCGGTGTTTCCGGTGCGGCCGCAAGCGCGGGTATATGCGCGATTTCAACATGTGCCGCATCTGTTTCCGCGAACTCGCGTCGAAAGGGCATATCCCCGGCATTCGGAAATCAAGCTGGTAAAAACCTATGTACATCGATCTCATTATAAAATTGAAGAACGCGGCGCGCGCCGACAAGAAGACGCTCCGCACGCGGTATACGAACATGGACCACGCGGTTTCCGAGGTGCTTTTGCGCTACGGATTTTTGAAGAAAATCGAAGTGAAGGGCCGCGCGCCGAAGCGTACGCTTGAGCTCGCCCTTTCCGCGGAGCGCCCCATCGAGGACGTACGCTTCCTGTCGACGCCGTCGCTTCGCCGGTATGGCGGATATAAGGATTTCCGCACGGTAAAGGGCGGGAACGGCATTCTTATCGTCTCGACGCCGAAAGGCATCAAATCCGGCATCGAGGCCAAACGCGAAAAGATCGGCGGCCAGCTCCTGGCTGAAATTTGGTAACCATTACACTATGAGCAAGATTGGAAAAAAAATAATCACGATTCCCGACGGCATCTCCTTTTCGGAGGAAGGCCGCGAGCTGGTATTTAAGAACGCTTCCGGCGAAACGCGCGTTCCCATGTTGCACGGCGTGAAGCATGCGATTGACGGCAAGACGCTTACGTTCCAGCTCGACGAGCATTCGAAGATCGGGCGGAGCAACTGGGGGACGATCGCGGCTTTGTGTTTGAACGCCATCGAAGGGCTTTCGAAAGGATTTTCCAAGAAGCTCATCCTTGAGGGCGTGGGCTACCGCGTCGCAAAAGACGGCGAAGGCCTTGCGTTGAACCTCGGTTTTTCGCATCCGGTTACCTATCCCGCGACCTCCGGCATTACGTTCGAGGTAGAAAAAAATTCCATCCTTACCGTGAAGGGGACGAACAAGGCGCAGGTGGGGCAGGTAGCCGCCGAAATCCGCGCTATGAAGAAGCCCGAGCCGTACAAGGGAAAGGGATTCCGGTACGAGGGCGAAACCATCCGCCGCAAGGCCGGCAAGAAGGGCGGCACGGCATAATCGTTAAAAGAATTCCATGAAAAAGAGCAAAAAAATAGTAAAAGTTAAGGCGCGCCGCTCCCATCGGGTGCGCACCGCGCTTGGCAAAGGCACGTCCGAAAAGCCGCGGCTTTCCGTTTTCCGGAGCAACACCCACATCTATGCCCAGCTCATCGACGATGAGACGGGAAAGACGGTTGTTTCCGCCTCGTCCCACGATGTGAAAACCAAAGCGAAAAAGGCGGATGTTGCCAAAGAAGTCGGCAAACTTGCGGCTGAAAAGGCGAAGAAGGCGGGCATTTCGAGCGCCGTTTTCGATCGGGGCACGTACAAATACCATGGACGGGTGAAATCGCTTGCCGAGGGCGCCCGCGAAGGAGGGTTGAAGTTTTAAACGAATTCACTGAGAATAAAACACTATGCGCGAAGAACGGAGGCCGAGAGCCCAAAAGAAGTCTGAATACCTGGAACGCGTCCTTGAAGTGCGCCGCGTGACTCGCGTGGTCGCCGGAGGCAAGCGTTTCAGTTTCCGCGCGACGATTGTCGTCGGGAACGGCCGGGGGAAGGTCGGTGTCGGCATCGGCAAGGGCCTTGATGTGGCCTCCGCCGTGAACAAGGCGAAGCGCCAGGCCGAAAAGGATTTTATTGAGGTCCGCTTGAAGGACCGCCGCACGATTGCCCACGACGTCGAGGCGAAGTATTCCGCCGCCCGCGTCCGCTTGAAGCCCGCCCGGGAGGGCAACGGCCTCATCGCCGGCGGTTCGCTCCGCGCCGTTTTGGAGCTCGCGGGCGTGAAGGATATTTCCGCCAAAATTCTCGGCCGGACGACGAATAAGCTGACGAATGCGATGGCGACGGTCGAAGCATTGAAAAAACTTCGCGCGACGAAGGAGGAAAAGGCGCCGATCGCGGCATAAATAACGAGAATCTATGCAGACACACACTTTTAAACCGAATACGGAAAGCCGATTGAAGAAGCGCGTTGGCCGCGGCGGCAAGCGCGGTACGACGTCGGGGAAGGGCCAAAAGGGCCAGAGCGCCCGCGCGGGCCGCAAAAAGCGCCCGGCGGAACGCGACATCCTTTCGAAATTCCCGAAGTTGCGCGGTATCGGCAATGCGGCGAACCGCCGTGAAGAGACGTTTGAAATTTATTTGAACGATATCGCGGGCTATGCCGAAAACGGCGTGCTTTCGAGAAAGACGTTGGTGAAGAAAGGGCTTATCCGCCGGACGAACGCGCCGGTGAAGATCGTCCTTCGCGGGGAGGTGAAATCCGCCTATACCATCGAGGGCATTCCCGCATCCGCTGCGGCAAAGAAGAAAATCGAAGAAAAGGGAGGGACCGTTTCCTAACCCCATGGGTAAATTTCTGAATATCTTCAAAGTTTCCGACCTTCGCAAGAAGGTGTTTATCATTCTCGGGATACTCGGCATCACGCGGCTTTTGGCCGCCATTCCCGTGCCCGGCATTGATACGAGCCGCCTGCAGGAACTTTTTTCCTCGAACCAGCTCTTCGGCTTTTTGAACCTTTTCTCGGGCGGCGGCCTCAGCAATTTCTCGCTTGTCATGCTTGGCGTGGGCCCGTATATCACTGCCTCCATCATCATGCAGCTTTTGACCATTATCTTTCCGGCCCTTAAGAAGGCATATTACGAAGAAGGCCCGGCCGGGCGCGCGAAGTTCAACCGCATCTCCCGCTATCTCACGGTGCCTCTCGCGGTCGTCCAGGCGTACAGCTTCATCAATCTGCTCGTTTCGCAGGGCATCCTCCGTCCGTTGGCCCCCTTCGAGCTTGTCACTGATATCGTCATTATCACCGCCGGCAGCGTCCTTCTGATGTGGCTTGGCGAGCTCATCACGGAGTATAAGATCGGCAATGGTGTTTCGCTCATCATCTTTGCGGGTATCGTCGCAAAATTGCCCCAGTTTATCACCCAGTCCATTGCGAGCTACACGCCCGCGATGCTCCCGATTTATGCGGCCTTTATCATCCTTGCCGTCGTCGTTATCGCCGGCGTCGTTTTCATCAGCGAAGGGGAGCGCAAAATTCCGGTGACGTATGCGAAGCAGGTGCGCGGTAACAAGCTCTACGGCGGCGCCTCGTCCTATTTGCCCCTCAAGGTGAACCAGGCTGGTGTGATTCCCATCATCTTTGCCGTGTCCGTGGTGCTTTTTCCGCAATTCATCGCGCAGGGCGTCGCGCTTTTCTCGCCCGAGCTTTCCATTACGCTTACGGGATACGTGAACAGCTTTTTCAACAATATCCTGCTCTATAGCGCCGTGTATTTTCTCTTGGTCGTCATGTTCACGTACCTCTACACGTCGATTACCTTCGATCCTGCGGAAATCGCGAAGAACCTCCAGCGGGCGGGGGGATTCATCCCCGGCATCCGTCCCGGTTCCGCAACGTCCGACTACATCCATTCGGCGGTCGGGCGCACCACGCTCTTCGGCGCGCTGTTCCTCGGCGTGATTGCCATCTTGCCGCATCTTACGCAGGTCTTTACCGGCGTGAAGGCGCTTGCCTTGGGCGGCACCGGACTCCTTATCGTCGTATCTGTCGCATTGGAAACGATGAAGCAATTGGAAAGCCAGCTTACGATGCGGGAGTACGAAGGAATATTCTAAACGCTAAGCAGAGCGACTTAAAAAACCGCATTCGCGGTTTTTTATTTTGGCGGAATCGGGGTAGAATCAAGCCATGAAGAAAGCGGTCATCATTTACGGTTCTCCGGGCTCCGGAAAAAGCACGCAGGCCGAGCTTGTGGCGCGTATGGGGCACCATACGCATTTTGACACCGGCCGGGCTATCCGGAACCTTCTTGAGAGTCCTGAGGCGAAAAAGGACCCGATTTTGAAGCGGGAGCGTGCTTTAAACAACAGCGGACGGCTTTGCACGCCGTCGTGGGTATTAAAAACCGTGAAGCATGCCGCCTCAGCCATCGCTTCGTCCGGCAACGGCGTCGTTTTTAGCGGTTCCCCGCGGACGATGTACGAGGCATTCGGCGATACGCGTACGCAGGGGCTTTTCGAATTTCTCTCGAAATTGTTCGGCAAGAAGAATATCATCGTTATCCAGCTTGACGTCCACGAGCACGTTTCGAAGAAACGGAATGCCGCGCGATTCACCTGCAGTTTGTGCGCATTGCCGCGTCTGGCTCATGCGCAGAACCGCCTGTGCTCTTTTTGCGATGCGCCGTTCAAGCGCCGGGATGACGATGCGCCCGAAGTGACGCATGCCCGTTTCGAGGAATATTACACGCGCACTCTTCCCATTGTTTCTGCGGCGAAGCGGGCGGGATATACGATAAAAAAAATTAACGGCGAAAAGCTTCCGTTCGCCGTATTCAAGTCCGTTCGGAAGGCCGCCGGCATTTAGATGATCACCTATAAGTCAAAGGAAGACCTTGAGCTTCTCCGCGTCTCCGGCGCGATTCTTTCGAGTGTTTTGAAAACTTTGCGGAGTGAAGCGCGCGAAGGCGTGCGGCTTTCGTATCTCGACAAGACGGCAGGAGCGCTTTTGAAATCAAAAGGGGCGAAATCGGCATTTTTGGGGTATCGCCCTGAGGGAGCCGCGAAAGCCTTTCCCGCGCATATCTGCACATCGATAAACGACGAAGTGGTGCACGGCCTCCCGCGCGATTATGCCTTGAAAACGGGGGACGTCTTGAAGATCGACCTCGGCGTGGATTACGAGGGGATGATTACTGATTCCGCGACTACCGTCGCAATCGGTCCGGTTTCGAAGAAAATAGAGAATTTGATTACTGCTACCGAAGCCGCACTCTACGATGCGATAGCCGTGGCAAAACCGGGGAAGCATCTCGGCGATATCGGCTACGCGGTCGAAAAGCGGGTAATGCGCGGGAAATTCAAAATTATTGACGGGCTTACCGGCCATGGCACGGGCTTCAAGCTTCACGAGGACCCGACGGTATGGAACTTCGGCCGGAAAGGGGAGGGCTTGGCGCTTCGCGAGGGGCTGGTGCTCGCCATCGAGCCGATGGCCTCCATCGGCACGGAAAAGACCATCGAGACCGCCGACGGCATCTTTAAGACGGTGGACGGTTCCACGGCTGCCCACTTCGAGCACACGATATTCATTACGAAGACCGGGTGCGAGATACTCACGAAATAGGAAATATTGACAAATACGCTTTTTTAGGTTACTATTTTTTCAGCGTTTGAATTAAAAACCAAAGGAGGAAGGTTTGCTCTTCAAAGAAATTTCGCCTGACGAAGCAGTCCAGGCGTTTGAGCGGTATATGTCTGCATCTGAAACGAGGTGTATACAGAAAATTTTTGGAAAGCATTTTGCCCTCTTCGTCCATGAACGGGACTTGAGGCTCAGCTTTTCAGCGGCATTTTACCTTTACGACGATATCGTATGCGTAACGTGCCTTACCGGCGAAATGCCGAGTTATAAAGCCCTTAACGAGATGCAGATTGGATACTTCGTTTTCGATTCTGAAAGCGGAGAATTGAGCTTGCGTATGGGGTGGTGTTTCGAAGAAAAGATGCTGGTTCTGAATATTCCGACCTCCTTATATGATTTACATTGGCTTACGGGCCATTTGGGAGGGGGAGTGGAGGTTTTTTCGCTTCTTCCACGCTCCATGCGAAGAGGAGATATGGAATACCAGGAGAACAGATGTTAAGGCCGGATTTTATCCGGTCTTTTATTTTGCGTGCGCGAAGCACTTGCGCAATATATTATTTTGTGCTATAATAATACCAGTAAGTTAAATAAACCATAAGGGAGAAAAATGGTGGGCAAAAATGACGCCATTTGAAATCAATTTTTATTCATTGCTTTCAAGGAGGGCGACCCTCCTGGGAAAACTGGTGAGATATGCTGATTTTTCAGCCGGCAAAATCACCAAAAACGAGAATGATATTTTGGTACGGCAATACGTCTATCTTTACGATTACTTGCGGGTAGGCAATGCGCAATTCTACTTTTACCTCCGGCAATTTCACCATATTCCTGAAGAGCTCCATGTGGGTTTGAGAAACGGCCATGAAATCGTGACTCTTCATCCGGCCTTGGCGGAGGTCCGTGCATCTTTTGATAACTGATTTAAAAAGCCCCGAATGGGGCTTTTATTTTTTCTCCTTCTTATGCGGATTATGGTTTGGGCAGGATTTGTTCGAGCACCGCTCGGGTATCGTTTTCGTGCCTTCCATCATGAGCGCTCCGCATTCGGAACAGGTTTTTCCGGTCGGTTTCGATTTCATGATGAACTTGCAGGCGGGATAATTCGAACAGCTGTAGAAAAAGCCGAAACGTCCTTTCCGCTCGACGATTTCGCCTGTCTTACATTCGGGGCAGGCAACCCCGGTTTTCCGCTTCGCCTCCTCTTCGGGGCTTTCCTTGATGTATTTGCACTTCGGGTAACGGTCGCAGGAGATGAACTTGCCGAACCGTCCCTCGCGTTCGATGAGTTTCCCTTTTTCGCACTTCGGGCACATTTCGCCGGTCTCCTTCGGCGGCTCCATTTCGGAACCGTCGAATTTCCGCGCTCCCTGGCAGTCGGGAAACCGCTTACAACTCAGGAATTTGCCGGTCCGCCCGAGTTTTACGATCATATCGGCTCCGCACACCGGGCATTTGAACTCCGCCGGCGCATCGCCGAGGTTCGTCGCTTTGTCGAGTTTTTCCTTTGATTTCACGTCCTTTTGAAACGGCTTGTAGAAATCCGAAAGGCTCTTCAGATAATCGCGCTTGCCGTCCGCTATCTCGTCGAGCTCGTCCTCCATTTCGGCGGTAAAGGTGTCGGAGATATAGGAAGGGAAATGTTCCTCGAGGAAATTGTTCACGACTTCGCCGGTGTCGGTGGGTACCAAGGCGCGCTGGATCTTTTCCACGTATCCGCGGTCGACGAGCGTCTTGATGATGGACGCGTAGGTCGAGGGGCGGCCGATGCCGCGCTTTTCAAGCTCTTTGATCAATCCCGCTTCCGAATACCGGCCCGGCGGCTGGGTTTCCTTCGCTTCTTCACTGATGTCGGCGAGGGTAATCGAATCTCCCGGTTTTACATCCGGCAGGATGACCGCCTCGTTCTTGGCGAAAGAATCCGCGGTGAGCCATCCTTCAAAAACGAGAATATTGCCGTTTGCGGAAAAGTCCGGGATTGTTTCGCCGGAAATGTTCGCGCTCACCTTCGTGCGGAGGATTTTTGCGTCGGACATCTGGCTTGCGACGGTCCGCTCCCAAATCAATTTATAGAGCCGTTTTTGCTCGTCGGTTGCGCCGGCTGATTTTTTCTTGATGTCGGTCGGGCGCACGGACTCGTGCGCTTCCTGGGCGTTTTTCGACTTCGCCGCGTAGGTGCGAGGGGCGACGAATTCCTTTCCGTAGGTTTTTTCGATAAGCCCGTAAATCGAGGGGAGCGCCGTCTTTGAAATCGCGGGGCTGTCGGTGCGCATGTAGGTGATGAGACCCTGCTCGTACAATTTTTGCGCAATGCGCATCGTCTGCGAGGGGGAGATGCCGAGGAGCGAGCTTGCGGACTGCTGGAGCGTCGAAGTGGTGAACGGCGCCCGGGGCGAGCGTTTCACTTCCGTTTTTTTCACATCCGTTACCTGCCAGGGATGTTTTTTTGCGGCAGAGATGATGCGCTCGACTTCCGCGTGGTCGCGGGGTTCTTCTTCGCACGTGAGCGTCATTTTCTCTTTCTTTGCGGTGAAATCGCCGGAGATGACCCAGAACGCCTCGCTTTTGAACGCGCGGACTTCCCGTTCCTTCTCCATTAATATACGGAGCGCGGGTGACTGGACGCGGCCGGCGGAGAGGCCGTAGCGCACTTTTTTCCAAATAAGGCCCGAAAGGTCGTACCCGACGATGCGGTCGAGCACGCGCCGGGCTTCCTGCGCCCTGCGGAGGTTTTCATCTATTTCGCGGGGATGTTCAAGCGCTTCCTTTACTGCCGGCTCGGTGATCTCGTAAAAGACGATGCGTTTGGGGTTTTTAAGCCCGCACGCTTCCTTAATGTGCCACGCGATTGATTCGCCTTCACGGTCTGGGTCGGTCGCGAGGATGACCTCCTCGGCTTTCGCCGCGCGCTTCTTGATGTCGGCGATGACTTTTTCCTTGCCCTTGGCTATCTCGTAATGCGGAACGAAACCGCCCTCGATATCGATGGCTTTTTTATTGCTTTTCGGAAGGTCGCGCACGTGGCCGACGCTCGCGTGCACCTCGTACTCCTTGCCGAGATATTTCGAAACGGTTTTCGTTTTGGTCGGGCTTTCGACGATGACAAGTTTCATACTGCGTTACCCTTCTATAGCATTTATACGTTTTTTATGCAAAATCTCCCTTCGCGCTCCTCGATTTTCCCCTCTATGGAAAGCATCATGCAGGCGGCGAGCATCTCGGAAAGGTCAACGCCGGTTTTGGCGCATAATTCGTCGGGGGAAGCTGTTCCTCCCGCGCTTTTCAAGGCGTGGAGTATCCGCATTTCGGGGGTATCGTCCGAAGGGGAAGCGGGCTCCTCAAAGAGCGCCGGCTGGGCCTCAAAAAGCGCGGAGAGGTCCGTCACGATGTCCTCAAAGGAATTGACGAGCCGGGCGCCCTCGCGGATAAGGCGGTGGCTCCCGGCATAGTTCGGGTGGCCTGCGCTCCCCGGGAAGACAAAGACGTCCCGTCCCTGCTCCGCCGCTTCCCGGGCAGTGCGGAGCGAGCCTGATTGCATCGGGGCTTCTATGACGACGGTGGCGACCGAGACGCCGCTTATGATGCGATTCCGTTCAAGGAACTGGTGGGGTAGGGGAGGCGATCCTTCAGGATACTCGGAAAGTATCGCCCCGTCCGTTTGGAGGATGTCCTTTGCGAGATTCAGATGCTGGCGGGGATAAATGTCGTCGAGTCCGTTTGCGAGCACGGCGACCGTTTTGCCGCCCGCACGCAACGCGCCTTCGTGGGCGGCGCGGTCGATGCCGAGCGCAAGCCCTGAAGCAATGCCGATACCGTGTTCGCCGAATCGTTTCGCAATGTGTTTTGCGAGACGGAGCCCCTCGTCGGTGGCCTTTCGCGTGCCGACGATGGCGACGAGCGGGATTTTCTCAAAATCAAAATCGCCCATGATATGGAGCGTGGCGGGAGGATGCGGCACGTCGCGGAGGAGCGCCGGATACCCTGCGTCGCTTGGGGCGAGCGTGCGCGCCGGGGCAATTTTCGGCATGTGTGTTACAATCATAGCACGAGCACTGAAACGATGTCTCAATTCAAGAAGAAACTGCTGATTCAGGGTTCTATTTTTTTGGCACTCGTCCTTGTGTTGGGCGGTTCGCTCTTTTTCTTGGGAAAGAAGGTGAGCGCGTATGCTGCGGAGATCGAGAACACCCGCCAACAACTCTACGATTGGATCGTTTCACTTGAATCGTTCGCCGCCATCCGTTCCGAATACACTTCGAAAGGCGAACGATATATGGGCGTCTTGGAAAACCGCCTTCCGGAGAAGGAGCTCTTGATAGACCTCAAAAAGGAATTCCAGTTTCTCGGCGCTTCCGAAAATGTAAGCGTGAACCTCATTTTCAATTCCGAAGTCGAAACCTCTTCGCCGAACGTCGGCGCAATCGGCATCACGCTCACCGTGAAGGGGAATTATGCATCGGTCGTGCGCTTCATCTCCCGCTTGAATGAGATGCGTTACTTGGTTTCCCTGGAGAGCATGACCATGTCCCGCGGCGACGACGGGGTGATGGACGTCGAAGCGAAAGGACGGGTGTTTTTCAAGAAATAACGAGATGAAATTCAAAAAAATCCGCGAAAGCCTCCTCATCGTCCTCGCTGCCGTTTTCGGCCTTCTCGTCGTGTGGGCCTCCGTTGGCATGACCACGTTCCTCATTAAGCGCATGGATGAAAGCCTTTCATTCGGTTCGAAATCCCCCCGTGCATCCGAGTTTGACACTGCCGGATTTGAGAAGCTACACTTGATTCAAGAAACGCGTCCGCGTTGATTTTTTCGGGTGCGCTCCGACGTTCACGGAAGTCGGAGTAGCTCGTTCAACTCGTTTCGACTTGCCAGCGCAAACTGCGGAATGAGAGAATGACTTTGGATAATTTTGGGTGTGTAGTTCAGTGGTAGAACGCTGTCCTGATAAGACAGAGGTCGAAGGTCCGATTCCTTCCACACCCACTAATAAACTAAAGAGCCCGCATGGGCTTTTTAAATATGTCTGCATATACTTAATTTCATGCAATTGGTATATCACGGGTCGCGCGAATATTTTGGGGACTCTATAGTGCCACGACGCCATCGGAGAAAAAACAAGGCAGGCGACGTTATCTTTGATGAGATTTCTTTTCATGCCAGCCCTCATCGATGGATAGGGCTTGCATATATGTACGACGATTCCAAAAAGGTCTCGCATCCGTTAGGTCTTGCGGATAGGGTGGGTGTCGATTTATACGAAAACAAGAAGATCGTAGAAATTTCCGGAGGAAACTCTCTCGGTGAGGCTTTGATTGAACTCTACGGAGAGGGTGGATATCTGTATATCTTTCATGCCAAAGATTTTCTTTGGAAGGAAGGGTTGGGCAATCTTGAAGTCGTCTGTAATCGAGAGTTGAAGCCAATTGCTATAGAGAGAATTGAAGATCCGGTGGCTGAACTAAAAAAAGAAGGAGTGGCTTTCGAGTGGACCCTAGGAGACTCGAACTCCTCACCTCCTCATTGCAAATGAGGCGCTCTACCAGATGAGCTAAGGGCCCTATAAAACGTTTCAAATGTTCGGGCGGACGCGGTGTTTTAGTCCGCGTGTTGAGATTACTGTACTTTATAGCCTCCTTCAAGGTGATATAGTTTCACCCATGAGGCCTATCGGGGTATTCGATTCGGGATTCGGCGGACTTTCGGTCTTGAAGCATATCGTGAGGCAACTACCGCAATACGATTATTGCTATTTCGGCGACAACGCCCGTGCTCCGTATGGCTCACGCAACAAGGGAGAAGTGTATGAATTCACTCGGGAGGGAGTTGAATTTCTTTTTAAAAAAGGCGCTCCACTCGTAATACTTGCCTGCAATACCGCTTCGAGCGAAGCGCTCCGACGGCTCCAGCGGGAGTGGCTACCGAAGAAGTTCCCCGAGCGGCGGATTCTCGGCGTTTTGATTCCCGCAAGTGAGGAGGCCGCGAAAAGAACCAAAAACGGCAGGATAGGCGTCATCGGCACAACCGGCACGGTGAAATCCAAAAGCTTCATCCGCGAATTGCGAAAGGAGGACTCGCGTCTCGCAGTTTATCAAGTCGCTATGCCTCTTCTTGTTCCTTTTGTCGAGGCGGGGAGAGAGCGTTCGTTGGCGCTCCGGCCGATACTCGAGGAATGTCTTATGCCCCTTACCAAGCGTGGCATTGATACACTTATCCTCGGATGCACACATTACGGGTTTTTGAAAGGAAAGATTTCCCGCGCGATGGGGGAAGGTGTTCGCTTGATTGAAAGCGGGCCGGTGGTGGCAAAAAAGCTTGAAGCGTATATGAAGCGACATTCCGAGATTGAGCTATGTATTTCCACAGGAGGTCAGAGGCTTTTTTACACTTCCGACCGCACGGGTTTTTTCAATCTTCATGCAAGCAGATATTTTGGTGGCACAGCGCGGGCGGGCTCTGTTGTTTTGTGATTGCACGGGAGATAAAAATCCCCTAAGCTTTGAGGCAGAATAATTTATAAATAAATCACAAGGAGGTGTGTATGCAGGTCGTCCCGGCAGTGCCATTGCCGTTAGCAGTACGGGTGTATGAAGAAGGAAGAAGGAGGCTGGGCACTTTGACCGACGCGAGCATGAAGCGGCTTTCGCTCACCGTGTTGAAAGTTCTTCCGAATGCGCTTACCTTTTCACGTCCGATACTCGGCTTGGTTGCGGTAGTGTTTTTTATGGAGGGAACGCTTGTCCATTCTTTCATCGGGTGTGTCGTATGCCTTATCGGGGCGCTCACCGATTTTTATGACGGTGATTTTGCGCGTAAGATAGCAAAAGAATATCCCGGCTTGGGTATAACGAAATTCGGAGAGGTGTGGGATCCCATTTGCGACAAGCTGTTTGTCTTGATACTCGCCCTCGCAAATCCGTTTTTTCTTTTTGCATTGGTCCCGGAAATCTTCTCAAGTGTTTCCTCGATTTATGTGCGTAACAAGCTTAAGAAGCATTTCATTGCATTCGGGAGCAAGGCAGCCACTGCGTTCCAGTTCATATTCATTCTGGGGGTCTTTTTTACATTTTTCCCGGAATGGAAAGAGGTGAATGCGGGCCTTATCACGCTCTGTTCAATCATCCGATTCTTCAGCTATGTGCAGGCGATAGAAAAAAGGAGAGACGAGCTCGCCAAACACGCTTTTGCGGGGACTCCGGCGAGTCTCGCGGTGGATGCGGCGTAACGTATTTAAAGGGGCTTAAAGCCCCTTTTTCTTTCATTTTTTGGGCTTTTTTGGTATAATGGCCCCATGCTCAGGAAAGGCATTTTTTTTGCACTAATCCTCGTTTTTCTTGCGGGTCTCGGTTCCCTGGCTCTCCCGGCCAGGGCGGCGAGCGATTTTTCGGGCGCGGTTAAGACCGAGCCGCTCATCCTTCCCACGAGCCCGTTTTATTTCCTGAAGGAATGGCGGTGGAGCCTCATGCGTTCCCTCACGCGGGATTCGCTTTCCCAGATTTCCCTTGAACTCGATATCCTGGACGAGAAGGCTGCAGAGCTCAAAAAGATAGACGGGCTTAAAAACCGCGACGACGTTGCCGTGAAGCGCGCGCTTGAAAATTACCGAAGCGTGCAGGAATCGCTGAAACGCCGCCTTGAAAACGTCTCTTCGATAAAAACCGAAAAAGAGCGTGATGCGGTCGTGAAGGAGCTTTTCGCCCGTCTTTCCTACCACGCGAAATATTTCGAGACGCTCTCGCAGAAATATGCCGCCGATCCGGAGCTCTCCGCCGAAGTAAGCACGGCGAAAGACAGGATTGCCGACTCGGCAGTAAAAGCAAGCGAGACTGTTTCGGAAGAAAAGATTCGCGATATTTTGCGGAACATTTTTGCGACTACCACTCCCAGCTCGACGGTCAGCGAGGTGCACGATATCGTGACGCGCATGAAAGGCATCGCTCCCGAGTCGCTGAAGAAGTCCCTTGAGGAATTTGAAGTCGAGTTTGATCTCGTCACTTCGACCGACCCGACCGCCACCTCAACGGAAGCTGAAGTGCCGGTGAAGGTATGTACCATGCAGTACGACCCGGTCTGCGGGACCGATGGAAAGACTTATTCGAACTCCTGCGTCGCGGAAGCGGCGGGAGTGCAGGCAAAAACAAAGGGCGAGTGCAAAAAATAACTATTCGCTATGATCGATTACGGACAATTGACGGCGGTTGAGCAGTTTTTCCAAGCGAACCCGGTTCTCTTTTTCATCATCCTTGCCTGGAGCCTCTATTGGAAGGGCATGGCGCTTTGGAAGGCGGCTCGGCGCGACGACCAGAAATGGTTTATCGCCATCCTTATCGTGAATCTCGTGGGTATTTTGGAAATCCTCTATATCTACGTCTTTTCGAAGCGGACGAAGGCGGGAACGCCTCCGCAGGCCTAAGCTGGTTTCGAAACTCCCTCGCGGGAAACGCGGGGGAGTTTCTTTTTCCCCGCGCTCTCGTTACAGTAGTAATAATCCTCATGTCGCTTTTCCAGCTCAGCTCGCAATTCAAACCGGCCGGCGACCAGCCGAAAGCCATCGACGCGCTCACAAAGGGCGTGAAGAAAGGCTATGCCTACCAAACCCTTCTCGGCGTTACGGGTTCGGGCAAAACCTTCACCGCGGCGAATGTCATCGCAAACATCGGCAAGCCGACGCTCGTCATTGCGCACAATAAGACGCTTGCGGCCCAGCTCACGAACGAGTTCCGTGAGCTTTTTCCGCATAACTCGGTGAATTATTTCGTTTCGTATTACGACTACTACCAGCCGGAAGCGTATATCCCTTCGTCCGATACGTATATCGGCAAAGAAGCGATGATTAACGAGGAAATCGATAAGCTCCGCCACCGCGCGACGACGGCGCTTTTGACGCGCGAAGATGTGATTGTCGTCGCCTCCGTTTCCTGCATCTACGGTTTGGGAACGCCTGAAACATACCGCAAATACATCATCTCGCTCACGGAGGGCGAGCCGCTCGACCGGGATGCTTTTATCAAGCAGCTGGTGGCGCTCCAATTTTCCCGCACGAACTCGGATTTGAAGCGAGGCACGTTCCGCGTCCGGGGAGACAATTGGGAAATCATGCCGCCGGAAGGGGAGGTAATGTACCGTTTTTCGCTCGGAGACGGAAAAATACGCGAAATTTACGAAGTCGACCCGGTGGAGGGAATTCGCCCTGGGGTTACGCCGAAACTCACGCGCGCCGTCATCGCGCCCGCCAAGCACTTCGTAACCGAGGTTCCGGAACGGACCCGCGCCATAAACGACATCAAGGAAGAATTGCGCGAACGGCTCAAGTATTTCGAGGACAAGGGAATGCTTTTGGAAGCGGAACGGCTCGAGCGCCGTACGAAAGCCGATATCGCGATGATGCGTGAAATCGGTTATTGCAACGGCATAGAAAATTATTCGCGCCATCTTTCCGGCCGGCCCGAAGGCGCCCCGCCGGACACGCTTTTGAATTATTTCCCGAAGGATTTCCTCACCGTCATCGACGAATCGCACGTGACGGTCTCCCAGATCGGCGGGATGTACGAGGGGGATGCGTCCCGCAAGCGGACGCTTATCGAATACGGTTTCCGTCTTCCTTCGGCCGCCGACAATCGTCCCTTGAAATTCCATGAATTCGAGGAGCGCATCGGGCAGGTTATTTTCACTTCGGCGACGCCGGGGAAATTCGAGCGCGAGAAAAGCGAGCAAATCGTGGAGCAGATTATTCGTCCTACCGGTCTCGTTGACCCGAAGATCACCATTCGCCCCGTCGTCGGACAGATTGACGACGTGATGGAGCGTATTTCCGAACGCGTAAAGCTCGGCGAGCGTGTGCTTGTTACGACGCTTACGAAGCGCATGGCGGAAGACCTCGCCGGCTTCCTCGAAGAACGGGGAGAAAAGGTTACCTATCTCCACAGCGACGTGAAAACGCTCGAGCGCGTGAAGATCCTTACGGAATTCCGGCGGGGGACGTTCGACGTCTTAGTCGGCGTAAACCTGCTCCGCGAAGGACTCGATTTGCCGGAAGTGTCCTTGGTCGCCATTCTCGATGCGGACAAGGAAGGCTTCCTCCGCAGCGAGACGTCGCTTATCCAGACGATCGGCCGGGCGGCGCGCAACGAGCGCGGGGAGGTCGTGATGTACGCGGATGTCATCACGGGTTCCATCGACAAAGCTGTGCGCGAAACGGAACGCCGGCGCGCGGTTCAGATGGAATATAACGAAAAGCACGGCATCGTGCCGAAAACGGTAAAGAAGGAAGTAAAAGACATTCTCGACACCGAGAAGATCTTGAAACTTGAGCAGGTTCCGCTACAGGGGAGCGCGAAGGAGCTTGAAGCCCTGATGAAACAAAAAGAAGCCGAAATGCGCACGGCGGCGAAAAATCTCGAATTCGAGCTGGCAGCGATTTTGCGGGATGAGATTTTGCTTCTTGAGAAGGAATTGAAGAAAAAGGAGAAGAAGGTTCTGCCTGAAAAAACAAAGAAAAAGAGTGATTGACAATCGCTCTTTTTAATTATATAAATTATCCAACTTAAAAACTGAAAAGGAGAAGTAATGAGAATAGTTGTCATCGTGTATGGATTGAACCATTTTCTGACCGGCGATTGGCCGACGGATACGGTTATGCGTGAAGAAATAAAGTGGAAAGAAGCAGGCATTCAGCGGAAAGCCTTGGAACAGATTGCTTCGGAGGACTTGGAAGAGTTTCCGGAGTTTGATCCCGCCGAAAATCTCGACGTGATATTCCTGAATGCGCCGGAATCGGAAAAAATAAAAATGCATCCGAGCTTCCTTCTTCACACATTCGAAGGGAATGAAATCCTTCCCGTTCCGCGGGAGCTGGAAGTCATCATTGTCCGGGCGCTTCTGCAAAATATCTTCATGAGCGATAAGTGGACCGACAGGATGCTTCAGAAAGCGATATACAAATTATGCGCACCCGGCCTGCCCATTCACCGGAGTTGATAATACCTATGCAGCCGCCCCAAGGGGCGGCTTTTTATCGGGAAAATTGACCTTTTGGATGATTTTGGGTACAATCTCCCTTACTGAATTATGGAGAAAGCCACCATCGAAAAATTGCGTCCCGGAGCGAAGGTAAAGATCTGGGAGCGCATCAAGGAAGGGGAAAAAGAGCGCTTGAGCGCCTTTACGGGCACTATCATCGCCACGAAGCACGGTTCTGAGGCGGGCGGCACGTTTACGGTGCGCGCCGTGCTCCAGGAAATCGGGGTTGAGAAAATCTTCCCCATCCACAGCCCGATGATTTCGAAAGTCGAGATTTTGGGGAGTCCGAAGAAAGTGCGTCGGGCAAAGCTCTATTACCTCCGCGACCTGTCCGCAAAGCAGGCCCGCCGGAAGATCCGCACCACGGCAAACACCTAAAACCAAAAGCCCCTTGCAGGGGCTTTTTGCTTGTATAATAATGGAACTCACGCGCGGGCGATCCGCAAGCTGGCGGGTGGCAAACGCACGATAGGCGCGGGTGGCGAAACTGGCAGACGCACTACCTTGAGGTGGTAGCGCCGCAAGGCGTGGAGGTTCAAATCCTCTCCCGCGCACATTGTTATGAAAAGAGTCGTCATTGTACATGGGTGGGATGGAAGCCCGAATGAGCCGATGCACATATGGCTCGCTTCGACGTTGAAGGATAAAGGGTATGAAGTAATCGTTCCGGCAATGCCGGCACCCGAGACGCCCGTCATCGAAAACTGGATTGCGAAGCTTAAGGAAGTCGCGCCAGTTGATGAAAACACCGTTCTTGTCGGCCACAGCGTCGGCTGCCAGGCGGTATTGCGTTATACCGAAACATTTCCAGAAGGAACAAAAGTAAGAGGCATAGTGCTCGTGGCACCCTGGATGGAGCTCGATGAAACGACGATTGAAGAAGAAGGGGAAGAGATAAAAGAAATCGCGCGGCCGTGGATGGAAACCCCGATAGATTTTGACAAAATAAAAACACATACGGATAAGTTCGTAGCGATTTTTTCCGATAACGATCCGTACGTTCCGCTTTCTCAAGAGCCTTTTTTCAAGGAAAAGCTTGGCGCGAAGACCATTATCGAGCACGGCATGGGCCACTTTACGGAGTCCGATAATGTGAGCGAATTATCTTCATCCCTGGCGGCGGTAGAGGGCCTATTTTCCGTATAAAATCAGCTGGTTTTTGGGCTTAAAATATGCTAGGATTCAGATAGCCAAAAGCGGCTATTTTTAGTTCAAAAACCTATGCCAAAAGCCCCCAAAGAGCAGGCTAAGCCTAAGAAAACCTCGTCATACGGCGCGAAGGATATTTTTGTCCTCGAAGGCCTCGATCCGGTGCGCAAGCGTCCGGGCATGTATATCGGCACGACCGATGTCGCGGGCCTCCACCACCTTATTTGGGAAGTCGTGGATAACGGCATCGACGAGGCGATGGCGGGCCGTGCGAAGCATTTGGAAATCCGCCTCTTGAAGGGCGGTTATGTTTCCGTTTCCGACGACGGCGCGGGTATTCCCGTCGAAGTCCACGCGCAGACGAAGAAATCAACGCTTGAGACGGTGCTTACCATCCTGCACGCGGGAGGCAAATTCGGCGGAGAGGGGTACAAGGTATCCGGCGGTCTTCACGGCGTCGGCGTTTCGGTCGTGAACGCCCTTTCGGAACATTTGATCGCCGAAGTTGAGCGCGACGGCGGAAAGTTCATACAAGAGTATTCCCGCGGAAAGCCGAAAGGAAAGATCAAGCGGGTTGGGGCGTCGCAAAACACCGGAACGAAGATTACCTTCAAGCCCGACCCGGAGATTTTCCAGAAAACGGAGTTTGATTTGAAGAAGGTACTCGACCGGCTCCGCCAGCAGGCGTATCTCACGCGCGGAGTGCGGATTACCGTCGTGGACGAGCGGGGAGATGTACCGCTTTACCACGGTTTTTGCTTCGAATCCGGGATCAAGGCCTTCATTACGTATCTCCTGGGCAAGGAAGAACCGCTTCACGATAAGATTTTTTACGTCCACAAGGAAACGGACGGCATCGAGGTTGAAACGTGCCTCGTGTACATGAAGGAGGTCGAAAGCCGTGAAATGAGTTTTGCAAATAACATCCATACGACTGACGGCGGCATGCATCTCACCGGTTTCCGTACGGCTCTTACGCGCGCCTTGAACGACTATGCCCGTTCAAACAATTACCTGAAGGAGTCGGACGAAAACCTGACCGGCGAAGACGTGCGCGAAGGCCTCGTCGCCATCGTTTCCGTAAAAATCCGCGAACCGCAGTTTGAAGGACAGACAAAAGCCCGCTTGGGGAGTCCCGAAGCCCGTACGGCGACCGACTCGGTGGTTTCGGAAGCCTTCAAAGAATTTTTGGAACGGTATTCCGCCGATGCCCGCGCTATCCTCGAGAAAAACCTCCTCGCCGCAAAGGCGCGCAAGGCCGCGAAGGCCGCAAAAGACACCGTCCTTCGCAAAGGCGCGCTTGAAGGCCTTACGCTTCCGGGAAAGCTCGCCGATTGCTCTTCCCGCAAGCCGGAAGAGTCCGAACTTTTCATCGTCGAGGGCGATTCCGCCGGCGGCAGCGCGAAGTCTGGACGCGACCGGCGCACGCAGGCCATTCTTCCGCTCCGCGGAAAAATCTTGAACGTCGAGAAATCCCGCATCGATAAGATGCTTGCAAACAAGGAAATCCGTTCGCTTGTCATCGCGCTCGGCACCGCCATCTCGGAGAAGTTCGACATCACGAAGCTTCGCTACCATAAGATCGTCCTCATGTCCGATGCAGACGTGGACGGCGCCCACATCCGTACGCTCCTCTTAACGCTCTTTTACCGCTACTTCCCGGGACTTATCAATGCCGGGCATCTCTACATCGCCCAGCCGCCGCTTTTCCGGGTCCAGAAGGGTAAGGAGTTTCGCTACGCCTACAGCGAAAAAGACCGCGACCGCATCATCAAGGAATTCGGCGGGGAGGGGAATACCCAGCGCTACAAGGGTTTGGGCGAGATGAATGCAGACCAGCTTTGGGAAACGACCATGGACCCGTCGAAGCGCGTCCTCCTCAAGGTGACGGTCGACGACGCCATCCAGGCGGACCAGCTTTTCGACGTCCTGATGGGAGAGACGGTCGAACCCCGGAAGAACTTCATCCAGGCCCATGCGACCGCGGTGAAAAATCTTGACATTTAGTCCCGCAGATTTTAATCTAATTAAGCTCGTTTAACTCATGGAGAAAGTCAAAACGTTCTTTCACGAATCGCGCCAGGAGCTCAAAAAGGTGAACTGGCCGACCCGGCAGGAAACTGCCCGCTACACGATGTTTGTTATCGTGTTTTCGCTCGTGTTTGCGGCCTATTTGGGCCTCCTCGACTTCGCCTTCCTTGAAGGGCTGAAGCAATTTTTCTTGCGCTAATTTTTACCAATCCCAATCCTATGACGAAAGGCCTCGAAGAGCAGGTGGAAAAAAAGGAACCGAAGTGGTATGCCGTGCATACCTATTCTGGTTATGAGGATGCGGTCGAGCGCTATTTGAAACAGCGCATCGAGTCGCACATGATGGCCGATAAGATCATCGCCGTCATCGTCCCGAAGGAAACGAAAATCCGCGTCAAAAACGGCAAGCGCCACGTGACGCATGAAAAGATCTACCCCGGCTACGTGCTGGTGAATATGGTGATGGACCACGATTCGTGGGCGGTCGTCCGCAACACCCCGCGCGTTACCGGTTTTGTCGGCGCCGATTCCACGACTCCCGCTCCGCTTTCCGACGCCGAGATCCAGGACCTTATGAACCGCATGGGACCGAAAGATCCGAAATTCAACGTTGACTTGAAGAAAGGCGACTTGGTGAGAATCGCCGACGGACCGTTCCGCGACCACGAAGGCAAAATCGCCGAAGTGGACGAGGAACGCGGCAAGGTAAAGGTGTACGTTTCTGTTTTTAACCGCGATACGCTCGTCGAAATCGATTCCTTGCAGGTAAAGAAGGTTTAGGGTATTTTTAGAGACCTATGGCAAAGAAGGTAAAAACCGTATTAAAGCTCCAAATCGAGGCCGCGAAGGCAAATCCGGCTCCTCCGATCGGTCCCGCGCTCGGCCAGCATGGCATCAACATCCAGCAGTTTTGCATGCAATTCAACGAGGCGACGAAGGATATGGTGGGCGATATCGTTCCCGCCGAAATCACCGTCTACGAGGACCGCACGTTCGATTTCATCCTGAAGACCTCGCCGGCGTCGGCCTTGCTCCGAAAGGCGGCGGGCATCGACAAGGGTTCGGCAAATCCCGCGAAGCAGAAAGTGGGGACTATCACGAAAGCCCAGCTTCGGGAAATCGCGGAAAAGAAAATGGTGGATTTGAACGCGATGGACGTTGAAGCGGCAGAGAAGATCATTGCCGGAAGCGCAAAGAATATGGGTATTACGATTGAGTAATACCCATATTCTTAATAAAAACTCCCCGCCGGGGAGTTTTTTGTAAAAAGGATGCATTTTCATTACTATAATCCCATACATGTACGAGCCTGTTATCGGCCTTGAAATCCATTGCGAGCTGAAGACCCGCACGAAGATGTTCTGCGGGTGTTTGAACGATCCCGAAGAGCGCCGGCCGAATGTAAATGCGTGTCCCGTCTGCATGGGACACCCCGGCACGCTTCCCGCACCGAACGAGGAAGCAGTAAAGGAAGTGATGCGTCTGGGTCTTGCAATCGGCGGAAAGCTTGCGGAACGGAGCCACTTCGACCGAAAGAGCTATTTCTATCCCGATTTGCCGAAAGGCTACCAGATTTCCCAATACGATGAGCCCTTCGTCGAACACGGCAGTCTGAACGGCGTGCGGGTGAAGCGGGTGCATTTGGAGGAAGACGCGGGGAGACTTTCGCATACGCTCGACGGAAAGACTGACAAGGAAGCGAGTTATGTGGACTATAACCGCGCCGGGATGCCCCTTATGGAGCTCGTTACCGAACCCGACATCAGAAGCGGAGAGGAAGCTGTTGCCTTCGCCCGCTCGCTCCAGCGCATTTTGCGCTACATCGGCGCCTCGAACGCCGACATGGAACACGGCCAAATGCGCATCGAGGTGAATATCTCCCTCAAAGATAAGGATTCCGCTGAATTCGGCACCAAAGTGGAAGTAAAGAACATTAATTCCTTCAAAGCCGTGCAAGGAGCCATCGAGTGCGAGATAAAACGCCAAACCGAGCTTTTGGAAAAAGGGGAGCGCATCACGCACGAAACGCGCGGATGGAATGACGCGAAAGGAACCACGGAATCCCAGCGGTCGAAGGAGGAGGCTCACGATTACCGGTATTTCCCCGAGCCCGACATTCCGCCGATGACGTTTACGCCCGACTTCTTTGAGGCGCTCCAGGATACCCTGCCCGAGCTTCCCGAGCAGAAACGCCTTCGCTTTATCCGTGAATACGGAATTTCCGAGGCTCAAGCCGACGTGCTTTGCGAAGACCTCTTTTGGGCGGATTACTTCGAGGCGGCCGCGTCGGAACTGGGCACCCGCGCCGACAAGCCGGATTACGGACTTCTCATAAACTACCTCACGAGCGATTTGTGGGGCGCAATCAAGGCAAGAGGCGAAGAAGAGAAAACGAGCGAACTGAAGGCGACGCCGCAGCATTTCGCCACCCTCGTATCGCTTATCCAATCGGGGAAATGTTCCAGCCGGATGGCAAAGGATATTTTGGCGAAGATGCTTGCCTTGGGCGACGACCCGGAAGAAATCATGCAGAGTGAAGGCCTTTCCCTTATTTCGGACGATTCGGCTATTCTTGAAATCGTCAGGGAAGTCATCGAAAAGAACGCAAAGGCGGTTGGGGAATATAAAGCCGGCAAGGAAAACGCTTTGCAGTTTTTGGTAGGACAGGGAATGGCGAAGAGTAAGGGGCAGGCTGACCCGAATAAATTACGGGAACTTTTTGCTAAGGAATTAGCTTAAGGAAATTCTATCCACTGAATCTCCTTGTTCCGCTTGAACCACGTCATTTGCCGCTTGGCATACTTCACGATGTCCGCATACAGATTCTCTATAAAATCGCTTTTTGATATTTTTTTCTGCACATACAGCGCGCCCCATTTATATTCAAGCCCGAACGATTCGAGGCGTTTCCAGGAGACTCCGGAATCATGGAGCTTTCGTATCTCATTCACCATGCCTCCGCGGATGCGTTTCAAAAGCCGTACGCTGATTTTTTTCTTCAGCTCTTCCATATCGGGGCGGATGCCTATCCACTCAATGTCTGCAGGTACGGGATCTTTCCGCACGAGCGGAACTTTCCCCAGAGCGGATGCTATTTCTATGGCGCGGATGAGGCGGTGGGGATTTTTCGGGTCTATGGTTTCCGCCCGCTCTGAATCGATGCGCTGAAGCGTGGCAAAAAGCTTCCGAGGAGGGAGTTTTTTGAGTTTCTTCCGCAACGATTCGTCCGGGGGGACTTCCGGAAATTTTGTACCGAAAATTACGGCATCAATGTAAAAGCCCGTGCCTCCGCAGAGGACGGGGATTTTGCCTTTTTTCCAAATGATTTCGAACGCCTTCCGCGCTTTCTTTTGAAAGCGCTCGGCACTGAAGCGCGTGCGGGGGGAAACGACATCAAGGAGATGGTGAGGAACGCTTCGCATCTCGCGTTTCGTGATTTTTCCCGTGCCGATATCCATTCCCCGGTAGACTTGGCGCGAATCGGCGGACACGACTTCGCCGCCGACCTTTTTGGCTATCGCGACGGCGAGCGCGCTTTTGCCGCTTGCGGTGGGGCCGACAACGACGATTATTTTCCGGTTGCTTGACATAGATGCTCCATGATTCTAGAGTACGGGCAGATTTTTTCAAATATCTAGAAAGGCTTAGACATGCGTGTCTATAGAGCAGTTGTCATTTTTAACGGAAAAATCCTTTTGACCAGCAAGGAGAACGGCCTCTGGGACTTGGTGGGTAATTTCGAAACGGATGCGAAGATGAGCGACGCCGAAGGGTTTCTTGCCTTGCGCCAGAGCGTCGAAGAAGATTTTTCCGGCATCACGTTTCTCATGGACCAGAGCGAAAAGGCCGTGTATGCGGTGAATGATGCGGGGGATTCGTACGTCGTTTGTACCGCCGGCTTCAGCGCTGAGATGAGCGTTCCGCCGAGGTTCGCCCGCCCGGGACTCCAGGCAAAGTGGTTTAAAAAGGATGAATTGGAGGATGAACGTCTCGCCTTTATCGCCCGGCATGCATTAGGACAGTTTTCAGCCTATATCGCGTAAGCGAAAGCCCCGAGAATGGGGCTTTTTATTTTAAGACCCTCGTGGTATGACTAATGCAATGGAAAAATTCATCGAAATTGCTCCCGGTTCTCAGCCCGGGAAAGAAGACGAGCCCTTTAAGACCCCTGAGGAGGTTTTTGCATATCTTGCGGAAATCACTCCCGAGGAAAAGGAAAAGGACGAAGAACGGAAGGCAAAACGCGAGGCTCGGGACGACAAGGAAATGGAGGAGCGGAACGAGCGCATGGAAGCGTGGAAAAAACTCATGCACGGCTTTTCCCCGGCGGATCAGGCGCGCTTTGCAAAAGAAACGAAGGCTATCAGAAACAAATACAGCTTCCCCGACTGGGATAAAAAGAGCCGATACGAAAAGGACGAGATTAACGCAAAGCGCCGAGCCGAGCTTTCCCAAGTCTTCCATTCGTTCGGACTCATGTCCTCGATTGACGACCAGGGCCGGGAATTTGAAAATCCTTCCCCTGACAAGCCGGAGCAATGGACTCATGTGAATAATCTTCGCGAGAAAAAATTTGACCCTCAAAACGCGGAACACCTTTCGGTCTCCTATGATGAATCGGAGCGGAAGGGGAGCGCGACCTATTGGAACGGCAAATTCACCAAAAACCCCACGGTAACCGTGGAAAAAACCGAAGAACCCAAGGAAAAAGAAGAAGCCGCATAAAAGTAAAAGCCCCGAAAGGGGCTTTAAAAATCAATTGAGGCTTAACATATATGAGCTTGAGAGTCGGCCAAAGGTCTTCTCTAATTCCTGGTTCATCTCTTTTCTCCATTCGTTTTCAGATAACGGTCCCTGTATGCGCAATTCCTTTTGGTACACCCATTTTCCTTCCCGGGTGCGGATGGAGAGAATCGCCGAATCAACCCCGAAAAAAGGGTGGTGATGCTTTTGGTTGTCTCCTTCGAGCAGGACAATATTGCGGTAAATCGTGCAGTTATGCATGACCCCGCTTGCCGTGTGGGGTTCAACGTGCTCGCCGTCATGGTGGAGGTACTCTATTTCAAGATGTTCTCCCAAATGATGCGTGTAGAGGTCATTAAAAAAAGAAATAGCGCTGTGAGGCGTTATTATATGGTTGGTGTTCGGTGGTGCGGCCTGTGCGTTCATAATCGTTCTCCTTTTTAGTTTTTAAATTTAAGGCTGTCATATTTTTAACATGGCTTTCAATCTATGTCAATTTATTTTTGCGTTTTAGCCGGGGGAATGCGCATAAAAAACCTCCGCACGGGGCGGAGGAACATTTTCTAGCAGTCCTGCAGGGCGCCTGCATGGGATTTAACCGAAGGAGGCGTGGACGTCAATCCTTTTTAAGAACCGCTGTCTTGATTATTTCTTTTCTTTGATTTCAGTCAAGAGGCGTTCTTTCAATTCCTTGATGGGGAGCGTCCCTTCCTGGCCGTTCTTGTAGCTTCGCACGCTTACCGAACCGGCTTCCTTTTCCTTTTCGCCGACGACGAGCGTGTAGGGAATCTTTTGAAGTTCCGCGGCCCGGATGCGCCGCCCGAGCGTTTCACCCGAATCGTCGAGCTCCGCCCGTATGCCGGCTTCCTTGAGTTCCTGCCAAATGTTTTTCGCGTACTCGGATTGTTTTTCGCCCACGGGAATGATCTTCGCCTGTACGGGAGCGAGCCACACGGGGAATGCGCCGGCATAGTGCTCGATGAGGATTGAAAGGTAGCGTTCGATAGATCCCATGATAGCCGCGTGAATCATGACGATGCGTTCCTTTTCGCCCGATTCGTTGATGCAGGTAAGGTCGAAGCGGTTCGGCATGTTCACGTCGAGCTGGATGGTTGCTACCTGCCATTCGCGTCCGAGCGAATCCTTTGCCATGAAGTCGATCTTGGGGCCGTAAAAGGCCGCTTCGCCGAGCGCCTCCGTGGCTTCCGTTTTGCGAAGCTTGATGAGCGTGCGGAGCTGGTTTTCCGCATCTTCCCACATATCGCGGGTTCCCAAATATGCCCCCATGTTATCGGGGTCGGAGAGGGAAAGGCGCACGGAAAGCGTAAACCCCGCGGCGCCGTAAAACGTCTCGATGATGTCCCAGATTTTTCCCATCTCGGTTCCGACCTGGCTCGTGCGGCAAAAAACGTGCGCATCGTCCTGGGTGATGGCGCGGACGCGCGAAAGGCCGGCGAGCTCCCCGGTCTGTTCGTCTCGGTATACCTTGGTTGTCGAAGCGTACCGCTGGGGGAGTTCGCGGTAGCTCCATTGGCGGCGCTTGTAGATTTGCGTGTGATGCGGGCAGTTCATCGGCTTCATCGCAAAGAGATGGCCTTCGCGGGTCTTTATTTGAAAAAGCTCGTCTTTGAATTTTTCCCAATGGCCGCTCGTTTCATAGAGGTCTTTCTTAGTGATGTGGGGGATGTCGACGAGCTCATATCCGGCCTTCTCCCGCAATTCCCATACGAAGCTGTCGAGCGTGTTGCGCAGAACCGTGCCTTTCGGGGTCCACAAAGGAAGCCCGCCTCCCACGAGGTCAGAAAAGGTGAAAAGGTCGAGTTCGGGGCCGAGGCGCTTGTGGTCGCGCTTCTTCGCTTCCTCAAGCATCGCGAGATAGGCATCGAGGTCATTCTTCGAACCGAAAGCGAGGCCGTATATGCGCGTGAGCATCTCGTTCTTCTCGTCGCCGCGCCAATAGGCACCCGCAATCTTGTGGAGCATGAAGGCGTCCTTGGGGATTTCGCCGGTTTTTGCGACATGCCCGCCCCGGCAAAGGTCGAGAAACACATCGCCCGTCTTGTAGGTCGTGAGCTCCTGTCCGCCGTCCTCGAATTCACGGATGAGGTCGAGTTTGAACGGCTGCCGCGCAAAAAGTTTTTTTGCTTCAGAGGCAGAAACCTTTTCTCCCGAAAAGGGGAGGTCGGCCATGATGTACTCCCTCATTTTTTCCTCCAGTTCCTTCAATGCGCCTTCTTCAAGGGGCTGGGGGAAAAGGATGTCGTAATAGAAGCCGTTGTCGACGGCGGGACCGATGCCTAATTTCGCATCGGGATATTTTTCGAGCACCGCCGCCGCGAGCAAATGCGCGAGCGAGTGGCGGACGGCATCGAGGTTCGGAGATGCTTCTTTCTTCATATGATGTTCTCAATTGTAGCGGAAAAAGAGCTTGGATTACAATGAGAAGAACCATGAAACTTATTCCCGTTCTTGTGAATATCAGGAGCGTCCACAATGTCGCTTCGATTTTCCGTACGGCGGACGCCGCCGGATGCAAGGAAATCGTTTTGACGGGCTTTACGCCGAGCCCTTTCGACCGTTTCGGGAAGGTTCGCAAGGATTTTGCGAAAGTCGCGCTCGGCGCCGAAAAGCATTTCGCCATCCGCCACTTTAAGCAGATCGGTTCCGCAATACGCGCGCTCAAAAAGGAGGGGAAGCTTGTCGTCGCTCTTGAGCAAAGCGAGAAATCGATTCCATATGATTCGTTCAAAAAGAAATTGCCTGGGGAAAATGCGGTGGCTCTCCTCGTCGGTAACGAGCCGGAGGGACTCCGTCCCTCCGTGCTTGAAAAGGTGGACGTCGTACTCGAAATCCCCATGCGGGGACAAAAGGAGTCTTTGAATGTGGCGGTTGCTTTCGGCATTGCCGCGTATGAAATCGCTTCCGACTGAATTTTTTCTGATATAATTTTCCTATGACGCAAGCGGGGCATTTTTCAAAACTTGCACTCGTCATCCTCTTTGCCTTCGTGGCGGTCGGAGGCGTTTTCTATTCGTACCTAGGCTCCATTTCAAAAAGTTACGGAACCTATGCGTTGCTTCCCGAGGGTCAGAAAATATCGCTTGATCTCGCGCGAACGGACGTGGAGCGCGCGCGGGGGCTTTCCGGCAGGCAGAGCATCAAGGAAGACGCCGGCATGTATTTCATCTTTCCGCGGGAGGACCGCTACGGATTTTGGATGAAGGACATGGAATTTCCGATAGATATCATTTGGATTCACCAAGGAAAGGTGGTCGGCGTCGCCGAAAACGTGCAGGCCCAGCCGGGGGCGACCGATAGCGAGCTCGAAATCTATTATCCCCCGGAAGCGGTGAATGCAGTGCTGGAGATGAAAGCGGGAGCGGCGAGAAGGTATACTATTGATACGGGGGATCGCATACAGGTGCAGATCATTCCCGATAAATAACCTCATGCCAAAAAAAATTGCCATCAACGGATTCGGGCGCATCGGCCGCATTTTCATGCGCCAAGCGCTCGAACATCCTTCCTTCGAGATTGTTGCGGTGAATGATTTGGGGGATATTCAAAACCTTGCGTATCTTTTTGCGCACGATTCGGTATACGGAAAATTCCGCGGAACTGTTGAAGCGGATGAGGCTTCACATTCCTTGGTGATTAACGGCACGCGCATCGCCGTTTTGCAGGAAAAAGATCCGGTTGCGCTTCCGTGGAAAAAATTGGGAATCGACGTTGTCGTGGAATCGACGGGAGCCTTCGATTCGTTCGAAAAAGCCAACGCCCATATCCAGGCGGGGGCAAGGCATGCGGTCTTGAGCGCTCCCGCGAAGGATGGCGATGGACCGTTAGGACGCACAATCATCATCGGCGTGAACGACCATGAACTTGGCTCGACGCCCGTGACTTCAAACGCTTCATGCACCACGAATGCCATCGCGGCGGTGATGCGCATCATGGCGGATACCGTGGGATTTGAGAAAGCCATTTTGAATACGACCCACGCGTATACGGCGACGCAAAGCATCGTGGACAGCCCCGTGAAGGGGAGCGATTTCAGGCGGGGGCGGGCCGGGGCGCATAACATGGGACCGTCGTCAACGGGCGCGGCGCTTGCGGCGGGAAGAGTGATTAAGGAAGCCGAAGGGCTTTTCGACGGCATCGCCGTCCGCGTGCCGGTCGTCGCCGGATCGATTGCAGACGTAACATTCGTCGCCAAACGGCCGACCAGTTCCGAAGAAGTGAATGAACTCCTCCGCTCCGCGGCGCGGGAGGCCCGCTGGGAGGGTATTCTCAAGGTTTCCGACGACCAGCTCGTCTCCACCGATATCATCGGCGAACCGTATGCGGCGATTGTGGACGCGCGCTCGACGCGGGTCGTGGGGAGGAATCTCGTGAAAATTCTCTGCTGGTACGACAACGAATACGGGTACGTTTCAACGCTGGTGAAACATATCGACCGGATCCCCCTCTAATTTGTTGGCTCGTGAAGGCCGGCGGAACGCCGGTTTTTTCTTTCTCGTTTGGGAAAATGGCGCGGTGCGTATAAAATGAGTGGGCTATGAAGAAAGTCCTTGCCGTCACCGGCATCCTTCTCATTTTTTTCGCCGCGGGGGCGTTCGCGTTCCTTTCAGCGCGCTTGTGGCAGGCGAATGGGGAACTGAAGAGCGAGCTTGAGACGCAAAAAGTCTCTTCCGAACGCCGTGAAGCGGTGCTTCAGGGAAATTTCCTTTCCGCCGATGGCTTTGGCTCGTCCGGCAAGGATGAATATTTCGCGTCAAAGGAAAAGCTCATCTCTGCAAAAGCGGATTTCGTAAACGTAGACTTGGCGGGGATGAAGCTTACGCTCTACGAGAAAGGAGCGGAAAAGGCGGCGTATCCTGTGCTTACGAAAGGACGGGAGGGAAGTTGGTGGGAAACGCCCACGGGGGAATATACCGCGCTTTCCAAAGAGACGAACCATTTTTCATCCATCGGCAAGGTATGGATGCCGTGGAGCATCCAGTTTTACGGGAATTTCTTCATCCACGGCTGGCCGTATCATCCCGACGGTTCGCCGGTCGAGGCGGCCTATTCGGGGGGCTGCGTGCGGCTTGCAACCGAGGATGCAAAAAAAGTTTTTGACTTCGTTTCGCGGGGAATGCCCATTCTCATCTATGAAGTGAAGCCCGATCGGCGCATCACGCCGGTAACGCCGGCGGGAAATGCGCCCGCCGTTCCCGCGCTCACCGCCGAATCGGCCATCGTGGCGGATCTCGACACCGGCGATATCTTTCTCGATAAGAACGCCGACATGCCTTTGGAACTCATGTCGGTCACGAAGCTTATGACGGCTGTCGTCGCAAGCGAGCTGATTTATCTTGAGCGGGGTATTACCATCTCGAGCGGCATGGTCTCCGATCCGGTGCAAAGCTACCCGCTTGCAGTCGGGAAAAGCTATAAGGCATTCGACCTTTTTTACCCGATGCTCATGCAGTCTTCGAACGGCTCGGCGCGGGCGCTCGGCTCATTCATCGGCGAAAAGGAATTCGTCCGGCAAATGAATGAAAAGGCCAAAACGCTCGGCATGGCGAATACGACTTTTGCGGATACGCCCGGAATCAAAGAGGAAAACAAGGGGAGTTTGAAAGATGTCGCGCGTCTTATGAAATATATCGCCGACAAACGGTTTTTCATATTCGATATCACCCGGGGCAAGAAACTTTCCATCTTCAGTGAAGGCGAACTTTCCTCGATAAAGAATTTCAACGACTTTGCGGGGGATCCGCGCCTCCTCGGCATGAAAAACGGGAAACTGATGGCTATCGGCGAGACCATTGCGGCGGTCTTTATCTTGAAGGACGGGAACGGGGCGGAACATCGCATTTTCATAGGGGTTTTAAGGTCCGCGGACCGGAAAGGGGACACGGAGAAGCTTTTGGGGTGGACTGAGGCCGCTTTTGGCTTGAAATAAGGCTGTTTTTAGGGTAGTCCTAACGTACCGTCCCGGTACGTTTATTCTTGTACCAGGCATGGGAGGGGTGCTATTGACAGCCCTCGAGATATATGCTAGAATTTCACGGAAATACAAAAAATATGAAGAAAGCAAGCAAACTCATCAGTTTCTTCATGGTCGGAGTCCTTGTGGCGACCGTCGTGGTCCCTGCGGGAACGATTGCGGCCAGCGCTTCAAGCGCGTCCGCGCCCTCTGTCGGAGCTGTAAACAGCTTTGGGTCTCGTTCCAGCGCGGCGTATGCGATCGGCGGCCAGAGCGGCAGCCCTGCAATCGTGGTGCCCTCGACTATCCAGCCAGTTGCAAACTTTGGCGTTACGCCTTCGGATACGTCGGCGGTTCTTTCCTGGTTCACGCCGAACCAGAACAACATGGCCGAATTCGATATTCGTCGGTCTACGTCGCCCATCAATGAAAACAACTTTGTTTTCGCGACCCAGCTCGCGGGCGTTCCCCAGCCGATTCCCGGCATGACGCAGACGTTCACCGCAATCGGTCTCCAGTCCAATTCAAACTATTGCTTCGCCATTCGCGTGGTCGACATCGTCGGCCAAACGTCTCCGATCGTCTCTGCTTGCGTGACGACCTTGGGTGGCGGCCAATCGGGCATCCTTCCGGTGTCGAATTTCACCGGCTCGCCCGCTGAGCATTCCGTGAGCCTTTCGTGGCTTACGCCGAACCAGAACAACATGGCTGAGTTCGACCTTCGCCGGTCCACCTCGCCCATCAATGAAAATAATTTCAATTTCGCTACCCAGTTGTCGGGCGTTCCCCAGCCGATTCCGGGCGTATCCCAGGGATACACCGCTACCGGTCTTGATTCGAACACCCTTTACTGCTTTGCGATTAAAGTTGTCGACATTGTCGGCCAAACTTCCCGTCTCGTTTCGACTTGCGTTACCACGACTGGTGGCGGCGGAGGCGGTGGCGGCGGAGGCGGTGGCGGCGGAGGAGGCGGCCCCGGCCCTCTCTACGGCAGTTTCACCATCAATGGCGGTGAAGCGTGCCCCGCGAGCGTGAATGTGACCCTCTTTATCACCACGAACGCAGCACAGATGATCGTTTCCAATTTCTCGGATTTCCGCGGTGCGGTTTGGGAACCGGCAACCACGAGGAAAGCATGGACTTTGCTCGGCGGTGCGGGACCGAAGACGGTGTACATGAAATTCCGCGACAGCTTCAATGTGGAATCCCCGATTACGTCGGTCACGGTCTGTCAGACCCCGACCTCGACTGTCGGACTCCCTCCGCAGGTGGTCATCATCCGCGAGCCAGTCTTCCAGCCCGTTGTGGTTCCGGGAGGCCAAGTCTTGGGTACGGCGACGAATCGCGTGGACTTCAACGATCTTATGGTCAACTGGGGCCCGGTATCGTCCCGCAACAAGGCTGACTTGAACGGCGACCGCGTCGTCGACGGCAAAGATGTTGAGATTCTTGCCGACGACTGGGTGGATATCCGCGTCGAGGCGACGCCTCCGCTTCTTGCAACGACGCTTGCGATGGCTCCTGAAAAACTCAATGTGGTCGAAGGCGATATCATGACGTTCGTCGTGAACGCCCGGCCCCAGCGCCAGAACGAGCGCGCATATACGGCGCAGATCAAGGTAAACTATCCCGCTGACGTTTTGGAATTCGATTCCATCACGTACTGGAAGGGATGGGTGCCGGTGGTCCGCCCCGGATATGACGAGGTGGATGCCGTAAACGGTTCCATTGTGAAGACTGCCGGTTATGCGGACGGCTTCATGGATGAGAAAGTGTTCGGCGTCGTGAAATTCCGCGTTAAGCAGGCTGGTAAGGGAACGGTGAGCTTCGGCGACACCTCCTACGTCCTCGACAAGGACCACCAGAATGCGCTTGCCGGAACCCGCTTGCCGAAAGAACTCGCCGTGACGGCCTATCCGTCGAAGGGTTCGGCTGAATCCTTCCTCGCGAGCCTCTTGGGTCTCGGTCCGGAAGGGCTCATCCCGCTCATCCTGCTCCTCGTCTTCCTCGGTCTTCTCATCGCGCTCTACTTCATCGTGAAGCGCGCCGATGAGGCGGCTGAAATGGGAGGCGACGTGCGGAGTGAAATCTTCGCGGCTGACCGTTAAAGAAAAAGAGTACTCAATACCTAACAAAACTCCCCGCCATAGCGGGGAGTTTTGTTTTATCCATGCAATACCGTTAAAATCAGGAGTATGACGTTTTTCGATTCCATCATTTTGGGGATTGTTGAAGGGGTGACCGAGTTTTTGCCCATTTCCTCGACGGGCCATTTGATACTCGCGTCCGAACTCCTCGGTATCCCGCAGACTGATTTCGTGAAGAGCTTTGAGATTGCAATACAGCTTGGCGCCATCCTTGCGGTGGTCGTCCTCTATTGGCGCCGTTTCCTCACGTCGCGCAAGGCGGTGATGCGCATCATCGCGGCGTTTCTTCCCACCGCAGTACTCGGCTTGGTTTTTTATTCGCTCATCAAGACGTATTTGCTCGGGAATCCCGTCGTCGTCCTTCTCGCGCTCGCGCTTGGCGGGGCGGGCCTTGTTCTCTTTGAGAAATGGTATGCGGGCCGGAACGCAACCGCGGTCCATAACGATATTGAGGAACTGAGCATCAGGCAGGCTGTCGCAATCGGTTTGTTCCAAAGCTTCGCCATGGTGCCCGGCGTATCCCGCGCGGCGGCAACCATCCTGGGCGGGCTCTTCCTGGGTCTCGGCAGGAAGGCCATCGTCGAATTTTCTTTTTTGCTTGCGGTTCCGACGATGCTTGCCGCGACCGGGCTCGATCTTCTGAAAAGCGCCTATGCGTTTACGCCGAAGGAAGCAGTGCTTCTCGTCACCGGCCTTTTTATCTCGTTTGTCGTCGCCATCGGGGCGATAAAATTCCTGCTGAATTATATCGAACGGCATTCATTCACGAATTTCGGATGGTACCGGATAGCCGTCGCCGCCGTATTCGCCGTCATTCTTTTCCTCTAAATCAGAAGCAGATAAAAACGGCGATTATGATGCCCGCGGAAAGAACCATTGCCCGTCGTAATCCTGTGCGTTCCGTACGTGTTCTGTTTGTTTCCGCCATATATGTTCCAGACGTTTTTCCCCGCTTTCCGTGACCTTTGCCGTCATATGAGGCTTTGTTGAACCGTTTTACGCGTATGAGCAAAAACACTCTTCTTATCCTCGTCGGCCTCCTCGTTGTCGCGGGAGTGGCGTATGTATGGGTGCAGGGCGGAGGATTTCAAACGGCAGCCAAGGACGAATCCCAGATCCGTGCCCAAACGGAAGGCTTCGGTGAGGCGTTACAGCAGGTATCCCTGCTTGCCCCCGACGACGTGCGGCAGGCGGAAATGCAGGAAAATTATTCAGCCTATCTTTCCCCAAACGTGTTGAATGAGTGGAAAAGCGATTCTTCGCATGCCGTGGGACGGCTTACCTCAAGCCCGTGGCCGGCCCGCATAGAAATCCAAACCGTGACAAAACGCGATGACGGAACGTACGAAGTGAAAGGAGATATCATTGAAGTGACAAACACCGACCCGAATGTCGCCCGCCGTCCGGTCACGCTTGTTTTTGAGAAGCAAAACGGACGGTGGCTTATTGCGAGTGTGGAAGCGGGAGACTATCATTAAGGACATTTTTAAAAACTTTTGAAATGATTACGGATTCTATTCCGTGGCGGGGGCGGGGACACGGAACGGGCGTTTTTTCATCCGTTCTTCCCGCCGTTTTTTGAGTTTCTCTGGGAATTTTTCCGCGAAAAATTTCCGGTAGGCGATCTTACTGTCGGTCTTCGTCTTTAGATTGTGACAGGGGATGCAGAGCATCTGACCGTTCGCGAGCTCGTTCTTGCCGCCAAGGGCGATGGGTTTGATGTGGTCAAGCGTAAGCGGTACGCCGGTTTTTCCGCAGGCGACGCATTTCTCGCCGTGCATGGCGATCAATTTTTCCTTGATGCGCTGCCGGGCGTCCGAAGAGCCTCCTTTTTTCTTGTAGCGGATTTCGGCGCGGTCGTTCTCGTGGATGGGGCAATGGCCGTGTTCGAGCTTGTACGCCAAATACCCCTTCAGGGTCGTGAGTTCCTCGAGGGTTGCCGTGTCCATTGATTCGCCGATGTGGCCTTTGACCCAGCGGGCGGCGTCCATGCGTCCCCGGCGCTCGTTCATGTCCCACAATTGCGCCCGCAATCGGCGGCAGTCATACCGCGCTTTTTCCATTTCAGGAGTTCCTTTTGCATAAGCCTTTTTGGGCCGGAACGCCGTTTTGTCCGTTTTTTCCATCTAAAATCCCTATAAATTCGAGTGCCGAACTAAGTTCCCTTATTTTGCCTTATCTCGCGCATGCAGTCAAAAACCTTTCTGATTGACCTATTCCCAGAAGCCTCCTAAACTCATCAGATACACCCCCTTAGAGCGCAAAAGGCGGGCAATTTCGTTATAAAACTATGAAGGAAAAAATCTCGATAAAAGGAGCGCGGGAACACAATCTCAAGAATATATCGCTCGAGATTCCGCGCAACAAGCTCGTGGTATTCACCGGCCTCTCGGGTTCGGGCAAATCGTCGCTCGCGTTCGACACCATTTTCGCCGAAGGCCAGCGCCGTTACATCGAATCGCTTTCCGCATACGCCCGGCAGTTTTTGGGACGGCTCGACAAGCCGGATGTGGACGAGATCGAAGGTTTGAGTCCCGCGATTTCCATTGACCAGAAAAGCCACAGCTCAAACCCCCGTTCGACCGTTGCCACCATAACGGAAATCTACGATTATCTCCGCGTGCTTTTTGCCCGCGCGGGCACGCCCCATTGCCCTGAATGCGGCCATGAGATCAAAAAGATGACGAACGAGGAAATCGTTGACATTGCCATCGGGATTTCCCGCAAAAATCTCAAGAAACGCAATATCGTCGTACTTTCGACGGTCGTCCGCGGCCGGAAAGGCGAATACTACCAGATGCTCTATGACTATTTGAACAACGGCTTTTCCGAGGTGCGCGTCGACGGTGTGTACTATTCGCTCCGCGACCGCATCGACCTTGCGCGCCACAAGGCGCACACCATCGATTTGGTGGTGGACCGCATTCCGGCCGGGCTGGACTTTCGCGTGAAGGAAAACCGCCTGCGCCTTGCGGAGGCCATCGAGACGGGCCTGAAATACGGCCACGACGTGGTCACCATCGTTACCGAGGAGGAAATTTCGCTTTCGACGAAATTTACCTGTCCGAACGACGGCTTTTCATTTCCCGAAATCGAACCGCGCTTGTTCTCCTTTAACAGCCCTTACGGCGCGTGCCCTGTTTGCCACGGGCTCGGCACGGAAAGCTTGTGGTCCGATAAAATCTGTCCGGAATGCGGGGGGAAGCGCCTTCGCAAGGAAGCGCTCTCCGTTCTTATCAAGGGGAAGAACATTGCAACGATTGCGGCGCTTTCGATTGAAAAATCATATGAATTCTTCGGCTTGCTCCAGGAAGCGAAGAACAAGGTTTTTTCCGAGATTGCCGAAGTGCCGCTTCGGGAAATCAAAAACCGCCTCTCGTTTCTCGTCGACGTCGGCCTTGAATATCTCACGCTCGACCGCAAGGCCGGGACGCTTTCGGGCGGAGAGGCACAGCGCATCCGCCTCGCCTCGCAGATAGGTTCCAAACTCACGGGGACGCTCTACATCCTCGACGAGCCGACCATCGGGCTTCATCAGCGGGACAATGCAAAACTTATTCGAACACTCCTTGATTTGCGCGATCTCGGCAACTCCGTCCTCGTAGTCGAACACGATGAGGACACGATTCGCGCATCGGATTATCTCGTGGATATCGGGCCTGCCGCCGGCGTGCACGGAGGCCAAGTCGTTGCGGCGGGGGAAATGCCCAAGCTTTTGACGGACAAGAAGCAGACCTCGTCGACGCTCCAATATCTTCGCGGCGAAATAAAAGTGCATACGCCCCAAGAACGGCGGAATGTCGGAAAGGCGCATGATTCACTGAAGATAAAAGGCGTAACGGAGAACAACCTTCGAAACATAGACGTTTCGATTCCGCTTCGCCGGTTTACGGCGATCACAGGCGTATCGGGTTCGGGAAAGTCCTCGCTCGTGTATGACGTCCTTTTCAAAGCGCTTTCAAATACCTTCAATGGCACGAACTACGATGTTGGGGCGAACAAAGGGCTTTCGGGCCTTGAGTATATAAATCGCGTCATCAACATCGACCAATCGCCGATCGGTCGGACGCCGCGTTCGAACCCCGCGACCTATGTGGGGGCGTGGACGCATATCCGCGACCTCTTCACCTCCACGGAGGGCGCGCGCGTGCGGGGGTGGAAGCCGGGACGGTTCAGCTTTAACGTCAAAGGCGGACGATGCGAAAACTGCGAAGGGCACGGCGTGATCGCCATTGAAATGCATTTTTTGCCGACGGTGTACGTGCAGTGCGACATCTGCAAGGGCAAGCGTTTCGATCGCGAGACGCTCGAGGTCGAGTACAACGGCAAGAATATTTACGAAGTCCTGAAAATGACCATCGAAGAGGCGGTGGAGTTTTTCGGCGACATTCCCTGGTTGCATGATAAGCTCGCCATTCTTGAAGAGGTCGGGTTGGGGTACCTCGAGCTCGGCCAGTCCGCGACGACGCTCTCGGGCGGTGAGGCTCAGCGCATCAAGCTCTCCTCGGAACTCGGCAAACGCGACACGCGGAAAACGATGTACCTGTTGGACGAACCGACGACAGGCCTGCACTTCGCGGATGTGGACCAATTGCTGAAAGTGCTTCACCGCCTGGTGGACCGCGGCAACACGGTCGTGGTCATCGAGCACAATCTAGAAGTGATAAAGACCGCCGATTGGGTCATCGATCTCGGTCCCGAAGGGGGAGAGGGAGGCGGGAAGATCGTGGCGCAAGGAACGCCTGAATACGTTTCTAAGGTTGCGGGAAGCCACACCGCGACCTACTTGCGGAAAGCGCTGAAGTAGAAGGGGAATAATCTGGTATAATCATTCACATGTATACATTTGGATCAATTCTTGTGGTTATCGGCGTGGTCGCATTGCTGGATAATTTTGGCATTCTGCCGGGGAATTTTTGGGACTTCTTTTGGCCCGCGCTCTTAGTGCTCGTTGGCCTTTCCTTCGTTTCGCGTTCCCGCTGCCGGAAATGCCGCTGGAACCCGTGGACGCGCTGCGCCGAGTGTGACGAGAAAAAAGCGTAAGTTTTGACAAATGCCGCCCTCAGGCGGTATTTTGTTTGGAGAAATTTCGTAATTAACTTTTGAAAAATGGACTGTGAAATCTGCAAGAAAGAACCGTGGAGCGTTGTCCTCAGCATTCGTAAGGCGGACGGGAAGTTGAATACGCTTGCCTGTCTTCCCTGTGCCATGAACTCAAGCGCATATTGCCTCCTGCACGGCATGCCGCACCTTGGTTTTGAGGACGGTACCACGGCGTGCAGGGCATGCATTCGGGAAAAGGTAAGCGAGCTCTCGCTCGAGGAAATGGATCTGATGTACGGGATTATTGAAAGATCCCTGCCTGAAAATGAATATGAGGCATTGGAAGAGGCGATTGAAACATCCGCCATGCTTACGAGAGCGGACGAAGCGGAAGCGCTTTACACGTTCATCGTTTCAAAGGCTCTGCGGTACCGGGAGAATCCCAAGGACATTTTCAACCAACTGCTCCGCGGGCAATCCGCCGCATATTTATTAACGTAAAAAAACCGCCGAATTCGGCGGTTTATACTTTCTCCGTTCCGGCAAGCGTAAAATCCCCGATGCGCGTCCGCCGAAGTTCGGTGAGCGTTGCGGGAAGATGAACGAGCTTTCCGATTTCTTCCGCAAGGGTGCGAATGTAGGTTCCGCTCCCGACGTCGAACGTTATTTCCGCGCGTGCTTTCCCGTCGTGTATTTTGAAACTCCTTATTTCAGCGCTCCGCACCTCCATGACCTTCTCCGGTGGCGTGAATTCTTCGCCCGCGCGGGCGAGCGTATAGAGCGCCTTTCCGCCCTGTTTTATGGCGGAGAATTTCGGAACCGGGAACGAATTCCGCCCTTCGATTTTTTTGACGGCGGAGGCGAGCATTCCTTCGGTGAGGAGGGAGGCATCTTTTTCCTCAAGTATCTTTCCCGTTATATCTCCGCTGTCCGTCCGAATGCCGAAAAGGACCTCCGCCTCGTAGGTCTTGGGGAGCTTCAGGTAGTCCGAAAGCAGTTTGGTGCCCGTTCCAATCCCTATCACCATGAGGCCGGTGGCGTTCGGGTCGAGGGTGCCCGCATGGCCTATTTTTACCCTCCCTAAACGCCTTTTTAAGGCTCTAATTACGTCATAGGAGGTGATTCCCTTCGTTTTATCTATCAGTAGGATTTCCGGGGCGTTTTGGCTCATTTTGAGGGGTTATTAGCCTCATTCAAGGCTAAAAAGGGGGAGGGGGCAAGGCACCTCGAAACCCAGGCTACAAGCTACGACAAACTATTGACAAATAGTCAATAGTATAGTAGTATACGGCTAGGTAATTTTAACTTAAAAAACAAGTTTTTAAACAAAATTAAAAAACTTCATAAGGAGAAGAAAAATGAAAAAAGCATTTGTATGCATTTTCGCTTTATTGGCAATGATGTTCGCTTCCGTTGCTTCTGCACAGAGCGACAACAATCCCAGTAATCCCAAGTATGTAAAATCTGACGGCACTTTTGATTTTCAAAAGTTCCATGCAGATAACCCAGGTTCGGGTTCGGTGAATGGCGACAATCCGCCTCCGCCGATGGATTTCACAAACTCACCGTATTCCCTGTATCAGAATTACTATGCCGGAGTGAATTACGGCAGTGTTAATCCTTCCAGGGACACCGGAACGGGAATGTACGGAATGGCAACCAGGGTAAATGTATCATGGACTGGCAACGGTTCATTTTATCCCCACCTTGGATTAATTCTGAATCTTCCGAACACATACGGCGTACGCCCGGTTTCTGCAGGGATGCGCGTACTGTATGCCACAACAAACGTTTCCAATTACAATGATTTCGATCTGAGGTTCGTGATGGGAGTTCGCAATGATGTGGGTGGAGCGGATACAAACATAAGCTCAACCATGATTCAAACGCTTGGTCCTCAGCAGGGAATTGTTTGGAGAGTGGTGCAGGGTACGTTAAGCAATCCTTCAGGCGGTGCTTGGAAGCAGTGGGTTGTAGCAGCCCATTCAGGCCTGTCATTCAACAATACCAGGATAGCTGAGTGGTACATGATTGGCTGGGTGGTGATGCCGAACGGCGATACCATCTGGACCGACCCGGGTAACGGAAATTTTTCAGTTCCGCCGCTTGCTACAGGCCCGTTTTATCCCACCCTTGGTGCGATAAACGTACCGATAAATCCGGTATGCTTTAACTGGATGAATGTAGCTGGGATACGTTACAGACTTCAGGTTTCAACTGACCAGAACTTCCCGGCATGGGCAATTGTTTACGACCAGATCGTAGACGCTCCGCCAACCTGCGTGTATGGGCTTGTTACGGGATTGACGTACTACTGGAGAATAGCAACTTCATATGAACCCAGCGGTCCGTTTGGCGGTTGGGTAACGTTGTACTTTACGGCTGGCAATCCAGTTGGAATAACGCCAATAAATGGTGAAATTCCGAAGATGTATGCATTAGGCCAGAGCTATCCGAATCCGTTCAATCCTTCCACGAAGATTAAGTTCGACGTGCCAAAGGAAGGCAACGTGAAAATCAGCGTGTATGACATAACCGGAAAAGAGATGAAGAACCTCGTAAACCAGGCTGTGAAGCCCGGCACGTATGAAATTGATTTCAGCGGTTCAAATCTTTCAACGGGCGTGTATTTCTACACCATGATAAGCGGTGACTTTGTCCAAACAAAGAAAATGATGCTGATTAAGTAAAGGTATTAGTTTAACCATGGCCCCCTCATACGGGGTCATTTTTTTATTCATCGCCCTATGATATTCTGAGAATGAACAATGGAAATACGGAATCTTCTCTCGAATTGGCTGCCGCAGGTGGCGTGGAACGTGTCGCTCTGGGGAAATTCCCTTCTTGATTACGCGACTGCCCTTGCGGTGTTCATCGTGTTCCTGGTCGGATTGAAAATTGCCCAGGCGGTAATCCTTTTTGCGCTCCGCCCCGCGGCGGGCAAAAAAGACAGTGCCGGCAATATGTTTCTTACCATCGTCAAAGGCCTTCGTCCGCCTTTTTATTTTTTCCTGGCGCTTTATTTCGCGCTCCAGGTCGTTCATTTCAATTCGTTTGCGAAGAAGGTAGTAGATGCCCTTATCCTGATTTGGGTGGTGTACGAGATCGTCCACGCCTTCAGGGCGTTTATAGATTTCCTTATCCACCGCAAATTTGAGGACGACCGCGACGGCGAATCGCGCCAAACGGTCGGCGCGCTTATGATCCTGGCGCACATATCGCTCTGGCTCATCGGAACTCTTTTTGTCCTTTCAAACCTCGGCGTGCAGATCAATTCGCTTCTGGCGGGCCTCGGCATCGGCGGTATCGCCATCGCCTTCGCGATGCAAAACATCCTTGCCGATATTTTCAGCTCATTCGCTATTTATTTCGACAAACCGTTCCGCGTCGGCGACCGCATCAAGATCGGCGACGACGAGGGGGTAGTCGAACGCATTGGCGCCCGCACGACGCGCGTCCGCGCCGGGACGGGGGAAGAAATCGTCATCGCAAACCGCGAGCTTGCCACCGTCCGCATCCGTAATTTCGGAAGAAAAACAACCTAACATGAAAAAAACAAATTTATCCCTTGAACCGTACAAAGGCACGCGGGATTTTTATCCTAAGGACGAATTCGTCCAGGAATACATTTTCCGCACCATGCGTTCCGTCGTGGAGCGGTACGGATATGAGCCGTACAACGCTTCCATTCTCGAAGAAGCCGATTTATACCGCGCGAAATCGGGAGAGGAGATTGCGAACGAACAGACCTACCTCTTTACCGACCGCGGGGGACGGGAAGTCGCCCTGCGTCCGGAAATGACTCCCACGGTCGCGCGCATGATCGCAAAGCGACGTCAGGAGCTCGGTTTTCCGGCGCGATGGTACTCCATCCCGAACGTTTTTCGCTACGAACGCCCTCAGCGGGGACGGTTGCGGGAACACTGGCAATTGAACGCCGATATTTTCGGGGCGTCCGGCCTCGAAGCGGAAATCGAACTTATTGAAATGGCTTCCGATCTCATGAAGGCATTCGGTGCCAAGGAAAAAGATTTCGAGATCAGAGTGAACTTGAACAGCCGCGATTTCGCGAAACTCATCGCGCATGACCTGGGCTTCCCGGAAGAGGAGTCGGTGAAGTTGATGCGTCTTATCGACAAGCGCGGGAAAATGCCCGCTTCGGAATTCCAAGCGGGAGTGAAAGAGATGTTGGGCGATAAATCGCGCGACCTTTTTGCAATTCTCGATGCTCCCGATCCGGTCGATCCGGGCCTCATCACTCTTCTTATGACACTTCGGCGGCGCGGCATAAAAAATGTCCGGTTCTATCCGTCGCTCGTACGCGGGTTCCAATACTACACGGGAAACGTGTTCGAGGTCTTTGACACGAACAAGGAAAATCCGCGCTCGCTTTTTGGCGGCGGGCGTTACGACGAGCTTCTCGATATCTTCGGGGTGGAAAAAGTCCCTGCGGCGGGTTTTGGCATGGGAGATGTTACCATCCGGGATTATCTTGAGACGCACCGCCTCCTTCCGAAATATGCCCCAAAAACCCAGCTGTATATCTGCCGTATGGGAGAAACGCGGGAATTCGTTGAAGAGACCGCGCGCTATTTCCGGGAGAAAGGATTGAACGTCGGCGTCGATCTGACCGACCGGAAAGTCGGCCTCCAGATGAAGTCTGCGTCAAAACTCCGAATCCCGTTCGTTATGGTTATCGGGGAAAATGAAGCCAAAAAGGGCGTCCTTCCGCTCAAAAACATGGCTACGGGGAAGGAGACGAAAATGAAGAAGGAAAAAATAGTCGAATATATACAAAAAAATACGCACTAAAATATGACTCTTGATATCAACGGTTCGAAAGTGGATATGACTCCGTCCTTGAAGAAGTACGCGGAGATGAAAATGGGAGCGCTTGCGCGCTTCGTGAAGCATTTTGAAAAGAATGCGGAAGCGCGGGTGTACCTTGAACTCGCCCGCTCAACGAAGCACCACAAGCGGGGCGACGTATTTTATGCGGAGGCGACGTTGCGCCTTCCCGGCAAAACTTTGCGTGCGGAACATGCGCATTCCGACATCCGCTCGGCAATCGATGTCGTGAAGAGCGTGCTGGCGGAAGAAATAAAGAAGTTCAAAGAAGCTTCGAGCAGGAAATCGCAAACGCGCAAGACGCGCCGTACGCGCGAACGCGAGTAGGTTCCCGGCGCTTTCAAAAATAGTGATATTCAGCTATCGTTAATTTAATTCGCATGACTAAAAAGAAATTGTTCACGAAACGAAACATTATTATCGCCTCCGTGGGGGGCGTCGTCCTTATCGGCGTCATTGCGGCAATCATTGCTTCCTCGAAACCCAAGGAATTGAAGGTCGGGAAAATCGAGCGGGGGACGGTCGTCCAGGAAGTTTCCTCGAGCGGCAAGGTGGTTCCGGCGGAGAATATCGAATTGGCCTTTGAGAAATCCGGCCGAATCATCGGCGTGTATGCCAAGGTTGGCGCGAAAGTGTCGAAGGGCGCTCGGCTCGTCGAACTTGAAAACGGCGATTTGAAAGCCCAGCTTGCCCAGGCTCAGGCAAACGTCCGCGCCGCCGAAGCCCGGCTGGCAAAGCTCGAAGCGGGAACCCGCCCTGAGGAGATTCGCATCAAGGAGACTGAAGTGGCAAAAGCGCGGCAGGATCTCGACAATCTGTACGGCGAAGTGAAGGATATCGTAAACGAGGCGTATTCGGACGCGGATGACGCCGTTCGTTCGAAAATCTCAGACTTATTTGTAAATCCCGACGCTTCGAACGTCCGCTTAAGCTTCCAAACGACGAATTCCCAGGCTGAAATCGACACCCTGTCCCTCCGAGTAAAAATCGGCAAGGAATTGGCGGATTGGCGCAGCGAGCTTTCGCGTCTTTCGTATAGCGCGCCTCAAGATGAGCTCGCGAAGGCTCTTGATTCAGCCCGGGTGCGTGCGGGAATCGTAAACGACCTGCTTACCCGCTCGCTCGACGCCGTCGAAGGATCGCAGACGCTTCCCGAAGCGACGAAGACGACCTATAAGACGAATATCTCTTCCGCCCGCACGAATGTGAACGGGTCCCGCGCTTCGCTCACGACCCAAATCCAGTCAATTTCTTCGCAGAAAAGCACGGTTACCCGGATAGAAAACGAACTCGCGCTTGCCCGCGCAGGTTCCACCAAAGCGGAGCTCGATGCGGAACGGGCGAACGTCGACGAAGCGCGCGCCAGTGCCGCGTACGCCTCCGCACAGCTTGAAAAGACCATTTTGAGGGCGCCCTTCGCCGGCACGGTGACAAAATCCGAGAAGAGTGCGGGCGATATCGTCGCCGCGAACGAAGGCATTATTTCGCTTATCGGCATGGGCAAGTTCCAGGTTGAAGTGAATATTGCCGAGTCGGATATCACCCGGGTGAAAATCGGGAATCCGGCGCGCGTGACGTTCGATACCTATGGCACCGAGAATGTGTTCGATGCGACGGTCGTGAAGGTGGACCTTTCGGAAACCGAGATCGACAACGTGGCGACTTACAAGACGGTTTTGGAGTTTACGAAAAGCGATGACCGCATTATTTCCGGACTTACGGCAAACGTCGTAATCGAGAATGAGAAGCGCGAGAACGTACTGTACGCCTTCACGAGAAATGTGAGTACCCGCGACGGAAAATCGTTTGTAAAACGGCTTACCAACGCGGAGACGTTCGAAACCGAGGATGTAGAAGTAAAGACCGGGCTGCGCGGTTCTGACGGGAGGACCGAAATCATCTCCGGCATTGCGGAAGGCGAAGAAATCGTTATTCAATAAGTCCTTCTCGGGCAATAAAAAATCTTCGGATTCGACATCCATTCCGAATCCGGTGTAGTTTTAAACCATGCGAATGAACCGTTTTTATTTCCCCATTCGGAATCCGAACCTTTCCGTCATGCGGCTGGACGACCGCGAGCTTATCCACCAGATGAAGGACGTGTTTCGCATGCGCGCGGGGGACGAGTTCGTCGTCATGGACGGCAAGGGGAATGAATATGGCTGCATGCTTGAGGAATTTACGAAAAACTACGCGCAGGCGAAAATCCTTGGAAAGAAGAAAAGCCTTCCTGAATTGAGCGCCGAACTTTCACTTTTTTGCGCGGTCTTGAAGCGTGAAAATTTTGAGCTCGTCGTCCAAAAGGCGACTGAATTGGGGGCGAGGCGCATCGTACCTATCCGCACCGCCCGGACGGTGAAATTGAATCTTTCCCTTCCGCGCCTCAAGAAGATTGCGACGGAAGCGGCTGAGCAGTCGGGGCGGGGCGTTATTCCCTCGGTTTCCGACATAATGGATTTTGCCGATGCGGTGGAAATAGCGAAAGAGAACGAAACCATTTGTTTTTTTGACGGGAGCGGAAGCGCTCCAAAGAAGAAAATCGGAGAGGTAAAGAGCGTTGCGCTTTTCATCGGTCCCGAAGGAGGGTGGAGCTCCGAGGAAATGGAAGAGGCCCGCGAGAGCGGTTTTGATTTCGTGAAACTTGGTTCGTTCACGCTCCGCGCTGAGACGGCGGCGATATTAGCGTGCGGCATGTTCGCGTATGGGCAAAAAGATCGATAAGTTTCTTTTGGAGCGGAAGCGGCGTGCGCGGAAGATTTTCAAAAAGTTGGAAAAGCTTTTTCCCGACGCCGGAATGATTCTTGATTATTTGAACGATTGGGAACTCATGGTTGCCGTCCAGCTTTCCGCCCAGTCTACCGACCGCCAGGTGAACAAAATCACGCCGGCGCTTTTTAAGAAATACCCGCGAATCGAGGACTATGCGAATGCGCGGGCGTCCGAGTTCGAGCGGGATATTTTCTCGAGCGGTTTTTACAAGGCGAAGACCCGGAATATTTTGGGAGCCGCGAAATATCTCCTTCTGCATCATCAGGGCCGGCTGCCGAAGACCATGGCCGAAATGGTGAAGATTCCCGGCGTGGGGCGGAAGACGGCGAATGTCGTCTTAGGGAATGCGCACCAAGTCGTGGAGGGGATAGCCGTCGACACGCACGTGAAGCGCCTGGCGCAGGTCTTGGGCCTTACAACGCAAAAGACTCCCGAGAAGATAGAAAAAGATTTGATGGCGCTTTTCCCTCAGAAGGATTGGTTTCGGCTCACCTATTTGCTTATCGAATACGGCCGAAATTACTGTACGGCGCGGAAGCACAACCACGAGCATTGCCCGCTGTATAATATTTGAGGCGGAACGCTTTATTGACAAAAAGCACAATTAGTGCTTTTTTAATTTCAGTACTAACTTAATAAATTTAATATGGTAGAAAAACTTGTTTCACGGATGGGATATATTCCGTTGGATAATTTATTAGATCCCACGTTCCAACAAAAAAAGGATTCACCGGCTCTTTCGAAAAAAGTGAAGTTCATAAATGAGCCTCCTGATAACCTTCTTTTTAAACGGGAATTCCTTTACTCAAAAGAATTAGAAAACGGTCATTGGCTCGTAATTCCGGGACTTGATCGTTGCATAGGCATTCTCTTTGTCCTTGAAGAAAGAGATGGGCTTGGCTTCATGGCTTTTCATGCGTTGCCGCTCAAAGAGTTATGCTGAAAACCGTGATTTATATAAATTTTCAATTATGAATTATGTTTTTCCGATCGTTCATAGCTTGAGGGGCACGAATGCAACCATCATACGGGTGTTGCCGCAGGAGAATGTTCGGGAAACGACAATTCTCGCAAACAAGGATTGGTTTGCTGTGCTTCAATTTCCAAAAGAGGGACGCATGGTAGGGGGAATAAGAGGCTCCACAAGAACCCCGCATGCGTTGCTCGGTTAATTAACAAAGCCCCGCCGAAAGGCGGGCTTTTTTTATTTCCAGAGCCTATATGAGGCAATGCCAGTATTTTCAGGGAATTTTAGCGGGGGAATGCCGTTTCTTGGCGCAGTAAGAAGCAATGGAAAGACAAGTCTCAAATTGGATATAGGCAGATACGCAATATGGGGAGCAATGCTCCCTTTTTTGTTTTTCTAGCGATAGTTAATAGGAGACTGAGCCAAAGAGCGGGAGGTACCTCGACGGAAAAGCGATTCTTTCATGCCATTGCGGTATGCTTATGGTATGAAGTACAAAGGGATTATTTTCGATATGGATGGGGTGATTTCTGATACGCAAAAGCTCCATTCGCAAGCTGAGTCCGATATACTCGCTCAATACGGGGTGTCGCTTACTCCCGCTGAAATATCGCGGAGATATTCGGGGGTGAAGACATCTGAATTCATGGCAGACTTGCTGAAAGGCCAAAAGGATACCGTGGATATGGCGGCTCTCATGGAAAATAAAAGAGCGCAGATGAATAAGCTCGCCTCCGGTGGTATTGACCCAATTCCAGGAATATTTGAGCTTTTAGCCTATCTCAAAAATTGCCATATGAAGATCGGTCTCGCTTCAGCATCCGGAAGAGGCTTCATAGACCTCGTTCTCGATCATTTGAATATCCGTTCATATTTTGATGCTATCACGAGCGCCGAAGAGGTTTCGCAGGGGAAGCCCGCCCCTGACATATTCCTGCTTGCCGCAAAAAAGCTTGAACTTCAACCCGGGGATTGCATCGTCATCGAAGATGGAATAAGCGGGATGACCGCCGCAAAAAAGGCAGGCATGAAATCCGTTGGTTTGGTTCCCAAAGATACGGATATCGAATACCCCGCGGATGTAATCATTAATTCCCTTGATGAATTTCCCGCCCTATTGGTTTAGCAAGAGACAAGGGGATTTTTAAAAGCAGCTCTAAAAGCTGCTTTTAATTTAGTGCCCGGGGAGGGAAATCTCACAAAATTTCTTCCGCTATACAGCAAAAGAAATTTTTAAGAACCCACGTTTCTTAAGGGATTTCCTCAACGGGAGACCACATGTTCTCCCGACCCCACTCTTGTTCGAGTCCTTCCCAAAAGAAAAATTTAAAAATAGCCCGTGAGGACTATTTTTAGAATTAGTGCCCGGGGAGGGACTCGAACCCTCACGGCACATAGGCCACACGATTTTGAGTCGTGGTTGTCTACCAATTCCAACACCCGGGCGTATTGAACAAATGTGATAATGCCATATACTTGAGCAAGTTTCAATTAATTAATAAATAAGAGGAGGTATTGTATGCAATGGTTGAAAGCATTGCGATTGCCCATGTGTCTTATAGTGGTAGCGCTGGTTGCGGTGGTTTTCAAGGAGGGCCAGGGGTATATTCCCTGGAATCTTGCTATTGGATGCGGATGCATATTTACAACGGCAATGCTCCAAAACGATTGGCGGGACCGATTCCATGACCGAAAGAAGAATAAGAACTTCGTTCTCGATAATTTGACCGAATTCCTTTTCTTAGTGGTGGTGGCGTGGATAATCGTTTTCGGTTTTGCCGTTTCGGCGTTCTACCAGGGGTTTTATCCCGGCGTTATTTTCGTATTGCTCATCGGGATAAGTTTTTTATATTCCGAGGCAAGGAAAATACCGATGGCGCCTTCCGTACTTGTTGCACTTGCTCCAACACTTCTCGTCTTACTTCCATATTGGGAGTTACGTGGGGAAATGCGTCCTGTATTTTATTTTTTTGCTCTAGCCACCTTCCTTGTGATATTAGGGAGAGAGGTGATGAGGGACATTGATGATGCGCTCATCGATCAGGGCTACAAATGGACATTGCCGATAAAACTGGGAGTTCAAAAAGCAAAACTCGTAGCTATTGGGTTTATTATGACTGGTTCAATAGTAGCGTGCATCAGTTTTTCTATGACTTCGCGGAATTTTCCCATCGCGGGGGTTCTCGTCATTCTTGCGGGGCTCAGTTTTTTCGGATTGGGCATGCCTTCCAAGGCGGCGCGGGGATGGATAGACGCCGGTATGGCAGTTTCCCTCCTCACCATGTTTGTTTTTTAACGAAAGGAGCTTTTAAGCTCCTTTTTATTTGGATACGAAAACAGCAAAAAATGTATTAGAATAAGAAAAACGCGATGGCGAGGGTTATTACAATTTTGAATCAGAAAGGGGGAGTGGGAAAAACGACGACCGTGATGAATCTCGGCGGGTATCTCGCCATGCACGGCAAAAAGACCCTTATCATCGATTTCGACCCCCAGTTTAACGCCACCATCGGCCTCGGCATCCGCCATGCGGAGCGGGAGACCATTTACCACGCCTTGATCGGCGAAGTGGACGTCTTGAGCGCCGTACGCGCCACTTCTTTGGCGCATCTCGATATCGTGCCTGCCTCCCAAGACTTGGCGGGGGCGCTGGTCGAGCTTTTGGAGTTCAGCGACCGCAATGAGCGGCTGAAGAATATCATCCGCCCATTGCGCGAACGGTACGACTTCATCCTCATCGACCTTGGCCCAAGCCTCAACATGCTTACGTTGAACGGCCTTATCGCGTCGGACGAGGTGCTGATTCCCGTGCAGTGCGAATACTATAGCCTCGAGGGTATTCGCCAGCTTTTGGATACCATTGATTTGGTCCGCAAGAATCTCAACCATCCGCTTTCGATCGCCGGCGCGCTCTTAACCATGTACGACAAGCGCGAGAAGCTTTCGCGCGAAGTCGCCCGCGAGATCCGGAAGCGCTTTCCGTATCACGTGTACGACGTTGAGATTCCGCGCTCAGTCGCCCTTGCCGAAGCGCCGAGCTATCAAAAGCCCGTGATGCTTTACGCGCCCCAGTCGCCGGGCGCCATGGCGTATGAAGCGCTCGCCCGCGAAATCATTACGGGGAGAAAAGAGGAGGCCGTATCGCGGCCAATCGAACGGATTTCGGAGTCATTTGCGCTCGCGCCGGTCGTTTCGACCGCGCTTATGGAGAAGGCGGAAGAGGAATTAGAAGCCCGCCCGGAGCCTTTTGAGGAGCTTCCGGAGCCCTTTATCCTTCATCTTTTTGAAGACGGGAGCGGGGAGTAGGAGTGTTGTTTGACACCGCTTGAAACGGCAGTACCATAATATTCGGTTCTTATTTTTATTGAACGCGCGAGGTATTGATCCGAGCGTCCGGCCGGCGCGGAGGTCTTTATCGGACTCGTTGGTAAGGATAAGTTCCCGTACGTACGTTATAGCAAAGCAGAGACGAATAGTGATTTCCTCTCGTGCAGACGATGTATCGTTTTGGGAAGTTCTTTCTATTTCAACACAATATAGTAAACCCCAAAATTTGTAATACGTGACTCTGCGCAAATCGGAAATTGCCGTTCCCTCTGTTTTTGCTTTTTAAGCCCCCGTAACGAATATGCGGGGATTTTGTTTTATGGATGCCGAAAGGTAAAATAAAACCACTTTCTAAAACCATGCTCGGAAAAGGCCTCAATTCGCTTATTGCTCCCGGCAGCGGGGAAGAGAAAAAGCCGGTTGTCCCGGCGCCTTCCGCGTTGCAACCAGTTTCCCATCCGACGCCGATTTCGCACGGGCGCGAAGAAAAGGATTTCCATCAGTACGAGCCGCGGCCGAAACGCACCGAGCACCCGAAACCGGATTCCGTTTTCCACATCGAGATCGAGAAGATCCGCCCGAACCCGTACCAGCCCCGCAAGCATTTCAGCGAGGCCGATATCAACGAGCTTGCGGAGTCCATAAAGGAATTCGGCGTGCTCCAGCCCATCGTCGTAACGAAAGTCGTCACGCAAAACTCCCACGGCACGAATGTCGAGTACCAGCTCGTCGCCGGCGAGCGCCGTCTCCGCGCCGCGCAGGTTGCCGGGATTCCGCGCATCCCCGCCATCGTGCGCCGAGTCGACGGGCCGAAGATGAAGCTTGAGCTCGCGCTTATCGAAAACATCCAGCGGTCGAACCTGAATCCGATGGAATCGGCGCGCGCCTATGCCCGCTTCCAGGACGAATTCGGGCTTACCCAGCGGGAAATCGCCCTTCGCGTCGGGAAAAGCCGGGAGAGCGTGGCGAACACGATGCGCCTCATGAATTTGCCTTCAAATATCCAAATAGCCCTTGAGGAGGGAAAGGTGAATGAATCCCAGGCGCGTGCGCTTCTTTCGACCGAAAACCACGCCGAGCAGCAGATGATTTTCGAACGCATCTTGCGCGGCGAAGTCGGGAGCGCGCGCCGTGTGCGCGAATCGTCCGGCGTGAAGCCCGGCAAGGACCCGGAAACGAATTATTGGGAGAAGCGGCTTGAGGAACGCATGGGCCTTCCCGTGGAGATCGCAAAGCGCGGGACGCGCGGGCGGGTAAGCATCCAATTCTATTCGGACGAGGAATTCCGCTCCATCCTGAAGAATTTCGGCGCGGAGCTCGAATAACGTTAAGCCCCCGCGGTTGTTTTCCAGCTCGCTTCCTTTGTCGCCGGGATGGCGCCGATGCGCGTTACGAGTTTTTTTGCCTTCGCTTCCGTAAGGGCGTGGCACCGCACATGGACGAGGGCGAAGGCGTGCCGCTTGTCGCTCTGCGACGCGAGTGATGCGATATTCACTTTCATCTCGCCGAAGAGCGCGGTGAGTTCCTTCAGGTATCCCACGTCATCGCGCGCAATGATGCGGAAATCCGTATAGTGCGGAGCCTTTTTCGCGAGGCTTCCGACGAGGCGTTTCCGCACGGAACTGCGGATGTATTTTTTCGCCATGGAGGTTTTTACGAAGCGGAGCCAGTCTTCCGAAGGTTTCTTGTTCTGCTGGGTGAGTATTTCCACCACGTCTCCGGATTGGATGGCGGTTTCGAGGGGGACGATCTTTCCGTTTATCTTCGCGCCGATGCAATGTTCGCCGATCTCGCGGTGGATTTGGTAGGCAAAATCAACGGGAGTCGCGCCTGCCGGAAGGTCGATGATGTCGTTTTCGGGAGTGAGGGCAAAGACGCGGTCTTTGAAGAAGTCTACCTTTAGCGACTCGAGGAAGTTTTCCTGGTTTCCGAAGTTCTTTTGCCAGTCGCGGAGCTGTTCGACCCACAGCAGTTCCTTGCGGTTCTCGACACCTTCCCATTTTTTCGCTCCGCCCGCGCTTTTTGCCTCGCTGTATGCCCAGTGCGCGGCGACGCCGATTTCGTTCTCTTCGTGCATCTCGCGCGTGCGGATTTGGATTTCGGTTATTTTGCGGTCGACGCAAAAAACCGTCGTGTGGAGCGAGCGGTACCCGTTCGATTTGGGGTGGGCGATATAGTCCTTGAAGCGTCCGGGGAGCGGCTGCCAATTCTTATGGATGATGCCGAGCGCGGCATAGCAGTCCTCGACCGAATTCACGATGATGCGAAGCGCGACAAGGTCGTATATTTTTTCGATATCCATGTCGTATCGCATGAGTTTCCGCCACAGGCTGTAATAATGCTTCGCACGGGAGTCGACGGCATAGGGCGCGATGCCGCCTTTCAGCATCTCCCGCTTGATGACCGGCTTGATTTTTTCGGCGTAAAGCACGCGTTCTTCGTACCGTTCGCCGAGGCTTTCCCGGAGCCAGCGGTATTCCTGCGGGTAAAGGAAGGGGAATGCCAGGTCTTCAAGGTCTCCGCTCACCTTTTGCATACCGAGCCGGTAAGCGAGAGGCGCATAGATCTCGAGCGTTTCCCAGGATATCTCTTTGCGCTTCTCCTCACTCATGAATTCCAGCGTCTTCATGTTGTGCAGGCGGTCGGCGAGCTTGATGAGAATGACGCGGAGGTCCTTTGAGAAGGAAAGGATGAGCTTCCGGATGTTTTCCACGTCGGGGTCTTTCTGCGCGTATTTGACCTCCTGGATTTTTGTCAGGCTTTCAACCAAAAAGGCTATTTCCGCCCCGAATTTCTTCTCAACGTCCTTCTTCGTAACGTGGGTGTCTTCAACGACGTCGTGGAGGAGCGCGGCGGCGATAGAAGCTTCGTCGAGTCCCCAGTCATGGACGGTTCTCGCCACGGCAAGCGGGTGCGTCATATACGGTTCCCCGCTTTTTCGGACGGCTCCGTCATGCTGATCGCGGGCGAAAGCATACGCTTTGGAGACTGAACTTTTTGGACTGTATTTTTCTATCCAGGATTCCATGTGTGTATTTATTCTATAACGAACCCGCCCCGTGCGCATATTTGCGGGAGCCCTCACTCTTCTCTTGACGCATTTCGCGCGATGGATAGAATTAGCAGTAAAGGTCTTAGAGTGCCAATTTATATTATCTATGAAAATAACCCCCTTATTCGATAACGTTTTAATTGAGTCGGTCGAAACTTCCGAGAAAACGACCAAGTCCGGCATCGTCTTGCCGGAAAACGCGGAAAAGAAAGAGCAGTCCCGCGGCGTCGTTTCCGCAATCGGCCCGGGGAAGTTCGCGAAGGACGGCTCTGCGCGCCTGCCGATGAGCGTGAAGGTCGGCGACACGGTCATATTCACGAAGCCGTGGTCAGACGACAAAAAGATGGAATTCGACGGTAAAAAGTACTTCCTGGTGTCGGAGGAAGAAATCATCGCGATAACCGAATAGTTTTTATGGCAAAACAAATCAAATTCAACGAGGAGGCCCGCGCGGCAGTGAAGCGCGGCATCGATACGCTCGCGTCGGCGGTTACGATGACGCTCGGTCCCCGCGGACGGGCGGTCGTGATGGAAAAGGGCTATGGCGCCCCGCAGGTGACCTTTGACGGCGTTACTGTGGCAAAAGAGATCGAGCTTGAGGAAAAGTACGAAAATCTCGGCGCGGAGTTTCTGAAGCAGGCCGCCGACAAAACCAACGACAACGTGGGCGATGGCACCACCACCTCCGTCGTCTTGGCGCATGCGCTCATTAGCGAGGGCGAAAAGCGGGTGAACGAGAAGGGCTTCAACGTCATCCGGCTCGCCGAGGAGCTGAAGCACGAGAGCGAAGCCATCGTGCGCGAGCTTGAGGCGCAGAAAGAGGAGATAAACGACGTGAAGAAGATCCAGGAGGTCGCGACCCTTTCCGCAAAGGATGCGGAGATCGGCGCTTTGATAGCCGACGTGATGGGAAAGATCGGCCGCGACGGCGTGGTGACCGTCGAAGATTCGAACACCATCGGCAATTCCTATGAGATGGTAGAAGGCATGTCTTTCGACCGGGGGTACATTTCTCAGTACATGGTGACGAATCCGGATCGCATGGAGGCCGCGCTCGATGAACCAATGATTCTCGTTACCGAAAAGAAAATCTCCTCGCTCCAGGAATTTTTGCCCTTGCTTGAGAAGCTCGTGCAGAGTGGCAAGAAGGAGCTTTTCATCGTCGCTGACGACGTGGAGAGCGAAGCGCTCACGACCTTGATTTTGAACAAGCTGCGTGGCGTTCTGAACGTCTTGGCGGTAAAGGCTCCCGGTTTTGGAGACCGTAAGAAGGAGATGCTCCAAGATATCTGCATCGTGACCGGCGCGAACTTTATTTCGGAGGAATTGGGCAGGAAGCTCGATTCGGTGACGCTCGAAGACTTGGGATCGGCGCACCGCGTGGTCGCCACGAAGGATGCCACGACGATCGTCGGCGGAAAGGGCGAGAAGGGCGAGATCGAGAAGCGAATCGGCCAGCTGAAGAGCCAGCTTCAAAAGACCGATTCGGATTTCGACAAGGAGAAGCTCCAGGAGCGCCTTGGCAAGCTTTCCGGCGGTGTTGCCGTCATCAAAGTCGGTTCGCCGACGGAATCCGCGCAAAAGGAATTGAAACAGCGGGTTGAGGATGCGGTGAACGCAACGCGGGCAGCGATGGAGGAAGGGATCATCCCCGGCGGCGGTATGGCTTTGCTGAACGTTTCTTTGAAGCTTGCGAAGACGGATGCCGAGCCGGTGAAGGCGGCGGCGCGCGAGATACTTCATGCCGCCCTCCAGGCGCCGATTCGCGCGATCGCGATAAACAGCGGCGAAGATGCGGCTGCCATTATCGCGTCCCTTGAATCGAAGAAAGCGAACGGCGCTGAAATCTGGACTGGTTTCAACGCTTCAACGAATGCGATTGGCGATCTGAAGGAGGCGGGCATCATTGACCCCTTGAAGGTGACGAAGACGGCTTTCCGAAGCGCGATTTCGGTTGCCGCGAACTATCTGATGATGGGCGCGGCGGTCGTCGACATCCCGGAGAAGAAGGAGGAAGGGGGAGCGCACAGCCACGGAATGGGGATGGGCTATTAATCCGGTTCCTATCTCGAATAAATCCCGCTTTCAGCGGGATTTATTTTTTGGCTTTTTTGAGGTATACTTACCGCATATAAAACATATGTTTACACCGCTTAATATCGTCCTCGGCATCGTCATCCTCGTCGTTTTGTGGGCTATTTTCGCATTCAACAGCCTTGTGAGGCTCGTGAATCGCGCGAAAGAGGCGTGGGCGGACATCAACGTCCAGCTGAAGCGCCGGTACGACCTTATCCCGAACCTTGTTGAGACAGTGAAGGGCTATGCGGAACACGAAAAAAGCGCGTTCCAGGCGGTAACTGAAGCCCGTGCAAAGGCGTTGGGTGCGCAAACAGTCAAAGAAAAGGAAGAAGCCGAAAATATGGTCTCGTCGGCTTTGAAAAGCATTTTTGCGATCGCTGAAGCCTATCCTCAGCTCCGCGCCGTGGAAAGCTTCACGAAACTCCAGGACGAGCTTTCCGATACGGAAAACAAGATTCAAGCCGCCCGCCGTTTCTACAACGGGAATGTCCGCGACTTAAACACGAAACTTGAAACCTTCCCGACGAACATTCTCGCGCCGATTTTTAACTTCAAGAAAATGGAATTCTTTGAGCTGACCGAGGAGGCGGCAAAGAATCCCGTCAGTGTTAAGTTCTAAAAACGTTATTCACAGGGGAGGCGTTTCCTTCGCAATGAAGTTTCTTTGAATTGGATTATGGCAACTATTTATACGCATCGCAGTTCGAATATCCGAAAGACCTTTTTCCTCTTTACGTTTTTTTGCGTCGCCGTGATTGCAATCGGCTGGGTTTTCTCCCAGATATACGGGAATCCCGGCATTCTTGTTTTTGCCGTCATTTTCTCGTTTCTCATGAGCTTCATGAGCTATTGGTATTCCGATAAGCTCGTGCTTTCGATGGCGCATGCGCGCCCGGTGGAGGAAAAAGACGCGCCTGAGCTTTATCGCATTGTGGAGAACCTTTCCATCACCGCCGGGCTTCCGATGCCGAAGGTATACGTCATCGAAGATAATGCCGCGAACGCTTTTGCGACCGGCAGGAACGAAAAGCATGCGGTGGTTGCCGTGACGACCGGGCTTTTGCGCCGGCTTACCAAGCCCGAACTCGAAGGCGTGATTGCCCATGAACTATCGCATATTGGCAACAAGGATATGCTCCTGAATACCGTGGTAGTGATTTTGGTCGGCTTCATTTCCCTTATTTCGGATATGTTCATGCGGTCTGCCATTTTCGGCGCGGGACGACGGGATGAAAACGGAGGCGGAAACGCCCTCTTTCTCGTGGGGATCGCCCTTGCGATCTTGGCACCCATCAGTGCGATGCTTATCCAGCTCGCCATTTCAAGAAAGCGGGAATTTCTTGCGGACGCGTCGGGCGCGTTGCTTACCCGCTATCCGGAGGGGCTCGCGAGCGCCCTTGAAAAGATCGCCCACGATCCGACTCCGATGCACGGCGCGACGAACACCACGGCGCATTTGTGGTTCGACGATCCGTACGACAAGCCCGGCGAGAAGGTGAACTGGCTCCATAAGCTGTTTATGACCCATCCGCCGGTCACCGAGCGCATCAAGGCGCTTCGCGAGATGGCGCATTAATTGACGGAGGCTTTGGAGAGGGGGTAGAGTCTTAGCAACTTTTAACAATTTAGAAGGAGCAAGACATGAATAAGCTGATTGGAGTGTTCCTCAAGGAACTCAATCTTTCCATGCTCAAGAAACTCATTGAGCGGGCAAAATTGCCGATGCACGCCTCATTCAACGAGGAAAAAGGCATTCTCACCATTTCCGAAAGTTTTTGCGAAAACGCCGGCATGGTTTTCACTTTAGAGTGCGAGCTTGAGCGCGCAAGACACATTGCAAAAAGCCTTGGTTTCGATATGGATGGCTCATCTCCGTGGTGCAGATACGTGCCTCACGTAACATTCGTGCATAACCGTTCAAAAGCCGCCGATGAGATCTACCTTGAACTCATGAGATCGGGGATTCCGTATGCGCTCACCTATACAAAAACGAACAGGCATTGGGAATACTCGGAAGGCCAGGGAACGATGACGGGGGACATGTGGAGTGCGAAACAAATAATCAAAGAAATCCACGATTTGCAGAAGCAATACAAAAAAGTGCTTGCTATTGCCGCTTAAACTTAAACGCCCGTATGGGCGTTTTTATATATCCTTCTTCACTTCGTTCATCTCCGCCTCCACGGACGCGATGCCTTCCTCTGCGCGTTTCATTTGGTCCTCCTCAGCGCGGTTCCGCCGCTCGCGCTCCTCGCGCATGCGGACAAGATCGGCTTGCCGCTTCTTCAAGTCGTCTGCGAGTTGGCGTTCCTTTTCCGCCGCTACTTTCGATTTATCGGGATTGCGTGGCATACCAATATGACGAGTGCAGAGGCTATTTCATGACGGATTGACACATTTCATTAATACATGCATAATTTTCCAGGCAAATTAAATTTTAAAAATCGGAGGAGAAACCGCATGGAAGATATCTTTTCGCTCAATTTTCCGCTTGAGGAGGATTTCACGGCGTACAATCTGTGCCTGGGAGCATTTCAGGGCATCACCATAGAATCGCTTCAGTTTCTTGACGTTGGCTTCGTCATAACGGGAACGGTGTTTAACGAGCGCTACCTTGAGAACGGCATCCAAAATGGGTGGCATGTGCGCGTGGCCGCGGATTTAGCGAAAAAAACAGCATTCCTGGAAAGGATCAATGGCAATGAAAAGCCGCTAAGCTTGCAGGAGATTCATTTTAAAGACGGCTCCAAATGGATAGATTTGAAGCAGAAGAATTTTTCCTTCGGCGGAACGAGCGTAAGCATCACCCGCATGGATTATTTGGCCGGTTCAGGCAACGAGAAGATAATTCAAATCGTTGGCGTCCTGCAAAATGCGTATCTTGGGTATTCTCCGGGAACTATGGTGAAGATCCGTTATAACCCCTTAAATGGGCACGGATATATCGAGCAGAATATCATGTAAACAAAGCCCCGCAACGCGGGGCTTTTATTTAGCGGAAGGGGAGGGATTCGAACCCTCGGTACCTGTTACGGTACACAGTCTTTCCAGGACTGCCGTTTAAACCACTCGCGCACCCTTCCCGACTTTCACAAATATACGGGAAAAAATGGCCGATTTCAATTTTCTCTAAAACAAAACAGCCCCGAAGGGCTGTTTTGGAGTGCTGAAGCTTAGTAGCTGTCGCGACGGCCGTAACCGTTGCCACCGCCAAAGCCTCCGCGAGAACCACCGCCAAAATTCGAGCGGCGAGGGCGATCATTCGACATCGGCTTCGCCTCATTCACGATGAGTTTCCGCCCGCCGAATTCCTTGCCGTCAAACTGCTCAATCATGCGGTTCATATCCTCTTCGCTCTCGACTTCCACGAAGCCGAAGCCGCGAGAGCGACCCGACATGCGATCAATAATGATCGACGCCGAGGAGACCTCACCAGCCTGCGCGAAGTGGTTCTTGAGCTCTTCTTCGGTGGTGCTGTAGGGCAAGCCGCCGACGTAGAGTTTCTTAGCCATTGATTTTGTAGGAACTTGTAAGTCGACTCTCTTCTTCGCTTTTCTTTAGACTCACCGTCCTCCAAAACCTCAGAAGAACCTTACCTTTCCAGTATACCTTATCGGTGACGGAACGTCAACTTAGACAGTATGTTGACCATTTGGTCAAGAGCGTGTTTACTAAGCGGTAGCTATTAATAAAAAACCAATATGAAAGGAATACGCGAATGGCAAAACAGAAACCAAAACCCACCGAGTACCGCATTGAGATAAAAAACGAAGAAACGAACGCTAAATTCTTCGATCTTCTGAAGGCGCGAAACGAAACGCTTCCGGAGGAAGTTGAAAAAAACCCGAAGGGAAGCGGCGGTGAGAATACGCCCAATTTTCCCATCTCAATCGGCGTGAAGGAATATATCGAAAAGTCGCCTTCGTTCGGCGTTTCCGGCGAGGATTACGTAATTTATACGAGTCCCAACAGAAACCTGCGCAAGGCAGCAAAGAAAAGAAAATCCTCCCCGCTGACCAAGGATCTTTCCCCGGAAACGAAACGGAAACGCTTTGATAAGCACAAGAAGAAATTCGATACCCGGAATGCCGTGGGTCACCATACCGATGCGCTGGTAAGCGAAAAATAAAGAAAACCCCCGAAAGGGGGTTTTGTTTTCAAGCTGCAAGAACTTGGTCTTCAAGGTAGGCAAGAAGCTCTTCCTTTTTTTTCTCTTTTAATTTCTTATCCACCATAAAAGGCCGTCCGAATGAGATTTTCATTTGTTTCCACAGGTGGGGAACCTTCCTGCCAACGGGAAGGATTTCTTCGGCGCCGTCCACCCACAGCGGCAACACGATAAACGGTCTTTTGGTTTTCTTTACGATAAAAGCGATGCCGTCTTGGAATTTCCGAATACGTCTCTTGCCGCGTATGCGCAGTTTTTCCACGTCCGTTTCCTTTCCCGTGCGCCCTCCTTCGGCGAAGAAGAGGCAGGTGTTTCCATTATCAATTTTTTTCACCAGGGTGAGGATGGCTTCGCCGCTTTTTCGCGCGTTGTCGCGGGGAATCGGTACCGTCGGTACGATTCTCATGAAGAGGCGCACAAGGGCCTTGAAGATTTTGCCAAAGAGGCCGGCATCCATGAAATTCTTTTCATCGGGGGTGGAAATGGGAACGAGGGATGGGCGAACCAGGAAGCGAGGCCACAGCAAGGAAGGCACTGCGAGGGTTTCGAAAAGCGAGGGATGGTTGCAAATGATGACCAGTCCCGTGTTTTCGCGTATCTTGGCGTTTAGCGCTATTTCTTTGTTCCTTTCCCTGAATACGCGGATGCGGCGGGTTTTACGCAATAATTCTTTAAATCCTCCCAGTATTGCGGAGGCAAGAAAGAAAGCGAGTTGTCTCATTACTGTCTCCTTTTTAAATTGAACTGCTCAGATTAAACAAAAAAATGAGGCGCCTATCAAGTTTTCATTGAAAAGGCCGGGAAAGCACGATATAGTTTGAAGCGAAGAGAACCACTCCATGGCCGACAAACGCAAACAACCGAAAAAGAGGAAAAAGAAGGAGGCGCTGTCTTATCGCGTCACGTCATGGATAGGCACGCCCGCATCGCTTGCCGTACACACCTTATTTTTTGCCACCTGCATCGGATTGGTTTTTTTGGGCTTTGAGGCTGACCAGGTGATGCTGGTACTCACGACCATCGTTTCGCTCGAGGCCATCTATCTTTCTATCCTCATCCAAATGTCGGTGAATCGGAGCATGGAGAGCTTGCGCGAGGTCGAAGAAGATATCGAGGAGATCCAGGAAGACGTCGAAGAGCTTACGGAAGACATCGGCGAAATCCAGGAAGACGTCGAAGAGCTTACGGAAGAGCGCATAGAAGAGTTGAAGCGGGAGTCCGCAAAGAAGAATCGTTCGCCGATTGCCGCTGCGGGACATGAAATCGGGAAAGTGTTGAGCGATTTGAATCCGCTTCGTCCGCGCAAACGGAAACCTGCGGGAGTCCGCAAATAATAAATGCAGCGAGAAGTAGACATCATCAAGGAGAAAGTAGACGTCGCCGACCTTATCCGTTCGTATATCCAACTTTCCCCCGCAGGCCGCAGCCTGAAGGGCTTGTGCCCGTTTCACGGGGAAAAAACCCCCTCGTTCATCGTTTCGCCCGATAAAAAGATATGGCACTGCTTCGGATGCGGCGAAGGGGGCGATGTATTGAGCTTTGTGATGAAGTACGAGCACGTGGAATTTCCCGAAGCTCTCCGCATGCTTGCCGAGCGCGCGGGAATTCCGATGCGCAACATCAGTCCTACGCAGGAACGCGAGTTCGGCGTGCTCTACGACCTTCACGAAGCGGCCGCCGTCTTCTTCGAGGAAAAGCTCACGGCGCACGCTCATGCGCGGGCGTATCTGCTTTCCCGGGGAATTTCCGAAGAAACCATCCGCGAGTTCCGCCTCGGTTATGATCCGGTGGGGGATTCCTTGGCGCTCCACCTCATGGGGAAGAATTTTGACATCAGGGAGATTACGCGGGCGGGTTTGGTGCAAAAAGTGCGCGGACTAAACCGCGATCGCTTCGAGGGAAGAATCATCTTTCCGCTTATGAACTCATTCGGTAAGGTCGTGGCGTTTGCCGGACGCGCCTTTGACGACGTGCCGGGCATTAAAAAGGAGGATATGGCGAAATATCTGAACTCCTCGGAAACGCCCATCTTCAACAAGTCAAAAACACTCTACGGATTTTACAAATCGAAGGGTTTTATTTCGGAGTCCCGCACCGCGTTCCTCGTCGAAGGGTATATGGATTTTTTGATGGCATGGCAGACCGGCGTGCAAAACGCCGTTGCCGTTTCCGGCACGGCCATCACCCGGGAGTACTTGGAGCGCCTGCGCCGGTTTGCGGACAGCCTTATCGTAAGCTTCGACAACGACGCTGCGGGATTCCGCGCGCTGGAGCGCTCGATGGATATGTTCCATGAATTCGATTTTCACGTGAAGGCGGTCTCCCTGGGAATCTACAAGGACCCCGGCGAGGCGGGGGAGAAAGACGCCGAGTTTCTCAAGCGGGCCGTCGAAACCGCAAAACCGGCATTTGAGTATCTCTTCAAACGGTATTTTGAAAGCGACGATATTTTGGATATTGCCCAGAAAAAAAGAGTGATTTCGCATTTCGTACGCCGACTCGCCGTCCTCAAGAGTCCCGTCGAGCAGGGAATATGGGCGAAGGCCCTTGCAAAGCGGGCGGATATCGACGAATCGGTTATCCTTGAGGAGCTTCAGGCGCTCCGGACGGGGAAAGCCCCCCAAAAGGCCGGAGAACCCTCCAAAACGCCCCCCTCGCGGAGCGAGGTCCTTGCAGAGAGGCTTTTGACGCTCGGGTTTGCAGAACCCGACTTTTGGGCTACAATAAGCCGGCAAAAAGAGCTTTTCCCTGAAAAGTTCCGTTCGCTCATAGATTCTCCCGACGACGAACGGAACGAGCTCATCCGCATGCGGGGAGCGTATGAATTCCAGGGAAAATCGAAGGCCGAGCTCAAGGCCGAATTCGAGGAAATGCTTGCCTACCTCGAGCTTGAGTCGCTCCAGCGGGAGCAGGAAGTCATCCGCCGCCGGATGCGCGGGGCGGAAGACGACGATGCTGAGCACGCACGGCTCATGCGCGCCTTCCAGGAGACCGCGAAGCGCATCAACGACTTAAAACGTCCGAAAAATACGTTGCGCAAATAATACATGAAGAAAAAAAATAAGACCGTCAAAAAAAAGAAGCCGGTGGTGAAGAAGGCTGTCGCAAAGAAAAAGAAGGTTCTCAAGAAACCTGCCGTAAAAAAGAGGGGAATAAAAAAGAAAGCATCGCCCGCGCCCGCAAAAAAAGGAAAGGCGAAAAAGCCGTTTGAAGTCCCCGAGGAGTACCAGAAGGGACTTCAGGAGATCGTTGCCCGCGGCCGCTCGCGCGGATTCGTCACAGACGCCGAAGTGCTGAATTTCTTTCCGGCTATCGAAAAAACACTTCCGTTCCTCGAAGAGGTTTACGACAAACTTGAAAAGGAAGGCATCAAGATAAAGTCCGCCGCGACCTCGCTCGTCAAAGGCGAGCGGGACGAAATCACCGCGTCGGAATTGAAAGACGCCACCCGCATCGATACGAACCTTCCGGACGCGGTGCAGATGTACTTGAAGGAAATCGGCCGTACGCCGCTCTTGAACCAAAAGGAGGAGAAGGAGCTCGCCAAGCGCATCGAAGCGGGAGATGAAATGTCACGCAAGAAACTCATCCAGGCGAACCTTCGTCTCGTGGTTTCGATTGCCAAGCGCTACGTGAACCGTTCGCCCCACCTTTCGATACTCGATCTCATCCAGGAGGGCAATATCGGCCTTTCCCGCGCCGTCGATAAGTTCGATTACAAGAAGGGCTTCAAATTCTCGACCTACGCAACGTGGTGGATCCGCCAGGCGATTACCCGCGCCCTTGCGGACTACTCGCGCACCATCCGCATTCCGGTGCACATGGTTGAGACCATCACAAAATTCACGCAGGTGAAGCGTCGGTTGATGCAGGAACTCGGGCGGGAGCCACTTCCAGAGGAGATCGCGAACGAGATGAATATGTCCATCGACAAGATCCACTACATTCAAAAGATCTCGCAGGAAGTCATCTCGCTTGAAGCTCCGGTAGGCGATGACGACGAGGATTCGATGCTTTCGGATTTCATCAAGGACGAACAGAGCCTTACGCCTGACCAGCTCGCCTCGAACGCGCTTCTCAGGGATTACATCAAGGAAGTGATCGTCGACCTCTCGGAGCGCGAGCAGAAGATCCTTTCAATGCGTTTCGGACTCGACGATAACATCGCCCACACGCTTGAGGAGGTCGGCAAAGTGTTCGGCGTCACGCGCGAACGCATCCGCCAAATTGAGGCGAAGGCGCTCGAAAAGATCCGCCAGCATCCGAAGATCAAAAAGCTCGAAGGCTACTAATACACCGTATTTGAAGAGATGCGTTCCCAGGAAATCAGAGAAAAATTTTTGGGTTTCATGAAGGCACGGGGCCACGCTATCGTGCCTTCTTCGTCGCTTATTCCGGAGGACCCGTCGGTGCTTTTTACGACCGCGGGCATGCAACAGTTCAAGAAGTATTTCACTGGCGAACTCGAACCGGTAAAGGACTTCGGTTCAAAAAGCGTCGCCTCCGTACAGAAATGCTTCCGCACCTCGGATATCGACGAGGTGGGGGACGATACGCATCTCACGTTTTTCGAGATGCTGGGAAATTTTTCCTTCGGGGGGTATTGGAAGGAAGAAGCGATCAAACTTGCGCATGAGTTCATCGCGAAGGAAATGGGTCTCGCAATTGATTATGTGACCTATTTCGACCCCGAAAAGGTCCCTGCGGGCGATTGGCGGAAGGGCGTGCCGAAGGATGAGGAATCGCCGAAAGTGTGGAAAGAGCTTGGCATAACGGACATACGCCCGGATGGCGTAGACGTTTTTTGGGGTCCGACGGGAAATGAAGGTCCCTGCGGGCCGACGACGGAGATCTACGTGAATGGCGTGGAGGTTTGGAATATCGTCTTCAACGAATTCTATCGCGACAAGGAAAACAATCTTAAGCCCTTAGAAATAAAAGGCGTCGATACGGGTATGGGTCTTGAGCGCCTTACGGTCATGGTGCAGAAAGTTGAGAATGTCTATGAAACGGATGAATTAAATCGCATTATGGCTTCTATTCCTTCCCAAGTTGAAGCATTTTCCGCCGATGGGGATAAGTTCCCGTTAACTATTGATAAAAAAACACGGAGAATCATCTCAGATCATGCTCGGGGCATTGCATTTCTCTTAAATGATGGAGTGCTTCCTTCAAATAAAGATGCTGGCTATGTATTGCGTCGACTTATGAGGCGATATATTTTCCGCTTGTATGGAGTAGGAAGTTTTGATTCTGCCCTCAATGAAGTTTTAGCTATTTATAAGGAATTAGACGGCGGAAAGATAAGAACTGTCTTTGAGGATGAGTTAGCGAAATTCCTGAAAACGCTCACCGTAGGATTAGGAGAACTCTACAAAATGGATCGGGTGACAGTTTTAGATGCGTTCATGCTATTCCAGAGTTACGGCCTTCCATACGAAGTGATAAAAGATTACGCAAAGGAGAAGGCGCAATTCACGCGCGAAAGTTTTGACGCTGAGTTTGCCAAACACCAGGAGATTTCCCGCGCCGGCGCCGAAAAGAAATTCGGCGGACACGGCCTTTTACTCGATACGGGGGAATTGAAGGCCTCAAACGAGGACGAGCTTAAAAAAGTTCTCGCGCTTCACACGGCAACCCACTTGCTCCACCAGGCGCTCCGCGAGACCCTGGGAAACGAGGTGAGCCAAAAAGGATCCGATATCACCGCGGAGCGGGCGCGATTTGATTTCTCGTTCCCGCGGAAATTGACTCCTGAAGAGGTAAAGGCCGTCGAGGAGAAGGTGAATGCAAAGATTCGGGAGAATTTGACGGTCTCCTGCGAAGAGATGCCGAAGGCCGAGGCGGAAAAGACCGGAGCGCTCCATTTTTTCAACGGGAAATATCCGGATATGGTGAAGGTCTATTCGATTTCGCCGGATGGCACGCAGGGAAATGCCTGGAGCAAGGAATTTTGCAACGGTCCCCATGTTTCCCATACGGGCGAGATCGGCGGAATCAAGATCGTAAAGGAAGAGGCGGTGTCATCCGGCACCCGGCGTATCCGTTTTACCCTTAGCGGGTGAAAACCGTGGTATAATGGGACCCTATGGCAGTCAAAAAAGAGAAAAAGATATTTCTTGAGATTTCCGATACGCTGGAAGAAGTATTGGAAAAGGTTGAAGACAGCTCCGCGGACAAGCTCGTCCTAAATGTCCCGAAGGGTTCGGCAATCGCCGATTCGGCGGACAACTTCGAGATACTGAAGGAAAAAGCGCGAATCGTCGGAAAAGAGATTTCCATCGAATCCGTTGACGACGAGATTGTGGCGCTCGCCGAGCAGGCGGACCTTTCCGCAAACGGCACGGGCCACAAGGCCCGCGAAAGGGCTTTTTCGGATATTGTCGCGTCGCGCCCCAAGCGCCGCTTGCGCATCGAGGAAAAGCAGCGCGCGCATCTTGCGGAAGCTGAGATCCTGGAAGAAAAACCGAAGCCCGTCGAGTTCGATGCAGACGCCGAAGACGAACGCCGCGACAAGGCGGAAAAGATCTTCGAGACCATCCAGGCGAAGAAGAAGCACGAGGAAAAGAATGTCCATGCCCGCTTCGAACGGCATGAGGAGCGGAAAGCCAAGGGAAATAAGGCCAAGCGGTACGTCCTTCTCGCCATTCTCATCCTTCTCCTTGCCGGGGGCGGTTTTGCCGCGGCATATGTCCTTCCGGAGGCGAATGTGGAGCTCACCATGAAACGCGCCGAAAAGGAATTCGCGGAGAACGTGCTGATTTCCATCAATGAAACCGCGCCGAAGATCGAGGGCGGCCGCATTATTCTCCCCGGCGAAGTGCTTTCCGCCGTAAAGAACACGCAAGTTGAAATAGCGGCCCAGGGGAAAGCGAATGTGGAGGAGAAAGCGAAAGGCAAACTCACCATTTACAATAATTTTGACGGCAAACCGCAACAGCTTGTTGCGACGACCCGTTTCGAGTCGCCCGATGGGAAGATTTTCAGGCTCGTAAGTGCCGTTACGGTGCCGGGAGCGAAGATTGAAGGAGGGAAAGTGGCGTCTCCCTCGTCCGTCGAGGCGGATGTCGTCGCCGACCAGGCGGGAGCAGGGTACAACGTTTCGGCCCAAAAGAACTGGCGCATCCCCGGTTTTAAGGGAACGCCCCGCTATGACGGATTCACCGCAGAGAACAAATCGGCGATGAGCGGAGGATTTTCGGGGGAGCGGCCGCAAGCTACGGAAGCTGACCGGGCGGCGGGGGAAGCGAAGCTAAAAAATACGCTGGAGTCCGCCCTCACCGCGCAGATGAACATCCTTCTTACGGACAAATTTACCCTCATTCCGGGCGCGTCGGTCTTTGAAGTCACGAAGACGGAACTCCAGTCCGATTCGTCCCGCCAGAATATCGCGCTTCTCTATGGCGAGGCTGATATGAAGAAGATGGTATTCGTCGAAGATATGCTCAAAGTCGCCCTCGCGGAACGGTTCGGGGGAGACTTGCCTGAAAAGGCGAAAGTCGAATCTTTCACGGCAACATATGGCGAACCCCAGATAGACTGGGCGGCGGGAACCATGCAAATCCAAATCAGCGGGAAGGCCGTTTTCATCCCCGACATCGATACCGGAAAGATCGTCGAGGATATCAAGGGGAAGGACGAAAACGAATTGAAGGATTATGTCTTTGCGCTTCCCGGACTTGAGAACGCCCGCGTTTCGCTGTGGCCGTTTTGGGTGAAGGCGGTGCCGAAGAATTCGAACCGAATTGACGTATCGGCAAAATAACAGAAAGTTAATTGACTATGGAACAAAAGAAAACATACAAATATCTCTCCATCTTCGCGGCGGTCATCCTCGCCGCGGGGCTTTTCTATACCGGCTTCCGGGCCGGCGCGCTTTCGCGCATGCCCCAGACCGCCGAAGCGGTAACCCAGAATCCCGATTTCGCTTTTTTCTGGGACGTGGTGAATTTGGTCCGCGAGAAGCACGTGAACGGGGCGGACTTGAATGACGAGAAAGTGCTTGAAGGCGCAATTCACGGCGCCATCGAAGAACTCGACGACCCCTACAGCGAATACTTCAATCCCGTCGAAGCGAAGAAATTCAACGAAGACCTGAGTGGCGTATTCGGCGGCATCGGCGCTGAAATCGGAATTCGGGACGACCAACTCACCGTCATCGCGCCCTTAAAGGGAAATCCGGCTGAGAAGGCTGGGCTTAAGGCAAGCGACAAAGTTATTGAAATCGATGCCACTTCTACGCGCGGTATGGATATCGACATGGCCATCAAGCTTATCCGGGGTGCTCCGGGAACCACGGTGAAACTGAAGATTATGCGGGACGGCTTCAAAGAACCGAAGGAGTTCACCGTTACCCGCGCCATCGTGAATGTTCCGACGCTTGATTGGGAAATGAAACCGGGAGGCATCGCGTATTTCAAGCTCTATAACTTCAATGCGAATCTCCTGCCCGCGTGGAACGTAGCGGCGGCCCAGGCGTTGCTGAAGAGCCCGAAGGGCATCGTGGTGGACGTTCGCAACAATCCGGGAGGATTCCTCGACGTTTCGACGGCGATCACCGGCTGGTTTGCGAAGCGCGGCGAGGTGGTAGTTCGCGAAAAACTGCGGGGCGGGGACGAGGAACGCATCTATGCGAACGGTAATGAGGCCTTTTCCCGCATTCCGGTTGTTGTCCTCGTAAACGAGGGTTCGGCTTCCGCTTCGGAAATTCTCGCGGGAGCCTTGAAGGATCTTCGGGGGGCGAAAGTCATCGGTATAAAGAGTTTCGGGAAGGGAAGCGTCCAGGAGGTAGAAACGCTTTCGACGGGCGCAATGCTCAAGGTTTCCATCGCCGAGTGGCTCACGCCGAACGGCAGCTCCATCAATAAGAAAGGCATCTCGCCTGACTATGAGGTAAGGCTTACGGAGGACGACGTAAAGAAGAACAAGGATCCCCAGCTCCAGAAAGCCCTTGAGGTATTGAACGGGCTTTTGAAGAAAAAATAAGATGCGCGTAGTTTTTTTGAAGGACGCGCGGGGAATGGCGAAAAAAGGGGAGATACGGGAGGTATCCGAAGGATACGCCCGGAATTTCCTTATCCCGAAGGGAATTGCCAAGCTTGCGACGGAATCGATTGTAAAGGAGATTGACCGTGAGAAACGGGAGGGAGAGGCGCATGCGGCCAAGCTCGACAAAAAGCACGCTGCTCTCGCGGAAAGGCTGAAAACCGAGATATTGGAATTCAGCGGCAAGGCGAACGGTTCGGAGCTTTTCGGATCAATCGGCGAAAAGGACATCCTTACCGAGCTTCGCCGGCGCGGAGCGGAAAGCGTGAAACTCGCATTGCCCCATCCGCTTAAATCACTCGGGGAGCATGCGGTAGGAGCTCGCATCGGAAACAGCGAAACGGAAATAAAAATACGCATCACCGGAAAGTGATGCGTATTTTTTAGGAGTCTTATTTTTTCGCCGAGGGAACGAGGGAAACGACTTTGATGCTGCGCTTTTGGCCGTTAAAGCCGGTTTTTTGCGTTGTCGAAAAGTTTACGACGCCGCCAACCTTCGCGTACAGGGTGTCGTCTCCTCCCCGGAGAACGTTCTTGCCGGGCATATAACGCGTGCCACGCTGGCGGATGATAATTTCGCCGGCATGCACCGTCTCGCCGTGGTTTGCCTTCACGCCAAGTCGTTTGGACTCTGACTCTCTGCCTAATTTTGTAGATCCTTTGGCTTTTGTATGTGCCATATGTTTCGCTTAGAAGCTCAAAATGATACCCTCATAGTGTAGGAAAAACCTGAATTTATGTCAACGATTGGCGATTTGACGCGGACGAAGGGCGGGAGGCTGTACCTGCTTCTTTTGGCGCTCATTGCGGCATCAGCCTTCCTTTTCGGCTATTTTTACGCGAAAAACCAAACCCCTCCAGTCATTATCGAAAAAACCGCCGGATAGCCCTTACCGTCACGCACGGGAAGGCTTTCACGTACTCTAGATATGCAGGGAAATCGCAGATTTTGGGTCATTGCCGGCATTATCGCCCTTTTTATCCTCGGGGGCGCGGCATGGGAATTTTGGAAGGCGGACGGTTTTCGCGCAGGCGAGGGAATTCCGGTTTCCACCGAGACGAACTCGACCTCATCATTCTCGTTTGAAAACTATCCGAGCGAAGAAGCGTATCTCGGCGTTCCGCATGAGCCTGATTTTTCCACGAATCCCGCAGCACGCCAGTTTGAGACGGTCATCCGCGAAGGAGCGAAGCAGGGACCTAATTTCAACGGCCACTACACGGTTATTTTTTACGGGTGCGGGACGGCCTGTCAGGCATATGCGCTCCTTGATGCCCGTGACGGCCGGATTGTGACCTTCGGGGAAAGCTTCTTCACCTCCACGCGCGGGGCGGGATACCGCCTGACAAGCTCGCTTTTGATTCTCGATCCGTATGAGTCGGGCACACGCGTCTATGCGGAAGAGGGAAGTGTCCCGCCCGTGCGTTACTATGCGTTTAGGGGCGGCCGCTTTGAGTATCTCGGAAGCCAGACGTGCTCGGTATCGGCGACAGATGAACTCCTGTGTTTATAGTTGACTATTTTACTGTAATTTGGTATAATTAAATAAGTAAATTAAGAGCCGTACGGCTAGAAAGGCAGTAAAGATGGATCGGTCCCAATTTCAAGACTTCGCTCGGGAAATAGTGATTCTTACAATTAACTTTCCTAGGCTTGAAGTGAATGAAAAAGGGGTTCGTCTGGCAATCGAGCGCGTAGAAGCGCTTGAGAAAAAAGTAGGGAAGCATTCGTGCGCAAACCTTGAGCTTCATTGCGCATTGGTTGTATTGAAGAGAATGAAATCAGGCTATTCCGAATTGCGTCATTTAATCGATGACGTAGTGAGGATACGGTCCTATTTCAACGAAGCAATTGCATTAATACCCGCCTAACAGGCGGGTTTTTATTTGACAGTCCGGGCGGTTTCTTCTAGAAAGACTGGAGTTCTAATTTATAACTTAACACGAAAGGAGATCGTTATGATCTTTTATTTTGCTTTGAAGTGCAGATTCCGCATTTTTATCCTTGTTTTGGCGCTTGCGTGGTGGCTGGTGGCCTGGCTTCTTGCTCCGCCGTTCCTGATTTGGTTTACGGCACTCATCGTTCCGTTTATGGGCTATGTGCTCATTTTCTTAGGAATCATTTTGCTCAGTATTCTTGCGCAGGCCGTCATGCGACACCTGAGCCATGGGGTGGCGATAAATGACGATGCGGTAAAAATACGCACCAGCCTTTTAGGAGACACCCGAACCATTCCCTTCAATTCAATCCGGCATACCGACAAGGACAGGACGTTTACCACTTTTTTAACCGGCGTGGTTTCCATGAAACTCACCATTAAAGAGCACGAATCGGATAAGGAAAAGCCGGAAATCATTCAGCTCCCGGAAAAGATTGCGGATGAGCTGGATAACAAATTCCAACGCGCTTCATCCCGACGAAGTTAAAAACCCCGCCGAAAGGCGGGTTTTTATTTGAGATAGCCGATGGTTTTAAGCATTGCTTCGTTTTCCCACTCCCACAGGCGCTTTGCGCCGAGGAATGCCTCGAAGTCGTGCTCCCAATCGGGAAATTCCTTGAGTTCGATAAATCCCGTAAGCGGTCCCCAGCGGTGCGAACACGCCCGCATGAAGGCGTTCCCCGAGGTCGTCCGCACCTTTCGGTTCCCGCCTTTGGTGCGCAAAAGCGCCCCGCACTGGAGGCAGGGTTGCGCCTGGTCTATGCGCAGTATCCAGCGAGTCTCAAGTTCCGGCACCCGCGCCTTCATGGCGGCTACGTAGGCGGAGGTTTGCAGGCAGTAATCGCGGTAGATTTCAAGAGATGTCTTGATGTCGAGTACGCCGACCCTGCCGTCAATTTCGGCAACCGCATCGAGCGTGCCCGCGTATCGGTGGTCGTCGCTCCAGAGCCTGGTTTCCACATATTCGGGGAATACCCGGATATTCTTCTCGGTTATGAATTTCTTGAACGCTTCGATCGACGGGGCGGTTTTAGGCGTCAGCTCGGGTTCTTTGCCGAGGAATACCGCTTCGGCAGCTTCATGAATCGCCGTTCCCTCCTCAGCCGACAATTTTTTCATCTTTTCTCCCGCCGCGAAGCTTTCCATCCGTCCGTAAAAGCGGTAGAGCGCGGGTTTTGCCTTGATGTCCACGATTTTCGTGACGCGGGGATACCACGAGCCGTTTTCCATAAAATAGCCGTGGGTTTCCTGGAACTCTTCGGGAGAGATGACTTCAAAGGCCATAATTTCCCTATTTTACAGGAGTTTCGGGGGGCAGGGAAGCGATCGGCCTCGAAACTTGCCTAATTGCCGTTAGGCTTGTATAGTCTGGGCAGAAATTAACACAATTAAAAAAGGAATAATTCAAGCTAAGGAGGCTTATTATGAACAGATTAAGGGTTTATATCCTCATGTTCTTCATTCTTCCCTACATCGTTCTCGGCCAGGAAACCTCAGGGTACGGCCAGACACTCGCCAAAACCCCTGTTCTCCGCGGGGATTCGCTCACCACCGACAGTTCTTCGATAACGGGCTCGGGGAAAGACACGCCCCAAATTAAGCTCACGCTCAAAGAAAAGAAAAAACGCGTATTGCGCGTTACGATAGACGGTGTGTATGCGGGAATACTGTACAACGGCATCCAAAACCTGGATACTGGCGGACACAATCCGGACGCCGCACTCGTATTTGCCGGAGAAGGGAATGTCGGTTTTTGGGTAGGCAAGTACAAGGATGGATATGTTTCAGTGGGCTGGGTGTTCAACTCAAACCTAAACTTGGACGGGTACGGTTCGCTGGTTTTGCCGCTCGACAGGCGTCTAACCATGAATCTGGGCTTCCCTGAAAAGACGACCGCCATCGTAAAGAAGCCGGTAACCGACGAAGAGCGCCACCGCAAAATCCAAACGCTCGACCTTATCCAGAGTTCGGGGCCGGGAGCGACGCTGACATTGAAAATATCCAAATTCTTTTCGCTTATGGGAGGAGCCTTCCTAAAGAACAAGAAAGCGGAGCTGGGCGCGGGACTCACCATGGGAAAATTCCTCAGACTTGGGGGAGCCTATTACGAAAAACAGTGGATGGCGGCTATGCGTCTCACGTTCCTGCCGGTGGAATTCGTTGCTTTCCACATGAAAGACTCGGTAACCTCAGTCTATGCATATGTGGCTCCGTGGAAACCGAAGAAAATCGTTTCCAAGCGCCCGCTTGGGTACATAGATTTCTGGGGTGAAGCGACCTACAGTTGGTTCACCAAAAAAGTGCGGAAAGTAGTGGGATTCTTCTATACGATTCCCATACCATTCCTCACCAAAACGGACTACACCTATGTACGGCTCGGCGCGAGCACGGATTTCCACGACTGGATAGGAATTCATGGCGGCATAGATATACGCAAGTATGATTTCTGAGTAGATTCGCAAACCCCCGTTATGGGGGTTTTTATTTATAAAAAATCCCCGCCACGGCGGGCGGGGGGATGGTTATAGGTTTTTCTTTTCTTCGGTTTTTTCCGTGCTTTTCTGCGTTGCAGTATCTGTTGTTTTTACTGAAGCGGTCTTTGTTTCTTCCCGCGCAACCGCCCGCTCAACCACGAACTCAAAGAGGATGGCGATGATAATCAGGAAGACTATCTCAATAAGCCATATGCCCGTGATGAGCGAAATCCCGATTGCTGCGTATTTCCCCGCAAACGGAGCGATGAAGAAAAGACCAAGGTCCACGAGAAACACAAGGACCAGGGTGAGAAGGAAAATTCCCTTGAAAAGCGTTTTCGGATAGCTGAAATCCATTCTTTCCATCGAATTGATGCCTTTCTTTTTTTGATTAAGAACTGCAGAAAATCTATACGGAATACTTTGACTTGTCAATGTTCTTATGGTAAAAAAGGGTCAGTAAATTATAAAACCAACCCAGGGAGGTTGTATGAAAAATTCAGAAAAGAAAAAAGCAACTCGCCCTCAAAAAACGAAAACCCCGCAAACCATTATCTATGTCCCGCCGACGCTCGGACGCATCGGCGGTAAAGCGGAGGAAGTGAAGCGAGAGTGGAACGAAGGCCTCCAATGCCATATCGTCACCGTAAAGATCAGCGGTGAATTGCTTGAGCTTAAGTGGGAGGGGTATCTTGCGGAGAAGCAAAGCATTCTCAAAAACGCCTACGGCGAAACGAATGCCCAGCTTATGAATTCTGGTGGCGCTCCCGTAAAGAGGATGCCCGAAGGATTTTCGGCGGCTGAGATACGCGCTCACATTGAAGCGGAAGAACCCGACGACGAAGAGGCGAGCGGGGAGCCTGCAGAGGAAGATGAGCCGAGCGATCGAGAGTTGGATATAGAGAATATCCCGGACCCCGATGCGTTTCTTGATGAAGACGATGAATGATTTTTGCCCCGCCGATGCGGGGCTTTTTTATTCACAGATTGCACTTGCGGGGAGTGCGCACCGAAGGGGATAATGAAGGCAGAATTCACTATTTTAATAACTTAAAACTATACGTTGAACACTATGGGAAAACTGAACGACGATACCTATTATTTTTGCGGGATGGGAAAGCCTACCGCCACGCTCGCAAAAATACGGCGCTATTGCCACCCGCAGGGATGCATGCATTTGCAGACGCGCGGAAGGAAGAAGGGCTTACGAAAAGCGCTCCAAAAACAGGAAGAGAGCCGGGCGCAAGCTGAGGCCGAGGAACGGAATACGCTTATCCAGCTTATTCTGGACAAGCGATTTCCGTATATGGCCGATGCAAGCGGAGAAGAAAGGCGCGAGGTGCGCAAGAAACGCCAGCGTTATGCCACAGACGAGAGTTTGGGGGAATTGTCGATTCAAGAATTGAAGATTATGGCTACACCGTAGCATCAAAAACCAAAACGGCCCCTCGGAGCCGTTTTTTATTTGTATAATGTCTTCATGGCTAAAAAAATAAGCGGGAATTATGTTGACGGGTTCGTGTTGGTTGTTCAGAAATCAAAACTTGCCGCCTATCGGAAAATGGCGACCATGGGGCGTGATCTGTGGATGAAATACGGCGCGCTTGATTACAAAGAATGCGTGGGCGACGATATGAACATCAAGGGCGTTGTCGCGTTTCCAAAAGCGGTAAAGGCCAAACCCGGTGAAATCGTCGTCTTTTCATATATCGTCTTCAAGTCGCGTGCGCACCGCGATGCGGTAAACAAAAAGGTAATGAAGGACCCGACGATGAACGATCCGAAGTATGCGAATATGTCCATGCCCTTCGATATGAAGCGCATGTGCTACGGCGGCTTCAAGGTTATCGTAAGCGGCTAGAAGGCATTTAAGTGCGTCAAAAATCCCCCGTAATGGGGGATTTTTGCCTCGTATTCGGGTGTCCGCTATATCGTATGGCTATACACCTTGATCGGAGGAGAAGCCTCCCAGCTTCTTACCTATATGACGGCAAACGGTAAAAAATATGACACGGGGTTATATTGACTACTACAATTATTTATGCCATAAAGTACATAGAAAATTTAATAACTAAACGAGGTAGAAACAATGAGAGTATGGAAAATCTTACGGTGGCCCACGGTAATTGTCGGGACACTGCTTTTTTTCAACTTCTTCTTCATGCTCGGCTCGTGGGAAATTGCCATTGAATTATCCAAAGCCATTCCCGGCTTTAAGGGAATGTTGGTGTGTTCTTTTTTTCTTGGATTTTTAATGTGTGTTTTCGGGTGCGTGTACTGGAAAGGGAAGGAAGTTTACTAAAGTTTTTTCGGCATAACAAAAGGAGCAATTGCTCCTTTTTCTTTTTGACACCTCATTGTGGCTTGTGGCACTATTTCGAACAGATAATTTAAAAAGAAAGGGGGACGCATGTCTCAAAACACAATTGCCATCACCAGGGGAAAACAGATTTCGAATCGGGTAACACAAATCATTAACGAACTGGAAAATTCGGCAAATAAGGCTAAGGCCAACTGGGAAACGGAGCGAAGGGCGTTGCTTCAGAAGCTCCTTAACCCTACTCGTGAACTCAAAGACCTTCTAGCCAACTCTGAAAAGGAACTTGAGCCTATTTTCACGAGACCGGATGTCAAAAGAGAACTCTTTAAATTCTTTTACGGCGCCAGAGGGGGATATCAGGAACCCACAGAACGCATCGGTAAATTTTTTATCTTGCCGCTTTTCAAGCTTGAAGAGAAATTACCGGAAGACGAGTCACCGAAAATCGAACTCGTACTTGCCTGGAATGTTTGCACGGCAACTGTTTGTTATAAGGTGCGCTTCAACATAGCCGACGGTTCGGGAACCGGGTTCCAGTTGAGGAATACTTTTTTGAGCCAAACTGAAATTTCCAGGCTTACATCAGAGATACTGAACTCTTCCCGCCTAAGCGATGCGGAGCAGAAGGATTTGGAAGATGAGTACGTGACGCCGTATATTCATTTTCTCGATAAACTTAAAAGCTCTGATGTCCTGACCGATAAACTTCTTGATTTTCTGATTTTCCGCTATGCCCACGTCCACACCCAGGCTGAAGTGCAGAGCCTCGATTACTCCAAACGTGTTTTACCCAAGGAGACTCTTACTGGCGAGGCCACTGGAATCCCTCATGTGGTTATCGGGGATACGACATACGAAGAGCAGAATTTTAAGGCGCTTATGGAGCATCTTTTTAATGAAGGCTACTCCGATGCGGTAAAAATACGCATTGCGACCAGGTCCTATTATGAGGACTACGATGAAGGCGAAGGAGAAAAGCCGTGGGAACCGCGCTGGCGGACAAAGCCCGTGAAATTCCTCAGGGAACACTTTGCTGAATGGTACGATGAAGGAAAAAACGCCCTGTCGGACGAACCGAAGAACTACGAAGAGTACGCGTATAATATCTGACGCAGATTCACAAAAGCCGCTTAACCGCGGCTTTTTATTTCTTGACAAGGAAAGTGCTTTTGTATTAATTTATGGCTAGTTAAATTAATAATCTTAGAAAGGATTCTCTATGAGGGAGTTCGTATCGGCTGCGGGAGGAATCCTCTGCGTAGCAGCGCTTTTACCGTACATTGTCGCTATTATCCGGAAGAAGGTGAAGCCGCCGAAGGCTACCTGGACCGTGTGGGCATCGCTTGATGTTCTTACGACCATCGGAATGTATTTGGCAGGTACGTTAAATCCGCAAATGGTGGGCGCCGCTCTCTGCGCGCTCGTTATCATGATTCTTTCCTTTAAGTACGGGAAACCTGGATGGAAAAGACTCGATAAATATTGCTTGGGTGGCGCAGGCCTTGGCCTCGTCGTGCTTATTTTTAAGTTCAATGATCCGACGTGGAGTATTGTGATTTCACAATCAGTCGCGCTTATTGGATCATTTCCGATACTTGAATCAGCCTGGCACGGGGAAGAGCACAAGCTCACGTGGAGCATATTCATTCTTTCCTGCATTCTGACCTTGGCGTCGCTTCCGGTCTATACGCTTGCGAGCCTGGTTCAGCCGGTGAATTTCACCCTGCTTGGCGGACTCATACTCGGATTCCTCTTTCTGAAGAAACATCCGAAGCCTCAGACAGAGCCGCTCTATCTGCGAAAGGAAGAATCGAAACGCAAAAGTATTTTCTAGCAGGGAAAGCCGTATCCCACCGCAACATCAATACGGCGCTCGGTATTCCTATCTATTGGTACAGAGAAAAATATCGGGCCGACTGCAAAACACAAAAGCCGCATTGAGCGGCTTTTTATTTTGACAGGTGAAAGGGGATTGTGTCAGTATTCTGCCAGATATTCAAAACTTAATACTAGAAAGAAAGGGTATATGGAAAGATTGTGGTTTACCATCAAGAATTTTACGCTCCAGCGCATTATCCCAGACGGGAAAAATGCATACCACTTAGATATGCAATTAGGCGACGAATGCATCGTCCGCAATATTCACATTGAGACGGAAGGCAGTCAGAGCATCACGAAGATCACCACGCAGAACTGGTCTGGCGCTAACGCCCGCTTTATCGATGTTCCTCTCCTTCACGCAGATGAAGAGCAGGGAAGTTACCGCATATTCCAGGAGGAGATTCAGAGAGCTTTTCATGACCAGTGGGACCTATTGCGCGAAACTTTGAATAAAGGCTTCGCATATCTTGGCCCCATCGTCCCGACCGCCTGGGAAGGGAAGGCATTATCCGTGCCAATCGATTTCATTGCGCTCAGGAATTTCAGGCCCCTCGCTCAAGGAAAGGCGCCGATGATCTCTATGGACGTTCAGCTCGGGCATCATCTCATTTTCTGGCAGCTCCCGGTTATAGAGGAAAACGGCTCGCTCCGAATCGCTCCGCGTATTCCGCCGGTAATTCTGAACAAGGAGATTCTGGGAATCATTGAAGGACTACTCCTTGCAAAAAATGAGGCGATAGAAATTTTCAGAGATGTATGTGATGCGCAGAGGCTATCCGAGGGGGCAATAGGGGATGGTATTCCCGGGTATAATCCCGAAAAGATACCTCCGCCGATTGAGTTCAGATGATACTAAAAGCCGCGTTAAGGCGGCTTTTTATTCGGACCCGGCATAGGAATCAACTCGATCGTTAATTATATGCCGGGTTATCTAGGCAGACTGCCGAAATAAAAGAAAGGTTCCCTTGACAGATTAATCAATCTAAGGTATATTAATCCTAGTTTAATTTACTGTTTAATAATTGAAAAAGGAGTAAAAAGTGCCTACTAAAATTGATTTATCCAAGATGTATTTGGCCATTGCTGAGGCTGGCATTCAATTTTTTAATGCTATTAAGTCTCTTGATCAGGATGTACGCCCGGATGACCGCGAGAGGACAGGCGTCCAGATTTTTCTACGCGAACCTGGAACAAGGAACTTTGTTTTGGTCCCGGTGTGCAAACCATCGGATGCAGCCACATTTTTCGCTATTGAAAAAGCGGTAAGATCTTCCACGTTGGGAGATTATGCTTCTGAAAATTCGCAAAATGAAGAAGAGTTCAAGTTTTCGGGATGCGTGATGATCGAAACCAAATCCGGCCAAAAAATACAGGCTTCCATGTCCGGCCTAAAACCCTTCGAAGACGTTGGCGGGAGCATGTATGTGCTATGCCGTGTTCTCAATTCACCTTTGGGAGAGGTGTGGGGAAGCATACGTCAAAAAGGCGGACGACTTCCTACTGCCGTCTCGAATCCGAATCATTATCTCTGCAAAATTTTAAAAGACCTACTTAGATAGTTTCAAAGCCCCATTTGGGGCTTTTTATTTGACTTAAATCTGGAATTCCCGCATAACATAAGCAGTAATTATTAATTAATAATCTAAAAACGAGGTAGAACGTGGATAAATTCGGCCGTTTGAATCCCCATACGATAGGGGAGGTGATGCGGAGCTGTGTTCGCAGAGCGATCCAGGAAATCAGAAAACAGCGGTTTTTCTTCGAGGCGAAGGCAAAGGATTCTTTTTACAAGAAGGGGACCGACTTAGTAACTTCAGCGGATTTTGAGAGCCAGAAGATTTACCTGAAAATCCTGAAGGAAAACTTCCCGTATGCGGGAATAGTGGCGGAGGAGGATTTCGCCTGTGCATGCAACGACCCTGACGATACGCCCTATTACTATTTCACCGTAGATCCGCTTGACGGGACAAAAGCTTTCGGACGAAGGCAGTCGCATGCCATTTCCACCATGATTGCGTTTGTCTGGGACGACGTCGTCGAAGGCGTCACCATCGGTGATGTCATGACCGAGGAAATGTACCACACCCGCCCGGGTTCGAATAAGGTGCATCGCATCAGCGATTTTGAAACCGCTGAAGAGCTGAAAATCGATACGGAAACGCCCCTTACGGAGCAATACCTGCTTTTTAGGGATGACGTGCGGAGCTATTCACCCATCGCACGAAGATTCTTTGATCCGCGCGAAAACAAATTGAGCAACCTTTTCCGCGGAACGCAGAGCATCGGCGGGAGCATTGGATTCACCTTCAGCTGCCTTTGGAAGGGCGAAGTCGGCGGACTCGTGCTTGAACCGTGCCATCACACTCCCTGGGATTTGAGCCCGCTCGTTGGAATCACTAAAAAATTGGGGTTCCAGGCATATACGTATAATGAAAGGGGAGTAGTGGAACCGTATGAATTCAGAATCAGTACGGATACGTATGAGATGAAGGAAGAGGTGATTATCATCCACAAAAGCCATGAAAACGCATTGAAGCAATGGATTAGAATTCAAAACTGCCTGTAATGGGCAGTTTTTTATTCGGTTGACTCGTTCTACGTGCGGAGTATTGTTTTGGTGTTCCTAAGGCAGGAACGCATATTAATAACTTAATTGAAAGGAAGGACTGTCATGTCTGAAAAAGACGACACTCTGGCAACGCTCTCAGTAACACGGGGACCGCTGCAGCAATTGAAATCAAATCTTTCAGGCAAAAAAGGGCTCGAATGGCTCACCGCACTCAACAAATTCCTTCGCAAGGAGGAACCGTGGAAGGACGGAACCGTAGTCAATTTTCTGAATTTCCAAAAGAAAGGGGACTGGCGGTACGAAACATGGCGCAGGCTCAGTAACGAGCTGAGGCTCTTTTCCACTCTCAAAGAAACGATCTACTGGATAGGCATCGTTGACTTGAAGGATGTCGGCAAAGACCCAATGAAAGGCATACCGATATCGTTTGCTGTACGGCATTCTCAAAAACCGATGCGGGATTATTACTGCGAAAGAGAGGTGGACGGAGCCGAAGTCGCAGGTTCGTATCCGGCGTACCTGTATAATCTTTCGGAGATTCACCCCTATCTTTTGGAGACGAAAAAGGAGACGAAGCGCTTCTTTAAGAAATACCGCTACGTGCATCTTTTTTTGGAGGAAAAGGTAGATAATCACGGAGCGCATAGCGTTGCGCTTCTGTATTATCCCAAGGACGAGCCAATTTTCGGCTACCCGAGCAAGGTCCCGTGGACAAAGGACGAGACGCGTCGGTGGGTCGGATATGCCGAACAGGTGATAAATGATAAGTGCGAAAGGATTTATATTCTTACCCATTCCTGGTACCAATGGATGAAATAACGCTATTTAGCCCCGCAAGGGGCTTTTTCTTTGCTCTCATCCCCGGAAAAAGCCTTTGAAAACTGAATATGGGCCAATTGATCTCTCCAAAATAGAGCTTGATTTAAACTAATATTGGTGTGGTACTATTTAATTGTGCCCAAAAAAAGGAAGTTCGAAAACGAATGGTACTTATATAGCAATGCTGCTATTACTGGAATTTTAGTTTTTTGGTCTCTCACGGTGTGGACAGGTACTCCGCAAGCTATCGGAGTAGCATTCTCAACAATTGCAGGGGGGATTTTGCTAGCAAGCAATAATTGGAAAGCAATTGAACCCGAAATTCATCGAGGAATTGTAGTTTGTGCGGTTCTTGCCTTCCTAGGATGTTTGGCTATATACTCACATTTCCATCCACCTAATAAGGTAAAATCTTAATTTATGAATTCGTTTTGGAAAGCCTCACAATACTTTTTTGCAGCATTAATCTTTGTTGTCACGGCGGTTTACTTATCTAATTGGGTTACTAGCCGCAATACACCGAATTCTGAGCCGAAACCAGGAGAAAGAACAGAAGTGGTATGCTCTGCAGATTTTTTATCGTATAAAACTCTCTCTGAAAGAGAGGGACATGTAGTTACATTAATTGATTCTCGAAAAAATATGTTTGCTGAAAGCGGAGAATTTGTGAATTCACAAATCGTTATAACAAAAAACGAAACAGAAGAATCTAAAGTTGCTTGCGGATATCTTTTTGTAAAATCTGGAACAACCAGTTACGGCCCCTTACGTACATGGGAAAATTTATATATAAATCCTAACGAATTTGGTGGACATATTAATTCGGAAAATCAGTTTGGTCCTGGTGACTCTAGAAACTATTCTGAATATGTTTTTGCTTTAAATTCTATGGAATACTGGAGAAATCGTTCCGAGCGTATTAAAGGTAACTTACTTAAAGCAGATTGGGCAGCTTTGCTAAATGTTCAGAATACAGTCTCTTTTGATATTGCTTTAAACACTGAAGATAAAACGGGATTTATAGATCAACTTGCAATTGCGTATAAATGTTGGAATCCAAAAACAGGGGAAGAAAATGATGGTTGTAAGATTAACATTCAAAGCAAAGAAGATACGCAGAAGTCTGAGTTAAATTAATCGAAATTTATTTTTGTTGGATCAAATGGCTTGCAGAAGGGGACGGGTAAAAATGCTAAACTTATAGCATAGAAATCAAAACGCCCGCTAGGAACGGACGTTTTGGATAAAGAGCTAAACGAAACTAACGAGCGGGATTTCTTCTAAGACCCGAAGGGTACATCACTTTAGCCATTCTTTCTTCAGGGGGGATAAGGCTATCTTTTGTGGCTTCTTTGATTGTTTGGAGCATTTTCCCCAAAGCCACTTCATTCATATCTTTCGCATTCCCGCCTTGAAAGTAAGCCACTATAAGCTCTCTTTCGACAGAACTGATCATGTACCTAAAAGAATTGATTTTGCCTCCGACTACAGGCGCAAGTATTTTACGCCTATCTATAACGCTACGTAATTGACGAAAGCTGTGTATAAGTGTTCCTGAATGGGAAATCATCAAAAGCCGCCAAACCTCAAATCAAATAATCGAGAATGTAGACAACGTTCGGAAGCTCATAGAAATGGGAATCATCACGAAAGAAGAAGTCCGGGCATATTTTCCCGGAACCAATACGAAGCTAGTCAGTAAAGAACCTAAAGCACAACAAAACCATCAAAACCCCTAGGGGAGAGCGGTTTCAGCCCTACCCCTCAGGAATTAGATATGTCGCACAATATATCTTTTGCGACACATATATCCCTGGAGACCACCCCTGGATAGATCGGCCCCGTAAAGCCTCCCGAAACCCCTCAAATTGCCCCTCTGCGGGCTTTTCTCTTCGGATTCGGTACATTCTTCACTCCCCGATGAACCCCCAAATAGACGGAAATCTACCGCATGGTTTAAGATGCGTATGTTTCACGATATTTGACAATATGTGTCAAGTATGGTATAATGCAAATATGAACATGGAATCACCGGATCTGAACCAGATCCACCAAGACCCCGTCGAAGAAGTCCAGCCTGCGGTTCCTGGCGCGCCGAAAGTGACGCCGGAACTCGACTCCACGGCGGCAAATACGAAGCAGACGCAGGAAGCGGCCGGCGAGATGGTAAAGTTCTCCCCCGCCAAGTTCGACAAGACCCATAATGTCGTTGACGTTGTAAGCGGTAATTGCACCGTGAAAACGATGCGCCTCGATGAGAATGATATTCCGCGCATGATCGGCTCCCCGCAGGAGTTCAAGGAGGGAGAAAAAAACCAGGTGTTTTACGAAAAGGGTTTCTATTACCGTATTGAGGCGCCGGGCATGAATCCCGTCAACGTTTCTTTCACCGAGGACGAACTCAAAGCGCTTCAGGAACGCCCTCAGGACCCGCAGACCCAAAAGATGGTCCTCGGGAAGGCGCTCGCGGCCCAGGTGAAAGCGATAGACGACCAGGCGAGTAAGTAACGCGACCGACAAAAAATCCCGGAAGTTCCGGGATTTTTTGTTTCAGCTTCGTTAGAGCGGGAGAATATTTATAACCGCCTGGAGAATTTTCACGATGAGCTCGAACACCCAGATGATGAAATTCAGAAGCGTACGGATGATTTCGCTCAAGGAAATGCCGATATTGCTTTCTAACCAGCCGTTCAAGGAATCCCACACGCTCGACAATGATGTGTCGAGGCTCGTCGTAAGGCTCTCGACTTTTGACGGGTCGACGAACGATTGCTCTTCCACCGACGGGGTCGGAATCGCCGTATCGACATTCGATAAGGAGTCGCGGAAATCCTCAAACGTTTCCGTAAGGTCGTAGGCCGCCGAAACAGGGGGAACAGGCCCGGCAAAACCGGCTACAACCCCCATGAGGACAAACGTCTGAAGAAGACGCTTCATTGGTTTTATGCTACTCCAAATCCGCGGTTTTTCAATTCCTCGCGGGCGACGGCGCGGTCGTCCCACGGAATATTCCCGGCCTTCGTTACCATCGATTGCTCGGCGCCTTTGCCGGCGATGAGAACGACGTCGCCCTCCCCCGCCAACGAGAATGCCTTCCGGACGGCCTCTCGGCGGTCGACGATCATCAAGAGGTCCTCCCCTCTTTTTTTGCCGTATTTTTCGGCCCCCGGCGCAATCACTTCCATGATGCGCAGAGGGTCTTCATCAAAGGGGTCGTCCGTGGTGAGAATGACGGTGTCGGCGAGCTTTGCCGAAACTTCGCCCATCACGGGAAGCTTTTTTACGTCCCGCCCTCCGCCCTGTCCGCCGAAAAGGACGATGAGCTTGTGTGCGGAGCCCTTCAGCTTCGCGGCGGCCTCCAAAACGCTTTCGAGACTTACGGCGTCGTGCGCATAGTCAACGTATACCTGGAACGGCTGACCCAGCTCAATCCGTTCCATGCGTCCGGGAATCCCGTCCAAAAGAAGTCCTTTCCGGATATATTCGGGTTTTACCCCGAATGCGAGGGATACCGCAACCGCCGCCAGTGCGTTTTGGACGTTATACGCGCCGGGAAGGCGCACTTCATAGCGTTCGCGGGCGGCCGTGAACGCGCTTCCAAACTCTTTTTCCTCGATTGCTTCCGCCGCGATATCGGCTTTCGCATTACAGCCGTAGGTGAGCTTCACGTCCGCCGGGTATTTCAAAAACCGTTCTTTTTCCTCCGCTTCGGCGTCGACGACGATGACCTTCGGAACGGAACCGCTGTTCAGTTTTTTCCGCGGCTGGCGCATAAGTTCGGCAAACGGCACCTCGTCCATTTCCTTCGCGCGGTCGAAGCTCCATCCGTGAATCTCGAGATATTCCGGATACAGCTTGGTGAGTACTACGCAATCATAAAAAACCCCCTTGTGGCGGGACTGCTCGACGCCTTCGGAAGGCGTTTCGACGACGGCGAACTGGCATCCCGCATCCGCCATTTCCCGCAATATCTTTTGGAGGCGAAACCGTCCGGGCATCGTCATGTGGTACGGATTCATACGCTCCGTATTTCCCACGCGGATATTCGCCGTACCGGTAAGCCCCACCTTATACCCGGCGGACGTGAGACACGACCAAATGAAATTTCCCACCGTCGTTTTCCCGCGGGTGCCGACGACGCCGATAACGACCATGCGCCGAGCCGGGTATCCGTACCGGAGCGCTCCCGCATGTGCGAGAAAAAGATGGTACAGGCGGATTGCGAACGAAGGCGCGAGCGACCGGACGAGCTTCTTTATTTTTTTGAGCGCGGCCTTCATGCGAAAGAATTAGAGCGAGAGATACTGGAGCGGATTCACGTCGCCGCCGACCGGCATCGGCCCGCATACGCGCGATGCCTGCGTGCCTTCGGGGAAGCCTCCCCCGCCGGGCGGAATCGTGTTTGTCGCGAATACCGTGAAGTGCAAGTGCGGACCGGTCGCATATCCCGTTTTTCCGACGTAACCGATGGTTTGACCCCGGGAAATCGTCTGGCCCGTGCTTACCGCTATGCGGGACATATGCCCGTAGAGCGTGGTAAGGCCGTTTTCGTGCTTGATCAGGACGTATTTGCCGTATGCGCCTCCGCGGCAGTAGGTATCCTGGTCGCCGGATGCGATGACGCGCCCGCCTTCGGCAGCGAGGATGGGAGTGCCGACCGGCGCACCCAAATCGATGCCGTTATGGTACTGGCCCTTGTACGCGCTTTTCGCGAATGCCGTCGCGCCGTATCCTTGGGTCAATTTCGCTCCCGGCACCGGATTTTCCAACACGCCTTTCCCGGGAAGCGTCTTCGAATCGATGCGCTTGCGGAGAGACGCTTCCATCCGTTCGATTTCAGAAGCAACATCCTGCTGGAGTTTTTCAAGTTCCGTCAGTTTTTGCTGGTAAATCTTTTCCTGGTTCTTCGTAACCTTCAGAAGATCCTGCCTGCCGGCTTTTTCGTCGGCGACGATGACCTGGCGGTTCTTCAAATCGCTTTCCTGCTCCTCGTGCGTTTCCTTTTTGTCTTTCTGTACGGCAAGCTGGGAACTCAACGTGCCTTTCAACGCGTTCAATTCCTGCAGATTGTTTCGCAGGGACTCGCTCAAGGATTCGATGGATTGCGCTTCGGCGACGCTCTCTGAAAGGTTCTTGCCGTTGAAGAAGATCGAAAAGAGGTCGTGGTCGTCCTTCTGCTGGAGCTCGGAAACGAGCTTCGCAATCGTTGCTTTCTTCAGTTGGATACTGCCTTCAGTCGAGGAAATATCGGCGCCGAGCGACGTTATCTCAAGATTCAATTTTTCTATCGTTACCTGGTTCTCGCGGATGGAGGCGTTCAGCTGGCGAATCGTCGTATCCATGCGCTTGATCTCATCCGAAAGCTTTTTGTTCGACTGGCTCGTTTCATCAAGCTGACGCTCCAGCTCGCGTTTCTGCGCCTGGATGGTCTCAAGCATTTTGTTCTTCTCGGCAATCTGCGCCTCGATGGCCGCCTGATCGTCATCGGCGAAGGCCGGAACCGCCGATGCCGGTCCCATAACGAGCGCTGACGCAACAAGCGCGAGGATTATTTTTTTTGATGTCATGACAATTTTTCTATGGCTGTTTGGAGGCGGTTAAGCGTTTCCCGCTTGCCGAGCGTCGCGGCGCATTCAAACGGCCCCGGACTCGTCGGCAGCCCCGTGAGGGCGACCCGCATGGGCCAGAGCACCTCTCCCCTGCCGGCTTCGTTCGCATAGGGAAGGATTTTTCCCGACACCGCATCGAGCGTGAATTCCCCTTCGGGAATCTCGTCGATTAATGCCGATACCGCTTTCAAAAAAGTTTTCGCCGATTGCGGCGAAGTGCCCTTCCACGGAAGGATATCACCAGTATACCGCGGTTCGGTGAAAAAGAAATCAACACCCCCTGACGCTTCGTCAAGCTTTTTTATGCGCTCCTTTTGAAGCTGCATGACTCGCGCAAATTTTTCCGCGTCCTCTTTCCATGTGGAAGAAACAAACGGCGAAACCGCCTCTAAAAACGCCTCATCGGAGAGCGCGCGGATGTAATGCGCATTCAGCCAATCGAGTTTTTCGGCGTTCATGACCGCTCCCGCCTTTTGGACGCGTTCGAGCGTGAACTCGGCGACGGCTTCCGCGCGGCTTATGATTTCCCGGTCTTTTTCCGGATGCCAGCCGAGCAGGACGAGAAAATTGAACACGGCGGAGGGAAGATACCCTTCGCGAGCGTAGTCCTCGACCGACTTCGCCATGTCGCGCTTCGAAAGTTTTTTCTTATCCGGACCGAGAATGAGGGGCAAGTGGGCGAAATGAATCTTTTCCTCGAAACCGAGCGCCTCGGCGATGGCTATCTGCTTCGGCGTGTTGGAAATGTGGTCTTCCCCGCGAATCACGTGGGAAATTTCCATGTCGTGGTCGTCAACGACGACGGCAAAGTTGTAGAGCGGTTCGGTAACGGATTTCGCGATGACGATGTCGCCGATAAGCGCCGTATCGAAGGCCACCGAACCGCGAACGAGATCCGAAAAACTGATTTTCTTTTCGGGCATTTTGAAGCGAATGACCGACCGGTGGCTCTTCCGGCGCTCCTCCGCCTCTTCGCGCGGAATCGTGCGGCACTTTCCCCCGTAGCGGGGCGGCAAACCGCCCGCAAGCTGTGATTCCCGCTCGGCTTCAAGCTCTTCTTCCGAGCAAAAGCAATAATACGCATTCCCCTGGTCTATGAGCCTTCGGAGATGGTCCGCATACACGTCCGTGCGGTCGCTTTGCCGGTGCATTTCGGAAAAATCGAAACCCAGCCAAGCGAGGGTGCGCAAGATGTTCTCTTCGTATTCCTTTTTCGAGCGCTCTTTGTCCGTGTCTTCGATGCGGAGGATGAATTCCCCGCCGACGGATTTTGCATAGAGCCAGTTGAAAAGCGCGGTGCGCGACGTGCCGAAATTCACCGGTCCGGTGGGAGACGGCGCGAAACGGACGCGAATTTTACGCGAGGGGGTCATAGGACTACGCTCCCCCGCCGATGCGGGCGATTTCTTCGGCAAGCACCTTTGCGGCGCCCGGGCGCGCGAACGCGCGGGCCGCTTCCTCCATTTTCTTCCGTACCGCTTCATTTCCCGCAATTTCCCGCGCTTTCATGAGCACGATGTGCGGTTTGAAGTTTTCCGACTCAATCACGATTCCCGCCCCGCCTTTCGCATATTCCCACGCGTTTCGCTCCTGGTGCCCGTTTGCCGAGTTCGAAAGCGGAATAAGGAGCGACGCGCGGCCAAATGCGGCGAGCTCGAATATGCTCCCCGAGCCGGCGCGTGCGACGACGAGGTCGGCAGAGGCATACGCAAAGCGCAAATCCGCAATATCCAAATAGGGATAGACGCGGTACCGGCGCCGGCGGTCTTCGGGAAGCTCTTCAAGCGCCACTTTCGATACGGCTTCGGTTTCGGGAAAATTCCGCTCGCCCGCAATATGCAGAATCTGAAATTCCCCGAGGAACTCGGCGAGGTTATTGAGAACGAAATTATTTATTTCCTGCGCCCCCTGCGAACCGCCGAAAAAGAACAGCGCGGGAAGAGCCGTATCAAAGCCGAAATGCTGTTTCGAGTGCTCGCGCGTGAATCCTCCTTCAAAAAGGGATTTCCGCACGGGATTCCCGACCACGGCAGTCTTCTTCTTCGGGAAAAAGCTTTCCGCGGCGGAAAACGAAACCGCCACGCGGTCGGCGAGTTTTCCCGACAACTTGTTCGTAAGTCCCGGAACCGCGTCGGACTCGTGGACGATAACCGGAATGAAATAGAATTTCGCGGCAATGACGACCGGGAGCGCGCCGGGGCCGCCTTTTGAAAAAACGACATCAGGCATAATCTGGAACATTTTCGCGAGCGCCTGGATGATGCTGATGAAAAACTTGGGTATGTCGAGGAGGTTCAAGGGAGAAAAATATCGCCTCATCTTGCTCGAAAGGACGGGAAGAAGCGTCACGTCCCGCTCGAGGAATTCGCGATCATAGGGGCTTTTGGGGCCCATGTAAAAAACGCGGAATTCCTGATCCCGCATTGAACTAAGTTCCTCGAGCACCGAAAGGAGCGGATAGACGTGGCCGCCGCTTCCGCCGCCCGTTAAAAGCACTTTTATCATCGAAAACTAACGCCGGTACCTCGATATATTAGCAATTATGCCCCCCATGGTCAAAAAGACGGCGAGTGCGGTTCCGCCATAGCTGATGAAGGGAAGCGGGACGCCGGTAAGCGGAAAAAGCCCCGAAATGGCCCCGATATTCACCGCCGACTGGAGTGCAATGATGGAGGTAAAACCGATGACAAGCGATTTCCCGAAATCGTCCGACACGCGCTTCGCAATCCAAAAACCCCTCCAAATGAGGATGCTGAATGCCGCAAGGAGCGCCGTCGCCCCCAGAAAGCCGAATTCTTCGCCGACCACGGCAAAGATCGCGTCGCCGGCAACCTCGGGAATCGAGGTTTTAGTCGCGGAATTTCCGAATCCCACGCCGTAGAGGCCTCCTGAACGCATGGCAAACAAGGTCTTTTTAAGCTGGAATCCCGCGCCGCGCTCGAAATCCTTATCCCCTCCTTCGACCGTGTGGGTGAGATACGCGCTCACGCGGGAAAAGCGATAGGGGGAGACGGCAACCAGCACGGATACGGCAAGAACCGCCGCGGCGACCATGATGAAGAAATATTTCCACGGCAAACCGTTCACGAAATAGATGATGAAACATGCCGCGGCGATGATGACGGCAAGGGTCGTCGACGGCTGAAGGAAGAAAAGGATTGCCACGACTCCCAGGATGAACATGAAGGGCATGAAGCCCTTAGTGAAACTTTTCACGCGCTCCTTATTGCCGGCAAGCCACGCCGAAAAAAAGATAATGATGGAGAGCTTCATGATTTCACCGGGCTGGAAGGTGAAGCCTCCTACATCAATCCATCGCGCGGCGCCCTTGGCGCTCACTCCCACGGAGGGAATGAAGACAAGCATGAGAAGCAGGAGCGAAAAAGCGAATACGGGCACGGCGGCGCGTTTCAGCCATTGGTAGGGCATGAAAAGCCCCGCGAAAAATCCCGGGATGCCGAAGAGCGCGAGGTGCATAAACTGGCGTTTCAAAAAATATGCGCTGTCGCCAAATTGGCGCGCGCCGACATCCGAAGATGCGGATGAAAGCATGAGAAAACCGAAGACGGTAAGCAGCACGACGAACGCGATGAACGGATAATCCACCTGCGCCGTACGATGCGCTTTCCTCATTGCTTTTGCCGTCATACGGAATTAAGCATTCCCCTTCCCCCGCCCGCCCCCGTTTCAATGCCGTCCGCAACCGCCCGCACGCCGTTTACGAAAAGTTCGCGTACCTCCCCCCGTTCGCCGAAGACGGCCAAATCCGCCGCATATCCGGGCTTCACCACGCCGCGGCGCAGAAGCCCGTATTTTTTGGCCGGTGCGAGGCTATATTTCTCGACGAGGCGTTCAAGAGGCATCTCCGCTTTTTCGGCGAGCGAAAAGACGGGGCTTTCCTTCACTGTCTCAGAAAAAAGAATGCTCCCCGATGCGAGAATGGAGAGGGGCGACGACAGCAGACTCCGGGATTCGCGGGGTTCATAGGCCCCCGAGAGCCTGAATTCGCCTTCACCCCGGGAAGTCATGAGAATGCGCAGATAGGTTTCCGCGACGCGCTTCCCCTGGTTTTTTGCGGTTTCCTTCAGCGTTTTTCCGTTCAGGAAGGAAAGCGGCTGGGGCATATTCATAAACATCAAATCTTTCGGCAGGATGCCGCGGAGATATTCCAAAACGCGCTTCTTATGGAGCGGGAGGGCGAGGTCGTTCATCATTTCCGTGCGATTTTTCCGTATCGCCCAGCGCGGGAGGAATTCCCGCAAGAGTCCTTCGCGGTCTTCCCACGGCGACACGTCGAAATGGACGTTCATTTCCGACGATTTTTTCTCCAGAGAAGCGATAGACGCTTCAAGCTCCTCGTCGCCCGGCTGATATGGTTCGGGGAAGTTCGAGATGGTGAGCGCCACACCGGTCTTCTTTGCGAGCGTTGTCAATTCGCGGAATGACGTTTCAAAGTCCGCTTCCGCCCGCAACGTGATCGAAAGCGACCCTCCGGCATCTTTCAGCGCGGAGGCGACGGCGAGAAGCGCGCGTTTCGAAATAAGCGCGCCCCGCGGAGTTCCGAGATCTACGGAAAGGCCCAGCATCCCCTCCTGAAGATTCCGGCGCAATAGTTTTATGAGTACCGCAAGCTCGCCGTCCGTGAGGTCTGAAGCGTCGCGGGAAACTACGGCGTGGCGAAGCGTCTCAAAACCCGTAAAACTCCCGAAATTTATTCCCGACCTGCCCGGAACCGATATGTATTTAAAAAGTTCGGCGGGGGTTTCCCAATCGCGGTTTGCGTGCACATCGCACCGGTCATGGAGGCCCCGGTTCACGAGACTCGAAGAAAACGGCACCAATGATTCGCCGAAACCGCCGGCAATGACGGTGGTTATCCCCCGTTTCTGGAGCGCCGATGTGTGCGACGCTGAAAAAATGGCGCAATAATCGTCCGGGCGGAGCGCGGTCTCGATGAACCCGGGCGTAATGACGAGTCCGGAAGCGTCTATCGAGCGGACGGCCGAGGAAAGCGGATAGGCCCCCACTCCTTCGATAACGCCTCGCGATATCAAAACGTCCGCTTTGTGCGGGGAATTGCCGGTGCCGTCATAAAGAAGGCCGTTTTTGATGAGCGTCGTCGGCATATCTATTGATTATACCAACTATTTCAAAAAAATTGATGCGCTGATACCATAGGGGCATCGTTAATAACTTAAAAAGGGAGGATTCGTGCCTGAAAAGAGAAAATTCATATGCATCAAGGAAGTACCGGATATGTTTGCCGATGCGGGCTACATTCCTTATCGCGAACGCAAAGCGTGGGTTGGCCTTCTCCTTCCCGTCATGACCGCGAAAGAAATGGAAAAGCTCAATTCATTTTTCCTTCATACCGTTTCGAAAGATTCGTATGTGGTAAACATAGAAAAAGGAATTGCGGCGCTCAGGAAAACAAGGGGTAAAAAGAAATCCGCGCGCTTCTGGAATGGATTACGCGCTTTCATACCCGCACTTACCTTCGATAAGGCGCACGTTGAACCTATCGGATAAAAATAAAAAGCCGCTCATCAAGCGGCTTTGTTTTATGCCTTACCTTCGGGAATTCGCGAAAGAAACTCTTTTTTGAATTCACCAAACGTCCCGTTTCGGATATGAAGGCGGATGTCTTCCATCAGTTTGTTGAAGAAACGTACGTTATGGTAGGAAAGGATGCGCTTCATCCGCAACTTCCCTTTCCGCATGTCATCCGGCGTCCGAAAGTCATCTTTTCCAATCTTCCATATCTCTCTGCGGGTCATTTTCTCGGAACCCGCGCAGAACTTGCAATCGCATTCTGCATCAATGGGATCTTCGCTCCCGCGCCATGCGCCCGATACGTTCACCCATCCGTGGTGAGTCCACGCGCGTTCATTCCGCGCGTGCCGTGTCGGGATGATGCAGTCAAAGGTATCAACGCCCTGCTCGACGCCGTCAAAGATATCCTGAATCCTGCCGATTCCCAAAAGATGGCGGGGTTTCTCGGAAGGAAGGTGCGGAATGGTCCAGGCGAGGACTTGAATCATCTCGTCTCGCCCGTGTCCGAGCGATCCGCCGATGCCGAACCCGTCAAAAGGATGCGACGCGACGAAGCGCGCGCTTGCTACGCGCAAGTCTTCATACGTGCCACCCTGGACGATGCCGTAGAGCAATTGGTTCTCATTCTTACTCTGAAGGGATTTCAATTCCCAGCTGTTTGTAAGTTCGAGCGATGCTTTGGTGTAGTCTTTGTCATGCAAGGGCGACGTGCATTCGTCCAGCACAAATGCGATATCCGAACCGAGCCGGTTCTGTACCGCCATGGACTTTTCGGGCGTCAGAAATCCTTTAAAATCCTTTTCTTTGTCATTGAAAAGAATGCCTTCACGCGTTATCTCGACCATGCTTTGGCCGTGCGCATTTCGTTCCATGCCCGGGAAGGCGATCTTCCCGCCTCCGTGAGTCCGCGCAATTCCCAATGAGAGCGCCTGGAATCCCCCGCTGTCGGTCATGATGCAACCGTTCCATCCCATATGCCCGTGCAATCCGGGGAAATGTTCATCTTCTCCATGCATGGGCCACAAATGGTAGGTGTTGCAAATGACCATTTGGGTTTTCGTGGATTCCAAGTCGCGCGCGGAAAGCAACTTTACCTCGCCGTAGGTGCCTACGATGACATACGCAGGGGTTTTCACCACCGTCCCGTTCGGCAACGTAAGCGTGCCCGTGCGCGCCCGCGATGCGGAGTCTGTGTTTTCAATATGAAACATGGGTTCCTTTCTCTTATAAATTAGTTCAAAAAACTGAACCCTATCCTAGCGGAACCCGGCGCAAATGGCAATTTATTTTTCGAACACGCGCGCATCGCGCCGATACGCGCAATAGTCGCAGGCATCCGCGGATTCCGGCACGGGGCCGTCGAGGCATTTTTTGAGTTCGATGATGGTCGGTTCCACCCAGTTGTCCTTACCCTCCGAAGGGATGACGCAGACCTCGAACTCGAGCTTGCCGTCGAAGGCGGCGCGATCGGCGCGACCCGTGCAGTAGACGAAATAGCCCGTGTCGGAAACCGTTAAACCGTTGTTGCGCAGGAGCCATTGGTAGACCTCCATTTGCCGCCGGTACTGGTCGCGGAACGATGTTTGGTCGAGGCTGCGCACCACCTCCGCTTTCGCCGTCGCCTTGTAATCGACGACCATGTATTCTTTTTTTGAATTGATCCACAAGTCGTCGATGGCGCCGAAAACAAGCAGGTTCGTCGGGCGGTGCAAAAATTGCACGCCGGTGAAGTTCGCGCGCCATTCGTTCAAATTCGCGTGGGGGGCGGGAATGGCGTCCACGCCGTAGGCCTCCATGAGCGGATGCTTCTTTCCCTTCGCGCGGAGAACGTCGAATTCCTGCTTCAAAAGCGCGTCCACGGCGGCATTCAGCGTGAACGGGGGTCCCGACGGACGCGAAACGCCAAGCCGGCGGTCGAAATAAAAGCACCGCGGACATTCCCGGAACAGTTCAATTTTGGTACGGCTTATCTTGAACGGCGTCTCCCCGCCGGGAACATAGAGATTGCGTGCGCGCGGAGACATGGATTACCGCTTCGGGGCGGGCTCGTAGAGGTCGGGATTGATAGCGCGGTCGAAACACACATGGCCGGCACCGTGGTCCCAGCTCTCTTCGCGGAAACCGTACGAAACCGGCTTCGCTGTCGAATTCCCAAATTGCGCCTCGGTTGAAAAGTCCGCGCAGACGGCGAATTGCAATTCCCCTTTCTTCTCATACGCATAGGCTGAGCCGGTCTCCGGGTCCGCCGGGACGACAAATCCCGCGGCGGTGTTTTCGATCATTGAAAGGTTTTCCGGCAACGTACGCGTGTTCACCCAGTAATTGACGATTTGCGACTGAATCATCTGGAGGTCCTGTACGCGCCGCTCGTCGAATTTTTGCATCCGTCCCGTCTTCGGAGAGCCCACGGTGAGCGTTCCGGCGACCAGCGCAATGAGGACGACGAGTGAAATGCCGTACGTCCAATACGGACGAAATGCGGACTTCTCGCCCTTTTGCTCGTGCTTCAGCTCGGTAAAGTAGTACCCGAACACGGAACCGGCCGCAAAGAAAACAGCCAAAACCTTCAGGAAGAATCGAAGCGTCGTATCGCCTTCGAGGAAGCGGTACAGGAGAGTCACGACGTCGCCTATCACGATGAGCGCCGCGGCAAAGAGCGTGAAATACACGAGCCACCGGCGAATCTTTGATTCGCGCCGTTCAGGTTCGCGGGCATATTCCCGCTTCAAAAAGCGCATCGTAAAAAGGTAGGCCGGGAAAACGACGACGAGTGTTGCAATCGCGCCGCGCATGGCGCCGTACGCGGCTTGCGCCGCATACGCATAGTCCGTCGCATCCGGCAAAACGACGTTGATGTATTGGAAAATGAGCGTCAGGAAGCTGACGGCCGAGCCGTACAGCGTCACGATGGACAAGAGGTGCAGGAAGAAATCCCGCGGAGATGTTCGATATGTTTTGTGTTCCATAGATTTATTTTTGTGCTTTCTCAACTCCGTATTTTTCGACGAGGGTGTTTACGAAGTCCCAATTGAGAACCTTGAAAAAGGCTTCGACGTATGCCTTCCGGTTCGTTCCATGGTCCATGAAATATGCGTGCTCGTAGACGTCGAGCGCGACGAGTGGAGAGCAATTCCAGACGGCTCCGACATTTTGCGCGTCCGCACCGTAGGTGTGCAGATGCCCGTCGGACCAGTCAAAAGCGAGCACCGCCCACCCGCGTGAGGAAAGGGCCGTGGCGGTAAAATCATCCTTCCACGCGTCAAACGAGCCGAAATCCTTTTCAATCATGGTCCGTATCGCTTTTCCGCATTCCCCGGTGCCGCCGAGCAGGGCGAAATAAAGCTCGTGAAGCTTCATGCCGTTCACCGCGAAGGTTTCCTGGCGCTTCAACTCGCCTATTTCACTGTACACGCCGTTTGCGGCAGATTTGTCGGCGCCGGCGATCTTTTCCTGTATCTCATTCGTCTTTTTCACATAGCCTTCATACAGCTTTTGGTGTTCGGCGAGCGACGTGAGACTCATGCCTTCGAGGTCTTTCGAGATGGGAAGGGGTTTGGGCGTATAAGGGGTTTTCATGGCGTTTGGATAACGTTTTTGCGACCTTTTCATGATAACACAGGGAAAAGCCTTCCCTTCCCGCCCTCCCGTAATCTTCACGAGTCTTTATACGTCTTATACGGTAAAGGTCGACCAAAAACGATACGATTGCACACTATGAAAAAGAAATTATTGATCGGAGGATTGGCAGCGATAATGCTCGCCGGATCGCTTGTCGTTGTAAGCGTTGTAGGAGCTACGGAGAATTCCGTCGGTGCTGCTGACCAGAGAAAGCCGATGCGTTCGGCAATGTCCGTAGACGCGAACGGGTCGGTAACCTTGCGGGGGCAGATCGTTTCCATCCCGCCCACCGCCGGACCGCAGGAGACCCCCGTGGTCGTCGTTGCGGGCTGGTTCGGGAACTACTCCGTGAACGTGTTGAACGCGAAGATCATGGACGCCAAAGGCGATGCGCGCTCCCGCGCGGATCTCCGGATTGGCGACTGGCTCACGGTTCGCGGAACGGCTTCTCTTACCGGGATGGCCATCACCGCCACATCGGTGAAAGACCACTCGCTTCCCGTCCCTCAGCCGACACCGCAAAAGCACGCGAAAGGCTGGGCTTCCGATATCGACTACAAAAACCGCACGTTTCTCCTTCATACCGAGAAGAATGAGACCATTCGCGTCGCCCTTGATGCGAATGCCCAGATAGTGATTTCCGGTACCGCTCCGCAAAACGCGCCCGGATTCGACGGCTTGAAGGAAAAAGCAGCGGTTGAGGTGTGGGGATACTACGACCCGAACATCGATGCCGCCATTCCCCTCTTCCATGCGTCAAAGCTCATGATCCATTGGAACACGCCTGCTCTTTTCCCTGCGGCCGTTCAGAGCTTCTTCGCGGACGTCCGTTCGGCGATGAAGTATGACGACGATGGAACGCGGAAGGATAGCGACAAGGATGCGCGCGTAGACTCCCGCGCAGAAGTGAAAACCGAAATAAAGACGTTCAAAACGATCAGCCGGTAATCGCTTCCTCAAAACCTCCCCTCGAAGGGAGGTTTTGTTTTATTGACAAAGTTGCAGATTAATTTTATTTTTACCCCAGCTATAAACTTTAAAAAACGAGGTGATAATTGCTGAAAAAAATGTTTTTTGCGCTCCTTCTCGCGGTATGCATCTTTTCGACAGAGAAGCAGGGCTTCTCACAACAGAAATACGTGAAATTCAGGCCCGTCACGCTCACTCTGAGCGGCAACCAGGAACTCGGCGCAGAGACGCCTGACGGCGCTTCAAAAGTACACCCCCGAAGCGTTAATTTTTTCCTGGGGTACTCCGTTTTCAAGGAAGGGAACGCCGGATTTTTCGGAACCGGCTCGTATGCGGACGGTTATTTCTTTGGAGCAGGCGGTGTGAAGACGGAATTCGATTTGACCGAAAGCCTGATTGGCGAAGAGATGGGCGATGTCATTGCCCGCGTTCTCTTTGCCGTGGGCGGCGGATTCCGAACTAAGGCGGTCGGCAAAGATAAAATAGTGTGGTTCGTGAAAGCGATTGCCAAAAATCCCAAATGGGAACTTGACGGCACGTTCTACGGAACAACTAAGAACGTCTCTTTCGTCATCCGGTGCGGCATGTATGCCTGGAAAATACTGCGCATCGGACTTGAAGCTCAAAAATACGAGCGCACGACGAGCGTTGCCGGACTGTTTGCGGAAGGCATCATTCCGCTCGATAAATATGTCGGGGCGCGCGTAGGCGCGAGCATCGGCGCGCAGGTGCAAGATCAGATGCGCTTCCACTGGGTTCCAGGAATTCACCTGGGCCTCTCAGCGCAGTTTTAAACTCAATCCCGCTTTGCGGGATTTTTATTTTGCCTCCTTAATCTTGTTTAGAATCTTCCGCACCCCATTCAAGCTTTCCATATCATGGATGGAAATCGCAACGGCGCTTTTATTGATGGCCCGCAATGATTTGAGCTTTTCCCCCGCGTCTTTTTCGCCCACCGCATCGGTCTTTGAAAGAAAGAGATATTCCGGCTTCGCCGCGAGATCTTCGCTGTAATTCTTGAGCTCGCGCCTCACTGTTTCGTAATCGCGTGCGGGATCGTCCGATTCGGCTGAAACCAAGTGGAAAATGATGCGCGTGCGCTCAATGTGCCTCAGGAATTTAATTCCCAATCCCCGCCCTTCGGACGAGCCTTCAATGAGGCCGGGAATATCCGCAAGGATAAGCTCGTAATAGGCGCCTAAGTGCGGCTCAAGCGTTGTAAAAGCGTAGTTCCCCACCTTGCTTTTTGAATTAGTGAGCTCATTTAAGAGGCTTGATTTGCCGGCGTTGGGAAGACCGACAAATCCCACGTCGGCGATAAGCTTGAGCTCAAGCCGTATGGTGGCGGATTCGCCGGGAATGCCCGGCTGCGCTTGTTTGGGCGACGTGTTTGTCGCCGACCTGAAATGAAAATTTCCCCGCCCGCCGATGCCGCCCCGCGCGAGCGGAATGCGTTCTCCTACGCGCGTCACCTCCTCCCGCGAACCCGTATCAAGATTCCACACCACGGTTCCGACCGGTACGGGAAGAACCAAATCCTCCCCGTCCGCGCCGTCCCGAAATTGGCCCCGACCGTCCTCGCCGTTTTGGGCTTTAAAATCCTTTTTATGCCGGAAGGGCAGAAGGGCGCCGAGGTCCGAAACTCCTTCTACATACACGCTTCCGCCCTTCCCTCCCGAAGCGCCGGAAGGCCCCAAACTCATGAGGTTCGTGTTAAAGGCGACCGCGCCTTTGCCTCCGTTCCCGGCGGAGACTCGAATTGTGACGTCGTCTACAAGCATAGATACGGTTCCATTAAAGCACGCGAAACGGGCGAAGGCTATCTTCGTGCATTAATCTAACGGGTATCGAATTCGACAATTTTCGCCTGACGACGCTTTAGTGGAAAAAAAGGTTCTTGCGCAACACTTCGAGCACGCGCCCCTGCATGCCTAAAAATCGCCCGAACATGATGCCCCCTAAAAGCGCGAAGCTCGTCGCGACAATGGAACCGTCGTGCACAAAATATTCGGTGATGCGCTGCTTGAATATCTCGAAGACGATATAGAGCGCGATAAAAGCGATGCTCGTCGCGTCCAAATGGGCGTTCACCTGCCGGGCGTCCTTGTCCCATGAAATCGCCAGCATTCGCGAGGTGAGGGCGCCGACGCCGACGCCAACCACGAGTCCGATGACCGGATAAAAAATGGGAACGTCATCGACGAGCACTTGGTGCACCGCATACGCGACGATGCCGAAGGCGACAAGGAAATAGATAATAAGCCGTACCCGAAGTTTCAGGCTTACGTAGTCCGGCACCTCGATATTTTCCGGCATGGATTAATGGGATTCCGCAAGGATTTCGACGCTATCGACGCGCATCACGCCCCGGACGTCGTATATCCGCCCCAAATTCGAAGAAATGGCCTCGATCGGCACGTAGAGTCCCGTAAAACGCACGCGAGACGCTTCGCTTATCTCATCCATCGTTTCCGGAGGAACCGCGGCGAGGTCCAGAGCGAAATATATTCCCTCATCCGTACGTACGCCGAAAGCGCATTCAAGCGTATGGGGCATGCCAGGACCTCCCCGCTGCGGCAGACAGGTCGGCACGCCTTCAATCGATTCGGTGCGATAAACACTTTCGGGAGTGACGCGCGGAGCTTGCGGCTCGAATGCGCGAGTGGAAATAAGGTATCCGGCGCCAACCAAAAAAAGGGCGCCGAGAAGCATCGAGAAATTTTGGAAATTTTTTGTGTTCATATGGCGTTAGGCACGAGCTTCCCCGATTCCTCTAATAGCCCCGTTCCCTAGCTCAAAAAGATTTCTGTGGAACGCGATAGCTTCTTCCGCAACGGCCGCGAGGGCAGAGATATTGTTTTTGACTGCCCCGGCGCGGACAAGTTCCCAATGCACAATGGCGGCGCCTTCGAAGAACCCGGCCCATTCCAAATGTTCGGCGGCATCGTCCCATCGGTCGGCAAGATACATGTCCCGCATGGCGCGAAGCTTCTCGCCGGTCGCTTTTATCTTCGCATTGAACGGCTCCTTCGCCTCAAGCGGAACCGCCGCTTCGAGCGCCGCATATTGGTTTTCAAATCCGGCAAGAAGCTCTTTGTACGTCTCATCGCCGAAAGTAAGCCTCAAGGCATTTACGCCTTTTTCGAACGTTTCCTTGCCGACAAGGGCGAATGCCCCCACTTCACCGGATTTCTTGCCTAAAAAATCATTCATAGTGGTTATGAGTATACCATGCGTTCTCATATATTTAGCCCTCCTCCAATGGGTTCGAAGTGGTGTAAAATGGTACCACCTGAAACCCGTATGAAAGCCCTTTCCGGCCATAATTTCGCCATCGTGGACGTCGAAACGACGGGCACGAACGCCGTGTACAACCGCATTATTGAAATCGGTATTGTCCGCGTGGAAGACGGAAAAGTTACCAAAACTTTCAGCTCGCTCATAAATCCCGATACCTACCTCTCCCCTTTCATCACGGGGATTACCGGAATCACGGACACGGACCTTTTTGACGCCCCGCGGTTTGAAGATATCGCTGAGGAAATCGAAGAACTCTTAGACGGCTGTATCCTTGTCGCGCATAATGCCGCGTTCGACTATGGTTTCGTGCGACGCGAGCTTGAGCGCGCTGAACGGAGCTTCACTGGGCGGCGGCTCTGCACCGTACGCCTCTCTCGCAAACTCTTTCCCGAGCATCGTTATCACAGCCTCGATCACCTCGTTGAGCGCTTCGGGTTTACCGTAGAGCGCCGACACCGCGCCCTGGATGACGCGATGCTGCTCGTCGAATTTTTCAAAAAATCCGAAAAGCTTCTCGGGTCCGCCCGCGTGAAAAAAGCAATTGCCAAAATGCTGAAGTTCCCTTCCCTTCCTTCCTATATTCCCGAATCGCAAGTCGCCGGGCTTCCGGCCGCTCCCGGCGTCTACATCTTCCGGGACGAGAACGGCACCCCTCTCTACGTCGGTAAAAGCGTGTCGGTGCGCGACCGCGTACTCGGCCATTTTTCCAACGCAGCGCGTTCAGGAAGAGAACGCCACATGCTTGAAGAGACGCGAGATGTCGAATGCGTCCGTACGACCGGCGAATTCAGCGCCTTGATGCTTGAATGCCGCATGATCCAAGAGCTTCAGCCCATCTATAACGTGATGGCGAAGCGGACGAAAAAACTCCTTATCGGGGAAATTGCTGAGGGCGCCGGCGGCTATCAGACGGTCGTACTCAAGAATTTCGAGCATATTTCGGATATTGATCCTGAAAAATTCATCGGTCTTTTCCGCTCACGCAAACAATTCGAGGAGCGAATGCGAGCGCTTGCGGATGACGCGCGTCTCTGCCCCAAACTCCTCGGCCTCGAAAAGACTGCCCGCGCCTGTTTTGCCCACCAGCTAAAAAAGTGCCCTGGAGCCTGCATTGGCAAGGAAAAGCCTGAGAAATACAATCGACGCTTCGCAAAGTCGTTTGATGAATTCATGGTGCGCCGCTGGCCATATCGGGGTCCTGTCCATCTTATTGAACAGACCGCGCATGGCAGCGGCTCCTACTTTGTCGTTGATAACTGGGTGCTTTCCGAATACGGAACCTTCGAGGACGACGCGATGGATTCAACAGAAGTTTCCGAAAAAGCCTTCAACCTAGAAACCTACAAGCTCCTTGCCACCTGCCTTACGAACCCGAAGCGTTTTCACGTACGGATAGAGTTCAAACGCTAAATTTATACAAAATAAAAAGCCGGTTTAAGCCGGCTTATTTAAATAATTACAGGCAGTCTCTCATCTGATTTTCGCTCGTTGCGCAGTATCGGGCGTAGCTTCACCCTGGGGCGGCTCTTCAATCCCATCCGCAATACGGAAATCCACCTAGAAAGATTCCCTCCGGGATCGCATCATTGCCTCCTGCGAGCATGTCCGAGTTACCCCACATACCTTGATTAGGATGTGATAACCTTCGACCCAGGCGATAAATTCGAGTACGACTTATCTTTAACCTGTTAGCCTGTTAAATATAATTTGTTAAAGCCTATATTCGGAAATAAAGCCCCCGCGACTCTATTCCTATCTAAGAAGCATGTCGAGATATGCTCGAGATATGCTCGACCTCCTCTAGACATCACTGATGCATCTTCTCGGGATGAAGAGGGAAAATGGGTTTCCAATCTTTAATCCTTTTCATCTGTCAGTAGACGGACTAGCCTCCCATTCAGAATTATCACGTAGTACAAGGCAGGGATTTAGCGCTTTCATTCATTCAGGCTTTATGGCCAATTGCCGAACGTGAAAGTACTAAAGGCAACATACCTCCGTTGTGGCAATCATGTCAACAGATTTATTTAAGTTCGAGAACGGTCTTAAAATTCCCTCGAAAACCGGGGTTTTCAGCATCCCCTTCCTCAATATCCCCCTTCTTCACGACAAGCTTCCCATTTTCCTTAAATACGCCGAGCTCCGAACCACCCCCGGCAAACCAGCAGATTGCGCCGGAAAGCTCTCCTTCGGAAAGGCCCCATGCGGACGCGGCGATTTCAAAACAGGAACCTTCGTATTCCCCGAGCGGATATGTCTTCCCATTGGTTTCGAGAATAACTCTCGTGTGCGGAACCGGCCCCGCACGCTCGGTGTCCTCGAATTTCCACGCATATTCCCGGGCATCGTCTGCCGTGAATGTTGACGTAGGCGTCCCGGTTTCGCTCGTCGGTGCGGAAGCGGGGCGGTTCATGGACGTGATGAAGACTGCGGCGCCGATTGCGAGCACCGCCAAAGCTCCGATAAGGATTTTGCTCATAGGTTAATCATAGCAAAGAAAAAGAGGCTTAGAGCCTCTTTCCGTTTTTTGGTGCGATATTACTTTGCATTCGGATCTGTCTGGTGAACTCCAAAGGTGTTTCCCTCCGTATCGAGGAAATATCCCTGCCATGCCATCCCTACCAGAGCGTATTTGGGCATTGCAACTTTTCCTCCCGCTTCTTCGATCTTTTTTGCTATTTCATCGAAATTGTCTACCTGCACGGTGCAGACAAACGCATTCGCTCCCTGTTCCGGCTTTGGCGCGGGACAGGGCCTCACCAAAAGACCGCCGTTGATGCCCGGCTCGGTGCTCCCTTTTTCCGCAGTCATCACCATCCAATAGGGATTCTCTCCCCATTTCTCGAACGACCAGCCGAACACGTCGGTATAAAACTTCATCGCGCGCTCGGTGTTTTCCGCCTGTATCTCAAAATGGACAATTCTGTTTTTCATATTGGTATTCCTCTCATACTACCACATCCGCCTACGCGTCCTTTCCGATGGCTTCCGAAACGTTTGAAAATCCGTCTTTTTTAAGAAGTCGGGGAAGCTCCGCATTGATGGACGCGACAAGTTGGGGGCCTTCGTAGATGAGCCCCGTGATGAGCTGAACTGCCGTTGCGCCCAGGCGTATTTTTTTATACGCGTCTTCCGCGTTAAATACTCCTCCGCAACCGATAACGACGAGCCGTTTCCCATATTCGCGATATGCCAACCGGATAAGTTCATTCGAACGCTCCTCTGTCGGTTTGCCGCTGAAATTCCCTTTTGGATACCGCGCAACTTCTTTCGGATCGAGAGACGGGTGATTCCTATCCTTCTGAAGATTGCCGAAGATCACTCCTGACACGGGAAACTCGATGACCGCCGTAAGCATTCCGCGAACTTCTTCATCGGACTTATCTATCGGCATTTTAATAAAAAGCGGCCGAGAGAGATTCAACGCAGTTACTTTCTTAAGAAGTTCACTCAAGTGAAGTGGCTCATAAAACTCAACGCTCCCGTGCAAATTCGGGCAACTGATATTCAGCTCGTAATACGCGAACGGAACGGTGGAAATCTCCGCTTCTTTGAATGCCGAAAGAATGTCCTCGACTGCTTCGTTTTGGGTCATCCCCTCTTTATTGGTCTTTCCGACGCTCAAGCCTACGGGGAAGTCAAAACGGCTAAGTTTTAGGCGGGTAAGGATGGCGCGAATCCCGGGGTTCTTGAATCCCTTGTTCACCATAAGCGATCGGGATTTCACCAGCCGTCCGAGGCGTGGCGGCTCGTTTCCCTCATAGGGATTGTTAGTAATAGTCCCAATAGTCTCGAATCCAAAGCCAAGGGCGGGCAAAAACTGGGTGAGGCGTGCTTCATAGTCGAATCCGGCGGCGAGCCCGATGGGGCTGGCAAAATGAACGCCGCAGATTTCCTGCTCCAAGCTTTTTGCAGGGCGTCCAAAGAGAGCCTTAAAAATAGTTTTCCGCAGGCGGCTTTTGCCGAGCATTTCTCCCACCGCCGTCATCCGTTCGTGGATTTTCTCTGAGTTCGTAAGAAAAAGAACCGGACGCAAAAACCGGTAGAGATCGTTGCACGCAGATAGGAAAAGCCTTCTCATGGAACGCCTATAGTATACACCCGCCGGGCTTTATGACGTCCAGATTTTTTTGCCGTCAGGCGTTTTCCAATCGGTAAAGCGCCACCAAGTCGGCACGAATTTAAAATAGACCGTCTCGGGATCTTTCGGATGCTCCTCCTTATCCGGGAATTTTCCGAAATATGTCTTTTCGAAAAGGCCTTCTTCGGCCTCAGCCACCACGCTCGCCTCTCCGTCCATTTGAAGCGTTTTCATATTGCTTTCATCGGAACCGATCACGAATGACGCCCGTGTTTTTTCCTTGCCGAAAAGCGGTTCGCATTTCCGGTAATTCCGATCAGTTTCGAAGTAAAAAACGAGCGGTTCCTCCGTATGGGCGAAATGAATGGTCGCACCATGCGGCGAGCCATCAAGCATTTCGACGGCGAGCACGCCCACCCGCTGGCTTTTGATATATTCCAGTATGTTTTCTTGCATGCTCTTCTTATACCCTATTCCGACACAAGCTCAAGGGTGTCCGCTTGAAGTGTTGACCCTTCGGAGAACGTGCCGTAGGCTCGAATCTTTTTTCCGATCAAATCTTGCACGGCATTGCTTATCCGAAAGGTGAGCAGCATCGAAAAGACGTTCCCATAGACGGCTCCGGGCGTTTCGATATCCAAAAAGAACCTGCCTCCATCTTGCCGGAGATGCCCCACGTATGATTCCGCGGTGTTCGGGCAGGGAGAAAACCTGCACTCAGGGCCCGCACGCCCCACTCCGGAACCGTCGGGACACAGGAGAGCTTCTTCAGTGCACCCGTGTGAAGGCGGGTTTGGTTTCACCGGCGAAAACCCTCCAAACTCCATGGTAAGAAATGCCGCCACTACAACTGCGATACCGACACCAAGTTTTACATTTTCAGACATAGTTAAAAAGCCATAAGAAAGGCTCCGAGGGCGACCATAAGCGCACCAACCGCTTTTTGCCAGGTCATCGCCTCGCTCAAGAAGAGCACGGCAAGAATGAAGGCGAAGATGACGCTCGTACGATCGATGGCCACGACTCCCGTCACGGTGCCCGACTTCACCGCAAAAAAGTAAAAAAGCCAGGAGAGCGCACCGGCGATGCCGGAGAGCGCGATAAAGGTAAGCGCCTTGCTATTGAGATTTTGCATAAAAGAAAATTTTCCCAAGCCCCATGAGACGGCGACTAGAAACACCGCCATCACTATGGCGCGAAGCGCCGTGGCAAGCGTGGAATCAATCCCCTTCAGGCCGATCTTCCCAAATACGGCAACGAGCGCCGCAAATACCGCCGAAAGGAGGGCATAAATACTCCAGTGCATATTACATCTGAAGGAATCCGAAAAGATTGTACATAAGCATCGCCGGCCAAATGAGAGCCTTCCCAATCCCCACAACCCCAGCCCAAAAACCGATAGCATGCTGGAGATAGTAGATTCCCGCACCGATAACTCCCAAGCCGTATACCATGCCAGAACCTTTATTCATGCTTTTATTTTAGCAGGTCGGCACTTCATTTCCCTTTTCAAATACGAATTGACGCCTCTCGGTGAACTATGATAAAGCTAGTGTAGAATTTATTAACTTAAAAAGGAGGTGGAATATGACTGAAGGAATGACTGCAGAATATGTTTTGGAAACCCCAAAAAAATTATATGAATTCTTGAAAGGCAAGTTTGGAGCAACGGGGAAAATCTCAAAATTTACTGATAGAAGTAAACGTGAATGGGTTTTTCAGGATATAAAGTTTCCCAAGGCCGGTGATCGAGCTATGGATGAGTTGACATGCTTTATTGGACTCTCGCCTAATGCGCCAATTGATGAAGGCTACGAATTCAAGTTATGGCAAAGGGCCCCTGATGACACCACTCTTGGAATAAGTGAATCATTGTCTCTGATTTACGTAAAAAGCCAAGTAAAGGATATCGTTGGGCCAGTTTCTAATCTAAGCATGCTCATTCGCGCAGAGATTTTTATTCCTGGATTGAGTAATTACTCCTCTCTCATTACGGTCCTCATTGCGATAAACGAATTTCTGCTTCAAAGCAGTGAAAAGTCCCTTGCTAGTTAACCCGCCAATGGCGGGTTTATTTTTGGCAATATTAATTTGCAATTTTTGACATACTTCTCCTTTTAATGCATGATACGCTTAGAATTATTAACCTATATAGGAGGCTTATATGCTTCTACTCCAGTATTTTCTGTTATTCCTGCCGCAAGACTTAACTGAGGGAGACTTCATTTTTCTTGAAAAAGTCTGCGGGACCATGCTTGGCCTTTTTGTACTATTTATTATTTTTATGGCGCTGGCCAGCCGCGGGGAAGATCCGCGAGATACCGATTGGGATTAGTTTTCTTACATTAGGGCTTCGGCCCTATTTATTTTTCCATGAAAGCCTTCCAATCGATCTTCCAGCTCCCCCGCTGAACCATCTTGTCATTCGTCTCACTCGCAAACTTCGGGTAAATGTGGAGATGGAAATGCGCTAGCGAGGGCTTCGCCCTGCCGTCGTATCTCGATCGCCATGCGAAGAAAAACTGGTCGCCAAAACGCGATGAAGCGCTCACAATCCCCTTTGCCCGATAATGAGTTTCGATATGCTTTATTGCCAATTTAAGCTCGCTAAGCTCGGCAGCTCTCAATTCCGTGAATTCCGTTACATGGCGCTTACTCACCAATAGCGTGTGATATTTCCGATACGGGAAGGCCGCAAAATACCATCCCCAATGTCTGAATTTTTTGATGAGGAGCGAATCCCTGTCACTGCAGAAAGCGCAGACCCCCTTGAGGCTTTTTAAATGCTTAGCGTATTCCTTCCGAGGTAAGGGATGTTTCATGGAGCTCCAATTCTTCCATATTTAGATTCTATACTTTCCTCCGTGGCCATGAAATCCCCGCCCTTCGCATTGCCACGTTTTGCTAATATAAAATTATGGAACGCAAGGCGGGCTTTTTCCGAAACTTCGTATTTGGGGTTGAAGATAGCTTAGTCTCTACCGTCGGCCTCCTTTCCGGCGTTGCCGCGGCGGGCACCAGCGCGTGGACAACGTTCACCACCGGCGTTATCCTCATCTTCGTCGAAGCATTCTCTATGGCGATCGGAAGCTATCTTTCCGAAAATTCCGCGCAAGAGTTTGTTGAGCATAGGCAGGAACCTCTCGGCCAATCAGTGCCTAATTCGCTCATCATGTTCTTTTCGTATTTTATTTCGGGATTCGTCCCGCTTTTCCCGTACCTCTTTTTTGACGCTTCCCGCGCCCTGCCTATTTCAGTCGGCGCGTCGCTCATTGCCTTGCTTGCCCTCGGTTTCGGAAGTGCAAGGCTTTCCAAGACAAGCGTTTGGAAGGGCGTGTTGCGCATGATGCTTCTTGGCGGAACCGCCATTGCCCTCGGCATCAGCGTAGGACTTATTTTAAAGTAAGCTCCCACTGAGAGTCAGTTTCAAACTCTCCATCTCTCTAGAATTGGGCACAAATCATCTACTCAATGGCTTGTTTGACGCATCAAAAAAATGCGCCTATGGTTTTAAATAGAATTTCTACAAATTTAACAACTTTTTGGAGGTGGAAATGAAACACTCAACAAAAGAGCTTTTAGTTGCAATTGTTGCAGTTATTGCAGGTGGAATCGGATTATCACTCTTTGCTTTAAACTATCCCCGTCCCCTTGGTGTAGGCACCATTATCGCATTTGTGATTTGCATCGCCGTGCTCGGATGGTGCATGTATAAAATGGAAAAATTAGTATATAGCGAAGGAGAGGTAAGGAAGGAAAATTCGAAAAAAGACTCACAGGATGGAAGTGACAAAAAATTGCCTCAGCTTAGAAATTTCTTAAGGAAAGTTCAACAGGCATTCTGCAAACACAATTATGAATTAGCAGAACCAATGGATTGGCCTGTATTTGAAGAAGGAACTTCCTATAATCTTATTAGGAAACACGCCTGCTCTCATTGCGGGCATGAGGCTTATCTCGGAACCGGCTGGATATTAGGATAATTTTTCAAAAATCACCCCATGCAGGGTGATTTTTATTTGCCCACCTTTCCAATTGGAATAGAAATTCTAAGGCCGCTATAATTGAAACGATGTATGGAAGACTCAGCGATATTTTGAGGAAGATATCGCCTTATTTGAAGAAGGAGGACAGGATAATAGATATCGGCTGCGGTAGCTGCGAAGTCTGTAAGCATCTGCAGAATGATGGATACGCCGTTACCCCCGTCGATGTCAAAAATAGGAGCTTTTTTCGAAATATAAAGCCGATCATCTATGACGGGAAGAAATTGCCATTTCCCGACAATTCCTTCGATGTATCGCTCCTCATAACGGTTTTGCACCACACTCAAGATCCCGTGGCGGTTTTAAGCGAGGCGAAACGCGTTTCGAAGCGCATTATCGTAATGGAAGATCTTTACCAAGGTAAGGCTCAAAAGTACCTGACCTTTGCAATGGACAGCATTCTTAACCTTGAGTTCTTTGGCCATCCGCATACGAATATGACCAAGGAGGAATGGGAGCATCTTTTCAAGGAATTGAAATTAACAAAGAAAAGTGAAAATATACACGATTTCTGGAAATTCTTTACGAGCGGCACTTTCTATCTTGTTAAGTAGATGAATAAATAGGCAAGCCGGTGAGCTTGCCTATAAAACTAGTTTTCCTGGGTCGCGGAAACCATTTCCCGCCTTTCTTTCTCGACACTTCTTTTATACGAATGGTAGCTCCATATACCGACAATGAGGGAGAGACCTCCCAGCATAATCAGCGCACTCAGCAAATCCGAGCGCTGCAAGAGGAACCCGAACCCTGCCATCCCAACTATCGCCACCAAGCTGGACGATGATGACTGCACCGAAAGGACGGTTGCACGGATATCGCTCTGAATATGTCGGTTCACGTAGTCACCCACGAACGGGCGCATAAATCCGCGGCTTACGTTTTGTATCAGCACGAGGTACGCGAAAGGCCATATAGGCACAAGCCCCATCAGAAGGATCGGCACGGCCACGCAGAGAATCAGGCCAAGCACGCTTCTCCGCTCCCCGATAAGGGCTTCTAGCTTGTAAGCATAGTGGCTGAAAAACCACGCCACGATGTTTAACAGGAAGAAAATGACGCCATATTGGTAGATCGCGATGCCAACAAACTCAAAATACGGATTGTACGTAAAGAACCATAGCTTTGAGGTGGTGCCGATAAGGGCCGCGAATCCCAACATCCACCGCACCGCCCTAGAGCGAAATGCGAATGTGGCGCCCCGTTTCAAGGTTTCGAGCTGCCGCTGCACGGAATAATGCTCAACCCGCGCCGGCTCTTTCCAGAAGAACGTAGCAACAAGCGGCACAAGGGTAAACGGCAGACTAAGGTACAGCGGAAGCCGGAGGCTGATATCTGCCAGGAAACCGGTCGCAAGCGAACAGAACGCAATAAGGAACATCCGCAGTCCGATAGCCTTCCCCTCTATCCTTTTGTATTCGTTTTCCCTCTTCGCTTCCTTCAGCGTATCGTAGAGAAACGCAGAATCTGCCCCCGACTGCATTGAGAAACCGACAGCCCAGAGAATATTGCCGATCCACGCTTCAAGCGGATTCGCCATCGTTGCAAAAAAGTAGATACTCCCCAAAAGGAAGACTCTCCCAATGCTGATTGTCTTCTTTCTTCCCAAAATGTCGGCTAATGCGCCCATCGGTATTTCAAGGCACACCAGTACCCCAATCACCACCGATTCCATGAGGTAGATCTCAGCCAGCGACATAAAGGCCAGTTTTTGAAGAGATGTGATGAGAATGGGGCCCCAAAAAAGCGGCTCGTTAAAAATCGCATACAGCTGGTACAGCAGGATATTTCGTTTGTATTCGGTGTCTTTCATTGCTGAAATCCTTTCTTATTAAGTTGTTAAATAATTTTCTGAATAAAAAACCTCGGCTTTCTATCCAGCCGAGGTTTCTCTAAGTGATTTTTCGTATTGTTTAAGCGGTCCTACAAAAATCACGGCTGAATACAAAGCGATTGGTGTGATTCGTCCAAATGGAAAAAGACACCCCAAGTTTCGGCGTTGCGTAGCACGTATTCATGTGATTTTTGTTCAACTCTTTCATGCGTATATGATACATATATTGTGCATTTTGTCAATTTTTTTCGGCTTCTGAACTCTGCATTACTTGGCTGAGCATCTGGAATGGCCAAGCGAGGAAAAAGTGCAAAAACTACTATTCAAGAATGGTGGTTTTTCTATCGAGGGTTAGATACTTCACCCTAATAACTTCTTAATCTCAAAGAAGGGAAAAATGGAGTCTCTCTATGAACTCTTCTTTATGACTATCCAAATAGACCATATTCCTTATAGAGGGCGGATAGGTGAGATCTGAACGAAAATCGTGCTCCTCATAATGCGCTCGTTCCCGCCATACGGAAAACATTTTAAAAAAAACAGCTTCTACTCCTTTGCGCAATTCTTCTTTTTCGAAAGGATATTCTTCAAAGTATGCCTTCGCAAAAATAGCCGCTTGCTCAAAACCTTCTTCCGTATACGCATACTCAAAGCAAGAGATATAGAGCGATCGGGCAAATTCATACATTCGCGGCATGGGGCCGGACATATCAAGGTCAAAAATGGCAGAGATGCTCATGTTTTCTTTGAAAAACATATTTGAGGGATGATAATCCCCGTGGCCAAGCGTCAATTTTTCGAATGTGAGCTGCTTGATATCTTCAGCGTGCTTCAAAACCATCTTCTTTTTTAAGGCAAGTCCTTCCTCCGCGATGTGGTCGTATTCCGTTTTAGAAGCAAGGTGGGAAATTTTCAAAAGAAAGCGGTCGATATCGGCAATCAACTTATCTGGAGAAGGTGAGAGAAAATAAGTAGAAACATCTGCATAAGACCCCTTAATGCCGTCTTTTGTAAGAAGATGCATCTTTGCAAGCATCTCCCCCATATTTCTCAGAGCATCCCTTGGAGCTTTCCCGAAGTCAAAACTCTGGCCACTTACAAAGGGATACAGGACATACGCCGCCCCTTCCTGAAACACATGCGATGCGTCGTCTCTTGTCCGAATCGGAGTGAGCACAGGAATGCCGTGGGAGCAAAAATATTCCTCGACCCTTTTTATGGATTCTATTCTTCCCCCTCCGGATGCCCTGTGCATTTTTAAAAAATAAAAGCCACCAGACGTTTCTATTTTCCAATTCTTGCTAGACATCCCAATAGGAATCAGGGAGATCCTCAAAACATCTCCGATATTCCATTCACGAAGAATTTTTATGATTGCGGAGTCAGTCATCAATCCCTTTCAAATTATTTTCAAAAATCTTGCAAAAACCGCCAGATTCATCCCTCGTCTCTCGGCGAATTTTCCACCCTCGTTTCCCGAGAAATTTTTCTATCAGCGGATTATCCGTGCATACTAAAACAATTTTCTCCCCTCTTTTCCTAAGATACTCCATCCGTTTTTCGTAAAACTCACGATAAATGCCTTGCTCGCGGTATTCCGGGAGAACCACCGCATCCGCAAGCCACGGCAGGCCATTGTCTATCTCGTCAGGACTTGCCACACGAGTTATTGCCCCAAATCCTGCAAGCTTTTCACCTTCAAAACACCCGATGATATATTCGGATTCTTTGAGTTCATCCCACGCGTTCACGGGGTACTCAAGTCCCCAAGAATGCTCATGGATGATGTCCGCACACCGTTTTGCAAGCGGATTGGTCGTTTTTATTTTCCGATACTCAAGCCTCGTGTTCATAAGATCTTTTTGACCCTGGGGTACATACGCAGCATATTTTTACCCGTTGTGGTCTGCTGGCAAATCAATATCCTTAATTCTGTTCGCAACGTTCGTCTCATGAATAATCTCTACCCACATCACTTTCGGGGAAGGGAGCGTGACAATTTCAAGTCCTGCCCCAAGGATCTTAGAGTGATTATACTGGAGAATAGTATAATCACGAGAAGCTATCATTGAAAGGAAATGGTTGTCTTTTCTAAGATAGGCATATCGTTTACCGGCCTTTTCATCCAACTTTTCACCCTTTTCAAAGGTTAAAACACATTTGCGAAGATTGCCTTTCGCGTACCCCTGAACGATATCTACATATTTTGAATTTAAAATATCATCGTTATCAATCCTAGATGTAATGAACCACTCATTGTCATATTTGTTTTCAGAGACAAAACTGGCGAAATCAAAAAATTCGTTATCATCAAAATATAAGTCAATAAACATGTACACCTCCTTCAATGTCCGGATTCTTTCTTTAAAGACTTCAGGGGTCTGCTTGTGGAAAAGTATTATCCATTGGAAATTCTGGGATGTCTGGCTCTGAAGCGAAGGAATCGTGTATTGCTCAAAAAGACGGAAGCGCTCCGATAAATAATCTGGATCCAAGATTAAATCCATTGGATTGCGTTCTGGATCTCTCGGACTACAACCAAATTTTTTCCGTATATTAAATCTGGTTAATACAAAATGTTTATATTCCATGGTAAAAATGAAACTTGTTCGAATGCTGGGGTACCCTCTTTCATATGCGTGAATGGTTGGTCATATTTTGCCGCCGCAAAAGCTTTAAGGCCATTTTGTGAGAATCATCTGAGTAGGTAGATTGAACGCATTCCTCGATAACATACGTGAAAAATCCCGCATCAAAGGCATCAAAGGCCGTAGCGAGCACGCAATCCTCAGTATCTAATCCTACGATATGCACCTCCCTTATTTTCTTACTTTTCAAAAAAGCGGTCAGCTTCTTATTCCCTTGGAAGGCCGACCTCGTATCCTTTTGAACCTTGAAGGACTTATAGGGCTTTAGAGCCGTGGCAATGGACTCCACGGTCTCTGTATACCTTCCTTTCGGGCAAATCCATTTCTGCTGTTTTTTCCACAGGGAACCCTTTTCGGCGTGAAAATTCACCTCAACATACGCATCGTATTTTACCGAATCTAGAAGTTTTAAAATATTCTTAACGATATAACCATTCCCTCTATTCAAGAATGAATCTTGTACATCCACGACAATAAGAGCCTTTTTGCGAGAATTTTCGGAAAATTTCATGTTGGCTCTTAATTCTTCATTATCTTACGAGATTGATATGATTATTTCCTATCATCATCAAATAATTCATAGAAGGCAACAACGCTGAAAGGGCCCACAAAGCCCACAAAGAATAACTCTTCCCAGGGTATAGGATTGAACCCGAAAAAATTGATGGGCGGAAGAAAATAAACCCCAGTAAATACCCATTGGTTGAGAAATGTTGCGGTAATTTCAAAGAAAAAAGTGATGGCGAAAAAGTACGCTACAAGAGATAATGCTCGACGAAGAAACTGCGGAAAATGCCACAGAAAAATTAACGTGGGAAGAGCGAAGAAAACAGTTCCAAGAATCAAATAAGTGTATGGCCCCTCCCACACAAAAAGATGCTTCCCACCTGATGCAAGAATCAAGAAAAAGGCGCTTAATACGAATAATGCAATAGAAATGAAATACCAGAGGCGCTTATCCGCCAATTCACGCTTCCCTTTATCGAGCATGATTTCATAGCCGACAACGAGCGTGAAGACGCCGCTCGCCATCCAGAAAAAATCCTCGATGGGAATAACTCCGAGAAACCTCGATGGAAAAAGGCTATACGGCACATACCATACGCCGCTTGTGGTACCGATATAATCGATGATAATGGCAAAAGGTAATGAAATGATGAACGTAAAGATTGCTCCTTTCGCTACTTGCCACAGCCGTCCAAAACGGAGGATTAAATAAATTCCTGGGAGGCTATAAAACAGGAAAATAGAAAGAATATACGGGGCGTGAAATACAAGGGACACTAAGGAGCTTAAGAAAGGTAAAAGCGCCAACACGAAAAAATCGTATACGCTTAGACGCTTCAAAATCTCCATGCCTTTATTCTATGAGTAAAAGAAAATGGAGGAAAGCGACCCTCCTCGGGCGCGAGAACTCAGCTCGACTTGGCTGGGGAGCAGGGAAATCTTACGTCGCTTCGCTCCCTGAAACCCAGCGGTTTCAGGGCATCCGCTACGGGAAAACTCCCGTTTCCCCGACCCCCTTCCCGTTCGAATCCCCTCTATTCCACATCAAAGCAGAAACACCGGCATAAAGCTGGCGTTTCTGTTTTTGCTGGGGAGCAGGGATTCGAACCCCAATACTCGCCTCCAAAGGGCGATGTCCTACCATTAGACGACTCCCCAATTAATCTAAATGTAATAAACTTTTTTCTCTAAAACTGGGGGAAAATTAGACCTGCCTGCGCAGGCAAGCGACTCCCCAATTACGTCTGTAATTGTACCCTCCGCTTCCGGTTTCGCAAATAAAAAGCCCCACTATGGGGGCTTTGATTTTTACCTGTATGACGGTTACTTCCTCTTGTAACAGTTGTCGCACGGCTGTGAGAAACAGCTGTCACCCTCTTCGCACTGAGCGCCAACCATCGGATTAACCTTCAGGTCGCTCTTTGCGTTCGAGTCTTTCACTATGGAGAGAATCTCGGGTTTCAATGAAATCACCTCCTTTCTTTTCCGTATTGGTGATTAAAGCGCTGATTCAACAATACCCCTTTGGGATAAAATCCGCAAAAAGGCCTCTGCGTCTTCCCGCTCTATGGGAAATGCCTGTGCCATCGTATCGGTGCTGAATGTTTTCTCATCCATCATGTATTGCACCAGACGCATCGCATCATTATTCAGAAGCGCGGATCCGCCAGAGACGAATACCACTCCCCCAAATTCTTCATCGCGCACGCGAACGCCGTTCGCAAGCTTGAATTCGCCAGGCGGCGTATCAGCATTTCTCGCTATCTTCTGCGGCAAGACGATGTCATAGGGACCACTCATGAAAGGGTCATTTCCATGGATATCTCCCAGATATTTCGCTTCCATTCTGCACCCGGCGCTGCACATCTCTATGTAATCACATGCATCGCAAGCGGGCGGAATATATACGCCCGCGCGCCAGTCTTCCATACTCTCCCATGCCTTTAAGAGACCATCCTGAAACACGTTGCCGTATACCATATCGGCGCGGGAACAGGGACGGACATCCCCATTAGAACCGATGGTGCAGCTCGTAACGCCGGCACCGCAGTTCCTGCGTGCAAAGACATGATACTTGCCCACATCGCCAATCAAGCAGAGCGGATAGCATTCCAACACATCAACGGCAATTCCCAATTCTTTCTGAATGTCCGTAAGCATCGCCATGCTTTTGCGCACCTCTTCTACGGTTAGAATCTCCTTATCAAAGTTGCGGCTATTCAGCGCCGGCGAAGCTTTCGTTGCGCAAAATCCATCAATGCCGTGCTTTACAAGCACTTCTGCCGTTTCCCTAAGATACGAGAAATTGCGCTTGCTGAGCACCATATTCGTACTCACCAAAAAACCAGCATGGACAGCAATGTCGATTCCTCTCATGGTACGCGCCCATGCGCCCTTTCGCCCCGCAATTTCATCATGCACCGCTTCGTTTCCGCATAAGACAGAAACAAGCATTTTCCTCAATCCTGCATTCCATAAGGCCTGCGCGATCGGTTCGGTAAGGAGCGCCACATTCGAGTTGAGGCCTACTTCGATTCCCGCCTTATCCAATTCAGCGATGGCAGGAGGAAGCATAGACCAGTAAATAAGGGGTTCGCCGCCGGTAATGGTAACCGATGAAACCTGGAGCGAAATAAGATCGCGTACGATTTGCATCAGCTCGTCTTCCGTAAGGCGCGAGAGGACTTTCGGCCCGCTCTTTTCCCGCCAGTGGTTATAGCAATGGAAACAATCCATATTGCAGGCTTCGGTGATTTCCACCTGGACCGACAAGGGGCCCTTTAACTTCCGGTACTTCATAAAAACCTCCGTATTAAATTAGTAGTTTACTGCCCATACCATACAAATATTTCAGAATCCCGTCAATCATCCCCTTCCCAAATAAAAATAGCAGATCCGTATCGGCATCTGCTATTTATTGTTTTTCATATATCCCTTCGTTTATCCACCATTCATTTATGTCTTTGTACGCGATAAGCCGCGGATACTCCTCCACAAAATCGGGCGGCATTTTAAAACGCACCCGTTCCGTGAACTGCATCTCGTCCAGCCATTTGAGGGTCTTTTGCTTCGCAAATTTTCCCCCCGCATCTACGTCAAAGCCAATGCATACGTTTTCACGAACGCTCAATGCATGCTGGAGGGCAAGATAGTTAAACGTGCCTCCAAATGCTCCTGTGTCCGTGTGTTCAAGCTGAATCATCGTTAGGGCGTCTATAACCGCTTCCATAAGGTTAAAGTCCTTATAGCGAGGTCCTGTAGCCAATGCATCAGCATTCCACATGCCTTGCGGCACGCCGCTTAAGTGAACTAAGGTCTTGCGGTGCCGCATTTCCTTAGGACAGTTTTTCCGCACATCACGCCCGTAAAAGCTCGTGATCCTTCCCCCGCTAAATCCGAGAGGGAAAACCAACTTGTTTCGCAAGACGAGATACGGCAAACCATCTTTGGTAGCCACATCGCTCAAAGACTTCCCACGCCGTTTTAGAAGCGGGAAAAGCCCTTGGGTTTCACGCAAACTCCCATTGAAATTCACCAAACCGTAATGCACCAATTCATCGAACTCAAAAAGATCCAATAATGTTTCAATCGCATCATTGCTGCAGAATCCTGCTCCGTATGCGCGCGCCAGTTCTGGATCAAGCCGCCGTTCGTTTTCGAGATATTCCTTTCCCGGACTATCCTTGAAGAAAACTTGGAAGACTTGTTGCATCAGCGTCATCGCTTTCACATGAAAAGCCGGGATTTTTTCCAAGCTTTCAAGGGAATTGATGCGTTGCCTTCGCAAAACATCTATGCGCACCTCAGGGGGCATGGATTCATATGCAAAGGGCATCCACGTATCGCACACATAGCACCGAGCATAGCCACGCCTCATGAAAAGCATCATGGAGGGGTTTTTATCCTCATGCCACGGCAGGACGCACTGGATGAAACCGCCGCGCTCCATACTGAAATGGCGTGTCCGTATATCCCCTTCTTCCAAGGCATGGAAGAACGCATCGAGATGGAAACGGTACGGCGAGTGCCGTCCGCTTGCCGTTTCGACCCGTACTTTCTCAACGATTTTTGCTTCATCAAGAAAGATCCGCTGGGACTTGATAACTTCCGCTATCTCATCATGCGGATGCAACGAGGTTGATTGGACATCAATCAGCGTTTCATTAACACAGAGGGAACCATTCTGGCCGTTCTGCTTCCCATTTTTCCCATTCTTCCCTTTTTTGAGATGGATGAGTTCCTGGATGGCATTGCTGATGGCATTTCCCCGATCGCGAATCAAGGCTTTGGTCTGACTGTAGCCGTAGCGGCTTCCAATCGTCTCCATAAATACCTCGTGCTGTTCAGGGCCATCGACGTGAATGCGGTATTCAACCGGGGCAATACTGGGGAAAAAATACACCAGTTTCGCATCAGTGAATTTCACGTTTCCGTTCCAGATGTCTTTCTGCTTATGCATGAGCGCATAATCCAGGTTTGCGAGAGCGATGTACTTCTTGAGCTGCACCTTATGCTCCGCAATAGGCTCTCCATTGATTTCAGTCGGCAGGATCACATGACGCGCATGCAAGCCATCACCCGTTGCAAATTTGAATTCATAGAATTCAACGTCAACGCGGGCTCCATGAAAAATCCTTTCCAGTTCGGAAAGAACCTGATTCAAGGAGTGAAACGTCATCTTTTGGAGGCTATTTACCTGGAGACGCTGTTTTTCCGTAGGAGTTTTACCCCCTATGGCAGTCACTAAAATCAAATCCATACGCCATCCTCCCAACCCATAGTGGTATGAAAGAATGGGTATCTCCCTCAGACCGCCATGGAGGCCGATCTTTTGGACGTATGAAATGATCGTCGCAAGCGTCATCACCGTCAGGGTGAGATAGTACTGGAAATCAGAATGGTGTTGCTTCCGCTCCAGAAGGGCGCGGCCCGATTCGCCAATAAGCGGCATGAGAAGCTTAAAGAGTGCACGGAATTTATTCCTATCCAGTTTCAGATAGTTTCTTTCCCAGTTCTTCCTTCCCAGCTGGCGAGCGAGAAACTTCCATTTCTTTTTCACCTGTCGTGCAAAATCACGGGTAATACGGGGAATAGAGACAAAGCCTGATTCGAAAAGTGGCTGAGGAGCCGGAAATAGCGATAGCTCCTCACACGTTTTTTGCTTATCTCCAACCTGACCGGTGAGTATCCTCTGGGCAGCAGCGTGTAAAAACACCCCGAACCCTCGAATATACTCCTCGTTATTCCCTGATTCTTCTTCAAACTGCCTGCGCAATGAAGCAAGTGAACGAGTATATCGGCCATCTTTCATATCAACCGACGTGATTCTTTGCTTTTCCGCGGGAGGGTGCGCTTTATGAATCTCATAGAGCTTCCCTACCGCTTCTTCGAGGCTTCGAGCAATCCGGCACTGGACCAAGATTCGCGCGAAACCCATCACATCCGCTGGTGCGCGTTCGATCCATACCTTGAAGGCATGGTCGTCCTTATAGCGCTCAGTAAGCGCTAGAAGATCACCATAGGGAGTGAGCGTTGCATTGTTGAATAATGAGCTCATTCTTTTTCCTTTCAGATATATGGAATTTTTTGCTTGGGCACTATGCCCCAGCTGCTACAGATTTTTTATCACGTAGCTGGAGAGGGGTCAATTTGAAAAAATGCGTTTTTCGTGTCGTGAACTTGATATAATAAAAGGGAGGAAAGGTCGAAAAACTGACCGATTAAACACATGAAGCTCCACACGATCGCCTTCGTTCTCCTTGTTATCGGAGGCTTGAACTGGCTTCTTCTTGCGCTTACGGGATGGGAGGTCGGGATGCTCTTTGGCGGCATGACTGCCATGGTTTCCCGCATCATCTACATCCTTGTCGGCCTCTCTGCTATCTACGAGGTCGCGATGCACAAGAAGATCTGTCGCGAATGCGCGAAAAGCGCAATGTAAGACGGACTCACGTCTTCACCAAAATCCCGCCCACGCGGGATTTTTAATTGACAAAGCAGCTTTGAAGTCCTACGGTAGGCATAGCTTAAAAACATAATTTTAAATTTAAAAAAGGAGCCTATATGCTTTCTGCTGAAGCAATTGCAAACGGAACCAAATGCATCAATGAATATATCGCCAAAAAACTCTCAGACTGGAAAGTAAAGCGCTATATCTTGGGAATCCATTGCAGCATTGTCGTGGCGTACCGCCTCGTTGATGCAAAGAATCACATCTTCAGGGGAATGATCGTAAACCACCAAAATCTTGATGGGAAAGTATTTTATGAACAGGAATTCACATCCTCTCATGAGAAATACGACCAAAACTGGGAAAATTTTTGGACGGATGCGGTTGAATTCTATCTTTTCGAAGAACAGGGCAAGATCCTGATACTTGAGGCTAAGCGCGAGCGCGAGAGGCCTAAATTCGTCAGTTTCGAAATGACCCCTGAATTATCTGTAAGCGGCATTTCCCTCTTTCCCGATAAATTGCCCATTGGAAATACCATAGGAGAGATCCATGACCCCGTCACGAGGCTCATACGCAGCAATTCCGACAGATATCTCGGCATCCACCTCACGAGAAACACCTTTTGCGTACTGGATATTGATACATGGAAACTGATCACCTCCCTCATTACCGAACCCGATGAAATCCCTATGGTTAATGATTTTCAGCTTTTCTTCGGAAAAAACGAGAAGCTCGCCGTAGTGGTAGTGAATGTCCAGCATGAAATGGCGGCGCATTGCCGCCAAAGGCTCGATATTTCATACAAGGGCGGATTCCTGAACCACAGTTACCTGGGGAATTCGGGAATCAAGTCATACCAGGGCAGACTCGATGGGGATAAATTCACCCTCACGGTCGAAACAGCGAGAGCGGGGACGGCAGTAATGCATTACGATCTTACCGAGAAAGATTAATCCAAAAGGGGCGCATGCCCCTTTTTATTTTCCTTCGGCAACCGGTTTTTTTAGGCTATACTGACTGCACAGAGATGCTTCGTTCCCTCTTCAGGAAAATCCGGAAAAGCCGCTTCGCCTACGAGCCGCTCATCGAAGTGACTATCTTTGCCGACCGGATACTCCACAATCTCCATGCGTTTCGGGAGAAATACGGCATCGCTGTCGCTCCCGTCTTGAAAAGCAACGCCTACGGCCACGGCTTGAAGGAAGTGGGCGCCATTCTAAAAGACGAGCCGCTCCCCTTTCTCTGCGTCGATTCGTACCATGAAGCGCTGTCCCTCCGGAACGAAAACGTCGCAACGCCCATACTTATCCTCGCCTATACGTCACTCAAAAATATTCTCGCTTCGAAACTACCTCACGTTTCTTTCGCAATTATAAGCCTTGAGGAACTTACCCTCCTTTCGTCCGAACTCCAGAAAACACGGAGCTTCCATTTGGAAATAGATACCGGCATGCATCGCCATGGCATTCGCGCAAGCGAGCTTCACACGGCACGGGACCTTCTTTTGAAAAATCCCCATATCCGCCTTGAAGGCATTTATTCCCATTTTGCCGATGCGGGCAATCCGGATGCCGTGACGACCCATGAGCAGATACGTGCCTGGCATGAAGCGAAAAAACGCTTCACTGCCGACCTCTTTCCCCATCTTCGCTATTATCATCTTGCGGCGACCGCCGGAAGCTTCTATTCGAAAGAAATCGAGGCTAATGTCATGCGCCTCGGGCTTGGTTTATATGGCGGAAACGCCCACCAGAACGAGGATTTAAAGCTTCTCCCCGCACTCCGGCTTGAGACGGTCATCTCGTCGCTTTCTGCCGTGCATGCCGGCGAACGAATCGGCTATGGCGGAACCTACGAAGCTCCTGAGACTAAACAGATTGCCACCATTCCCATGGGGTATAACGAGGGAATCGATCGGCGGCTTTCGAATAAAGGCATCGTTACCGTGCGGGGAATTCCCTGCCCTATCCTCGGACGGGTTAGCATGAATATTTCGACGATAGACGTTTCGGGAGTGCCCCAGCCCCGTCTGGGCGAGCGCGTCGTCGTTATTTCCGAAAATGCGTCAGATCCAAACTCGGCAGAGTACATTGCCCATGCCTCGAACGTAATTCCCTACGAAACACTCGTGCATCTTCCCGCTTCCCTTCGCCGTACCGTCCGTTAATCGCGAGTAATGACCCGGGGCATTACCACTTTCTGCTCCCCTGCCACGCCGGGAGCCACCTGATATTTGGGAAAATAGAACATGACCGCCTGATCGGTAAAGGTGAAATTCTCAAAATTCTCAATAGTGGGCTCAGTGCCAGACTCGATCATATCAGTCGGAGCGCCCCCTTCGAAATCGGCGGTCAATTTCGAAATAAGCACCGTACGCGCGTATTTCGATATCTTTTGGAGATATCCATCCCCTTCTTCGGGGAACAAATCGGCAAGGGCGATCGGCTTACCCTTCCCAAAATCGTAATTGAAGGTTTTTATCTCTTGGCGCGTGTTTGCACCGCCTTCAAACGCCTCAAGCCGCAGGATAAAGCTTGCAGAATCCTCGTCGAGCTTTTCGGGCGACCAGGCAATCGAAAAAATGAAGGGCACGTCGGGAAATTCCTTCTTTGCCTCCCCTTCCGGCGCCGTAGCATTCCGTGCCTGCCAATTCTCCTCCGCGGTTTTTTTGAAATCGGCAATGCGGCCTGTCACATAGCTTTGGATCTCGCTATTCCACGCGGGGTCCGCCGAATCGAACTGGGGATATTCAGCGCGCAAATCATACAAGCGAGTATTCTCTTTCACCGAGACGATGCGCATCGGCAGCCCTTCGCGTTTCACCGCTTCCTTCATGCCCTCATCCGATTTGAAATAAGAGGATGAAAACGTGCCAAGGACGAATGCGGCAACGGCGGCGCCGATGATGATAAGCGGAGTTTTGTTCATACACTCATTATACCCCTGGGCGGAGCACGGCGCATCGCGTATCATTAATGCATATGGAACTTTTCGGGCATTTCGTCGCCGGACATATCGCTCTCACCGCCATTTGGCTTTCAGCGGGTGCCTTGATCCGCGCCGTCAAAAACCTCGCCGCCACCTTCCATAAATCGAGCTTTGTCGTATCGTTTCTTGTCTTGGGAACACTTACCTCATTAAGCGAGATCTCGGTCGCCCTTAATTCAACCGCCCTTGAAGTGCCTCAAGTCTCTGCAGGCAATCTCGTCGGCGCCTCATTTGTCCTGCTTCTTTTTGTTGTTCCGCTCCTTGCCGCGCTCGGAAACGGCATCCGCCTCAAAAAAACCTTTTCGCGGGGGAATGTGATTCTCGCCCTCCTTACCATCGCGCTCCCCGCCCTCTTCGTGATGGATGGCTCAGTGTCATGGGGTGAAGGAATTGCGGCGATCTTCGCCTACGGGGCTTTTTTGGTTTCCATGCTCCGCGAGCAACCGGAAAAGCCAGCCCACATCCCCCGGCGGCGCGGGGCGCTTGTTTTTGACATCCTCAAAGTCATTATCGGAGCAGTCGTCATCTTCATCGCTGGCCGCATGCTCGTCTCGGAGGTTATCTACTTCGGCGGCATCCTGCATGTGCCGAATTCGCTCATCGCGCTTATCGTCCTTTCCATCGGCACAAACATCCCTGAACTTACCATCGCTGCTCGCGCCGTCGTCTCGAAGGAAACTGATATTGCCTTCGGCGATTATATCGGTTCGGCTGCGGTAAATACGCTTATCTTCGGTTTCTTGGGGCTCGCAAACCATGGCTTTCTCATTGAATCATCAGTTTTCACGGGTACGGCCATTCTCACCGTCTGCGGATTCGGCCTTCTCTACGTCTTCGCGAGCTCCAAGGAGACCATCTCCCGCCGCGAGGGTATGATCCTCCTTCTTTTCTATGCGGCATTCATCATTTTCCAAACAGCGAATATTGTGACCCTCTCAAGTCGCTGATTGACAACCAGCGACTCTCTTTTCATACTGAGCAGACTTAAAAACTAAACATGGAGAGACAGGATGAAAGCATCAGGGATCACGCTCCAAACAAGGATACCCACCGGCGAAACTCCCGTTCCGGCATTTTGCAGGGATTGCACCTTCGGGCCGAACGGCGTGCAGAGCTGTGCTCAGCTTCGCAAGCACCTCGAGGAGGATGGCGAAAAACCGTATTCAACATCCCCCAATGAAGTTCCGGAATGTTTTGAGAATTCTTCCACCGGCCCGAAACGATTGTGTGCCGTATGCGCGTTCGGACCCAACTATGAAAATAATTGCGCCTATCTTGAATATGGGTACGATATTCCGATGGCGGAAAATGGCATCTGCACCGCCTTTTCAGAAAAAACCTTCCACAAGGATTTTGTGCTATACGGAAAGAACACTCCCCACGTTCAGGCTTAATACGCATTCATACTAAAACCCCCGCATGGGGGTTTTATTTATTTAGTCTTTTTGGCAATGCGCCGCACTTTCTTCTTTGTCGCCTGTTCCGCAGCGGAAAGGCTTTTTTGGAGCTTCGTCCGTATCCGCTCCTCTTCCCGCGTGAGATCGCGCTTGGTCCGCACGCCATCAAGGGTTTTTACGGCAGACGCTACATCCCGCGCCACTCCCTGGAAAATCGTATGGATATCGGTATCCGTATCCTCAAGAATACCCGACGCGTGGCGTTTCAAGACCGCTGCATGCCGGAGGAAACGGTTCACGAGGAGCGTGAAGAGAAGGAGACAGGCCGCGATAATGATGCCAATCGTAAGATATTGGACCAAACGGCTTCCGAACTTTGCGAGGAACGGCGCGTGGACACCGACCGTCACGGCTTCGGTAAGAGCGCTTTCCTCCCCGGCATCGTTTACGGCTTTAAACCGGAACGTGTACGCGCCTTCCCGAAGTTTCTCGCTGAAAACAAACGTGAATTTCCCTTCAGTATCCGCAGTCGTGCGCTCGATCTTCAGGTTTTCACCGTTCCAATCCGTATAGGCCTCAATCGCCGCTCCGGGCACCGTTTCGCCGCGAATGGCGAGGAGCGTATCGGCATACATTTCCTTCGGATAATCCGTAACTTTCGGCGTCGGCAAGCCTTCCGTTTCGAATTCCGCGAATGCCGATGCGTAATTGCCGGCCTTGTCTACTGCGCGCATCACGAGGACGTGCCGTCCCGGCGAAAGCGAGGGAGTCTCATAGCGGTGGTCGCCGTTGTCGCTCCAGGTGCTTGTCGCCCCGCCGTCTATCTGGAATTCATAATGATCGATGCCGGAGACGGTATCGGACGCACTCACGAGGAATGCCCTCCGCGAACGCGAGACCGGCTTCTGCGGATCCTCGACGATGGAAACGGTCGGTTTTTCCGCATCAATCCTGAGCGAGAAATGCTCAAGAGGACCCCATCCGGAGGCCGTACGGGCCTGAGCGTGGAAATACCATATTCCATTGCTCAAATCGGCTATTTCGCGGGAGGATATCGGCGGTTCGTAAACGCTGGTCGGCGTACTCTTCGGCGACGTATCGGCAAGAAGCCTCACTGCGGTCGCGCCTCCGGGCAATTCCCACGACAGTTTCGCCACCGTCGATGCGTACCATTTGGACGGATCGGGATGCGTCACTGACGTTATTTTCAGAGCGCGGGAAGAAGAAGCCGGCGTGGGAACAGACTCGGTCTTTTTCGGCTCAGGTTCCGCAGGCGCCTCCGTTTCGGGAGTTTGAGAAACCGCCGTTATGCGTACCGATGCAGGAGCCGTACCCGTCAGAATATTCGTGCCTTGGCCGTCATTCGCAAGAACGCTCGCGTTGGAAAAGCCGATGGTTCCCGAACCTGCCGAGCGGGCGCGGAACGTTACCGCCATAATCTTCCCCGCAGAACCGGTATAGCCGGGGTTTAGAACAACGCCTTCAAACTCAGCGGTCCCTCCCACATTTGAGTATGACGGGTCTTGCGCCCACAACGAGAATATTGAGCCCGCCTTCGATATGGACGTAACCTGGAAAAGGTCCGCAGGAAATGTGAGAACGCCCGACGCGGCATTCATTGCCTCAGCGGGCGTTGAGACGAGAACGGAAAGGGTGAACGTATCGCCCACCTCGACAGCTCGAGAAGCGGGAGAAAGACTGAGCGTCGCAGCGTAAGCGATTGCTATGGGAGAAAAAACTCCCGCAGTTAAAACAAAGACAACTAATACGGCAAAACGATTCATATCACTCTTAAAAGAATTACGTTCGGTTACGCTTTCTTTTTATAGTACCATACCGCACCGCGAAGAATGCGATGATCCCGACGAGCAGTATCCATATGTACGGTGACGCGATAAGGTCATCAAAGGCGAGACGCGGGTTTGTTCCCTTTTCAGCCGGTATCACAACCTCCGCGACATTCCCTTCGGCATCGTACGCCTTCAAAACCACGTCCGACGAGCGCGATTGGTCGTATAAGAGATACGGGCTTTGCGCCTCCGCGCACGGGCGCTTGCCTTCGCACACCTCGAAACGGCTTACGCCTGAATTTTTATCCTGCGCAACCCAGAGAAGGGCGTACGCCCCTCCGTAGAGATCGCTTTCCCGCACTATCAAAGAGGTGCCTATTTCCGGCGCATCGCGATCCCGAAGAGCCGCCACATTGCCTTCCGCGCGCGCATCGTTTTTCACCGCAACAGAAACCGGAGCAAGGTAAAGACCCGTCGGCGTGCCTTTCCCGTCATTTATAAACGCTGCTCCATTCTGCAACGACAATTCCCCGGAGGATTCGACGCCCCCCCGCACTACCGTGGAGAAAAGCTTCCCTTCGCTTCCCCGGTATCCTCCCGGTATCACGCCCGAGAACGAAAGCGCGCCGTCCCGGACGCGCGGATTTTCAACCCACAACGAAACGATGGAATTCCCCGTCGAAATTTGTGAAAAGGAAAGCGATGACGCCGGATACGCAAGCGCGCCCTCAAATGCATTTACCCGCTCTCCTTCCGTGTCCAAAAACCACGAAACCTCAATTGACCCGCCGGGCGGAACCTCGACTAGAGCCGGGACGGAGTACAATCGTGCGGCCTCTGCAGGCAAAGCAAAAAGAGCCGCCCCCGCCAATAAAACCGACATAGAGAATAGCTTGTTCATTTTCTCCGTTATCCGGACCAGTTGTACGCCATGATGCTGAAATCGACAAGCGTCACTTTTCCATCGCCGTTCAAATCAACTTTTGCCGGCGGAGCGGAACGCTTGTACCAGTATGCCAAGACGGAAAAGTCGATGAGGTTCACCTTCCCATCCCCTGAAACGTCGGACTTCCCCGCCTTCGTGGTTTTTGCCGCCAAGACGGTCTTATCGCCGACCTTAAACGCGAGCGGGGCACTTTGTTGGCTCACTGCTCCGGAGAGCGCGGATTTTGACCGCGCCGTATGGTCGCCGTCCTCGAGGACGCCGGTATTGAACGCATACAAGTACACGCCGTCCTTGTCCGCCTTGGCCGTACCAAAATGCTCTTCATCGGAACTCACGGTAAGCGTAATTTGGCTTTCGGGGGCGCTTTGCCCGAAAAGGGTTATAGTCTCTCCGCGCTTTACCTCAACCTTGTCGGCGCCGATGGTCGGCGCGATAAAAATACCCGAAACTTGCGTCGCCGCCCCCGCCGTAATGCTGATGGGAAATGTTGATAAGGATGACCGGTATCCGTTCTTGTCTTCGCCGTACACGGAGAAAATATAATTCCCTCCGCTCAAGTTCGATATCGAAATACTGAACTGGCCGTCGGTTCCCACGCGCGACGAACCCGCCACCGATCCGTCCTTCAAAACGGTGACGTCGCTTCCGGGATACGCCCGCCCGATAAGGGTAACGCTCGTCGTGGGAGGCGGTACGCTGTTTCCCCCGCTTCCGCCACCTCCTCCTCCACCCCCGCCTCCTCCGCCTCCTCCGCTACCGCCTCCACCCGTGCTCCCCGCACTCGTCGTTGCGCTTGCCTCATCCGACGACGTGCTCGAACCCGCATCATTGAAAGCGCGCACGCGATAAAAATACGTGGTCGAAGGAAGGAGTCCTGTTCGGGTGTAGCTCGTGGCATTCGCGGGACGCGAGTCTATTTGCGTGAAAAATCCTCCGCTCCCCACTTTTTCTTCTACGTAAAAACCGTCTTCGTTGTTCGAATTGTCACTCCAACTCAAATTTATTTGTGACGCGGAAACCGACGTCGCGACAAGCGATGTCGGTTCAAGCGGAAGAACGACGATGCGAAGCGTGAGCTCGAAACCATCCGAAACCGTCTGGGCATGCGAAAAGAAAGGGAAAGCGAGTCCTATGCAAAACCCAAAAACAAGGAGTAGCGCGTTTTTTCTGTAAAACGGGCTCACGAATCCTATTTCTTCACCCGAACGATCCTGAATTTCTTTTTGAGATTTCCCAAGCCGAACCAAACAAGCAGTCCGAACGCCACGACGGCAAGCGCTTCCTGCCATGGAAAGGCGAAGAAGGTTATTGTCTTCGTAACCGCTCCGCCGGGCATGGAGGACGTGAGGGTTGCCGTGAGAGGACCAAAGGCATAACGGCCCGCCACCTGCGCCTCAAAGGTACGCGTGTGGCCGGGAAAAACGATACGCGGCTCTATTGCAACCGATTTTTCGGGATAAAAAGGGCCTTTAATCGAGATGGAGCTCTCGGGATTGAAATGCGTATTACCCGTGTTTTCAAGTTTTGCCGTAAAAGAAAAGGGTCCGTGCGAAACATACGACGCGGGGCCAGTGAAAGAATCTATTTTACCGGTCTTTACGGTCGCGCCCGGAACTTCGATGAGCATCACCGTACCGACGCGCCCCGAAATGCCCACTCCCCCGTTCGGACCTGAAATACCGCGGAAAAGTATGGAACCGTAATGGCCTCCCGGCTCTGCATTTGCGGGAACATTAACCGTAAACGGAATTTGGCGGCGTTCCTGGGGTCCGAGCGTGAATTCTGTGCGGTCGATGGAAACCCACGAGGAAATGCCGTGCGGTATTTCCATGTCGATAAGATCTATCGAGCCTTCGTCGCCGCCGGCGATATTCTCGACCTCTGGATGCACGCCGATTGAGAAATCATTCGGATTGATGACGGTAATGGTGTCGGCATACGATTCGCCCTGAGCCACCGTCACATTGAACTTCACCGGATACAGCGAGATGCCCACCTGGGCGTTGCCAACCCCGGGGAATAAAAGGCACCCACCAAGAAAGAGGGCGCCAAATGATAAAACTGAGAAAATTCCAACGTGTGATTTCATGTTCCTTAGTAAGAAGGATGATACCCGAATCTCTGCAGTCCGTCGAATCAAAACAACCGCTTTCGCGGCTGTTTTTTTAGCGATTACGGATTGGTGATAGCGGTCACCGTGATGGTTCCGGTGTAGTTCGTGGCCTGCTGGGTGGCCGGCGCATCGGCACGGACCTTCATGACGACCGTCTGCGCGGAACCGGAATATGTGCTCGTTGTTGCAACATTCTGGGACGTCGATGTCGGAAATCCTGCGTACTGCGCCCCTGCGGCGCCGTCGGTATCGTTCGGGCCCCACCACGTCGTGCTATAAAGGCCGGCACCGGTTCCCGTCTGCATGACGCGGAAATGGAGGTTTGAACCGATGAGGTTTGTGGTCGTCGCATTGCCGTTACCCGTCGCGTTCCACGCGGTGTAATCGGGGAAGGTGATGGTGCCGGACGCAATCGTCGAGGTGACGCTCACGCGGCTGATACGGAGATTCCAACCCGTCGCCGAGTTCGTCGAAACCGTCGCGGAAGACGTTGCGGAGACCGCAGAGCCCGGAGTAAGCGACCCGAGGGCGATGGTCGTCGTTGAGAGGCTCAGGGTAATCGTTTGGTTTACCGTGACGCTAATCGTCTGGTTCGTAGACGTCGAAACCTGCGCCAAGGCGTTCGGCATGAAAATCGAGGCGGGGAGCGAAAAAGCCCCCATCAAAAGCCCCGCGATGCCGACCACGACCACCGAAAATGCAAACCCTTCCAAAGAGATAAAATCTTTCATGGGCTTATTATAACACTTTCACGTAACGACATGCCTTCTTCCCTTGTGGATAATTTAGGGGTTCGTTATCGCCGTAAACGTGACAGTTCCTGCATAATTCGTCGCTTGCTGGGTCGCCGGCGCATCGGCGCGGTATTGCACGGTCGTGACGGTCGTTCCCGAGTTCGATGACGTGGCATTTGCGATGGTTTGCGAGCTCGTCGGCATCCCTGCAAAGATAGCCGTGCCGTTCGTATCATTCGTCCCCCACCAAATACCGCAATAGCTCGAGTCCGTCCCGGTTTGCCGTACCCTGAAGGAAAAAACCGCTCCCGGGGCCGTTGAGCCGTTTCCTTGGCCCGCCGTGCATCCGGAGCCCGGATTCCACGCCGTGTAGTCGGGGAACGTAATCGTGGAACTCGCGAGAGTCGAGGTGACGCTCGTCCGGTTGATCTTCAAACTATAGCCGTTCGTCCCGCCGCTTATCGTGACAGACGCCGTTGTCGTCGCCGTTACCGCTGTGCCCGGCGTAAACGAACCGAGCGCGACGGTTGAACTTGAAAGCGTGAGGGTAATGGTCGGCGAACCTGCGCCCGAGGAAAGCGTCACCTGCGGATATTGCGAATAAGTGAAATTCGCCGCTGAGCCTGCATTCGTTACGCGGAAGCAATACGTTGCGGACGAGGTCGCCTGCGCGTTTGCTTGCACCGCATATTCAAGCTCAAGGAATGAATCGCTGGGGAGCGAAACCGCCGCCGCTTGGCTTCCCGCATCCTTCACGCCGCCGTTTGCCGCGAGAAACGCGTAATTCGAATCCGTCACGCCGCCCGAGCCTACGGAAATATTCGTCGTGTTCGCGCCGTCGGTGAGGTTTGCCGTGTTCACCATGCTCCAGTCGGCATTCGTACCGACATCCACCCAGTTTGAGACGGCACTGCAGGTCGTCACCAGAAATCCGTACTCAAGCCGGAACTGCTGGGTTGAATATCCTTTTATCGTCCCTCCTTCGTTCGAAATCCCGACACGAATGCGTGTCGTGGTTGCTTTAGCAAAATTCGTGAGCGCCGCGTTCTCAACTCCGCCCGTCGCTGAGGTTGCCGCCGACTCCGAACCGTTGTCGTTCCTGAAATGAAAGCCAGTCTGCGTATAGTCGGGCTTTACCGGCTGAAAGAGCGCGCGGAGGAAACCAGCGACCGCGCGAAATGTCGTCGATGTTGAAAGTCCCGGAGCGTCAGAAAAACCATTCTGCAGTATCCGGAAGGTTGTCGAACTTGAAAAACCCGCGGTCGAACCTATTTCCTGCCGGACAAAAAAATTCGTCGAGGACGCATCAAGCGCGAACGCGGTGCGGATGCCGAAGAGAAGCGCGGCGCAGAAAAAAAATACTGCACCGAGACGCGCCGAAGTGCGTTTTTTCATGGAAGTCTAGCGGAGATACGAAACGATCGGATCATCCGCGTCGAGGAATTTCCAATAGAGCACCATCGAGCGGTTGATGAAAAGAAACGACGTGCGCTTCACCGGCACGAGTTGCGTGGCGCTTTGGCCGCTCGCAGTACCGGAGAGCGAAAATTCCATCGACGAAGACTGCGTTTCGGATGAAGAAGGCGTGAATTTTTCAAGCACGTACACGTCGCTCAAGCCCACGACGTCGTCACCCATCCCGCTCAGATGCCCAAAAAGGATTTCGCCGTTCGCAAGCTGTACCGAGGCCCACTCCTTGGGAAGCGGGCTGTGCATGCGCACGTAGAGGACGGTACGTTCCGCACCGAGCCAAACGGCGCCGGCAACGATAAGAAACAAGAGGACGAGCACCCACGGGCTTCGCGCCTTTCTTTTTATGCGGATAATATCTATCGCCATAGTTGCTTATCTTGGATTATACCACGTCCCCTCTTCGCCCTGGTCGGCAAAAAAGTAGTAATATTCCCCGTCGCCGAAATTCTTGAGTGATTCAGCCGAAAATCCATACTGGAACGCCTTCCCCGATTCGCACGGAAGCGCGCGGTTCACGACGGCACGCGATACATCCTCGCGGTAGTCGACCGACGCGGGATATACGAGGAGCGTCGCATAGGTCGCATGGCATCCGTCTTCAAGCACGACGCCTGTTGCCCCGCTTATCTTCCCGTCCGCGTACGCGATGCGGCGATAGGTATCGGGAGAAGGCATGTTTCGCAAGACCGGATCGAGTATCGTGCGGGAAGATACAACCTTTTTTACCTCCGCGGTCTCTTCGGATTTTTTTTCTTTTCCGAAAAAAAACAAATAGCCCCCGGCGAGGATGAGGACGACGCCTAATGCGATGACGCGATAGAGCCGTTTCGAATCCCCTACCATTTGCGCACGACAAGCTCCACCATGATGTCCGAAATGACGTTCCAATAATGCTGCTGGGCAAACTGCCGGGCTTCCTCGGATTTCTTGTCCCACGGCGGATTGAAGAACACCACCATCTGCGAAACGTCGAAATGCGATTTGATAGGATAATGGTCGAGCTTGTTCGCCGCGCGCCAATCTTTGTTGAAATAGAGCCACGTGGCCTCCGAGAGCGTCCGCGTGTGCGTGGGATCCTGCCATGCGCGGATGGAGGTGTAATACGGCCCGATGATGGTTACTTTCGCCCCGTCGGCGCAAATGCGCCAGATTTCGTCCATGAACTTCATGAGGTCATGCGTGTGCTCGGCATAGTGGCTTACGTGGGCTTCTTCCACGGAATTATCTTCAAACGGCGCCCAGGGAAATTGTTCCAGGTCCCACACGTAATCGACGCCGGGTCCCGGTGCGATGTCGACTCCCTTGAATCCGGCGCGTTTGTTCTGTCCGCAGGCGATATCGAGCTTCATGACGTTAAATAGGTTAGTTGTTGATCACGTAATCGTACGCGGCTTTGGAAATTTCCGCCATGAAAGACGCAGCGCGCTTCTCATCTCCGCCGTTCGAACCCACGCAGAGAATATAATGCCGGTTCGAAGCATATACGATACCGCAATCGGAGAACGTCTCATCGTTTGCCGCAATACCTATCTTATGTGCGACGGAGACCCGCTCCGGGACTCCTGCAACGATCTTGTCATTGAAGCTACTACTCGCCAAATACCCGAGTATCTGTTCGGAATGCTCAGGGGAAACATATGTCGCATTGTAGAGGGCGAGAAACATGTTCGAGAGCGTCTTTAAATTGATCTTCACGTAAGTGGGCGCGGTATTCTCACCAAACCCTGGCACACCCTCCCCATAGGCCCACCCAAATTGCGCATATACATCCGCTAACGGGTCGGCGATGCCCGTGTTCATCAAAATGTTCTGCACGGCAATTGCGGCGGTATTATCCGATTGCTCCAACATAATCCGTACCAATTCCTCAAGGCTGAAATCGTGGTCAGCTCCATTTTTATATAAATCACCGAAATCCTTATTCAAATCAAGTTCGCTAAGAGTGTATCGATCGTTTAAGTGTAACTTTCCCTCCTCAACAGCCTTCATCGCCGACATCGCGAGCGGCACCTTCACGGTGCTTGCCGCAGTGAACTCTTCCCGTTCATTCAGGCCCGTCCACGCACCGTTATTGAGATAGAGGAAATAAACATAGGTCTTTTGGGGATACCTCGCCTGTATCTCGGCAAGCGCCTTCCTTAGCGGTCCGAAATTAATGATGAAATGCTTGTTAAGATTCGACATGACGGTCGGATTGACGAACGCAAGATCTCCGCGCGCATTTTCACGCTCCAAAACATCTTTTGCCGAATCAGGGCTGTCCTTTTTTCCTGAAAAAGTTTTTCCCAAAACAAAGCTCGCCGTAGCAACGGCTAAAATTATCGGAACCGCGATGAAAATTTTTTTTACCATACGATATCCATTTGCGCGTCGTAATGCCCCACTCTGACACGCGTATCACACGCCACCTTATACCCTAGTTTCCGTATCTTTTCGAAGAAATACAGGTCTTGCGTATATGCCTTGATGCCCCGTTCGTGGTCCCATTCATTAAACGTCTTAAACCAGGGTTTTTCAATCCGCGTGTCCCTAAAAAGCTCCATTTTGAAAAGCGTGAAGCCCATCCCAAGCCCATTGCACTCTTGAATTTCCTCCTGCGGCACTTGCGGACGGAAGTTCATCTCACTATCTTTCGGATCGCCATATATCATCGGCTGGCCGCCCTCTCCCTTCGTCCAATAGAGACCACCAACGGCGGCGTAGTCGTCGATGTGTTCGTATAATTTGATAAGCCCGTCGGGCGGAGGGATATTATCCTCTTCCAAGGTAAGCACGTATTTCCATTTGGAAAGCTCGGGGTTTCCCAAAATAGTTTCGATGGTTGAGCTATAGGCCTCCCCAACCTCCATGCCGATTGCAAATATCCTCGTGAATTTCTGGTTCATGGGCGCGATCATACCCATCCACGCTTGGGTGACTTTCGCAGGAATCATTCCGCGCGTGGGAACGATGCAGACGGTCGAGAGGTCGCGATACCCCTTCCCTTTTTCCAATCGCTCAATGCTCTCCGAAAAATTAGCATTATGAGTCCCTTGGTAGTTTTGGATGACGATTTGAGGCTTCATATGATATTCATTACTTTACCAAACCAAATTGATGTACGGTTTCTGTTGCTGACTCGACCCGCCGGTGCTTGTAATGACGGATGTATGCACCGACGCAGGCATGATCGGCGTCAGGAAATCTCCTACGGCGGATGTCGAGGAAAATATACCGTTCAGCCATTGAGAATTCACGTTGAAAGTCGATGCGGTGGCAAAATTTCCCGCTGTATTTATAGACCCAGAAAAGCGCGCCACGCTGTTTGCCGGCATGACCGCTACGCTCGACGAGCGGTTCGTTTGCGCGACCACGAGCCAATACTGACCAGCCGATAACGAGTCTCCTCCATTGGTGTACAACGGTATTTTGCGAATGCCGCTTACGATGGTCGAAATATTGCCAGCGCTCGAACTTGAGTTTGCATTGCTGTCAGTCCCCCAGTAAAAGCGATGGCTTTGGGCGGTAACACTATTCTGGCTCACTTCATTCCGCCACATGAATGAAGACAGGCGGGACAAGGCGGTGCCGCCATTCAAGGTATAAATGCCCACCATATACGCAATCGATTGGGAGCCTGTTCCGGCCACGGTAGCAAAGTTGGCAATCATATTTACGCTTCTAAACGTGAGATTCTGCAATACCTGAAGGGGGCCTACATAATAGGACGCAGTGATATTAGTGCCGGCTCCCGTCGCGCCGGTATATTGCGAAGAAGTCGCCAAGTAAGCGGGGACATGCGGCCAATGGGAAACAGTTGCTCCTCCCCCGCCAGCGTTTACGCTTGCCGTGATCGTCGAGCCGTTCATGCCGAAGGTGACGCCGTTTGAGTTTGAAAAGACGATGTTCCCCGCCGTTACCGGCGCGCCCGCGTTCACCCCGATGCCGGCAATGGTCGTCGAGGAGTTTGAGATGACATTGATGACGCCGTTTTCGCAAACAAGTGCGCGCGTCAAAGTCGAGTTGTACCACAGGGCGCCGTTATTCGTGCATGCCCCGCCCAAACTGTCCGCGGTGTTTGCAACGTCAAGTGAGAGTACCGTTTGGCTTCCGGCGCCGATGCCGCTCCCGGTGCCGATCTGCACCTTGGTAGAGGTAGGCGTGCGGAGAGCCGCGCCGTACACGCTTTCCGCGGTTTGCGCCCAGGCGTTCGACGTTATCTGCTGGCGCGGGGTCAGGTCTTCCCAGCTGCCGGAGCACGTGGAGGTGACGGTATTCACCGCCACTTGAAGGTACAAAGTCGACGTCGTCAGGAAATCAAGACCCGAGAGATCGTCCATGCGCCCGACCTGGTCGCTAAAGACGCCGTCCGTAACGGTCGTCGTCGTATTCGTCGGCGTCCCTGCCGGCCATACCTTATTCCCTCCGCTTGCCGCGTCATAAATGGAATAGCGGAAACAATAGAGCGTGCCGGTTCCTCCGAGCGGGTTCCCCGACGTGTCGGTCAGCCTCCCCTGGTACGAAATAAGGTTCGGCACGCCGGCTGCGGACTGCGCCTCGGGCGGCGCGAAGATGCGTCCCGCGAGCGAAAGATACAGGAAAAACGTAAAAATACCCTCGAGCGCAACCAAGAAAAGCGCGAAAGCGGCGCCCCTGCGCTTCGTATTGCGGATTTTCACCCCCTGGATGCTGTCGACGGAAAAACTCATGGATTATTTTTTCAATAAAAGGCCCCGCGCCGTGCGGTGGGTTTCTTGATATGCATTCGAAAACTCTACCGCAAGCTCGCGTTCCGCGGGAACACGGGACGCGTGAAAATGCGCATTATGATGGAGCGCGAACTCCAAAGGCGCCGTCACTTTCATGAAATAGGCATCCACTTCCTTGCCGTCCTTGCGCGCCACGGACCACTGCCACCCGAAATCAAGCAAATGGTCGCCAAACGGCAAAGGCTGGGAAACAGCCGTATACTGCTCGCCTATCGGTATGATGTCCTGGGTCTGATAGAAGACTTCGAAATTAAAACCGTAGCCTTGGAATTTCGTACGGCGGTTTTCCGTGAGCCGCGTGAGAATCCGCGCCGCTTCGGCTGGGAGCGGCGAAGAAGCGGGTTCGCGCGCTTCAAGGTCTTCGAAGCGGATGCGATGTTCCTCGCACGCGATTTGAAGCCCCAGAGCGGGAAGATCGATGACCTTCATGCGAAGCATCGGATCGTCGGCAAGCTGCATCCCCCGCCCCCGATCGCCCTTGAAAAGCTCAACCAACTCGCTTGGCTCGGGCACTAACGACACGCCCCGTTCAAAAACGAATATCATGTTTGCCTTGTGGAGCGATTCGGAGCGTATCATGTTTTTCTATTCAGCCTTTACGCGGGTCACCTTGATGCCGAACACCTCGTCGCGCGGAATGGTGGGGCCGTTGCCCTGGTCCGCGACGGTAAGGTAATAGACCCCGTCCTCGAGGGTGGGCGGCACGTCGCGGTCGGTGAATTTCTGCGTGAGCGAACCATTGTGGCATTCAAACGCCTTGTTGAAAAGCGCGAGCGAGGGATCTTTCAGGTATCCGTCCCGCTCCTTGAACAGAAGCGTTGCCAGATATCCTTTGCGGCAGGCGGATTGCAGTTCAAATGAATGCTCGTCGAGAAGCCGCAAACGCGCATCATCCATCTTCCGGCCCGCTTCAGCCTTGTACTCCTTCACGTCTTCAGTCGGAAGCCATTGTATGTCTTTGATATTAAGGGACGCGCTGTTTTCGAGGGCAAACGTAAAACGCGGAGGGCCTTGGGGCGTCGACGGCGTCGGCGTCGGGTCAACCACTTGTTCGGGAGACGGCTCGACGACATTCGGCTCAACCACCACGTGCATCGCATCGTCTATTACGTCGGCCACGGAATTGATGGCGTCGCCGATGACATTCCCCACGTCCGATGCGGCATCAAGGACCGAATCGAGGCCGTCCCGGGCGGCGTCCATAAATGACTGGTCGTATTCGGCCTCAACCCAAAGTCCGTCCAAGAGGACGGTCGGCGCATCGCCCGTCGGAAGCGACGCAAACTGGAACTGGAGATTCCGCACGTCGTCCCACGACGCGACGGGAATTTCGATTGAAAAACCGCGCCAATTCGATTCGGCGATCTCCGCAAGCGGCTTCCATTCGGTTCCGCCGTCCACCGAAAAGCTCACCGCCATGAATGCGGGGTTCGCGGATACGCCTTGCGTTACCTGGTCTTCGGCGTGAACCTCCGGGACAAAACGAAACGCCGCAGGAGCGGATGATTCGCTTTGCGGTTCCGCAGGCTTCTCTTGCGGTTGTTCTTGCGGGAGAGCCGGTTCCGCAGGCTTCGGTTCGGGCTCGCGGTTCGGCGCTTCCTCTCCCTTTTTTTCTTCGTTCAATGTCTCCTGCCACTCGGCTTCGTCCCCGCTCGCCGGAGAATTTTCGGCAAATGAAACATCCCACGAGACATGGAGCACGATGCGCGTCGGCGGCGAATGCTTTTCGCCGGGATCGAAATAACCGCAATATATCTGTCCCGTACGGTTATGCAATACGGCGGAATTCGAATCGGAGAAACCGTCCGATTGGCCCATGCGTTCGGGTTCGCCTGATGCGCCGCCGGGGTTTTCCCAGCCTCCCAGGCACGATGACGGATACGCCACAAGGGACGCCGCAGAGGCGGCATAACGGTCATTCGTCGTATTCGTCGAAAGGCTGAGCGCCAAAAATACAAATACAAGGACGCCAACGGTCGTATTCTTTAACCAACGTGGCATTGTGCATTTATTTTAGCACACCAAATGAACCTTCACGTTAGAGAAATGTTAATAACTCCCGCGAAGGTTATCCGGCAAACGAAAAATAGAAAAAGACGCCGGCTGCAATCGTCATCAGAACGCCGATTGCGATGCCCCACGCGTTCGAATTCCTTGAATTTGTCCGGCTTCCCATCGTCTTCCGGTCATTGGCAAGCGCGATAATCATAAAAATGAGGGGCGGAGCGCACAGGCCGTTCAAAACGGCTGAATAATAAAGCATTTTAAAGGGCGGAACGCCGGAGAAATTCACGAGGAGCCCCAAGAACGTCGCTACGATGATGGCGGTGTAGAACCCCCGCGCTTTTGAAAATGTCTTTCCCAAACCTTCGGACCAGCCGACGGCTTCCGAGAGAGCGTACGAGGCGGAACCGGCGAGCACGGGTATAGCGAGCAAGCCGGTGCCCACAATGCCAAGCGCAAAGAGGAGGTATGCAAACGGGCCGGCGATAGGCTCGAGCGCGGCGGCTGCCTGGTCGGCTGTCTCGATGGAGAAGATTCCCTGCGCGTGGAGCGTCGCCGCCGTGGTCGCGATGATGAAGAAGCTCACGAGATTTGAAAAAACCATGCCGAGCACGGTATCCGCGCGCATATCCCGCAAATCCTGCCGAGTCACTTTCGGGATTCCCTTCCCCATCGCTCGAATCTTTCCCTTCGCGACCTCTTCCTCGACTTCTTCATCGGACTGCCAAAAGAACAGATACGGCGAAATCGTCGTGCCGAGAAAAGCCACCACGTTCATGGCAAACTCCTTCGACAGCACGAACCGTGGCCAGAAGGTGCTCGAAAGAATGACTCCCCAGTCGGCCTTCACGATGAAAAGAACCGCCACGTAGGAGAATAGCGAGAAGGTGAGGTATTTGAGGATGCGGGCATAGGTCGGGTACGGGATGTAGATTTGGAGGATGAGAACGACAAACACCGCGGCCCAAAGCCATAGTGCAACGCCCCCGCCGAAGACAAGGGAGATCGAAGAGGCTATTGCGCCGAGATCGGCCCCGATATTCACGACGTTTGCCAAAAAAAGAAGGAGAACGGCGACGGAAAGCAACGCCCTCCCATAGCGCGCCCGAAGGGCTCCCGCGAGCCCCTTCCCGGTCACGAGGCCTATCCGCCCGCACATCTCCTGGATGGCGACCATGAAGGGAACGCTGAAAAAGGCGAGCCACAGCTGGCGGTAGCCGAAAACCGCCCCGGTCTGGGCGTAGGTCCCGATGCCGGATGGGTCGTCGTCGGCCGCTCCCGTAATGAAGCCTGGGCCTATTTTCTTAAAAAACCGCTTAAAATCTAGCTTTTTCGCCATTTCCTCCATTATAGCGGTTCACCCCTGTGGATAACTTTCCGGAAAAACTTGAAAAATCGGGAGGGGTATGGTAGGATAATCTTACACCTCGAGAGAGGCGTTTTTTATTGGGATTTTGGTCGGCTGTCGGATTCGGACCTCGAATCGGCCGGCGGACCGGGTTCCCTAAATCTCCGAGGAAGTTTAAGAATCTTATGAAAAGACTTTTCATCCTTACGGCGCTCGTCTTTGCCCTCTTTGCGGCTCCGACCTACGCCGAAAACCCCGATTTTTGCCAATACTCCTTCGAATCGAAGACGGCGGCGGCAAAAGCCGCGGTGACGGAAGAATTGAAGCCGGCGGCCCCCGCGGCCTCGGCGATTCCCACGTATGTCTGGGTGACGGCCTACTCTTCGGCCGTGGACGAGACTGACGAGGACCCGTTTACAACGGCCTCCATGACCACCGTCCGCGACGGCATCGTAGCCGCGAACTTCCTCCCCTTCGGGACGAGGATCAAGCTCCCCGGACTCACCGGCGACAAAATCTATGTCGTCGAGGACCGGATGCATTCCCGCAAATCGAATTACGTGGACGTCTGGATGCCTTCAAAGGCTGAAGCCATGCAGTTCGGCAAGACGAAGACCAAAATCGTCATTGTTGAAATGCCCGCCTAACGCTCGAAAGGAATCCTGAAAGTCCAAAACGCCCCACAGGGGGCGTTTTGTTTTGCGTGCCGGAAGCTTATACTTAAGGCATCCATGCAGGCGCGGAACATCATCAACTTCGAGATTGCCGGCGGCAAGAAACTCCACGGGACCGTGGAAACGAACACCGCGAAGAATTCCGCGGTCGGCCTCCTCTGCGCTTCGCTTTTGAACGAGGCGGAAACCCTTTTGATAGACATGCCGAAGATCGAAGAGGTCTTCCGGATCATCGAGGTGCTCCATTCAATCGGCGTTTCCGCGGTATGGGAGGGACAAAACCTCCGCATCCGTCCGCCGAAAAAACTTGCCGTCACAAAAATGGACGTGGACACCGCCATGCGCACGCGGAGCGCCATCATGCTCATCGGTCCCCTCCTCCATCTTTTCCCCAAATTCCACATCCCCCAGGCGGGCGGGTGCCAGCTGGGAAGCCGGACGGTCGAGCCCCACTTCTTTGCGCTCGAAAACCTCGGCGTCCATATTAAAACGCTTCCGAAGTCGTACGAGATAACGCGAAAAAGCCTGAAGCGGAACCGGACGGTCATCCTTTACGAAGCGGGCGACACCGTTACCGAAAACATCCTTATGGCGGCGGCGAAGGTTCCGGGAAAGACCACTATAAAATTCGCTTCGGCGAACTATCAGGTGCAGGACCTCTGCCGGTTCCTCGAGCTTTTGGGTGCAAAGGTTGAAGGCATCGGCACGACGACGATGGTGATACGCGGGAATCCGCATATGGCGAAGCCCGTCGAATTCCGCCCGAGCGAAGACCCTATCGAATCCATGCTGTTTCTCTCGATCGCGGCGACGACCGGTTCGGAGCTCCTCATCAAGCGTTGCCCAATCGACTTCCTTGAGCTTGAGCTCTTGAAGCTCAAGAAGATGGGCTTCCGCTATAAGATCGTGCGGGAATACGTCTCGAAAAACGGCTTTACGCGGCTTGCCGACATCCGCACCTATCCGTCGAAACTCACCGCGCTCCACGACAAGCTGAGCTCCGGCCCTTTTCCCGACCTGAACATCGACAATCTCCCCTTTTTCGTGCCTATCGCCATCCGAAGCTCGGGAACGACGCTTATCCACGACTGGGTGTATGAAAACCGCGCCATCTATTACCTTGAACTCAAGAAGCTGGGCGCAAACATCCTCCTCGCCGATCCGCACCGCGTATACGTCGAAGGCCCGTCGCATCTGAAGGGTGCGGAGGTTATCTGCCCGCCCGCGCTTCGCCCCGCCGCCATCATCCTCATCGCCATGCTTGCCGCCGAGGGAAAATCCACTCTCCGCAACGTCTACTCCATAAACCGCGGCTACGAAGATCTCGCGGCGCGCCTTAAGAAATTAGGCGCGGATATCAAGGTATTGAAATTGAAGGCATAAATAAAAACCGCCCCTAAGGGCGATTTTTTGATCTCATTTTCCCGAAACGGGGGTTCTTCTTCTTGAGCGCAATCTTCATCCGCTCAAAATTAAAGTACCCTCCCCCCATCTTCACCGCATAGTGGATGCTCTTCCGTTCCGCAGTCTTTTCAAGATTCGAGCGGAAACAGAGAAGAACCATGAGGACGTTTTTTGCGTCTTCTTCGCACGCCGTGAAGAATTTCAGAATATCTTCCCCGTATATGCCGAGCTCGTCGAGCGCGAAGAGGGCGGAATCGGCATAGTCATAATCCAAAAGCGCGCTGAGTTTCTGAATCGCATCGAAGCGCTCTTCCGTGAGCCCCATCACCAAATCTTCGCGCGTATGCATGCGCTCCGAAAGATGCCGGGTCTCAAAACCGCTTTTTTTACCCACGTCGCCCTCCTTTCCGGGCTTTGGTTAGTTTCTTGTTTCAGCTTAACCTCCTTCGCAAATCCTTCAAGGGCCTGCTTCGGCGATACCGATGGAAATTGATGGCGAAACGGTGCGCCTCGTCGCGGGCGCGTATAAGCTCGGCTTCGGCGATTCCAGCGGGGATTTTCCCCACAAACTCGTTCTTTTTGCGTTCCGGCCCCTTCGCAATGCCGACCACGGGAATGGAAAGCCCCGCCGCTTCGAGTACGGCCTCCACGGCGTTCACTTGGCCCTTCCCGCCGTCGATGAGCATCACGTGCGGAAGCGGCCAGTCGTTCTTCAGCCTTCGTTCCATCACCTCCTTAAGCATTCCCGTATCGTTCGAACCGCGGATGGTCTTCACGATAAATTTCCGGTAATCGCTTTTTTTGGGGGAACCATTCTCCAAAACGACCATCACGCCGACCGCGTCCGTTCCAGAGATGTTTGAGATGTCGTACCCTTCTATCCGCGTGCCGTTCCCTTTCTTTTCGTCCTTCTCTTCCTTGCCGATGAGCGAGGTGTCCTGGATATGCCGGAGGGCGAAGATGCGCTTCTTCAACTTTCCGGCCTTTTCGAACTGGAGCGCGTCCGATGCCTCCTCCATTTCCCTTTCGAGCCGGCGGATAAGCAGGCGTTTCTTGCCCTTCAAAAACATTTTGAGGTTTTTCACCGTCTCTTTGTATTCGGCCTTGTCTACCTCTTGAAAACAGGTGCCCGGACACAACCCCAGCTGAAAATCGAAACAGGGACGCCCCATTTTCCCGATGGCTTCGGGCGGGTGCGTATTCCAGGGGAAGATCTTCCGCAAAATGCGCATGGCTTCGCGAATCGATGAAGCGGACACGAAGGGTCCGAAGCGTTCCCCCGCCTGCTCCGCTTTCCCGCGCATGAGAAGCACCCGCGGATACGGATCTTTCGTAATCTCGACGAACAGGAAGCTTTTATCGTCCTTCTCGCGGATGTTGTACGGAGGTATCTCGCGCTTGATGAGTTCCGCTTCGAGAATCAAGGCTTCCAAGGCCGAGTCGGTTTCGCGGTACTGGATATCCCGGATTTCCGAGACCATCTTTTGTATGCGCGCGTCGTGCGGACGCAAAAAATAACTCGACACCCGCCGGCGCAAATTCGCCGCCTTCCCGATATACAAAATGCGCCCGCGGGCGTCGTACATGATGTAGCACCCGGGCGCATCGGGAAGGTGGCCGTAGAGTTCTTTCGGCCCCTTCATAGGCTAGAGGTACGGCGCGAGCTCGTCTTTAAAAACGTCTTTCGGCCGGAATCCGATGAAATCCTTCACGACCTGGCCGTTTTTGAAAAGCTTCATGTTCGGCAGGCTCTGGATGCGGTACTGAACGGCAAGCTCGAGATTGTCGGGTTCTTCGGTGTTTACCTTCACCACCTTCATTTTTCCCGCAAGCTCCGCATCCATCGCTTCGAGGATGGGCGCCATCATCCGGCAGGGGCCGCACCACGGCGCCCAAAAATCCACAAGCACCGGAACCGGCGAATCCAAAACCGCTGATTGAAAATCTTTTTTAGTTATATCCATGGCGAAAAAATTAATACGCTCCGATCGAGGCCTTATAGTAAAGGAAAAGAATGACCCACACAATGCTCGCAAAAATAACCCCTGCGACGAATCCGGAAAGCGACGATGCCACTTTCCTGCCTAATTGGAACGGATACCGCCGGGGAGTTTCTACCGAAAAGTCAGATGCTTTTTTCATGGTGATGCAGTGAAACGGCCTTTGTTTTTCTTCAGTATACCCGCCGCTCCCCGTAAAGAGAAGTCTCCGGAACCTTAAAAATCATAATTTATCCCCATCGACGCCTTCGCGCGCGAGAGGACGCCTTCGGAAACCTTTCTCGCCCGAAGAGTGCCCTTTTTCAGAATTTCGAGTGTTGCCTTCCGGTTTTTTTCGTACTTTGCACGCCTCGCCCGCATCGGCTCGAGATGCGATTCCAAAACGCCGATGAGGCGCTTCTTCACCTCGACATCTCCGAGACCGCCCCGCTGATACGCTTTTTTTAAGTTTTCCACTTCGTCTTTCTCCGCGTCAAACGCGTCGAGATATTCAAAAACGACGTTTCCCTTCACTTTTCCCGGATCGGAAACCTTCACGTGCCCCGGGTCGGTGTACATCATCATGACCTTCTTCTTCACCTCGTCCGGGGAATCCGAAAGATAGATGCAATTACCGAGGGTTTTCGACATCTTGGCCCCGCCGTCAATCCCGGAAAGGCGGGAAACGGGTGACAGCATCGCTTCCGCGCGCTTGAACGTTTTTCCGTAGATGCGGTTGAAGCGGTCCGCAATTTCATTCGTTTGCTCTATCATCGGCAATTGGTCGGCGCCGACGGGAACGAGGTCGGCATCGAAGCCGAGAATATCGGCAGCCTGGCTCACGGGGTACGCCAAAAAACCGGCGGGAACGTTCCGCGCAAAACCTTTTTCCTTCATTTCATGCTTTACCGTCGGATTCTGCTCGAGGCGCGCCAGGGTCACGAGGTTCAGAAAATACTGGCTGAGTTCCGCAAGGGCGGGAATCTGCGATTGTAAAAATATCGTCGTTTTCTTCGGATCAATACCGACGCCGAGATAGTCGCACAGCACCTCGAAGGTGTTTTTCTCGATGTCCGCCCCGCGGTCCGCCTTGTCGGTAAGCGCCTGCGTGTCCGCAATCATTACGAACTGGGAATGCGTATCCTGGAGCCTCACGCGATTTACAAGCGAGCCCGCATAGTGCCCCAGATGGAGCCTCCCTGTCGGCCTGTCGCCGGTAAGAACTGTTTTCTTCATGTTTATTCATCATAGCACGGAAAATTGCCATGGTTATTGACATATATCTATATTAATGCTTAAATATTCCGGCAACTTAACATAACCAAAAGGAGGTTAAACTTGTCTTCAAAATCTTCGAAAAAAAGGATTCTTTTGATCACCAACGGCGTTTCCCTTTGGAAACCATACGAGGAGGAACTGAAACGTCTCGGATTTGAGGTCGATTTCTGCAGTTCGTTCTGCGATATCAAAACTAAGTGCGCAGAGAATACATACTTCTGCGCCATCATTGATGCCGCCGATCCCTGCTCATTCGTAAGTGCGCCGGGAGTCCTCAAAGACTTCACGGCAAAATACGGACAATGGTCCATGGGTACGCCCGCTGCAGGCATTCATTTGGCAAAGGCACAGGTACCTTTTCTAAGCTTCGCCCTCATGGACGTGGATATTGACCGCGTACCGGAGGACTTAAAAGGCTTGGTTTGGATGGGATTAGTGGCGTGCAAGCCGGAACTTACCAGCAGAATATTCAAACTCCTCAAAACCATCCCTGACGGCTCCACAGAGGAAACCTTCAAAAGAGTTCTTAAGGGCGCTTCATCAGAAACTCCCATGAGACAGGTAGCAAACAGTTAATTTTAAACCCGGATAATTCCGGGTTTTATTTTATCCTCTTTACGAAGTGAACGAGGATGTCCGATTCTTTAAAACCAGCACTTTTGTGCATTCTCCTGCTTTCAACATTCGTCTGATTCGTATCCGAGCCCATTTCTGTGCATCCTTTTTCACGCGCCCATTTTTCAGCCTCCTCCATAAGTCTTCGCGCAACGCCTTTGCGGCGATGTTCGGGCTTCACATAGACGCCCTCAAGGTATCCCACTGGCGACGTCTCCGTGCCTTCGACATAATCCGTGCGCAGGCTTGCGTGAATATATCCCAAGGGAATCCCATCTTCAACGCATACGAAGCAGGCTGCCGTTTCCGACGTGAGGGCTGTTTTTAGGTAATCATCTCTGAAATCGACTGTATCCGCATGCGGCCATAAAGCGATTGCCATCGCAATCACATCCTTGAAATCCTTCTCTTCAGCACGGCGATATTCTCTCATTTTTTAAAAGGGTTGTCCGCGAAAAGCGACATGACGCCCAGAGCTATGAAAATGCCGGCATAGAGCCAATCCCCGTTCGAAAAAGCCTCCAGGAGAGACAAGAGGAAGAAGATTGCAAATACCGCCGTATTTGGTCCTAATTTCATCGTATATATACCTTATACTGGAAATCCGCCAATAGCACGGTATCCAAATTCCCCGGACAGTCACTTAATCGTTCCGCATTCTCGCCGATATAATGACAAATAGTTTTTGCAGGAACAAAACCTAAACCCTCAAAAACCCCTCCTTCGGACTTGCTATAAAAATACGTTGATAAGACATAGGCGCCCGCTGAGTCTCCAGCAACCACCTTACCTTCAAAAAGGTGGCCCAAATTCGGGCACCCTTTCAATACTTCCAGGAGTTTAAGCGTTTTCCCGCCTTGAATATAAATAACGTGGGATTTTTTTATTTGCTCTTCTAAATTTTCTTTTTGAGCTATTTCATAAATAAAAGACCGGTTCCCAGCATTCCTCTCAAATTGTTCAATTTGTCTCGCTTTCAATCCCTCGTACTCATGTTCATCTTTTGCAAAATACACAAGGAGAACACGGATTGCGCTCGGAAGATCTTTCAAGATTTCCTGATAAAATTGGTCATTTTGAGCATTGATTTCTCGCGCAAATCCTCCTTGGAGAATGAATTTAGTTCTCATTTTTCGCCGCTTCATCCAGTTCCCTGAGCAAGCTCGACTTTCCTTCTCTATAGGCGGGGTAATCGTTTGGAAACTTCTTATACAGTTCTTCTTTCAAAGAGGAATATTTTTCTGCCCACTCAGGTTTTTTTCTCAAAAAATCCCTAATGCCTAAAAATTGAGAAACCTTAAAATTCGTGCGATCGCAAACATGTATGTTTTCGGTTTTCCGCCCGTCCGTTAAAACTTTGAAAAAAAGAAGGGTGTTGGGCGCAATATAGTTTTCTCCATATTGATACCCGAGTTTTCCCATCTTTTCTTTCTCTTCTGAAAAGTCCCCCATCGCATCCACTATCACTAAGACGTCTATAAGCGGCTTTGCGCGCATTCCAGGGATTGAGGTGCTTCCGATATGTTCTATAGCTTGCGCTTTACTCCCAAAAACTTTTTCTAACTTTTCTTTTATTTTTTTAAAATCAATAACCCATTCAGAATTGTACGGCTCTATCGAGTATGGGCGCTTTTGATTCTTATCTAAATTCATATTTACCACAGTGAAAAATATACTCTCAAAAGAACTGACTTTACTCCGTCATCTATCGCGCCGTAGAGATTCACTTCCGAACGGGAATCGTTTTCAGCAAGCAGATACAATGCGCGTTTTTTCGTATCATATGCGGCGACCTTCACGGTCCCGATGCATCCGTCATAGCTGCATCCGGAAAAAACGACGAATTTCCGCTTATCGGGAAGCGTTGCGACAACCGTCTTGAATCCCTGCCTCATTTCAGCCACTTCGAAATTCGGGATAAAGCGCCGTACGAGCGTCAAAAGGCTCGGCTGCTTTTTGAAAACCTCTTCCGGATTTGCCCCATATGTTTTTATAAGCGCATCCTCTGAACTCATCTCGCCGGAGAACGGGACGCTTCGAAGTTCTTCGTTTATCGGGGTTATCGCGGGTTTTACGGGGTTTATAGGTGCCACGACGGCAATCTTCTTCTCGCACTTCCCCATCCAAAAATCCGCCGCCTTGCAGGTCTTCCCCGTCGTCAGAAATACGCAATTTCCCGTTTCGCGGGGAGTTTTGTAGTTCTTGTCGCGGACGGGACGATATTCGCCTCCCATCGTGATACAGTACCGGGCAGCCTCAGTGTACTGGCCCGTGATAAGCGCGCCGTTTTGCGGGCATTCTTCGGAAATATACGAATTCACTTCGCACTCCCTGCCGCCCAAAAAAACGCACACCGCATATTCCGCCCCTGCCCCGTTTTTCCGGTATTCGATCTTCCCGCCGTGGTTCTTGCAATACTCGATCTCCCGGGGAACCTCCGGAAGGGCGAAGATCGTCGACGTGGGAATCGATTCGCCGATTTTTTCCGTTTCTCCTCCGCACGCTTCTGCTGGGGGTGGGCCTACCGGTTTACCCTCCTTCTGCCACACATTGTCGCGGCACACCCATTTCCCTTCCGGCTTCTGAAAACCGACGATTGCGACCGCAGCAATGACGGCAAGAATCACGCCCGCCTGGAGGGCATGTTTTGATTTCAAAAAGCTCATCACCTTGGTGAGCGAAAAAGGCATCTTACCTACCCGCGTTGGGATTCTCGCCGAGACACGCCAGGAAGATTGCATTTGCATCCGTCTCGCCTGCGGCAAGCTTCCTGCCGATGCATTCATCCACGCTATTTTTATACGTTTCTTCCTTCGGCTGTTCACGAGGAGCCTCTGTCTCCACCGTAAAGCCCCCGCCGGTTGACGAACCGTTCACGAGAACGCTCGGCTCCGTAGTCGTCGCCGCCTCTTCCACTACGGGCGCCTCCACCCGGGCACCCCACCCGGCGCGCCAGGCAAAAAAGAGTCCGCCGAGGACGGCAATGGCAATAATCGAAAGTATCACTTTGTCCCTCATATTTTTAGTATATATCCTCGGGAAGTTCCGGGAAAAATACGCGGGGAGAGAAATCAGGCTTTCCAAATTCACGATAACCTGAAAGAAAGCGGGATATGGCGCGTTTTTTTGCTTCTTCGCTTATTTTTTCTCCGCGCCGTTCGGGAGAACGTTCGGAGGAGAGCGGTATATTTTCTAATTTCATGTGAGTGAGCCTAATTTTTTGGCGACGTCGCCCGCGGTCCTTGTCACCAATGTTTTCATATCCGGCCGCGAAACGAGGTTTTCGGAGAGAAACGTATCGAGTTTCTCATCGTCTCCGCTTTCCACGGCTTCTTCAAACGCTTCCGCTTTTCCATCGGGGAGACATTCGAACATCATGCCGAAAAGCGCGGAAACCACTTCTTCCCGCACGCTCAAATCGCTTTTCATGCGGGCAATTTCCGCCTTTGATGCGCCTGGACGGGATGTCGCAAGCGCCGCGGTGGCTATGTCATCAATAAATCTGTCGAGAACGCTCATGTATGCTCCCAACCGCTAACGGCTCTTCCAAACAAGGATGAGCCCGAGCAAAACGAGGAGCGCCGGCAACAGGAATTTTTCGCGGAAGAATCCCCAGGGGAAAAGCTTGTCGAGGAGCAGCAACACGCCGACAAAGATGAGGACGATGCCCAGCACGTTCATCCGCTCGTCCCGCTTCAGGCGTTTCGCCTCCTTCACGAGTTCCTTCGCTTTCTCCCCCGTCTCGGCGGCAAACTCCTTCGCATTCTCCTTGCGGTTCCCGGCAACCTCCGTCGCATCCTCCTTCACGGCTACCGCAAAAATGAGGTACGAAACGATGCCCAAGCCCGATACAAAGCTTAGGGCAATAAAAACGATTCGGACGATGGCAGGATCAATCGCGAAATATTTCGCCAAGCCCCCCGCCACGCCGAAAATGATGCGGTCTTCCCGCGCGCGATAGAGGCGTCGAATATTCGTTTCCGTGGCCTTCTCGTGCTGATTTTTTTCGTGGTCCATATGAATCCGATTATATGCCCTTTTAACGCTCTCCGAAAGGGGCCCGTGACTCCGTATTTGATTGGCCTTTTGGAGCGCTTCGTGCTATAACATCAGCAGTTTTTTTAATATTTTAAACTCAAAAGGAACGCGATGGAAATATTCATGCTGCTTCAGGAACTTGCACGAAAGCTCGAGGAAGAACTGTTGAACCCCAGGTTCAAAAGCGCCTCAAGCCACAGTTTTCAAAACCCGCATTTGCGGATCAAAGTGACACCAACCAAAAAGAACGGCCTCGCCGCCGGGCTGGGAAACCCCATCATACAAATCAAGGAAATCGGCGAGAAGCGCTATTGCCTGGAAGCGCGGCATCTCAGGGATTATAAAAACTTCCTTCCCGATATCAAGAAACTTACCGATGAATGGTGCAAAGAAAAACAATTCATCTTTGATTTCAGGTATATTTCCTGACCTGTCCGTTAAAATTTAAAACCCCGCGTATGCGGGGTTTATTTCTTATTCTTATCCTTCCCCCACCGCCAGCGGGGTTTTTCCCCTGTACGGTACGCCACGAAGATGAGCACGGCAACGAGTACGAAGGTTTGCGGCAGGTATTCATAGAGCATTTTCTCCATCGAGTTGAGCGGAGCGAGGCGCAGGTAATTTAAAATCCACAGCGCGATGAAAACGAGAAGCACGAGCCAGCCTTCCCAGGTCGCCGGATACCAGCCCCAACCGTATTCTTTGGCCCTAAACCAAAAAATTCTTTTTTGGTCGGGCGTCCCCTCCGTGGCGGGATTAGCCTTAAACCAAAGTTTTTTTTCTTTTTGAGCGCCCACTTATTTTTTCTCCACCGTCACTTTCTTCATGCTGACGGGCGCAAGCGGCCTGTCGTTTTGGTCGCGCTCAACGTTTGCGATCGCGTCAACCGTTTCTATGCCGGAAATCACTTTGCCGAAAATGGTGTACTGGTGCGGCAAGGGATAATCCGTTTGCATGATGAAAAACTGGCTCCCGTTCGTATCGGGGCCCGCGTTCGCCATCGCCACCACTCCGCGCTTATAGCCGGCGCGCGCCGAATCCGTATCGGGAGAGAGCTCGTCGGCGAATTGATAGCCCGGGCCGCCCGTGCCGTCGCCCCGCGGATCGCCTCCCTGAATCATGAAGCCTGGAATGACGCGATGGAACGTGAGATTGTCGTAAAAGCCTTTCTCCGCGAGCGTAACGAAATTGCCGACGGTACGGGGAGCGTCGCCGTCATAGGTCTCGAATACGATCGTGCCGTAATTCGTCTCAATGGTGACGCGATGCGAAAAATTCGCCGCTTGTGCGATGGGACTGGTTTCGGGAACGGGTTGTGATTGGTTGTTCATATATATGATGATGCCGAGAATGGCCACGAGAAGAATTGCGCCGACGACGTATAGGTTCTTCATCCATGCATTCTAGCATAAAAAAGCTCCGGCGGGGCCGGAGCTAGTCTTTCATTTCCAAAAACGTCCATTCTTCCTCCCACTTGAATTTTTCGAATTCGGTGAGGAAGAGGCACGGTACCGCCTTTTCGTTTATTTTCTCCCACGTGAAGGCCAGCGCCGCTCTGCGGCCGTTTGCCCCGATAAAGATGGCTTCCTCCGTTTCGCAATAGAGCGTGGCAATGGGGACCAAGAGGTTTCCCGCGTACTTTATGAGCGTACCAAGAAATTCCGCCGGATGAGCCGGGCGATAGGTGCGCTCTTCCCACTTGGCAAGAATGGTCGGCGTGCTCAAACCGCCGAAATGGACCACATTTGCGCAGACGCCGTTTTCCTCTTTCGTTTCACGCACCCGAGCGCGGTATTCCTCCGGAAGGGTCTTAAACACTTCGCGCTGTTCAAGGATTTCCGGAGCTATCCTCCATCTTTTCTTCTTGAAGAAATCCAGGGTCTCCACGAATCTGATGCGCGTAAGTTCCTGCTTTTTGGGACCCATAGGGGCCTCCTTTCTCGTAATTTACTGCCTTCAGTATGAAATAAGCCTCCTTGACCCGTCAATAAAAGGAAGGGTAGGATGGAGTCAGATATTAATTAAAAAAGGAGCTCAGGATGAAAATCATCAAAACACTGGCATGGTTTCTTGCCATCGCCACCGTAACTTTCATGCTCGTTACTTCCGTAAACAGCCTCGCGACCGCCTTTTGGACAAGCGCGCTCCGTATGAACGAAACTGTTGCCTATTACTTCACGGCGCTCCAGTTTGCCCGGAGCCTTCTTGAAACCGTCCTTATCGCGGGATATGTCGCCTACTTCTTCATCTGGCGTTTCATCGAAATGCCCGCAACCGACGAAGAATGCGGTATCTGCACGGATTATTATTACAAAAGCGAAAGGCGGGTAATCGCATGAGCGGACCGGGGAGCAGTGCATGGCTCAAAAAGGAGTTGAAAAAACTCGAAAGAGACGGAAAAGTTAGAATTTTCACCGATAAAGAAACCGCTGCGATAGCAAAGCGCATCAATGCAGGCATTGCGCAGGCAAAGTTGGAATACCGGCGAATAGCTGGGGAATCCGAAAGAGATGCAGCGAAGGTTTTTATCAATTGTTAGCCCCGAATCATTCGGGGCTTATTTTTTTATCCAGATATGGGACTTCGTATTCAGAAACGGCAGAATCTCCAAGAGATGCTCCTTTTTCAATGCGATGCATCCGTCGGTCGGTTTCAGCCCTTCGCGCGCGATATGGATGAAAATCGCGCTCCCCTTCCCCGGCACGGCCGGGGACATGTTGTATCCGACGGAGACGACGATGTCGTATATGTTGTCCGAACGCCACATCGTTTCATGGTGTTCGGGGGCCGGCAAAAAAATGTGCTGGTTGTAAAACGGCGATGAGGCGTCGTCGCACCATCCGTCGCACGTCCGGAGCGCCCGCTTCGGAAGTCCGGTATGTATTTCGGGAATCCGATCCTTCCGCCAAAAAACCTCGCGGAGCGGAAACGCGCCAAGGGGAGTCTTCTTGTCCCCTTCCGTTTTCGCTTCAGTAACGCCTCCTTCGCCCAAGGCGCACGGATAGTCTTCGCCGTTCATGCGAAGTATTCCGCGGGAGAACACCTCAATATCCATTACGTCCATTATACCTTCTTTCGAATGCGCTAAAATATATAGATGCAAGAATGGAATGAACTTACACCCGAGGAAGAACGCATCATCGTCCGCAAAGGGACCGAAGCGCCCGGGAGCGGCGAATACGAAAATTTCTGGGAAACGGGCACCTACGCGTGCCGCCGATGCGAGACTCCGCTCTACCGTTCCGAATCGAAATTCGACGCGCGGTGCGGATGGCCGAGCTTCGACGAAGAAATTCCCGGCAGGGTAACGCACGCATTGGACGCCGACGGGGTACGCACCGAGATAACGTGCACGCACTGCGGCGCGCACCTCGGCCACGTTTTCGAAGGAGAACGATTCACACCGAAAGATACGCGCCATTGCGTGAACTCGCTCTCGCTGAAATTCATCCCCGATAAGAAATAAAAAAATCCCGCCAGCGGCGGGATATTTAATTGATGGGTGTTTCTGTATATATATTATGGAATTTCTGTGTATGGTAATGTGCGTTTTATAGTGGGTAACTGGGAGGCTACGAATCAATTCGTATATAGTGAGGTTTGTTAATAAGATTATTTTGGTACGAATTGCTTCGCGAGTTTTTGGGTTTCTGATTTTTCGAGAAATCGGAAAAAACGTCTTGCATCCTTCCGGTCGTACAGCACTTTTCAGTTACTGGATATAGTATAGCACGCGGGCATTCCAAAGGAATAGAAAAGCCGCCTTTCCGGGGAGGCGGCTTGAAAGCTCATTTTTCCAGCCTTTTTAAGGCCTCCTATGTGTCGCGCCGGCACTTTTCCACAGTTTTCTGAAAGGACGCAGACCTCCTGTTCCAACCGGCGCCTTACATCTTCCGCGAATCGTACGCCCAGTGTAGCAATGCCTGCCGTTGCCGCGGACGGCAAGTAACGTCCCCTCTTTTGCAATACTTTTGAAGCTGCGCAATGTGCCGCCGGACAGCTTTCCACCGTCCGATTTGCCACTCGTCATATTCGGGAATACGCCGTCCCATATAATAGCGGCAATACCACTGGAACCATCCGCGCGGGTCTTCGCTTCGTATCCATCCCCTTCTCCGCCATTCGCTGAGGGGCTGCGAAGCGTTCACGCCGAAATAATTACACCGCTTGTCGCGGAACTCGGGAGACAGCTTTGCGCGGGAAAACCACGAGCGCGGAAACTCGTTGCGGCAATCAGTCATGTACTTTCCCCCGAAGACGCCGAGTTCAAGCATTTTGCGGGGCGTGAGTTCCGGTTTGAAATCCGCGTGGAAGTTCCGCCCGGCTGGGGCGGTGCACATATAGCGATACCCCGTCTGCATACGATCCTCGACGCGGACGAGACGGGGCATGTTAAGCGGCGCTTTTGGCGCTTCGTTTCGCGCGGGTGCGGTCGACTTCGGTGAGGAATTCCTTTCGCAGCCGTACGCTTTTCGGCGTCACCTCCAAATACTCGTCTTCGTTCATGATCTCAAGCCCGCGTTCAAGCGTGAGTTCGATGGGCGGCGTGAGCATAATCGCTTCGTCGGCTCCCTTTGAGCGCATATTTGTCAGCTCCTTCCCTTTGATGGGATTTACCGTCATATCGTCCCCCTTCGACACGTTTCCGATCACCATGCCCTCGTATACTTCCGTACCCGGCCCGATATACAAGGCTCCCCGTTCCTGCAGGTTCCACAACGAGAACGCCAGGGCTTTCCCGGACGCCATCGAAACCATCGAACCGACTGAACGCTTCACCACCTCTCCGGCGTGCGGCTTGAAACCGATGACGCGGCTGGAAAGAAGGCCCTCTCCCCGCGTATCAATAATGAATTCACCCCGATAGCCGAGGAAACCGCGCGTCGGCATTTCAAAAATAAGGCGGGTCATCGCGCCGTGGGGTTCCATGGCGGAAAGGATGCCTTTGCGCTTCGAGAGCTTTTCGATGACGACTCCGGAGAACGTCTCCGGCACGTCCACGATGACCTCCTCAAACGGCTCGAGGCGGATACCGCCTTCTTCTTTCATGATGACCTGCGGCTGGGACACCTGCATTTCATACCCTTCCCGCCGCATGTTTTCGAGCAGGATGGCGATGTGCAGTTCACCGCGCCCGTAGACCTTGTACGAATCGGTGCCGGCAAAATCCACTTTGAGCCCCACGTTGACCTCGAGCTCCCGTTCCAGGCGCCGCTTCAGTTCGCGCGTCGTGACGAACTTTCCTTCCCGGCCGGCAAACGGCGAGTTGTTCACCAAAAAATTCAAAGAAATGGTCGGCTCATCGATGGCAATGGCGGGCAACGGCTCGACATCTTCGCCGCTACCGATGGTTTCGCCGATATAAATGTCCGGCAGACCCGCAATCATGACGATATCCCCCGCTTCGGCGGCGGGCGCCTCCTTTCGCTCAAGTCCTTCAAAGGTAAAAATCTTCGTGAGCTTTCCTTCGCGCATCTCTCCGGTAGCCTTTTTAACAAAAACCTTCGCGCCATTTTCCACCCGGCCCTCGTACACGCGCCCGATTGCCAGGCGCCCCAAAAAATTATCGTATGCAAGATTGAACGGCTGCATCCGGAACGGGCGCGCGGCGAGTTCGGGCGTCGTCGCCGGAGCGACGTGGCGCATGATCAAATCGAGGAGCGGCGTTAAATCTTTAGACTCATCGGTGAGCTTCGCCTGGGCGACGCCGGCCTTCCCGATTGCATAGACGTACGGAAAATCCAGCTGTGCGTCGTTCGCGCCCAGATCCATAAAAAGTTCCAGGACTTTGTCATGCGCCCAGTCGGGACGCGCGGCGGGCTTGTCTATCTTATTGATGACCACGATGGGACGAAGTCCGAGCTCAAGCGATTTCTTCAAAACGAATTTTGTCTGGGGCATGGGTCCCTCCTGCGCGTCGACGACCAAAAGGACGGAGTCGATGGACCGGAGCACCCGTTCAACCTCGGAACCGAAATCGGCGTGCCCCGGAGTGTCAACGATGTTGATTTTCGTGCCCTTATAGAAGATGGACGTATTCTTGGAATAAATAGTAATTCCCCGCTCCCGTTCGAGATCGTTCGAATCCATGCTTACCCCTTCCTTCACCGCTCCCGACTGGCGCATCAAAGCGTCGGTGAGCGCCGTCTTTCCGTGGTCCACATGGGCGATGATGGCGATATTCCTGATTTCCATAAAAAAATCCCGTGTACGGGAGCCTTCCTCTTGGGCAGAGATTAACACAAAAAATAGCGTGAGGCAATGCTTCGCCCTACCGCTCCATTTCAAGGACGTTCGTGAGGCGCGCCTTTCGCGCAGCCGCGAGGCGCAAGATGACGCCGGCGAGAAGTACGCCGATGGCATCAAACATCAGGTCATTTGCGGTATCGGTGCCCAGTCCCAGCCGGTTTGAACCGAAGACGAGATCCTCAGCATACTCCTCGATCTCATACAACGCTCCCGTTGTCATCGCAAGCGCCATGGCAAAGAAAATGGCGATTCGGAGCTTTTCATGAATCGAAAGCGCCCCCTGCCCGCGGGGCATGGCAAAGCTTGAAACGATGACGAAAAAGACGATGCACGCAACGCCGCTTGAAAAAAGATGGAGCGCGGAGTCCCACCAAAAGAACCGCTCATAGAGATGGAACATGTCCCCTCCCGCGTCGAGCGCCAGGGAGAGGGCGGCGAGAACCCACAGCGAGGAGTGGAGCGCCGCACCGCGATGGAGCGCGTAGCGATACGCAATGAATTCCAAAATTCCCCACACGGCAAGCGCCGTCAAAAAAAGCCCAAGCCACGTGAACTGGATATCGGACCGGATTATCCCCGCCATGTTGAGCGCTTCGAAAACCAGCAACGCGCCGAAAAAAATGCGAATGGAATTCTTCACCGTCCAAAATGGATGCAATTCCCGCTCAAGAAGCGAGGAGGAAAGGGGGCGTATCGCGCTGGGATCCAGGAGAGGGAGTTTTGTCCTCATGGAATAAAAACGTTTTTTTGAAAATCCGCGTGACACAAATAAAAACCCGCGCGAGCGCGCGGGAATGATGTAAGCATCATGCTGCCTTGTTCTTTGCGGATTTCTTCAGAGCCTCCCGCACGGCCGTTACCACGCCTTCCGCCGCCGGTTCACATTTTATAAAGGAGACGGTTTGTTTTTCAAAAACAGCTTTTTCGCCGTTTACGATGCTGAATGTGAATTCGCTGCCGGGCCTCGCATCCGAAAGATGCCGGGCAATGCGCATACCCGCTTTCTTTCCGTTTTCCTCCGTGAGATTCCAGCCGCTCATCGCAAATACGTCGGCTTCCCCGTCAACCGCGCGAATACCCGCGAAGAATTCCCTGCTCCCGCGGGGAGCGCGAGACCCTTCATGGACCGTGCGGATTTCGCTTCCTAAAAAAATAGTTACCGATACCAACCTCTCTCCTCCTCTTTTTTAATTTTTACGCTTCAGAAAAAATACCTTTTCTGGCACGCACGGTCAAGAATGCAGTTGCCAAAAATGCGGATTTCCGTGAAGATTATCCGGTAATGGCAAACCAGGAAGTCACCTTGCGATTCAGCGACGTATCGTTTGAATACGGCGCGCGGAAACCGATCCTCCACGAGGTGAATTTCAGCGTGCGCCGGGGGGCGAAATTCACCCTCATGGGCCAGAACGGGGCGGGCAAGACGACGCTTTTCAAGCTCATCACAGGCGAGCTCCAGCCCGAATCCGGAAGCATTTCGTATGCGCCGGGAGCGACCATCGCCGCGGGGCGTCAGGTCATCCGGCGCGAAGAACTGGACCTTACGGTACGGAGCTTTTTCGAATCGGTCTTTGAGAGCAAGATATATGACATAGACCCCAAGATCGATGCCGTGCTCGACATCGTCCATCTCGAGGCGGACCACGACCGCATCCTGCGTACTTTCTCGGGCGGCCAGCAGGCTCGCCTCCTGCTCGCCCAGGCGCTCATCCAAAAACCCGACATTCTTCTTCTCGACGAGCCGACAAACAACCTGGATACGGCCGGCATCGAGCATCTCACCACTTTTTTGAAGGAGTATCCCAAGACCGTCATCGTCATTTCGCATGATGCCGATTTCCTGAACGCCTTCACGGAGGGCGTGCTCTACCTTGAGGCGAATACCCGCACCGTCGAGCAATACGCCGGAAACTATTTCGACGTAGTGAAGGAAATCGACATCCGCCTTGAACGCGAGCGGATGAAAAACGTCCGCCTCGAGCGCGACATTGAAAACCGGAAGAATCAGGCGAATTTCTTCGCCCAAAAAGGAGGTCATATGCGCGATGTCGCAAGGAAGATGCGGGAAAAGATCGAAGAGCTCGAAGGCGACATCGTCGACGTGCGGCGCGAAGACAAAACCATCCGCAATTTCATAATCCCCTGCCAGGATGAACTCGTGGGAACCATTCTTTCGCTTTCATCCGTTTCGGTGCTCAAAGCGAAAAAACCCGTTGCCAAGAAAGTGAAGATCGAGCTGAAGCGCAAGGAGCGCCTCTTGGTAAAAGGTCCGAACGGCATCGGGAAGACAACGCTCCTTTCCGCGCTTGCCGCAGGAGACGCCAAGGGAGAAACGCTTGCGGAAGGAACGCGCATCGGTTTCTACCGCCAGGATTTTTCCGCGCTCGATTTCGAAAAGACCGCCTATGAGTCCTTGAAGGACGTCGGAGCGCAAAAAAGCGAGGAAGAGCTCCGCAGCCACGCTGCCGGCTTCCTCTTGGATAGCGAAATCTTGAAGACGCGCATCGGGATGCTTTCCGAAGGCCAAAAGGGCTTGCTTTCATTTGCTATCATCTCCCTTGAGCGACCGGGCCTTTTGATCCTCGATGAACCGACCAATCACATCAATTTCCGGCATATTCCCGTTATCGCCGAAGCCGTGAATAAATTCGACGGCGCGATGATACTGGTAAGCCACTTGCCGGAATTCGTTAAGAAAATCCGCATCGACCAGACCCTCGACCTCGGAGCTTTGTAGTCCCCCGGCATTTTTACTATCCCCCAGCGTCACTCAAACGCGTGTTTTTTCGTCATAGACATATGCGTAGGCAAAGAGAAAAGGTCGAAGAAAAAACATACTCATTACACACCATGACGAAACGTAACAGTATTATCATCGGTTTGTGTGTCGCGATTCTCGCGACGAGCGCCGTTCTGTTCACGCCTCGGGCATCGGCACAGGTAACCGGTTCAATCAATTCTCAATTGGAGATCGGCATGAGTGGGCCGGCCGTCACTCAGCTACAGACATTCCTTGCTATGGATTCCTCGATATACCCCGAGGGACTCGTGACCGGCTATTTCGGCTCTCTCACCCGCGCCGCCGTACTCCGCTTCCAGGCGCGCTACGGTATTGACCAGGTGGGACGCGTCGGCCCTCAGACGCTTGCCCGCATTAATGCGTTTATCGCATCCGGCGGATTCGGCGGCGTCGGCGGCGTCGGCATCCGTGTCGCCCCCACCATCGGCAACGTGATGATCGACACCAACACTTCGAATCAGCTTACGGTATCGTGGACGACTGACGTGGCAACCCAGGGAACGGTATATTATTCCGCAAGCCCGCTTACCATGGTTGAAGCAAGCGCAAATACTTCGGTCGTGATCGGCGGAACGGCGGTCTCTGACGGCGATGGCATGACAGCGAATCACTCCGCCACCATCACCGGTCTTACCTCCGGAACCACCCAGTATATCCTGATACGCGCGGTTGACGCCCAAGGGGACGAATCCGTCACGACGGTATCTACGGTAAGCGTACGGTAGCAATCCATCCCTTCGAGCTTCGTAAAAAACCGCCCCGAAATTCGGGGCGGTTTTTATTTCTTATTTTCCGTCTACGGCGTCCTTGAGCTTCTGCACTTCTATTTTCTTCATCCCGAGCATCGCCTGGAGCGCCCTTTCGGCGCGGGCGGGGTTCGGATCGCTTAAGAGCTCCGGCAACGCCTTCGGGATGATTTGCCAGGAAAAACCGAACTTGTCCTGGAGCCAGCCGCATTGCTGGGCGTTCGGATCGCCGCCGTCCGCGAGCTTTTCCCAATAGCGGTCAACCTCTTCCTGCGATTCGCATTCGACATAGAAGGAAACCGCCCCATTCGGCTTGAAATGCGGTCCTCCGTCCAATGCCATAAAACGTTCTCCAAAAAGCTCAAAGACCGCGGTGAGCACTTTTCCATCCATCCCCTTCATGGGTCCTTCGGATATGCCCTCGGGATACCGCTTAACGCTCACGATTCGTGAATCGGGGAAAAGCGAGGTATAAAAATTAATCGCTTCTTCGGCATTCCTATCGAACCACAAGAAGGGGGTTATTTTTTGCGACATAGCGGTTACATTCCTTTCGGCTGGAGTACGCTAACCCGGTTCCCCTCCGTATCGAGAAAAGAGATATAGAGGCCCACGCCCGGAATATCATCCGGCTCACCCGGTTTTTGCATACCGCCTAAAACTTTTCCTCCCGCTTCTTCGATCTTTTTCATCGCGTCCCGGATGTCGTCGACGGCAATGACGACGGAGGGATGTTGGTTATCTTTCGTTTTTTGGAAAAATCCGCCGTTTATGGTTCCGGGCTCTTTCGGCCTCCCGGTGGGATTATTCGCATCAGCGTCGGAAGTCATCACCACCACGTAATCCCCCATCTCGGGGCCGAGTTGATTTGCCTCCCACCCGAACGCTTTCCCGTAAAAATCTACCATCCGCTTCCGGTCTTCCGCCGGCATTTCAAAATGCACCACTGGATTTTTTTTCATGTCATTTATTATACCTGAATAAAAAGGAGGCTATGAAGCCTCCGTGATGCCGTAGTTCTCCGCGGCATATGTTTTTAAAATCTTCTTCAGCTCTTTGCGGGCACGATGGATTCGGGTCTTTACGGTGTTTATATTGCAGCCAACGTGTGCCGCGATCTCCTCATAAGAGCACCCCTCAACTTCCCGTAAAAGGATTATCCGGTGGCTGTGGGCGGGCAGATTTTTAAGCGCTTCCGCCACTTCGTAACCGAAGGGAAAAGCATCGTCGAATTCTGCGGTTTCCGAGCTTATAAACGCTTTCGGATAAGCCACCTCGCAGGAGCCATACTCGAACTTCTGCCGAAATGGGGCATTTTTCTTAAAAGCGTTAATGGCAGAATTCACCATAATCCGGCGAAGCCATGCTTCGAGATGGGTGTTCGGCTCATATTTTTCCCAAAAGCGATACGCCTTCAGAAGGGTCACTTGCAGAAGATCCTTGGCATCATCGTTATCCCCCGTAAGGAAATACGCATTCGACAAAAGATTTCTTATGAGCGGGCGGATTTCCCTCTCGAAAACTGCATTTTTCTCTTCTTTATTCTCCACGATTTCCTCCGTTATGTGGGTATATTTAATTGCCTAAAATACTGGTATAGAAAATGCTTCTTCCGCGTATATTTGTCAAACATCCAATAAAAAGAGGCCGACCGGCCTCTCTATTTTACTTCTTTACATATACCGTCTTGTCCTTGCGGTCGCGGAGGACAAAATAAGACACTTTCGTCCGCGCGATGAACGCATGCACTTCCCCCGGCTTGAAGCTGATAACCTGAATTTTCCCCGAGTCTGTTATATCGAAATAAAATTCCTGTTTTTCCAAAGGACCTGCCTTTTGGCCGAAGCGGACGGCGAAATTTCCTTTGAAAATGATGAGCGTTTCATGCGCCCGCGGGTGATAGTGCGCACGCACGCGTTTCCCTGCCTTCAGGGTGTGGCGGATAAAAACATATTCATCGTCCTTTTTGGTTAAATGTGCCAGGACGCTTTTAAGACACTGAAACTGCCGAGATTCCAATTATTTCTCCTTTCCTTTTAGCGAACTACGGGAAAAATAGCACAAAAGCGTTCCGCTGAAAACAGCGCAATATTTTTCCTAGGCCATCGGGCGGTTCCGATTCTTTATCCATCCCACCGCAACAGGGAGAAGAAACGTGAGCGCGTAGTAAAGATAGACGTCCGCTTTGTAATAACCGTCAGCGGGATTTAAAAGCTTAACGAGGAAGAAATAATCGAACACGACCGCGATAAGCGTCCAGATAAATCCCACGAGAAGATACCGCGAAAAAGGCATCGGCATCGTCTTTCTGAAAAGAACCCATAAGGTCAGTGCAACGCCGATCGGCGTAACGAGCCACCCGATAAGCGCGGGCGGGACGAAGAAATAAAATAGGAAACCTAAAAGGTAGCCAGCGAACCACAAGGCCGACCCCCACCCTAACCCAACGCGATAGATAGAAGAGTTCATATGTATTCATTATACAAACCTCACGTTTTTCCCGATTCGGACGTATAATTAGCGCACGTATGAAAAGCCTGCCCATTTTGCGTCTCGCGCTCATAACATTCGTATTGCTCCTTATCCCCTATTTCGGGAACCAATACCTTGAGGGGTGGAATTGGTCGCCCTCCGATTTCGTCTTCGCGGCAATCCTCACTCTCGGCGCCGGCGTCGCCTATGAGCTCTTTGCTAAAAGATCGGGCAATGCATCCTTCCGTGCCGGGGCGGCAGTCGCCCTCGGAGCATCGTTTCTGCTTATCTGGATAAACGGCGCCGTCGGCTTGATCGGAAGCGAGACGAATGAGGTGAATATGCTGTATGCCTTCGTGGTATTTATCGGCATCCTCGGCGCCGTCGCGGCGCGACCCAAAGCGCGCGGCATGTCCCGCGCTCTTTTCGTCATGGCGGTCGCGCAGTTTTTGGTGCCTATCGTAGCGCTTTTCGTAAATCCCAATGATTTCAGTCCCGGCCTCATGCGAGTTTTCGCGCTTAACTCCCTCTTTGTCGTCCTCTTCGCAGGCGCAGGCCTCCTTTTCAGAAACGCAGAGGCGTAGAAAACGGCCGCCTCAGAGAAGACGGCAAAGCCCTCTTTTTTACTAATTCAACGCCCAAATGGCGTAATTGAGATACCCCGCAAAGCTGACCCACGCGATATACGGAACCATGAGCCACGCCGCCGTACGCGAAAACTTCGCAAAGGAAAGAATGCAGGCGCCTATCGCAAGCCACAGAAGAATGATTTCAATGAATGCCCCGCCGGGCGAGCGGAGACCGAAAAAGAGGAACGACCACAGCGCATTCAAAAAAAGCTGGATGCCAAAAAGAATAAGCGGCGCGGAAACCCGCACGCCGGAATCTTTCCTTTTCCACACCAAAAAGGCGGCGATTCCCATGAGGGCGAAAAGGGCGGTCCACACCGGCCCGAAAACCCAATTCGGCGGAGCGAATTCCGGTCTTGCGAGTCCCGCATACCAACCGCCAATCGCCGGCGTCGTGAAAAGGGCGCCAATCCCGCCGACTGCCTGGGGAACAGCAAGGGCGAGAACCAGCTTCCATATATCTCTTCGGTTCATTGTTTTCATTTTAGAGCGTTACCGCGCTCAATATGCTTTGCGGTGAATACACCCCGCCCAGCAACATGGGCGGCGCATCCCGCCCTTCAGTTTTGAAAGGGCCTTTTCCATGCGAATCCCTCTCGTCTCTTCTTTTTTGCCGGATATTATCCAGCAAATCCACTCGTTTTTAGCGAGGGGCGTTATTTCGTTCCATACCACTTGGGCGCGCGGTGAAGCGCGGAGTGCCTTCCTAAAATCAGCCGGGAGCGTATGGGGCAATTTCTTATTCGGTCGTTTTGCCGTCGAAGTGTTCATCATCGGCTTCAGCTTCCGCTTTCGTCGCGTGGAGAACTCCGTCGCGATGGTGCGGGGGCGTATAGAGCGTATACAGCTTCATCGGTCCGCTCCCGGTATTTATAACATTGTGCTTTGCGCCCATGGGCACTACGATAGCGCTTCCGTCTGCGATAGCGTGCGACACGCCGTCTAAGATAGCTTCTCCCGTCCCCTCTTCCACTCTCAGGAACTGGTCCACGTCGTGGACCTCCTCCCCGATTTCCTCTCCGGCCCGGAGCGCCATGAGCACCAGCTGACTCCGCGCCGTGGTGTAGAGGACCTTGCGAAAATGCTCGTTTTTGAGAGCGAGCTCCTCTATATTCTCGATGTAGCCTTTCATGGCCTCAGTATACTCCCTTAGCAATTCTTTTTCCTCATGGAGCGGACAATGCCTGCGATGCCTCCTGCAAAAGACAATAGCCCGAGACCCTGGGCGCCTGGGCTATCATCCCATCCGCCATACACAAACAAGAACACGCCAAAGGCAACGGCGAGGCTGTACAGAATAACCTTCACTGTTTTCATACGCTTATTTTATTTCTTGTACTCTAAAATGTCGCCCGGCTGGCATTCGAGCGCTTTACATATCGCTTCCAGGGTCGAAAGGCGTACGGCTTTCGCCTTCCCGTTTTTCAAAATAGACATATTGGCGAGCGTAATCCCGACTTTCTCGGCAAGTTCGGTAACGCTCATTTTCCGCTTTGCGAGCATCACGTCTACGTTAATAATGATTGCCATAACCTTATACCGTTAAATCGTTTTCTTTTTTTATTTCCACGGCGTTTTTCAAGATGCGTTCAAACATCGCCGAAGCCGTCGCGATGACGACAGAGCCAAAGGTGATGAAAACACCCATGGCGACCGCTCCCGCGGCATCGTCGTTGCCATGGTTCGCCATAATGAAAATCTCCTCAAGGATCACAAAGCCGATGATAGCGAGTGCGCAGTATTTTATTGTCCGGAGAGCTTTCACCGCTCCTTCCGAAAAAATCATATTCCGTCCGGCAAGCCCGAGCACTTTATATGCCTGGTAAACCGCTATAAAGAACGGAATGGAGCCCGCATACATGAGTGCCAAAAAAGGATCGTCAAAGTAAATCTCCGCGAGCGTGGTGGCGCTTGCGTTCACCCCTTCGACGTGCGGCTCCCAGAGGAGGAGCGCCAAGGCGCCAAGACCGACAAGAATGACAACGACCCGCAGAAAAACAGTTGAGCTTTTTTTCATAGACTTTTGTAAATTGGTTGTATATTTAGCTTAATTCCCCACTTATCGTTTGTCAATATATATTTATCGTTAGTTAAAATGAGGCTTTTTCTCCCCTCTTGTTGATATTTTAAGAGAAAAGTGTATAAAAAATGAGTTGATCAGGCGTAGGTTAACAACCGAATAACGAGGCGCGCATGGGGCGCCTACAAGAGAGCTTTATAACTCAGAGACCTGACCCCAGCCTGCCGCAGGCAGACACGATTTTTTAACCGGCTTTTGCCGGTTTTTTATTTGAAATCCACGGTAAAGCTGTACATACCCATCCCGCATACCCCTCGTAAAATTCCCGACTGCGGAATGCCGAGATCTATCACTTCCTCGCCGTTTTGCGGAAGTATTTTCTGGTAGCCGATTGATCTAATGATGAGCGCTGCCGAACAATCGTATGTCCCGTTCGTTTTCACGATGAGTTTGGTCGGTACGTTAGCTTTAGCTACCGAAGCCCGAGGCGAATATCCTCCGCGAGCCGCGATGGTGACGTATTGTACCCCGTTTCGCATTTCCACATTCCGGGGCGGATTTGTCTCCTGCGATTCGCGTGGTTTCGCAGAATTGAAAAACATGATGCCGAGCGAGACGAAGACGGCAGCGGCGATAATGCTGAGAGCGATTTTATTCATGGATTACAGGTTCACGAGCGGACGGATGATCCCCAGTCCCGCCAAACCGGAAAGGAGTGCAAAAAGACCAAGGCCGATAACGACCACGCCGACCGACGCAAAAAAGAGCGGCGCATGCTTTCCGCGCGCGAATGATGCCGAACCAAAGGAAAGAAATGCGAGCATGGGTAAGGTACCCAACGCGAAAGAAAGCATAATGAGAAGCCCTGCCATAAAAGAACCGCTGCTCACCGCCGAAATCTGCATTGATTGCGTAAAACCGCAGGGCAAAAAGAAGGTTGCAACGCCCAACGCAAAAGGGGCAAGGGTTTTATGTTCAATCCGCCTCAAAAAGGCGAATGCCCCTGGGGGAAGCACTGCGGTGTTTTTCTTGATCGCACCGACGAGATTCAACCCTAATAGTACCATGACAAGAGACGCGAGCAGGCCCAGTACGGCGGCGAGCGTAAAATTAATACCCAGGACGCCTCCCACAGCCCCTAAGACGCCGCCTAAAAGTCCGAAACTCACGAGCCTTCCCGCATGGAATAGGGTTACAGTTTTTGTCTCACCGCCCGTTCCCTGCGATAGCTTGGCGGAAAGCGACAAAACCAAGCCGCCGACGATGGCCAAACAGCTTGAAACCGAAGCAATAAGCCCAATAAGGAAGCTGGTAACTGGCGTCACTTGCCCGCCAAGGCCGATATTCAAAAGGCCTGATTTTTGAACCAAGAAAAAAAGAACTAAAAATCCGAGCCCGATCGGCAAAGCTTTCCAGAAAACTTCGTTCTTTGGGATATAATCCGCCTCCCGTTCGACGGATACCGCGTATCCATGGGACTCGATTTTCTTGGTCATCAGTTTTGCAAGCACCTCCGGGGACTGATCAATATGCGTCGCGAGTTCCAGGGTTTTTTTGCCGAGGTCCACATGCACATCGTGAGCAAAGTCCTGCTCCTTCAGCGTTTCCTCAATGAATATTTTGCACGCCGAGCAATGGGTCCCCGAAATATGGAAGTGATAGATTTTCATGTTTATAGTTTTTTAGCCTTAATGCGTAGCGAATTCGACACGACCGATACGGAAGACATCGCCATGGCAAAGCCGGCGAAGACGGGATTCAAAACCCATCCAAAAATAGGATAAAACACTCCGGCGGCAAGCGGAATGCCGACGATGTTATAAATAAACGCCCAAAAGAGATTTTGCTTGATCCCACGCATAGTCATCTTTGAAAGGCGTATTGCCTTTACCAATTTCGAGATATCCCCTCCCAAAAGAGTGATGCCCGCCGATTCTATAGCGACATCAGTGCCCGTCCCCATCGCAATCCCCACATCTGCTTGCGCGAGCGCGGGCGCGTCATTCACCCCATCACCCGCCATGACGACCGTTCGCCCACTGCGCTGGAACGACTGTATTTTTTCCCGCTTATCGTAGGGTAACACGTGGGCAACCACCTCATCGATGCCGACCTGCGATGCGATGTGCTTTGCCGTCCTTTCATCGTCCCCCGTAAGCATGACCACGCGAATGCCAAGCGAATGGAGGTCATGAATGGCTTTTTTTGATTCTGGCTTTACTTCATCGGCAACCATGAAAAAGCCCTGCACCGCTTCGCGAGTGGCGAGAATCACCGGGGTTTTCCCCTGGGCGGCAAGCTCAGTGAGTGCGCCGCGGTCAAAGGAAAGACCCATATCATTCATGAGTTCGGCATTACCCGCAAAGTATTCGATATCCTCGACGCACCCCTTCAAGCCTTTCCCGCGAAGACTCTCAAAATCGGAAGCTTCCGAAAGGACTATCGCATGCTCTTTCGCATATTCCACTATCGCATGGGCAATCGGGTGTTCTGATTTTTTTTCGAGTGCGGCGATAATCGCGATAAGCTCGCGATCTTTCAGGGTGGAGAAATTCCGTATGTCCGTGAGCGTCGGCTTACCCTTCGTAATCGTTCCCGTTTTATCCACGATAACCGTGTCCGCCTTGTGGAGCTTCTCAAGCGTCGGCGCATCTTTGATAAGAATTCCCTCCTTGGCTCCCTTGCCAACCCCCACGATGATGGCCGTCGGCGTTGCAAGGCCGAGAGCGCAGGGGCATGCGATGACGAGAATTCCCACGAATGATGTGAGGCCAAATGAAACCGCCTGGGAGAATCCTAAATACCGCGAGCCTATCGTAAGCCACGCAGCCAGGGTTATTAGAGCAAGGCCTAATACTACCGGCACAAAGACAGCTGAAATCTTATCGGCAAGCGCTTGGATTGGCGCCTTGCTTCCCTCCGCTTCTTCAACCATTTTAATGATTTGGGCAAGCAAAGTTTCCGGCCCGACTTTCGTCGCCGTAAAGGTAAAAGATCCAGTGGTATTGATAGTGCCGGAAACGACGCTATCGCCAGTTTTTTTCTGTACTGGCATGGGCTCTCCCGTAACCATCGATTCGTCAACGAAAGAGCTGCCGGCGGTGATAACGCCGTCTACGGGTATCTTGGCGCCCGGTTTTACGATAATTGCATCTCCGTGCTGAACATCATGGATGGGGACTTCGATTTCTTTTCCTCCTCGGATGACCAGCGCCGTCTTCGCTTGGAGCGTAAGGAGCTTTTCTATTGCGTCGCCAGTTTTTATTTTTGACCTTGCTTCGAGGTATTTACCGAAGGCAATGAATGTAATGACCACGATCGTTACGTCGTAATACTGATACTCGACGTTTATAGACGGGCGAAGGGCTTCCTCAAAAGCTGTGACGGAAAAACTGTATAAAAAGGCCGCAACTGTTCCGATGCCGATAAGCGTGTCCATATTTGCCTTGCCGTACCGAAGGAAGCGATACAGCCCCATAAGATACGGCTTCCCCACCACAAAGAGGGCGTAGGTCGCCATCACCGGAAGAAGATGGTGGAAAAATTCCTTGATCATCTCCCCCATCTCGGGGGCAAGGCCATAGTACGCAAAAATATCCCAGCCCATAATGAAGGCGGCAATCGCAGCGAGCGGAAGGGCGGAAAGCATGTTAGCCCTCATGCCCTTTACTTCGGCAAGCTTTTCGCTTTTCGATTGATTCAATCCCATATGCGCCGCATGTTCGCTCTCGGACATCCCCATTCCCTCAGCGCTAGCAGAAACATCAAGCGAGTACCCTAAGGGTTCGATGTGGCGAGAAAGTTCGTGCGGGTTCGTCACGGCGGGATTGAACGCTACCGTCGCTTTTTCAGTGCCGAAATTAACTTCAACGGTCTCCACGCCGGGAACTTTCTTAAATGCCTTTTCGATGACTGATGCGCATGAAGCGCAATGCATTCCCCGTACCGGATATGTCCGTGTATCCATGTTACTTTCGCTTCAGCTGATAAACCTTTATGATCTCCTCTTTTGCCTTCTTGGTCTCGCCCGATTTGATTTGGCGAAAAACGCAATGTCCCAGATGATTTTCGAGAAGCAGGTCCTCCACGTTGGAAAGCCCCTGCTTTACGGCTGAGGTCTGGGTGATAATGTCGATGCAATACGTGTCCCGCTCGACCATCTTTTGGAGGCCGCGCACCTGCCCCTCCAAAAGCTTGAGGCGACGGCTGATCGAACCCTTCGTTTTTTCGTCCATATATTTCATGCATCCACTATACCCCCCAGGGGGTATATTGCAAGCGGCGTTATCCCCCGTTGCTAAAAAGTGACTGGAGAAAAATAAAAAGCCGCTATAGCGGCTTTAAAAAGGAGAATCTATTTCACGAGAAGCTCTATTTTCATATCAATGGCTTCATCGCGGACCAAATACAGGCCCTTGTCGGTATTAAACCACGCGGATTCATCCAACACCGGCTCAACGCAGACATACTTCTCCGGTGCATCGTTCCAGAAGTATAATTGCGGGGATTCGTTCCTGAAAATCCCATCCACCCTAACATCTACTTCCCCGTCTTCCATGCGCACCGTAAAGGAGTCGTGCTTTAGCGGTTCCATTTTAGCTGTATCGGAAAAAGACGCGTCGTAGGCATAATCAAGATCGCCCACGCTGCAGACGGCAGCATTCCCCATAAAATAGGGATGGAACCCCACATTTAAAGGCGCGTAGCCGGGCGCCGCATCTTTCCGCTTGAAACCTATGGCAAGGGAAAGAAAGCCTTCTCTTACTTCATACGTCAGAACATATTCAATGTGCCAGGGGTATCCTCCCATTCCCGCATGGCAATGGAATGTTTTAAGAATAAGCGCTGTATCGCTTTCACTGACAACCTCCATAGGAAGCTGCCGGAGAAGCCCATGCTTATCCCCCATCGCCGACGAGCCAAACCAGGGTGCGCATATCGGCATGCCTCCGCGCATCTTTCCCTTTTCATCCTTCTGATACGGATACAGTATGTCCCTGCCCTTAGCGGAGAACCTTTTCACGGTACCGCCGATTTTTGATATCGCGGCTTCAGTCTCTCCGCAACGAATTTTGAATTCTTCCAAATCCCCTACCTCGTTTTAATTTATTAAAATTGGTTATTTAACTAAAAAGAAAATACCACGTATGTGTGGTATTAGTCAAGGTGCTCCACGTCTTGGACGGTATTAGAACGAGGATTCATAAGTAAAAAGAGGGCATATGCCCTCTTTATTAATGATTAGAATCAAAGAATCCTTCGTTAACAGATGTTACTAAGCAATGAACCTTTCCCTTTCCAACATCCGTACCGGTATAGCTCCCTACCCAAAACCCATCTGCAAACTTATCAAAAGAATAATAAATTGCTGAACGGTCTTTATAACATTTTCGGAAACTCATTTTTTTCTCTGAAATACGGAAATTGTAAATATCAGCTTCGCCGAATTTATCTTTAATGTAACCACACACAGTATGTTCCGGCTGAACGGTCACCATTCCTTGAAAAAAATGATACGGTAAACTATCTTCTCTTACTACACCAATTCCCGGCTTGATACCAATACCATATGAAAGAATCTCATTGAAATAGAGGCCTTGTAAGAGGTAAATATACTTATCTTCGCGCAATTAAAATACCTTCTTTCTTTATTTAAAAGTTATTAAAATAGTTTCAAGCTGAAAACAAAATACCACTTGTTAGTGGCATTAGTCAAGATGCTCCCCGGGTAGGATTCGAACCTACAACCCGCTCCTTAACAGGGAGACGCTCTACCATTGAGCTACCGGGGAATGCAAAACCTAGTATAGGAAATACGAGCCTGAAAATCAAATAAAAAGCCCCGCACTGCGGGACTTAAGCTGAAACCGGCATTTCCTTCCCAATATACTCCATTATCTTTTTTATCACGGAGGCTGCCGAATCATCGGTTGCGCTTATCGGGAGAACGAAATCCACTTTTGGATGCACTTCCTTTTCCCTGTCTGCAAACTTCGGACCCAGCACCGAAACCCTTATCATCTTCGCATTCCGCTGGGGCTGAGATACAAATATAAGAAAATCGATGCCGATAAGATCCTCGCGGCTATAGCGGGGATATTTGAAATACGCATGTATCTTCTTATCCTGGCGCATCATGGCAAGGGCCATTTCCGCCATGTTTTCACGGAAAAAACCTATTTGATCATTAAAAGGGACACTCATCGCGGTCGCGTGCAATTTGGTGATTTCGTCTACCACGCGCTGGTAAGAGCTCCCATTACTGCCGTTCGTACCGTTGTTTTGATCCATAGCAAACCCTCGTTTCTATGTAATTTATAATTAATTTTACTGCCTCAATTTATACAATACCCAAAATCAAATGGCAAACCGCACCGCCTTTTTTCCTTGAAAAACCCCTTCAGGGAGGCTATACTGCTTTTTGAAACGCCCCTATAGCTCAGTTGGTAGAGCACCTGCCTTTTAAGCAGTGGGTCCTTGGTTCGAATCCAAGTGGGGGCACTAAAACAAAAACACCCTATCCTATAGGGCGTTTTTGCTCGTGTGCGCACCAAAGAAGATTCGAATAGGAAAGAATTTCCTAAGATTACTAGGAAAACCCAGGGGTAATAAAGCTCATCTTGACAGGCGCCTCAAAAATTGAAATACTCGTAAACAGCTCGAAAACAATACCGGAAAGGAGGGTACCATCAAAGACATTCCGAAATAACACCTCAGAGAAATATTTAATTAACCTATTTTAAAAAATCCTAAAAACAGAGAAAACGTATGGGATTGAATAAGAACTTGGCCGCAAAAAATAAGAAGCGGCAATTAAAACGTGCCGAAAGACAGGCATTGGAAAACGGCGGGAGAAATAGGCGCCGTGAAGACGAATTAAGGAACCAGTTAAATAACTCTCCGAGAGGTGAAGATTATGAGATGCAGGGAGGAGAAAGAGGAAGGGGGGCAGCGTACCAGGACCCCGACTAAGGGAAAGGAAGAACAGATTTATAAAAACCGCCGAATAGGCGGTTTTTAATTTCCTTCTTCTTTCAGTTCTATGAACACCCTCCCGAGGAATCGCCGCACCCAATGCAGGTAAGGCAGGTTCCCGTGCGGATCATCATGCCGCCGCACTTCTTGCATAACGTCTCGCTCGATACCTTGGCACTACCGGATGATTCAGTACGGGAAGATTCCTCCGTCCGGGCCGCAACTGCGACCGGCGACTTGATCTCTTTAGTCTCAACGAGCGGCTCGGCCGGGATGAATTGGTGCAAGCCCAACTCGACCAAATCCTCATTTGAAAGGAACCGGGACGCGAGATAGCGGAAAATGTAGTCCAGGATGCTCGTTGCAATGCGGATGTTCGCGTTTTCCGTGAATCCGGACGGCTCAAAGCGCGTATAGATGAATTTCTCCACCAGGCGCTTCAACGGAACGCCGTATTGCAGAGCGACCGAAACGGAAATAGCGAACGCGTCGAGGAGACCAGACAGCGTGCTCCCCTGCTTCGACATCTTGATGAAGATCTCGCCCGGAGTGCCATCTTCGTACATGCCGTACGTAATGTAGCCGTCGTGCCCCGCAATGGCGAATTTGTGGGTCTCGGAAACGCGCGTCACTGGGAGGCGGTTGCGCGCCGGAACGGCGGCTTCGCGCGATGCGAGGTCCTTCGTGTCCTTTTTCTTCTGTGCCGCGGTATTCAAGGGCTGGGTTGCCTTCGAACCGTCGCGGTACACGGCAAACGCCTTGATGCCCAATTTCCAAGCCATCATGTATGCTTCCGCGATTTCCTCTTCGCTCGTTTCATGGGGCATGTTGAACGTCTTCGAGATGGCGCCCGAGATAAACGGCTGGACGGCGGCAACCATTTTCACATGGCCTTTCCAGGAAATGGAGCGCGTGCCTTTCGCCGCGCGGACGGCACACTCGAATACCGGCAGATGCTCTTCCTTTACGTACGGCGCGCCCTCGATGGTCCCCTGCTCCGAAATATGGGCAAGGATGGCGTCGCGCTCGTCCTTTCCGTAGGCAAGCTTCTCAAGCGCGGCGTCTACGGAGGCATTCACGATCTTCATCCACCCGCCGCCGACCAACTGCTTCATTTTTACCAGCGAGAAATCCGGTTCGATGCCGGTCGTATCGCAACCCATCATGAAGGAAATGGTGCCGGTGGGGGCAATGACGGTCGCCTGCGAATTCCTGAAGCCGTGCTCCTCGCCCAAGGCATATGCCTCGTCCCACACTTCCTGCATGGACTTTGCGAGCGTGGCATCCTTCAAATGGAACGTATTCACCTGGCGGGACGCGTCGCGGTGCATGCCGATAACGTTCTGCATGGGTTCCTTGTTCACTTCATACCCTTCGAACGGCCCTACCCGGCGCGCCAAAAGCGACGAATAGCGGTAGGCTTCGCCGGTCAAAAGAGACGCGATAGCACCGCCCCATGCATGCCCCTCTTCGGAATCGTAGGGAATTCCCTTCCGCATCAGGAGCGCCCCGAGGTTCGCAAATCCAAGGCCCAGCTCGCGGAAGGCATGCGCATTTGCCGCGATTTTCGGGGTCGGATAGCTGGAACCGTCAACGATGATGTCCTGGGCGAGGATGAAAACGTCCACCGTATGCTTGAACTCCTTCACCATGAAGGTTCCGTCCTCACGCATGAATTTAAGCAGGTTTATTGAGGCTAAATTGCAGGCGGAATCGTCCAAATGCATGTATTCCGAGCACGGATTTGAAGCATTAATACGGCCCGAATTGGGGCAGGTGTGCCATTTATTGATGATGGTATCGAACTGGACGCCCGGATCACCGCACTCCCAGGCCGCCTTTGCGATTTCCTTCAAAAGCTCGCGGGCGCCATACGCCGGCTCCGCGGCATTCGCACCGCCGTGCCGGTAGCTCGTCTTCCACTCTCCGTCCTTCGCGACCGCCTCCATAAAATCATCCGTGATGCGGACGGAATTGTTCGCATTCTGAAACTGGATGGAATTCCACGCCTCGTCGTTCAAGTCGGCCATGTTATAGCCCGCATCCATCAATGCGCGCACTTTTTTCTCCTCTTTCGCCTTCGCCTGAACGAATTCAAGAATGTCCGGATGGTCGATGTTCAGGACGACCATCTTCGCCGCGCGGCGTGTCGTTCCGCCAGACTTGATCATGCCCGCCACGGAATCCGCACCGCGCATGAATGAAACGGGACCGGAGGATTTTCCTCCCTGCGAAAGCGATTCGAGTTTCGAGCGCAACGGCGAAAGGTTGATACCGCTTCCGCTTCCGCCTTTGAAAATCGTTCCTTCGGTTTTAATCCATTCAAGAATCGAACCCATGCTGTCTTCAACGGAAAGAATGAAGCACGCGGAGCACTGCGGCTTTTCGCGCATGCCGACATTGAACCACACCGGCGAGTTGAACGAGCCTTTTTGATTCACGAGGATGTGCGTCAATTCGTGTTCAAACACATTCGCCTGGTTGGCGTCCGCAAAATAACCGAAATCCTCTCCCCACTTTCGAATGTTTTTTACCACGCGGTCGATCATCTGTTTCACGCTCGTTTCGCGCTCCGGCGTGTTCAGTTTGCCGCGGAAATATTTCGCGGCGGTGATGTTTACCGCGTCTTGCGACCAAAATTCAGGAAACTCGGCGTCTTTTTGTTCAAAAACGCTGCCGCCGCCGACGGTTGCGTCGCGTTTCACCCATTCGATTTCGTCGTACGGATGCGTGCCTTCACGCGTAAACAGGCGTTTTAACGGAACGGGCGATCCCATTCTTTTTTTCTTCGAACCTTTTTGCTCAACAGCGCGAACCTGAGACATAGCGGTAAAAAACGATAATTGATTTGTTACGAGTTATAGATATTCTACTGCCCGAAAAACGTTACGCAATTGACGAAACCTGTGGATAAGCGTTCCCCGAGGACGATTTTACCCCCATAAAATAAGCTCTTTTTCGCCCCCTCGAAAAACGCTTCATTTTTCTTCAAAGCTTTATTCCACTTTTCCCTCCTTCGGGAGGAAGATGCCGAGCGGAGGATTTTCCCCTCAAAAATACCCACCAGAAGAAACGAAAAACGTACGCGCGCGCCGCGCGAGGGAACCAACTTTCTTTTTTCCGCACCCGCATACATGCAGACGCGCCGTAACCCGCGATGTTCCACAAAAAAATAAAAAACCGCCGTGCGGGCGGATTTTTTTCTCCATAAACACTCTTGTATGCCGGCGTAGCCTACTTTCCCGGAGCCGAAGCCCTAGTATCATCGGATACGTACGCTTTCACTTCTCTGTTCGGAATGGGAAGAGGTGGTGCACGTACCTATAAAACACCGGCAAACAAGAATATTCATGTCGTCCATTTTGAAATCAGCTTTTTGAGATAGAAATACTACCGCATATTTTGCATATGCGATTAAAAAAGAAGAAACGAAAAGCGTATTAGTACTCCTCAGCTGAACACGTTACCGTGCGTACACTTAGAGCCTATCAACCTGGTAGTCTTCCAGGACGCTTTGTGCGGATTGCTCCGCACTGGTATCTCATCTTGGGAGAGGCTTCGCGCTTAGATGCTTTCAGCGCTTATCCCGTCCGAACTTAGCTACTCGGCAATTCACCTGGTGGCAAAGCCGATAGACCAGAGGTTCGTCCATCCCGGTCCTCTCGTACTAGGGACAGCTTCCCTCAGATACCCACGCTGACAGTAGATAGAGACCAACCTGTCTCACGACGGTTTGAACCCAGCTCACGTACCACTTTAATTGGCGAACAGCCAAACCCTTGGGACCTTCTCCAGCCCCGGGATGTGGTGAGCCGACATCGAGGTGCCGAGCGAGATCGTCGATAGGGACTCTCGGATCTCACCAGCCTGTTATCCCCGGAGTAACTTTTATCCGTTATCTCCACCCTTTCTATTAAGCGGTGTCGGGTCGCTAAGCTCCGCTTTCGCGCCTGCGCGACTTGTAGGTCTTGCAGTCAAGCCGGCTTCTGCCTTTGCACATACAGCGCGGTTTCCATCCGCGCCAAGCCGACCTTAATAGGCCCCTCCGTTACCTTTTGGGAGGGTTCCGCCCCAGAAAAACTGCCCGCCAGGCACTGTTCCCATGCGTTTTTGCCGCACAGGTTAGGAAGCAACAATGTAGAGATGGGTGTTTCATTGACGCCTCCACCTTCCCCGAAAGGAAGGCTTCAAAGGCTCCCCACTACGCTACGCACTACACCATTACCCCCAATACCAAGCTACAGTAAAGCTTCCGGGGTCTTTTCGTCTTACTGCCAGTAACCCGCGTCTTCACGGGTGTCGCACTTTCATCGAGCTCTTCGTTGAGACAGTTCTCCGATCGTTACGCCTTTCATGCGCTCCGGAACTTACCCGGAAAGGAATTGCGCTACTTTAACACGGTTATAGTTACCGCGGACATTGACGAGGGCTTCGGGCAGTCAGCAATGCAGATTGCTCCACATCACCGCCACCGTTAACCTTCTCGCATCGGTCAGGCGTCACCCCCTATACATCCTCTTACGAGTTCGCAGGGAGCTGTGTTTTTGGTAAACAGTCGCCAGAGAAACTTTCGCTGCGCCCCCGCTTGCGCGAGGGAAGGCTTATCCCGAAGTTACGCCTAGCTTTTTTGCCGAGTTCCTTAACGAAGACTCACTCGTTCCCCTGAGGCTCCTCGCCTCATCCACCAGTGTCGGTTTACAGTACGGGTTCCTTTGTCCTAACCTTAGAAGTTTTTCTCGGAAACGCGCTCAGATGACTCAGAGAAGGCGTACCTCCTCTTCGTGTCTACTCTGGGGTCCGTGATTGAACACAGGCGTGCGGATTTGCCTGCACGCCACCCTCGATCAATAACGCCAAACCATTAAGGCGCTCATCGTACTGCGCTTCGTCCCTTCATCGAAAACAAAGGAAGGGCTGGAATATTAACCAGCAATCCGTCAGCTGCGGCTTTCGCCATTGCCTTAGGGCCGCCTCACCCTCCGTCGACTTTCGTTGCGGAGGAAACCTTGGATTTTCGGGGAGTCCGATTTTCACGGACTTTGCGATTACTCGTTCCAACATTCTCTCTTCCGTACGCTCCACCGGCCCTCACGGGTCCGGCTTCGACGCATACGAAATGCTCTCCTACCACTCATTCAGTCCGTAGACCGAACGAATCCGCGGCTTCGGTACCATGCTTGAGCCCCGGTAAATTTTCGGCGCCAGCATCCTCGAATAGTGAGTTGTTACACACTCTTTAAAGGATGGCTACCTCTAAGCCAACCTCCTATCTGTCTGTGGATGATGACTACCTTTTACACTTAGCATGGATTTAGGGACCTTAGCCTGCGGTCTGGGCTCTTCCCCTCGCGACCATGGAGCTTAGCCCCCACAGTCTGACTGCCGTGAAACGGGAACATGGTATTCGGAGTTTGATTGATCGCGCGAGATTGCTCCCTTTCACGATCATCCAGTGCTCTACCCCCATGCACCTCTTACACGACGCTAGTCCTAAAACTATTTCGGAGAGAACCAGCTATTACCAAACTCGATTAGCTTTTCACTCCTTACCCCAGTTCATCCGAACATGTTGCACAATGTACCGGTTCGGGCCTCCTCTCCCCTTTCGGGGAGATTCACCCTGACCAGGGTAAGCTCGTCTGGCTTCGGGTCTTACGCATACTGCATGCAAAATTCCCTGTGACGCGTGTCCGAGACTATCGGACAAACGTCACAAAGAAAATGCGACGCGCTATTAACACTCGGTTTCCCTCTGCTTCCGCCGTTTCACGGCTTAAACTGCAGCATACGTAAACTCGTTGGATCATTCTTCAATAGGCACACCGTCACCCCCTCTGGCATAAATGCCAGAGTAACGGGCTCCGGTTCTTTGTAAGTGGACGGTTTCAGGTTCTATTTCATCGCCCTCACCGGGCTGCTTTTCACCTTTCCCTCACGGTACTAGTTCACTATCGGTCATCGTAAATATTTAGCCTTAGGAGATAGTACTCCCAGATTCCCCCAAAGTTTGTTTGCCTCGGGGTACTCAAGAACAGAAATAATGGTCGCTCGGTTTTCGCTTACAGGGCTATCACCTCCTTTGGCGAGCCGTTCCAGGCTCTTCTGCTAACCAAGCGATTTGTAACCATTTATTTTAGCCTCAGAACGACCCGTTCCGAAAAATCGAAGCGGATCGTTCTAAGTTAAAAAATATCCCTGCCTTACAACCCTTATCGTAATTTGCTTGCGCAAACCAGTGAGATAAGTTTGGGCTTTTCCCGTTTCGCTCGCCGCTACTCAGGGAATAACATTTGTTTTCTTTTCCTCCGCCTACTGAGATGTTTCACTTCAGCGGGTAAGCTCCGTGATTTAATCATCACGATATCCCGTGTTAACGGGATGGGTTCCCCCATTCGGACATCCCCGGATCACAGATTGCTCCGCATCTTCCCGAGGCGTTTCGCCGCTACGCTGCGTCCTTCATCGCTTTACGATGCCTAGGCATCCACCATCCACCCTTACGCGCTTCTTCTTAACGCGTATCAACTACGTGTAATCGCATACACTAAAAGTGCGATAGTATTTCTACCTCAAAAAACTGATTTCTCATGTTTTTTGATATTCAGTTATCAAACGTCAGTCAAAAAAAATCGCCTCAGGGGAGGCATCGTTGGCTTCGGGCGGACTTCAATCAGGCCGCTCGGGAAGCGCTATGCCTCATATGTTCGAATCTGATCATCCGTGGAAGTAATCCTAACGCGGACCGGGAGGGCTTGTCAACACCCTCAGGCGGCTCCCCATGTGGATTTTCCGGGGGTCCCTAGGAGCCCGCCAAAAGGTCTTCCTCAAAGGCCCGGATGCCGTTCATATCCTTGGCGTATCGGGAAATATCCGGGAAATCGAGCGCCATGATTCTTCTATAGACCGCGGCGATAAGCCGTTCCATCCGCTCGGTTTCCGCCGGTTCTATCACGACGGGCAGGCGGCGGCTATCCTCAGCGGCCTCCACGAATTCGAGACAGCCCTCCCGCACCGGCCCTTTTCCCATAAACTCGCGCGAATGTTCGATGAGGAGCTTGTAAAAGACGATTTGCCCGCGGTATTTCCATGCCTTCACCTTCTCATACGGATCGGCGGGATCCCACCGGCGCAACGGCTTCCCGGTTTTCCAATCCCGCACCGCAATGCCTGCCGGCGAGAACGCTATGTGGTCTACCTTTCCCGAAATCGGAATGCCATTCACGATCACTCCTTGCCGCTTGAAATTGAACTCCACGAAATCCCCGGGAGAAAAACTTTCCCGCACGCTTTCGTAAAACGGCGGGAGCATGCGTTCTCCGCGAAGCCGCATATGCTCGAAATCCCTTTCGCTGAGGCGCTCCCGCCGCAGGAATTCGGTGAAGAGCCTGACCACCGCATCGGCATCGGGAGCGGCGCCATTTTTTTTCATGCTATCGTGGGCGCGCTGAAGCGCCTGATGCACCGCCGAGCCGTACGATCCGCTCGCCGTCTTCGGCTCCGGAAAACGCAGCAAATTCTTTTCAAAGAAAGCGAGCGGGCCTCCGTCGCGCACATCAAGAAAATTATGGAGATGAGTAACGTTCAGCTGATACTCTTCAAGAAATGGGGCGAGAAGCGCCTGCTCGTCGGGCATAAATGGCCCTGCGCGGCGAGCCTCCCATTCGCGGTTGAGTATCTTCTCCGCCTCGCCGGCAAAATCCTGAAGCGGCAGGAATTCCGGCTTGAAATGATCCACGCCTTCGCGAGGCGTGAGAAAGCTAAGGCGAAGGGATTCCCTTCCCCGCGAATCCGCCCGATACGACGTAAGATAGAGATGTTTCCTCGCGCGAGTCATTGCGACATAGAAAAGCCTGATTTCGTCATCCATCGAATCCTCCGAAGGCGCAATCGGCAGATTTGAAGGCATCGGGAATCGCCTTCCTGCCCGCGAATTCGCCCAAACGTCTTCCTGGCAGTTGAGGACGAATACCGTATCGAACTCGAGTCCTTTGGACTTGTGGGCGGTCAGAAACTGCACGGCGGCGGGCGCATTCATGAACGGACTTGCGTTGTGAATGGGTATCTGGTTTTTCTCGTAGAGCTCGATGAATTCAACGGCGTCTCGGACCTTCAAAGGCCTCCCTCGCCGATATTCGCGAAGCGCATCTATGAACGACTGCAGTGAGGAAAGGAATTGGATGTAGTCCGCTCGCTTCCCGTGAAAGCGCTCACGGCTGAAATAATACGACCGGAAGGGGCTGAACATGTCGCTTCGGACAAACGTGTCGCCATCGCCGTCCTCGTCAGAAAATATCCTCTGCGGGCCTCCGACGAGTTCGTGCAGTATCTCCTCTGCGGTCTCATATTGCGCCCGCCCGCCCAATTCGATGAAAAAATCTGCGATTGCCGAAGCCTTCCCGCCTGCGCGCTCCATCGCCAAAAGCCACGACGAACTTGATGCCGAGAGCGATATTTCCCATACCGCCTTCCGATCAAGCCCCCAAAACGGATAGTGAAGGATTTCCGCAAGGTACGCGTCTTCTTCTCCTTTTCGCGAAGCGAGCGAATCAACAAAACGCATCATCGTAACCAGTTGGCGCACGTGAGGCTCATGGAGCACGTTCCGCTGGCGCTCATACGAAACAGGAACCTCTGCTGCATGGAAATGCGGCACCAGCGCCTCAAGATCCCGATGCCGGCGGCCGATCACGGCAATCTTACCCGCCGGAGTTCCGCCTTCAATCAGGCGCTTCGCCTCTGCGGCGAGCCAATGATATTGCGTTTCCTCAGAAGGGAATTCTCGCGCGCGAATCTCGTCGAGTGCACCTTCCCCTGCAGCCGAACTCAATTCCTTCCGGAGTTCCGGCAACAGCCTTTGCAATTGGAGGGATCCTCGCTGGATTACCGAACGGGCGGCGTCCAGAAGCCGCTGAGAAGAGCGGTAGCTTTGGGAGAGCACGATGAGCTTCGGGTCGCGATAACGCTCTGCGAAACTTACGATGTTCGAAATCTCAGCTCCTTGGAATTTATAGATCGCCTGGTCGTCGTCTCCCACCACCATGATATTCGGCCTGCCTTCATTCACGGGATTTTCGGTGAGGAGCGCAAGGAGGCGCATTTGGGCTTCGTTCGTATCCTGAAATTCGTCGACAAGGACATAGTGATAGCGCTCCTGGAGATCGAGGCGCGCACCAGGGTTTTTCACGAGTGTTGAGATCGTATCGAGAATCATGTCGTCATAGTCGTAGTACTCCTCTTTGCGCATGTTTTCCGCATAGGCGCCGTACACGCGCGAAAGCGACTCCATCTTCGGGAGATGCACGAGCTCGCGCACTCTCGTTTGCCCCGCATCGTCTTTCGCGGTATGCCGCCGCTTCCACTCCGTAAGCGGCTTCATCGTCTCTGACGCTTCCGCATCCAAAAGCGCCTCGGTAAGCGAACGTGCGAGCGCCTCGGGAAGAGGAAGGAAAGGCTCCGGCAAGGAAGCCGCCTGAAGCGCACGCAAGGCTTCGACCGCTTCGTGGGCCTTTCCGTACGAAGATTTCGATATCCGAGACGCAAACGCTTCGGATACGATTGCGTCTATCTCCGGCAAGAGCCGCCGGCTTTCCTCGACGATGCCGCGGAGATCACCCGGCGATATGCCGGCCTTTTTCATATGGCCTATCGCCTCGCGCACTTTATTCAAATACGTAAACTGGCCGTTCAGCTCGGCGCGAAGCGGATCGCCATGTTCCAACCCGCTCATAATCGCCTCCAGGACCGTTATTTGAGTGAGTTCGTCGGCGGGAGAAAGAAAGGCGCCATTGTAAAAATGCTCGGGGTACCGCCCGATGATTTCCACGCCAAAACTATGGAACGTGTGGATGGAAACTCGATACGCGTCACGGCCGATGAGTTCCGCAAGCCGCCGGCGCATATTGAAAGCGGCGGCGTCGGTAAAGGTAAGGCACAGTATGTTGCCCGGAGAAACGTCCGCGCTCGCAAGGATATTCCCCACCCTCAGCGCCAAAAGCTCGGTTTTCCCCGACCCCGGGCCCGCAATCACCATGACCGGCCCTTCAAGCGCATCCACCGCCTGTTTCTGGGCGGCATTCAGCTGCTCATATCGTTCCGCAAAACGCTTTGGATCCATGTGAGGTTAGTGTACCTTTTTGCCCCCTCTAAACAAAACTCCCTCCGTTTTCACGAAGGGAGCTTTTCCAGCTTAACCGCGGAAGCGAAGAGAGACCTTCCTCCCCTCCTTTTTCCGGTGCTTCTTTTTGGCAACTTTGCGCTTCTTGTTCATATGAGCCCTCACTATAGCCGAAGCGGGCCTCTGAATCAACGGGCGCTAGAGAAGAGCCTTCTCTTTCAATACGGCCCTCACTCCCTTCGCGGAAGCCGTCCGCATAAGCTCCGCCCGAACCTCGGCGGCGCCTTCAAAGCCCGCCACATAGGCCTTAAAGTGCTTTTTCATCACATCAAAACCCTTATGCCCCTTAAACGTCTTTTCGAATAGTTCAACGTGCTTTATGAGCACCCGAAAACGCTCTTTCCGCGAAACTTTTTTATTTGAAAACAACCAGGGGTTCCCGAAGATGGCTCGGCCGAGCATCGCGCCGTCAGCGCCGTATTCCTTCACCTTTGCTTTTGCGTCAGCACTATCCGCGAGGTCGCCGTTTCCGATGATGAGCGGGCGGACCCCGGAAAAGTATTTATCGCGGAGCTCCACCGCTTCCCGAATGTGGCTCCATCGCGCGGGAACCTTGGACATCTCGTTTCGCGTGCGGGCATGGATGACGACGGCGGCAGGCTCGCATTCAAAAATATACGGCAACCACTTTTCAAGCTCGGGACGCGCATAGCCGACGCGGGTTTTTACCGAAACCGGGAGTTTCCCCGCGCCACGTTGCGTGGCGCGGATGACCTCTGAAGCGATGCGGGGCGTCTTTATAAGCGCCGCGCCCGCGCCCTGCCTCTCCACCTTTCGGTCGGGGCACCCCATATTGATATCGATGCCCTGAAACCCAAGCTCGGCGCAGAGCTCCGCCGCTCGGCGCGCATGGTCGGGCTTCGACGTGAAAATCTGGGCGACAATGGGCCTTTCACGGCGGGAGAATTTCAAATCAATGAGCAATTTCGCGCGCCCTTTTTCTGAACACAAGCCGTCTGCCGAAACGAACTCCGTATAAAAGACATCCGGCTTTCCGCAGGATGCGATGATTTCCCGGAAGGCATAGTCCGTCACATCCGCCATCGGGGCAAGCACCATGACCGGCTTCTTCAATTTTTCCCAAAAACCCAGACGCATATTTACCCAGGATACCCCGCTTCAAGGGAAAATAAAAAGCCCCACAAGGGGCTTTCCTTAATAACGGCTGGTGTATGTCTTTTCTATCGGATCGTACCAAATGGTCGAATCCTTTTCAGTAAGTATTTCAACCCAATAATCAAAAAAATCCTGAGCACACTTCTCGAAACCAAACACCTTCTTATGCTTCCAAATATCCTTGCGGATGATTTCGACAAGAATAAGATTATTCTCCAGAAAATCTATGTCATGGAGGACAATGGTGTAGGTCGTATCGTTCCTTATCTCATATTGCTCGTCATCCCTACTGGTGAAAATGAGCACGTGCTCATCCGCTATAAATTTGCGCACCATGATTCGCTCGCCATCATCACCATTCCCCTGACTTGAGACGTGAACCGGAATACAGGCAAGGATGGCAATTACGAGGACGCAAAACGTCTTTATTTCCATTTTTGAACTCCCTTCAGAGTGTTAATTAGCTGAATAGAGCATGCAATTTAATCGGGAATAGGTCAATAAGCCATCAAAGCGCTCCACGGGAGCGCTTTGAGAAAAAACTATTGGGTAAATATTAGGTGCCTCCGCCTTCCCGGCAAATGCCAGGTCCGCATACCCACTGCCAGCCGGACCACATCTCCTGCCACTGGCAGCACCGGCGCGTCTGGTCAGTCTGACCCCCTTCATTTCCCGACGGCGTTTCCCTTGTCGCCTTTTCCGCCGACGTCACGATTGAGAAGGCATTACTGATCGCCTTAACCGAAGGATTTGCAACTGACTGGACGACCACATGGTACGGACCCGACGCAAGCGTCGAAGGAACCGTCACCCTGAAATCGCCGTCATTGAACGCTTTCCTCGAGAAAGAATAGATATTCTTCGTGAGATCGGATTCCGCTACGAGATAAATGGAAACATAGTCCGTTTCGCGCAAGGAACCTCCCGACGTAGCCTTCCAGACTACGGTTTGCTGGGAACCCTTCACCCACGCTGAAACGATATTCGCGCTTCCGGGCTGAGTCACTTCCATACCGGAAGACTGTCCTCCCTTGAGCGTTCCCGTTCCACTACCGCCCTGAGCACCATTTCCAAGGCCGCCGCAACCGCAGTGTGAGCCGCCGTTGCACCACCAGTAGCCATACCCTTCAATCCATCTGCCGCACCCTGGACGATCCGGCTCGTTCCCCGTCAAATTCCGGTCGGAGATTTTTTCAACGCCAGCCAAGGCGCTCACCCTCCCGGTAATGCGGTCGATAACGATACCCCACGCCTTATCAATCATGCCAGGGGTTACGCTCACAATGCTGCTCGTAACGGTGCTGGTCGGCGGGACCGATACGTTTGAACCGACAGTGAACGAACTGCCATAGGCCCGCGCGTTCGGACGCGCATACGGTTCGATGGCAATCTGGTATTCGCCCGGATAAATGCTCTTCGAAACCGTCCACTTGTACACGCCCGTGTTCTTCACGATCGGCGAAACCGTCCACAACACGGTCTTCGTGGCGCTTGCGGGCGACACGAGATAGATCGAAACGAAGTTCGGACTCGCCTGCGCTCCCATCGAAGCGGAGTCGATCTCCCACTTCACCTCATAGGTGTTCCCGGGAACGAGGTTCCCGCCCGTCGGCGCGGTGACGCGGATATACGTCGAGCTTTCGACCGCCGGCGCCTTCGTCGTGTTCGTGCCGGTCGTTCCGGATGCCGGGGTCTTTGTCGTACCCGTCGTCGTCGAACCAGCCGTATCGACCGATGCGGAATCGAACTTTTCGATAAGCGCCGCTACCGCGCGGCCCAAATCGGCGACAAGCGCCAAAACGTCGGCAAGCAGGTTCGATTCCGATGAACTGCTTACCTGTGCGGATGCGAAACTCACGCCCCCGAAAAGGACGATGACCGCTCCCGCGATAACCAAGAATTTCTTCATATATGTATGAATTTTATGACCTTTTTAGTGTCTTTTTGCGACTCTTACAGTATACCATACAGCCCTCGGGAGCCGCTCTAGCCTTAGAAAAAGCCCGTGTCACACCTATTGACAAGAGTCGTTATATATGCTAGTATTTCCTCAGCAAATAAATCTCTAAAATTATCAATAACTAAAGGCCCTGAGGGGCTAAAGAAGAGGAGAATTAACAAATGAAAAAGATCGCAGTTCTTGTAACCGTTCTTATGGTTTCACTTTCTTTTTTCACCGGTAACACCCAGTCGCAGTGGAAGTATGTTCAGTTTAAAGGATCTTTCTGGGGCTCAGTGCCTCAAAAAGACGCAAATGACAGCATATTCAACCCACTCACTGAAAACAGGTACGGCGGCATGATGGAAGTTTCGCTTCTTAATAAGAAACAAACTTTCGGCGTAGGAATTTTCGGATATGCAAATAACGACCGTGGTATCCTCGGCGCCAACATCATCTTCATGCCCAGCCAGAAATTTAAGTTAACGGTCGGCCCCGGCGCGGCCAAGAGCTTCAAAGGCTCTGAACGCGAATCAAACCCGAAAGGATATGAATTCGCTGCCATTGGCAGTATGCGGGTATGGCTCAAACCCCTTGAGTTGTATGGCATAGGCGCCTTCAACACCGGTGGTATAAAGTTTGCACGCTTCACTGCAACAGTCAGGGTAGCCCCCTGGCTCAATATCGGAGGCCTTGTTGAGAAGGAGGAAGATATCTCTCCTTATATGGGCGGACTTGCAGAGGGTTTTTGGAAGATTTCCAAAAACGCCCAGATTCTCATATTTGGGTCAGTCGGTATGAAGAAAGTAACAACGAAAGAAACGGAAGATTCACCGGCGCAGGAAAAAAATATCATTCATTTCAACGTTGGCGGATCGGTTAAACTGACCACCATCGGAACGATATTTTAGGCTTTTGATTTCGAATCAACAAAAAACCCGCTCTTGAGCGGGTTTTCTTTTTTACTGCGCGCCTCCGGCGATCATCTGAAGCAGGTTCCGCATTGCCGGCGCGAGACGTCCGCTTCCCAGGTCGGAAAGCATATTCGAGACAAAGCGCTTCCGCAGGTATTTTTTCTCCGCCAGCCCGCCTTTCTTTTCAAAATACTTCGAGAGCAATTCCCCTATCGCCATATTCTTCTCAGCAATTCCGTCGATGGCCTTAAGCGAAAGCAAATCGCGGTAATTGATATACTCGCCCTCCAACATCTTCGAGGCTCCCGCTTCAAGTTCGGCGTTTTCCTTCGCGGTCGCCGCTGCGTATTTCTTATAGGCGCCGTTCAAAAACCTCTTTTCAAGAAACGCATCGAGCTTGTACTTCATGAATCCAGGTTTCGCGAAATAACTCAGGATGTCGAGCGCCTTGCCGACGGGACCGACGATCTCGTCCGCAAGGGCGGCGCGGAAAATGCGCGGGAGCTTGTCGGAGCCGAGCATCTCGAATTTCATCAGGGCGGGACGCTTGAATACCTCCTTTACCACCGCCATCTCCCTACCGGCTTTCCTGCCGTATGCGGCGGCGTTCATCATCACGAGGCGGCGGCGGAAACCATTTGCCGCCATGCTTCCCAGATACGCTTCGACGCCGTCTTTCGTCGCACCTTCCTCCTTTTCTTTCAATTCGCGGGTCTCTTTCTCGAGCGTCGCATTCAATTCGGCAAGCTTCCCGCGCCAATTTTCTCCGGACTTTTGGAGGTTTTCGTCGTACTTCAGGAAGTTTGCGAAAGATACCTGCTGGTTTTCCTTATACGAAACTCCCGCCTTTGAATAGGCCTTCCCGTACGCTTCCTCCGCTTCGAAAACGGCGGAAGCGTCGCGGATTTCTTTCCGTGAAAACATCTTTTCGATGTTCAATTTCTGAAGGAACGCATCGAGCGCGTCGCCGCCTGCGCGGGAAGCCGCTTCAAGTTCCTCGGCGCCCGCAAGATTCAAGACGCGCACGGCGTTCAAACGCTCCGTGAAGGTGAGCGGCTCTTCCTTTTCCGGCGAAAGCGCTTCAGGCACCTTCTCATCCTCTGACGCTTCCGCTTTTTGGGCTTCTTTCTCGGTTCCTCCGCCGTCTTTCCCCTCGACGGTTTTTTCTCCGCCCTCCTTGTCTTTTACTTCTTCCGCAGGCGCGGCGGGGGTCGCTTCGGGTTGCGGCTTTTCCGGCGCGGACCCTTCGAGTTCGCGAATCTCATCCTCATACATCAAAATATCCTTCTCCAACGCATCCTTGCCGACAAAACCGGGAGTCTTGAAATTCTTTTCCGCTTCGGCAATCTTTGCGCGCAAGGCGCGAATCTTTTCAGCCTTTTCATCGGGCGTCGGCTCGCTCCGTTCTCCTTCCTTTTCCCAGGCGAGCGCTCCCCCGCGCTTTACGGCAAGCTCTGCCGCGGAAAGCATCACCTCCTCTTTTTTCTCTTCAGCGACGGGAGCGTCTTCATGTTTCGGCACAAAGACATGCACGCCGGAAGAAACAGGCTCGCTTTCCTTTTGTGGCGCCTCTCCCGCCATCGCGATATCGGGAACATGGATATGGAGCGCGAGCGGCTCCTCCTCTCTCTTCTCCTCGCTTTCCTTTTTCTCGATCTCCTCGGGAATATCTATGGCTGACTCGTGAGTTTTAAATCCGGGGATGCGCTTTTCGAGATAATCTTCGACCGTCGCGCGAATGCCATGCGCTTCAGGCAACGCATTCACTACTTCGTAGACATTGAAAACGGCTCCGGGGGGCGGGCCTTTCTCGAGATAATGATTCAAAACGCCGATGGGATTCAAAATGTCGTTATAGGTATAGGTCTTCCCGTTTTCCTCGATGGCGTCTCCCCCTTCGCGCAGCTTGTTGTCGATAATGTTCCGCATGTCCTTCAACGAACCTATCTCCGGAATGCTCCATTCGGACGATTCGGCTGCTTTTTTGCGCTCCGCGATCTTTTCCTGAAGGGGTGTTCGTACTACATCCGCTACTTTCTTCTCAGCAGGCTTATCGCCTCCCCTTCGGCGTAGTTCGGCTTCAGCCTGAGCACGCATAGCTTGTGGCAAGCGACTCATGTCAAACACGCCCACGGGATTCTCGAGATAGCCCCTAAAGTCTGAAAGCGCCGACTTCTCCGCAGCTGAATATTTGCTCTCCTTCGTATAAATTCCCTCCATGCTTCCGACTGCCGGCGTGAGCGGAACCTCCGGAGGAACGGCATTCTTCTCGGGAGACTTCTTCAAAAACGAAGGCTTTAAAATATCGTCGGTCTTTTTCAATGCGCCGCGGATTGCGGAATCGGCGGGGCCTTTTTCCTTCTCCGGGAGCGCGGAAATGTCGGGGATGTCCGTTCCGGTCGGGTTCTCGACGAACCGACGCACGGCCTCTCGGGCGGATTCGGCATTCGCCTTCTCTATGAAGGCAGGTTTCTCCGGCGGGTTTTTCACTTCATCGTCAAAATTGAAATCAACCTGCTTCGGAGGCTTTTCACCTTTCGCCTCCCGTATCTTCATTTTCTCTATCTCAAGGCGTCCCCACGGAAGGGACTTGAAAAAATCTTCTTTCGGTTCCTCCGCCCGCTTTTTCAGCAACGCCATATCCGCGTTAAACGAGGCGATCTCTTCGCCGTTCCCCTCGCGCTTTACCGTCTCGATATTCGCGTCTATCTTAGCGAGGAGTTTTTTCTCCTCCGCCGTGAATAATTCGCCGAATACTTTGTCGTCCAACGACTCGGCATCATTCGCCGCGGTCTCCGCGAGCTGTTCTCCTATATTCTTCTTTTTTGTATCGGTGATTTCGTACTGCATGGCTTATGCGGCAACTTTCCCCATGATCTCGCGGACCTTTCGTTCATCGATGCGCTTCAAAATCGCGCGGAATTTCTCATCGCGTTCGCGCTCCAAAGCAGCCATCTTCTTCAGATAGTCCGCGTAGGCGGCTTCAACCATCGCAATTTTTTCCGCCTCGCTGAATGCGCGGGGAGAAGTTGCGGGCGCCGTGTTTTTTTTGAAGAAGGAAAACATAGGCGCTACACGCCGAGCAAAATCCCTTTGAAGTTTGCGATTTCTTCCTTCACGATCGCTTCGAGGTTCGGAATCTTCGCCGTCAAAAAAGCCATCATTGCTTCCGCCGATTCGTTCTCTTCGAGGATCTTCTCAAAAGCGACCTGGTCTTCCGCGCTTAAATTTTCGATGACGCGAAGCCATATTCCCTCGAGGGCGACCTTCCCCATTTCGCCGAGCATGCCGGCGCGCTCTTCGCTCGAAAGACTTTCAAGGTCCAGCTCCTTGAAAAGGTCGCGCGAGAGCAATGAATCGATTTTTGTTTTGTCGATAGCCATAGGTCTCGTATTCATTTCGAGTATAGCACCGCCCCCCGCCTTCTTCCAGGCTACCGGACGTAACAATACAAGGGCGGCACTCCCTCGCGCCTGACAACCTTCCGCGGCTCCCACCCGGGGAGGGGCCAGACGTAAGCAATCGCACGCGCACCGGGGCGAAGCTCCCGTTTGAGCTTTTCCGCCATCTTCCCCGCAATGCGCGGAGTGAGGAAAAAGAATACAAGGTCGGCATGGGAAAGGTCCTTACTCCAAAAATCACCATACACGGCGCGGGCATTTTTCTTCCCCCGTAAACGAAGGCGGGCGAAGAGATATGGCAACAGGGAAACCTCATACCCCGTAGCATTCGCCCCCGTATCAGCCATGCGAATGAGGACTCGCCCGTCGCCGCACCCCAAATCGTACGCAATCTCCCCTTCCCGGATATCCGCGCTCTCCATCAGAGCGTCGAGCCCCGGTTTCATAATCGGCACCCACGGCGCGGCGCGGAGACCCGCATAGGCAGCGGTCAATATGACGAGCAGGGCGAGAAGGTAAAAAACGGCCACGGATTTATTCTACCGTGACGGACTTCGCAAGATTGCGGGGCTTATCCACGTTGTTCCCGCGTTCGACGCCGACATAGTAGGCAAAAAGCTGGAGCGGTATCACGGCAAGCAACGGCTCGAGCGGTTCGAGGGTTTTCGGGATAAAAAATACGTCGTCGGCGAGCGCTTCCGCCTGCGCATCCCCTTCGGTGGCGATAACGAGCACGGGTCCTTTGCGCGCGCGGATCTCTTCGATATTGCCGTACATTTTCTCAACGATATCGTTTTGGGGCATGAGGGCGATGGTCGGGAAGTCCGGACTGATCATTGCAATCGGACCGTGCTTCATTTCGCCGCCCCCGTACCCTTCCGCATGTATGTAGGAAATCTCCTTGAGCTTCAAAGCGCCCTCCATCGCAATGGGATAGCTGTAGCGCCTTCCGAGGAAAAGGAAGTCGCGATACCCGGCGTATTTTTTCGCCAATGCTTCTATCGTGTCCGCTTTTTCAAGAATCCCGCCGATTTTCTCCGGAATCGTTTCCAACTCCTTCATGAGAGCCATCATCTCCTCCGCGCTTTTCCCGGAAATGTAGAGGGCGATAAGAAGCAAAATCGCGTATTGCGAAACGAATGCTTTGGTAGAGGCGACGCCGATTTCCGGTCCCGCGTGATTGTAGACCCCTGCATCCGTTTCGCGCGCGATCGAGGAACCGACGGCGTTCACGAGACCCAATGTCAAAAGCCCTTCTTCTTTCGCTTTCTTCACCGCCGCAAGCGTGTCGGCGGTTTCGCCGGACTGGGAAATGGCAAGCGCCACCGTCCCTTCCTCGAACGGCTCAGTCCGATAGCGGAAGTCCGATGCGGTGTGGACTTCGGTCGGAATTCCTGCAAGCTCCTCGAAGACGTACTCGCCGAGGAGCCCCGCGTAATAGGATGTCCCGCAGGCGAGGATAACGAGCCGCTTGGTCTTCTTGAGTTTCTCTTTGATGCGTTCCAATCCTCCCAGGCGTACGCTTCCTTTTTTCGCATCGAGCCTCCCGCGGAACGCCGAGCGGATGATTTCCGGCTCCTCGAATATCTCTTTCAGCATGAAATGCGCGAAGTTTCCTTTTTGCGCCTGCTCAAGCGTCCATTCGAGTTCGATAACTTCGTGCGGCACTTCGTGCCGGTCGCGGTCGGTGACGGTCATCCCGTCGGGCCTGATCTCGGCGACCTCGCCGTCGTTCAAATAGACTATCTCCTTCGTCTTGCCGACCAGGGCCGACGGGTCGGAGGCGATAAAATGCTCCCCGTCGCCGATGCCGATAACGAGCGGACTCCCCAGGCGCGCGGCGTAAAGCGTGCCGTCATCTTTCGCATCCAAAACCGCAAGCGCGTAAGCTCCGCGTATCATCGAAAGCATGTCGAAAAAGGCGGAGGCGAAGTCCCGCCCCTGGTTTAAAAAATCCTCAATGAGGTGCGCCACGACCTCCGTGTCGGTTTCGGAAACGAACGTATGCCCGCGCTTTTTCAAGTAATCGCGGAGTTCCTTATAGTTTTCAATGATGCCGTTGTGCACGACGACGACCTGTTCGGTGCAATCAACGTGCGGATGCGCGTTTGCCTCGTTCGGTTCGCCGTGCGTTGCCCAGCGCGTGTGCCCTACGCCGACACGGCCCGTAGGACCACTTTTCTTCAGGCGGTCTTCGAGCACGGCAACCTGTCCCACCGTCCGTTCGCGGAAGACCTTTCCGCTCGAAATAAGCGCCACGCCCGCTGAATCGTATCCGCGGTATTCAAGCGCCAAAAGCCCGTTAATGAGTATCGGCAGGGCTTCTTTTTTTCCGGTGTATGCAACGATTCCGCACATGTTTTTTGAGTTCCTTTATTCTACCAAAAGGACGGACCCATCCTCTCTTAACGGCGTGCCCCTCCATCTGGGACAAGTTGAGGTTTTAGGCAATTCGCGTAAAATGTGGCTTATGGAACGCGCTCGCCTTATCGCACTTGCCGTCGTCGCTGTGATCCTCGGCATTATGGCGTGGTCCCTGCGGGGCGAGCGCAAGGCCATCGAAACATCCGTTCGAGAGCTCCGCGAAAAACAGCAACGGGTCGACGAGGAAAACCGCCAATTAGCGGAACGGATAGAATATTTCAAGATTCCTGAAAACCTGCTCAAGGAATCGCGCGCGCAATTCAATTACGTATTGCCGGGCGAGAAGCTCATTATCCTCGTTCCCGAGGCCACATCATCAGCTCATTCGGAACAATAATGCGGGATTCGTTCAGTGGTAGGACGCGACCTTCCCAAGGTTGAGATACGGGTTCGATTCCCGTATCCCGCACATAAACATGAACCCACGAAAGATCGTGGGTTCATGCTTCCTACGGGAATCGAACGCGTATGGGGTCGGGAGCGGCGCAACGCTCCCGTGGAGGAGACGCTTAAGAACCGAGAGGTTCTTAAGGAGCGAAGCGACTTGAGATTTTCCCATATCCCGCACATAAAACTAAAACCTCCGCATACGCGGAGGTTTTAGCTAGATAATTACTTCTGTTTGCCTTCGATAATGGTCTGCGCGATATTGTTCGGCGTCTCTGCGTAGTGGCTGAACTCCATGGTGAAGGACGCCCGGCCCTGCGTCATCGAGCGGAGCTTCGTCACGTATCCGAACATTTCGGAAAGCGGAACCTCGGCATCCACGACGCGCACCGAACCGCGCTCGCCCATCTCCGTGATCTTCGCGCGCTTCGAGGAAAGGTCGCCCGTCACATCGCCCAGGAAATCGGGCGGAACCGTCACCTGCACTTTCATGATCGGTTCAAGGATGACGAGCTTCGCCTGCTTCGTCGCTTCCTGGAGCGCCATTGCGCCCGCGATCTGGAAGGCGATTTCAGACGAGTCGACTTCGTGGTAGGAACCGTCGTAGAGCGTCACCTTCAAATCGGTAAGCGGGAAACCGGCGAGCACGCCTTTCGAAACCGCATCCTTCAAGCCTTTTTCGACGGCCGGAACGAATTCCTGCGGAATAACGCCGCCTTTGATGGCGTTCACAAACTCATAGCCCGTACCGCGCTCCATCGGCTCAACTTCAAGGCGCACGTGGCCGTACTGTCCGCGTCCGCCGGACTGGCGGATATATTTGCCTTCCGCTTTCGCCGTGCCTTTGATGGTTTCCTTGTAGGCAACCTGCGGGCGGCCGACGTTCGCTTCAACGGAGAATTCACGCTTCATGCGGTCGACAAGCACTTCGAGGTGGAGTTCGCCCATGCCGGCAATAAGCGTCTCGCCCGTTTCGGCATCACCGCTCACCTTAAAGGTCGGGTCTTCATCCGCGAGGCGGCGAAGCGCCAAACCCATCTTTTCCTGGTCGGCTTTGGATTTCGGCTCAATACGGATGGAGATAACGGGTTCGGGGAAGGTGATCTTTTCAAGGACGATTGGGTTTTCCGGGTCGGAAAGCGAATCGCCGGTACCCGTGCTCTTCAAGCCTACGATCGCGCCCAAGTCGCCGGCGTAGATCTCATCCACTTCTTCGCGGTGATTTGCATGCATGCGGACGATACGGCCGATGCGCTCCTGCGTGTTTTTCGTGCTATTTAAGATGTAGCTCCCCTTCTTCAAGGTTCCCGAATACACGCGGAAAAAGGTCAGCGAGCCGACAAACGGGTCGGAGGCGATCTTAAAAGCAAGCGCCGCAAGCGGAACGTTATCCTTGGGGAGGCATTCAACTTCCTTCCCGTCCGGGGTCGTTCCCTTTTTCGGCGGGATATCGAGCGGAGACGGCAAATAGTCGATGACGGCATCAAGCATGAGCTGGACACCCTTGTTCTTTAAGGCACTTCCGCAGAAGACCGGCACCAGGCGGTTCACGAGGGTCGCCTTGCGAAGCGCAGCCTTGAGGGCGGGTACGTCAATCTCCTCACCGGCAAGATATTTTTCGAGCAAGGCATCGTCCGTCTCGGCGATTTTCTCGACAAGCGCATGGCGGCGTTTTTCCGCTTCCGCCTTCATGTCTTCCGGAATGTCCTTGTGGATGATTTTCTCTCCCCGGTCCCCTTCGAAGGTCACCGCTTTCATTTCCATGAGATCCACGACTCCCTCGAAGTTCGATTCCTCGCCGATGGCCATGTGGAGCGCGACGGCGTTCTTCGTAAGCCGGTCGACGATGGAAGCGAAGCTCCGGTCGAAGCTCGCGCCCATGCGGTCCAGCTTGTTGATGAAACAAATGCGGGGAACGTTGTAATCGTCCGCATAGTGCCAGTTCGTTTCCGACTGGGGCTCCACGCCAGCAACGCCGTCAAAGACAACGACGGCACCGTCCAGAACGCGCAACGAGCGCTTCACTTCGACGGTGAAGTCGATGTGTCCCGGAGTATCGATGATGTTCATCCGGTATTCGTGCGCCTTCGACTTCGGATCGGTCTTGTCGAATTTCGTCGGAATCCAGAAACACGTGGTCGCGGCGGCGGTGATGGTGATACCGCGTTCGCGTTCCTGCTCCATCCAGTCCATGGTCGCCTCGCCTTCGTGCACCTCGCCTATCTTGTGGGAAATGCCGGTATAGAAAAGTACGCGCTCGGAAACCGTCGTCTTGCCGGCGTCGATGTGCGCAATGATGCCAATGTCCCGAACCCGCTCAAGAGGATATTGCCTGGGCATAGGAGAGAATTAACGGACGAAGCTCGCGAATGCACGGTTCGCTTCGGCCATGCGGTGCGTGTCCTGCTTCTTCTTGATGGCGGTGCCTTCGTTCTTTGCGGCGGCGATAAGCTCTTCAGCGAGCTTCTTGCCCATCGGGGCGCCTTTGCGCTTTCGCGCGGCTTCGATGATCCAGTGGCTTGCAAGGAAAAACTTGCGTTCCGGGCGCACATCGCGGGGAACCTGGTAGTTCGCACCGCCCACGCGCTTCGAAACGACCTGCACGAGCGGCGAAGCGTTCAAAATAGCCTTATCAAAGACCGCAACGGCGTCTTCCTTGGTCGCCTTCTCGATTTCCGCGAGGGCGGCGTAGAAAACCTTTTCAGCCGTCGCCTTCTGGCCGTCGGCCATGAGATAGTTGATGAAACGGGCGGCATCCACGCGATTGTGGAGGAAATCGCCCTTCAAAACGTTTTTCTTATAGGAACCTCTTTTGCGCATGTTTCAAATTATGATTTTTTTTCCTTTTTCGCACCGTATTTCGAGCGCTGTTGTTTGCGCTTCGCAACTCCCTGCGTGTCCAAGACGCCGCGGACGATGTGGTAGCGGACGCCGGGAAGGTCTTTCACGCGGCCTCCGCGGATAACGACGACGGAGTGTTCCTGGAGGTTGTGTCCCTCGCCCGGAATATAGGCTGTGACTTCCATGCCGTTCGTAAGGCGCACGCGGGCGACCTTGCGGAGGGCTGAGTTCGGCTTTTTCGGGGTGGTGGTGAAAACCTTGATGCACACGCCGCGCTTGAAAGGCGACGCGGAATTGACGGGCTTGTTATGGATTGAGTTGAAATACAAACCCAAAGCCGGCGCCTTCTTCTTTTTCGGGGCGCTTTTTCTTCCTTTTTTGATGAGTTGATAGGTCGTCGGCATAAAAAAATAAGCGGTTTGCTTATTCAATTAACTGAATCGAGCTTATTTAGAATAGCCCGCGTGGGGGTAAAAAGTCAACCCGAGAGGCCTGTGAATATGCGGAAAAGGTACATAACCGCCGGGGAAAGGAAATTGAGGCCGGAAAAGATGAGGATAATGAGGATAATGAATCCGTACCGCTCGAGAACGCCCTGGAAGGCATCCGTACTGCGCGGGAGGAAGCCGAAAAGAATCTTCGAGCCGTCGAGGGGCGGAATGGGAATAAGGTTGAAAACGGCAAGGGCGATATTGATGAGAATGACCGTCGCCAAAAGCTCGACGGATTGCGCCGAAAGGAATGCTCCGCCAAAACGGAAGAGCGCGGCGAAAATGAGAGCGATGGAAATGTTCGTGAGGGGCCCCGCCGCAGCGACGAGCGCTCCCCCTTTCCGCGGGTCTTTGAGGTTATACGGATTGTACGGGACCGGTTTCGCCCACCCGAAAACCACGCCTCCGGGAATGAGCGCCAAAAGAAGCGGAAGAATCACCGAACCGATGGGGTCGATATGCTTTAACGGATTCAACGTTAATCTTCCCGCCAGGCGGGCGGTGTGGTCCCCCAGCCGGAGCGCCATGAGGCCGTGCGCCACTTCATGGACAACCACCGAAAAAAGCAGTACGATGAGCTGAAAAATAAAGAAGAAATCCATTGCCTTTACGCATTAGTATAGCACGTGAAAAGGCATCGGCGCCCCCCACCATGAAAAAGACCATTTTGATACTCCTCTCCATCGCCTTCGGCGTCCTTGTCTTTCTCGTAGGCGCGTATTTCATCGCGGTCTCGACTATCAAAAAGAGTGAGCCGCAGGTCGCTTCGGAGCAGACCGGGAGTTTCGTCACCAATCCGCAATCGGGTGGAGGCGGCACATCGACCACCACCGTCATCACCACGCCGGGAACCATCGTCTACCCGTCATCGACCGGCACGAGCACCGTCCAAAACCCCATCACCATCTCCGCCTCCATCGTCGTCCAAAGCGGTCCCGCGACCTTCATCGTTGAAAACGTCTCGCAGGCGGATGGCACCGTCATCGTCGGATTCAAAATCATCACGAACGCCTCGGGAAATGTGGCGGTCGATCCCGGGCAATTTTTGAAGATTATCGATTTGTCGGGAGGCGTTACCGCTCCCCGTGTCCTCCAGGGCGACGATTTCCGGAATATCCCGCCGAACTCGGAAATATTCGGAAATGCCATCTTTTTCCTCTCGAAGGACAAGCCTTCCGTCATCCTCCAGGTCGGTCCCGATTCGTCGGCGCGATACTACGAATTCGACTTCATCCGGCGCGTCTATCGGTCGGTAACGGTGGGCTAAACTTGCCCTGGAACCCAAAAAAGGCTACAGTATACACCTATGCGAGCTTGCGAAATTTGCGAAAAATCCTATAAAGGCGGCGGAACGAGGAAACTTCTCCGCGGCCACCATAACCCGACGGCCTACGGCAAAAAGCGGGCGAATCTCCAATGGGCGATCGACCCGAAGACCGGAAAGCGCATGACGCTCTGTACGAAATGCATCCGGACGCTTTCAAAAACCCGGAAGCCGAAAGCGACCGTCAAAACCGCCTAACGGCGGTTTTTTTAGCGCAGACTTAAGCGCATCCGCATCAAACGGCTCAATCTCGCTTTCCCGCTTTTCTTAAAACCCGCCTTTTCGTACGAAGCGATAGCCCGGATATTCGTCTTGCGCACCTCCAAAATCACGCTCTCCACTCCCCTTCGCCGGGCGAGTGAAACCATCTTTACAATAGCCTCTGTACCAATGCCTTTCCCCCAAAAAGGCTTCTCACCGATAACGATGATTATCTCCATACTTCTCTTGGTGCGGTACTCGAGCGCAACATGCCCGACAATCCTTCGTCCTGCAACAATCATGCGGTGAATGTCTTTTTTTAAGGCAGTGAGCGAATTGAAGTATTTCGGAATATCCTCCTTGCGCGCCCTCGAGCCGCTGGTGAGCCTCGCGAGCACGGGATCGCGCCACCATTTTGAAAAATAACGTATATCGGTCGGCGTGATTTTCCGCAACGTGACTTTCATAGGTGTCGGGCTGCCGGGAATTGAACCCGGTCTACATGCACCCCATGCATGCGTACTACCGGTATACTACAGCCCGATATTTACCTAAGGATTCTAATTGAGAAAAAAAATATCCGCAATTGAGCGGATATTCGTTAGTCCTTTTACGCGCTGATTTAGGCTTAGATATGCAGATACCGGCGGATGGCGATCACCGAGGAGACAATGCCGAGACCAATGCCGAAAAGGACTTGATAGAAGAAGAGTGAGACGAAATGGCTCTTGAAATACCCCATGAGGGAAACTTCGGGAATGAAATTTGAAATATAGGGCGACGTGAAGCTCAGAATGGGGATGAAAAGCAGGAAGCTGGCGATTGCTCCGATGACGCCATAGAGGATGCCGTTCACGATGTACGGACCGCGGATGAAATTATTTGAAGCGCCCACGAGCCGCATCACGGCGAGCTCCTCGCTGTTCGAAAAGATGGCGAGACGGATGGTGTTAAAGGTAATCATGATGGCGAGGAATGAGAGGAAAAAGGTAAGCACTGCTCCCCCGCTTTTGATGGTGTCCACAAAGGCGATGAGGCGGTCGATGACCAAATGGTTTTGCGCATAGGTAACCTTTTCAATCTGGTCCTTGAACGCGGGCTTATCGAGATAGGCGGCGATGGAGCTATAGTGGCGGGGATCCTGCGCCTTGATGTTCAAGGACGCGAGCAGAGGGTTCTCCTCGAGCTGGTCGAGCGTCTCGGTTATCACCGGATCGTTTTTGTGCTGTTCACGGAACACGACGAGTGCCTCGTCGCGGGAAATGTATTGCACGCTTTTCACCTCTTCCAATCCTTCAAGCGAACGTTTGATGTTCAAAATCGAATCTTCGGCGACATTCGTCTTAAAATAGACGCTCACGTCGATCTTGTCCTGGATTGCCGCGACGGCGCCATTCGAGAGGACATTGAAAATGATGAGCCCCTCGAAGACGACGAGCGCGAGGACCATGATGCTGATGGTCGAGGCCGAAAGCCATGCGTTCCGAAGGAAGCTGTTGATGCCGTATTTGAAAATGCGAAGGAGTTTTACCATAAAAATTTAACCGATAATGAAACGCCCGTTTTGTTCGTCCTTTACCAAGCTGCCATGCTCGAGCGTGATAACGCGCTCTCCCAGGGTATTCACGATTTCCTTGTCATGGGTCGCGAGGATGACGGTACTTCCCAGTTCGTTGATTTTCGTGAGCAATTTGATGACTTCCCAGGTATTGAACGGATCGAGGTTCCCGGTGGGCTCGTCCGCGATGATGACGTCGGGACGGTTGATCATGGCGCGGGCAATGGCAACGCGCTGCTTCTCGCCGCCCGAAAGCTCCGTGGGGAAATTGTGCGCTTTGTCTTTCAGCCCCACCATTTCGAGTACCTGGGGCACGAGCTCGTTGATTTCCGTCTGGGTACGACCCTCCACCTCAAGCGCGAAAGCGACGTTCTCAAAAGCCGTCTTTTTGGGAAGAAGCCTGAAATCCTGGAAAATGACGCCGATATGCCGGCGGTATTCCGGCATTTCGCCGGACCGGAGCTTTGAAACCTCGTAGGGACCGAAGAAAATCTGGCCCTTGGTGGGTTTTTCCTCCCCGATGAGAAGCTTGATGATAGTCGATTTTCCCGCCCCTGAACGGCCGACGAGCGAGACGAATTCGTTCGGCTGTATCTTAAAGCTTACTTTGTCCAAGGCTACCGTATCGTGATTGTAAGTCTTCGTGACGTTCTGGAAGATAATCATGGGTGTTGCTCTAGAGTCTCAAAAAAGATTGCGCTTCACACGCAGATGAAGCCATTATACACGATACGGTTTACGGCAACAAATCGAGATTCCCTTCCAGCACCTCTTCAACCTTCGTGATTTTCTCCCCCGTCTTGTGGTCTTTCACTTGCTTGTACGGATGGAGCACGTACGAACGGATCTCGTGGCCCCATTCGGGTTTCACCTTGGTCTTCAAATTTCTCACTTCGGTTTCATGCTTCTCCTTCATAAGCTCAATGAGCTTCGTTTTTAGGATTTCCATCGCCCGTTCGCGGTTTGCGCTTTGGCTCCGTTCGGCCTGCGAGAGAATGACAACGCCGGTCGGCACGTGCACCACGCGCACAGCGGTCTCCACCTTGTTCACGTTCTGCCCGCCCGGACCGGATGAGCGCGTGAACTCGATTTTCAAATCGCTTTCGGGAATCTGCAGTTTTGATGTCTCGACCGGCGGAAGCACCGGCAGGATTTCGACGAGGGCGAATGAGGTATGGCGGAGCTTTTTTGCGTCGAAGGGAGAGATGCGTACCAGCCGGTGGACGCCGTATTCCCCCCGGAGACGCTCATACGACCCCTCACCCTTAATCTCGAGGGTATTGTCGTTCACCGCCCGCCACTTCCACTTTTTCAGTTCGGTAAAACGCATATACATCTTGAGGAGCATCCCCGCCCAGTCTTTGGCATCGTCGCCACCCGCGCCGGCAAAAACCGTCACATACGCGCCGTTCTTCTTTGCTTCGGGAGGCGTGAAACTCATGAGTCTCACTGTACCAGGAATGCGTAAAAAATAAAAAAGCCCACGAATGGGCTTAGATGACAACGCACGCAAAATTGCCGAAAGCGCTTGGCATCAGAAGAATCCACAATGATGAATCCAGTTTATCTGCATGAGTGGCTAGGCAAAAATTTTTGATATCTTCCAGGACTGCATTCTTCCTTTCCTCAAGATTTATTTTTCTCTCGGGATAATCATGCGCGAGAACCAGGATTTCAATCACCTGGGAATGTACGTCCATTTTTTTATGTTGCCGAGGCTTTACCTTGATATCTTCGGGCTTGAGGAAGCCTTCCTTTCCTTCTTCCGTTGAGACGGAAAGATGCTTGGAAAGCGTTACGGGAAGAAAGCGTGCGAGTTCCTCTGCATCTCCCTTTGCTGATTCCTCGTAGAACATGAATACGTACGGCATTCGAACTCCTTTTTTAAATTTGAAATACTGGCTATGTTTTATAGTAAATTCCACCAGGAGTCAATTATCCCTAAAAAGAAGAGCCGCAACTATGCGGCTTTCAAAGTATATATCCTTACCTGCTTCAAATCCCACCAACGACCCTGCCCATTATCAAAAAGAATGCGAGGATCTTTGATCCCTAAATACCTCTCTAATTCCTCAAAGAACGCGGGAGATGAAATGAAGATGGATGAACTATTCTTATCAGAAAAAAGAGGGCTATCCGCATCTATCTTACCATCCCTGATTACATTAGGGTTCTCAAGCCATAAACCTAATCGATAGGAAAAAGAGCGCTCTTCTTTCTGGAAAGTAAAATAGAGTTCATCGACCTCGGGAAGAAGGACGGGAATCACTGTCTTAAACATGGACTGACTCATGCCTCCCCCTCCTCGAATAGAGGATAAAAAAACAGGACAATTATTGATGAGATAAATCACCGCTTCCTTGTGCGAAGTTATCATTATGCTTCTCCAATAAGTTATTAAATTTACTGGATATAAAATAAAATATTTATTAACTTATGTCAAAGTAATTATTCTCTACAATCGAACAATCCGCCGAATGCGCCACTTCGGAATCTCATGTCGCTTAAAATACCACTTCAGGAATCTCACAAAATTCCGTATCCACGGAATTTTTTTGAACCCCTCGGTTCCAATTATTCGCTTCGCGAATCCTACGTCTTGGAAAAACAAGTGTTTTTCCACCGCCTTTTCCCTTCGATTCCGAAATGCTACAGATGTAAAAATACCGTCATAAGACGGTATTTTTACATCTGAGCCACTTCCCGGAATCGAACCGGGGACCTTTGCTTTACGAAAGCACTGCTCTACCAGCTGAGCTAAAGTGGCTTTTATTCGGAATCCTCCTCCAATTCCTCCTTAAGACTTATAAACTCATTCTCGGCTTTTTTCAACCGTTCGCGCGCCGTCTTCACGAGCGCTACCCCCTCCTTGAACTTCTCAAGTCCCTTCTCGACGTCCACGTCCTTCGAATTCAAATCCGCGACGATCTTATCGAGCTTCGCAAGGACGTCCTTCAGGTTTTCTTTTTCTTTGGCCGGCATAGTTATGCTTCAGTTCCTTCGACGCGGGTTTTTACGCTTCCCTTCCGCAGGCGGATGGAGAGGCGGTCCCCGGGCGCCACATCTGCGGCAGCGCGGATAATCGAAGAGTTCTCATTATAGACCAAGGCATATCCTTTTTCCAAAATCCCCTCTGGGTTCAGGAATCCGAGGGCGGAATCGAAGGAATCCACCTTCGCACGCAGCTCAGCCAAGGTGCGGGTATAGAAATTCCCCGCAATGGAAAGCTTTTCTTCGACCGCGGCAAACGCGGCAAAGACGCGCCCCGCCGCGCCGATAAGATAATTCCCCCGCGACAGGATGCCGTGGCGCAATTCAAAGATGAGCGAGGCGTAGGCGACCTCCAAACGCTCCCCCAGGCGCTTCACGAATTCGAAGAGACGGTCATACTCTTCGCACAAGAACTTGGCGACTGCCGTGGGCGTCGAAAAATCGCGATCCGAAACGAAGCCGGCGATTGTCTCGTCCGTCTCGTGCCCGATGCCCGTGAGGACCGGCACCTTGGACGCCACGATAGCCTCGGCGACCGCTTCGCTGTTGAACGCCTTCAAGCTTTCAAGCGAGCCGCCCCCGCGGATAAGCGCAATCACTTCCGGGGGCTTTGCAAGGCGGTTAAACGCCTCAAGGGCGCGGATGATGGAACCCTCCGCCTCGTCCCCTTCCACTCGCGCGTCTGCCACCAAAACCTTGAAACCGTGCTTGCCGAGGTTTTTTCGGAAATCCTCGATGACCGCCCCGTGGGTGGAAGTAACAACCCCTATCACCCGGACGAATTTCGGTATGGCGCGCTTCCGGTCGGCATCAAAATATCCTTTTTCAGCAAGCCTTTTTTTGAGCTCTTCAAACGCTTTTTTGAGCGCGCCTTCCCCGACGGGAACGACCGACTCGGCGAGGAAGGAAAACTTTCCGCCTTCCCACAATTTCGCCTCACCCCGAAGCTCGACCTCCAGGCCGTTCTCGATGAGGTGGCGGTATTTCGGCAGGCGGAATTTCCACACCCAGCATTGCAGGACGTGCTTCCCCGAATCGGCATCCTTCAAATCGAAATAGACGTGGCCCGAAGGCGATGCCTTTACGTTCGCAATTTCACCGCGCACGGCATGCCCGCCCTCCCGTTTCAGGGCGACATTCACATATTCGATGAATTCCGAAACGGAAAAGACGGCCTGGGGAATCGTTGCCATAGTTATTCCTTCCGGCGCGTGAGAATATAATCGTTATTTTCCTTGTACCACAAGGTATAGTTTCGTCCGGCCTTATCCTCAAACTCGCACGACTTCGTGCGTGCGCGCCGGGCCGCTTCAAAAAAAACCTTCGCCTCGACCGGCTCAAGGCGTTCGCGAAGATGGTACAGCCCCTCTTTCGCGTCGTCCTCGTACTGGAGGTCGAAGTTGAAAAGCGTCGTCTTTTTAACCATGAGATGATTATACCTCGGTCTTGTGAGCGAGAAAGTCCTTCCCGAAAGCCTTCAGCGAATAGTAGCCCGCGAAGGCAAGGAAAAAACCTGCAAGGACATCCATCGGCCATTCGACGCCCGAAGCGATTCGCGAGAGGGACACCAGGATCGCGGAAATGAAAAAAATGTTCGCACGATGCGGGCGGGCATAGAGAACGGCAAACGCCATGGCAAACATGACAACCGCCGTAAGCGACGGGAATGATGTCCCCAAAGCGGTGAAAACCGGCTCAAAACCCAGCGTTTCATACGGCCTCGGACGTGACGAAAAAAACCTAATGGCGGTGCCGGCGACACCCGCCGAAAGGACGAGCAGAAGCGCCGTAAAAAGGGAATACCGCACGCGCTTTCGGCGGTCCTTTTCGCGCAAATAGACGATGAAAAGCAGGAACGCCACCGCCCACGGAAAATACACCGAAAAGAAAAGCGCGATGAATTTCAAAAAAGAAAAGCGCTCGAGAAACGAGTGGATGAGCTCGAAGAGAAGAAGATCGAGCGCCATGGAGGGGGCTTATTTCCGGGTAAACGGCATCAGGCCGAACGCGCGGGAACGCTTGATCGTCTTCGCGAGATTGCGCTGATGGCTCGCGCACACGCCCGTGTGGCGGGGATCGATGATCTTCCCCTGGGCCGAAATGAATCGGCGGAGAAGCTCTACGTTCTCGTGGTCGATCTGCTGGACGTTCTGCGAGCAGAAAAAGCACTGTTTGGGGGCTTTGCTGGGCATAATTTTAGAATGGAATATCCTCTGATTTGATTTCGTCGTCGATGTTTATTTCGGGAAAGGCATCGTCCTTCATCTCGTCCGGCGAGAAGGCCGGTTCCTGGTCGCGGAAATTATCCGCATCGCCTCCCGCAGGCGAACCGCCGGAATTGCGCGGACCAAGTTGCATCCGTTCAGCCACAACTTCCGTCACCTTGCGGTTCTTGCCTTCCTTGTCCGTCCACGAACGGCTCTGCAACCTCCCCTCGAAGAACGCGGAGCTTCCGCGCTTCAAAAACTGGTTTGCGATTTCCGCCTGGCGGCCCCACAGGATGATGGTGTGGAACTCCGTCTTCTTTTGTTTGTCTCCCGTGCGCGAAGTAAAAAAGCTGTTGGTCGCAATCGAAACCGTGCACACCGACTGTCCGGTCGGCGTTTGGCGGAATTCGGGATCCCTGGTCAGGTTTCCCATGAGGAAGACTTTATTGATATTCACGGTCTTATTGTAATATTTCCTCTATCTTTTTCTCAAGGGCCTCGTTCGAGAGCTCCGTATGGAACTTGCGCGGAGCGCCCTTTTCCCCTCCCCTCCGGCGGGCCTTGGCGCGCGCCACCTCCTCCGGATCCTGGCGCTTTTCCTCGATAACCGGAGGCTTTATGAGGACCATAACGCGGAGGATTTCGGGCTCGAATTTCAATCCGGCCGAGATCTTTTGGGAGGGATTACCGGTTGCGTTGAAAAAAATGTTCCCGGAAAAGGCGAACTGCTGTTTCTTAATGGGGTAGGCCAGGCGCACCTTGGCGAATTCCGGCACGTGCGTCACTTCCCCGCCGCTTTTCTCGACGAGTGCCCGCGCGCGCGCTCCGCTTTCTTCAAGCGTGAGAAACGACGCGACGTATTCTTTTTTGATCTGTTCGTTGGTCTCCATGTACGGGGTGAAGGATATAGTTAATTGGCGGGAACGTCAACTTTAGCCGGCTCTCCTGCAGCTTCCTCGGGCGGAACCGGAACTTCATACACGCGCTTCACAAAGCCCTCGTCGAACCCGCGGATGCCGGTACCGGCGGGGACAAGCTTGCCGATGATGACGTTCTCCTTGAGACCGTTCAAATTGTCGATTTTGCGCTGTACGGCGGCATTCACGAGGACCCGGCTCGTTTCCTGGAAGGACGCCGCCGAGAGGAAGCTGTCCGAGGTGAGCGAAACGCGGGTGATACCCATCACGCGCACCACGGCTTTCGCCGGCTGTTTCTTCTTTGCGCGCATCGCGCGGTTCACCGCCATGAACTTCGGACGCTCGACGATCTCGTCGACGATAAAGTCGGTGTCGCCCGAATCCTTGATAACGACCCGCGAGAACATTTGGCGCACCATAATCTCGACGTATTTATCGCTGATCGTCGTACCTTGCGGAACGTACACTTTCTGGACTTCGTCGATAATGTAGCGCTCGGCGGCTTCAAGTCCGCGGTACACGAGCACTTCGCGGATATCGAGCGGGCCTTCCGAAAGCTGGTCGCCCTTCTTCACGGTATCTCCCTCCTTTACGAAGACCATCGCATAGAGCGGCACCACGTATTCCACGATGCCGTCTTTCGCGCTCTTGCGCTTCGTCGTCTTTGCGGCTTTTTTGAGCGAGCGCACGGAAATGACTTTGGACAATCCGCGCTCCTCGATCGCCGAGACGACGCCTTCTTCCTTCGCGAGCGGCGCCTTGCCCTTCGGCGGGCGGACTTCGAAGATTTCCTCGATACGGGGCAAACCGTGCGTGATATCGATACCCGCGATACCGCCGATGTGGAAGGTGCGCATGGTGAGCTGGGTACCCGGTTCGCCGATGGACTGCGCGGCGATGATACCTACCGATTCGCCGATATCAACGGGCTTGTTGCGCGAGAGATCAAGGCCGAAACACTTTGCGCAAATGCCGGTATCAGCCTTGCAGCGGACCGGCGAGAAAACGCGGAGCGAGGCAATGTCGGATTTCTCAATCGCTTCGGCTTCCGCACGGCCGATGATGTTCCCCTTCTTCACGACGACCTTGCGGTCGATGCGGATTTCCTGTGCTGACGTTCGGCCGAAAATGCGGTCGCTGAACTTGTACCCGAACTTCTCGCCGTCGCCGCGGGGCACTTCAAAGCCCTCGTCGTCCGAACAGCTCTCCTCGCGGATAATGAGGTCCTGCGAAACGTCGACGAGACGGCGGGTGAGATACCCGGCGGTCGCCGTCTTCAAAGCGGTGTCGGTGGAACCTTTGCGGGCACCGTGCGTCGAAATGAAGTATTCAAGGATACCCAACCCTTCCTTATAGGAAGACTTGATCGGCAGTTCGATGGTGTCGCCGGTCGAGCCCTGCACGAGTCCCTTCATGCCCATCATCTGGATAGGCTGGAGCCACGAACCGCGGCTTCCGGAATCGAAGATGGAGAAAATCGGATTTTGGGAATCGAAGGCCTGCGGAATAAGCTTTGCAATCTTATCGCGGGCGTCGTTCCACACTTCGATGCTTTTTTCTTTCCGCTCGCTTTCCGTCAGAAGACCCTCTTCATACTGCGAGTCGATAATGTCGATGCGCGCTTCGCTTTCTTTCACGATTGCGCCTTTTTCCTTCGGAATGATGGTATCGGCCGTGGACCAGGTAACGCCGGAGATGGTGGCGTAGGCGAAACCGAGGTTCTTGATGCCGTCAAGATACTCCATGGCCTCCTTGATGCCGACGAGTTCGATGATTTCGCTGATGAGGCGCGAAAACGCCTTCTTGCCGACCAGTTCGTTCACGAAACGGAAATTTTCCGGAAGGACACTGTTGAAAATGATGCGGCCGTAGGTGGTTTCTTTGATCTCGCCTTCAAATTCGATTTTCACAAGCGCGTTCAAATCGAGCACGCCCTCTTCATGGGCGATAAGCGCCTCGCGGACAGACGAAAAGACTTTCCCTTCGCCGGTGGCGCCCGGAACAACCTTCGTGAGGAAGTACGAACCCAATACCATGTCCTGGGTCGGGCGCGTAATCGGCTCGCCGTTTGCCGGCTTCAGGAGGTTCGTGCCGGAGTTCATAAGCGTCTTCGCTTCATACTGCGCCTCGTCGGTGAGCGGAAGGTGGACGGCCATCTGGTCACCGTCGAAGTCGGCGTTGAAGGCCTCGCAGACGAGCGGCGGGATGCGGATGCACAGGTCTTCGATGAGAAGCGGGCGGAACGCCTGGATGCCCAAGCGGTGCAGGGTCGGCGCGCGGTTCAAAAGCACGCGCTTGTCCTGGATGACCTCTTCGAGGATCGCCCACACTTCGGGACTGCGCTGTTCGATGAAGCGGTTTGCCTGCTTCATGTTGTACGCATACTCCCGTTCGATGACTTTGTTGATGACGAAGTGGCGGAAGAGCTCGAGCGCAAGCTCCTTCGGCAAACCGCATTCGTCGAGTTTCAAATCCGGGCCGACCACGATGACGGAACGGCCGGAATAGTCGACGCGCTTGCCGAGCAGGTTCTGCCGGAACCGGCCCTGCTTGCCTTTCAACATGTCCGCGAGCGAGCGGAGCGGGCGGCGGCGGGACGAGAGCAACTGGACACCCATGCGCTGCGAATTATCAATCAATGCATCCACGGCCTCCTGCAACATGCGCTTTTCGTTCGTGATGATGACTTCCGGTGATTTCAGCTCAATGAGCTTCTTCAAGCGGTTATTGCGGTTGATGACGCGGCGGTACAAATCGTTCAAGTCGGCCGTCGCATAACGCCCGCCGTCCAAGGCAACCATCGGGCGAAGCTCCGGCGGCAATACCGGCAAATTCGTCATAATCATCCACTCGGGGCGGACTCCCCCCTTCATCAGCGCCTTCACGAGCTGGAGGCGGCGGAGCAAGCGCTTTTCACGGCTTGCATCGCGGACGGTTTCCAAGTCCTTCTTCACCTCGACGGCGATCTTCTTCAAATCAAGCCGTTCTAAGATCTTCCGGATGGCGCCGGCGCCGCGGTCGGCTTCAAACACGTCGCCAAACTGCTCGGAGAGCATGTAGTACTCCGATTCGGTAAGGATAAGGCCGGGCTGGAGTGTCTGCAGGACTTCCTTGATGCGCTTCTGCCGCTCCTTCAGCTCCTTCGCGGAAACGTCTTTCATTTCCTTCGAATCGGAAAGCGATTTGAATTCGGAATCGAGCATCGAGATCGTGCGCTTGCGGTTCTCTTCGTCCACCGCCGTCACGATGAAGGCCGCGTAATAGATGACCTTCTCAAGTTTGGAAACGGAAATATTCAAAAGCAGGCCGAGTTTGGACGGCACGTTTCGCAAAAACCAAATGTGGGCGACCGGCGCAGCAAGAGCGATGTGGCCCATGCGCTCGCGGCGGACGATGGCGCGCGTCACTTCGACGCCGCATTTCTCGCAGACCACGCCCTTGAAACGGATCTTCTTGTATTTTCCGCAATAGCACTCGTAATCCTTCGTCGGTCCGAAAATGCGCTCAGAAAAGAGCCCGTCTTTTTCCGGACGCTGGGTGCGATAGTTTAACGTCTCCGGCTTCAAAACCTCGCCGTACGACCATGCCAAAATTTCCTCCGGACTCGCCACCGAAATCGAAAGGGACTTTACGTTCACGTCTTTATTGTTCATATGCGTGGAATATATTTAGGCTTCCGTTTTTTCGTCCGATTTCGACTCATCGGCCCTCTTTTCATAGTCATAGGTGACATTCAATCCCAGTGATTTCAATTCGGCGAGCAACACATTGAACGAAGCGGGAAGATTCGGCTTCTTGATTTCCTGCCCGCGAATGATCGCTTCAAACGCGGCGGAGCGGCCAACCACGTCGTCCGATTTGATGGTGAGCATTTCCTGGAGCGTATGCGACGCGCCATAGCCTTCAAGCGCCCACACCTCCATTTCTCCGAACCGCTGTCCGCCGAGCTGGGCCTTGCCTCCCAACGGCTGCTGGGTGATGAGGCTGTAGGGGCCCGTCGAACGCATGTGAATCTTGTCTTCAACCAAGTGGTTCAGCTTCATCATATAGATGTATCCAACCGTCACCGGTTTCGGGAACGCCTTGCCGGTGAGGCCGTTATAGACGGTCAGCTTTCCGTCGCGCGGGAATCCCGCGCTTTCAAGCTCGCTCTCGACATCTTCCTGCTTCGCGCCGACGAAGTTCGGCACAATGGCGCGGAAGCCGAGTTTCGAGGCAGCAAGCCCGAGGTGGGTTTCAAAAATCTGGCCGAGGTTCATACGGCTTGCGACGCCGAGCGGATTCAAAACAATATCCACGGGCGTGCCGTCGGCCAAAAAGGGCATGTCCTCGACGGGGCGCACCTGTGAGATGACGCCCTTGTTCCCGTAGCGTCCTGCGAGCTTGTCGCCGGCGCGGATTTTCCGGAGCTGGGCGACTTCGATCTGGATTTTCTTGATGATACCCGGATCGAGCTTGTCTCCGCGGTCGCGTGAAAAGACTTTGATGCCGATGACGCGCCCCTGCTTGCCGTGCGGCAAGACGAGCGACGTATCTTTCACGTCACGGGCCTTCTCGCCGAAAATGGCGCGGAGCAGGCGCTCTTCGGCCGTAAGTTCGGATTCGCCTTTCGGGGAGATTTTACCGACCAGAATATCGCCGTCGCGGACTTCGGCGCCAATGCGGATGATGCCTTCCTCATCGAGGTTGCGGAGCTTGTCTTCGGAAACGTTCGGGATGTCCGGCGTCGTCATTTCGGGCCCGAGCTTCGTATCGCGAACCTGGCAGATGAACGTTTCGATATGGACGGACGTGAAGACGTCCTCGCGCGCGACGCGCTCGGAAAGGATGATGGCGTCTTCAAAGTTGCCGCCGTGCCACGGCAGGAATGCGACGAGCAAGTTCTTGCCCAAGCTCAGCACGCCGCCCGCAGTAGCGGAACCGTCGGCCAAAACGCTCCCCTTCTTCACCTTGTCGCCGAGGCTCACCAGCGGACGCTGGGAAAGGCAGGTCGACTGGTTTGACCGCTTGAATTTTGAAAGCGAATAGACTTTCGTTCCGCTTTCGGTCTTCACCGAGATGGACTGCCCGTCCACTTCCGAAACGGTGCCGGCAACGTCGGAAACCAAGACCTGCGCAGAATCCTGCGCGGCTTTGTCTTCGTGTCCCGTGCCGACGAGCGGCGGTTCGGGAAGGATGGGGGGAACGGCCTGGCGCTGCATGTTCGAAGCCATAAGCACGCGGTTTGCGTCGTTGTGTCCCAAAAACGGCACGAGCGATGCGGAAACCGAAACCGACTGGCTGGGCGTCACGTCCATATAATGGACATCGTTCCGGTCGCAAAGCGCCGGCTCACCCTTCATGCGGACCGTCACGCGCTCGTTCGTGATTTCAAACTTTTCATTGAGCGGGCTGTCGGACTGGGCGATGTTGTATTGCTGCTCTTCAAAAGCATCGAGCCACACCAATTCCTTCGTCACCACGCCTTTCACCACTTTGAAATACGGCGCTTCGAGGAATCCGAATTCATTCACGCGGGCATTCGACGCCAAATAGTTCACGAGACCGATGGACGAACCTTCAGGGGTTTGAATGGGGCAGATGCGTCCGTAGTACGAACTGTGCACGTCGCGCACCTCAAAACCGGCGCGCTCGCGCGTAAGACCGCCGGGACCCATCGTCGAAAGGCGGCGCTTGTGCTCGAGTTCCGCCAACGGATTCACCTGGTCCATGAACTGCGAAAGCTGGGACGACGAGAAGAAGTCGCGAACGACCGAGGTCAGGAGCTTATAGTTCACGAGCTGTACCGGCTGGAGAGACGAACGGTCGAACATGGACATGCGGTCCTGAACGCCGCGGCGGAGGCGCGCAAAACCGACGCGGAGCTTCAGCTGGACCAGCTCGCCGACCGCACGGATTCTGCGATTCCCCAAATGGTCGATATCGTCCGGAAGCGAGCCCGGCGTGTTGTTCATCCGGATCATTTCGGTAACGATGCGGACGAGGTCGTCCTTCACGAGCAGGCCTTCCGCCTTCGATTTCTTGCTGTCGATATTGAGCCGCTGGTTCGCCTTATACCGTCCCACGCGGGAGAGGTCGTAGCGGTCGAAGCGGAAAAACATCGGGTCGATGATGGTACGCGCCGACTCGACGGTCACGAGGTCGCCCGGGCGGAGGCGTTTGTGGATCTCGAGATATGAATCCTCAAGCGTCTGCGCGTCGTCCTTTTTCAAAGTCGCCTCGATATACTTCACCTCGCCGGTATCCACGTCTTCAAACGCCTTCGCAATTTCTTCGTTCGAACCGAAACCGAAAATACGCAAGAGCTGCGTTACGGGCGCCTTGCGCTTCCGGTCAATCTTCACATTGATGGACCCGTCGGGATCCGTTTCGAATTCGAGCCATACGCCGCGGTTCGGGATGACTTTCGCCCCGAAGAGTTTCCTTCCGCGATACAGGTGTTCCGTGAAATACACGCCGGGACTGCGGATAAGCTGCAAAATAACGACGCGCTCGACGCCGTTTATGATGAACGTCCCGCGCTCGGTCATCATGGGGAAGTCCCCCAGGTACACCTCCTGCACTTTGGACTGCTTCGTCTCGTTCATGACGAGCTTCAAATTCACCCGAAGCGCCGCTTCGTAGGTCTGGTCCTTTTCCTTCGATTGCGCTTCGGAATACTTCGGCGCATCGAATTTATAATCGAGGAAATGCAGTTCAAGCTCCTTTCCAGTGTGGTCGGTGATGGGTGAAATCTCGTCAAAAAGCTCGCGAAGCCCCTTCTTCATGAACCAATCGAAGGACGCGAGCTGTATTTCTATGAAATTGGACTGCGTGTGGGAATGACCTTTATAGGAGGTGAACGTTTTTGTGGCGCGCGGGACGGATGAAAGCATGGATGAGGAATGTTGTTTTTATATCGACAAATATTTTTTTCTTTTCTCGTTGTGCTCCTGGAGATTCCGGGAGAAGAAGGTCTCCTGAGTTTCCGGCGAGGAAAGGTAATAGAGATAGGGGCTGACTTTGGGGGTGCGGGCGGCGCGGATGGCAGCTTCGCCGGGGTTCGCTATCGGCGTCGGCGTCCAGCCCGTCCGCTTGTAGGTGTTGTACGGAGAGGCCATTGCGGTATCGCTCCTTAATACGCGGATTTCGGCACATCCGCGGATTTTCCCGTCGCATTTCGCATACGAGAGCGTGGCGTCCACCTGGAGGGGCATGGAAAGCGAGATGCGCTTCCAGAGGATACCCGCGACCAGTTGGCGGTTCTCGAACTCCGGGACTTCGCGTTCGAGATACGAGGCGAGGATCAAGGTCTCATACCAGTCCTTCCGGTCGGCGAGGAGCGGCCAGGCGCGCTTCTCGAAAACGTTCAGCATCTTCCGCACCACCTCTTCGGGAGCCGAGTTCTTTTCGAAGTAGTAGGTTTCGGGAAAAAGAAACCCTTCGAGCGAATCGGCGTGCGCGAGGAACGGGTACGCGACGCGAAGTCCTTCGAACTCGTATTCTTCAAGCGCGTTCTCCCGTTCAAGCACGCCGGACTCGACCAAAAGCGATTCGATGTCCTTCAGGGTGGATCCTTCGGGAATGGTGACGAGCACGTCATTGCGCTTCGTCGACGTGATCTCCGCCATGATCTGTGGCAAGGTCATCGCGCTCGAAAACTCGTACGTTCCCGGCTGGATATTTTGCGCGCGACCCGTAAGGAGCGCATACATTTTAAAAACAGCAATCGATTTGATGAGCGACTCCTGCGAAAGGCGCGCACCGATATCTTTGAAGCTTTCCCCTCTCTCTATTACGAACTGCTTCTTCTCCGTCATCCCGTCCACCGGCTGCAGCCCGTAGAAAAAATAGGCCGCGGAAAAAATGAAGAACAGGAGGACCCCCAATCCTATGAGGACGGAAAAGTTAACTACCTCACGTGTGTCATACTGAGGATTCAAGCTTCGTGGAGTGAATTATACTCACTAGAAGCGCTGTGGTCAAGAGGCTGGACCCGCCGTAGCTCATAAAGGGAAGGGTGATTCCCGTCACGGGCACGAGTCCAAGGTTTGAGCCCATATTTATCAATAAATGGACGGAAAAGACGATAATTCCGCCGAGGACTATGAATTTTGAATAATTGTCCCGCGCTCGGGCGCCGATGGCGGTAAAACGCCAGAGGATAAGGAAATACGCCAGGATAAGAAGCGCTCCGCCGACAATCCCCCACTCCTCCACAAATGACGCGAAGATAAAATCAGTTTCGGCTTCGGGAAGGAAGTTCAGATGGGTTTGCGTTCCGCCCTTGAAGCCCTTGCCCAAAAACCCGGCCGAGCCGATGGCGATTTTTGACTGGATGACGTTGTAGTTGATTCCCAACGGATCGCGCTCGGGGAAAATAAACGCCGTGATGCGGTCCTTCTGATAATCCTTCAAGACGAATGTCCACACGAGCACCGCGCCAAGAAGCGCTGCCAAAAGTCCCATAAGAAACCGTTTCACGTGAATGCCGCTCATCAAAAGAAAACCTCCCCAGATGGAAAAGACGACGACCGCCGAACCGAGGTCGGGATGCGCGGCGACCAAGAGCCCCGGCACGGCGACGAGAAAAAACGAGGTGGCGATGTTCCGCCCCTGCCATGCGGCAACGTGGCGCTTCGAAAAGAATGCCGCGAGCACCAGGATAAGCCCCAGCTTCATGAGCTCCACCGGTTCGAACTGGAACCCGCCTATCGTAATCCACGCCTTCGTACCGCGCACCGTGCCGGGTTGGATATAGGAAAAAACCAGCAGAATTAGCGCGACCGCATACACCCCCCGCGAAAACCAGCGTTGGGACGAAAGCCATTTCCAATCGATGACGAAGCCGAGTATGAACACGAGGAGGGCGGCGCCCCACCACATGAGCTGGCGCCAAAAAAAATCCATTGAAAGGCTCGCGAGCGTCAGCATGCTCATCGCGGCGATAAAGGCCACACTCGTGAGCATCACCCAGTCGGCATTTTGTCCGCGGATATTCATACCCTACTCAGCCTCTATCCACACGTTCGATTTTTTCGCGTCAAAGGCGGATTCAAGCGCGGCGTCGCTCGGAAACGCGACGATAAAATCTCGTTCGCCCGCGGTTTTCATTCCCGAGAGCGTCGTCTCCGCTACGAAGAGTTCCTTGCCGAACGCGTCAAAAAGGGACGCCACCACGCGCACGGATGAAACGGGACCTCCGCCTTCGTTTTTGAGCGTACCGCTTACGCGAATCCCCCGTTCGGTGAGTTCGGTCGCGATACCCCCCGAAAGCGCGACATCCGGGCGGAGGGCGGAAAATGATTTCTCCCACGCCGGTTCGCCGATAACAACTTTTATTTCGCTGACGAGGTTTTGCGCAACGGTAACGCCGCTTTTAATAAGACGCGTCTTCCCGCCCGGGGCAACCGACGCCGTCCCTTCGAGGGTTTGTATCTTTTGTCCGTCTGCGTTGTAAAACTCGATGGCATAGGGAAAGCGCGCGCTGAATTGGGCGTTCGGATTTGTTACTTCCGCAGAGACCTCCGGCGTGATGGCGCCGATGGAAAACACCTTCGGTTCGCGCGACACGCGGAGCGGCTCGAGGGAAAGCACGTCGCACGCCTCGCACGTTCCTCCGCAATCGACGTCTTCCTCATCCTGATTCTTCACGCCATCGAAACAGCTTGGGGCAACCTCAAAAAACGGGCGCACAATCGCGTAAACGATTACCCCCGCAAGAAGCAGAAAAATCACTCCGTACAGCGCCTTTTTTGTTCCGCTATCCATGGCGCGCAATTGCTTTTGTGAATGCCGACATTTTTTTGAGGTCGGACGACGCTCCCCCGACCAGAAGGCCGTCTATCACGGGAAGCGCAAGGTACGCCCCCGCGTTTTTCTCATCAACCGACCCGCCGTATAACATCCGGGGAATGGAGAAACCGATTCGCGACATGGCTTCCTTCACATTTAAAATCGTCCACGCGGCAAGCGCCGGACCCATATTCGCGCCGGTACCGATCGCCCACACCGGCTCATAGGCAACGATAACTTTTTTAAAAAGCTTCGGTGAAACTCCGTGAAGCGACGCGCGCAATTGCTTGGACAAAAAAGAATTCGCCGCCGCTTCGCCTTTCCTCCGCACGGCGAGGGGCTCGCCGACGCAGAGAATGGCGGTGAGGCCCGCCCCCGCCGCCGCCTCGACTTTCCGGGCAATCTCCATATCCGTTTCCTTAAACACGTTCCGGCGTTCGGAATGCCCCACAATGACGAAACGGGCTCCCGTCTCGGCGAGCATTGCCATGGAAATCCCCCCCGTGAACGCCCCGCTCTCCTCCGGGAACCCGTCCTGTGCGCCGAGAACAATCTTTCCCCTTCTTTTCATGAGCGTGCCGAGGAAAAGCGCGGGCGGAGCAACCCACATCTCAAACGCGGGGTGTTTTGCAAGCGCGGAGGATGCCGTGCAAAGCTTAAGAGCCTCCCGCTCCGTCCGGGGGTTCATCTTCCAATTGCCGACGATGAGCTTTTTCATTACGTAAAAAGTATACAAATAAATCCCCCCGCTTAATAGCGGGGGCGGGATAAAAGAAAACCGCCGGGAAATGGCGGTTTATTTGGTGAAAAAATTTTTCAATGCGGTAGCGATCGCTTCGCAGGCTCCGGGTTTCACAATACGGTCGAATGAAATGACCATAACGATCGCTTCATAGCGGGTAGTGAGAAACACGCATCCTTCTTCGTTCGCTTTCCGCTCGTGGAACTCCGAATAACTCGGAATGTCCATTGTGGAAAAAACATGCGGAGATACGTCCGAGCAGATAATCACCACCTTTCTCGTGATATGAGGCGGGTTCGGTTCTTTCGCAAAATCATGAAAAGAAACCGTACTGTTTTGGAATGGCTCCGGCAAATTTCCGCCCGCACAGAATTCTGCGAACTTTTCATTGAAAAGCTCGTGGTAGGCGGTGGCGACGCTTCCCTTCCCCGACTCTTCCACAAGGAGGATGGGGATGCTGTTTTCTGCCATATAAAACGCTCCTTTCTGTTTGCGCTACGTGTTAAGCTGGCTGAACTCATGGAACTCCTTTCGGTTTTTGCTGTCAAATAAAAAGCCGCCAGCGGCGGCTTTGGTCATGGAGCGGATACGTGCCCCACGCAATACTCCCGATGCATGGCATCCACGCCCTTCAGAAAAAGAGCATACTCTTCCTCGTCCATGCTCGTATTCGGACACACCACGAACGGAACGACCCGCTCCAGGTGAAGGATGAGGAAGTTGCCCGTGGACGGATGGGGCGCTACCGACCAGTCATTCGTCTCCTGCCGTTTGAGATATTCAAGATATTCGCGGTTTCCCACCAATATCCGCGCCTTGCTTCTGAAAAAAAACTCGAATTGCTCCGCAAGGGGCTTGTCTTCGTTCGAATGGATGATGATATCCGGCCGAGGACGGAACCCGTTCCGCAAACGGGGAACAAAAAAATATTCAATGAACTCCTGGCTTTTTCGTATGTCATTCCGGCTGTCGGAGCCGTTCACCGGAAAATAAAAAAAGGCAAAGATGTTTATTTCGTTTTCCATGGCGCCTCCGCGCTTAAATTTTTAAAAAAAATGTTTCTGGAAAAATTTAACCCCCGATAAACGGGGGTGTCAACTTTAGGCAGCTGCGAAAAGCTCTGGCTGTGAAACCTTTTCAAAAAAGGCCATGCATTCATGGAAGTTATGCTCTTCCTCAGCCTCGGTGACAGGGATTTCCTTATAATCCTTATCCTCTTTGGCATAGGTATTGAGCACTATCCAAGCTCTCTGCCTGCACTGCTTTTCAATACTTCGGGGAGGTTCTACATATACATGCGAACCGTAATTTTTGTATCCGATGCGTGTCATTTTCTTCCCATCTTCGCTGACAAGAAAAGTGAACTCCATAGCCTCGTACGTGACTACGACGGTGCGATGGTTATCGCTTACGGACTCAACATGAATCGGATCAGGAATTTTTGGTTCCATGATTATCTCCTTTTGATTAATTAATATTTACTGTTTTTATTATACCATACGAAGCATATAAAAGTCAATAATTCCAAAGTTTTGTCAAGGTGTCCTACCCAGCTCTGACGCAACGGAAGAGTATAATGGGTGCAAAGGTCGAGAAAAGCTATTTTTAAAAAAATGAAGAAACTTTTCGTGGTTTTGAGCGTAATGGCAATGATGTTCAGCCTCTCTTCGGTCGCCCTCGCAGGCGGCGGAAGCTCGCAGGTCTCCTACACGTACTACGATACGCAGGCGGACTATGCGAACGGCGTTGGCACGGCAGTCACCTGCAACCCGACGAGCCCCTCCGGCGACTACATCACCTGCTTCATTGACGATGAGGATCGCGCCTGGGGCATTGTGGTCGATACCGACCGCGCCTGGGGCATTGTCGTCGACGATCGCGCCTGGGGCATTGTCGTTGATACCGATGGCAAATCCTTCGGCATTGTCGTTGATACCGACTAATTCCGTTTTTTCGGAAAACAAAAAACTCCTTCGGGAGTTTTTTGTTTTGAGCGCCATCGTGGAGCCCACCGGCCGGCAGATAGGGATGTTAGAATCGGATTGTGGCTTGGGGGTAATAAAAAAGAGGGGTCTTAATCCCTCTTTCTGACTCAATGCTTAAAACCTAATGATTCATAACGTACCAACTTTTGTACGCACGTAAATTTTTCTTTGAGAGTTCTTTTTCGGGGTAAGGACCTACTATTTTTGATGGCATAAGATTCATTTGGGATCTCTGTTGATCTCTAAATAATAGCTCAGGATCTGAATCGGACTGAGCTAATACAATTACATTATTTATATTTGTAGCCCCTAAGCACTTATGCTTTTTTGCTTGATTGATTAATGCAGTGATATATTCTCGTATATCTTGTGATATCGTAGATTTAAACAACTCCTCAAAAAATTTAAATTTAATTTTTTTCATTTCACTTTTTAAAATTATTAAAAAAATATCTGCAAGCAAAATACTACAAATCATAGCTTCTGTCAATATTTTGAGAAACGGGACTAGTCGAAAACATTTTCGAATTTAGCCCACGGGAAATCTCACGTCGTCACTCCGCTCCTCCTTAAGAACCCACGGTTCTTAAAAGATTTCCTCCACGGGAGCGTTGCGCCGCTCCCGACCCCATACGCTTCGATTCCCTGAGCACCCACACTAAAACAACTCCTTGAAAGGAGTTGTTTTAGTGTAAGTAGCCCCACGGGGAATCGAACCCCGATTTTTGCCGTGAGAGGGCAATGTCCTAGCCGTTAGACGATGAGGCCAACGGAATTCATTTAATCGTAAAGCCCCGGCTTGCGCAACCACTCAGGCTCCTGGCGAATCAGCAATTTCTCCGCCTGCGTTACGTCCGGAAGCAACGCTTTCACCACGCGCTCAAGACGCACGCCTTGCGAGCCCTTCACGAGTATCACGTCCCCGCGCTGGACCTTCTGCGCCAATTGCATGGCAAGCTCGTGCACGTTCGAGAATGAAAATATCTTTTTTCTCGGCATGCCTGCCGCAACGGCTCCCTCGCCGATAATCTTCCCGCGAATGCCGATGGTGAAAAGCAGGTCGGCGCTGTCGCGCGCCATGCGTCCCACGCTTTCGTGCGCTTCGAGCGTGCGGGGCCCGAGTTCCAGCATGTCTCCGAGGACAGCAATCTTTCGCTTCGCCGGCACCGATTTCAAGACCGCGAGCGCCTCTTCCATCGAGAGCGGAGCGGCGTTATAGGTGTCGTCAATCACGAGCGACTGTTTCACGCCCTTCAAGACGCGCTTCCTGCCTTTGGGCGGGAGGAACTCCGAGAAAATCTGGCTCGCGTTCAAAAGATTCACATTGAAAAGCAGGCCGATCGAAACCGCCGAGGCAATCGAGTAGGCGGCTGATTTGCCGAGCGAGCCCACCACGCGGAACGGGACCACGCTCCCGCCGTAGGAGAGTTTGAAACTCACGCCCATCGCGTGCTCTTCCACAAAATACCTGAAATTCAAAATGCGCACATGCGCCTCCGGCGAAAAGCCGAAAGTAACCGTATGCGCGCGTGTAAGGGACTTTGCCGAACGCACCCGTTCATCGTCGGCATTCAGAATGGCAAACCCCGTCGCCGGGAGCGCGGCGATGAGCTTCGCCTTTTCCTTAAACATGGCGTCCGTTCCCGTGAAAAACTCGATGTGCACCGGCGTCTCCCCCATCGCCGTAAATACGCCGATATGGGGTTTCGCAATCTCAAGGAGGCGCTTCATGTCGCCCGGCCGGTCGATGCCGTACTCAAGGACCACCACCTCCGGGTATTCCTTGTTCCGCGTGACGATTTGCCGGAAGGCGGTCCACATGACGCGCACCCAGTAGCCGAGACCCGAGGGCGTCCCGAAATCGCCGATGATGGAAAGCGGGACGCCCAGTTCGTTGTTGAAATTCTTCGAAGGCGCCCTGACGATGCGCTCGTTCTTCAGGATGCGCGCAATCGCCTCCTTTGCGGAGGTTTTGCCGACATTTCCCGTTATGGCGATAATCGCCGGTTCATAGCGCGCGACAATGAGCCGGGCAAGATATTTCAGGACCGACTCGAGAACGCGCACGAGTATTTTTTTCATCGCGTTACTGCTCGAGGTTATCTGGTGGAATATGGTAGTAGTTCAGGAGAAACTCCGCAAGTTTCTTGAACGTGGGCACGACCGTGAGGCCGGCCGCTTCGCCGTGCGCCGGCCGTTCGAGCTTCACCAGCACGGTGAATTTGGGGTCGGTAGCGGGCGCAAAACCAATGAACGTGTGGATCATTTCTTCGGTATACCTCCCGCTCTTCGGATCGGCGATGAACGCCGTACCCGTCTTTCCGGCAATGTTGTAGTTCGGAATGACCGCGACGCGGTTCTTTACGACGGTCGACGCGAGTATCTCGCGCACGGTCTTCGCCGTTTCAGGCTTCACGACCCGGTGCACCACTTCGGGCTTTTCGCTTTTCAAAATATACGGCTTCATGAGCACGCCGTCGTTCGCGAGCGCGGAAAAGGCGTTGATCATGGCGAGCGGCGTCACCGAAACGCCCTGTCCGTACGCTGCCGTGCCGAAATCGATGGCGCGCACATCTTTGCGCACGAGATTCCGCAAATTGCTCACGATCTCGCCGGGAAGCGAGACGCCGGTTTTCTCCGTAAAGCCGAATGCGGAAAGATATTTATAAAAAGTTTGGTGTCCCGTGAGGCGCTCTGCATAGATGGCGCCCGTATTGATGGAATTCTGGATCATTTCCCGCATCGTTATCTTCCCGTACACGCGATCCTCGAAGTTGTGGATGGTCATGCCGTTTAACGTGAAACTCCCCGTGTCTACGAAGGTGGTTTCGGGGGTCAGCGCGCCCGAATCGAGACCGGCGGCGAGCGTAAGCGGCTTGAAAACGGAACCCGGCTCGTAAATGAGCTGAACCGCGGGATTCAAGAAGTTCTTCAACTCCGCCTGGTTGTATTCGTTCGGATCGAACGTCGGATTCGATGCCATCGCGAGGATTTCGCCGGTCTTCGGGTTTTGGACGATAATCGTCCCGCCTGCGGCGCCGTACTCGGCAACCAGATTTTCCAGGAGCCCTTCCGCCGTGTCCTCGATGGCGCGGTCAATCGTGAGGTGCACCTCCTCTCCGCGCGCGAGCTCCGCATCGAACATTTTCTCGATGCCGTAGAGCCCTTCCGGCGTTCGGGTTTCACCCCGCTTGTCGACGAAGCCAACGACATGCGCGCCGAGTTCTTTGAACGGGTAGTACCGCCCCTGGCGGTTCTCGATTGATACGCCTTTCAGTTTCAAATTTTCTATCTGGACGACTTCCTCATCGGTGGCACGCGGGAGAAGCAGAAGGTATTCGCTCCCCTCTTCTTTTTTCTCCGCGATTTTTTTCGCCAATTCCCCCGCATCCATATGCACGATGGGCGCGGTAAGCGAGGCCGCGGCACCCGGGTCCTGGACATCGCGGGGCGAAACGAAAATCGAAGGATAGTCCTTTACGAGCGCGACCGGCACGTCGCTTCCCGAACGGTCAGTGAAAAAGATCTGCCCGCGCTCGGCGATTCCCTGCGTGTCAGCCTGCGAACCGCGCGCTTCTTCCGTAAAGAGGTCGTTGCCGTGTATCTGTACCGCATAGAGGCGGGCGCAAATTCCCCCATAAAGGGCGATAAAGACGGCAAAGACGAGGAAGAAACGCGTTTTCATCACTCGGAATAGGTGAAATAGTGCGGACGGCGCTCCAAAACGAGCGCGGAGGCGGTGGCAGCCGCTTCAAGCACGCGGACGTCGGTTGCCGCATACAAATCGCGCTTGAGCTCTGCATTTTTGACTGCCGAGCGCTCTATCGAGCTCGAGAGCTTCCGTTCTTCGGCGCGGAGCGAGGCAAGCCCGTTATATTGGAGCACGAGCGCGACGCCGCCGACCAAAACGATGGCGGTCAAATACGCCAGGAATTTTACGTTGTTTTTTTGCTGGGAGGGATTGAATATCGTCATATGATTTTTATTGCGCGGAGTTTCGACGATCGCGAGCGCGGATTCTCCGAAATCTCACGCTCGGTGGGAACGATGGGACGCTTGGTAAGGAGTTCGGCCTTTTTCGCGGCGCCCAGTTTGCGGAAGGCGTCTTTCACGAGCGCGTCCTCAAGACCGTGAAAGGAGATGACGGCGACGCGTCCGCCGGGCGCCATAATCTCCGGTATTTTTGAAAGAAAAGCCTTGAGGGTGCCGACCTCGTCGTTCACGTAGATACGGATGGCCTGGAAGGTAAGCGTTGCGGGATGGATGCTTTTCGCGCGGGGCGCGCCTTTCACCCGTTCGACGACCCGGGCAAGCGCGCGCGTCGTGAGTATCCGTTCATTTTTCCGTTCCGCGACGATTGCATGCGCGATGCGGCGGGACGCCCCTTCTTCGCCGTAGACGTGGATAATCTCGTGAAGCGCTTCCTCGCCGAAGGTGTTCACCACTTCCGCGGCGGTGATGCCGTTCCGCCGGTCGTAGCGCATATCAAGCGGACCGTCGTCTTGAAAGCTGAATCCCCGTTCCGGGCGGTCGATATGCATCGATGAAAATCCCAGGTCGACGAGGACGCCGTCTGCGCGTTCCACGCTTTTTGCGTTCATCGCTTCGCGCATCAGCCCGTAACTCGTGCACACCGGCATAAATTGGACGCCGTTTGTTTCAAACTCTCCGATGCGCCGCGTCGCTTCAGCGATGCGTTCCGGATCGCGGTCGATGGCGATAAGCCGTCCGCCCGGCGCGAGCCGTTCGGCGAGCGCAAGCGCGTGTCCGCCCGCACCGAAGGTTCCGTCAACGAACGTTTCGCCGGGGCGCGGCCCCAAGGCTTCTATGGTTTCGTGTAAAAGAACAGGAACATGGCTCATCGCGTCAGATTCCCAGTTCTCCGAGCTTTTCGGCAATTTCATCAGCGGCACTTTCCGTCTTTTCCTTATAGGTCCGCCAATCCTCCGCATTCCAGATTTCCATGCGCGTATATACGCCGGTAACGACCGCATTCTTTTCGAGCCGCGCGTATTCGCGCAAATGCTCGGGAATGAGCACGCGTCCCTGCGCGTCCAGACGGACATCCGCCGCGCCTGAAAGCATGAGGCGCGCAAATGCCCGCGAGTCGGCCTGCGCAAGCGGCAAAGCAACCAGCTTGCGAACCAGCGAATCCCACTCCCCCGCCGAGAAAATGAAAAGGCAGTGGTCGAGCCCGCGCGTAATGATCGCTCCGGAATCAAATTTCTCCCGGAACTTCGCGGGTACGGCCATCCGGCCCTTCTCATCTATCGTATGTTTGTATTCGCCGAGAAGCATGATATATAGCGACTTTTTTCGGTTATCCCCTGAAGTGGGTACTTATCCACATTCTTATCCACTGTTCCCCACTTTGCTTACATCTTACACCACTGCGCTCCAAAAATAAAAGCGACACACAAGACATTGAAATAATGCGATGAATGCTCAATAATTCGGCATGACTGCGTCACTTATCAACATGGCTTTTATGGCGCTCATGGAAAGTTGACGTAGAATACATACACATGGAATCCGAAAAAGTTCCCCACCACCTTGCGGTGATACCGGACGGCAACCGCCGCTGGAGCAGGAAGCAAGGAATCTCGCTCGCCGCGGGATATAAGCACGGCGTCGACAATTTTAGGAAAATCATGACCGCTTCGTTCAGGAAGGGGGTGAAATATTTCACCATTTGGGGCGCATCCGAAGACAATCTGCTGAAGCGCAGCAAACTCGAAGTCGATATTTTGACCCGCCTTTTGAAGGAGGAACTCAAGGATATTTTGAAATCCGAAGAAATCGAGCGCGAAAAGGTCCGGGTCACGATAAAAGGAAAAGGCATCGACATGCTGAAAGACGCGGAACTCACGACGCTGGCAAATGAGGTCGAAGAAAAGACCCGCTCCCATCAGAACCACCACTTCACGCTCCTTTTCGGCTACGACGGCAAGAGCGAGATGCTCCACGCAATCGAAGAGATACAGAAAAGGCCCTCGGAGAAAGTAAATTACGAAAGCGTAAAGAAAAACCTCATGACGGGAGAGCTTCCCGCGGTCGATCTCGTTATCCGCACGGGAGGCGAACCGCATTGGTCGTCCGGCTTTCTCATGTGGCTCACGGCCGACAGCGAACTGCATTTCACGGAAACCTTTTGGCCCGCATTCGGCGAACGCCAGCTCGCTCACGCCTTCCAGGATTTCGCCGGACGGCGAAGCCTCAAGGGTAAATAAAAAAATCCCGCCGATGGCGGGATTTTTACATTCCCTTACAACCAGGGCGGGTATCGCAACCTTCCCCCGTTGATACGTTCATTTTCTTCATCAATGCGTTCAAGCGTTGCGGCCAACTGCGCCTTCCCTTTTTCGTTCAAGAATTGTTCGACGTCCCAGCGGTTCGAAGTGCGTATATCTCCGTCCTTCCGCAACTTTTTGCATTCGGCGCATTCGGTATGCGTATGCGCCTCTTTCCATCCCTCGTCGACGATGAAAACCGCCTTGATCTTCTCGCCGCACAACGTTATCGCTTCCTTCCCGAAAAGCGGATGCAATAATTTCGTTTCGGGTTCATCACCCGTGGGACGAACCATGTGAATGACAAGCTCATTGGAATCGCTCATACGATGCCTCCTTTCAGTGGTTTAATTTTCTGCCCTTGTTATATACGAGAACGCTTCTCGCGTAAAGCCTAGAATATCTTCACCTGCGAAAGCATGAGGTAATGGTTCAAGACGATGAGCGAACCGATCATGAGGAGCATCGCGGCGCCGTTCATGATGAGCCGGGGGTGCTGGACGCGGATCTTTATGAAAATCATGAGGCACAGGGCAAGAGCAATCATCGTGATGATGATGGTATACATCCCCGTGAGAAGCATATGGGGTTCGGCGAGCGCCGTACGAAGAGCCCCTTCAAGGTTTTGCACGTTCGGCGTGGAAAGCGGGGCGGCAAGGGTTTGCGTCTTCGGGATTGAAGGCAGTTTCGGCGCATTCCCTGCGGCAGGAGCGCCCGCTTGCGCCGCGGCGGGAGAAACCGCGCGGGGAGTCCCGAAAAACTGGACGACAAACACCGCTTCCCTCCCTTCGTAGACGCCCTTTGCGACGCCGATGCCGATTTCCTTAAAGCGGGCGTCCACGATGTTTTCTTTGTGCGATTGCGAGCGCATCCATGCGGAAACCACGTCTTCCGAATCAACGAAATTAATCGCGAGATTCTCGCCCGCATGGCTGAAATCGTACCCGGCGCGCTCCATCCAATCCCACGGTTCCGTGCCGTTCGGGCCCGTATGGGAAAAATATCCCTTCGCGGCCATGTCCTCGGCCTTCATCTGCGCGGCGCGGGTGAGCGTTTCATTCACCTTCAGGGTCGGCGCGCCGTATTCTGCGCGGTTCTCGTTCGTGAGATTTACCACGACGCCGGGAAGGATGAACGCGGTATAGTTCGTCTTCGGCAAAAACCAAAAGACGTTCACGAGAAAAAGCACTTCGAGAAAAAGCGCGGCGGAAATGACGAGGACGGTATTTTCCCAACTGAAGAATTTGGGTTTATGCCCGTTCTCCTCGTGGGGAATGAAATATTCCTTCAAGCCTTTCATGTTTTTATTATAGCATAAAATACCTAAAAAATCAATTTATCCGTTGACAGGCTCCGAAAATCGGGGGTATGGTATCCCTACGCACATCATTTAAAACAGAATAAGGAGGACAAATCAGGTGCAGAAGAAAAGAAGGAAAAACAGCGTCATGCTCCTTAAGGAGCATACCGGGGCGAAAGTAATCGTCTATCTCGTTTTCGGTGAAAAGAGCCTCCCCCGGCCGACGCGCTTGGAAGGCACGCTCGAAAATTTCGAGTGGAAAAGGAACGTTACCGTTTCAGGTTCGGTGTTTCCGTTCATCGGATGGAAAGTGGGTATCGCCCGCATCGTCTCAAAGAGCGGGAGGCGCCCAGTACTCTACGCAAACCATTTCAAATTCGGCAAGACCGAAAACGATACGGAGACCATCACGGACATCAACCGATTGCGAAAAAGGAGGTTTGGGAAGAACGGCGAACTGCCGGCGTACCTTTTGAAACTCATGAAAATAAAGGATTCCGGCAATTATTCAATCAAAAAGGCTGCATAAATTTTAAAAGCCCCGCAACGCGGGGCTTTTTTTGTGGAAATAAAAGAACCTCATATATGTGATTCCCGGCTAAAAGCCATGTGGGTCTCCGCAATGCGATCGTAAAGAAAATTTTACCGAAGATAAGAATTCTCTATCTGAACGCACGATAATAGGAGTCCCTTTGTAAATAAGATCCGGAATCACAGAAGAGGTTCTGAATTCATTATACCATCCCCTATCCTGTGGAATAGTTGACTACTTGCCGTAAAAAAGATCGTCTTCGAGCTTTTTCCAGGCATGCACCTCCTCGGGAGTGAACCAAATGCCGATTTCGCGTTCCGCCTCGTCCGGGGCGCCGCTTGCGTGGATAAGGTTTTTCAAGGGGCGGTCGAGCGTATCGGCCATTTCATAGGTCTCAAAGCTGTAATCCCCCCGGATCGTGCCCGCAGGAGCGTCGGCGGGGGCGGTGGGGCCTACAAGCTTCCGGACCTGGGCGACGGCGTTTGCTCCTTCGATGACGATCGCCACAATCGGACTTGAGCTCAAAAAATCCATAAGTTGCTTGCGCACGATCTTCCCGTGCTCAAGTGGAGTGCGGCCGAGATCAATACCCTTCTTCTCGTACGCGGCAAGCGTCTTCTTTCCCATCGTTGAAAGGTACGCTTCATCGTCGGGATAATGGGTTCCCGCAAGCTCTTCGGAAGCGTAGACCATCTTCAGACCGACGATCTTCAGTCCCGACCGCTCAAAGCGGGTGATGATTTCGCCGACAATCCCCCGCTGGACGGCATCCGGCTTTAAGAGCACAAGGCTTTTTTCGATATGAATGTTTTTCATGGGTTATTTTTTTATATTTTTTATTTCTAAATGCAATTCGTCGAGCTGTTTTTTCGAGGTCTCGGAGGGCGCGTCCATCATGAGGTCCCTGCCGTCGCCTGTTTTCGGGAACGGGATGACCTCTCGGATGTTCGGCTCGTTCAAGAGAATCATCAGCACCCGATCGATTCCCGGGGCGAATCCCCCGTGCGGCGGAGCGCCGTATTCGAAGGCCTCGAGCATATGCCCGAATTTCTTCTGCTGTTCCTCCTCCGATATCTCCAAAAGCTCAAAGACTTTTTTCTGCATCGCGCTCTCGTGGATACGGATGCTTCCGGAGCTCAGTTCGTAGCCGTTCAAGACCAGATCGTACGAATTCGCGCGAATCGAGAAAATATCCTCCCCCTTCATGAATTTCTCCGTGTCTTCCTCGTGCACGGCGCAGAAGGGGTGGTGCATCGCCTGAAGCTCGCCGTCGGCGGTCTTCTCGAACATCGGGAAATCGACTACCCACGCGAACGCAAGCTCGTTCGGGTCATTTTTGTCTTTTCTCAAGTCCGGCTTGTCGGAACCGTATTTTTCCATCGCCTCGGCGTAGGTAAGGCGCGGGAAGGGTTTTGAAGAAATCGTCTTTTCGGGAAAGAGCTTCTCGACGAGGGCAATAAACATCGCTTCAGTGAAGGAAAGCACGTCCTCCTGGGAGACGAAGGACATCTCGAAGTCGAGCTGGGTGAATTCCGGCTGGCGGTCGCCGCGCGTGTCTTCGTCGCGGAAACAGCGGGCAATCTGGAAATACCGCTCGAATCCCGCCACCATCGAAAGCTGTTTGAACTGCTGGGGAGACTGCGGAAGCGCGTAAAAATTGCCGGGATACACGCGGGACGGCACCAAGTACTCGCGGGCCCCCTCGGGAGTCCCTTTCATCAGAATCGGCGTCTCTATCTCCACGAAATCGTGCGCATGCATATAATCGCGGAAGAATGAAATCACCCGGTCCCGTTCCCGGATATTCCGCTGGAGGCGCGGACGGCGGAGGTCGAGATAGCGGTGCTTCATGCGAATCTCCTCGTTCACGTCCCGGCCGTCCGCATTGATTTCAAAGGGCGGAGTCTTCGCTTCGTTTATGATCTCGAGCTTCGTCGCGGCGATTTCGTAGGCGCCGTTCGGGATATTCTTGTTTTCCATGCCCGCGGGGCGCTTTTTGACCACTCCCGTCACTTTGGCGACCCACTCGGGACGCAGACGATCCGCCTCGGCCTGAAGCGCTTTGTCGCCGGGAAGGAAGATGATCTGGCTTATCCCCGACCGGTCGCGGAGGTCGATGAATATGAGCTTCCCGTGGTCTCGGCGGACATCCACCCACCCCGTCACGGCAATCTCCTTTTCTTCGTAATTCCCCAGGTCTTTCGCAAGTACGCGTTCCATAAATACCGGTTCATTCTAGCGAAAAGACGGAGTACCCGCAAATCTGCGGGAAAAGGTATACTGAAAAATATTCTTTAAAAACCACCGGAGGAATTATGAAGGAGAATCCAGGGGATGGAGTTGATGTCTTCAATTGCAAGGCATACACCCGAAAATTTCCCCAAACGGAAGGTAAGAAGGCGGTAACCGTGCTTCTGCTTGCCGTCGAAGGCGATATTACGCCGCTCGCCAAAGAGGCAATGCACGTCGGAAAGATCGTGCAGACCGGCTCCACGCTCATGCTGTCGTTCGACCACATGGGTACGGAACCGAAATACCGCGGATGGCGCCTCGATGATATTTTGGAGGCTATGTAAGTTTTAAATAAAAAATCCCGCGATCGCGGGATTTTGATTTTCATGTATAGAGGTGAAAAAGTTGCTGGAAAAGCTCAAGGATAAACCTGAACTCTTCCTCGTTTTCCGTTCCCTTGAAATCATCATGCGCTCCGATATCCACCAGGATGGAGCCGATAATTCTTTCACTCATGAGAAAAATCATCTTCTTCCTGAATGACGGGTCTTTGACGACGCTCATCCGCTCGAAAGCCGTAAACCATCTGTCTATATATTCAGCCGCCTGAAGGACATCAATGCCGTCTTTTTTGCGAATCCGCAACAGGCACGACCAGATGTTGAACCCCAGTTCGTACCATTCCGGCGCCCAGCCCCACATCAGATTTGAAGTGATGATGATTTGCCCGTTCGGCTGGGGCTTTATGTCAAACGGCCCCAAATGGCGATGGCAAAATACTATCGGCCATGAGTTGAAGAAGGACAAATGTTTGATGATCATCCGGTAATAATCCTTCAGATAGCGTTTATACTGATGGTCGTGAAGCCTGCCTGCCGCCTTTGAGATCTCCGCCCATTTGTGCACGCGGGCGACGGTGAAAAGATGCGTTTTAAGATAAAACGGCTTCGGCATCAAAGGCTCGCGGACTGCGTTCGTCTTGTATTCCTCAAAAAACCTGCAGAATTTCTCCATTTCAGCGTCAGTGCAAAAAGGCACCTGGTAAAACGGTTGGTCCGCATTTTCTATGAATTCGGAAATATGGTATCCGTATCCCCTTCCCGCTTCCCAGGGGGAAAAAAGCAATAAGTACGGAAAACGAATTTGAGCGCTGCGGTTCTGGGCTTTAAACCATTTGGTTATCTGCTCTTCATCTAATTCATGCTTTAAAAACTGAATTTTCAGAATAGCCCTTTGCCCCGCCCATACTCCTGCGTAGATAAGAGACCCGACTTTTTTTGCCGTGTAGAGTGTGCCGGTAAAAATGAGTTTTTCTATTTCAAAATCGGTTTCTTTGGCGATATGTTCCGTAATCCGTTTTTGCTCCACATCGGAAACTCCGTTAAACGAAAGATATTTGTCGCTAAGCGTGTTTTGTTGCATCACTACTCCCTTATTAGATTTATAAATTTTCTGCCCTTGTTATAAATTAAAAACCTAAAGAAGTCAAAGCCAAAATAAAATCCCGCATTCGCGGGATTTGTTTTCAGGCGGATAATCGCTCAAGGTACCTCTTGGTGTGCATAAGACGCACGAGCAATTTTTCCTCCTTGGCGTCTCTTTTCTTTTTTTCATAATAAGTTACCAGGTCGCAGAAGAACTTTTTTCTAAATTCTATGTACTCCTGAACGTCAGCAAGCAATGTTTGGGCAATTTGAAGCTCTTCTCTCACCGCGTGATAGCACGCGAATTCATCATTGGATGCATCATCCGGATTTTCAATGAGTTCATGCACCAGGCATAGTCTCCGGTATTCCTCGGGACATGTTTCGCTAATAGCGAGAATCCCTTGGGTGTAAATAGTAAAGATTTGCGGCGCGTTCTCTCCAAATGCCTCTGAGAGGCGCTCTGAGGCGACGGCGTATTGGTATTCCTCGCCGGCATACTGGAGGGCGCCATAACCAACTACATGCGGGGCAAGCCACGAAGGCACGATTGTTTTCATATCCATTCCTTATTTAAATTTATAAATTTTCTGCCCTTGTTATAAATTAAACGAAGGAATAAGTCAAAAATCCCACCCATCCCTCGTTCGAATCCACCTCGTCAAAATAAAAATAACTCTCTTAAGAGAGTTATTTTTATTTAGTGCGCAGGGGAGGATTCGAACCTCCGTAGCCCGAAGGCGCGAGATTTACAGTCTCGTGCAATTGACCGCTCTGCCACCTGCGCAAATAAAAAAGGAACTAGAGAAAATATAAACGCTCCGCGCCTAAAGGGCAACCTTCTTTCTGCCTCTTTTTTTCGGTTTTTCCTCTGCGGGAGCGGTTTCTTCCACGGGAACGCTCTTCACGAAATCGTAGGTCGGCGCGGGCGGGACTTCGGGAGCTTCCGGCGCCGGCGCTTCCATGCCGTAGGAAATGCGTTCCTTGGAGCGGTCGTTTTGGAATTTGGTGATTTTCTTCGTCACGATATTGTCGAGCTTCAAGATAATCACCTTGATGCGCCGGAGAAATTTCTCGAATACCGCCTTCAGCGATTCGTCGAGGCGCTCGACAAAGAGCGTCAGCTCGTGGGTTTTGATGAATGAATGGCTTCCAGTGAAAACTTCGTTCGAGATACGGGGCAGGGCGCGGAGCGCAAGAGCCAAAATGCCTGCAAGGCAGGCAAAGATGGCTATCTCAAGGATAAAAGCGAACATGGTCGCCGGGAATTAGAGTTCGTACCGCGTAAAACGGGCGACGGCGATATTCTCACCGGTCTTGCCGACGGCGGCATGAACCAGGTCTGCGATGGTTTTCGAAGCGTCCTTCACGAACGGCTGTTTCAAAAAATCTTCAACGGATTCCGGAGCCATGGCGGCGATGTGGAGCACGAGATCGTGAGCAAGCTCCTTAAAGGGGTCGGACTTCGCGACAAAATCGGTCTCGCAGCGCACTTCAAGCATTACGCCGACGCGTCCGCCGTGGATGTAGGTCTCGATGACGCCGCTTCCCGTCGCGCGGTCTTTCTTCGCCTCGGCCTTCACCGCGCCCTCTTTGGCGACGATCTCCTTCGCTTTTTCATAGTCCCCTCCCGCGGCTTCAAGCGCGCGTTTCGCCTGCATTACGCCCGCGCCGGTTTCCTCGCGTAGTTTAATGATATTTGCGTCCATATTTTTTTATTTTTATTTAATCCGCTCCGAAAGCTGGGAAAGCACCCACTCCACGCTCTTCACGCTGTGGTCGTTCGCGAAAATCGGATACGTGATGCCGGTCGGGTCGTCATTCGTATCGACGATACCGACGGTCGGAATCTTCAGGCGCTGGGCTTCGCGGATGGCAGGCTCATGCGCGTTCGCGTCAATGAAGAAAAGCACGTCCGGAAGCTTTTTGAGCAGGCGGAGCCCTTCGAAGTTCTGCTTCATCTTCTCTATCTCATCCATGAAACCGCGCTGCTCCTTCTTCGTATATTTCTCGAAGGCGCCTTTCGCGGATTTATCCTTCAAATCCTCGTAGTGCGAGATGCGCTTGCCGATCATGGCGTAGTTCGTGAGCGTTCCGCCGAGCCAGCGGTTCGTCACGTGCGGGAAGCCGAATTCGGCGGCGAAGGCCTCGATTGCGCGCTTCGCGGCGGGGCGGGTTGCCACCATGAGAAACATGCCGCCCACGGCCTTTTTCTCCTTCAAAAAAGCCGCAGCCTTTTCAAGAGACTCGAGGCACTGCTCGGGGTTCATGAGCTCTATTTCGTTTTTCATGCCCCCGATGTAGGGCTTCATCTTCGGATGCGTCTTGGAACGCTTGTGGCCGAAAACAATGCCTTCGCGGACAATTTCCTTAATCAATGTGTCGTTTGCCATCTAAAAAGTGAACGATATCCATCCTACCGAAAACTCCCTTCGGTGTCAAAAGTTCCGCGCTATAACCGGCTCCGGTAGCTCTCGAAAAAGCGCGGTACCTGGGAATGAAGGGGCGCGGGAAGGGCATCGAAGGAAAACCATCCCACTTCGTCAATCTTATGCGGTTCGGCGTTGTGCGCTTTTTCCGCATCAACCCTCACTTTGAAATCGAGGCCCAGCCAATGCGTCGGCTTGCCGTTGTTTTCGCGGTGTACGTCCCGGTAGCCCAAAAAATCCCATCCGAGGACGTCCGTCCCGTATTCCTCGCGTATTTCCGCGCGCAACGTCTCTTCGATGGTCGTTCCAAATTCGAGCTGGCCGCTCCCGATATCCCATGTCCCCTGCTCGTCACGCGCATTCGGTCCCCGTTTCATCATCAAAAAACGTCCCGCCCCGTCGTGGCAAAAAAAGACGATGCTGATGCCGATATAATCTTCCCCGCCGCGCATACGCCGTTAAATGAAACGGGACATGAAAAAGAAGATAAGTCCCAAAATGGTCATCGCGCCCGAAATGATCCAAAAGCGCATGGTAATCTGGCTTTCCGCCCAGCCGATTCCCTGGAAGTGGTGATGAATCGGCGTCGAAAGGAAAAGCTTCCGCTTCAATATCTTTTTATGCGCGAGCTGGATGATGACCGACGCGGACTCGATGACGAGGATGAATCCGAAAAACGGGAGAAAGAGGGCGGTATCGGTAAGCATGGCGATAACGCCGAGCGTGATGCCGAGCGGCATCGAGCCCGTGTCGCCCATGAAAAATTTCGCCGGATGCACGTTGTACCACAAAAACGCCAAGAGCGCGCCGAGGAGCACTGCGTTCATGGCAAGGAGCTCGTATTTGTGCATGACGAAGGCGACGATGGAGAGCGCGAGAAACGAGAAGAAAAGAACCCCGCCCGCGAGTCCGTCGAGTCCGTCGGTCTCGTTCGCCGAAAAGGCGGTTGCGACGATTACGAAGACGAAGAAAAGAACGTACCACAGCCCCGCATCAACCGGCCCGAAAAACGGGATGTATATCTCGCTCCAGCCGAGGCGGAAATGAAACCACCACGCGCCGACAAGCGAAACGATGGTATAGAGAATGAGCTTATGCCGCATGGTGAGCCCTCCCCCTTTGGGACCGACGCCCATCACCCCCAGCAAATCGTCGATAAAGCCGACGGCGGCGGCAAAAATGAGCGCCGCGAGCGGCACGTACGTTTCAGCACGGTCGACGAAATTAAAATAGTTTGCAAATCCGCCGAAAAGCGTTTCGGCCGCGAAAAAGACAAGGGCGAGAATAAGCACCGTTCCCCAAATAATGATGCCGCCCATCGTCGGGGTGTCCGACTTATGCTTGTGGAATTTATTGAAAACAGGCGCGGTTTTCGCGTCGCGGATATTTCTCTTCTTCAGACCGTACTTGAGGAGGAAATGATAGACAAAAGGAGTAAGACCGAGCGCCACCACGAAGGCTATGGCGAAAAGGATAAGCGCGCGGATTGCCTCAAAGAATTCCATGATTAAAAATCATACGCTTTCTCGATCCAGGTGAGAAACGCCCGGGTTTCCGCCACGCGATCGGGACTCCCTAATATTATAACCGCGATGCGAAAATCCTTGAATGAAAAGACGGAAACGAGGTTTTGTTTTGCGGCATCCGAGGTGCCCGTCTTTCCGCCCAAAAACGCCCGATCGTCAACGAAGGGATGGATGTTCGTTACGGTGTGGGATTCAGCCGTATTCACCGGCTGGACGAGGTAATTATTGAGCCGAGTCCAATTGAATATTTCCGGATGCTTTTCATAGATGTATTTCGTAAGCAGGAACATGTCTTCCGCCGTCGTGAAGTTGAGGTCCGAAAGTCCTGATGCGTCATGAAGGATGGTGTCTTTCATGCCGATCTCCGCCGCTTTCCGGTTCAGTTTCCAGTTGAACTCCTCGACGCCGCCCCCGAAATCTTCGAACGCGGTTGCCGCGCGGTTTGACGAGGAGAGGAGCATGATTTTCAACAGGTCTCCCGAAAGATACACTTCCCCGCTTGAAAGGCCGCCCGCTATGCCGTACGTCTGCATGGCGCGCGCCGTAATGGGAACTTTTTTCTTATCGCCGTACTCTTCGAGCACGACCACGGCCGTGAGAAGCTTCGTAAGCGAGGCCGCGGGCCACTGTTCGCGCGATTGATACCGGAAAAACGGGAAATTTTCATCAAGCGATTGGATAAGCACGCCCTTCGCGTCCACCGTCGGGTCGAACATATCCCACTTCCGCGCCGGAAGCCGCTTGTTCGAAGGGCGGGTGTCCTGTTTTACCGAATCGGAACCGAACTCGGACGACGAGCTGGCCGTCGAAGTCGCATTCCCCTTTCCGAGCGGAAACACATACGTCGCCCCGCCATTTCTAAAAATGAAAAAAGCGAGGATTCCCGCGGCCGCCACCACGCCGAAAATCGCACCGGCAATATGCTTGGCTTCTTCAAAAAATCTCATTGGTCGGTCGTAAGCACGGCCGGGACTGCCGGCACATCCTCCTTTCCGCTCTCCGCGAATTCCGTCAGCGCGGAACGGTATTTTTCGTATTCGGGCAATTCTTCCGGACGGGAAAGCCCCATATGGCGGAGAAAATCGTTCGTCACGTGGTAATCGTATGAATGCGCGTGTGTCTTCGAGGGTTCGCGCTCGACGAGGCCTCGCACAAGGAGGTTCCGGAGAATGAAGCCTGAATTCACTCCGCGCACGTAGTCGATCATGATCTTCGAGATGGGGCCGAGATACGCGATGATTGAAAGCGTTTCCTGGGATGCGGGCGTGAGCTCCGCCTTCCACTCATCCTCGATAATGCTTTTCCGGACATCCTGGAGCTCCGGCTTCGTTGAAAGCTGGACGCCTCCGGACGAAGCGATAAGACAGAGCCCCGATCGGGGATTGTCGCGAAGCGCGGCAAAAAGCAATTCGGCGGTTTTCTGCGCGTCCTCCTCCTTCATTTTGAGCGCTTTGGCGAGCTTCGCGTAGGAAACGGGTTCGCCGAAATGGAAGAGAAACGCCTCCATAAGGGCTACGTTTTTTTCTTCTTTTTCGGTGAGTTCCGGCATGATTCCTGAATTTTATTCGCTTTTCCCGCGCCTCGCAACGATAATTTCGCCGAAGTGGCCTTCCTGGTCGGCCTGGAGCTCCTGGTCTTTCACGAGGTGGAGCACGGCGAGGAAAAGCACCACGATCTCCCCGCGGGACCGGCTCGCCATGAATTCCCTAAAACGGGAGGGCGCTTGGGTGATGCGGTCGAGCACTTCGCGGATTTTCTGCTTCAGGGAAATGACCTTTGCTTCGATTTTCTCGACGGGAAGCGATATCTTTTCGAGCTCTCCGTGGATTTTCTTCACGAGCTCATGCAGTTTGCGTGCCGAAAGTCCCTGGGGCGGAAAAAACATGCGCTCCGATGACATCAAAAACTCGCGCGCGCCCATCTGGCTGTTTTCCCGCCATCCGGCCTTCAGGTGCGCCTCGGCTCCCTTTAAACGCTGGAAAAGCTTTAAGCGCCCCTCGAGATTTTTGATATCCTCCTCTTCCTCGGGCGAAAGCGGCAGGCTCGGCAGGAGTACTTTTGATTTGATGAAGACGAGCTTGGAGGCGATGACAAGGAAGTCCGCGACGAGCCCGCGGTAGCGCGGGTCCTCCTCAAGAGCCGCCACGTAGTTTAAAAAATCGGCGGTGACTTCAGCGAGGCTCACCACCGTGATCTCCATTTTCTTCTCGACCACCATGTCGAGGAGCGTCTCGAGCGGACCCTTATAGGCCGGGAGCGCGAGTTCGTAATCCATCGGTTCGCTATAATGCTACTATAGCCGTGAAAAACCTTCAAAAAATACGGGACTCGGTAACGCCGGCGGCGGCACTCAGATTCGGCCTGGGCATGACCTTCCTTTACGGAGGGGTTTCGATGCTCTCCGTGCCAGGCGAATGGTCGTGGCTCCTCCCCGCATCCTTCGCATCATTCATGCCGATATCGTCATGGCTTATCGCGGGAGGCGTATGCTCGCTTTTCATCACTGCGGGTTTTTTGGTCCGCAAATTCTCAAGTCTTGCCGCGCTCGTTTCCTTTGTGTGCATCTTCGCGCTCCTCGCCTACCATCGGGTAACGGAAGTCACCTTCCCCTACTTCGGGCTTCTTTTGGCTTCGCTTGCGCTCTATCTTTTGAATCCGAAAACCGCGAAATCGGATTAACCGTGGCGGATGACCATCACGTCGCCGTCCTGGACAATGTAGTCCTTGCCCTCAAGCCGCACCCAGCCTTTTTTCTTCCCTTCGTTCCATCCTCCCGCCTCGGCGAGCTTGTCCGTGCCGATGACTTCCGCGCGGATGAATTTCTTTTCGAAGTCCGTATGGATGGTTCCCGCTGCCTGGGGAGCCTTTGAGCCTTTTTTGATGGTCCACGCGCGCGTCTCGTCCTCGCCGGTCGTGAAGAAGCTCATGAGGCCGAGCACGTCATACGCCTTAGCGATCAGCTCGTCGAGCGCCGTCGCTGCGGAAAGGTCCGCTTGGAGCCAGGATTCGTTTTTCAAAAATTCCTTCAACGCATCGGAGACGTCGCCCGCGGCGCCGTTTAAGAGATAGAGCTGGGGCTTCGACGTTAAGAGCTGGAGCTCTTTCACGATCGCCTCTTCAGCAAACTCGGGAACGTATTCGCTCTTTTGGAGCTTTTCGCGGATTTTTTCGAGAAGCTCTTTGCTCTCCTTCGCGCCCTTCACGTTCGCGCGCAAGTCTTTTTCGAGGGAAGCGATGCGCTTCTCGACCGTATCGAGGTCCTTTAATGCGAGTTCGGTGCGGATGATCTCGATGTCGCGGACGGGGTCTTCCTTCCCCTCCACGTGGATGATCTCCGGGTTCTCGAAGACGCGCACGACGTTCACCACCGCCTTGCAGTCGCGGATGTGCGTCAAAAACTGGTTTCCCAAGCCCTCCCCCTTGTTCGCCCCTTTCACGAGCCCCGCGATGTCGTAAAACTCGACGACGGCGGGAATCGTCTTCTTCGAATTGCTGAGCTTCGCAAGCGTTTGGAGCCGAACATCCGGTACGGGAACGACGCCCACGTTCGGGTCGATGGTCGCGAAGGGATAGTTCGCCACATGCACTTCCTGCGAAGTTAGGTGCTTGAAAAGCGTCGATTTGCCGACGTTCGGAAGCCCGACGATGCCGATTGAAAGGTTGTAGCTCATACGTTCAGTAAGGTTATCACGCGGATTTAATATGTGTAAAACCTCCACTTGCGCCGCGCCCAATACGCTCCCGCATAGGCAACGCCGATGCGTCCGGATTTTTTTATCTTTTCCGGCGGAAGCCGCTCCCCCGCCTCTATCCACAATCCGCTTTTCCTATTCGCTTTCATTCCGTTCAGAGCGCCGTCTATACCAAAAAACTTGGTAACCCGGGCAGGGCCGGAAATATCTTCAACGCCTCGGATGAGAACGGCGGCAGGGTACCCTTCTTCCCGCGTCACGATGTTCAGCATCCAATGGATGCCGTACGTAAAATAGACGTACCACACGCCGGGAACTCCGAACATATGGGAGTTTCTCGGCGTCTTTCCGCGGGAGGCATGCGAGGCCTTATCGCGAAAACCGTCGTACACTTCCACTTCGGTGATTTTCCTGCGAATCGTTTCCTTTCCCCGCGTCCGGCAGAGATAGCTTCCCAAAAGCCCTTGCGCCACCTCGAGCGTCGGGCGCGCAAAAAAATCTGCGGTTAAAAGTTTTCCCATTCAACAAGCGGATACACATCAAGCGCAACTTCTTCGTAGGGATGGGCCTCCGTAATGCTGCGGACAACTTCGCTGACTTTCCTCTCGTCGCATACGAATTCTATCCGCTCTTCTTCCACCGCTTCCGGAACTCCGACTTCCCCGATGGCCGGATGCGCTCCCGAAAGCGGCAGAAATCTCCCCGTTCCCTTTGAAGAAAACGAGCAATGGCTGTAATTCCCGATTTTCCCCGCTCCTGCATCGCCCGCCGCCTTTCGAATGGCGTCGGCGTGGCTTTCGGGGACGAAAACAACAATTTTTACTTTCGGCATGAGGTGATTATAAGAGCGTGCGCACTTCCTGCAAAACTTCTTCGGGAATCGGGTCGCGCTTCGGGCTTTCGCCGGGGTATCTCCATGCGGTGATTACCCGGATCTTTTTTCCGGCGTTCAAGGCGAAGTTCCCCAAGTTTTCCAAGCTTCCTTCCTTCGGTGTCCGCATTTCCGCTTTCCGCTCCACGAGCGCATACATCACCCAAATCTCCGAATACCGCTTCGCGCCGGCAGGCTGCATCACCGCCACCGTCTCTTCGGCAACGCCTTCCTCCGTGCGGGCAGGGAAACGGATGATGCGCTTCACGCGGGATTCCGAGATGCCGTAATACTGCATCTTCTCCCACGCATGGTCCGTCCATTCGTATCGCGCGTCGTTTTTCGGCTGTTTCATTATTCCCTCCCGAAAGTTCCGGTGATTTCCGCGCGTTCGAGAATATGCCCTTCCGCCGCGGCTTCGACCTCTTTCCTCCCGGCCGTTTCGGGAAGCTGAAGCTCCGTATCCAGCGCAAATAGCTTGAAGCGATAGTGGTGCGGCGCCTTTCCTATCGGCGGGCACGGACCGCCGTACTTGTTCTCGCCGAAACTCGTACGTCCCTCGACGGCGCCCGGAGGCACGGAATCCTCGGCAATATACTGCGTCTTCGGATTAATATTCCACACGACCCAGTGATCCCAAATATCCCCCGACGTCGCGTCGGGATCGTCCACAATGAGCGCAAGCGATTTCGCCTCGCGGGGCGCTTCGCGGATTTCGAGTAGCGGATTCACGTCGTCTCCCTCGCACGTGAAGCGCGCAGGAATCGTCCCTCCATCCTTCCATGCCGGACTTTTGAGTATCATTTGATTGAATTTTATCACTCCCGTACTATTAGGGTAAAGAAATGTCTCTCGCCATCTACCGTAAATACCGCCCCCGCACCTTCGGAGACTTAGTGGGCCAGGAGCTCGTTTCCGGCATCCTCCGCGAGGCCGCGAAAACCGGCAAAATCTTCCATGCCTACCTCTTTGCGGGACCCCGCGGGACGGGAAAGACGACGACCGCCCGCCTGATTGCCAAGATCGCCAACTGTGAAAACCTCTCAAAAGACGGCGAACCCTGCAACGCCTGCCGGTTCTGCAAGGAAATAGACGAAGGCCGCTCGATGGATGTCATCGAGATTGACGCCGCCTCGAACCGCGGCATCGACGAAATCCGCGACCTTAAGGAAAACATCCGCACCTCCCCCGCCGAAGCGAAATACAAGGTGTTCATTATCGACGAGGCGCACATGCTCACCACGCCCGCCTTTAACGCGCTCTTGAAAACGCTTGAAGAACCGCCAAGCTATGCGCTCTTCATTCTCGCGACCACGGAAACCGAAAAAATTCCCGCGACCATCGCATCGCGGACCCAGCAGTTCCATTTCCACCGTCCGAGTGTCCGGCAAATCGTTGAAAAGCTGACGGTCATCGCGAAAGCGGAAAAAGCGAAGATGTCGGACGAAGCGGCGGAACTTATCGCCGCGCAGGCCGAAGGAAGCTTCCGCGATGCGGAGTCTCTGCTCGACCAGCTCATCTCATCAGGCAAAAAAGATATCGCCCTTGAGGACGTTGAGAAAGCGGTCGGGAAAATCGGCTTTGAAAAGCTTTCCGTGTTCGCCGAAATGCTCCTCACGGCCGATATCGAAGGCGCGCTCGAAACGCTCCATGCGATAGAAGACGAAGGTTACAATCTCGCCCAATTCACAAAAGACCTCATTCTCTATCTCCGGCGCGTCGCCGTGCTCGCCACGAGCCCCCGCATGAAGGAAACGCTTTCCCGCGAACTCACCGAACGGCACGCCGCGCGGCTCGAAGCCCATGCGAAGCTCTGGAAGGAACCGCATCTGCGCCTTTTAAAGAGCTTGCTGGAGGGCTACAGCCAAATGCGGTACAGCCAATTCCCCGTCATCCCCCTCGAAGTGGGACTCATTGAAGGGTTGAAATAAAAATCCCGCCGACCGGCGGGATTTTTTTATTGTTCGATAACGCCCTTTGAAACGAAGAAATTGAGCTCGGCGGGATTCGTGGGTTCGGCGGTGGGCGGTTCCTCAAGCGCGCGGTCGAGATACTGGAGTGTCAATTCGTATTCGTCGTCCTGGATGGTTTGGGGGGCTGCGGAAACGAGTTTTACGCGGTCGCCGACGAATGCCGATGACGTATGCGTCGCACTCGTACCCGTCAGGTGGAAAATCGCGAGGTAATGGAAACGGCTCTCGCCCGAGGAAAGCTCGAGATCGCCGTACACGTCATATCCGTCGGACACTTTCGTGTTTCCCAAAAGCGAAACGAGGGCGATATCCCCTTCCACCCCCTCATCCGAAAAGTGGGCCGTGCCGTTTGAAAGCTTCGCGGTGATTCCCGTGTCGGGAATGGACACCTCGACATTGCCGAGCACCTCCATAAGCTTCGCCTCATCGGCCACCGTCGCTTCGAGATTCCCCATCGGCGTTCCGTGGTTCATGTAATAATAGACGCCCCACCCGACCGCGATAAGCGCGATGACGATAAATATGATGCTTTTCTTCATAGGTTTTTTATTTGTCCTTTTATTATAGGGAATCGGCGGGAGGCGGGCAATGCGGACGTGCGATGGCGCTTTTCCGCCTCCTCGGCTATGATGCAGGCACATGACAAACTCCGAAAAAACCTTCCACGGACTCGGCATCGCCCCGGCGATTCTCGACGTACTGGATAAATTGAAGCTGACGACCCCCACCCCCATCCAGGAACGCTCCATCCCCGAAGGCATCGAGGGAAAGGACATGATGGGCATCGCGCAGACCGGAACGGGAAAGACCTTTGCGTTCGGCATCCCCCTTGTCCAGCACGCCCTCCAGGGGCGGGCGATGGCGCTCGTCATCGTCCCGACGCGCGAATTGGCGCTCCAGGTGAGCCAATCCCTCGGCAAGCTCGGCATGCGGCTCGATGTCCGCACGGCGGTCTTAATCGGCGGAGAGAACATGGGAGGCCAGCTCCGCCAGTTGGCGCGGCATCCGCACATCATCGTCGGCACCCCCGGACGCATCATCGACCACCTCGACCAAAAGACCCTTTCCCTCGGCAAAGCGGAGGCCTTGGTGCTCGATGAGGCGGACCGCATGCTCGACATGGGTTTTGCTCCCCAGCTCGCCCGCATCATGGAGCAGATGCCCTCGCGCCGGCAGACCATGCTTTTCTCCGCCACCATGCCGGACGAAATCGTGAAAATGGCGAAGAAATATTTGAAGCTCCCCATCCGCATCGAAGTCGCGCGGGCGGGAACGGCGGCTGAAAAGGTAACGCAGGAACTTTTCTTCGTGCGGCAGGAATCGAAAGCGCAACTCCTGGAAAAAATCCTCTACGACTACAAAGGCTCGGTGCTCGTCTTCTGTCGCATGAAATACGGCGCAAAGCGTATTGCGGCGAATGCGCGCGCCCTCGGCCACACGGCCGCGGAGCTCCACTCGAACCGCACGCTTTCCCAGCGGCGCGAAGCGCTTGAAGGCTTCAAGCTCGGCAAATACCGCGTGCTCATCGCGACGGACATCGCGGCGCGGGGCATAGACGTAACGAACATCGAGCTCGTCGTAAACTACGACCTCCCCTCGACTGCGGAAGACTACGTGCACCGCATCGGCCGCACCGGGCGCGCCGGGGGCACGGGCCACGCCATCTCCTTCGCGCGACCGGACGAACGGCGCGACGTGGAAGCCATCGAGCGCCTCATCCAAAAAGCCCTGCCCATCACGAAACTCCCCGACGACCTCCCCCGCCCGAGGCTCGAGCGTACGAGCGCCCGCGCCGAGCGCGCGGTGAAGCAGAAGAAATTCGAACGGCGCCGCCCGGGCGGGAGCTTCGGAGGGCGCACATCCCGCTTCCCCCGCAAACGCCGCTAAACAAAAAACTCCGCATGATGCGGAGTTTTTTGTTAGGCTATGGTGACAATCTCTTACCTATCTTGAAATACCATGTTAAAAAATAAATTTAAAAATTCACAAAAATGCTGGCCGTCTGGGAACATGTTGGAACCTTTATATCTTAAAAAACTAGAATAGTGTTAATGCTATTTAAGCTTCCTATTACGAGCTTCAAAAGCCCTGCGTTGATGCCGATTCATATTTTTCATAGCATCCTGCCTGTTTTCTTCATCTGTGCTAGGAACATAATCAATCGATTCACAAGAAGGTACTCTAAACGACATTGTTGTTTTGCCTTCATGGTTAGTAATAACAAAATCACCAAGTGTAATGATGTCCATTCCAATTAAAACATCAACACCTCCTGCAAGTTTTTCCGCTTCTGTTACCGTAATAGTTTGTGATGGAAAATTTCCCTTTAGAAAAAGATTTACGATGTATGTATTACTAAGATGAGAACCTTTTGCTGTATGAACCTCTTTTTGTCCGGTTGGAACAAGGCCAAGTTCTTTTACTATACGTGAGGTAATAACTGAGCCAGTTGCTCCTGTGTCCCAAATACCCTTATAGGGTTTTATAGAAATTTTTGAAGGATCAGCTTCAGCTGCAAAGGGTAGGGATATACCAACATCAGAAACAATTGCGGGTAATACACCAACTCCTTTTAAAGTAAGTGCATACTTTTCCATTTATTAGACTCTAGAATAAAATGTTTGTGTATAACTTTCCTCTCCTTTTTCAGCAAGTTGTATTAAGAAAGTCCCCAATTCAAATTCGCCCTTGGCTTTTTCGTAGGCTTCTATCTCAGAACTGTAAGCACCTTTTACTTCTTCGTCTTTTATAACAAGAAATTTTCCTTCGTATTTTTCAACGAGGTCTTTTTGGTGCTTTTTGTAGAATTCAAACTGTTTTTCAAGGGTATTCATACAAGAACTATAATACGTGCTTATTGTAAATACAATGAGGCTATATTATGTGAGCTGATTTTTGAAGGTTGTGTTTTCCACACAAGATTTGGATGTTTTGGGGATCAGTGCTTGAACCTCCTTTTGAAAAAGGAATTAGGTGATCAAAATGAAGATCTTTTATAGAGCCACACTGTACGCATTTTCCTCCGTCTCTTTCCCATACTAATCTTTTTATATTTGTGGGAATCCGCCTAGAAAATTCAAAGTCCTCTATCACCTCTTTTGAGGCTTTAGCTAAATCAATTGGTTGCAGTATAAATTTAAAAACCTTTCTGTTTTCTTTTTCACTAAAAATGTATTTAGCATCTATAAGATTAAAAAATCCTTTATCTACCCATACATTCGGCTCAATCTTTTCATAAACGCGAATTTTCTCTGGATTAGTACGGCGGCCCAAAAGGTATTCTTCTGCTGCTTTAAAAAACGTCCCATTATTTGTGAGTCTACCTGTTCTTTTGAAAAATGGCTGATCGTACTTTTTAGGAACTTCTTTTTCAGTTCTGCTTACATCTTCCCCTTCGTAATAAAGCACTTTATTTTGTTCGTCAAAAGTATCGTTATAGGGAGAATCTTCCCTAACTGACATCAAGAAAATGGAATAATTCTTTTCCATTGGCCGGTAGTTCATACCACGCTGGATTTGAAAGCCTTCTTGTATTGCTAATTCGTTATAGGAAATTATTTCTTTGTTCATATACTAAATAATTAAAAACCATTAAACCAAATAGATACTGTTAAGATAAAGAAACCTAACGCTATTAGGTTATATATATTTTTCATGAAATTTCCCTCACATCCCTTTTGTCCAGAAAGTCTCCATTCTTTTGGATATAAATCCTCATCTTTTGAATTAAAGAAATTTTTCTCATAAAAACCTAAGGATTCTTCAATTTTTGCTGCTATTGTACGTTGTTTATTAAATCCTTTTTCAAGGTCCGTAAAAAAGAAAAATCTTAAAGACATCCAAATTAGAAGGATGAGCAATATTAAAAATATTTTTTTATTTAAAGAAATAATATTTTCTGTTTGATAGAAATAACCAGAAGCGGCTAAAAGCAAACCGAGCGCCCAAATGCAAACTACTTGAACTCTTTCTCTTATTATATGAATAGAAGAATACCTTTCTTTTAAAGCTTCGAGCAATATTTGAACTTTGTTTTCCTCGGTGATTTTTATCATTATTGAGTTATAGTTTGCCATGCTTTAAGCATAAATTCTTCTGCTTGTTTAGTTGTTCTTTTTTGACCCTTGAAAAGCCAGTGGAGATTACTTACTTCGGCATAGTTGTTAGCAATACTAACATCACGCATATCGTTCCATACTTTGGCTGATACACTGATAACGTCTTCTTTCCAAGTTGTGTTTGTAAAATTAGTATTAGGAACATTCCAAACTAAACATTCGATAAAATAGGAAGACATTAAGTCTTGATTAATTCTTCCATCTTCAAGTAATTTATTTCTTAGATTTTTAAGAATTCGAACAACGGATTTGTAAGATGCGTTAGTATCTGAATTTTTTTTCACCCCATTTTCGTAATGTTGTTCTGGAAAACTTATAACGGCTTCATTATTATCTGTTCTTAATTCAATTCCATACGCAGAAACCCTATTATGAGTTTGGAAACGATGATGTCCATATGCTGGTACAATATCGGCATTAACTCTGTAAGAATTGCCATTTATTCGAATGCATTTATTCTTTCTTTGCACATCGGTACCAAATTTATTTCTTAATAAGTTAAATATGTCAGTTTTAAAGGTTAAAAATGGATAGCTCGAAGGTATTCGATTTCTTTCATAAAGTTCCTTGTCGGAAGGAGAAAGGAATGTAGTATCAGGAAAGAAATGACCGGTATGCACAACTGCAATATCAATGTCACTATCGAGTCTAATATTTGTTTTGTTTTTATGAGATCCTTGTCTAATAAATTTAATATCGGATCCAAAATGGTTCGATAAAACCTCATTTACCTGACTAAAAGCGTTGCGACATTTTTCATCTTCTGTGTCACTAGGAGCTTTAGCCCACCTATTAATTTGATCATCGCTTATAGCCATCTCTATATTTGCATTGAAATTATACAATAAAAAGCATATTTTATCAATGCTTCTTTATGATTACAAAACGTATAGCTTTAACTAAAGGCCTTACAGACAGGACGCGAACAAGAATTTATAAATACTCATAACGTTACAAATCTAACCCCGGTTCATTCCCTATCTCGTAAAACCCATCATCGTTTCCACCATCCTTTGTTCCAGTTTCAATGTCCCCACTACCATTTGCGGCATATTTTGTACTTTCCATATTCGCATCTAATTCGTAGGTAAGTGTTGAGCTAGAACTTTTAAAGCAATATTTGTAGCTCAAATCATTTACAGGATCAATCGGAAGACGTGCTAGCGGAGAGCCTGAGCTAATTACATTGAAATCTACATTCACCCATGAATAACTTCCGACTGTTGTGCTTGTGTTTATTGCGGCTGAAGAAAATCCAGTGGGCTGAGTACCAGTGGTAGTGCAAGTAGTTGTTGCTGTAAAAGATGGAGACGGCACATCAGAAAGATACAAAGCTAGAGCGCTATGAATGGCGGCTAAATCTGAAATTCTTGTAGAGTCTCTTCCCTGTTTCACAAGTTGTGCGGGATTTAAAACGACGACTACTGCCGTCGCCAAAACCGCCAAAATAGCAATAACTACTAGCAATTCAATGAGTGTAAAGCCCTTATTCATTCCATTTGGGGAGTCCTCCATCGTTATTATCATTATAACACTTCCGTATCGTTAGACTTTTGAGGCGGTTCGGAGAACTGAAACCACCCGCCATTTCGTATGATATAGTGAAAGCGCTATGGAACCCCTTGCATCGCAAATACGCCCTCAAAACCTCGATGAATTCGTAGGCCAGGAGCATTTGGTCGGCCCCGGAAAGCCCATCCGCACCGCCATCGAGAAGAAACACCTCTTTTCCTTCGTGCTCTGGGGGCCTCCCGGATGCGGAAAGACCACCCTTGCGAAGATCTATGCGAAATCCTTGAACGCGGAGCTTTTTGAACTTTCAGCCGTCTCCGCCTCCAAGGAAGATATTCGAACCATCGTGGGCGGAAAGCAGGCGACGCTCGCGCCGAAAATCGTCTTTCTCGACGAGATCCACCGCTTCAACAAGGCCCAGCAGGACTTCCTCCTCCCCTATGTCGAGAGCGGGGAACTCACCCTCGTCGGCGCGACCACGGAGAACCCCAGCTTCGAAGTCATCGCCCCGCTCCTTTCCCGCATGCGAGTCTTCGTCCTGAATCCCCTTTCCGAAAAGGAGCTCGGCGAGATACTCGACCGGACAAAGGTGAAGATGGACAAGGCGGCGCGCGACTGGCTCATCACCATCGCAAACGGCGATGCGCGCCAACTCGTCGGCATGCTTGAAAGCGCGCAGGCGCTCTACAAAAAAGTAACGGTTGAAACCTTGAAGGAGGCTATCCAAAAAAGGCACATCCGCTACGACAAAAAGGGCGAGGAGCACTACAACACGATAAGCGCGTTCATCAAATCCATGCGCGCGTCCCAGCCGGACGCCGCGCTCTACTATCTCGCGCGGATGATCGAGGCGGGCGAAGACCCGAAATTCATCGCACGGCGCATGGTAATATTCGCCTCCGAAGACATCGGTCTCGCGCAACCGACGGCGCTCGTCGTCGCAAACGACGTTTTCCGCGCGGTTGAAATCATCGGCCTCCCCGAGTGCGCCATCAATCTCGCCCATGGCGTTTCCTACCTATCCCTCGCGCCGAAAGACAAAAGCTCGTATGAAGCCCTCCAGGAAGCGATGGCGGACGCGAAAGAGCACGGCAACCTCCCAATTCCTTTGAATTTGCGCAACGCCCCCACCAAACTCATGAAAAAACTCGATTACGGAAAGGGGTACGAGCGGTACACCAAAAAAGACCTCCTCCCCGAAGCGCTCAAGGGAAAGACCTATCTCAAAAAAAAGAAGCCCCGTGAATAGGGGCTTTCCTCCAGCTTTTCAGCTGAATATTTCCCGCGGGTGGACTACATAGTCCCCCTGCGGGGAAAAAATTTCATGGCCGACGGCTGTCGTCGCCTTTGGCCTTTCTTTCTTTTCTGAATCTTTTACTTCCTTTTTCGGGTGTTGCCGTGAATCTTGCGGCCCTTCTCTCTTTTCTTTCATATCCTCCCTTATTTTTTTATTCTGGAACGAGCGTCAATCATACGATAAAACTCCCGGGAAGGCAAGGAAGGCTAGACGCGGTACGTGTAAATCTGGTTGTACATCCCCTCCAGCTTCATCATTTCCGCCGGGGTGAGTTTCTCAAAATGCCGTCGGATGGGGCGAAGTGTGTTCGAATGCGCCACGATTATCGCATTCCGCCCCTCTTTCTTCATGCGCGCCACAATCTCGCGCAGGCACGGCAACACGCGTTTTTCAAGGTCCTTGATGCTTTCCCCTCCCGGAGGCGGCACGTCATACGAACGGTGATACGCCGGCCATTTATCGGGGTGTTCGCGCGCAAACTTATCCTTGCTCTTTCCGCTCAACGAACCGTAGTCCCGCTCCATCAACCGGCGGTCGAGGAAAATATCCGCCTGCGGATGATGTTTCATCACGTACATTGCCGTCGCCCGCGCCCGAACAAGCGGGGAAACAAATGCCATACCTATATTTTTAGCCCTCAGTTTTTCCCCTAACGCACGCGCCTCGCGCTCGCCTTTCTTGGTAAGCCGTGAATCCTTCCAGCCGGCAAAAATATGCCGTTCGTTGAAATGCGTCTGCGTATGCGCAATCACATACAAAGTGAGCGTCTTCGGCATCGCTTAACCTAAAAACTGGAGCGCCTCTTCAAGCGTCTTCCGGTCTATCGTAAGCCCGCGAATCGAATGGCACATCTTCACCGCCTCGGCAAGCGGCTTCTGATGGATATTCCTGCCGACGGCCGCGCCCCACGTACCCATCTGAATCTCCGTTGCAAGCCGGGAAAGGAATTCATGAGGTTCTTTTGCCGTCCCCCCCGCGCAAATGACTTTCGTCCGTCCCGCCGAGCGTACGGCTTCTTTAAGGCTCTGCAGATCATCGGGCGCGTCGATTTTCACGAAGTCGGCGCCAAGGCATGCGGCAACGCCTGCGGCGCCAGCCACCAAATGCGCGTCATTCTTCTTCACGATCGCCTTTCCGCGCGGATATGCCCAAATGACGGCGACAAGCCCGTTCGCATGCGCGTCGCGCACCACCTTCGCGGCTTCGGCGAGCATTTCCGATTCATAGTCGCTCCCGAGATAAATCGTGTACCCCACCCCGAGAACCTTGAGCTTCGATTCGCGCTGGAAATTCATGACATCCTCCACCGTTGCGAGAAGCGCGCTCCGCGGATCCCGCTGGGCGGGCGCGACGAGATTCGTCTTCGAATTGAGCTTTACCACGTATCGCACGTCCCGGTAATCACTGCCGTATTCCGCGATAAGACCCAATTGGGTCGCCAGGGCGCCCACAAAGCCCTCGTCCGCAATGCGAAAGAGGTGCTCCGGATCCCCGTCGTCTTCGTGAATGCCGGAACCGGCGAAATCATCGTTCAAATGCTCGATTTTCTGGTCGCCCGCAAGGAGAAAAAGATTCCCCGACCCCTGCGTAAGATCGAAGTAGTTCTTGCTGTAGATGCTCTTTGATTTCTTGGGAACATCGAGCGGAACCAGGATATTTTTCGAGGTAAGCATGCCTTGATTATAGCATCTAGAGGTCGAGCTCCAGCGAAATCGGGCAATGGTCGCTTCCATAGACATCGCTGTGGATTTTCGCCGACTTCACGCGCTTCACGAGCCTCTGGTCGACAAAAAAGTAATCGATGCGCCACCCCACGTTCCGGTCGCGTGCAAAACTTTTCATATCCCACCAGGTATAGTTCCCTCCCGACCCTTCAAAGAGGCGGAAGGTGTCGGCATATCCTTTTTTCACCAGTTTATCCATCCATGCCCGCTCCTCCTTCAAGAAACCTGAGACGTGCTCGTTTTCCTTCGGACGGGCGAGATCGAGTTCGGTATGCGCCGTATTCACATCGCCGCAAAAAATGACCGGTTTCTTCTGACGCTCGATGTATTTAAGGAACGCATCATAGAATGCAAGCTTGTACGCGAGCCGCTCTGGGGAGGCCTTGCCATTCGGGAAATAGACATTCAGGAGGATGAATTTCTCAAACTCCGTCTCGATGATTCTCCCTTCCCCGTCGAGGGCCTTGATCTTCAAATCGGATTTGAAAGAAATCGGTTCGCGCTTCGTCCACGTCCCAACCCCGCTATATCCCTTCCGGGAACCGATTGAAAAGAAACCGTAATACCCGGGCATGCGCTTCAGCTCTTCGGGTATCTGTTCCTCGCTCGCTTTCGTTTCCTGGATGCATACCACGTCGGCTTTCAGCGTTTTGAACCATTCGGCAAACGATTTTTTGTATACGGCGCGGATGCCGTTCACGTTCCATGACACCAATTTCATATCGAGTATTATCCCACAAGACTGCTTTCCGGAAAACGGGATTTACATGCCTCTTTTTTTTGTTTATCGTTCTTCCCATGAGCGCGCATAGCTCAGTCGGTTAGAGCGTTGCATTCACATTGCAAAGGTCCCTGGTTCGAATCCAGGTGCGCGCACCCAAGAAAAATAAAAACCCGCCTCGTGAGAGGCGGGTTTTTGGTTGGATGGACCAGGCCCGAAGGCCCGGCCGCTCCCCTTCCCTAGGGTTAGTAGGTGAGGGTCGCGCCATCAACCGGATACGAATCCGATGCGACGTTTCCGTCGTACACCGTAAGCGTTGAAGCCTGCGTGTACGCGTAGGTCACACCACCATCGTTCCAGAAGAGTTCATCCGGACCGGCGACGTCAGTCGAGAGGTAACCCTTGTTACCGTCAATCTTCGTCGAGACGAATACCGAGGAGCCGGACGTCACACCCGTGCGGATGTTAGACGTGTTGGCCTTCACGGTGTAGGTCTTCGAGGAGCCAGCCGCGATTGTCTGGGTTACCCAGCCAGCCGTGGTGGAGCTGAAGGTGAAGGTGACAGACGGGGTCGAGCTCGAGAGCTGAGCCGTCGGAGTCGTCGAGGACGAGATAGCCGTTCCGTTCTCATCGTACAGGATGAAGCCCGTGACCGTGGACGAGGCCGAGTAGCCGGAGATGGTCGCTACGATGGCCAACGAGTTGACCGTGAGCGTCCTGCCGCCAGCCGGAGCCGTGTTCGTGATCGTGAACTTCGAGATTTCCTGGTTCGTAGACGGAGTCTTTATGCCGTTCGACATCGCGTTTGCAACCGCAACCGCAGCGTCGTGGTACAGCATGAAGTTAGACTGCGCGTTCGACGTGACCGAGACGCTGGTGCCAGCGAGCAACCCCTGCGAGGAGTAGATCTCGAGGTCATTCGTCGAGGTCGAGTAGAGCTGCCATGCGCCAACCGAGCGAGGCGTGAGCGTGCCCGAGTTCGAGATGTCGGCCTTCACCGTCAAGACCTTTTCAGTGTCCTGCGGGAGCGACATGTTGAGACCCGAGATCGCAAGCGTACCGTTCGAGCTGTTGATGGAGCCAGAGCCTACGAGCGTTGCACCGTCATAGAGGTACACCGTGCCGTAGTTCGCCGCCAAGGACGAGGTCGTGGTCCACTGGGTCGAGGAAGCCGTGACCAACGCGAGCGTGATCTTCTTCAAGGTCAACGCTTCGTTGCGAGCTTCAAACTTGATCTTGTGGAGTTCAACACCGTTCTGACCGGCGAGAACAATCTTCGAGGTCGGCATGGAGCCGTCCGCCGAGATCGTGATCGAGGCAGAGCCGATCGAAATCTGCTGCAAGTCAACCGCCAATGACGGGGTCGAAGAGAGCGACTTTGAAGAGCTTACGCCCACACCCGAGATGCCCGACGCTTCAACCGTCCAGGTCGAGTTCGTCGAGGCGGTCGAGAGAACATCAGCATAAATGTCGATGGTCTTCGTCGTGTCCTTCGCGATCACGTAGTTCGAGAGCGAGAAGGAGTTGCCGGAGGCCGACGGGGTCCCGATCGTGGAGCCGAGCTGCGTCGCACCATCCATGAGCTTAACGTTCTGGAAGTTCGAGCTGGTCGTCGCCGAGAGCGAGATCGTGTTTATGCGGACGTCATCGCCAACAGCCTGGAGGTTAAAGGAGCCGACGCGCTGGTTCGTGGAACCGGCGGAGCGGGTCGTGTTCGCGAACGAAGTATTCTTCGTCACGGTCACGGTGACATCCTTCACCGTCAAGTTGTTCGCAGGGACCGCAGTCGCCGCGAGGGTCGTGAAGTCGTTGGTCGACATGCGCTTCGCGTAGAACTGGCCCATGTACACCGTGTAGTTCGATGTAGAGGTCGCGTTCTGCGAAACCGTGCCAACAACGGCCAAGGTCTTCGTCTCACCAGCCGCGAGGTTGATGTAGGACGAAAGGTTCTGCTGGAAGTTCAAGAGCGTCGAAGCAGACGGGGTACCCGAGGTCACGATTCCGGTCGTATCGGCCGCAATCGAGAGATAGGTCTCACCAGTCGCCACGTTCTTCAACATGATCGTGCCCGTAAGAGCGATGCCGGAGTAGCTGACCTGGAGACCCACTTTGCGGATTTCCAAAGCCTCGCCAGCCGACTTCACATCGAAGCGAGCAAGCTCAATGTTCTGCGAACCAGGAGCAATGTTGCCGGACGGCGACGAAGAAGCCTTCGAAACCGTGGCCGCACCCTGCTGGATCTTGAACCAGCCATTCGAGTTGTTCTGCACGTCGTCAGACGTGAGCGTCCCTCCCGAGTTATCGGTCAAAAGAACCGAAGCACCCGTCGTCATACCGCGCGTGACAACGTCAAACGCATCCTGCACGGTGACATAGAAGTACCGACCAGCGCCGTCAGTGATGTCAGCGCGGACGGTGAAGTCCTTCGAGAGGCCCTTGTCGATCATGTACGGGGTCGCAAGCACGAAGGTAACATACCGGTCGTACGCGCGATCAGCCGTAGCAACGACATTGCCTTCCGGAGACACGAGCTTGAAGTTCTTCAAGTCCCTGTCGTCCTGGATGGTGCCGCCGATGTAGAGACGGACCCGCTCAACCTTCACAGCCTCTTTCGAGTTGTTCTGCAAAAGGTAGAACTTGTAGATCTCGCGATCCGAGAAACCAACTTCGACGTTTCCGGTGTAGGAAGTCGTCTGAGCCGTGGAAGACGAGACGCCAACCGTCGCGCGGTCATCCATGCGGATGTCGCCCAACGAGGAAGCACCGTCCACAACGTTCAACGTCGGACCAGTGATCGGGAACACACCCGTAACCGGACCGCCGGCGCTTACCGAAACGCTCGAGGCGCTCATAAGCGAGAAGTTGATCGTGCCCGCAGTGGAGCTCGAAGCGAGGTCAACGGCGACCGTGATGGTCTTCGAAGAACCCGCAGGGATCGTGATCGGAGAATTGCCGAACGAGAACGAAGCCGTTCCGTCGGACGTGAGAGACGAGAGGCGGTTGCCATACATGGTCGCACCGTTCTCATCCCAGACCGAGATACCGGTTACGTTCGTGTTCGCAATGAAACCACCGCGAAGGAGCGTAAGACCAGTGACCGTAACGGTCTGATTGCCGGCCGAAAGCTTGAGCTTAAGGACAGCGTTGTTGATGGAACCCGAGGGGATCGAGCCAGCGCCAGGACCCGCCAATTCCGCCTTCAAGAAGGAGGTCGTCGGGATGATGACACCGCCACCACCGCCCATCGAATTCACTTTCGCGCGGGTAAGCGGGCCGAAATAGCCAGCCGCCGGCGAGATTGCGTTTGCAGCCTGGAACTTGGCGAGCGCCTGCTGGGTTTTCACCCCGAAGTACGTCGATTCCATTCCAACCGAGCCAGCGCCCGACGCCGCAACGGTGAAGCCTTTGGCATTCAAGAACTTCTGGAGTTCCATGACATCGGTACCCGTCGAACCAAGAGTGAGGTTCCTGGTGAACTGATAACCGGTGCCAGTGCCCTGGCCGCCCGTGAGCGCAGAAAGCTGAGCCTGCAATTGCATGATAAGAGCCTGAAGCTCCTCAACGGTAGCCGCAGACGCTTTGCTCATAGGGACAAGCGAAACGACGAACATAGCCGCCAAGACGCCTGCCAATATTTTCTTACTCATTTTTGACTTTTATTTAATCTGAATTTTCTGGTTTAACTAGAGGCACACAAAGTGCCGGTAGTTCTCGATATGCTTCTTTACGAAAGCACACCGTCGACCTTTCTCTGGTTTTCGGGGCCATGACAGGTTCCGTTTCGACCCCCTGTCCAATTGGAAAGAGGAACGGGCGCAAGCCATGGGTTCTTTAGCGAAGAGAATGAATGTTGTGGAGGGGTATTCCTGCCCGTAGGCAATAAAAAACCCGCTCGGGGGAAGCAGGTAGGCGAAAAAAGCACACCCCTACGGGCGAACGCCTCATAAGGGTTTCTCAAGGATGGAGAAACGTGCAGCTTAGCCTCACTTCCAAGCCACGAACCACGTATGGTTCAACACAACGGTATTAGTATACCAAAGAGCGTTCACGAATCAAGCGTCTCAGAAATCCACAGCTTTTCTCTCGATTCTTTCTACCTTTTAAAACGAATCGGGAGGCTCCCCGTTACGGACCCGTTTCCACAAGGTTCCCGGGGGAACTAGAGCGTCCAGGAGCTCCACACCCCGATAATGGCGCACAAAACGATGAAACCGGCCCCCCGGGTGACGAGCCGGCGAACCTTGAGATTCCCCTCCCGGTAGTCTGCAAAAGCCTCGGCAAAGAGCACGACGGCCGAGGCAACGATAGCCGCCTTCCCCAGGGGGGTAAAAGGCAGGAACGATATAAGAAATGACACTTGGGAGGCTATATAGCCGCTCCAGACTCCGTATACAAACGCCTTTTTCCTCGATTCGGCGTAGGAAATGCGGAAAATCTCAGGAGCAAGCAGAAGCGCTCCCCCGAAGACCGTCCCATAGACCAAAACCGGATAATCGGACAGGAAGGAAAAGGCAAAAAGCGAGACGAGGAAAAGGAGGGCATTCCCTGCCACATCCGAAGCCTGCCGGGCCTTCGTCTGAGGCAAACTGAACACCAAAACGAGAAATGCCGCCTCGGCGGCGAAAAAGACGAGCTGGGGAATGCCGATAAAGTCGAAAAAAGTTGATATCTCCTGGATTCTCCATTCAAACCCGAGGAAAACGAGGGCGGAAAGGAACCAGAGAGTTTTCCGCGGGCGTTCGGCAGGCGCGGCGTGGAAATACGCGGCAATGGCGCCCGCGGCGGCGACCGCGAGGGGAACAAAGGTAAACCCGAGGAAAACCGGAACGGCGAGCGCAAGGAAGGCTAAAAAGCCCCTATACGCGGATTTCAACCCTATCAGGCTTTTGAATTGCGATAGATATGGTGTTGCCATGGCGTATATCCCCCCGGATCATCTTGTCGGCAAGCGGGTCGACGATAAGTTTCTGTATCAGGCGCTTTACGGGACGGGCGCCATATTCGGGATCGAATCCCTTTTCGGCGATGACGCGGCGGACCTCCGGGCTGATCTTCATGACATACCCGCGGTCGAGAAGCCGGGCGCGAACCCGTTCAAGCTGGATATCAACGATTTTCTCCATGTCCTTTTGGGCGAGCGGATGGAAGAAAATGATGTCGTCGAGGCGGTTTAGGAACTCCGGCTTGAAGGTATCGCGCAGGGCTTCCTGGGCGCGCGATTGGTATTCCTCTTCCTCGCGGCGCGCGCTTTCGTCGCCCGCAGTAAAGCCGATGGTCGAAATGCGCTTAAAGTATTCGCTCCCGACATTCGAGGTAAGGATGATAATGGAATTTTTGAAGTTCACCTTCTTACCCTTGCCGTCCGTAAGGTGGCCGTTATCGAGCACCTGGAGAAGGATATTGAACACTTCCGGATGCGCTTTCTCTATCTCGTCGAAAAGAATGAGGCTGTACGGCCGGTGGCGGACGATTTCGGTGAGCTGACCCCCTTCGTCGTACCCGACATAGCCCGGGGGCGAACCGATAAGGCGCGAGACCGCATGGCGCTCCATGTATTCGGACATGTCGACGCGAATCAAGGCGTGCTCATCGTTAAACATGAACTCAGCCAGCGCTTTGGCGAGCTCGGTCTTCCCCACGCCGGTCGGACCGAGGAACATGAAGGACCCCACCGGACGGTTTTCGTCCGAAAGCCCCGCCCGATTGCGCCGGAGAGCCCGGGCAATGGTCTCCACCGCTTCTTCCTGCCCTACGACGCGGGTATGCAATTCAGATTCGAGGCGCAAAAGCTTCCCCGCTTCGGATTCGAGCATGCGCGTAACGGGAATGCCCGTCCACCGCGCAACGACCGCCGCAATGTCTTCCTCGTCGACGATTTCCTTGATATATTTCCGCGGTTCCGAGTGGGGCGCATCCCCCGCTTTTTTCTTCCCCCCCCTTCCCTTCACGGCCTTCCCGACGGATTCGGCGCCGGAACGGGTCCGCTCGAAGTTTTCGTAGGCTTTTTCGGCATTCGGCAATTCTCCGTAAAGGATTTTCGCAACCCGGTCGAAATTCCCCTCGCGCTCGGCTATTTCCGCTTCGCGCTTCAAGTTCTCTATCTTCTGCTGGAGCGCGTGGAATCCGTGAACCGCGGTCTTTTCCTTCTCCCAGTCCGCAAAAAGGCCCGCGCTTTCCTTTTTGAGTTTCTCAAGACGCTCCTCAACCTCTTTCAGACGCGCGCTTTTCTTCTTACCGCGTTCTTTTTGGAGGGCGGAACGCTCTATCTCAAGCCGGTTTATTTCTTTTTTCAGGCCGTCGATGTGCGCCGGAACACTGTCGGTCTCGAGGCGCCGGGCCGCCGCCGCCTCGTCAACGAGGTCAACGGCCTTGTCGGGCAGGAAGCGGTCAGTGATATACCGCGCCGAGAGATTCACCGCCGCGACGATTGCCGCGTCCGAAACCTTCAGCCCATGATGCGTCTCATATTTCTCCTTCAGTCCCCGCAAAATGGCAATGGAGTCCTCTATCGAGGGTTCTTCGACAAACACCGGCTGGAAACGGCGTTCGAGTGCGGCGTCTTTTTCGATGTATTTTTGGTATTCCTTCAGAGTGGTCGCGCCGATGCAACGCAATTCTCCGCGCGCCAGGGCGGGCTTTAAGAGGTTCGAGGCGTCTATGGCGCCTTCCGCGGCGCCCGCACCCACAATCATGTGTATCTCGTCGATGAAAAGCAGATACTTCCCTTCCCCGCGCTCCACTTCCTTCAAGAAGGCTTTCAAGCGGTCTTCAAACTCCCCGCGGAATTTCGTGCCCGCAATCATACTGCCTAAATCCAGCATCATGAGCTCCTTGCCTTTCAGCGATTCCGGAACTTCGCCGGAGACGATTTTCGTTGCGAGGCCTTCCACGATCGCGGATTTCCCGACGCCCGGCTCGCCGATCAAGACCGGATTGTTCTTCGTACGGCGGGAAAGGATTTGCATCACGCGCCGGAGTTCGTCTTCCCTTCCTATGACGGGGTCCAACCGCCCTTCGCGCGCCTTTTTCGTGAGATTCACGGCATATTTTTCAAATACCTGGACCTTATTCTCCGGCGTTTCGTCGGTTACCGTGAAAGAGCCGCGCACATCGCGCATTTTCTCCAACAGAAGGTCTTTTGAGACCCCATAACGGCGCAAAACGTCCTGCGCCATCGAGGGAACGTCCGCAAGCGCCAAAAGCAGATGCTCGCATGAGATAAATTCGTCTTTTTCCTGCGTCGCGAGATCGCTTGCGCGGTCCAAGATGCGCATCAGCTCCTGGGAAAGGTAGAGCTGGCCGACCCCCGGGCCGCCCGAAAGTATCTTGGGGAGCTTTTGCATCTCCGACTCCGTCTCCTTCTGCAATTTCGGCAGACTGACGCTTAATTCCAGGAGGATGGGACGCACAAGCGTCGCCTCGTCCATGAGCAGCATAAAGAGGAGGTGCACCGCCTTCAATTCGCTGTGGTTCATTCGCATCACAAGCTCCTGCGAGTTCTGCAGGGCTTCCTGCGCTTTGATGGTGAATTTATGAAAATTTGGCATTGGTAAGAGATTTTATGATACCGAAGCGGTCTTATTTTGGCAAATTCGACCCGTGAGTGCTAATTCAGGCACTGCCGGGCTTCCTCACAAGTTTTTCGGGCGTTCCTCGAGTTTCAGGCGAACTTCCCTTTCTTCCCCGCCCCGGACGACTTTGAGCGATATTTCGTCGCCGACGGCGTACTTTTGAAGCGCCAACCCGAGCGTCTTTCCGCGTTCAAGGCGTTCGCCGTTCACTTCGAGGATGACGTCGTCGGATTTGATTCCCGCCTTCTCCGCCGGCGAACCCTTGATGACAGCGGGGCCGTCCCCGGTCGCCTGGACCCTCGCGCCATAGGTATAGGCGACCTTCGCCGTCTTCGCCGACGCTTCATTCAGCATAGCGTATCGCACCCCCAGATACGGCGTTTCTATCTTCCCCGTCCGCTTCACGGACTCTATGGAGCGCTTTACGGCGTCTATGGGAATCGCAAAACCGATGTTTTCCGCACCGGAAGCGATTGCCGTGTTGATGCCGATGACCTCCCCCTTCAAGTTCAGTAACGGGCCCCCCGAATTTCCCTCGTTGATAGCTGCGTCGGTCTGGATGACGCCTTCAATGCGTTCGGAAAACCCTCCCGCCCCTTCCGCCGTCAATTCGCGGGAAAGGCCGGACACGACGCCGATGGAAACCGAATTTGAGAATTCCCCGAGGGCATTTCCAATTGCTATCACCGTCTGTCCCAGCCTCACGGACGAGGATTCGCCGATTTTCGCGACCGGCAGGTCCGATGCATTTATTTTCACTACGGCCAAGTCGTTCGCTTCGTCCCGCGCGAGCACCTCGGCGTCGAATTTTCTGCCATCATCGAGGATCACCGTGTATTCGGCGTTCTCATCAAGCACCACGTGCTTGTTTGTCACGATAAGGCCGTCCGCGGAAACGATGAATCCGCTCCCCCCACCCACTTCCTCAAGCCTCGTACCGCGCTCGCAGGTCCGGTAAAAATTGAAACCGCCGAAAAAATCATCAAGGCCCGGTGGCGTCACGGCGCACCGTTCCAAAATCGGGACATTTTTCGATATCACGATGGAAACCACGCTCGGCGACGCCGTTTCAACGCCGTTCATCACCGCATATTCGTAATCGATGGACGGCTCATAGACGTTTTTCAGCGAGACCGTCCGGTCCGTGCGAAGCGCGTCGAGAGGCACGCCCACGATGCGCATCGTCAAAAGGGAGCCCAAAAGGCCCCCCACGACCGCCGCCGCGGCTGTAAACAGAATAATTTTTCTCATTTCATCCATCGGCTTCCCTTTAAGAAAGCTAACGAATTAGTCCTTTATTTCGTACCGCAGGGTTACCGTAACGGTAGTCTCCTCGCTTCCGGGAGCTATCGAGGGGGCCGCCTTCTCAAGCGCCATATTATCCACCCCCCCGCGGCCGAAGTAATACGGCATCGGCGTCGAAACGCCGCCGCTTTCGTCTATCGAGAGGAGCCTCCCGAGGCGGAATTTGCCGGACTTCGCGATAGCCTCAGCCTTCTCGCGCGCCTTCCCCATCGCCTCTTCGCGCGCGCGGGCAGCCGACTCAGTCGGGTCATCAAGCGTGAAACGAAGCTCTGAAACCGAATTCGCGCCGTTTTTCACCACTCCCGCGAGCAAATCCCCGACTTTGGAGAAATCACGCGCCTTAACCGTCGCTGACTGGCTTACGGTGTATCCCGCGATTTGGGGCGGAGGGCACGTACCGCCTCCCGTGCACGAGGAATACTCGTACCGCGGAGAAACGTTATACTGGGACGTTTTCACGTCTTTCTCGTCCACGCCGTTCTGCTTCACATAGGCGAGGGCGGAATTCATGCTGTTCGTGTTTTGCGTCTGAAGAGCCGCCAAATCCTTCCCGCCCTCAGTAAGAACACTGAAGGTGAACTCGGCGACATCGGGAGCCGTCGAGGTCTTCGCCTCGCCCGAGACCATAAAGCTTCGGAAAGACGTCGGATCGACGCGGTCCGCATATGCGGCGGATACGCGCCACACCGAAAAAGTTGCGACCAGCAAAAAGAGCACGAGGGCCCAATTGCGATAGAGCGCTACATTGCGCTCGTTCTGCGATACATGGTTATCCATAGATAAAAAAGGTTGGTTGGTTCGACAATAAACCCATTATACTACGAAATCCCTTTTTCTTCGTGACTGCCTATTTCCGTGCGATCTTTGAGATTTCGCGCACCGTGCGAAGAATATCCGCGCTCCGCGTTGCTTCTGCGAAGCTTACCCGGACGCTTTCCCTCGCGCGCTCCTCTCCCCATACCACCCGGACTGTGCGGGAATACGACGCGTGGCGCGCCGTGCAGGCACTTCCCGATGAAACCGCTATCCCCGCCCTATCAAGCCCGATGACCAGCTGTTCCGCGGAAACGCCGGGAACTCGAAAACTCACGATATGGGGAAGGTATCCCTTGGGAAGTGCGGATGGCTTTTCCAAGATGCCGTTCATCTCCGCTTTTTTTACCGCCTGTTTTAATTTCTTCCAAAATGCTTCTTTTACGGTGCCGATTGCTTTTGTCCTCTTTTCCCGAATCCGCTCCGTCTCCCGCATCGCTTCTTCGAATCCGACGATTGCGGGAATGTTCACCGTGCCCGGACGGAATCCAAATTCCTGTTCTCCGCCGAAAAGCATGGGCTTAATTATCTTTTCCTCTATTGTCTCCCGCGTAACCGCGAGTGCCGCCGCACCTTTGGGCCCGTACATTTTATGGCTGGAAATCGTGATCGCATCCGCCTGCAAGCCGGGAAGCGTCACGGATACATAGGGAAACGACTGCGCGGCATCGGTGTGAAAGAGTGGATACATCCGGTCACCGCGGAATGCGCGAACGGCAGCGCCAATATCCCGAACGGGATTTATAGCGCCAATCTCATTATTTCCATGCATCACTGACACGAGCGCCGTCCGTTCGTCGAGCGCTTTACTTACTTTCTCGAAGGAAACTCGTCCGTCCGTTTCGGGATCTACAAAAACCACTTCGACCCCCTCTTCCCGGAGCGCGCGCGCAAGCTCAAAGATTGAGGCGTGTTCCACGGAAGATACGACAATTTTCGGCTGTGTTCCCGGAAAAGCATTTCTGAAACAGCTAACGACTCCCCGCACATATGCATTGTTCGCTTCGGTCGCCGAGGAAAAGAAAATCATGCCCCGGAAATCGGTTTGGAGCGCCTTCGCGGCGTATTCGCGGGCTGTATCGAGCGCCGCCATCGCCTCGCGTCCGAATCCATGGATTGATTCCGAATTGCCGAAAGCCGACGAGAAAAAAGGGAGCATTTTTTTCAGCACCCGCGGGGCGACCGGCGTTGTCGCCGCATAGTCCAGGTAAAGCCTCTTTCGGTCCATATGGCTTGGATTATAGGTTCACCCCGCCCGTTCTCAAATTGACTAATTATTTTTTTTGTTATGTACTGAGCTCAGTAAATTACGAACTATACAAGGAGGTTCCTGTGGAATTCATATATTCCCCAAACAAATTGCCCATCCTCTGCGCCTATGGGGTACTCCGCACTTCCTCCGGCGAAGTTATCGTAGTGCAGGACAGAAAGGACATAGGCTCAAAAAGAAAAAAATTCCCCGGCGGGAAGATAAAACTCGAAAAAGATGGGACTCCGCTTGAAACGCCCGAACAAGCTCTCGTGCGCGAACTTAAGGAAGAAATCACGCTTATCCGGCCGATAACCTTAGCGGACATGCTCGTGAAAGAGAAGCCTCACCAGGCGCATGCCATGGCTTTTTATTTCATCGCAGAACCCGTGTCACTTGAGGAACTCGCCCCGGGAAGAAAGGTTCAGGCGATCCACGCGCTTACCCATGCCGAGCTTCAGAGAGAGATGCCGTGGATGCTCGATGCGCATGGCGAAATCGCAAGCACACTCACCTTTCCCGTCTCCGCAGAATGATTTGAAAAACAAAGCCCTTTATCGGGGCTTTTTATTTATTCGGCCGATTTGCGAAACATCCTATGGATATCGAGATGCCGCAATAATATCAAAAGAATCACGACGAGCGCCGTTGCGGCAACCGCAAACGTCGTGAGCCCCAAGCCGCACAAGAGACCGATCGCCGCGACGAGCCATACCGTCGCCGCCGTCGTTACGCCATATACGTGCACGCCGTGCTGGACGATAATTCCCGCCCCTAAAAAACCGATGCCAACTACGATATTTCCGATAAGGATCATCCAGCCGCTGTTTCCCGCAATGATGCGCGAAAGCTCTTCACCGTTAGAGGCGACAAGATGCGGGAGCAGCAATCCCGCCATGGTGAATATCGCCGAGCCGGCGGCAACCAATACGTCCGTTCGAAGGCCCGCGGCCTTGCCGGCCAGCTCGCGTTCAACGCCGATAATGGCGCCGAGCAGGATGGCAATCCCGAGCCGGATCAACATATCGTCAAAGGGAAGCATATGCATGAAGTATAGCAAAAATAAAAACCCCGTATAACGGGGTTTTTATCTATATTTCGCAAATGCAGATTATTTGCTTTGCGGAAATGGGAGAGGGGGAAGTAAAACCGTATCTTTTTTATCTACAGGGGACGGCTTATTCTTCTCGTCAAACTGCGAAACAACCTCAACATTCTTTAAGCTGTCGCACGGCACGCATGCGATTGAAAGGACATTCAAACCTGGATAAGAAGTGGATCGTACCGTCGCAAAACAGAGACCCGTTCTCGTATCTTTTACATACACAAGTTTTTCTACTACTTCTTTCGTTTCATTTTCGGAAGCCGTTTTTAAAGATGTGCGACTACCGCACGCAGAAAAAGTTACTGCCAGTAACGCATATAAAACAAACAGTTTTTTCATTTGTATTACCTCATTTAAGTTCTTAATTATTCTAATTTAATTATAGCAGTTATTTAGTATATTGTCAATATCCCATTTATTGACCCTGAATCGAGGGAAATAAAAAACGCCAAGGTGAACCCAGGCGTTTCTATCCCTACAGCAGAATAGCCCAATCTAGATATCCCTCTCTACTTCTCCGATTTCAATACTTCAAAATCCTTCAAGACTTCTTCGGCGTGCGTTTCGGGCGTTACCTTTGCATACGCCTTCCGCACGATTCCCTCCGGATCGATAAGATACGAGATGCGCTTCCTCCCCTCCTCATCGGCGCCGTAGGCGTGAATGACCGCCTGTTCGGCATCCGAAAGGAGCAAAAACGGAAGGGAATATTTCTCCGCAAACTGCGCATGGCTTTCAGGAGCGTCCTTTGAAATGCCGACGATTTCCAATTCGGAATCCTTGAATGCCGGGAAATTGTCGCGCAAGACGCACGCTTCTTTCGTGCATCCCGGCGTGTCGTCCTTGGGATAAAAATACACCAAAATCCACTTCCCGCGGTAATCGTGGAGCGCATGAGGCGTACCCGCCTTATCGGGAAGGATGAAATCGGGCGCGAGCGTGTTTTCGAGAACCATACGGGAATTACTCAGAAAGGAAGCGCTCCGTGACGGCGAAGGAGCCGATGCGGTGAATCTTCGGGCAGTCCATCTTCGCCGGCGCGCCGATCGGGAGCGTGAGCGAGGGAACGTCGTGGCCGAAATCCGCGCCGAAGAGAATCGGGAAATTATATCCGTCGGTCGCGCCCAAAACCACGTCTTCAAGCGCCAAAGGCTTATCAAGCGCGGCCCACAGGTCGTTATCACCCTCGATCGGCTCGAGGTTCGTGATTTTCCCGACCACCATGCCTTCGATCTTCTTGAAGACTTTCGCAACGCGAAGGCGCCACAAATAATTATCTATCTCCTCGATGGTGGCATTCACTTCTTCCCAAAAGAGTATCTTCCCGTCCCACTTCGGCTCATACGGCGTGCCAAGCAAGCTGCACAGAATATTCAGATTGCCGCCGACGAGCTCCCCTTCCGCGCGCCCGGGCTTCAAGGCCTTCCATTCGGTGAACGCTTTGTATTTCTCCGGCACACCCTTCATAAGGGAGTCCTTCAACGACGTTGCCGTGTATTTGCCGCCCTTCGTGCGCGGCGAATCGAGCGTTTCAATCGTCGGGCCGTGGAACGTTACGAGTCCGGTCTTCTGGTTTATCGCATTCAAGAGCGTCGTGATATCGGAAAACCCGATAAACACCTTCGGGTTTTTCTTTATGAGGTCCCAATCGATGTCGGGCAGAAGCTGGAGCGATGCGTAGCCGCCCGCCGTGCAGAAGATCCCCTTCACCTCGTCGTCCGCGAACATCGCGTGGAAGTCGGAAAGGCGGTCCTCACGCGGCCCCGCCTGGTAGTTGCCATGCACCGCAAAGGCGCGGGGACCGAGCTTCGGCTTGAAACCGAGGCTCTCAAGGACTTTAATGCCGTACGAAAGGTCCTCCTTCGAAACGACGGGGCTCGAAGGCGAAATAACGCCGATTATATCTCCTTTTTTCAGTTTTGGGGGCTTTATCGGGTCCATAATAGGGGGTGGGGTTTTGAAGCCTCGGGATTATACCCGGAATGGCCCTTCCCGGCAATCAGAGGTATTTTTGCCCTTCACATGTATACTTAAAGCCATATGGAGCATAAAAAACTCGGCGATAAGACCCTTTTCCTCTTTGTTTTAAAGCGGAGCGGGTTCTTTTTTCTTTCGCTCATCGTACTCTTTGCCGTCATCGGCTTGTGGGGAATACTTCCGGAATCCCTGCAACGGTATGTGGCGCTCGCAAATTTTCTCTTTGTCGTTTTCGTGCTCATTGTCGCGGCGGCGACCTTCGGCATCGCCTCCCTGGAATACCGCAATTACACCATCTCCGTCCTCGAGAAAAACGTGAAAATCACCCGCGGCATCCTAAACCGCGTCGAAATCGGCATTCCCTACCGCCGCGTGAAGCGCGTCGACATTATTCGTACGCTCATGTGCCAACTTCTCGGCGTTTCGAACATCCTCATCACGACCCTCGGCGACGATGACGAGACGTCGCACGACGACGAAGTATTGCTCCCCTACATCGCAAAGCCGCTTGCCGAAAAAATCCAGCACGAAATCCTCCAGCACGCCCAAGTGGAGCAGATTGCCATGGCGCATCCCGGCGCCTCTCCCGAAGAAACGGCTTCCCGGCAGGGCTAAGCGTAGGAAGGCGGCTCCTCGCGTATGCCTGAACGGAAATTCGCGTAACGGGCGAAGGCATACAAAATCGAAGACAGCCGGTTCATGAATTTCCGCGACGATTCACTGAGCGTCGCTTCCCCTTCCTCGCACGCGTGTACTACGCGGCGCTCCGCGCGGCGCGCGATAGTGCGCGAAAAATCAAAAAAAGCGGCGAGTTCGGTTCCCCCCGAAACGAAAAAACTTGCGATGGGAGGCATTTCACGCTCCACATCGCCGATGACGTCTTCGATGTATTTCACGCGATCTGCCGATACCGATTTTTCAGCGCCTGCGAGTTCAGCCTGCACAATGAAAAGCGTGTGCTGGAGCGTTTTAACTATATCCCCCACCTTCTCCTTCCGGCTTATGATTTCCAAATTTTTTGCATACGCTTTCACCTTCAGCACGCCCAACAGTGAATTTATTTCGTCCACGGTGCCCAACGCTTCCGCACGCAGCGATTTTTTAGACTGACGCACTCCCTTCGGAGAGTCGAAAAACTTCGTTGTCCCGTCGTCGCCCTTCCCCGTGTATAACATGCAGGCAATATATCACAGCCGTTTCGGCGCATCACCTATTGACTGACATAGAAAAAAGACGGACAATAGTGAAGTTAATTAACAATATTTTTAACTTCAACCGCTGCGGAGGCGCGTATGCTCTACATACAAACTGATGGAAGCGACTTTCCGGTAGGAGGCATCCCTGAAACCGTTTTAACCCCTAAAGGAGCCGAAGAATTCGGCTTTGGAATCCCCCACGGGGGAAAAAGGACGAGGGATCTCATCAAAGAAGTTCGCTCACAAAAAGCAGGCACGGACGAAGACGAAGACGGCGATGAATGACGACTCAAAGGAGAGGAACAAAGACGATTTTACCCGGCTATTCCAGCCGGGTTTTTATTTGAGGCCTACCGTATCCGCTTCATCAATCCCCACGCCGCCGAAGGGAGATACAGTGCGGCGGTCTTCGTATATTTGAAGAAGCTCTTTCCGGTTTCATACGCCTTCCGGATTTTCATAAAACGAGGTTCGAGAATCGCAATGAGTGAAAGCGTAAGACCCATGATGGCTATGTTGTCGAGGGTTGCCGCGAGCGTCCGGCCCACTACGGCGAACGAAACACCCCCGCTTTTGGGAGCGAGATAGAGCACCTGCAGAAGTGTCTCCTGGAAAAAACCGTACGCCCCGAAGAAAAACGAGGCCCACAAGAGGTACAACGCCGTCTTGGGGACGAGAAAAAGCTTCTCCTCCGCGCGGTCTGCGTCGTACTGCTTTATCCGCTCAAGCACCGCCCCGCGCATCAGCGAGAAGTCAGCCTCCGGCGCCGATTGCTCGAAGTATTTTTGTATCTTTTTTTTCATCATATGGACGTGTGCGATGTTTTGGGGTGAAGCGTTGCGATGCGGTCTGCTTCAGCCTGCTCGGCGCGTTCCAGTTCCCGCGCAAGGTATTTGCGGCCCCGGTGGAGGCGCGTCTTCACCGTGTTTTGAGAAATCCCCAAAACTTCGGCAATCTCCTCAATGCTGAACTCGTTGTAATAAAACAAGGTGATAGTCTCTTTGTAATGCAACGGCATGTCGGCAAGCGCGCGCTGTACACTTTCGGATTCTTCCCGGCGCATAAAGGCGATTGCGGCGCTCGTATCGTCTTCGTCCGCCGCATGAAGCTCGAGGTTCGCCGCATTTCCTTCGAGCACTTCGCGGGTATACAGGCTCTTCAACTTTTTTGCGCTTGAAATCGCCACATTGTGGGCGATGGCGAAAAGCCATGAGGGGAATCGCTCCCGTTCCCGGCAGTACCGCAAATTCACATAGGCTTTATAGAAAGTGTCCTGTAAAAAGTCCTCGCAGTCCTCTTTCCGTCCGGCAATATGCCACAAATACCCAAAAACCTTCTTTGAATACCGGTCGAAAAGCACCCCGAAAAGCTCGCTATTCCCCAACAGCACGCGTTCGATAATCTCCTTATCGGAAAAAGCCGTAGTGTTATGAGAGGCGTATTTCATAAAAAAGCGGAGCCCGGCATGCAGGAGCGTATACCGCACTCGCCTGCAAGCCCTTCCCTGTCTGTATAACGTTTCTAGCGATGCCTTCGCTACGTAGACGCCTTCCCCTCCCTCAAGGTTCCCGAAGCGCCCGACGGGAACCTTCCTTTTCCTGGAGCGTCTTTCCCTAGTGAAACCCATACGCCATATGTCACGAGACAGTCCGCGCCTTCCTCCGCCTCAACTCAATAGGTAAACCAACCAAAGGGATACAAACGAAGAAATAGTGACGCCCCTCCCCGTGTGCGGAGGGGTTTTTGGAACACAACGCAAGGTCACGCCTTCGGAAGCGGGTCGTCATACTTTCATGCCTCCTGTGTGGGGTGGAAAGGTCGAAAAAATGCATTTCTTCATATGCCCCGATACGGACCGAAAGCACAGCGAAAGACGAGGCGCGTGATGCGTGAATTCAAGGAAGGGAAACTAAAAAGCGGACGAAGCGGAAAAAAAGCGACCTCCCGCAAACAAGCCGTCGCTATCGCCCTTTCGGAAGCCCGCAAAAGCGGTGCAAAGGTACCCGCACCCTCCCGACGAAAAGCGAAACGAGAGGCTCCGCGCAAAGGAAAAAAGAAGGGGCGTTCATCGAAGAAGAAATAACACGCTATGCTCACGACTATCGCCATCATCCTCCTTATTCTGTGGCTTTTGGGCTACATCGCATTTCCGACGCTCGGGTGGTTCATCCACATCCTGCTCGTCGCCGCGATTGTGATATTCCTCATACGCATCATCCAGGGCCGGAATCCTGTCTAGACTAAAAATGCGCAAACAGTCTCAATAAAAAACCGCCCACGGGCGGTTTTTGCGTCACTTACGCGACGCAGAGAGTTCTCTGAATGCCGTTTCCCAATAGGCATACGCGGACTGCTGGATGCTGTTTTCAACAAGGGGAATAGGGTGCGACACCATATATTCCGTCCCCTTCTCAACGCCAAACGTTTCGAAAATGGGGCGCACCAGCCAATATCCTCCGTCATACGCCGCCCGTTCATACTCGGCCGGGGAAAAATCATCGCGCTCCAGGTCTTCGACAAACATTTCGATTTCAGTCTTATCGCTCATGATGCTTTTCCCGAAATATTCCCCGACGCCTTCCGCAAGCATGTCTACCAACAGTCCCGACTTGGTGTCTCCGAATTCATCCAGGGGCCATTGTCCCAATCCCATGCGCCTGCTCACCTGGTCGGCGTAGGCGTGCCCCAATTCGTGGCAGACGACAAAGCGCGCGGCAGCGAGGAGGGAGGTATCGGATTTTCCAAAAAGCGTGTCTTTCTTAAAATCGTCCGGACTTGCCTCCATTTCGGCATACCGGGGAACAAAGAAGAAACGTTCCGTACCGGGTTCATAGCAGGCTTCAAAGGTCTGTGATTCGCTCATTTGAAACGGCTCCGGCATTCCGAAGACCACCGTCGGGCTCCACCTTTTTTCGAATGCGATGCCATGGGTCCTTTCAAGGTATTCCACGGATGCCGAAAGAAGAGCGCGAAAGCGCGTGGCGCTTTCTTCGTCTTGGGCGCGGCACGCCGTCGTTACGCTCCATAGGCAGGCGATGAAAATCACGAGATGTCTCATGCATGCACCTCCGTTTTAAATTTATAAAATTTCCTGCCCTTATTGTAACAAAAAAATCAGTCGAAAATCCCGATGCGATACGTATCTATCTCCCGCTGGTCCAGGTCGTAAAAATACTTTTTCTCCGCATGCAGTTTCGTGGCAAGCGCCACCCCGACAAAGCGCCAATGCCACGGTTCAAACTGGTAATACGCGTTATTTTTCGGATACGAGAGCACGAATCCGTACCGATAGGCGTTTGCCGTGAGCCAGGCGTACTCCGGCGTGTTTTCAAAGGAGACGCTGAGCGTCGGGCCTGTCCGTGTTGCCACGATATCGACGGCCGTGCCGAGCTGATGCTCGGAATACCCCTGGTCTGCCGAAAACTGGTTTGCCCCCGACCCGTATATGACACGATACCCCGTTTTTACCGCAGTCTGTTCGTCAAACGAGCGGTATGCGGAAACGACGGCAAGCGAGGACGAGGCCGCGCGGGACGCCTCGATCATGCGCGAAAGATAGGGTACGACGCGCGCATGCGCGTACATGTCCTTTCCGGCGATCGCTCCGTAACTCGGCGGCACCTGCGCAATCTCGCGCGGAACGTAATGCTCGTTCAAAAAATAAACTTTTGAATATTTTTCAAGAAGTTCCTTGTCGAGCGTTGAAAGTTTCTCGAGCGTTCCGACCGCGCTCGAAATCCCGCGGATTTGCGACTCAAACGCGTCATTTTTTGATTTTTCCTGCGTGAGCGACCGGGAAAGTCCCTCACTCTCCTCCTGGGATACAGCAAGGTCGTTTTGAAGCGATGCAATGCGTGCTTCGAATTCCGCCGTCTTCCGCGCCAATTCTTCCCGCGCTGCTCCGAGATCCGTTTCGGACCTTTCAAACTTGCCGGCTAAATCAAAGTATCGATACCCGCCGTACCCCGCAACGAAAAGCATCGCCAGGGCGATTGCGGGAAATATCATTGAAGACGTATGGATTTTCACGGATGAGATTCCAATGGGGTGGATGACGGGTCATGATCCCGCGACCTCCGCTTCCACAGAGCGGCGCTCTACCAACTGAGCTACATCCACCATAGGCTCGAAGAAAACGCAGTTTTCTTCTTCCCCCAGGATAGTATGCTACAGGCTTTTTCTCAAGGAGAACGCTTTATTCCCCCAGCCACTCTTTCGGCAAAAATTTCCTCAACTTTTTCTTTTCCGCATCCTTTTTCTTCGCTTCCTGGAAGCGCTGTTCGGCGGATTTGGAGATGCGCGTCGGAATACGGCGCTTCGGCTTTATGAGTGCCTGTGCGATTGCTTCGCGAAGATGGTTAAGCGCGCGTTCCCGATTCGCTTCTTGCGAGCGTTCTTCGTCGCTTTCCGCTTCAAGTTCGTCCGCCTGCGTGATACGCGAAGCAAGTTTTTTCCGGAGACGCTCCTTGTCTTCCGGCGACACGAGGATTTTTTCGACCGGAAGCCACACTTGCACTTTTGTCGAACGCTTGTTCACGTTTTGTCCGCCGGGACCGCCTGAGCGCGCGGATTTCATTCGCACATCGCGGTCGTCGAAGAGCTTCATCTTCATATGAATAGGATTATTCTAGAGTATAATGAACCGGTGAACAATTTGCTTGAATCGCTGGGCGCGCTTGCGCTCCAGAACCCCGAATGGACGAAATTCATCATCGGCATCGGCATCCTCATTCAGGGCGAGATAGCGATACTCCTCGCCATGTATCTCATCCTCGGAAACCACGTAAGCTTTTGGGGTTTCGTTGAGGCCTCTCTCCTCGGCCTCTTCATCGGCGAATTTCTCATCTATGTGGCGGGGAGAACGCTTCGCACCACCCGTTTCGGGTGGAAACTTTCCCGCAAGCTCAAAACGAACCGCCGGGTCCGGCTGTACAGCTACTACATCACCAAAAACCGTCTGCGGATGCTCTTCCTGGCGAAATTCCTGCCGGGGGTGAATACGCTTTCCATCCTTCTCCTCGGGTGGATGCGCGTAAAGGTCCCGCAATTTTTCCGCGTGTACATCCCCGCCGCCCTTTTTTGGTTTGTCTCCACGGCTTTCGTCGCCTATTCCATCGCCGCCGGGTTGCGCTTTCTCAAATCATCCCGGATATTCGAACAGATTGAATTCGTTATCGCCGGCCTTATCGTCGTCTTCTTTATCGCGGAATGGGGGGTTAAGAAACTCCTCGCGAAGTACGCCCCGACGGACCTGCCGCCCTTCGGCGACGAGAAATAATTTTGACAGCTGTCCCCGACCTTCTATTATTTCGATATAACCCCTCGTAGCTTAATGGATAAAGCAGGGCTCTTCTAAGGCCTTGATGGGAGTTCGATTCTCTCCGAGGGGGCACGGGCAAAACGGGCCGCTTCATGTTGCGGAGCGGGAAAAAATAGTTAGAATAAACAAGTTCGCCGCGGTAGCTCAGTGGTAGAGCGCAGCCCTGAAGAGGCTGGCGTCGGGGGTCCGATTCCCTCCCGCGGCACAAGCAGTCATTGCCTTTGCGCATCTGTTTGCGGTAGTATGAATTGCCGCGGGGAGGAGTAACGGTTGCTCGTCAGGCTCATAACCTGAAGGTAGTAGGTTCAATTCCTACCCCCGCAACAAAATACAAAGTCCCACCTTATTGGTGGGGCTTTGTATTTGCAGGTAGCCCAAAACAAACGCCTAGTCGAATGACTAGGTGTTTGTTTTCTGGTGCGAGTTAGGAGGCTATGTTAGAAGCGTTTTTCACAGATCTTCCCCAATATATTCGGGTAGCTACTAAACATAAACTAGCATTTGCAAAGATGAGATAGATTTGAAAAGCTGAATTTTCTATATTCCAAACCGGAATAGCCGGTATGATTATTATTGCGCCAACCAAACTTACAAAATAGGAATAAACCGTTTCAGTTTCAGGGTAGCTCCACGCTTTAACAAGCGTGGGAACAGTTGCCAATAAGTCAGCAAGGGCGGCGAAAAGAATTGCGGATAATGGGGAATCCGCTACAAGCCAGGAGATAATTGCAACAATTGAAAACGCTCCGCAGAGGTAATCAAATCGCCCAATTTTCCAATAGCTTTTGCGTAAGAAAAGCGCCGTAATAAAAATGACCAATGGTCCGAAGCCAGACATAAATATGCGTACGGATGCCCATCCATCCGCATGAGAAGAAAGTGCCGCCCCGAAAGCAATCATAGGAACAGCGCCCCACAACCCCCAGGTAACCAAATTCGGCTTGGTCTTCCCTTGAAACATATCGCGAAGATATGCAAAAAGGCCGGTAAAGCCTATTACGACCGATACTATTACGAGCCAGTGGGCAATGGATATCCCCCAAAATAGTTCATCCATATGAGTTATTTAACATTACCACAGCTCACGCCCGGCAGAGGTGTGATTTTTTTGTTTAGATAAAACTTTGCGCAGCGGACGGGACTTGAACCCGCGATCTCCGCCGTGACAGGGCGGCGCTTTAACCAGCTAAGCTACCGCTGCAATGCAGCAATTCTGCGCCCGGTTATTCTAACAATTTTCTACCCTTTTACAACTTCAGAGTCCCCGAAACGCTTGATAAGGACGACTCCCATTTTCGGCAATGCCACGAGTTCGGCGAGCGGTTGGAGCTCGACCTTCCCGATTGATTCGCGTGCGTGTATCACTTCCCCGTTCCCCGCGTACATCACCATGTGGCCGATATACATGTCCCGAGTCGGAAACAGGTTGTCGTTGTAGTGCCCCTGGGGACCGCGCATGAAAAGCAAATCGCCGGCTTCAAGGTTCGAATAATCTTCGAGCGGGATTATTTCCCTTCCCTGGATATCGGCGGCCTGCAAGATGGTGCTCCGCGGGAGTTGGATGTGGATTTGCTTGTACAGGTATTGGACGAACGACGAGCAATCAAATTCATGGGGCGCCTTTTCGGGAGTGGTGCCATACACGTACGGCGTTCCGATAAGCGACTTGGCGATGGTAATGATGGTTTCTTTTTGTTGTTCCGTAAGCATAATGGGTTCCGCAGAGGCATTAAATGCGGATGACGGGCGCATTCACTCATCCGTATCCAGTAGCGGGGGCGGGGATCGAACCCGCGACCTTAGCGTTATGAATGCTACGCTCTAACCATCTGAGCTACCCCGCCGTACAAGAATGAATTGTACGGAGTTCGGCTAAAGTCGGCAAGCGAATTATCGTACGTCCGCCTTAAACTGGCTCTTCGTCTCCTCGTAGAGCTTCGCCTGGAGCGCGTCCACTTCCTCGCTTCGCAAGGTGCGGTCATGGCTTCGATACACCACCCGGAAGGTGTAGCTCGTCTTGCCTTCGCCGAACTTCTTCGGGTCGGCGTAGGTGTCGAGAAGCTCGACCTGCTCGATTAAATCGCCTCCGATGTCACGGATGAGGTCGAAATAGTTATTTGGCTCGAAACCACTTGCAACCACGAAGGAAATGTCGCGGGTGATGGGCGGAAATTTGCTCACCTCCTTGAATTTGCTTCCTAAAACGAGCTGGGCTTTCACCCGTTCGTCCGTGGAGCGGAGGAGGCGGATGTCGGGAAGTTCCATGCTGATCATGGCGAGGCGTTCAAGGCCGAATCCGAATGCCCAGCCGTTATAGCCTTCCAAGCCGAGTTTTTGCAATACTTCCGGGCGCGCCATTCCCCCGCCCAGCACCTCCAGCCATTCGCCGTCCTTTTGTATTTCCATCTCAAGCGACGGATCCGTGTACGGGAACGTGTCATGGTTGAACCGGAACACCGTGCTTCCGCCGAAGGTTGCCTTCGCGATCTTTCCCAAGATATCCTTCAAATCTTCGACGGTCACCGTCTTTTTTTCATTCGGCTCCAAGTAGAGGCCGTCCATCTGATGGAAGACGTTCAAGTGAAACCGGTCTATCTCGTCCTTGCGGTACACCTTGCCGTAGGAAAGGAGGCCGAGCGGTTCTTTCGCTTTTATCTTCGCCTGGGTCTCGGGAAGCTGGAGATAGTAGAGCCACATCACGGTCGTGTGCGTGCGGAGAATATGCTCTGCATCCACGAAGTACGTGTCCGACGGCTTCCGAGCCGGATGGTCCGGCGGGAAGTTGAACAAATCGAAACTTTCATCCGCGCGGACGATCTCCGGGGATTCCACATGGTCGAAATTCGAAAGCTCGTCTATTTTCCTGATGCGCGAAACAAGCTCCCGAATGGGGCTCCCCTCCTCCCGCGTGAGGTCGGAAAGGGAAAGAAAGCGCGCAAGGCGCATTTTATCGGGGTCCTGTGAGGTTTCCACCTCTTTCCGGAGGCCGTCTTCCTTCGGATTCGTTACGACCCGGTCTATTACGTGCGAGTTTTCGAAAAGCGGCATTTCTTGATAATAGAAAAAAACAAGGAATTATCAAGAAAAAATAAAAAGACGCTTTGCAGCGTCTTGGTTATGCGATGAAGCACCAAACCTGCCCGCATTCCTACGCAAAGCGTTGCAGGCGGGCGGCTCTTAATCTTCGGGAAACCCGGGAACAATTTCCACTTCCGATTCGCGGTATTTCGCTGTTTGGCCTTTCAGCATGTAGGTCGAGGCGCGCACGTGCTTTCCGGCGAGGACATGCGGAAGCCAATCCTGGTCGGGAGGCATCATTTCTTCCCATGGAACGTCTTCCGGCAAAAACCACGTCGGGGTTTTCATCTCTTCCGTCTCTTTTGGCTCCCCCGTCCAGGAGTCCAATACGTAGGCGAAAAGTTCCAGAACGAATTCCCCGCCGGTATCTTTCTTATTGTGGCAGTGAACGATTCCCTTGAGCTTTAAATTGCTCGGTTCACTCGCCACGCCCGCTTCTTCCCGCAACTCGCGGACGGTCGCTTCGCGGAGTGATTCGTTTCCTTCAACTCCCCCGCCATAACCGTTCCAGGCTCCTTCTCCGATTTTCCGCTCTCCTCCCGCACTCCGGGGCTTTTTTGCCAAAAGCACCTTCCCGTCCTTGAGGAGATACACGACGGTCGCTTTTTTCAGTACTTTCTCTTCCATCTCTATGGTTTTAATTTAACAAATCTCGTTCAAGCCTAATACCCGTGGCTCGTACGGTCAAAGAAAATAAAAACCCGGTATAATCGGGTTTTCAATTTGGTTAGTGGGGAACTACTTCGTCGGTATATACCACGCGTAATTTTCTTTTCTTCTTAATCAGCTCATCAACATCTTCTTCATTCAGTAAGAGATATTCTTCGTGATTATCTACATATCCAACTTCATCTGATTTGTATGCTCTCTTTTTTTCTTCATTATAAATAAAAATCAATGAACGCGGTTTACACTCTTTTCCATCAATTGCGGGTGAGAGAAGCTCAACTGCCTTGTGATATGCTTCGATACTATCGAAAACTACTACTCTTTTTTCCCTTTCGATAGTCACAAAATAGATCAAATCTGTCACAACCTGAATAAGATACAAGGACCCGATTTTAAACCCTACCAAGTTTCTCCAAAGTGGAGGATAGTCCCGGGGGGCTTTTTTCATTTTATGATGCGGAATTTTCATTTCTCTCCTTTTTTTGTTATAAATTTATGCTGAAAATAAAATACCACGCATTTGGGATATTAGTCAAGAAAATCTGAGTTTTAGATATCTTAAGCTAGACTTGAGGCGAGGAAATAAAAAGAAGGGCTTAGCCCTTCCTGAAAATAAGAAATTAACACCCTCCTCCATCTGAGGTTAGCTTAAAATCACACGGACCTCCAAGAGAAATAAAGAAAGCGTCAAAATGATAAGTTCCATAAAAATAAATTTTCCCCCAACCCAATTTTTCGTAAGTGCTGGAAATTTCTTTTTTAATAGAGTCCGAAACATCTTTTAATTTGAAATCAAATAAATTAATTCGGATATTGTTTTTTGTAGGTTGAGGCTTTAATTTATTTTGATTAAGAAAATTATTAATTTTCTCTTCTAAAACCTCGCTAGAAACTGCGGAATTGCTTAATTCATTTGTACTCATATCACTCCTTTTTAGTTAGTAAAATATAAACTAAAAAACAAAATACCACGCGTTTGTGGTATTTGTCAACCTAATTCCTACGCGCGCCTGAGGAATTATTACCCTCTCAAAAACTTTTCGTAATAATCCCCGAGCGCCAATACGTCCCCGTCCTTGAAGCGCTTGCCGATGATCTGAAGCCCTATCGGAAGCTCCCCACTGCCAGGAGTATATTTTTTGAGCGGCACGGAAAGTGCCGGAAGGCCGGCGAGATTCGCGGGAATGGTGAGCGCGTCCGCCGCGTACATCTCGAGCGGGTCATCTGTCTTCTCGCCAAACTTAAAAGCCGCGGTCGGGGCCGTGGGAGCAAGCAAAGCATCAACGTCCTCAAAGACCTTTTCGAATTCGCGGGAAATCACCTCCCGCACCTTTTCCGCCTTCTTGTAATACGCATCGTAATAGCCGGCGGAAAGCACATAGGTCCCGAGCAAAATTCGCCGTTTTGTCTCATCGCCCAGGCCATACCCGCGCGCAGCGGCGTATTTCTCCTCAAGGTTCGAAAAGGCGATCCCCTCCCCGTTTACGCCGTTTAAAAGCTTCGGGTAGCGGATGCCGTCGAAGCGCGCGAGGTTCGCGGACACTTCGGCAGGCACGATGATGTAATAGGTCGAAAGGGCGTACTTCGTATGCGGGAGGCTCACGCGCTTTATCTCGAATCCATCCGCTTTGAATTTTTCTATGGCGCCTTCTACGGCCTCCTTCACCTCCGCTGAAACGCCATCAGAGAAATATTCATCCGGAATGCCGAGACGGAGCTTTTTCACTTCGGAAACTCCGGGGACGTTCAGAGACGCCCCCACCGATGTTGCGTCGAATTCGTCATCCCCTTCAATGCATTTGAAGATCTCGAGCGCATCCTCGACGGAATTCGCCACGGGACCGATCTGGTCGAGGCTCGATGCCATCGCGATAAGCCCAAAACGGGAAACCGCTCCGTACGTAGGCTTGAATCCGACGACGCCGCAAAAGGCGGCGGGCTGGCGGATCGAGCCTCCGGTGTCCGAACCGAGCGCGGCAAGCGCAAAGTGCGCGGCGACCGCTGCCGTCGATCCACCCGAGGAACCTCCCGGCACGCGCGAAACGTCATGCGGATTCTTGGTCGGGCCATAAGCGGAATTCTCGGTCGAAGCACCCATCGCGAATTCATCGAGGTTTGTTTTCCCCAAGATAATCGCGCCCGCATCAATCAGCCGTTTCACGACGGAAGCATCATAGGCGCTTACGTACTCCTCGAGAATCTTCGAAGCGGCGGTCGTTTTCTTTCCGCGGACGAGAAGATTGTCCTTGAGCGCCACGGGAACACCGGCGAGGGGCGGAAGCGCATCTCCCTTCGCAATCCGCTCATCGACTGCGCGGGCGGCCGCAAGCGCCTCTTCCTCGAAGACGGAAAGGTATGCATGGATACCGCCGTCTTCCTTCTTCATCGCATCAAGGTACGCCGACACGCCCTCCACGGCCGAAAAGCGCTTCTCCCTGAGCGCCTTCGCGTATTCCGCTATTGAAAGCTCGCGAATGTCCATCCCGTTCATGAAAGTAAATCTCCATTCATCGGATGAATGGGATTTCCGTATGTTGCGACTTTTACGGTATTGAAAATAATTTTCATTTGAAATAAGCGTTTTATTATGGAATTAGAATTTGATACACCGAGCAACATGTTCATGAACGGGATCCACTAATCTTTTTTCTTATGCTCCAAGACGCCCGGTACCTTCAAATATCCCTTCGCCTCGGCCGGAAACGCCGCGATCGCATCCGTCCCGTCGAGCGCATTGCCTTCCGCATCGCTCCGGTACGCATTTCTGCCCGCATATCCCCCGCTCACCCGCTCGACGCCTTCGGTATCCACCTCGCTTAATTCCTCGACGTGCGCCAAAATCCGCTTCAAATCCTCAACGAGCTTCGGTTCCTTGTTTTTTTTCTCATCCTCGGAAAGCCCGATGCGCGCAAGCGCAAGGAGTTTCTCGATGGTCTCTTTGGTTATCTCGGCCATTGGCTTATGGGTTTCACCTTAACACCCATCTTATCCCTTGAGAAGTTTTCTGAAACCCTCCTCATCAAGGACCGTAACGCCGAGCTTCTCGGCTTTCGCGAGTTTCGAGCCGGCCTCCTCCCCCGCGACCACGTAATCGGTGTTTTTCGAGACAGATTCCGCGACCTCGGCCCCTTCGGTGCGCGCGAGCTCTTTCGCTTCGTCCCGCGTAAGCGTCGGAAGCGTGCCAGTGAATACGAACGCCTTCCCCGTGAGTTTCCCCGATTTCTTCTTTGGCTTCGCCTCAAGCTCGATCCCATGGGCGGCAAGCCGCCGCAAAAGGTCGCGATTATGCACGTCTTTAAACCACGCCCTGAGGCTTTCGGCGACTTTGGGGCCGATATCGGGCACCCGCTCGAAATCCGCCGTCTTCAGCGCCGTATAGGCCCTTAAAAGGTCTTCGACGGACGTAAACGGATAAAATCCCGCCAAGTCCCGCGACGTTTCCTCCCCCACGTTCACGATGCCGAGCGAATAGAGAAACCGCTCCGGCGAAATGCGCTTTGCCTCGCCGATTTCCCGAATCAGGTTTTCCGCCGATTTCTCCCCGAACCGCTCAAGCGCTTCGATGTCTTCGCGCTTCAAGCCGAAGATGTCAGCGCGGTCCATGATAAGCCCCGTATCGACGAGGCGGTCGATGACCTTCGGGCCTAAGCCCCGGATATCGAACGCGGCGCGGGAAACGAAATGATAGAAAAGTTCGCGCTCGCGCGCCCCGCAATTCGGGTTTGAGCAGAAGATAAGTACGTCTTCGCGCCGTATCGGCGAACCGTCCACGGGACATTTCTTCGGCACCGTAATCTTTTTCTCCTTCCCCGTGCGCAATTCCGCGAGAACCTTCGTTACCTTCGGTATCACGTCCCCCGCACGGGTGAGGATGACGGTATCGCCGATCTTCAAGCCCAACCGGTCTATTTCCTCAAAGTTGTGGAGCGTTGCGCGTTCCACCGTCACACCCCCGATCAAGACGGGTGAAAGGACGGCAACGGGCGTGATGACTCCCGTCCGCCCGACCTGCAGGACGACGTCCTCAACGGTCGTTGTCGCTTCGCGGGGTGAAAATTTGTAGGCGACCGCGCCGCGCGGAGCTTTGCCGATAAATCCGAGCGCTTCATGGTCGGTATTCCGGTTCACGATGATGACCGTGCCGTCCACTTCGTACGGCAGGCTGTCGCGGTGCTTTTCCCAATAGTTCCTGAACGCGACGACCTCTTCGAGCGAATGCGCGAGCTTATTGTTCGGGTTGGTCTTGAAACCCATCTTCTTCAATGCTTCGTGTTCCTCCTCGTGGGTCTTTATCCCGAGGTCGGTCACAATATCGTACGCATACGAATCGAGTTTCCGGGACGCCGTCACGCGGGAATCCAGCTGGCGTACCGCGCCCGCGGCAACGTTCCGGGGGTTTGCGTATGTTTTTCCGCCCGCCTTTTCCTGTTCGCGGTTTATGCGCGCAAATTCGCGTTTGGTGAGAAACACCTCCCCGCGCACGACGAGCCGCTCGCGGGCTTGTGCGGGCAAAAAAGAAGTATTAATAGTAAGCGGAATTGCCTCGACCGTTTTCAAATTTTGCGTAACGTCCTCGCCGACGAGGCCGTTCCCCCGCGTGGATCCTTCGACGAACACGCCTTCCTCATACACGAGTTCGACGGCAAGGCCGTCGAGTTTCAACTCGCAGTAAAATTCTTCCTTCAAGGGCCGCTTCAAAAAATTCTTGAGGCGAGTGAACCATGCCCGCACTTCCTCCTCGGAAAAGATGTCATTCAATGACATCATCGGGGTTTCGTGCGGAACCTTCTTGAACGCCGTAAGCGGTTCCCCCGCGACGCGCTGGGTCGGGGAATCCGGCGTGATGAGTTCGGGAAAGAGCCGTTCTAATTCGGCAAGCTCATGCTTCAGCGAATCGAGCGCGTCGTCTTCGATAAGCGACGTGTCCTCGACGTGGTATGCATAACGGTATTTCTCTATGGCGGCGCGGAGCTTTTGAATCCGCGCCCGTGCTTCGCTCTTCAGCATGCTACTCGTTGCGCTTCGTCGCAAAGAACGTCTCAAGCACGCGTTCCGTATCCTGCGAGGAGCCGAAGGACTTCACCGTAAACCCGCCGACGCTCTCGTTTTCCGCGCAAGAAACCGGCGAACCTGCCGTGTCGACGCAGGAAAGGTCCGTTGCAGCAACGGCGTTATTCTGCAAGCGCAGATCGCCGCCGGTCGAACCGAAATCGCAGGCAGTATCAAGCTCTCCGACGCCCGGCAGGGTAAAGTAGCAGAGCATCGTCTTTTCAATGCCCGCATCAGCCGCATAAAAGGACATCGCGGATTTTTCCGAATCATTTGCCTGACGCACTTCGTAATACGTGAGAAAACCCGCCACGGCGCCTACGGTTGCCATAATCGTGCCGATCATGATCGTTACCATGACCATCGCCTGCCCCGAACGGTTTTGTCTGCGTTTCTTCATGGTGTTTATTCCGCCGTTACACGGCACTCATGCGGGTCTCCGACGATTTCCCGCGGCAACACGCGCGAGCTCACGGTTGTCTGGATGGCAAGCGGAGGCGTCGAGGTGCTTTCGCGGGGGGCAACCTCCATGGCGATAGTCACCCGCTCCGGGTTGCACGCATAGTCGTCGAATTGGACGCGTGTAAAGCACAGGCTCCGCACTTCGACATTTGAAGCGGTAAGCTCAAGCGGAACGTCTTCCCCTTCCTGCCGCACCACCGTCCCGTTTTCTGCGAGGTAAAACCTCGTTTCGGTATTCCGCTGGCCGTTGAAGAACGCGAGCACGCTTCCGGAGCCCAAGGGACATTCGCCCGTCTCGCCTTCCTGCACCAAAAAATCGTACCCCGTACGCGATTCCCGCGCCATTTGCTCCATGACGAGGCCTGCGTTATTTGAAACAGCCATGATCTGCTGGAGGAGCCGCTGGTTTTTGACGGCGGAGATGAAAATACCCGTCATCACCGTCGAAACGACGGTAAACAGCCCCACGCCTACGAGAAGCTCCGTCGTCGTAAAACCCGATTGGTTGCGTATCTGTTTCATTGGTCTTCAGCCCGCCAATTCGTAAAAATCGTGTCGAGCGTCACCCGCTTGGGTTTCCCCCGTTCCTGCCACTCGACGACCGAGGATACCTGCAATTCATCGGGGGAGGCTTCGTCTTTTGAGACGATAAGCGTGCGCGTGAACGGCGTGGGCGCGCCCCCTGAATAGCCGATGAGGCCCGTCTCCTCATTCCTGTCCAAAAAGCGCGTAGACGTCGCGCCTCCAAGCGCCACCAAGGTCGTGCGGTTCGAATCATACGCGACTTCGTACGTGCCGTAATCGAACGTGCCAAGCGTGTCGCTCCAGGCAAATCCGGGGTCAACCGTGTCCGTGTCGACGATGTTCTTGGCTATCTCCAGCCCTTCCGCCGCAAGATACGTTCCTTCCGTCTTCAGGTACGCTTCCTTGTTCTGGCGAATCGAGGTGGAAATAAGCGAAAAAATACCCAACAGCCCGATGAGAATGAGGGAAATCGAAACGATGGATTCAATGAGAATATTTCCTTTCCGGGATGCGAGAAGATGCGCCATGGCAATTAATGGAGGATGACCGCTCCCCCCGCGGTAACTTCGACCCCCGCCGTTTCTTCCGGCTTGTCCTTCAAAGCGATCGCAAGCGTGAGCGGGTTCCGCGTCGTAAGATACGGCGATTCGAAAATAATGATGTCACTGCCCGCTGTGGCGAATTGGACGTTGGGATTCAGGAGAAAGGTTTCCGTGGGCGCGCCGATTTCCACGCATTCCCCGCCGTCTTCAAGTCGCGTAACCGGCAACAGGCTGTACGTGCCGACGGGCTCGTTGAAAAGGAATGCAAAGCCGCATATCGAACCTTCGTTCGCCTTGTACCGCTGGAGGGCGAGCGACTTCGCGCGATTCAAAACTCCGCCGATTTTCGCCTGCTCGGTCGAAAGCACCAGGCGGTTCCCGCCGGTCTGGGTGAACGCGATAAGCATGCTCGACGTGATAATCATGATGGTCGCGGTGATGGCCATTTCGACCAGCGTAAAACCCGCCCGGGAGGCGCGGTTCTTTTTTTTATGGAATCTCAGGAATGCGATCTTCCGCATAAATCCTTTCTATTCTACCACGCTCTTCGGACTCAGCCGAGGATTGAAAAATACAGATTGAGCGCCTGATACCCGACGCAAAAAAGCGCCACAAGACCCAACGCGAGAAATGGGCCGAACGGAACCATGTCTTTCATCCCCCGTTTCCGCGAAGCGTACAGGATTCCGGCGGCGGCACCGCCGAAAACGAACCCGAAAAAGATGCCGAGAGATATATCAGGCCATCCGAAGAGCACTCCCGACGCGGCCATGAATTTCACGTCGCCCATGCCCATTCCCCGGAATCGGGTGATGGCCGCAAGCGCCATGAAGAAAGCCCCCGCTATAAGGCCCCCGAGCGCGTGCGCCGCGAACTGGTTTTGGAAATGAGGAAACAAAAGCGCGTAGTGCCGTAAGAACGATTCGCTGAAGACGGGAAGTTCAGTCCCAAAAGCGGACATAAGGCTTGCGAGACTGAGTCCCAAGACCGCCAGAATGACATTTAATTCGTCGGGGATGAGGTAATGTTTCACGTCTATCGCCGCCACCAGGAGGAACACCAGAAACGCCGCCACCCACACGCCCGCAATCGCATAGTGCCACCAGGGAGCAAGCAGAAGAAAGAATATCTTTCCGTTCCACGCGTAGCGCGATATAAGAACGAGCGGAACGGCGAGGAACATAGTTCCCGATATGAGTTCCACCAAGAGATATCTGAGGCCGATGGAGTTCCGGCAGGCGGAACATTTCCCGCGCAGAAAGACGAAGCTCGCAATCGGTATGAGCTCCCAAAATCCCAGCCGCTTCTTGCACGACATGCAATGCGACCAGCCCAACAGCTTCCGGAAATCAAAAAGCGACCGCTCGGGATCGTAGCGCGCGATGAGGACGTTCAAAAAACTTCCCACCGCGGCGCCCGAAATGAAAAAGAGTGTCATCCCGAGGGTCGCCATATCCGTCTGATTACGGGGTTACCGTACCGGTCGTAAGATTGCAGCGCGTGTCCGTCGATTGCGGTTCCGCCGTGACGACGCCGGCATTGCCTTCGGAATCGACGCAATACCATTGGTTGTCGTTCGTAAGCATTTTCGCGTAGGCGATGTAATACGTGCCGTCCGGATTCACGATTTGCAGGCTCGAAGACTGAGCTGATGCGCTCGAGACATCCGCCGCAACGCGGGAAAGATCGCTGTTTGAAAGCGTCACTTCCGAATACGGCGCCTGCGAAGAGGGATTATAGAGCGCTTCCGCGATCGCCCGAACCTGGTTCATTCCGCTTATGATGCGCGCATCCTTTGCTTTGTCGCGGGAAGGCCCGAGGCCCGCCAAGACCGCCGCAGAAAGAATGCCGATAATCGCGATGACGATGAGCATCTCGATAAGCGTAAAGCCTTTTCTATTGAACATGGTTTTTTGATTCAAATGAAACCTTACCGACCTTTCTCGTGCTATCAGTATATATTAAATCGTCTGCGTAAGCGAGAAGAGCGGGAGGAGGATGCCGGCAAAAAGAAACGCAACGAGCACCCCAACGAAAACCATCAAGACCGGCTGGATTAATGAAATGGAATTTTCAATGGTATTCTCGATTTCACGCATATAAAAATCGCGAATCTTCTGCAGAAGCTCCTCCAGCCGGCCGGTCGATTCGCCGATGGCGATAAGCTGGGAAACCAGGGGCGGAAATTCCTTCCGTTCCTCGATGACCTTCGAAAGCAACTTGCCTTTCCGGACCTCCTCCGACGCCTGGCCGAGAATCTCCTGATACACGGTGTTCCCGATTGTGCGGGCGGATATCTCGACAGCCTGCGGGATCGTAAGGCCTCCCTTGATAAGCACCCGCGTGGATTCCGCGAAGCGGGAAACATAGATTTTCTTGAAAAGTTCGCCGAGCACCGGCAAGCGCACTACCGATTCGTCAAAGACCACCCTCCCCTCCCGCGTTTGGAAATAGTTCACAAGCGTGATAAGCACCGCAACCAGTGCGAAGAGGATAGCCCACCACCATGCGCTTAAGAACTTGCCTCCCCCGAGAAGGAGGGCGGTGTACCACGGAACGGCGATGTTTGAATCTTCGAAAATCGGAATAATCTGCGGAAAGACGACCGTCACGATGATGGCCAAAACGATGAACGAGAGGATGATGACGAAAATCGGATAAGAGAGGGCATTCTTAATCTTTGACTGCATCGCCACCTGGCCTTCCAGGTAATCAGCCAAGAATTCCAGGACTTCGGAGAGGCGTCCGGTGACCTCGGCGGAGCGCACCATGTTGATATAGAAATCGGAAAAGACATTCGTATGCTTTTCCAACGCCTGCGAAAGGGAGAAGCCCGCCTGCACGTCGTTCGTGATTTCATAGATTGCCTCCTTCAGCACGGGGTGCTCGGTCTGCCGATACAGATTCGAAAGCGAATCGGAAAGCGGCACCTGCGAAGCAAGTAAGGTCGAGAATTGGCGCGTGAAAACCATAATCTCCGTGGTCTTTACGCGTTTGAAGAAATTCAAAACGCGGTCGTACCACTCCTCTTCCGTATGGGTTTCGACGGAAAGGACGAAAAGCCCGTGACTCAGGAGGATATTCGAAGCCGAGGCCTGGTCCGGCGCTTCGACATTGCCGACCTGCAACTCCCCTTCTTTAGTTCGTGCCTTGTAACTGAATTTCATTCCTTAGCCGCGATTCACAAGAATTCGAAGTTCCGACGGATTCAGCGAATAGGCCTCGGCTTGCTCAACGGTGATATCCTTGCGCTTCACGAGATTCACCAGCGAGCGATTCAAGGAAACCATGCCTTCCTGGATACTCGTTTCAATAACCAAATCGATTTGATAGATTTTCCGTTCACGGATGAGGTTTTTGATGGCGGGATTCACGAGCATGATTTCGGTTGCGGGCACCCGGCCGCCGCCCACGCGGGGAATGAGACGCTGGGAAACGATGGCGACCAAGGTCGAAGCGAGCTGGGAAACGACCTGCCCCTGCTGGTTCGGCGGGAAAGAATCAATGATACGGTCGATTGTCTGTGACGCGGAATTCGTGTGAAGGGTCGAAAAGACCAAGTGGCCGGTTTCGGCGGCGGTCATCGCAGTCGAGATGGTTTCCGGGTCGCGCATTTCGCCGACCATGATGACGTCGGGGTCCTGGCGGAGGATTGAGCGAAGTCCGTCGTCGAAAGAACGCACGTCGGCGCCGACCTCGCGTTGCGAAATAATGGCCCGATCCTGGGAAAAGACATACTCAATCGGGTCTTCGATGGTGATGATATGCTCGTTCCTCGTGTGGTTTATCTCATCGAGGATTGCCGCCAAGGTCGTCGATTTACCCTGCCCGGCGGGACCCACCACGAGGATAAATCCCTGGTTCAGCCTGGTAAAATCGTGGACGATGGGCGGAAGCCCCAATTCCTGCACTGTTTTTATTTGGGAAGAAATGAGGCGGAGCGCCGCGGCGGGAAACCCGCGCTGGTAATAGACGTTTACGCGAAAACGGGCTTTATCTTCGTAGGCGTAGGAAAAATCAACCTGCCGGTCGCGGGCGTACGCCTCCTTCTGCGGGTCGGTGAGCAACGCGGCAACGAGCCCTTCGGTGTCTTCCTTGGTCAGAACGCCTTCGTTTCCCACCGGAACGAGCATCGAATCAACCCGCACGGTCGGTCGTTTGCCGACGCAAAAATGAAGGTCGGAAGCATTCTGCTTCACGCAGGTGAGGAGCAATTCATTCAGCTTCTCTTTATATTCCATGGCACCATTATATCACCTGACCGGCGGCGCGCCTACGCGCTCCGAGCTCACTCCGTCTCCCGCAACACTTCTTCGATCAATACCTCGCCACGCAAGGCTTTCACGATGCCGTCCTGGCGCATTGAGATCATTCCCTGCCGTTCGGCTTCCTTCAAAAGCTTTTCTTCGGAAAAACTTTCGTTCAATGCCGAGCCCAACTCCCGGGTCATTTGAAAAACCTCCGCGATAGCGATACGGCCGGCAATGCCCTTCCCTTTGCATACTTTGCATGAATCGTCGGCTTCCACTCGGTAAATCTGATACGGCTTCGGGAATTCCGCTTCCAGCTTCGCGCGTATGTCGGCCGGCATGCGCTTAAGGCCGTCCGCGATTTCGCGGGCCGCCTCCACAGGGGCTTCATAGGCTTTTTTGCAATTCGGGCAGAGCTTCCCCAACAACCGCTGGGCGAGCATCGTATGAAGCGCCGACGACAGCAGGAATTTCGGAACGCCGAGATCGAGCATGCGGGGAATGACGCCGAGCGCGTTATTCGTGTGAATGGTTGAAAGCACGACGTGGCCGGTGAGGGCAGCATTCACGGCAAGGGAGGCGGTTTCATCGTCGCGGATTTCACCGACCATGATGACGTCGGGGTCCTGGCGGAGGATTTGTCGCAAACCCGACGCGAAACTATAGCCGATCTCGGGATGCACTTGCGACTGGTTGATGCCGTCCATCGTGTATTCCACCGGATCTTCGAGCGTCACCACGTTTTGCGTGAGCGTGTCGATCTTCTGAAGCACGGCGTACAAGGTCGTCGATTTACCGGAACCCGTGGGACCGGAGACGAGGACCATGCCGTAGGGCGCTTCGACCGCGCGGGCGAGTTTTTCGAAGTTATATTCCTCAAATCCCAAACTTTCGAGCCCCTTCAGTCCGGTCAGCGGATCAAGGACGCGAAGCACGATCTTCTCACCGGCGGGAACGGGAAACGTCGCGACGCGAAAATCTATTTCGCGGCTGGAGATGATGGTACGAAAACGTCCGTCCTGCGGGATGCGGTTTTCGTCGAGGCGGAGGTTCGCGAGCACTTTCACCCGGCTCGTGATGGGTTGCGCGAGTATCGGCGGAAGGGACGCCACCTCCTTGAGCTCGCCGTCCAGGCGGAAGCGGATGCGCAAATGCGTCTTCGACGGTTCAATGTGAATATCGGAAGCCTGCGCATCGACCGCCTGTTGCAAGGTCTTTGCAACAATTTTGATGACCGGAGCGTCTTCGGACGAGCGCGCGCCCTCGTCGAGCGACACGACCGCCGAGGCGCTCCCCTTCATCGATTTCGAAACGGTAGTGACCAGTTCATCGATCTCGGAATTGTACGGTTTGTATTTCTTCCAGACCGCGCGAAGATCGGCGAGAGAAATGAGATACACGCCGAGCGAAAGGCGCTCGCGTTTTGCGATGAAACGCAACGCTTCCTGCGCACGTTCATCAAGCGGGTTCACCATGCCCACGACGAGCATGTTCGCCTTCTTCTCGATCGGCGCAAGCTTATAGTTTACGGACGTTTCCTGCGGAATAAGCTTAAGCAGCTCGGGGGAAACCGCCTCGACGTCAACTTTTTTATACGGGACGCCGAGCGCCTTCGACTTCGCTTTGGCGACCTCCTCATCGGGGACCACGCGCCGGTCGCTCAAAATCTCCTCCAGCGGGGTCTTTGAGACTTGCGCCTCCTGCAAAAGACGAGACGCTTCTTCTTCCGAAAGGAGCGTCTTCTCGATAAGCGCACGCGAAAGTTCCTGGTCTGTCATGAGGCTATGGCCTGAACGGATTCGCTTTCCCCGGCGTCTCGCGGGGCGTCACCGGCGCGGCGTATTTCTCCAAGCTTTGGAACGACGGCGAACCGATTACCGCATCGGGGTTAAAACGAACTTTTGACAATTGGTTTATATTCTCGAGATTCTTCGGCGTCACCTGGTCGATAATCTCCGGCTTTTTGAAAAAGAGGAAATATGCGAGCACGAAGATGGCGACCACGATAAAGAGGGCGGTCAGCATCCCTATCCAATTCACCGGCTTCTTTTCTTCCTGGAGCAATATGGCCATAGGCGGTTACTTTTGATAATAAAATTCGACTTTGAGGTTCAGAGACTGGACCTCGCTTCCCGGAATGGGGCGGATCTCGGCGCTCTCCACGGAGGCGATGCGGACATTCGTCTCAAGCCCGCGGAGAAAGCCCTTCAAAGATTCATAGGAGCCCGCAAGCGCCATGGTTACCCGCACGGTGCCCAATTGCTTCACGAGGTACTCTTTCGATTTGGGGAGGGCGGGCGTCTCGATGGAAAAAGACGTGAACGTCGCCTGGTTCGCCGAAGCGATGGCGTTCAATTGGTGGAGAAGGTCCGTCGTGTCGGGGCTTTCGGGAAGGGCGAGCGATACCGTCTCGCGCACTTCGTCCATTCCCTGCGATTCCGTGATGACGTTTTTCACCTGGTCGACGGCCGCCTTTTGTTCGGTAAAAAGATTTTCCTTCGCAATGACCGCTCCGCGCTTCTCATTGATTGCCGCAAACTCGGGAAGGATGAGGCGCGTGTAAACGAAAATGGCCCCCATGAAAAAGAGTCCGGCGAAGGCGATGCTTAAAACGCGCTTGGTTGATGGTTTCATGTTAGAGCGATGCGAATATCTCGTCGCGCGGATACAATTCGACGGTAAAAACGACGCGGCCCTGGTCGAATCCCATCTGGCGGACCGTCGCGCGCGTCTTAAAATCGGATGAACCGTCGAAAACGGAAAGTTGTTCGACGAATGAATCGATTGAGTTCGCGCGCCCGTTCACTTCAAGCTTTTTATCGCGCGGGGAAATTTTCGCCGAGACATAATACACCGACGGCAAGGTATGTTTTTCAAGCAATGCCAGGGTAGGGGCGCCTGCGGAATGCTTTTTCAAAACTTCCGTGAGATTGACGAGTTGAGAATAGAAAACGATGAACTGCTGCTGGTCTTCCTGGCTTACCACCGTCGCCAGCTGTTCGATGCGGCGGTCGAGCGCTTTTTCGCGCGAATCAAGGTACGTCGAATACCCGAATTTCAATCCGAGAAAAATGAAAAGCGTGAAACCGAAAACGACTCCGGCAAAAACCAATATCTTCCACGGAAAACCGACCGCAATCGTGCGGTATCCGGCGGGAGTCGTCCCTGAATTTTGAACCATGTTCATGCCGTTAAGAGAAATAGCGCCGCGCAAGTCCGTACGTCAAAGCGAAACGATTTTCGAGATCCTTCATCGCAGGAACGAGACCCTGCGGAATCGCGATGCCCGACGTATATGAATGGTGGCCGATTTGGAAGCCGGTTTGGGCGCTCACATACCGTTCGAGGCCCAAAAGGCTTGCGCCGCCTCCCACGATTGAAAGTTTCTCGGCTTTTACGCCAAAAAGCTTCTCGTACGAATCCTTCGCGCGCTTCACCTCTTGTATTATAACATCCAAAAAGGGCAGGAGGATAGTTGATAACTCCGATTCCGCGCCCGTTCCCGCAAGGCCGCGCCGGCGTTTCAGCTCTTCGGCGCGGGACATGGATATTTCAAGGCTTCGCGAAAGCGCCTGGGTGAGATATACCCCGCTGTAATCAGTTTGCGTCACGTATTGCACGTCCCCGGCGCGGACGATGGAAATGACGGAGGAAACGGCACCGATATCGAGCACGACAGTGGGCGCTTCCGTGAGCGACCCTTGAAGCGCGCGCGCCATCGCGAAAGCCTCCGGTTCAAGCGCAACCAGCTTCAACCCCGCTCGCTTGAAAACTTCTTCGTATGCCTTTACGACATCGTTCGGAACGGCAACCAGCAATATTCGCTGGTGCTTCCCGCCGTCCTTGTCGGCGTATTCCCCGACCTTCCGCCATTCAAGCGAAACTTCGGAAAGCGGAAGCGGTACGTATTGCGCGGCCTGAAACCCGACGGCTTTCGCCGTTTCTTCGGGAGAAAGCATGGGAAAATCGAGCGTCGTTGCAAACGTGGTAAACGAGGGAAGCGACGCGACGCAGAGCTTTGATGCGGGTTTCATGTCCCGCATAAGGAGCGAGAGCGCCGCGGCGGCATCCGCCGGCGAAAGTTTGAGCGAGCTCGTCTGTATCGCCTGGTTCGGATGGTCCAAATAGTCCTTCGTCTCTAGCAAGCCGTAGCTCGCCACCGAAAAGACATCCCCTTTTTTCTTCAGCTCGAGCGCTTTTATCGAGGTCGTTCCGATATCAACGCCGATAACGGCTCCGCCCCGGAAAAAATTCCCGATATCCCTGAAAAAATCCGATATGGCGCCGCCGAACTTCATATGAATGTGGATTTATCTTAACATCCGCGCGAGCTATAGTGAAACGATGGAGGCCTTCTCTCGCGCCGTCGACACGATCTTCCCGCGCACCTGCCTTTCCTGCGGCACTCCCGTCTCCGGACCACTCCTTTTTTGCGCCGAATGTCTCGCGCGCGTCGGTACGATTGGCGAGTACGTGTGCTCTTCATGCGGGGCGCGCATCGCCGGAACCGGACATCGGCATCCCGGAAGCATTCCCCTTTTCGCGGCTTTTCGGTACGAAGACGGGCCCGTGAAAGAATCCCTGCATGCGTTCAAATACGACGGCGTCGAGGCGGCAGGGCGGACGTTTGCCCTCCTCGTCAATCCGCTTTTCCCGCGTCCCGTTTCGTCCGTCGCATTCGTACCCATTCCCCTTCATCCCTCGCGCGAACGGGAACGAGGATACAACCAATCGGCTCTTTTTGCCGAAGCGATGGCCTCATTGCTCGCCGCGCGGGGCATTGGAGCAACGGTTTTGTCGGGCGTTTTGAGGCGGACGCGCAAAACACAGTCACAGACCGAGATGGAAAGCCACGCGGCGCGGCGCATAAATGTCCGCGATTCTTTCGAAGTCCGTACGGTGTCCGACTGTGCGTCGAGCCTGGTACTGCTTGTTGACGACGTTTCCACTTCGGGCGCGACCATTGAAGAAGCGGCTGCAGCGCTCAAAAAAGCACGAGTCCCGCATCTCGCGGGACTCGTGATTGCGAAAGCCTGAGCTTCGCCCGTTAGCGCTCTTGGAAGCCTTGGTCGGAACGTCCGACATTCACGCAGTCGCGGTTCTGTACGCACTGCTGTTCGGACGATTCGGAGAAATCGCCGCTTTGGAGGCCCGGAATGGAAGAGTCGCAGAAGCTGTTACGCATGCACACCGGGCGGTTTTCGATGGTCCCTCCCGCATCATCTTTCAAGGTCTTTGCCGCGCGGAGATTAGACCAGGTGGGGTCTTCCGAAAGAATGGAAACGCGGTACAGATACACCGAATCCGAATCGAGTTCCTCGTCCTTAAACGCGGGATTTTTCGTTATAACCGCCGTACGGAAATAGGCGCTGTAGTCGGGACCCGCCGCCGTCGCGGGGAACTCAACGCCGAACTGGCGGGAAACAAACGCGATGCCGGTACGGGTGAAGTCGGCAATATGTCCGCCCAAGGAAGCGGCGGCATCAAACGACCGTTCAAAAAGTTCCTGAACCGCCCCTAAAAACGAAGCCGTGAGCGTGGTAAGCGAGCGCCCCGCGTTTAGATTTTCCTCCTCGCCTCCGGACCACCCGTGGGTATACGGGAACGGATCCGATTCAACGCACACAATATCGGGCTTCCCCGTCGAGCCCTTCATCGCCGTCGAATAAACGTCGCGGAGACTCAAGGCCGCGCACACTTTCACTTTGTACTGGTACTGGCGGCCGTTCCCAACATCGCCATCTTCAAATACATACTGTTGCGGTGAAGCCGGCGGCTCTTCGGCGGTCCATCCGAGCACTTGGCCGCGAACGAGCGCATAGTTCGCTCCGCCGTCTTCCGAACGCCACAATTCTTGCGTATACGGCACCCACACGGTCGGGTTTTCCCACGAAACTTGCACTTTCTTCGAGCCGGTTGCTTCAAAGCGGAGCGTATAGTTCCGCGAGGGCGTCACTTTCATGCGTTGAAGCTCGAACTCGTACGGCGTCGTTGCGCGGGAAGTGTCTTTCCAGTTCACGATAATCGAACGCGACGAATTCGCGTAAGCGTTCATGCCGGTTACCGTACCAATCGGCGCGGGTGATTCGCCGGTTCGGCAGGATACGATCGGCGTGCGCACCGAATATCCGTCGTTTGTGAAAACCGTCTCGAGTTCGTAATAATACGTGGTCTTTTCGTCGAGATCCGTATGTGCAAAGGAAGCGAGCGGACCATTCGAAGAAGCGATGACGGTTTGCGGCGGAGTCGCCTTCGCCCCGCGGACCGTCACGCGGTGCGCCGGATAATTCGTACTCGTGTAATTTTTCGTGATGATAAGCCGCATGGAGGTCTGGCCTTCGGGCAGACACACCAAATCATAGGGCCGGACGATGGTAATCGAATCCGTCACAATGCCGTTTTCAGTTTCTTCAGTTGAAGAAGCGCGGAGCGTCGTATTCGCCGGCTGCGGAATGCGGTCCGGGGCGGTATAGCGCGTGAATTGCGAAGGGCCCGAGAGCGACGGATTCATGCGTCCATAGGTGTCGTTCCCGCCGAGCGCGCCGGCGATGAACCAAGCGGTGGCAAGATTCGCGGAAAAATCCCGCGTATCGCGGATGGCGATTTTATGGGGTCCGGGCGGTTCGATGCCGTACGGTCCCGTCGAAGTGGGCGTAATGATGTTCAAAGACGACGAAGCAAAGACGAGCCACCCGCCGATAGTGTCCCCCGCCCACGCAAGGCCGGTGAGGACTTTATGATTCACCCCGCCGTTTCCCGCACAGCTTTCCCCCAGGGAGACGGGCGATTTACCTATCGTTACCGTCCCGCCCGTCGAGTCGCCGAAACAAAGGCCGAAATTGTTGCCGCCCGCCACACCGCGCAAGGAAACCCAGCCGCCCCACGAACCCGGCGCTTCGCCGTTTATAAACCGCGCCCATCCGTAGAGCTTCCCGTCTGCGCCGATTCGCGCCGCGCATTCCCCGTTCGGACATCCTTCCAAGTCTTCATCATTAAATGAAAGCCACCCGTACCCTGTTCCCGATTCATGAGCCGCCCACATGACGCCGTGCATAAGGCCGTCCGTATCGGCATAGACGCCGTACGGCACCGAGGAATGATTGCCCTTTCCCTGCTCCTGGCTCGCATTGTTCACGCTAATCCACCCGATACCCTTCCCCGCCATGGCACCCCATCCCACGCCGCGGACGATGCTTCCTTCGCGGATATTCAAATTGAGCGGTGCACGGGAAGTACCCGCGCCGGTAAGCGCCCCGCCTTGCTTCCGCTGAATTTCGTAGATGTACGAATTGCCGGTCGGCACATTCTGGTCCCGCCAGCTCGCGCCCGTTCCGACATTGATGTTTGTGGTGCCCCCTCCGGGAGTGCGGCGGATAAGCGTGTATGACTCCCCTCCTTGTGCAGCCGGCCATCCGTCTACGAAAACACTTGCAAAATTTTCAGTAATTGAAGAGACGCGGACACGGACGGAGAGCGTTTCCTGCGCGGAAACCGCGGATGCGGAAAGGAAAAGCAGGGCAGATGCAAAAACGAGGAAAAATTTCTTCATTAGAATCATTATATCAGACCCCGTATTCCAACTCATTCGGGAAATATGTGGAAAAGTTAGCCTCAAAACAAAAACCCGCCGGGCGGCGGGTTTTTGTTTTATCGATATTGGAAACACCGGGCGGTACACCGGAGACCGCGAGCGCCACCACCCTTCATATTCATTTCCCAATTAGTGCCGTTCACACGCACATTGCATTTACCAAATTGAATGGTGTCATCCGATTCGAAGCCAGTCAAAGCGCAAAAGTAATTTGCCGTTGGCAAAATCGTATTAGTCAATTCCTGCCGATTAACCGACACCCACGTGAATTCCTGGAACTGCTGGGTGGGATTCGGCTCCTCGCAGACGAGCCAGCCCTGCGCATCAACTTTCAAGAACTTGCGGACGCCGATGCCGTTCACGTTGAAACACGTCGTAGCGAGTACGTTATCCAAGTTCACCTTGAGACCTCCCGTATGATTCGGATCGGTAATGGAAAGCGTTTTCCCGAATTCTTGCTTCAAAGAAACGGTGTCGGAGCCGTTCGGATGCGTAAGCTCGATTCTGCCGGGGCGGAAAGTTCCGCCGTAAGTACCGCCCACCTTGAGCACGCTCTCACTCCCGGAGGAACCAACGATCTGTACCGGACCGCTTTGGGCCGCGAGGCGATCCTTGATGAGCATCATGCCGTCCTGGCCGACGCTCAATTGGGTGGCGTTCGCATTGTTTACGAAAGAAAGCGTCCCGCCGATGTTTTTAAGGGTATACGGCGTCACGTTCGTCGGAGCTAACTTCACATCGTTTTGTGCGGTCACGGCGCCTTGCGCAGTGAACGTTGCCTGGGCAGTAAGCGGACGTGCCGCCGTGACGTTCCCTGTCGCCGCATCTATTGAAAGAGCGGTCGTCCCTCCCGCCTGGGCGTTTGCAGAGTTGATAAGACCGTTATTCGTTTGGTTGCCCCCTCCGCCGTTTGTCACCTGGAAATTCACGGCGTTTGCCGTCACTTGCGTATTGAAATTCACGCCGTTTGTCGCACCGACGCTCACGACCGTCGTCGTTGTATAGACGCCGCCGCGGCCGAGTGCCCAAAAATTCGCGGAGATGTTATTGATAGTCCCGCCTCCGCCGCCAACCTTCACCCAGCATCGTCCCGCCTGGGCGTTTGCCGAGGGAATGAACGCCTCCTGCTGGCCCTGTGCGCAGTTTGTTCCGCCCGTAAAAAGCCATAAATCACCATTATCGTAGGTTATGGTGCCGGCAGGCACTCCCGTTCCTAAAACAGTTGTCGAATAGCTGGGGAGCACTACCCCCTTAGTCTGAATAAGAAACGGATTTGTGCTGTTTGTCAGCACGGTATATCCACTCGCTGATAAGTAAAATGAATTATTGCCCGGTTGCGAGCGCACGGAAGCGCCATCTTGTAATATTAGTCCACTTCCACTGTTCTTATTCGCCTCAAGGTAATCAACTTTAATGCCGGCACTTTTTGCTTGAAATGTCTGCCCTATATCAATAGGAGCGGTAGTGTTTCCACCTGGAAATTGCTGGGTGGGCGGCGTCCACGTCGAAGGACCGCGCTGACCAAATACCTGCGTCGCGGAAAAAAGAAGCACTCCCGCGAAAAGACCGGCTAAAAGGAATCTCGAAAGTTTCATAGGCTTTTTATCTTGCTTTAAGTATAGCAAATCTTTTCTTGTAAAAATGGGGATAAGAAAAACCCCTCCTTCGAGGGGTTCTTGAGATAATTTACTTCACAACCGTCATTTTCCTTGCTTCAACAAAATCTTTTGCTTCTAACCGGTAAAAGTAGGTTCCACTTGCCAAGTGTGAAGCATCAACGTCGGCTTCATAGCTTCCTTTTCCCATCTCTCCGTCAACGAGCGTCTGCACTTCGCGCCCGGCGATGTCATATACCTTTAAGGATACATGGCTTCGTTCGGGAATCGTGAAGGCAATCTTCGTCTTTGGATTGAACGGATTCGGATAGTTTTGACTGAGAGAGAACTCTTTAGCCGTCTGGTTTTGATTCTGAATGCCGGTAAGGCCTCCTTCAAAATCATCTACTACTGCTTGTGGTTGCCAAAATTGGGCAAAGGTCCAATAATCCCATTTTATTTTGCAACGTATCGAATCATTGGCGGGGGTGCCATTGAAATACAAATCAAACTTTATGCGAATAGCGCTAACCATAGCAGGAGGGTTTTGGCCACCGATTGGAATCAGTTCTACTCCCCATGTGTTGGTTATTTCGCCCACTCCAAGTTGGATTGGACCCACCTCACAAAAATTCACTCCATCACCTGAAATATAAAATGTGGTTTTCACATATACGTTCCCAACATAGGGATCAAGTTGAACCAATTTTTCGTAGACAACGCATTGCAGGTAACTACTTCTTGATATTGAAGTCTGAAGATCTTTAGTTACTTCAAAACTTCCCTGCTGGAATGCGCGCCCTTCAAAGCAAACGGATCTCTGGCCATAATAATGATCAGATTCGGATGTCATTTTAATGAATCCGATGTTTCCGGTTGTTGAAGTTACATACATTCCGTTTATGCCTTCCCCTTCTACTTGCGGGTCGGCAAACGTTTGGAACACTCCTATAAATAAGAGAGCTCCAAAAAGAAGAAAACTTAAGAATTTCATTCGAAACTCTCCTTTCTGTATTTATTTTTTTATTAATTATTTCTATCTTTATTATACCACATCCGTATGTTTTTTGCAATACATCCGTGGCAACTTGTCAAGGGTCTCTACAGCAAAGACGCTTCTCCCCTCCTCAAAGTTTCCCTTGCTTTTGAAATCCACTTAAAACCCGCGTTTTTCTCGTTTTTTCAGTATTTCCTGGGTTTTCTCCATTACCCGCTCGTACTCCTTAACAGTCGAAAGACCAGCTTGCTTCCTTCTTTTTTCTAATTCCTTCTTATTCTCCACGGGAGCTAACTCAATTTTCCCCTTCTTGTTTCTTCGAAATTGCGTGCCATAGATTTGCTTTTTCCCCTTATGGACGCATATCCGGTCGGTAAGAAACGCCTCGTCAATTTGGTTGAATCCGCAGTGAAAGAGGCAATTTTCCTGGAGCTCGGTGTCCGTTTGATGCTGTATGAGCAGCCAGAATTGATGGAGCGCTTTCGCCCCTACCATCTTCTTTGTCGGATAGCCGTGTTTTTCAATGATGTGCCGGACCTTGAATGTATGGATGTTATCTACGGCATATATGAGCCAGTTAAGCGGTCCCTTGCCGGGAGTGGCGAGATTGCGGGTCCGTTGATCCGCTTCATACATTTCCGCTATCTCGTGCTGGATTTCTTTTTTCATTTTCATAAAACTTTTTTGACGCCGGCAAGATAGACGGCATCCATATCGTGTTCCGCTTCCGGAATCTCGATTGCCCGCCATCCCTTTCGCCTCCCGAGCTTTTCCGCCCGTCCTTTAAGCACGGGGTGTTCCTTACTGCCGTAGAGCAACGTCACTTTTTTTGCGAGCAAGGGCGCATAGTCAAGTTTTTTCATTTCTCGCAACTGAATTGCGGAAAAATCGGAAAGTTCTTTCTTTTTATACCAATTCAAATCTTCGCCTAAAACGGGGGGCAAGGAACAAAGTAGTACATGCGTGAAGCGAACCCTCCTTGCAGCCAGATACGCTTCAAGTGCGCCTATGGAAAATCCCATAATCGTATCACGAGGCATTGCGCTTGAGGATACTTGATTGATGATTCCATGGATAATTTCGGATAAGGGTGCGGGCCCTCCGAGGGAATATTTTCTATTTCTTGTGAAAAGCCGGAGGGGTATATAAGTATATTTTTTTGAAATGATTGCAATAAGGTTCCGATAATTTTCATCGGTAATCCGATGGCCCCATCCAGGCAAGATATAGATGTTTGGCTTCATCACTAGCTAGTATTCATTATGCCCCTTTTCGAGGTTCCGGCTCAAAAAATCTAACGCCACCCTTACTACCTCAACAAGCTAAATTAATACTTCCCGTGCAAAAGAATTCTTTTTGACCGGACCCACCACCGCAAGATTCATATTTTTATTCGTAAAAAGAGCCTTTGCTACTGCATGAATTTCAGCGCGGGTGACTTTTTTATATCGCTGAATTATCTCTTCAATCGGCTCAATTTTCCCCTCCATAATTTCCTGTTCTCCCGAAAAAAGAGCCCAGTCTTCCGAAGTTTCGTTTGCTATACTCTGCCTTGCAATACTATATTCCTTCGTTCTCACTAATTCCTCTGAAGAAACGCCATTCTGTACGATGTCTCGCAGTTCATTGCGGATGACTTTCAAAACTGCAGAAAATCTTTGATTTTCTATTCCTCCCGCAATCGCAAAACATCCATGATCGGACCCTAAAATAGTTGTCGCCCCTATGCTATACGCAGCCCCCATCTCCCCATAGATTTTCTGCCATAATCGGGAACTCTCGGTACCCCCCAAGATGCTTTCCAAAACACGCACGGCGGAGTGCCTCTTGTCCGAAACGGGAAACGCTCGAAATCCAAGCACGAAATTAGTCTGATTCGATTTTTTTCGCAAAATGTTTTCCACGAATCCTTGCTGATTTTCATCAACTCTTTTTTTGGGAATGACTTCTTTCCCCTCTTTGCCGGCAAATGCCTTAACAATCTCCTTTTGAATCATCGTTTGCGAAACATTCCCAGCGATTGAAATAACGATTTGGCTAGGCAGGTAATACCGCGCATGGTACGCACGAAGGTCCGCGGCGGAAATTTTTTTGATGCTTGTCGGAGTGCCTAATATTCTTCTCCCCGCCGCTTCCTGCGGGTAAAGCGTACTGTTGAACCTATCCCAGACGACGGACTGAGGATCGTCTTCATTCATGTTAATTTCCTCAATTACCACGCCTTTTTCTTTCGCAACATCTGCGGCGTTCAGCGATGGATTGCAAATCACATCAAAGAGAACTTTTGATGCCGACTGGAAATCCTGGTTCGCCGCTTTCACGTAATAATAGGTACACTCATTTGAAGTGAAAGCCTCTGAAGAAGTACCTAGCGACTCAAAAGCCTGAGAAATAGCTCGATGATTTGGGTACTTTTTCGTTCCTCGAAAACACATATGCTCGAGAAAATGAGAGATTCCATTTTCTTGCTCGTTTTCATATTCGCTCCCGACCCGAACGAAAACAGCCGTGGTTACGGTAGCGCTTTCCGGCAAATGCGTATGGAGGAGGGTGAGGCCGTTTTTTAGTTTTGCTTTAGTCGTTTTAGGCATCACGCTTATCCTACTGCGAAAAATTTAGAGGTACAACACTCTTCAATAAAAAGAGTCGCAGTTATAGCGACTCTTTGTGCATCCATACTATCTTATCTGGGTTTTGGATGCGGCTTTGGTGTCGGTTTGGGCCTTGGCCTTCCCGGCGGATGATATCTGCCCCTTGGCATACTCTATGGCTCCTTTCTGCTTATTTATATTTATTAGCTCTCTACTGAGAGAAGATACTCAAGCAGGTACCTTTTTAATTTCAAACCTAAACTCTCATTAAACTATAGCTCAAAGAATTAAAATGGCAATACCCTGGCGTACATTTGTCAAGATTCCTTATAGTTAAAGGCCACGAAAAACCCGCCGAATGGCGGGTTTTCTTGGGGTAAAGGACTTATCGGCAATACCCGGCAATGTCCGTCCCTAAACAAATCGTGCACCCGAGCGCCGTCCAACCATTGGTAACACCTGAAGGAACTTCATCAGGAACACCCACCCCTCCTGAAATGCTTCGCGGATCGCAGGTGGGAACCGAGTAGGCTACATGGCTACACGAGTTATTGGCATCAAATATAGCGCCCGATGTGCAGGTATAGGTTGGCTCAAAATCACTGCCAACGCCGCCTTCAGCTACCCCAAAAACTTCAGTGGTTTGTATCTGACCGTTACCAGCGTCATATGATGCCCAACCCCCTTCGTTCATTCTATCGCAGTTATAATCAAAATCTTTTTCCGCGATGGGATTTATGAAATAGCTTGTCTGCCCGGGAAAGGCATTCGCATTATCGTCATGGCAATCAAGTCCCCCGTTCGGCAGCTCGCCAATATTCGGGTTCCACGGCCGCGAAGGCGAATCCTTCACGCGTACCTCAGGGGTGCACTGGTCGAGACATTCGTAGTGCATCGTACCAAGGTCGTCCGTAAACGTATCACTGTCGACGTCGTTGTACCACAAGAGCGCTTCCTTTATCTTTGCCGTCGAGCCGGTTTGGAGCGTTATCGCCCCGCTACTGATACGCAATGAGGCGTTATGGTCGGCATCGCCATTCCAAACAAGTGTTGAATTACCCGTAAGGTTGACGGTATTGTCTCCGAGCAACAAATCGCCGCCGTCAAAGCCCTCAACGCCCGTCGTCGGAGAACACGAACCCTGCAAATTGCCATTCGCGTCGAAGACGCATTCAGGATCGGACCACGCGAGGGTGAGTGTGGCGGTATCGCCGTTAATGTCTTCCGCGACGAATTTCGTGTGATAGGTCTTCGTATGCGTGTCGTTCACGACCCATGCTCCTTCATATGAATACTCCATGAGCGCCTGCGCCTCGGCTTTCGAGACAAGCTGGTTCAAGACGCTTTCGGCGTAACCGTTTCCTTTATTGATGATAAGCGTGCCTTCATCGCTCACGAGATACGGCTGTGAACGGAAGTAATCCGCGGAAAGCGCTTTCGATTCTTTCATCGTAAGCGGAATCTCCTGCGTCTTTGAATCGGTGTCGATGACCGCCTTCACGCTTTTAAGCGCTACGGGACTCGCGATGCGCACCTGCATGAGCTGGGTATCGCCAACGCGCACCTTCAAGGGGCTCACGACGCCGCCCGTGAACTTCGGGTATTCCCCGGAGCTCGCGGTGAAGCGGTATTCGCCGTCGGTCGGCAACTGCCACTCCTGCCCCCGGGCGTTTACGTAATACTCGCCGAGCTTGTTCGACGCATTGGGAACGAGGCCGTTCCAGAAATAATATCCGGCGACCAGAAGAAACGCGATGCCGACGACAACTGCGATCGTCGACTTCTCTTTTTGGGTAAAGTTTTTCATATAGCTGTAAACCCTGCGCCGGCGACATCCGGCTTTTACTTGGTTTTATTATACCAAACCCCCTTGACAAGCCTGCCGGAAATACTTGAAAAAATAATACATATGTGTTATAATAAACTTAGTAATAAATTAAAAATATAAAAAGGCTGAAACGCCTCATTACGAAAGGAGTTTTCTCAATGAAAACGATATGTGCTTTAACTCTATTCATCCTGGGAAATCTTCTTTTTTCCCAGCCGTATACGCTCGTTCCCGAGTGGAGCAAAAACTTCACCCTGGGCGGGAACTCGGATGATTTTAAAGGAGTCGTCGTGAACAACGCTGATTTCAGCGTTTTCGTAAACGGTAATATCAGCACCACGGGATTTTCCTCCAGTGGGTTGGTAAAGCTTTCGCCTGTTGGAGATTCATTATGGGCCGTAACAGACAGCATAAATTCCACAAGCTCCAATTCTCAGCAAATGATATATCACGAAGCTAGCGGAAAAACATTTTATGTTTCAAACGGCACCCAGTATTACCTTATTTCTCGAAATAAGGATACGCGCGCGATTGAAAACATAGTTGCCTTCCCTACTCTGATCCACCTTGGCGACTACGGAGACTCATTGGTTGCAATCACCCATGAATCAAACGGCAAGATTCTTATCCTTGATGCCAACGGCGCCACAAAGCGGCAGTTCAACCTGGGCTATAACACCAACGTGGGAACCTTCACGCTTCGCGTGTGCGGTACTCATCTCTGGATTATCGGCCTTCAGAACACTCAAACCGGTTTCTGCGCCAAGTACAACCTTTTTACCGGCCAGGAATTATGGAGGGTAAGCGTGCCTCGCCTCATCCGCCCCTTCGGCGATGTTGACTCGCTTGGAAACGCATACCTCGGCGGAAGCAGGACTGACACCTTGAATGCGGCAGTGCTGAGATACAAGTGCATGAAGCTCAGTCCTTCGGGAGCGATCCTGTGGGATAAGGAAGCCTTGGTAAACCTTACCGACGCTGCCAATAACAACAACTGGGTGAACGGCGTTGCCGTATCGCTCCAGAAAAACGTTGTGGTCTTGGTCGGCGAAGCCGGAAAGGACAGTTTGGTGAACGACGGAAAGCGCGCCGGATACATCCGCATATTGAACATCACCAATGGAGATTCAGTCCTTGCCATGAAGGTGTACATAAACCCCGTGGCCGGTTGGAATCAAATCCAGGGCGTGACGTTCGATATATATGGAAAGATGTATGTGGTCGGAAAGACCCGAGACGTCCTCTTGAACCCGGACAACACCGGTTTCGTCAGGAAGCTCAGGATTGATTCCCTCACGGGAATCAATGACCCCAGCGAGAATGCGGAAACATTCTCACTTGCCCAGAACTATCCGAACCCGTTCAATCCTACGACCACCATCCGCTTCTCAATTCCGAAGAAATCAGCCGTGAAGATAACGGTATTCGATATCTTAGGCAAAGAAATCGCGATAGTGGCACAGAAAGAATATGGCAGAGGCGTTCATGAGCTCGGTTTTGACGGCTCAAATCTTTCAAGCGGCATCTACTTTTACCGCCTGGAAGCCGACGGCTTCAGCGAAACCAAAAAAATGATTCTCGTGAAGTAGTAACGCACTTCTCAAAGAGTTATTGGGGCGGTATCGCCGTTCCGCAATAATCTTATCCCCGCGACCTGCGGGGATTTTTTATTTCGCTCGGGCGCGTTTGATATAATGAACCTAATGGAACCACAGAAAAACAACGTGTTGCCGTTAGTGCTCCTCGCCGTCGGCATCATCCTCGGCTTCGCCGGAGGATATTTTTTGGGGACGAAGGCCCCGAAGGAAGAAGCGCGCAATGCGAATCTTCAGGAACTCGTCGACGCGGCATACCCGAAACCGCCGGAGGATATCCGCACCGTGAACGCGAAGATCACGAAAATAGACGGAACGCGCATCGAGTTTGAAACCAACGATCCGGAGGATTATCTCCCGCACTCGGACGGTTCGGCGCCGTACACCATGACGCGCGTCGCCCGCGTAACGGACGCGACTGAGATCTGGCTTCTTTCACCGACGAAAATCGATGCGAACGGGAACGTATCGAAGAAAAAACTTAAAATCACGGATTTGAAGGCCGGGGAGATGGTCGCCATCACGGCTTCCGAAAACGTGCGCACCGCGAAAGAATTCGACACGCTCCTCATCGAGAAAGTCGAATACTAAAGAAAAGCGGCAAAACCTTAAAACCTCCCGTTTCGGGAGGTTTTTTGACTGCCCTCCCCCGGCGTGCTAAAAAGCATACATATGAACCTCATTCCAACCGTCATCGAAAAGACCAATTACGGCGAACGCGCCTACGACATCTACTCGCGCCTTTTAAAGGAACGCATCATCTTTTTGGGCGGTCCGGTGGACGACCATACGGCAAACAGCGTCATCGCCCAGCTCCTTTTCCTTGACAACGAAGATTCCAAAAAGGACATCAAGCTCTATATCAACTCCCCCGGCGGGTCGGTGACGGCGGGTCTCGCCATCTACGACACCATGCAGCACGTGAAGGCGCCGGTCTCGACCATCTGCGTCGGCATGGCAGCATCGATGGCGGCAGTGCTCCTTTCCGCCGGCGCGAAAGACAAACGCTTCGCCCTGCCGAATTCGGAAATCCTCCTCCACCAGGTCATGGGCGGCGCAGAAGGCCAGGCGACGGAAATCGAGATCACCGCCCGGCATATCTTGAAGATCCGCGAGCGTTTGAACCAAATCCTCGTGAAACACACGGGCCAAAAGCTCGCGAAAATCGAGAAGGACACGGACCGCGATTTCTGGCTCTCGGCCGACGAAGCGAAAGATTACGGCGTCGTTGATACCATTCTGAAGCCTCACGGAAGGAGATAAGGACGAGGTATTCGCAAAAGCTCCGCTCCGCGCGGGGCTTTTGTTTTAAGCCGAAAGAATTAGAATAAGACTCATACTATGGCGCATACCGAAATACTCTCCCGCGGCGTCGAAAACGTGCTCGTCCGCGAGAGCCTTGAAAAGAAACTTGCCTCCGGCAAAAGGCTCCGCGTAAAATTCGGCATCGATCCGACCTCCCCCGACATCCACTTCGGGCATGCGGTCGCGCTCCGCAAACTCCGCGAGTTCCAGGACGCGGGCCACACCGCCGTGCTTATCATCGGCGACTTCACCGCACAAATCGGCGATCCGTCGGGCCGGAACAAGGAACGCCCCCCGCTTTCAGAGCGCGAGATCAAAGCGAACATGAAGCGCTATCTCGAGGACGCGGGAAAGATCGTGAACGTCAAAAAAGCCGAAATCCACAAAAACAGCGAGTGGCACAGAAAGATGGGCTTCGCGGAGCTTGCGCGCATCATGGCCGATTTCACCGCCCAGCAGATTATCGAGCGGGAAGACTTCAAGGCGCGCCTCAAGGAACAGCGACCGCTGTGGATGCACGAACTCCTCTACCCCGCCCTCCAGGCCTACGACTCAGTCGCCGTGAAGGCGGATCTTGAAATCGGCGGGACAGACCAGACCTTCAACCTCCTTGCCGGGCGGCACTTGATGGAGAAGCGTGGCCTCGTTCCGCAGGATATTCTGACCACCCCCCTCCTTGAAGGGACGGATGGCGTGAAAAAGATGTCGAAGAGCGCCGGGAACTACATCGCCCTCGGCGATTCGCCGACGGATATTTTCGGGAAGACCATGTCGGTTCCCGATTCCCTCGTTGCGAAATATTTCTTGCTCCTCACCGATAAGGGTGCGCCATCGGAAGATCCGTATCAGGCGAAGCTCGCTCTTGCCGAAACCCTGGTACGTATCGCGTACGGCGAAGCAAAAGCGAAGCGGGCGCGGGAGGAATTCAAGCAAACCTTCTCGCAACAGGGGGTTCCAACGGACATGCCCGAACTGAAACTCCCGAAAAAGGCGAAGCTTACGGAAGCCCTCCTTATCTCGGGCATTGCTTCAAAAAGCGAGGCGCGGCGACTTATCGAGCAGAACGCCGTCCAATTGAACCAAGAGACGATGCCGAGCGACGAAGAAATCATCTTCTCCTCCGGGGATATCCTGAAGGTGGGGAAGAAAAAATTCTTCAAAGTGAAAATATAAAACCCCGCATACGCGGGGTTTTTAAATTACGTGAGTCGTAAAGCGGTAGCTTTCTTTTTTCTTTTTTTCAGAAACTCGTGATAGAACAAACCAATCATCCAACAAGCGGCGATGAAGATAATTTCAAACGCGAGATAGATGCCAAGTTTCATTACAGACTTTTTTTCATAGATGCGTTGATGGATAATACCGTTTTCAAGCCATGGATCGCTTCTTTTTTCATGTTCAAGAAATAAGTAATTTGCAACATCAGGGTATGAAACCCATGCCTTGAAGATATCCGGGCTATGTGGTTGCCTCCCCCATATTTGTCCGACCCGGTCCCCCGTAGCGATCCAAAGCGTCTCAAAAGGGCCTTCCTTCAAGAAATCCTCAAAGGAATTCAATGATATTTCGGAAATAGCATCCCCGTTTAATGCAAACACTTTGACGGACCGAGGATAACTACTGGAGCCAATCTCTACGGCATTTTGGCTTGAAAATGGATCTTTCCCCAGCACTACCTCCTTGGCATCCACGTTAACCGTAACCGTTATTTCATCTTCCGGCGCCGTGAAAAAAAGGAAAAAAGTGCTTCCTGCCATGAGGCTGAAAACCACCGCAGAAATGATTATGGCTGCTTTCTTCATGCGAACCTCCCTAATTTATTTAAAAGTTAATGATTGCTACCCCGAAAAATACAAGGAATATTAGGATACGTCAAGATAACATGCGCGCACGAACAAAAACGCCCTTATCGGGCGCTTTTGTTTTAGTGCGGGCAAGGAGAATCGAACTCCTACATTCTCGTTGGCAACGAGATAGTCTACCATTAACTTATGCCCGCCCGAACTCTCATGAGTGTACGGGAAAGGCCTTTTCTCTTCAAGTCTAATACGCCGGCGGCTGGCTCGTCGGGCCTTCCGCATAGGGAGCGGAAGTCGGTCCCTGGAAATTCACCGTCGGGGCATTCGCCGGAGCCTGGAATATCGCGAAGAGTCCTCCGAGGAGGATGACGATAAGCACGAGCGCCACGACGAGGATCATGAGGATTTTATGATGCGTACCCATTTCCCTCATTATACCAAAAACTCTCCCCCGCCATGGCGGAGGAGAGTTTTTTTATTTAGGCCTTGGGGAAATCCGCGCGGAGCGTCTTTAGCGCCGCCTGCACTTTTTTCCTGAATTCCTCGTTTATCCGCTGGAGCGCGGCTTTCCGGTCGGCGGAAAGGGCGGGTACGGAGATTTTCGCTTTTTCAATCGTCTGCCGGTCGCTCAAAAATTTGTCTTTCGCATTTTTGATGGAAAGACGATACACGTCGCGGATGCCCGCGGCGCGGGCGGGGTTTGCCGTACAATCCGCGATAGCTTTTGCGGAAGCGGCGGCAAGCGCTTGTTTGTACGCCGAGACTGCGGCTTCGAGTTTCGCCTTGCGCTCGGCGTTCGCGCGTTCCGCCTCAGCCTTGAAAGAGGCTGCGATTGCGTCTATAGCCGTGCGGCGCTCGCGAAGGGCCGAGTCGATGGCGCCTTTGAAAACGGCCACAGCCGCCTTTTCGCGGTCGGTTGCCGCGCGGGCCTCAAGCGCTTTCACGCTTGCAGAGAGGTTTTCATCCCAGGCATCCCGGCGGCTTATGCGGGCGGCCTCGGCTTCGCTCTCCTTCCCCTCCCGTTCGCCTTGCTTTTCAATTTTCTTTTCGAAAAGCTCCGCTTCTTTTGAAGCAATCTTTGCGTCCATGTCCGCAGACGCCGTCGCAATACGGGCGCAAAAAACTCCGTTCTTCATCTGGCTGTCATCCCCCAAAACCGGGCGCAGAGGCTTTAACGGTTCATTCGTCGAGGATGCGGTCGGATTTTGGGAGCCGAGCAAAAGTTCCTGGATGCGTTGCGGAATGCCGAGTACGCCTCCTCCGCCCGCCCCTATGCCTCCTCCGCCCAAAAGTTGCGCTGACGCAAGCGGGGCGCTAACGGCGCCGACTAAAAGAACTGCAATAAAAATGTTAAATTTGGTTTTCATCATAGGTCATTTCATCAAGGGTCTGTGAATCGCGGGCCGCCGACGATGCAGCCTCGTCCATCTGCGAGGAGAGCGAGGCGTTCTCTTCTTCCATCTGCGTGAACATGGCCGTAACGATGTCCTCCGCCTTGCCGCTCGCCGTCGGAAGCGGAGCAACGGCCTGCTTGCCGGTCTTATTCGCGTCCATCCATGCTCCTTCCGATTGAGTCTCGACCGTAGAGGCATTCGGCAATGCGGCGGTATCTTTCGGCGCGGAATGCCGGTAATTCAAAAAAGCGAACGCGAGAGCCGCGAAGGCAAGCGCCGGCACCGCCATGCGCCACGAAAAAGGCTTCGCGCTTACAAGGGCCGGCTTCGCCACAAAACGGCCCGGAGCTTCAATATGCCGAAGCACGTTTCTGAACGCGGCTTCCGAAGGAACCGCTTCTTCTTTCGCTTCACGGAGCGTCACAAAAACGCGCTCCACCTCTTCGAATTCTTCCGGAGAATCGGAAAAACGCGCCTTTAACGCGCTGAGGGGCGCGTCCTCGTCCGCCGCGCGGAGAACTTCCTCAAAGATATCTTTTTTCTTAGGCATGGTGTTTCAATTTTTTCTGCAACATCCTTAATCCTCGGCTTTGGAGCTGCCGCACGGCTTCTTCGGACTTTCCCATGACGGCGGATATTTCCTTCGTCGAAAGCTCTCCGAAAAAGCGGAGGGAAATGGCTTCCTGCTGATCGTTCGAAAGCACATGCATCGCTTCACGGACCACGTCGGTCATCATATTGCGGTCCGCCTTTTCGGTATGGCTTTCGTGTTCGTCAGCCGCATCGAATGCGGCCCCGTCCGGGACTTCCATTTCTGAAAATACGCTTTCGCGTTTTTTGCGGTGGAAGTCGATAAGGGCATTTCTTGCTACGGAGAAGAAATAACACAGAGGTTCTTCGTGTATTTCAAAACGCTCAAGGCTCGCATATACCTTAACGAATACCGTTTGGGCGATGTCTTCGGCATCCGCCTTCGACCGGCTCCGTAAAAACAGGTATCGGTAGACGGGGGTGTAGTATATCTCATACAACGCGCCGAATGCGCCTTCATCCCCTTCCTTGGCCCTCCGTAGCAATTCCCGAGGGTCTTTTTTTCCGGCGTTATGCCTGTTTTCGTTCATTAATACGGTTAAAGAGTGGGGGTGTGACATCCCCTTCCTCGTTCCTTAGTAAGTCTACCAGAAAGAGGAGGGTTTTGCTCCCGAGCGAACAAAAACACCCGTTCCGGGTGTTTTTGTTTTAGTGCCCTCGTGAGGAGTCGAACCTCAATTACAAGATCCGCAATCTTGCGTCCTATCCATTGAACGACGAGGGCGTGAAATGAACGCTTTTCAGAATAAAGGCAATCGCTAAAAAAATAAAGCCTTACCCACGGCGGATGGCCGCCCTCGATATATCGATCGTCCCCCGATACAAGATGTGCGGGACGAATACAAACCACAAAAGTTTCTTATCGTTCTTCAGCCGGAATTTGAAATACTCGCGCGTCGCCTCGGGCAACGTCGCGTAGCGTTCAAGCGATTCGGGATTATACGGAATAAAATCCTCCGGGTGCATTTCGCGGTCTTCCGGTGGACGCGGCGGATAGAGATAGACCATTGCTTTCTCCGGGTCCAACTGGTGCGGGTCTATTTCGTAGTAATCGAATTCGCGGAGATGCGGAGCGCCAAGTTCCGCGAGGGTTCGCTTGATTATCGCCGGGTCGAGAACGGTGAGGAAAAGGACGTCATTCCACAAACAATCCCATCCCGGTATGCGTTGTGCGGTAACATGTTCGCGTCCTTCGTACTTTCCGTACGCCTCCCGGTAAATATCCGGGTACACCTCCTTCATGGCGTTCAGGGGGTACAAGACGTTCCCGCGCATGTTCGGCGGGACGAAATGATAGAGTTTTGCCATTTAAAACCCGATGCGTTCCGCGATGATTTCCGCCAAGGTCTCCTCGTGCTCCTCTTCGGGCAAGTACTGCATGAGGAAGTCCCGCGCGACGACGGCGAGCTTGTCGTCAATCGGCAGATGGATGAAGGGGCTGATCTTCGAATTCCGGCGGAAGACGAGTTCGTCGAGGAAACCGAGGCGCTTCCGAATATGGAAACTCAAAAGCCCCTTGTAATCGGCGTACGGCTTCCCGTCTATCGAAAAGCCCGTGGCAGTCAATTCGTAATCGAGCGTGCGGGGCTTGCGCTTGCCGAACTCGACGACCAAAGCCGTCGCGATGGCGACAAAAACCGCAAAGAAAAAGTTTCTCTGCCACAAGGCGATGACAAGCAAGAGCGCCCCCGCGGCGATGATGCCCGTATACCACAGATAATCCTTTTCGATGTAGTGGAATTCAGCGGCGCGCCAGGAAATCGTTTTCCGGGCCGCATGCGGCAGCACCTCTATCTTGTGCAGGCCGGGCTGGTCCGCCGTCTCGCGTTTTATCGTGTGCACCGCGACGGAATGCGCCTTTTCCACGTGGATAGGAACGACCTCTCCGGTTTCGCGGTTCTTCTTTTTGGTGCGGACCATACGTGCGTTTATTATACCACGCGTTTCCTACGGCGGGGAAAATAAAATGCAGCCTTTACGGCTGCATTCGCGTTACTTCATTTCAAAATACCCCCCGCCAAACGTATAGCCTCCTCCGAAAGCGCAGAGTATGGCCTTTGTTCCGCTTTTTAGCATATCTCTTTCCCACGCCTCGCACATCAAAGTCGGAATGGTCGCGGACGTGGTATTCCCGTACTGCTCGATATTGTTGATGACGATTCCCTTATACCCCGCCTTCACGAGACTGTCCGTAATCGCCTCATTCATCCGTAGATTCGCCTGATGGAAAAAGAAAATATCTATCTCCTCAAGCGTTTTACCGTTCTGATTCAATATCCGGGTGATCAAATCCCCTCCGGGAACTTTGGAGGCGCTGTTTGAAAAAACGAGCGGTACGATATCCTTGAATACCTTTTTACCGTCCATCCACAGCTTGTGGAGCCACTGGTCCAACGCCTCGGGCGTCAGCGGATGCTTTGAACCGCCGTATTTTGCGATTATCTTCGCCCATTCGCTTCCCTGTACGCCGAAATAGAAAGATTCGGGCGTAAACCACGATTCCTCTTCGGAACACGCTTCAAGCACAATTGCTCCCGCCCCGTCTCCAAGCAACGGATAAAAATTCCGGTCATTGGGGTTCGTGGTGGTCGTCATCTTGTCCGCTCCGATAACAAGCACGCGTTTGCACAGTCCGCTTCGGATGAGCGCATACGCGCGTATCAAAGCGGTTACAAAGCTCGTGCATGCCGTCATGTTGTCGGAGCCGTAGAGCGTCTGAAGCGGATTCCCCGGAGAAATGCTCCGCCTTCCCAATTTCTCCGCAATCAGCGAAAAAGTCGGCGGCGAATACAGATAATCGGGGCTCACCGTTCCAAGCTCAATAAGGTCTATCTCATCGATTGAAACATGTGCGTTCCGCAACGCCCGCTCCGCGGCGCATACTGCCAAATCGCTCGTGGCGATTCCTGCAGCGGCCTCACAGCGTTCGCGTATGCCGGTACGTTCCACAATCCATGCGTCTGAGGTGTCAAAATCCTTAAAAAATTTCTCGCGCTCGTTCATGAATTCTTCATCCGTAAGCTTCCGTTCATTCGTCATCTTCTCCATTTTTTTGGCGAAGATCGCCTCCCCGCGGTCGTGCAGTTCGGCCGAAAGGACGTCGTTCGTAAGGATACGTCCGGGAACTCCGTCATGCCCTGGAAATGCTTTGCCAAAACCGATAATGCGTACTCCTGTCATAAGGAGCTCCTTTCTGTTTGGTTATGTTATTAATTGATTTTTACTGTCTCCGAGTGTAGGAGTTTTCCCTCCTAAATTCAACTTCTCCCTCGAGAGACGTCACGAATCGCTCCCCTTCGCGTCATAGTTCTAGAAAGGTCAAAAAACACACTATTTTCTCCATGAATAAAAACATATTGTTGTGGGTAGGTATCGTGCTCGCCGTCGCCCTTACGGGAGCCGCCATCTACTACGCAAAAAACGATGCAGGCACGGGGGCGACAAACGCGACGTCGACGGAAAGCAACGCGACGTCTACCGCAACCTCCACGCAAAACGAGGGACGCGAGCCCGCAGCGCCCGCCGCTCTCACGAGTTCGAACGTGACGGTTTCGAATTCATCCGCCGTCGTAACGGGAACGGTCACCCCGAACGGCGCGCAGACCACGTATTGGTATGAATTCGGGAAGACCGCAAACTTGGGGCTGAAAACCGCCGCAAAGACCGTCGGTTCCGGCTTTGCCGCCATCCCCGCTCCTGAATACATCACGGGGCTTTCGGCGAACACCCAGTATTACTTCCGCCTCGTCGCGAAAAATTCCCTGGGCACGTCGAATGGCGCGATCCGCTCGTTCACCACGAACATGATTCCGCCCCAGCAGGGCTCCGCGCCGAGCGTGTCGAGCGCGGGCGCCGCGTCCATCACGAAATCATCGGCGACGATCCGAGGTAACGTGAATCCGAACGGATGGGACACCTCGTACTGGTTTGAATTCGGCGAGACGGCGAACCTCGGGAACGTCACCGCGTTCCAGTCCGCCGGCGGAGGGAAGGTCGCCGTAAATGTTTCGGCGGTGCTTTCCGGCCTCAAACCCTCGACGCGCTATTACTATCGCGTGAACGCCCAAAACCAATTCGGCACGGTGAACGGCGCGGTCTTGAGCTTCGATACGGCGGGACCGGTCGTACCGACCGTCACCACGAATCCCCCGACCTCCATCACGGGAGTGGCCGCGAGCTTGAACGGCCGCATCGACCCGAAAGGGCTCGAAGCGACGTATTGGTTCGAATACTGGACCGACGCGTCGACGCCGGGAACCTCGGTGCTCACCACGCCGAAGCAGACCCTTTCGGCCGACTCGGCTCGCAACGTGAGCGTCACCGTAACCAATCTCTCGCTCAACACGAAGTACCACGTCCGCCTGGTGGTGACGAACGAATCGGGACCGGTCTACGGAAACACCATAGACTTCCAGACTCGCGCTTCGCGATAACACACTCATCTCCTGAGATAACAAAAAGACCTTCGTAAGAAGGTCTTTTTGTTCTTGGTAGCTCCACGGGGAATCTCACGCGCTTCGCTTTCTGAAACCCGACGGTTTCAGTACTTCCGTCTTGGGGAAACATCCGTTTCCCCATCGCCCCTTTAGGTTCAATTCCCGAAAGACCCAAAAACCAAATGGCCGCATTATGCGGCCATGTGGGGTTTCTTGTAGCTCCACGGGGAATCGAACCCCGATTTCCGCCGTGAAAGGGCGGCGTCCTAGCCGTTAGACGATGAAGCCATCGCGCGACAGTACTTACTCTACGAATTTACCCCAGGAAATCAATCCCGTTTAGTTCTTCTGCGTTATCTGCCAATCGACGATACGCACGATGCCGGAAGGGTCGACATAAAAATCGACGTTCGCCTTAAAGGCGTTATGCCCGTCCTCGTACTCAACGATCGCCCGCGAGTTCGAAAGGAACTCGATTTTCGTTATATAAAATTTCCCTCCCAAAACCTCCTTCTCGGGCGAAAGCTCGGAGACCCGCGCCCTGATTTCAGCCTCTACATCGGCCTTCAGCCGGGGCGTAAGTACCCCCTGAAAAGCCGGATTCGCCTCAGTACCCACCCTCCCGGGGCCGAAAACGTACCAATAAGCCGTCCCAATGCCTCCGGCGAAGATAAGCCCCAAAAAGCCCATAAATGCTACCCTTTTCCACATACCCCCATTATACCAGGGCGGTTTTTGCCCCCAGCCCGGGGGCTATTGACATTTTCTTGAATATATGCTAATATTTAAATAGAAAATGAATTGGTAAATAAATCAACTCATTTAAATTAAGAAATAATTTAACCATAAATTCATAAAGGAGAAGAAACAAATGAAACTCACAGCAAGATTCGCTTTAACCGCATTAGTATTAATCGCTTTATCATCCCCTAACCTGTTTTCACAGACTGTTGCTTCAAGTAACAAAGTTCCCAGCCTTGAACTCAAGGTTGAAAACGGAATTACCTACGTGCGCACAGGATACGAAAACGGCAGAATCGTTGTTCATAACGATAACGAAATGAACGATTTTGACAGGGAAATAAAGAATACAGTCCCGATGCAGTGGGTCCAGCTTAACGGCAATGGCTATGCTTTCAAAGATGGCTATAAATTAAGCCTGGAAAACTCAGAAGGGAGATGGGTAGTGCAGAGAAACGGAAATGTACTCTGTACAAAAGTGCAAAGCGATCTCACAGCAGAAAAGAACAAGTAACAAAGATTCCTCCTATAGATTCAAATAAACAAGCGGCCTTCGGGTCGCTTTTTTATTAATTAAAAAACCCCGCGCACGCGGGGTTTTTCTTTCATCCCTCCTTATTTCAACACGCTCCACATCGCCGGATCGTTCTCGCCGTTCACCGAGAAGACGGATACTCCGCGAAGCTTGTATTTTTTCGCCAAGGCAACTTTTTCGGCGATGGCCGAAGCGTCCGGTATCCACGCGAGGCGGATGGACGAACCCGAAAGATATATCGCGCTTGCCTCCCCTGCCAGGTTCCGGATGACCGGCGCGCCGGTCGCGTTCCGAATATCCGTAAAGTCCTTGTAGGTGATGCTCCGGAGGCGGTTATAGCCCAGGGTCGGCGCCCCGCCGTTTACGCCCGGGACAAGCGCCACTTCATACTCGTAGCCGAAGGTCGCCACGCCGAGCATCACTTTCTTCGGCGAGATGGTCTTCGTCGTTTCCTTGATCACCTTTTCGACCCAGTCCTTGTCGGCGACGGGAAGATACGGCCGCCCCGTTCCTTTCGATTCGTTGAGCTTGATATCCACGTTCCGCTGGTCGTACGTCATCACCTTCACCTCGTCGCAATACTGGTTCAGCACGGTGTAGTCGTTCACGTATTGTATCTCGGACGGAGGCGGAATCACTTTGAAGCGCGACTCAAGCGGGGTGCGCGGCTCGATGGTGCAGGAGAGCGTCTTCTTGCGGGCGTGGAGCGCGGTGCCGAGCTCCTTTATGAACGCGGAGAAATACGGCGCGGTCTCGGCGGTTTTGGACTCGTAATCGATATCGACGCCGTCGTACTTGTACTGGTCGACATGCGCGAGAATCTGGCTTACGTGGTCGGCGCGCGTCGTGGAGCTCGAGAGCGTGGCGAATATCGCATCGCCGTCGTGCCAGGCTATCGTGGGCACCATCTTCACCTTTTCAGCCTTCGCATCGAGCCAAAAGTCCTGCCACATGATGTCGTCGATTCCGACGAGGTCGACGATAGCGCCGTTTTGCACCTCGTAGGAGAAAGGATTCAGCTCCCAAATCGGCTTCAGGTGCGGAGCGGCTTCCTTCACGCCCGCATCATCCTTCCAGTACGGAATCCACACGCTGATCGGAAGCGACGCGGCCGATGCGCCAAAAGGCATCGCGATAACGGCTACCATGAGCCCTAAAAATATTTTTTTGAACATATACATTAATTAATACGATACGCGCGACTTTTCGTTACTCTACCGTCATTTTATCACACCTTTTCCGCTCCGCATTGACCGCTGAAAAAGCAGGAAATAAAATGATTCTTGTCGTACCTATCAACAATCATCCATTTTATGAGGAATATCTTTAGAAAACGGACGGGAGCGACGGCGCTCCAAACGGTTCTCTCGGTTTTAGCGGTCGTCGCGGTCGGCGTCGGTGCGTGGTTTGCCTTCTCCAAGAACAAAACCGCCCCTCAGCCCGAGGGAATCACCCCTTCGACCAACGAGCCTGCAGCGAATGGCTCGGAGAATGCCGCCACTTCGTCTGCGTCAGAAAATACGAACGGCGGGACCGCCAATGCCTCCGGCTATAAGGACGGCACCTACACGGCGACCGGAAATTACCTTTCTCCCGGCGGCGCGGAATCCATCGGCGTTACGCTTACCTTGAAAGACGGCGTAGTCACCTCAGCTGCCGTGCAAACGATGGGACGCGAACGCGAATCGCGCGAGATGCAAAAAGCATTCGCGGGAGGATTCAAAACGTATGTTATCGGGAAATCCATCGCGACGCTTTCGGTGGACAAAGTTTCAGGCTCATCGCTCACCCCGAAGGGATTCAACGATGCGGTGGTGAAAATCCGCGCACAGGCCCAGGTCCAAGGCTAAGCCATGCGCGCGCCGGACTTCACGTTCGAAGCTATCGGCACCGCGTGGTCCATCCACGTAACGAGCGAGCTCTCTAGCGAGGCTCGCTCGCTTCTTTTTGAAGACATCCTTCACCGCATCGGCGAATTCGACAGGAACTATTCCCGTTTCCGCGCCGATTCGCTCGTGACGAAAATGTCCCGCGAGGCCGGAACGTACGAACTTCCCGACGATGCCGGGCCGATGCTCGAGCTCTACCGCAATTTGTATGAGCTCACGGGCGGACTCATGACCCCCCTCGTCGGGCGCCTGATGGAGGAGGCGGGCTACGACGCTTCCTATTCGCTCGTTACGCGCGAGCTCCACGAACCTCCGGCGTGGGAAACGGCGCTTTCGTACGAGCCTCCCACCCTCTCCGTCCTCGAGCCGGTCTTGCTTGATTTCGGCGCGGCGGGGAAAGGCTATCTCGTCGATCTCGTAGGCGGGGTGATGCGGAAGCATGGCGTCCGTTCGTACACCATCGATGCGGGGAGCGACATCCTCCACGCGAGCGAAACGGGAGAATCGCTTCGCATCGGCCTTGAAAACCCCGAGAACACCCGCGAAGTCGTCGGCGTTACCCCGCTTGGCGAGGGCGCGCTCTGCGCCTCCGCGGGAAACCGGCGCACGTGGGGCGACTTCCACCACATCATCCATCCCCGCCTTCTCGCTTCCCCGAAGCATATTGCGGGAACGTGGGTAAAAGCGGAGACGGCACTTCTCGCCGACGGTCTTGCCACCGCGCTCTTTTTCGTCGAGCCCGCCGTGCTCGGGAAGCGCTACGAATTCGATTACGCCATCCTCTCCAGCGACAAATTGCTTTCCGTTTCGGAAGGATTCTCGGGAGATTTTTTTGCGGATTCCCGGTAAGGTAAACTTATTTCATGCGATATATCGATTCCCTCCTTAATTCGGTTACGATGTACCGACTTGTCTTGTACGGTCTTACGGCGCTTGCCGCGTGCGCGTTCCTGTTAAGTCTTTTCGGCGCCGTACACTATCCCCCGCTCAATCTTTTCTTTTCGCTTCTTATTCTCGTCGCCGTCGCCTGGGGGTTGAACGAGCTTCTTGCGCGCCTCTTCAAAGCGCCGGTAAACGTCGAATCGGCGTACATCACCGCCTTCATCCTTTTCTTCCTTCTCACGCCCCCGGGAAACTTTTTCGAGGCGTTCCTTACCGCCGGCGCGGGAGCGCTCGCCATCGCTTCGAAATATTTCTTCGTCTACAAGAAAAAACATTTTTTGAATCCCGCGGCGGCGGGCGCGTTCCTGCTCGGCCTTTTCGGCTTCGGCCTTTCGGTATGGTGGGTCGCGACGCCGATCCTTTCCGTTCTCACCGCCATCGTCGGGTTTTTGGTCGCGCGGAAAATCCGCCGTCTGCCCCTCTACTTCACGTTCATTCTCTTCGCGCTTCTCTCCGTCGCGCTCTTTGCGTATTCAAACGGCGCAAACCCGTGGCAAACCGCGCTTGAGTCGCTCCTTTCCTGGCCCGTCTTCTTCCTCGCGGGATTCATGCTTACGGAGCCGCTCACGACCCCGCCCACCCGTTCGCTCCAGATCATCTACGGCCTCCTCGTCGGCCTGCTCTTTGCGCTCCCCTTCGAAGCGGGTCCCGTCTTTTCCTCGCCCGAACTCGCCCTGCTTCTCGGAAACGTATTCTCGTTTTTCGTAAGTATGAAGGGACGCCTTGTGCTTACCCTCGCGGGTAAACGCACGGAAGGAATCGATATATACGACTTCGCTTTTTCCGCCGACCGGAAGCTCGCATTCCAGCCGGGCCAGTACCTGGAGTGGACGCTTCCGCGCGCTTCCCCCGATTCCCGCGGAAACCGGCGGTATTTCACGATTGCCTCTTCCCCGACCGAAAAAGATTTGCACCTTGGCGCCCGCGTTATGGAAAAGTCATCGAGCTTCAAGCGGGCGCTCCTCGCGCTCCGCGAAGGCGAAAAAATATTCGCGGGAGAACTGCGCGGAGACTTTACCCTGCCGGAAGACAAAAATCGGAAGCTCGCCTGGATCGGCGGGGGCGTGGGAATCACGCCGTTCCGGAGCATGGCGAAATATCTTACGGATACTTCCGAGAAAAGGGATATCGTCCTTTTCTACGCCTGCGTGAAACGTGAAAGCTTCGCCTACGGCGACATCTTCGATGATGCACAGCGCGTAGGGATTAAAACCCGATACGTCATCACGGACCCGCATAATCTTCCGGAAAATTGGGACGGCCTCGCGGGACCGCTGAGCCCGGGAATGCTCACGGATGCGCTCCCGGACTGGAAAGAGCGCCTGTTTTACCTCTCCGGACCCCAGGGAATGGTGGACGCGTACCGCGATATGCTCCGGGGAATGGGCGTGCATCGGAAAAACATCTGTACGGATTATTTCCCCGGATTTTAAAAAATCCCCGCCTCAGGCGGGGATTTTTCATGTACCAAAAGGAAGTCGCACATCGGCATGGTTATTCGTATATATAGATGTTGACTCTTACGCGGCGTAATACCTTACTCTTCCGCATGGTGACGCCTCGAAGCGGTCAGGCGTACGTCGACACCAAAAAACGCTCACTCTTCATATGACCTATTCAGTGAAAAAACTCGCACGGCTCGCAAACGTAAGCGTCCGCACGCTCCATTACTACGACACCATCGGGCTTTTGACCCCCAAACGCGTGGCGGGCAATAATTACCGCGAATACGGCGAAGCGGAACTTTTAAAGCTCCAGCAAATCCTTTTCTTCCGCGAGCTCGATTTTCCGCTCGAGGAAATCAAGCGCATCCTGAACGAACCCGGATTCGACATGCTCGCCGCCCTCCGCGACCAGAAACGGCTCATCGAGATGCGGAAAAACCGCCTCCTGAATCTCATGAAGACCATCGAGCGGACCATGAAGAAAATACAAAACGAAACGACTATGGAAGACAAAGAACTCTACGGCAATTTCTCCAAAGAGGAGATGGACGAGTACGCGCGCGAAGCGAAGGCCCGCTGGGGCACCACGGACGCGTACAAAGAGTCCCAGGAACGGACTAAGAACTGGACGAAGGAAGACTACGCGCGCGTAGCGAAGGCCGGCGACGAATTGATGAAAAAAATCGCGTCGCATATGGCGCTCGGCGCCGCTTCTCCCGAAGTGCAGGCGCTCATTGCCGAGCATTACAATAGCCTCCGCGCCTTCTACGAGCCGAACTTGGAAATGTACGTCGGCCTCGCGAATATGTACGTGGACGATCCCCGCTTCCGCGCGACGTTCGAGCGGTACGACAAAGACCTGCCCGAATTCATGCGCGACGCGATGCTTGCGTACGTGGAGAAACAAAAAACCGGCTAAGAAGCCGGTTTTTAAAATCAAACGGCGCTCTAGGCTTCAAAAGCCTGCTAGCCGTGAGGTGCTCGGAAATAGCTTCAGTACTTCAGGAGTACATTCTCGATAAGGTCGAGAGCGAATTCGGTTGTCTTGTGAGACGAGAACACAATCCCTGAAGGGTGACCCGCACTATTGCGAACACCGAGCTTCTCGTCGAGAATCTTTCGCACGTCCTTCGATATGACATTTGCACTACGCATGAGCTCTATAACACGCGACTCCTTCAATTCTGCGAAGTCATCGTAGGCAACAACGGGCTTCATCTTCTTGTCGGAATGTGCCGCAATTGCAGCATTAAATTCCGTGAGGTATTTGCCGAAAGTGTATTTCTGCAGGTGATCCATCGTCAGAACCCAAACCATGATGATCGTCGCACGATACGATTCCACTCGATAGCAGCGTATCGCTTCTTCCAAGAAGTTGCGCTCCTGAGAGTCCGTGAGTTTTGGGACAAGATCCAGAAGTTGTTTTCCGACTTGTACCCGCTTTGGCTCTGAATCGACGGCAATACGGATTTCATCGAACACCGAACGTTCAAGCCGATAGCCTTTCGCGTGCTTGATGTAGCGGCCGCCTTTCTTGTTTACCTCTTCGGAGAGATAGACAGAGAGACGTGAGTAGGGACGGAGATCGAGTAGTTCCATGCACTCCTCGATATCGGCCACAGCCGCACTTTCGGCAGTTGGCTGAGTAAGCAGGTAGTAGGCAAGATAATCAACCTGTTTCGTTGCCGACCAACTAGCAAAGTCAGGGAAGCGTGTGACGAATAGATTTAATTCTTCGCGAGTCATGTGGTTTTCTTGCTAAACCCCTTCTGCACAATTTCTTCACCACTGCGCGTCAGCACCCATGCTTTGAGGCTGCTCTTCTTCTCTTTTTCCTCCATAAGGTGACCTTTTGCCACGCACATGTTCGCTTTATCGTTGATATTGGCCGGAACGGGTTCTTTGGCAGCGCGAAATCCTTTTTCGAGGTCGGCTCCGTTGAAAGGAGTAACACCATCATGATGTTCGAGGTAATATCCGATCGCGAGAGTCATCTGCACCGCGTTTCCGGGAGCACGGTCGATGATGAATTCCTTTATTGACATCTTCTTTTCGGTTGGTCGTGTGATGACCGGCTCGGTTGATCGCGGGCTATCCTCCAGGCGAGCAACACGCTCACCCAAGCCCTCAACCGAGGAGAGAATTTCTTCGAGGATTTTCTTCATCTCTGGGTCCATAACTATGCGTTTTTTGTTACCCCTTTCTCGAGACGTTCAATGACCGCATCAACGTGCCGGTTAGGGATCTCGTAATTCTTTCCACTGCCCGCAAGGAAGCTGTCCTTCCTGAGCTTCTGAATGAGCGGATCGACGGTGCCTTTCGGCAATTCAGTCTTCTCATGCACTTCCTTACCGGAAGTACCTGCGTCTTCGATAACCCCCTCGGCCTTAAGGAGCTTTTTCACGAGGCAGTAAGCGAGAACTTTTTCCTCATTTTTGAGCGCCTTACCCCCTTTAGTGTAGAACACACTGTCTCCCCCGCGCTGAATACTAAGTATCGGCTTGAGCGCATTTACGGCCCGCGTCGTATCGAATGCGCCGCCGTCCGTGTAAAGCTCCTCGAGCAATGATTTTTTGTCTGTCATAACGTTACGTATTAGTAGATAAACGACTTTACTCCAAGTATAGAAAAGTGGAATTATATGTCAAGCGGGTTCGAGTCTTTCACTTATTCATAATTGATAATCCAGCAAATTTATATAGAAACAGAGCATATTGCCTTTTATTATGACAAGCGGAAATATACATTTTTACAGTGTTATCCAAAATGTCCTTTATCTAAGCTATATTTTCTCCTTTTTTTACAAGTCAAAATGGAGTTTGAAAATATTCATAAAATTTCCACTGCATATAGAGGCCCTATACTAGGTTTTGATAAATGAGTCCTAATTAAGCACCGACGTGAAAGACGTGCATTCTTCGAACATATATCGTCGGCTCGACCAAAGGAAGACCCAAGACTGAGCCTCGGGCCTTCCGATAAGAAAAATTCGTGCGGAGGCGGAAGGCAAGACGAGATTCGAACGCGCTCACTGCCGTTCGCTTTTGAAAACCCTCGGTTTTCAATACTTTCCTACACAGGGAACCGGGCGCGGTTCCCTGACACCTTCCACTGTTCGAATCCTCTGAACTGACACGGAATACAAATACCGGCATAAAGCCGGTATTTTTATTCAGCGGAGGCGGAAGGATTCGAACCTTCGGTCCGGTTCCCCGGACAACTTCTTAGCAGGAAGTTGCTTTCGACCGCTCAGCCACGCCTCCGTTATCTTTAAACGTGGAAGAAAACGTTTCCTAACACGCACGAATAATCTTCGCTAATTTTCACTTCAAAATCAAATTTCCTTGAATTCATGCGGTTTTACTGGTATTGTAGGAAGGCTCTATTTAACTCTCATGCAGAAAAGACCTCCCATTATAGCGGTCATGGGGCACGTGGATCACGGCAAAACCACGCTTCTTGACCATATCCGCAAATCCCGCCTGGCGGAAAAGGAGGCCGGTGGTATCACCCAAGCGGTGGGCGCCTACGAGATAAAACACAAGGACCGCGAGATTACCTTTATCGACACGCCCGGCCACGAGGCCTTTGCCAACATGCGCGCGCACAGCGCGAAGATCGCCGACATGGCCATCCTCGTCGTCGCGGCGGACGACGGCGTAAAGCCCCAGACCTTGAACGCGCTCCACTTCATCACCGAAGCGAAGCTTCCTTTCATTGTCGCCTTGAACAAGATCGACAAGCCGAATGCGGACGTGGAGAAGGCGAAGCAATCCCTCCTTACCGCCGGCGTCTATCTCGAAGGCTTGGGCGGTAACGTCCCCTTCCACGAGATCTCAGCAAAGACCGGCGAGGGCGTTTCGGACCTTCTCGATCTCGTCCTTTTGGTCGCCGACATGGAAACGCTCGAGGCGGACCCCGCGGGCGTCCCGAGCGGCATCGTGCTCACTTCGAAGCTCGAGCCGCGCAAAGGCAATGTCGTGGGCCTCATCATCAAAAACGGCACGCTCCGCCAGGGCGAACTTATCGCGACAGGAACGGCGAAGGGAAAGGTGAAAATCCTCATGGACCACGCGGGCAAGAACCAAAAATCGCTCCCGCCGTCTTCCCCGGCGCTCGTTTTCGGCTTTGATTCCCTGCCGCATGTCGGCGAGGAGTTTTTTGCCGGCGAAACCGCCTTCGAATTCTGCAAGGAAGTGCCCCGCGGAGAAGCCGAAAAAGCCGAAATTCCGGAAGCCGCCACGCCGTTGATCCTCAAGGCGGACGAATCCGGCTCGCTTGAAGCTTTGAAAAACCTCGTCTGCAGCCTTCAGGAAAAGGAGAAGCACGAGATCGTCATTCTCGCCTCTTCGATCGGGGACATATACGAAAACGATATCCGGCTCGCAAAGAGCACGAAAGCGGTCATCCTGGGCTTCAAGACGAAAGTGGACCGCGCGGCCGAAAACGTCATCATAAACGAGCATATTCCCGTCATCATCTCCCCCATCATCTACGAGCTCGAAGCGGCCTTGAAAAAGCGGTTTGGAGCGGCGGCTGCCGAATCCATGCGCATTTTTGAGATCATCCGCGCGTTCGGCGAGCGGAAGGGGCAGGAGCAGGTCGTGGGCGGGAAAGCCGTCCGCGGAGACGTGGTGAACCAGGAGGCTTTTGAAATCTGGAAAGGGGGCAAAAAGATCGGCGACGGAAAGATTTTGAACCTCCAGAGCGGGAAGGAAGACGTGAAAACCGTGGACGAGGGCCAGGAAGCCGGCATGCTGGTTTCCTCGGATGTGGAGATTGCTTCGGGAATGGAACTTCGCTTCCTGAATGCCTAAAACATGCGTCCCCATAGAAATCTGAAAGTCGGGAGCGTCATCGAACACGAGCTTTCCATCCTCCTTGCGCGAGAATTCGAGCTTCCCGGGGTGCTTATTACTGTCACTTCCGTAGATGTGGCGACGGATTTGCTCCATGCCAAGGTGCGCGTCGCCATCATCCCCTACGACAAGGAGATCGAGGCGTACGAGGAGCTCCAAAAGAAACGGGCGCGCATTGAGCATGCCATCTACAAAAAAATAAATATCCGCCCGTTCCCGAAATTCGAATTCCTTATTGATTCCCCCGCGGAAAAAGTGAAAATAAAGACCAGGGGGAAAAAGAAAGGTGAAGTAGTGAAATGGTAAGCCAAGTGGCGCCTGCCTGCGCAGGCAGGAAGTGGTAACGCAGCAGTCTGTCTCTCGGCGGGAAATTTAAGAAATAAATATGGCCAGGTGGCGAAGTGGTAACGCAGCGGTCTGCAAAACCGCCATGCGCGGGTTCAATTCCCGCCCTGGCCTCAAGAAAAAATCATCGAGAAACTTCTCGGTGATTTTTTATAGTTCCTGCAAGCGATAAAAAAACCGCTCTAAAGCGGCTTAAAATTCTCATTTGCATCTTCGTCTTCAGACACGTCTTCCATAAGCTCCCATTGAGTCCAATACTGACTATCTACGGGATATTTCCACGAGCGAATCAGCAAAATGTGGTACTGTCTCATTTCCCTATTGCGTTCTGCATCAACCCATTTTTTTCTCGGAATACTAATGACCGTTCCTTCCTGGAAAATGGCTTTACGCCCGGAAAACGGCCTTCCCAAAAAAACATCCGGAACGTCCGGCGAGGTAATTCTGTTGAAGACGACCTCTCTTTCTATCAGGGTAAATTTCTATCCTTATCCTACTCCTCCCGTCCTATATCTTCAAAACCGAAAGGCCCGTCGCGTAGAGCGCATACCCGCCGAAAAGGAAGACGAGGGCCACCGCCAGCAAAAAGGGCGCTCCAAGCGTCGTATACGGCTCTCGGAAAGCGACTAGGCGGAAAAGCGACACGAGGATTACCGATATAAAAGCGGCTGCGATAAAAATCACAAAGCCGGGCCACCCGACCAAAAGAACGGCAAGCGCGCCGAGCTCGATTTCCCCTATCTCGAAAAATCGCGCCTTCCATTTTTGGAGCGCCTTGAGGAAGAGATAGAAAATAAAGGCGCAAAGGAAAACGATGAACACGTTCAGCCAGAACCGGCCGTATGAATAGAAGAGGAAGTATCCGAGCTTCCCGAAAAAGAACGGGAAACCCTTCAAGCTTTCGGCGATGGGGCTCGTCGCCGAGATTCCCTGCTCGAGGAAAATGCGCGTCGCAGGGTCTTTCGCCCACACGTAATACTGCGCAAGCGTAAGCCCCGCCACATTGAGCAGGCGGAAACCCGCAGTCGCAAAGAGCGTGCGCTTTATTTTCTTCCGGAAAGCCTCCCCGCTTTCCTTTGCGCGGAAGAAAAGGTACGCGACGTATAGAAAAGCTCCGCCGAAGAAAACAGGCGGAGCAATAGAAAAGATTTTCTGCAGGACCTCGACCGGCATTGGATTAGAAATCCGTACCGACGCCGAGAATGGAAAGATTCGTGCCCACTTCGTAATAACTCGAATTGTTGCCGCCGTCGCGCGTCATCTTATTGTCTTCAGAAGTGAAGGCGAGCGATTCAAGGACGGCATCGATCTCGAAAGTAAGATCCGATTCGCTGCAGGCATAGCGGTATACCTTATCGCCGCTGCCGATGCCAGAACCCGACGAAACCGAGTTCACGGGATCAACCGGCAAGTTTGAGATCGGAGACCCTCCGGAAAGCGTTGCGAGCGAAACCGGAATCCAGCCGCTGCCGTCGGTCAGGGCGTTCGTCGCCGAAGAAGTCGCCTGTGCCGGTGCCGGGATGCTCGTGCTCCCCCCGTCGAGCGTCGTGTCGTTCAGCGTTATCGTATCGTCGTTTACGCTGTAAAAAATCTTGTCTCCGGAAGCCCAGGAAGAGGTCGCCGAGGTCTTACAGCCGTCGTTTGTGGCAACACCCGCAAGATAGGGGGTCGTTTTCGTCGTCACAAAGATAGCGAGGGCGTTTTTCATGGTCGCCAGGTCGGCGAAGCGCTGTGCATCGCGGGTTTTCCTCAGGGTTTCAGCAGGGTTAAGGACAAAAAGAACCGCGAGCGCCAAAATAGAGATGACGACCACGACGATAAGCAATTCAAGCAGGGTAAATCCCTGTTCACTGGTTCTCTTCATCGAAAAAATCGCAGGGAGCGAATATGGGCTTAGTATAGCAAAACGCCATGGAAAACGCGAACTTGTAAACGCGCGGCGCGCGCCCTATGCTGAAATCCGTAACAACACGGCCCAGGTGGCGAAATGGTAAACGCGAGAGACTTAAAATCTCTTGCCGGTTAAACGGCTTGTCGGTTCGAGTCCGACTCTGGGCACACAAAAACAAAAATTAGGGTTGGTGAAATAAAAAAGCCGCTCACTTCTGAGACGGCTAAAATTTTTGAGAGAACAGTATCATGTGGCAATCACAAAAATTGAGTTTCCGAATATTTCTTTCTTTTTAATACGCAGCTTCCCGAGCGTTTTGTTGTTACCGCCGGAAAATGTGAAAATTGAGTCTAAGAGAGCATATACTTTATCTAATTTCCTTTGATTTCTTTTTGATTCAAGACCCTCAAAGCGGGCATCCATCCATCTTTTCTTTTTATTCTGGATTACGAATTCGGCGTTAAAAGTCACCCTCTTCGACTCAAGATTTAGGTATCCTTCTCGTTTAATCCCGAGAAGTTTTTCTTTTGGGATATCAAGTATTTCCAGAAGACTCAGTAATGCTATTTCTGCTTTCAAGAAAGTTTTTTTGTCCATAAAGTAATTTTTTAATTTTTAAACTGTTTTGATTTTAAACTAAAAATAGAATACCATATCCATATGATATTTGTCAATCTATTCACAATTTACACACGAAAGCGCACCTGAATCTCTCAAGTGGCTTGTTGTCGCTTTATTGCTTCTTATCCGAAACGATAATGCCGTCTTTCAACGTCACCACCCGCTTCGCATGGCGGGCATATTCGTTTTCGTGGGTCACCATGACGATGGTCTGCCCTTCCCTATGGAGATCGAGAAATGCCTGCATCACCACATCACCGTTTGCCGAATCGAGGTTCGCGGTCGGTTCGTCGGCAAAAAGGATTTGCGGATTGTGGGCAATAGCCCGCGCGATGGAAACCCGCTGCTGTTGTCCGCCGGAAAGCTGGCTCGGCAGGCTGTGCCGCTTTTCGCTGAGCCCCACCCGTTCAAGGGCAAGGTGGGCCTTTCTTGCGGCGGCGGAGTACGATACGCCCTGCATCAAAATAGGGAGCGCGACGTTTTCTTCCGAGGTCAGCTCGGGCAGGAGTGCGTAATCCTGGAACACGTACCCGAGGCGCTCAAGGCGGAGCAGGGTCTTTTCCGCTTGCGAAAGGCGCGAGGTGCGGACGCGGTCAATATGGATTTCGCCGGACGTCGGTTCGTCGAGAAGGGACAATTGGTATAAGAGCGTGGATTTTCCGGCTCCGGAGGGGCCGACGATGGCGACAAACTCGCCCGACTGGATTTCCAGATCGATATTTTTGAGCACGGTGATGGCGAGCTCCCCCGCGCCGTATGTCTTTACGAGATTTTTGGCTTCAATCATATTATCTTCCCAAAATAGAATCGAGCGTGTTTTTGCGGACGATGAGCTTCGCGGGCAGATACCCGGCGGCGAGCGTGACGATAAGCAGGATGGCGACGCGGATAGCGGCGCCCTCGGGCGTGGCGACCAGGATGCCGTCTGAGAACGGGAAATCTATCGGGTGCACGTCAAAATACGGCTTTAAGACCCCGAAGGTCAGAAAGAGGCCTATCGCCGAGCCTACCGCCGCGTAGAAAAATGCCTGGAAGACGTATGAAAACTGTATGGCACGCGGGGCGATGCCGATGCCTTTCATGATGCCGATAAATTTCTTTTTCGTTACCGCATTGATGAAAATGACGATGAAGACCGTGATGGACGCCACGACGACCGCAATCGAGGAAAGCGCGTTGCCGAGGATTCCGAAAGTCGATTCGATATCCCTGAGGAATGACGGGATCGACTCGTCCGACGTTTGGATGCGGGCATCGTAGCCGTTCATGAATTCGCGCGCCTCGGCGACGAGCGCCACGTCGTCCGACCGGTCGGTACGCACGGTGATTTCCTGAAACTCTTCCTTGTTCACCGAAAGCATCCGTTTCAATTCATTGTCGTTCATGAATACGCGCGTGGAGATTTCGTCCACCTTGCTTTTTATGACGCCTTTGATGATGAACTCCTTCGATGCGGACTCGCCGCCGTTCGATATCGTTACGCGCACGCGGCTTCCGACATCGACATCCTGAAGCAAATCGAGTCCCGGAATATTCACATCCGCGAAGGAGGAATATTTTTTGAGCAGGTTCGCGCCGACCAGGATATACCCCTCCTCTCCCTTCTCCAGATTTTCGCCGTAGGTGATAAAACGGGAAAAGTGCGTCGCCTCCTCTTCGCGGTCGACATCGAAACCGACGAGGCGGGCGCCCATCACGTTCGCCCGCTCCCCCTGCTTCGGCAGGCTCGTGAGGGAGCCGAGGATTTGCCCGGTCGCGGTGTGGCGGGGCGAAATGGCCGTCACCGACGGGTGGGTTTTGAAGAACGAAATCAGTTCGCGGGAATGTTCGATATAGCTTCTGCCGGGCGCGGTCGTAACGAGCACGTCGCCGGAATACGCTTCGCGGTACTGGCTGTACGAGCCGGTAATGAGACCTATCAAGAGGCCCGAAACCACCACGAGGTTTAAGAATGCCAAGACCATGATGAACACGATGAGTCCCGTCGTCCCCTTTCCGGAACGCTTGATTTGGCGCACAGCCAAAAACCATCCGACGCGGATGGCTCGCAAATAGTTTTTTCTGAATGCCGACAAACGCTTCACGGGATTAAGAATATGGCTTTTGGCTCCGCTTCGCAACGCGGATATTCTCAAAAGCGGAAATCGAGTAAGCTTATGGATACGGCTATGCAAACACTCCTTATCGGCCTGACTGCCTTTCTCGCGACATTTCTCGGCGGTCTTTTTGCCCTCCGATTCCGCGATAAACTCCATCTCATCACCGGTTTTTCGGCCGGCGCCGTGATTGCCGCGGCCCTTTTCGACCTCCTGCCGGAATCATTTGAGCTTACCGCCGGAATGCATGATATTTCCTTCATCGCCCTCCTTATCGGCGCGGGATTCGTCGCCTACATGCTCCTCGACCGCCTTTTCCACACGCACCACGGCGACGACTGCCACAACGAACACCAGGGCTCCCTCGGTGCGGCGAGCCTCTGTTTCCACAGCTTTCTCGACGGCCTCATGATCGGCGTCGCCTTCCAGGCTTCGCCGGCAATCGGCTGGGTGGTCGCCGCCGCCGTCCTTACCCACGATTTTTCGGACGGCGTGAATACCGTAAGCATCGTCCTTAAAAATGGTGCGGAACGCGGGAAAGCGATGGCATGGCTCATCACCGACTCGCTCGCTCCGGTTCTCGGCGTCCTTGTGGGCATTTTTACGACGATTGAAAACGTAACGCTCGGCGCCATCCTCGCCGTCACGTGCGGGAGTTTCCTCTACATCGGCGCAAGCCATTTGCTCCCCGAAAGCCACCACGCGCACCCCAAGGCGTGGACTACGTTCGCGACGCTTTTAGGATTCGCGGCGCTCTACGCCGTCACCCGCCTCGCAGGCATATAACCTTCCCCAAAAAACAAAAAGGCTTAAAGCCTTTTTGTTTTTGTGGACCTACGGGGAGTCGAACCCCGAACCCATCCATGCCATGGATGTGTGATACCGCTTCACCATAGGCCCTTCAGGAACCCGCTGCCCGGCGGATTTTGGTGCGCCCTGGAAGGATCGAACTTCCGGCCTTTTCGATGTCAACGAAACGCTCTACCACTGAGCTAAGGGCGCAAGAGCGAGCGAATCAATTATAACCATAGCCCGTGAGATTCCGCAATTTCCTTTACAGAGTCGGAAGGGAGCGTATATAGTTTTTGAAGGGACTTTTGCCCCCGTAGTTCAATGGATAGAACAAATCCGTCCTAAGGATAAGATGGGAGTTCGATTCTCTCCGGGGGCACCCGAAGAGTCGAAGTAAGTGGAGAGGTGGCTGAGTGGTCGAAGGCGTCACACTCGAAATGTGATGTGCGGGAAACCGCACCGTGGGTTCGAATCCCACCCTCTCCGCAAGACAAAAAGGGCTTTAGGCCTTTTTTGTTTTTAGTTATTTTGAAATAAAAAAGCCCCGCATTCGCGGGACTTGGATAAATCTTTTTGATTCAATCAGTTTGTTGGATCGGAATCGTCTGTTTCAGGAGGGCAATCGGTTTTCGGGGGCTTGTTTTTTTCTTTCAGCATACCCTTTATATCGTTGAAACCGTTGTTCATATTGGTTTCTATGCCGTCCATTCTTTTGTTAACCCCATCAAATCCTTCTTTCATCTCACCGCGGAGCTTACCAACTTCTTTGTCGGTATATTCCGTAGCCTTTTCCAGACTGTTATCCTGGGGGACTGTAGGTGTTACCGGTTCAATATTGTATATCACCGGGTTGTAGCTTCTGCCGCCTTTGTAAGTTTTTTTGTTGCAATCCTTATCCTGTGTGTTTTCTTTCTGCTGCGGATTTATTCCTACATATGCTGCAGCGTAAGGAAGCAGTGTTTTACCTACAAATAATCCGGCAATGATAAGGACAGCTACAATCAGTACTGTCTTTGCAGATTTTGCCCAGTCAGAAGAACTTGAATCATTTGAACTTGAAGCTCTTGTTTCACTACCCACCGGAACAAGTTTTATCGGGGGGATTTCGACTTCAATGTTTGCCATTACTTATAACCTCCTTTAATAGGTTTTTATATATTGTTTTTTAAATAGAAAAATCTTGATAAAATCGAGAAATTCTTTTCTGAGAAAATCCTAGCATATATTGTAGGAATAGTCAATACCCCTTGGAGAGCCCCCCGGAATGGGGTAGGATGGACCCAGAAAGCCTGGTTTTATTACGTTAGGACAGGCTTTTCGGTGACAAAAGGAAGGTTGGCAGAGTGGTCGAATGCGCCGCACTTGAAATGCGGTATGCCGCAAGGCATCGGAGGTTCGAATCCTCCACCTTCCGCCATGAAAAAATTCTCAATCATCATCCCCGCCTGGAATGAAGAAAATTCCATTGGGAAAACCATCGCGGGTGCCAGAGCGCTCGATTATCCCCGCGCCGATTTCGAGATCATCGCCGTCGATAACAATTCCTCCGACAAGACGAGTGAAGCCGCCCGAGCGGCGGGGGCGGACAAAGTGATCCTTGAAACGGAGCAAGGGACGAATATGGCGCGAAATGCGGGCTTGCGAGCTTCGGAAGGCGATGTCGTGGCTTTCCTCGATTCAGACTGCGTTCCCCCGCCGAACTGGCTCCGCCAAATCGAGAAACATTTTGAAAATCCCGAAGTCGTCGCCGTTTCGGGCCCGTACGACCACGGCTTTACCGGCATCCTAAAGCTCCTTGAACGTTTCTATATGGGATACGTCTTCGCGCTCGCACCGAAAATTGTCACGGTTCTTTTCCGCAAGAAAGACGCGGTCATGATGGGCGGAAATTTCGCGGTGCGGCGAAGCGCCATCAAAAAAATAGGCGAGTTCCCCCGCCTCGCCTTCTACGGTGACGACACGGCAATCGCCGTCATGCTCGCCCGGAACGCGGGGGAGGTCGTTTTCGATCCCGACTTCGTCGTGAAAAGCTCGCCGCGGAGATTCAAGCGCCAGGGACTCCTTCGGATGCTCGTCCGCTACGCCTACCACCACTTCAAGGTATATTTCAGGCTCAACACTGTGATAAAATAGTCACACAGATGTTTACACCTTCCCTTACCGGCACCATTGAACGCGTCGCACCCGCCGTCGTCTCCATCGTCATCAAAAAGGCCCTGGACGACGTGAAGCGTGAACTCGGCGCCATGCGCCGGGGAAAAAAGAAGCTCGACGTCCTTGAGATCCCGCCCGAAAAGATCGACGCAAAAGGCATGGTCGAGGTGGACGGCGGGAGCGGCTTCTTTGTCGACCCTTCGGGCATCATCCTCACGAATAAGCACGTTATCGCCGAACCGGACAGCACATACACCGTCATCACAAACGCGGGCGAGGAATACTCCGCCACCCTTTTGGCGCGTGACCCGATAAACGACGTCGCGATTTTGAAAATAGACGGCGCGGGGAAAAAATTCCCGCACTTGAGCCTCGGCGATTCCTTGAAATGCCGCCTCGGCATGCCCGTCCTTACTTTCGGAAACGCGCTCGGCCTTTTCCAAAACACCGTTTCCCTCGGCATTATTTCGGGCCTTTCGCGCTCGATTACCGCAAAGACCGACCAAAAGAATTTCCAGGAGATGCGGGGCCTCATCCAAACCGACGCGGCCATCAATCCAGGGAATTCGGGCGGGCCGCTTACCGATGCGCGGGGCAAAGTCATCGGCATCAACACTGCGATTATCGCCGGAGCGCAGAATATCTGCTTTGCCATTCCCATACACACGGCGAAGAAAGACTTGGAAGACCTCAAAAAATACGGCTCCATCCGCCGCCCGATGCTCGGCATCCACTACCTCCTTATCCAGCGCGACCTCCAGGAAAAGCGCGGGTTGCCGGTTGGTTTCGGCGCCCTCGTCGAACGGCAATACGCTTTTGAAAAAGCCGTTCATCCCAAAAGCCCCGCCGACAAAGCCGGCATTCGGGAAAACGACATCATCACCCATTGGAACGGGAAAAAGATAACCTTCACCGAAAGCGTCCTCGATTATCTGGAGAATTCGGAAGTCGGGGATAAAATCGAGCTCACCCTCCTGCGCGAAGGCAAGGAAATGAAAGCCACGGTCATTCTCGGCGAACGGAAATAGTCCTGCGTCGAATTAAAAAACCGCCTGAGGCGGTTTTTTATTTTTAGTAGATATATTCGTCCACCAAGAGCCCGCGTGAATCGAAAAGGAGGACGCGGTCGTGGCGCGCATCGAACGGCATCGGAATTCCCAGCCACACCCGCCACTCCTTTGCGAAGAAGTCCGCATCAGCCCGATGGCTTTGGTAGCACACGCCGTAGTTGAAGCGGTCCAGGATGGCGCGGCACTGCGCGTCTCCGCTTCCCGAAAAACGGTTCACATCGTTCGCCTTCACCATGCCGCAGGTCTTTATGCTCCGGATGAAGTCCTGGCATTCGCCCCGGAGCGCGGCAAGCTCCGACTTTGCATAGGGCGTCGGGCATTTCTTGGGAAGCGCGGGATTAAAGGAATACGTATTACCCAAATACCCCGTGCATTTATTGAGCCGGAAATTGCGGTTCATGGCGCTTTGCGTGCTGTAAAAGACCGCATACTCGCCCGGCGCGAGCGAAATGTCCGCCGGCACGCCATAGGCGGAAACCCCGAGGTCGGCAACGCCTTTCGGAACATACATCTCTCCCCCGCGGTTTCCCCGAATCTTCCACCCCGTGATGGAAATAGCCTCCCCGTTTTCTTTTTGGGCTTCAAGCGTAAACCCGTTCAGCTTGTCGTAGTTCGATATATTCGCGGGGGTTACTTTCGTTATCTCCACCTCCTGCCAATAGGGGGATAATTGGCTCGCCTCAAATCCCGAGGGTGCAGGCGGTTTCGGTTTTTCTTTCGATTCCTGGGTCGAAGTTTTTTTCGGCGCCTCTTTCGGCTTATCCGCGTCCGAAGAAGATGCGGTGGAGGTCGGCTTGTCTTTGCGATACCAGAAAAGCGAACGGTAGAAAACGCTTCCTTTGTCGATGCCGAACGTCCCCGTCCCGTCCGAAGAGCGGGAAAAGGCGATGGAAACGCCGACGATCACAATGATCGCCACAAATACGAAAAATATCGCGCGCCCGAAACTCATAGTGACTTCATTCTACCACCATTACACGACGATATTCACGAGCCTGCCGGGGACGTACACCATCCGTTTGGGCTTTTCGCCCCCCAGGTGCTTTACAATGCGTTCATCCTGGAGCGCGCGAGCCTTGGCATCTTCCTCCGTGATATCGGATGGCACTTCAATCTCACCCCTCACCTTTCCGTTCACCTGGAGAATAAGCAGGAAGGTTTCGTCCTTCGTCATCTCCGAGTCATACGCGGGCCAGCTTTCCGTGTGGATGCTCGAGAAAGCCCCCTGTCTCCCCGACTGGTACAGCTCCTCGGAAAGAAACGGGGCAAACGGAGCCAAAAGCTTCAAAAACACATCGAAGTCGTCTGGAGAAACCTCTCCCTTCTCAAATTCATTCAAAAGCATCATGAGGGCGGAAATGGCCGTGTTGTACCTCAAATTCTCGATATCTTCGGTAACTTTTTTTACGGTCCTGTGAACCGCTTTCGTATGCGGGGCGTTCTCCGCGCCCGGCTTAACCTTCTCCGAGAGCCGCGCGACACGTTCCAAAAAACGCACGGGACCCAGAAGACCTTCGTCCCGGAAATCTCCGCCGTCTTCGAAGGGCGCGAGGAACATGAGGTACATGCGGAACGCATCCGCGCCGAAACGCTTCACGTATTCATCCGGGTTGATGACATTCCCCTTCGACTTCGACATCTTCGCGCCGTCTTTGATGAGAAGCCCATGAGCGCGGAACTTCTTCACCGGCTCTTCGAAATCCACATGGCCCATATCGCGGAGCGCCATGGCAACGAAGCGCACGTAGAGAAGGTGGAGTACCGAATGCTCCGCACCTCCGATATACATGTCGACAGGCGTCCATGCGCGCATCAACTTTCGCATCTCTGCCGAAGCAAAACCTTTTTTGAATCTCTCAGACGCGAGCAAGTAGCCGAGGTAGTACCACGCGGAATCGAGGAAGGTATCCGACACGTCGGTTTCGCGGCGGGCCTTCCCCCCGCACCCGGGACACTTCACCTCGCGGAATTTCTTCACGGATGCAAGCGGCGATTCGCCCGTCCCGATCGGCTTCCAATCCTTTACATTCGGAAGCTCAACAGGCAGGTCTTTTTCGGGCACGGCATACCAGCCGGGCATGTCGCTCCGCTCGCCTTTTCCGGCGGCGGCGCACGTCTCGCAAAAAACCATCGGAATCGGCGCCCCCCAATAGCGCTGGCGGGAGATCAGCCAATCGCGCAGGCGATATCTCGTTTCAAAACTGCCTCCCGTTTTCTTCACCGCTTCCTCTGCGGATATAAGCGGCGCATCGTTCGCCGGCAAATCAAATTTCACCGCAAAATCTCGATCGCGCTCGTCATGCGCGGGAACAGCCATGATGGCTCCCGTGCCGTACCCTGCGAGCACATAATCGGAAATCCATACCGGGATATCTTCCTTCGTCGCGGGATTTATCGCGTCCGCGCCTGAAAACACGCCGGTTTTTTCCCGCTCTTCATACCCCTCCTTTCCGCGCCTCAAAAGCGCGGAGGAAACGTATTCCTTCACGTTTTCTTCGGGATTCCACCCCCCATCCATCCACGCTTTCGCCGTTTCAGGGGAAACGACGAGAAACGTCGCGCCGAAGATCGTATCCGGCCGCGTCGTGAACACTTCTATTTCGGATACTTTTAGCTTTCCACCTTTGAGGTTGAACGCAATCGAAGCCCCTTCCGAACGGCCTATCCATTCGCGCTGCGCGATCTTCACCCGATCGGACCAATCGAGGCGATCGAGATTTTCAAGAAGCTGGGGCGCGTATTTGGTGATATTCAAAAACCACTGCTCAAGCTCGCGCTTTTCAACGCTATGCCCGCACCGTTCGCATTTGCCATTTTCCACCTGCTCGTCCGCAAGCACCGTTTTGCAGGACGGGCACCAATTCACCGCCTGCTTCTTCCGGTAGGCAAGCCCCGCCTTCCACATTTCGCGGAAAAGCCATTGCGTCCACCGGTAATACTCAGGCGCGTAGGTCTCCAAGCGTTCCTCCCAGGCAAAGCCGTTTCCCACCATCTCAAGCTGTTTATAGAAACGCTTCTCCGAAACCTCCGCCTGCTTCATCGGATGCGCGCCTATCTTTAAGGCATAGTTTTCCGAATGAATGCCGAAGCCGTCGAGCCCGATGGGCTCAAACACCTCAAAGCCCTGCATTCGCTTGAAACGGCCGTAAATGTCGCTTCCAGTGAAGGCATACATGTTTCCCACGTGCAAACCTTCAGCCGAGGGGTAGGGAAACATCATGAGGTTATAGAAGGGCTTTTTGCCGCGCGTCAGCCCAAAATCCGGCTCGTATGTCTTTTCCTCCCTCCAGAGACGGGAATATTTCTTCTCGATCTTCGAGAAGTCGTATTTTTTCATTATTCCTATCCTAACGAAAAAGGCCGCTTTTGGAAAAGGAAAAGCATTAATTGACTGATATTTAAAAAAATGTTTTACTCTAAAAACATTACAAATTTAATACCGGAGGATTGAATTGAAGATCGCTGATTTCATGAAGATTCGCTATTTCCGCGGCAGATCGCAGACAGCCGTTCTCCTGATAGACATGCAAATATCCTTTTTGGAAGCTCTTTCAATTGAGGCGGCGCGCAAATTGGTAACCGCGCAGAAAAATATTCTGGCATATTGCGAAGAAAAGAGGATACCCGTCATCGTCATTGAATATGACGGCAAAACATTAACTTTGCCTGAATTAATTCATGGCGCCTCAAACGCATTCCACCTCAAAAAATGCCATGATGATGCATTCAAAAAAACGAACCTTGAATGGTTGCTTAAAAAGCTCGGGGTTCGCTCGCTCTTTCTTATGGGAATATACGCAGCCAGTTGCGTCCTTCAAACTGCCCAAACCTCGATCCAAAAAGGGTTTGAGGTGCGTACAAGTATGGACGTATGCGACCATCCGCAAGGCTACCGCACCTGGTACCACAAAAACGGGCGCGTTGCAGGCACCGCCGAAGAGGCTATCAAACAGTTTTTAACACCGCCATAACCGGCGGTTTTTATTTGCCGATATTGAAAACCTTTTCGGTGTTTTCCCGCGTGATTTCCGCCATACGATCATAGGAAACGCCTCGCAATTCGGCCAAGCGCTTCACTACATGCACGACATATGCCGGCTCGTTGCGCTTTCCGCGATACAAAAGGGGCGCCACGTAGGGCGCGTCCGTTTCCACCAAAATCCGGTCTTCCGGCATGAGCGCGATGATCTCCTCATAATCGGTCCCGCCTGCCCGCTTCGGGAGCGTGATAGCTCCCCCGAAGGTGAAAGAAAAGCCCATTTCCAAGAGCGCGCGCGCTTCTTCGGCATTTCCCGCAAAGAAATGCGAGACGCCGGGGGCGGCATTCAAAAAGCCTTTTTCCTCGTCCAAGATGCGCAAAAGGTCCGGATAGGCAGACCGGCAATGGATCATAAGGGGCTTGCCCGCCTCATGAGCCAGCCGCATCTGCGCTTTAAAGGCTTCGCGTTGGCGCGTTTTATACGCTTCCTCGTCCCCCGTTATCCGAAAATAGTCGAGGCCGCACTCGCCGATGGCAACCACTTTGGGATGGAGCGCGAGAGTCTTATAAAAATCGTAATCAAAAATTTCTTCCGCTGTTTCTTCGCCTTCGTCCTTGTCGTGAAACGACGGAGAAGTGTGTATGGGGTGAAGACCAACCGTCGCCCACAATCCCTCGCCGCTTTCCGCGAGCATAATTGCCGAAGCGCTCGCCTCCTTGGAGGTGCCGACATTGATCATCCCGATACCCGCTTCCCGCGCGCGAAGAAGCATCTCCGCGCGGTCCGCATCGAATGCGGGAAAATGAGCGTGCGTATGCGCGTCGTAGAGAGTGATTTTCATAAATTACTGGAGGCGCGGGAAAAGCGCCTCGATCTTTTGCACCGTGACCACGCTATCTTTCCGTATAACGCCGGATTGGATTTTCTGCGCCGTCTCAGGAAGGAAGGGAAGCAGTTCGCGGGCGACGGATTCGAGAATATAGACCAAATTCCGCATCACGTTCTTTTTTCCATCCGTGTCTTTTATTTTCCACGGCGCCGTCCGGTTCGCGTATTCATCGCCGAACGAAATGAGTTCCCAGAGCACCGCAAGCGATTCATTGAAACGAAACGTTTCGCTCTCCTTCCGCACCTTCACCAGCAACTCTTGCGTCCTTTCCGCCACTCCGGAGTCCAACGCTTCACCTTCCCCGAACGCCATGCCATTGGCGAGCGTCGAAACGCGCGCGGCGAAATTACCGATGCCGTTCGCGAGGTCGGCGTTGTACCTGACCTTGAATTTTTCCATGCTGAAATCGCCGTCCTCGTAGGCGGGAATCTCGCGCAGGAGATAGTACCGCACCGCATCGGCGCCGAATTCATTTATAAGCATCATGGGGTCTACGACGTTTCCAACCGTCTTCGACATTTTCTGCCCTTCGACCGTCACGTAGCCGTGTACGAATTCGCAAGTTGGAAGGGGCAATCCTGCGGACAGGAGCATCGCCGGCCAATAGGCCGCGTGGAAGCGGATAATTCCCTTCCCGATCACGTGGAGCTTCTCCGCGTCCCCTTCCCAAAATGCCGCATAGGGACCCTCCTTTTCCGGATAACCCAGTCCCGAGATGTAATTGGCGAGCGCGTCGTACCATACGTACATGGTTTGCGTCTCGTCCTCCGGCACCGGCACGCCCCATCCGCGGGCGCGGGAAGCCGGACGGGAAACGGAAAAATCCTGGAGGCCGCGGGAAGCGAGCGAAAGGATTTCGTTTTTCCGCGTCTCGGGAACGATGCGGAGCGTGCCGGTTTCAATCAATTCCTTTATTTTCCCCGAATAGTTCGAGAGCTTGAAAAAATAATTCTCTTCCTCGACTACTTCGAGTTTTTTTCCGGGATGCTCCGGGCATTCGCCGTTTATGAGTTCATCCGGCGAATAGAAAGCTTCACACCCGGTGCAATAGAGGCCTGAATATGATTTTTTATATATATCTTCCTTTTTCGTCGCGTTCCATAACGCTTGCGCGGCTTTAACGTGGCGCGGATCGCTCGTGCGGACGAATCCGTCTACCGACACGTTAAGTGCGGCTAAAAGCTCCTCGAATTTCTTCGCATTGCGGTCGACGAGCTCCATCACGGTAACGCCCTCCGCTTCTGCGGCGGCGACGTTTTTCATCGCGTTCTCGTCCGCGCCGGAAAGAAAAAAAACCTCCCGGCCCGCCGCGCGATTCATGCGGGCGAGCGCGTCCGCCTGAACGAACTCAAGCGCATGTCCGATATGCGGCGCCGCGTTCACATACGGAATGGCAGTCGTAATAAACAGTTTTTTCATATCAGGCTGCCGCGGCGCGGCGCTTTTCCTTTTTTTCCGCCAAATAATCGAAGGTCTCCTGCGCCATCACGGCAATGGGAACGGCAAGCAGAATACCGATAAAACCGGCGATTTTCCCGCCGGCGAGGAGCGAGGTGACCACCACGACGGGGTGGACGTTCATCGTTTTTCCGATAATCATCGGAATCAGGATGTGATTCTCGAATTGCTGGACCGCCACGAAAAAGACGAGCGCGTAGAGCCCCAAGACGAATGAATCCGAGACGGCGACGAGAAACGCGATAACCCCGACGATAACCGGCCCGATCACCGGCACCAATTCGAGTATCATGGCAAGAATACCGAGCAAAATAGCGTACCGCACCCCGAGGAACCACAGTCCCGCGGCAACGAGAACGCCCACGACGACGGACAAGAGCAATTGGGCGCCGAACCATTTGCGTATCTTCACCTTAAAGCGGTTGAACACCTTTAAAACGTCCTTCTCATACGCATCCGGCAGGATAACGCCGAGCAAGCGTTCCGTGCCGTCCTTTTGGATGCACAAATAAAATGCGATAAGAAACGTGGCGACCACCGACACGACGGTCGTAAAGATGGAAGCGATGGTTCCCGCAAACGATACGTCGAATTCGGACAGGACGCCGAAAAATCGGTCGCGGCCGAAGGTGAGTGCATCCACCAAGTTGTCCGGCAAACCGACGCCGAAGATGGTATAGGTAATCTCGTGGATATGCTTTAAAAAGTTCGAGGCTTCGAGCATCAGCACCGGAATGAAGAAATACAAAGCGAGCGCGACGATAAGAGCGCCCGTCACGAAGACGAGGATCGTCCCCGGCAGGCGGCGGATCTTTTTCGTCTCGAGGTACGTGATGAGCGGATCAAGCGCGAGCGACAGCACGATGGCGACGAAAAGGATGCCGATTACGTCGCGTGCCAGGTATGCCGCGGTGATGAGAAGGCCAAAAACGAGGAGCTTCCACAGCGTGTGCCAGCTCACTTCGATTTGGGTAAATTCCTTCATGGTTACAGTTTCACTATATCACCGAACTTCCCGCCCTTGAACGGCCCGATGAGCGACAAGCTTTGCCGGTCGTCGGTGAAGAGCTCGCGGGCGAGGCGATGCACTTCCTTCGCCGTAACCGCCCGTATTTTCCGTTCGATGTCCTTCGGGGACTCGGATTTCCCGTAGACGGCCTCCTGTGCCCCGTAAAAATTGGCGATGCTGTTCGAGGTTTCGAGTGAAATGGAAAGGCGCCCGCACAGGTGTTTTTTTGACCGCTCAAGCTCTTCCCGCGTAATCCCGTTTTCCGCGATATCCTTGCATTCGGCGCGAATGGCCTTCAAAACAGCCTCCACTTTCCCGTGGTTCGCCCCGACGCCGATATAGAAAGCGCCCCGGTCGGAATTGAATTCGCTGTCGGCATATACGTAATATGCCGCGCCCAGTTCCTCGCGGACGGCGTGCCACAACCGCGAACTCATGCTCCCTCCGAGCACGTCCTCGAGGACGGCAAGCGCGTGGCGGCGTTTGTCCCATCCCGAGAAAGACTCAAAACGCACCAAGAGATGGGTCTGATCAACTTTCTTTTGAACGACTTTCTCCTTATATCCCCTGGGCGCCGGACGCATGCGAGCCTTTTTCGGCGATACGGGACCGCGCAAAGCCCCAAAACGCTTCCGGACGAGCGCAACGCCTTTGGCGACCGGAAAATTTCCCGCGACGACGACCACGGTGTTCTTCGGCACGTAGTGCCGGCGGTGATATGCGACAAAATCCTTCCGCTTAAAGCGCTTGATATTATTTTCCGTACCGAGAGTATCTCTGCCGACCGGCTGATCTCCGTACACGAGATTGTTCGCGAGCAGATAGACCTTCGTTTCCGGCTTATCTTCGTACATGTGCATCTCTTCGATGATGACGCCCCGCTCCTTCTCGATTTCTTTTTCGTCGAACGTCGAATTCAAATAAATATCGGAAACGATATCGAACGACTGTTCAAAAAAAGCGCTCCCCACTTTCACGTAATACGCGGTTACTTCCCGGTCGGTAAACGCGTTATACTGCGCACCCATTTCATCCAGCTCCCGGGTGATCGCCCGGGACGAGGGCCGCTTTTCCGTTCCCTTGAAGCAGAGGTGCTCGAGGAAATGCGAAATGCCGTTCTCCGCCTTCGATTCATAATCGGCGCCGGTGTTGACGAGGACGATTGAAGTGACCGCCACGCTTTGAGGGTTTGGAATAAAGACCGCCCGGAGGCCGTTTGGGAGCGTTATTTTTTTATAGGCATGCATAGACGTACTCCCATAGTATCGCGGAGGAGGCGCTCATGCAAAAAAACCAGGCCTATTCCTTCTTCAGATAATACGCGAAGTATATGAAGGGCGTGGAAACAAGCCCTACGAGGAGTTTCGCAAAAAATCCCGCCGCGGCGATACCCACCACCATCTCCGCGGACATCGCCCCGTAGAACGCCAGGGGGAAAAAGATAAGGCTGTCGATCATTTGAACAACCACGGCGGCCGAACCGTTCCTAATCCACAGATTTTTCGTCTTCTTCTTCAGCCGCTCATAAAAACCAATAGCTACCGATTGGCTGACGATGAAGGCAATAAGACTCGCGATTCCTATCCGCGGGACCATTTGGAAGACCCCGCGGATAGCTTCATCAAATACCCGGCTCGCCGGCGCGCCCCCGGCGCTCACCGTAAGCTCCGCGAGGATGAGGGAAAAGATGAGAAGCGCCGACGATTGCCACACCGCGCGCAATGCCACCGCTTTCCCATGGAATTCAAGAATCAAGATGATGGCATAGAAAATCGAGGCATAAAAAACGTTTCCGGCATTCATGGTAAAACCGAACACGGAGACTATTTTTGAGCCCAAGGTCGTAATAAGAAGAAGGTTCACCACGATGGTCCCGTAGAGCCACTCCTTCCCGAAACGCGAAAGCAGCGTGATGAAAAACAACTCGATCAGTATCCGCCCGATATAGAGAATCCCCCCTTCCATATATTGATGATACCATCCTCCCTGCGAAGAGACCCGAAAAACATCCCTCGCGTGTGATAGGATTAACCTATACGGCCCCTATGAAGAAGGACTCCCCGCGCATTTCCGAAAACTATTATCGGAATATCTTTTTTGCTTTTCTTATCACGCTCGCCGCGGGAGCCGCCCTCGTCTCTGCGATCGGACCCATAACCCGCACGCTTGATGCCGGAACGGCCAAGCGCTCAACTTCCTTTGCCGAGGACGGCATCAACGCGGAATTCCGGAAGCTTTCCCAAGAGGTACGGGAACTCGCGGCATCAAAAGTCATCTCCTTTTATTTGGAAAAAGGCGATAGGGAGAAGCTTCTCGCCTATTCCGTAGAAGAGGCCCGCCGGCGCGGATTGGACGGACTTCTCATCACCGACAAGGACGGCATGGTGCTTTCCCGCGCCTCGCTTGCGATGCGGCAAGGAGACTACGTTTCCCAAACGACCGGCTGGGGACGCGCACTCACCATGGGCGAGAAGGTCGCCTCCATAGAAGCGACGACAAACGGCGGAACCTCCCTTATCGCGGGAGAGCCGCTTTTTAACAACGGGGAACAAATCGGCGGCGTTGCGGTAGGCTATGCTTTGAATGACGCCCGCGCGAAAAATTTTCGCGACACCTATTTTGGCGCCGGGAATGAAATTGTATTTGCGAACCGCGAAGGAAGCGCGCTTGGCAGCAGTTTTGAAAACGGCACCATCCCCGTATCCCTGCAGTCGTATTTCAAAACCGAAGGGCCGCGCGAAAATACCGCCCCCATGCAGATTCGCATCAAGGACAAATATTACGTCGTAAGTGCCCTTACCCTCCACGGTCTTGCAGACGAATCGGGCAAGCTTTTCATATTGACCCCCAATCCCGTGCCGGCCAACGCCTTGCTTTTCGCCGTTCTTCTCGCGCTGATCTTTTTGGTTTCCGAGGTATTCATTCACCGCGCAAGCAAAGGCGCCAGGCGCGAACGCTCGCACATCATTCTTATTGTTGCCCTCACGCTTTCCATCTACTTTGCCTCCACGGCGCTCCTCGTCGCCGTTATGGACCGGCAGGCATCGGTCGCGCTCACGCCCGAATACTCCATGTATAACTCGACGATATCATTCCAGCCCGATGCGAATCTCGTGCGCGAAAACACCGAACAAGTGATCAGTATTGAGACAAAAAGCGGCGGCGAGGCGGTGAATGTCGTGAGCGCCGAAGTTCTCTTCGACCCCCGGAAAGCGGAGATCCTTGAAATCAGCACGGCGCGGTCGTTTTGCGAGAAAGAATTTTTCCTTGAACGGGATATCGACAATGATGCGGGACGCGCGCAGATTACCTGCGTTCTGCCTTCGCCGGGCTTTGCCGGAGACGGCGTTCTCGCCGATCTTATTATCCGCCCCTTATCCATAGGAACCTTCTCGCTTACCTTTGGAACCAGTACGCAAGTGCTCGCAAACGACGGATTGGGCACCAGCGTCCTCCGCGATCAGACGAACGGTTCGTACCGCGTCGCCCCGCTTGATTTTTCTTCCAGCTCGGAATTCGTCCTGTATTCGCCGAGCCACCCCAACAGCGAGCGATGGTACGACAACAACATCCTTTCGTTCGTATGGCCCTCGGCATCGCGGGATACGACCTTCTTCTACGCCCTGAGCGACGCTCCTCTCTCGCCGGCTGAACTAAAAGCACGCGGCGTGCGGACTTCCTTGAGCGAAGCAACGACGACCGCGCCGCAGGACGGCATCTTCTTTTTCAACCTCCTTAAAGAAGGTGCGAAAACGCCCGCGACATACCTCGTACGCATCGACACAACGCCTCCAGAGGCGCCCCGCATAAAGGCCAGCACCTCGGTTCCGCGCCCGAATGAAGTCGTACGCTTCGAATTCGGAACCCGCGACGACGGAAGCGGCCTTCAACGCGGTTACTATGTAAAAATAGACGGGGGACTTTACCTTCCCGTGGGCGAACGGCTTTTCACCTCTTTTGCGAGACCGGGAACGCATACGGTTGTCATCCGCGCATTCGATAAAGCCAATAACTGGAGCGAGTCCGAAATGACGATTGAAGTCAAATAAAAAATCCGCCTTTCGGCGGATTTTCCTTACGAAAGTTTCGAAGCGAGAAATTCTCCGAGGTCATCCGCATGGATGCGCTCCTGCGCCATCGTGTCTCGGTTCCGCACCGTTACCGTTCCATCCTCAAGCGTCTCAAAATCAACGGTAATGCAGAACGGCGTACCCGCCTCGTCCTGCGCGCGGTACCGCTTGCCGATATTCCCCCGGTCATCCCACGCAATCATGTGTTCCTTCTTCAAATCCGCGCAAATTCCTTCCGCGCGTTTCACCAACTCCGGCTTATTCGCCAAAAGCGGAAAGACGGCGGCCTTATAGGGAGCCAGCCGCGGATGAAGCTTCAAGACCGAGCGCGACTCGCCGTTCTCAAGCTTTTCTTCCGCATACGCATCCATGAGGAAAAAGAGCGCGGCGCGGTCGACCCCGCCCGACGTTTCGATGATGAACGGCAGATAACGCTCTTTCGTTTCCTCGTCGAAATACCCCATATCCTTCCCCGAAAATTTCTCGTGGCGGGAAAGGTCGAAATCGCCCCGGTGATGAATGCCTTCCATTTCCTTCCATTCATCCCCCGCACGATACTCGATGTCGCATGCCGCCCGGGCGTAATGCGCGAGCTCGTCCGGCGCATGGTCCTTGAAATGCAGATTTTCCTCGCGCATCCCAAGGGATACGTAGAATTTCATGCGCTCCTCCTTCCAATATTCGAACCAATTCCGCGATTCCTCGTCCGAGGGCTTTACGTAGAATTGCACTTCCATCTGCTCGAATTCGCGCGACCGGAACGTGAAACCGCCCGGCGTGATTTCGTTCCGGAACGCCTTGCCGACCTGCGCGATGCCGAAGGGCAGCTTCACGCGCGATGAGTCAAGCACGTTTTTAAAATTCACATGCACGCCCTGCGTGATTTCTCCGCGGAGGTACGTTTTTGTCTTTTCGCCTTCAATGACGCCGAGATACGTCTCGACCATCAGATTGAACGCCTTCGGCTCGGTCAGCTCCCCGCCGCAATCGGGACAGACGTTTTTGTCCAATTGGTCCGCCCGAAAACGATGGTGGCATTTCTTGCACTCTACGAGAGGATCGCTGAAGGACTCCAAGTGGCCGGAAGCCTCCCATACCTTCGGGCTCATAAGGATTGCCGCATCGAGACCGACGATATCCGTGCGCGATTGCACCACCCGGCGCCAAAACTCGTTTTTTATGTTGCGCTTCAATTCGACGCCCAACGGGCCGTAATCCCACGTCCCGGCAAGGCCGCCGTAGATTTCCGAACCTTGATAGATGAAGCCGCGGCGCTTCGCGAGCGATGCTATGTTTTCGAAATTATTCATTATGGATTTACTTTTTCATCCCCCTTCTTATAGGTGGGGTCATTCGGTATCTCTGCGGTAATCTTTTCATAAGATTTCTGAATTGCAACCCCGGTGAAGCTGTCGGTGGCGGTAAGCGTCGTTTTTTGGGTAAGCGGCAATATCTTCCCGAGCTGGGTTTCGTTCGGAAGCGCTTCAACCTGGAAGACGGCTTCGAAGGCGTTCGAGGAGACGCCCACACCCGGCTCAACCGAAGGAATCTTCCACTCGACGGCGTTCGTGCGGTCGTTTACCGCCGGCACCGGGGCGCCGCCCGAGGATTTTACAACGCCGGTGAATTTGACCCCCGGTTCCAGCGCGCTTTTCACCACCACGTCTTTAAGCGTGGTCGCGTAATTTATGATCTTCCAATGGACGGTATATTGTGTCGGCTTGCCGACCTTGAGCGGCATGGAACCCGTGTTCACGATTCCCCCGGGGTCCTTCCGCCATGCGCTTGCCTCGATTTTCGCATCGCCGGCGATTTTTGTTTCGAACGACGTCCGGATGTAGGTGTTTTCCGCACCGCTCCCCTGCGGTTTCGTGGGAGAGGTCGCTTCCACGGTGCCCGTTACGGTAAAATTGCGGTTCACCGCGCTTGGTGCGGGAAACGAGGGAAGTGTCGTCAAACGGAAAGGGATTTCGACGACCGCTTTCGGCGCCATGATTTTCAATCCCTTCACCTGGGCGGCCGCCCATGAAATCGTGCGCGCCGTCGAATCGAAACTTCCCCCGCGCGGTTCCACTTTTGAAAAATCAACGACGCTGCTGTCGAGCTTTACCGCGACGACGACATCCTGCAAATCGATTCCCGAATTATTCTTCACCGTAAGCACGTACGGAAGCAGGCTTCCCAATCTGCCGACATATCCGGGCGCGCCGGCGCCCCCGAAATCAACGAGGATCGGCTGGGGCTCCGCGGAAAGCAAAACAGATTCCTCAAGCACCTCGAAACGGGAGCCGTTCAAGTCCACTGAAAAAACCGCCGGAATCCGCACCGAGAGAGCCGTACTCGACGAGGCGGCGCCCCGGAAGGAAATCGTACCCTTTTCCCCCGGCGCGAGATCTTCCACATCCCACCGGGTTCCCGAGCCTCCGGCGGAACTCGATACAACCACAAATCCCGCCGGCGGACGGATTTCGAATGCGGCGGCGGGGAACGTATTCCCCGAAACGTTTTCATACGCGAGGTGTATGTCGAAAAGCGCGTTTTCGGACGGAAGCTGTTCCTTCTCGACGGATATCTTGAGCCCCGCGGCTTTTATCCCCACCTCTTTTGACGCTTCTATCTTCGCGCCGCCATAGGAGAACACGGCGTCAAAACGCTCGGTCGAACCCACGTCGCCGACGGCAAAAAGCGTGAATTTCTTCGTATACGTCGCGCCGGGCTCGATAGAGGGAACCGTTTCGGTGAACGCCTCTTCGCCGTCCGGAGCGAGAAGGCCTGAAGAAAGCGCAACCGCGAGCTCCCCCGAAATGGGACGCGTTTCGTCATTCACGATATCGATGCGCGCCTCAAAAGGGGTTCCGCGAAAACTTTGGAGTGGAGCATACAGATCGACACTCGCGGCGGTCCCCGTCGCGTTGCCCGCCAAAAAGCGGTTGTACCCCCACCAGGCGGCGCCGACCGCCACCCCCGCCACGATGGCGATAACGAGAAACGTGAGGATCTTCGACGTCCCTCTCGCAACTTTCCCCGACGACGCCCATGGCGAGGGCTCGCTCGGGAGGTTTTCGTACGACGGCGTCGGCTCAAGCGGCCGCTCGGAAGCCTCCAAAGGAGGCGCGGAAGGATTTTCTTTCTTCGGCGCCTGCGGCAAGGCTTCGCTATAGAACTTCCGTTCGATATCTTCGAGGGACATGGCGCTAGTCTATATATAATAGACGGGTTTCGGGTATTTTTGAACTGCACGAAACGCACCGGAACGAATGGTCGTCCATGAGAAACGCCGTCACGGGTGTTTTTTTACACGACGCACAGACGGCGTGCCGGGCATCGTACCCCGTGAGTGCGAGAAACTCGCGCGCATCCCCGCGCCCCGCGCCGAATGACTCGCGGAGAAATTCCCACACGCCTCCGTCCGGCGCCTCTTCGGGAAAAAACTCGCGCATGAACGACGCGATTTTCATCGCGGATACGAGCGCTTTCCGCGACGCCCGCAGAGCGGGATAGCGCGAACGGGAAACCGCATCGGCGATGATAAGGCCGTGCTCGCCGACGAGCCGTACGCTCACTTCGGAGAAAGGGTCCAAATGCGCGGAGAATTTTGAATATCCCTTGCGGGAGGAAACGGCCTTTGCCTGCACCAGCCCCATATCGCGGGTATAGAGCGTGAAAAGCTCGTCGTGTTCCCGCTGGGGGACGCGGTCGAGGACGATGGCATCCGTCACGAACTCCCGCATGCGTCAGCTTCGCGCCCCTTTGGGCGTCTTCCAGAAACCAAGGCGGTATTTCCCGCCGAACATGAGTCTGAGCTGGGCCTCAAACGCCGGCACCGAACCGAAGACCACGAAGGTGACGGGCATGAAAAACCACTGCAGGAAATAGAAAACGTACTCCTTCAGGCGCGGGCGCGCCTCGGCTTCCTTCGGGGGCAAGAAATGCATGCTCAAAAACGCCGAGGTGATGATGCCAATGGAGCTCAGGTTGATGAGCCAGCCGGTCACGAGCGGCAAGTTGTACGAATAGACCGTCTGCTTGAACGCCTCGTCGCCGAGCCAATTCGGCATGACGCCGAACAAGAAGATGATGAAAGAGCTGGTCGACCATGAAAAGAAACCGTCAAAGATCTTTAAGGTCCAAAAACGCTTCACGCGGAACGGAATGTCCTTCCGGCGGATGAATTCTGAGACGACGTACGGGAAATTCTCCACGCCCCACGCCCACCGGCGCTGCTGTTTATACAAGTTCTTCATCGCGCCGAAAAAGCTGTCGCCTTCGACCGCGTCCATGTAAACGGGGTAGAGGAGCGGAACGGTCTGCCACTCGCCCTTGTAATGGATGAGCGCCTGGAAAAAGATGCGCGAATCCTCGGAAACGATGTCGGTGTGCCAATAGCCGAGATCGACGAGCGCGCGGAAGGATATCGAATGCGAAGAAAAAGTGACGAGCTGCTCGCGGCGGGATTGCTGCATGAGCTGCCAGAAGGTCGCCGAAAAACCGATGAGGCGCGGGAAAATGGAGGCGTGGTAAAAATTATTCGTGAAAAGCGGGACCGGCTGATAGCTTGCGCGCAGGCGGTCCGGCGTGGAAAGGAATTTGTACGCGAGAATCGCGAAATAATCCCTGCCGGGACGCGTGTCGATGTCGAATACGGAAACAATGATGCGGTCGTACGGAATGAGTTCCGCGTCGATCACCTCCTGTTTGGCGGCTTTGACCGCCCACGTCTCATTCGCGCCTTTTCCGGCAAGCTCGCCCGGAATGCCGTCCGGATGGGTTGAAACGAAAAAGCGGTGGAAACGCGGGCCGAATTCCGCGGTAATGCGCCCGGCTATCTCGCGGTCGCCTTCCCCGCCGCGCTCTTCAAGCGCGAGGACGACAATCATCCGCTTCAAGTCGTAATTCGCCGCCGCGAGGCTTTCGAAACTCTTGTGAACGACCTCGAAGGACTCCTTATACATGGGGAGGACGACCAAATGGTACAGGTTCCCCCACTCGCGGTGGTCGGCGGTGAGCTCCTGAAACCAGTCCTTCGCGAGATTTTTCTTGAGAATGGAAAACGACGTGCGCAGGTGAAAAAAGAGGTAGAGCACCTTCAAGAACCAATAGAGGTCGTAGAGGACAATGAAGATGACCACCCACACCGGCGCCTTCCAGGAGAAAAAAACGAGCGCCCCCAGCGCTAAAAAGGACGCCGTCCCGGGAACTATTTCCAAAAACCGTTTCATCTTTCTAATAAAGAATAATCCCCCAGAAGTCGTCGAGCGTCCACATGCCGCCCCCCGTCGAGATAATCACCAGCATGAGCGCGATAAACACCCAGAACAACCGGCGGTCGTCACCCAAAAAGAAGCGGTCCTTCCTGACGCGCATGACGACCAAATGGACGAGGAAAAGTATCGCGGCGAGCTGGGTGAAAAGTCCGAGTACGAGAAAAAGGCCACTTGTCGTTTTCACGACTGCGGCGACGCGGGCATACGCGCCCGTCGGTGCCCCGGGCGTGCGGAGGTTTTTCGCCAGGCGGACGCCGTTTTCAAAAACCAGTAATCCGACAACCCCGCGCAAGAGGAAAAGGGCGAAGGGGGCGAGCACGAAGAACGGTTGGACCATATTATTGGATTATACGCCGGGTTGAGGAAAAGAAAAACGAACCTATAATCAGGATGTTATGAAAATACTCGCCATCGAAACCTCCTGCGACGAAACCGCGCTTGCCCTTCTTCAGGCGTCAGGCGGTCTTACAAACCCTACATTCGCGCCGATTAAAAATATCGTCGCTTCGCAAACCGAGATTCATAAGGCATTCGGGGGCGTCGTTCCCAATCTCGCGAAGCGCGAACATATCCGGACCCTCCCCCTCTTGTACAAAGAGATCGAGAAAGAACTCCCCGACATGGTCGCCGTCACCGTCGGCCCCGGCCTTGAACCCGCTCTCTGGGCCGGCATCACGTTTGCGGAAACCGTGCATGCCGAGCTCGTCAAAAAGAAGCGAAGCGTGAAGCTCGTGGGCGCAAACCACTTGGAAGGGCATCTCTGGAGCTTTCTTCTCGACAAGAAAATAAGCCTCGCAAAAACATTTCCCGCCGTCGCGCTTATCGTTTCCGGCGGACACACCATCCTCCTTTCGATGACATCGCTGACGTCGTGGAAACTGCTCGGAGAAACGAAAGACGACGCGGTGGGAGAAGCGTTCGACAAAGTGGCGCGCATGTTGAAATTCCCCTACCCGGGCGGGCCCGAAATCCAGAAAGCGGCTGCCGGCGGAAATCCCTCAATACCTTTCCCCCGCCCGATGCTCGGCACGCGCGATTATTATTTCAGCTTCTCAGGGCTGAAGACATCCGTCTTGTATTATTTGCGGGACCATCCGCGCGCCAAAAAAGCCGATGTTGCGGCGTCGTTCCAAACCGCCGCTCTCGACGTACTCGTGAAAAAGACTCTGCGCGCGGCGGAGGAAACGAAAGCCAAAACAGTCATTCTTTCCGGCGGAGTCGCCGCAAACAAGGCGCTTCGCGAACGGTTAAAGACTGAAACGGACGCGCGGGGCATGCGCTTTCTCGCTCCGCCGATGGACTTCAACACCGACAACGCCATGATGATAGCGGCCGCCGCGTATCTTCGGCATCTCCGGAAAAAGCCGCTTCCGCTCATGGCAGACGGCAATCTGAGCATCTAAAAGGCTGCGTTTTGAGGGTTATTGACTTTTTTAAATAGTGGTGGTATAATAAAAACAGAAGATTAATAAACCCGCCCCATACCTCTTCCAACACCAACAGATTTTTTGGAGGAGCGTATCTCAATTTCCCCACCGCCCCTCATCACTGAGGGGCTCCTGCCTCTTAAGGGGCTCGGCGCGCGCAGGGAAAAGGGGTATAACAAACAAAGCAACTTATTAAAAGAAAGGGATATATGCCAACATCAATGCTTTTCAGGAAGATAGCCTTACGATGCCTCACGGTCGTCGCGTGGGTCTTTCTTTTTCTGAGGGAGAGTTCCTCATCAAAGGAACATTTTACCCAAAACATTGCACCGTTTCTGCGGGACCAGCTGTACCTTGGCAGTATTCTTTTTTGGGCAATTGCGATGCTTATCCTCTGCGTGAGCATCTACACCCTCCGCGAAAAACACCCTTATCATCCGTGATTTTTATCCGCCGTCCCCGGCGGATTTTTTATGCGCCAAAAACTTTATTAGTGGCGCGGTTTATGGAAGAATTTGAGTATCACCCATGAAGCTTCCCGACGGCCCGTACAATCCGAAAGAGACCGAATCCCGCATTTATTCCGCCTGGGAACAGTCGGGCTATTTCAATCCGGACAATCTCCCCGGCGAGCGCCCCGAGACCTACGTGGTTTACATGCCGCTTCCGAACGTTACCGGCTCCCTCCACATGGGACATGCCTTGAATAATACGCTCCAGGACATCGTCATCCGTTTCCACCGCATGCGCGGAAAGCGGACGCTCTGGCTCCCCGGCACGGACCACGCGGGCATTTCCACCCAATACGTCGTCGACAAGGCGCTCCGCAAGGAAGGCGTGTCGCGCTTCGAACTGGGCCGGGAGAAGTTCATCGAGCGCGTTTGGAAATGGAAGGAGGAATACGGGGAGATCATCTACGGACAGCTGCGTAACCTCGGCGTTTCGGCGGACTGGTCGCGCAAGCGCTTCACGATGGATCCCGCGTATGCCGAGGACGTAATGAAAGCATTCGCCCATTACCACGAAAAAGGCCTCCTCTACCGCGGACTCCGCACGGTAAACTGGTGCCCGCGGTGCGGCACCACGCTGTCTGACCTTGAGCTGGAATACGCGGACGAGAAGACGCGTCTGTGGCATTTCATCTACCCGCTCGCGGACGGAAGCGGAGAGGTTCGCGTCGCGACGACCCGGCCCGAGACGATGCTCGGCGATACGGCGATCGCGGTAAACCCGACCGACCCCCGCTGGAAAGCGCTTATCGGAAAAACCGTACGACTTCCCATCCAGGAACGCGAGATTCCCATTGTCGGCGACCCGTCAATCGAGACCGAATTCGGCACGGGCGCAGTGAAGGTGACGCCCGCGCACGACCTTACGGACTTCGAGCTGTCGAAACGCCACAACCTTCCGCTTCTCCAGGTCATCGACGAGCGCGGAAAAATGACGGCGGCTGCCGGCGCCGAATTCGAAGGATTGAAAACCTCGGAGGCGCGGGAGAAAGTCGTTCAAAAAATGAAAGACTTGGGTTTGTTTGAAAAAGAAGAATCCTACGAACACCGCGTCACTACCTGCGGGCGTTGCGGGCACGCCATCGAACCCATCCCCTCGATGCAGTGGTTTTTGAAAATGAAAGACTTGGCGGAGAAAGCCCTTGCCGCGGTTACGGAGAAAAAAGTTTCCATCCGTCCCGAAAATTTCGAGCGCACCTATATGACCTGGCTCGAAAACGTCCGCGATTGGACCATTTCGCGGCAAATCTGGTGGGGCCATCGCCTTCCCGTGTGGTTTTGCGAACGGGAGCCCGAAAAATATGCGGTGGCTTCCGAGAAGCCGGCTTCGTGCCCCGTCTGCGGAACCTGCGGGATGAAGCAATCGGAAGACGTCCTCGACACGTGGTTTTCTTCCGCCCTCTGGCCCTTTGCCGGCTTACGCAAGGAAGACCGCACGCGGTATTATCCGGGAGACACGCTTATCACGGCGCGCGACATCGTGAATCTCTGGGTCGCCCGCATGGTCTTTTCGGGACTCGAATTCATGGGCGCCGCGCCGTTTTCAAACGTGCTCATCAACGGCACGATTCTGAACAAAGAAGGCCGGCGCATGTCGAAGTCCCTGGGCACCGGCGTCGACCCGCTGAAATACATCGCGGATTTCGGCGCGGACGCGACGCGCTTCGCCGTCGTCTGGCAAGCCACCGGTCAGGACATCAAATGGGATGAAAGCGCCGTCGCCGCCGGAAAGAAATTCATGAACAAATTGTGGAATGCCGCGAAGTTCGTCCTCGCAAACAGCGAGGGGGTTCCCGCCGGAGAACCCCGCGCGGAAACCGATGCAGACGCCGCAATCCTTTCCGCGCTGGAAACCGCGAGAAAGAAAGTGGAATCAGCCATTCTCGATTTCGATATGAGCGAGGGACTGAAGACGCTCTATGATTTCTTTTGGCACGACTTCTGCGACGTCTACATCGAAAAATCAAAACCGCAACTTGCCGCGGACGGCACGCGCGAAACTACCGCACGGATACTCCTTCACGTGCTCGCCGAATCCCTCGCGCTTCTTCACCCTTATCTTCCCTTCATCACTGAGGAAATCTATGGAGCGCTGCCGGAACGGAACGCCGAGCTCCTGATGGTCGCGGACATACGCGCATGATGGAAACGATTCTCGTTCTCGCCATTATTCTCATCGCCGCGTGCCTGCCGTCGCTCGTATGGCTTCTCTTTTTCCTCCGCGAGGAATACCGCCCCGTGCCGGCCCGCTTTCTCATCTACACGTTTTCCGCCGGGGCGCTCTCAAGCCTTTTCGTGCTTGTATCGCAGTATTCGTGGAATACGCTTGTCATTCCCGAAAATGCGCACGTCATCCTTTCATTTCTCGGCCTCGCGCTCATCGAAGAAACATTCAAATTCCTCGCCGCGTACCTTTCAGTCAGAAAAACGGTTGTTATACGGAACCACGAGGACGTGATGATCCTTGCCGTCACCGCCGCCCTGGGCTTCGCGGCGGTTGAAAATATCTTTGCGCTTGCGGGCGCGACGGAGACATTCGATCTTCACTCCCTCTACGCGGTCGGATACGTGGTCGTCGTGCGCTTCATCGGGGCCGTCCTCCTCCACGCGCTTGCCGCCGGCATTATCGGCTACCACTGGTGCCGAGGGCATTTCCACGGAAAACTCGCCTCCCAGGCCGCGCGCGGCATTTTCTACGCCACCGCCGTCCATACCGCCTTCAACTACCTCATCGTGCGATTTCAGGATGAAAACCTCCTCATTTATCCGGCGCTCTTCCTCTCGGTAATTCTCTTTTTCGTCCTTACCGATTTCGACGCGTTGAAAAAGGAAGAAGCGCTCGAAAAGCGCCTATAAAAAACCCGCGCACGCGCGGGTTTTGGAATAAGCCTTCAGGGCTTTTTATATTTCCGTACTTCGTCTCCGCCAGATGAACCGTCCGGGGAAATACATGACGAGCGGCTCCCGCACGGAACCCACAAAGTACGGCGTGAGAAATATTTCTCCCCGCTTTCCCGTTTTGTTCGTATGCGTGTAGACGCCGATATATTTCACCGCGCCTCCCCTGCCCCGCACGGGAAAGACATTCAGCGCCTGCGGCATCAAAACGTTCCGATGCATGAAGTGCGTGAACATCACGCGAAACGGCACGTCGTATGAGAACATCCCATACCCGTCCTCGCGACTGCTTCCGCTTACCAGACGGTCCGCCCATCCCGCGTCAAAGAAAAGGCGCATTTCCCTTTCGGGAACGATTGGCGAACATTCGCACAGCAGCGGATCCGGCGGGAGGATCGGGTCCAAATGCTTCTCAAACTGTTTCGGTTCCACGGAGATATGCAGCAGTTTTGAAAACGAAAAGAGTGCATGAAGTTTCACGGGTTTGGACCGCGGGGGAAGCACGCACCCGGAAACAAGCGTAAAGCCTGAAGGAAACGAATGAAGGCTCTGCGCCATCTCTACCTCCGGTGAGTTGTTTAATTTTGCTCCCTTAGTTCTAGGCGACGCGGAGGGGCCTGTCAACGAGTGTGCTATAATGTGCCTATAAACGTATTCCACCTATGGACGACAAGATAAACAAAGAAAATATTTTTGCGGAGCTCGCGAAGTCGCGCGCCGAACCGAAGGCTATCGGGAAGCACGCGGACGAGGATTTCGACATTGAGGAGGAAGCGGAGGGCCAGCTCACCGTCGACGTGTACCAGGATACGGACAATATCATCGTCCAGTCCACGGTCGCGGGCGTCGGTGCCGACGATCTCGAAGTGAACATCACGAACGAATCGGTGACCATCCGCGGCAAGCGCGAGCGAACGGAAAAGATCGCCGAGAAGGACTATTTCTACCAGGAGTGCTTTTGGGGCAAGTTCTCCCGCTCCATCATCCTTCCCGTCGAAATCGATCCGGAGGAATCGGTGGCAATCGTGAAAAACGGCGTGCTCACCATCACGATGCCGAAAGCGAACAAGCGGAAGGCAAAGAAGCTGAAGGTAAAACTCGGATAAGAGAAACAATAAAAACTCCCGACATCATCGGGAGTTTTTATTTGACACGCAATCCTGAAAGACTTAGAAACAAGGCAGTTCGAAAACAATTTAGAAAGGATTCGTCATGAACTCTTCTTCACCCGCTCTCGCGAGAGCGAACGATAATTCATTTGTTTTCCTTATCATCATAGTCTCAAGCGCCATTCTGGCTTTCGTTTTCGCCCAATTGGGCGACTGGAGCGGAGTCGGCATCATGCTCGTCATCGCCGGCGCATCCCTTATCCTGTATGCGATTTTTAGCAAAAGAATACCGAGGGGAAAGGGGCATGTATACCTCTATGAGATAGGATGCCTTATCGTCCTTGTAGGATTCGGACTCGTTTATGCGCTGTAACCAAAAACCCCCGCTTCTGCGGGGGCTTTTATTTCTCAAAAATAAATTTTAGAGAAACGGGACGATGAGCAGGGCAACAATGTTGATGACTTTGATAAGCGGATTTATGGCGGGGCCGGCGGTGTCCTTGTAGGGGTCGCCGACGGTGTCTCCGGTCACGGCCGCCTTGTGGGCTTCCGAACCCTTCCCGCCGAAATTGCCGTCTTCAATGTATTTCTTCGCGTTGTCCCACGCGGCGCCGCCCGAGGTCATCGAAAGCGCGACGAAGAGTCCCGAGATGATCGTGCCGATCAAGAGTCCTCCCAAGGCCTGCGGGCCGAGGATGAAACCGACGATAAGCACGATGGCGAGCGGAAGGATGGAGGGTACCACCATTTCGCGGAGTGCCGCCTTCGTGACGATATCCACCGCCTTGCCGTATTCCGGCTTCGCGGAACCGTCCATGATGCCTTTGATCTCGCGGAACTGACGGCGAATCTCGTTAACGATGGCACCTGCCGCCTTCCCAACCGACTTCATTGCAATCGAACCGAAGAGGTACGGGATTGCGCCTCCCAAGAGAAGGCCGATGACCACTTCTGGGCTCTGGAGGTCGAAGGTGACCGTCCCGAAGACCTTTTTCAATTCTTCGGTGTAGCCCGCGAAGAGCACGAGCGCGGCGAGGCCCGCCGAAGCGATGGCGTAGCCTTTCGTGACGGCTTTCGTGGTGTTTCCGACCGCGTCCAACGCGTCGGTCACTTCGCGGACGTCCTGCGGAGCCTCCGACATTTCGGCGATGCCGCCGGCGTTATCCGTCACGGGGCCGAAGGAATCGATGGCAACGACGATGCCTGCAACCGAAAGCATGGCCGTCGCGGCGAGCGCGATGCCGTAAATGCCGAGTACGGAATACGCGCCCAAGGTGGCGAGCGCAATCACGATAATCGGCAGGAAGGTCGATTCCATGCCGACCGAGAGGCCCATGATGATATTCGTACCGTGGCCCGACGCGGACGATTCAGCGATGGATTTCACGGGACGGTATTTCTTCGCGGTGTAGTAATCGGTGATGACGACCATAAGCGCCGTCGTCGCAAGGCCGATAAGCGTGCACATGAAGACCTTGCCCGCGATATCCGGGAAATAGGTCGAGCTCGCAAAGTAGAAGAACACTGCGGAAGCGATGAGCGAGGCGATGAGCCCCTTATAGAGGGCCGTCATGATGCCTCCCTTCGACTTCGCACGGACGAAGAACATGCCGATGATGGACGCGATGATTGCAAGACCGCCCAGCACGAACGGGAAGAGAAGCTCGTTTCCCGCGAGGCCAAGCGACGAACCCAAAAGGATTGCCGCCGTAAGCGTCACCGCATAGGTCTCAAAAAGATCCGCAGCCATGCCGGCGCAGTCGCCGACGTTGTCGCCGACGTTGTCCGCGATGACACCGGGGTTCCGGGGATCGTCTTCGGGGATGCCCGCTTCAACCTTGCCGACCAGGTCGGTGCCGACGTCCGCGGCTTTCGTGAAGATGCCTCCTCCGAGACGGGCGAAGACGGAAATCAAGCTCGCGCCGAAACCGAGACCGATGAGCGGTTCGACCGCCCCCCCGGAGAGATAGTAAAATCCGGCGACGGAAAGCAACCCCATCGCGACGACGAGGATGCCCGTGACGGAGCCCGCCTTAAAGGCGAGCGACAATGCCCGGCCGAGGCCGTGGCGCGCCGCTTCGGTCGTCTTCGAGTTCGAAGAGACCGCGACGTTCATGCCGATATATCCGGCGATGGCGGACATGACGGCGCCAACCAAAAAGCCGAATGCGGCGAGCCAGCTTAACGCGAGACCGATCACTATAAACAGCGCGACCGCGACGTAGGCGACCGTCCTATACTGGCGGTTCAAATACGCCTTCGAGCCCGCCTTGATGGCGTCGGCGATGGCGACCATGCGCTCGTTCCCCCGCGGCTGGCGCGTGAGCCATCCCATCGTGAAAACGGTGTAGACGGCTGCGAGAACAATAGGGAGGAAAATGACTGTTTGCATATTAGTTTTTTTCTTCGTTGGTTTCTTCTGTGGGTGCGCCTTCGGCGACTTCCGCGGGCGCCTGTGCGATGCCGCCTTCCTGCACTTCGTCAGGATTCGACTGCGAACGCACGTCTATCTTCCAGCCGGTAAGGCGTGCGGCGAGCCGCACGTTCTGCCCCCCGCGGCCGATGGCGAGTGAGAGTTGGTCGTCCGGGACGAACACCTTCGCCTCGCGGCGCGGAAGGATCTCGACCGCTTTCACCTTCGCGGGCGAGAGGGCATTACCGACGTATTTCTCCGGATCTTCTGACCACGGAATGATATCGATCTTTTCCGAACCGAGTTCGCCGGTGATGGCCATGATGCGCATACCGCGTTGGCCGACCGCCGACCCGACCGGGTCAACGCCGTCCTGTCCCGACCATACCGCGATCTTCGTGCGGCTGCCGGGTTCGCGGGCGATGCCCTTCACTTCGACGATGCCGTCGGCGACTTCGGGGATTTCAAGCTCGAAGAGCTTCTCCACGAACTTGGGGTGCGCGCGCGAAAGGATGATGCCCGGTCGGCGCGTGTCCTGCTGGACGGCAACCACGTAAAAACGCATGCGGTCCCCCGCTTTGTAGTGTTCGCTCGGAATCGATTCCGAAGGGAACATGATGCCGACCGCCCTGCCGAGGTTCACGTACACGTTCCCCCGATCGAAACGTTCGACGGTGCCCGAAAGGATCTTTCCTTCCCGGTCTTTGAACTCGTCATAGATAGACGAACGCTCCGCGTCGCGGATCGACTGCAAGACGACCTGCTTCGCCGTCTGTGCGGCGATGCGTCCGAAATCGTCGTGGGCCTCAAGCGGGAACTCGAGTTCCTCGCCTTCGACCGCGTCCGCCTTTATCTTCTTCGCCTCGTCGAGGAAGAGATGGCGGTCCGGATTGTAGCGGGGAAATTCCGCTTCCTCCTCAACCGCGGGATTTTCCTCCTCCCCTTCTTCAACGATCCGCACGTGTTCGGGAATGACGACCGTCTTCACCTGCCAAAACGTCGACTTCCCCGAATCGAGATCGAGGGTCGCGCGGACCACTTCCGTCTTCTTGCGGTACTCCTTCTTATAGGCGGCCGCGATCGCGTTCTCGATTGCCGCGAGCACCTTGCCTGCCTCGATACCCTTCTCCGCGGCGATCTGGTTTATCGCCGTCGAGAGGCCTTTCAAATCCATCATTGTCTTTTATAGATATATAATTTTTCGACCTTATATATTTACCTTTCGGCATTACCCGTTCCGTGAAAAACATGCGAAAAGGGTAAACAAAAAACCGACTCTAAAGAGCGGCTTTCTATGGTTCTTACAATACTCCCCTCTCCCGTTTCGTCAAACTCTCCAGGTTCGGGATATATTGACAGACTGGCCTATTTATGCTATACTTATTTTAGTAATTAATTAATAACTTTTTAACTTTAGGAGGTTAAAAATGAAATATTGGATCCAATTAGTTTTATCCCTCACAGCCTTTGTGGGAATTTCGTATCTTGTAATCACAGATGTGAACGAAACACTACTTTTAACCGTTTACAAATCTCCCACCACTGAGGTTTTAACGAAAGCGCCCGGGGAATTTATGCCTATGCGCAACTATTTCAGAACAAACGATGGTGAAATGCTGATCATTGATAGATTAGACAGCATAAAAGAATTGAATCGCTACAGCAAAGGAAGCGATGCATTGGTTATCGAAATGGAAGGTGACCAGGTACGTATCGCCGGTATCAGACCAGAACTCGTAAGATGCGTATGGATAAGTGCCCCCAGCATTGTCCAAAAAATCAAATCGATAGAAGTTAAGTCTGACTTGGATAATGTATATATCACGTGCTTCGTGGAAAGAGATTGGGCACAGTCAATAATAGCGCTTACATTAGTATCCATCTTCTCTCTTCCATTCTTCTTTTACGCTGTGCACCGTCTCCAAAGGCTGAAAGAAGCGAGGCTGATTGAAAAGGCGACAATTTAAGATTCTAATTCAAAACCCGCTTGTTCAGCGGGTTTCTTTTTTACACATTCTCGTAGTGATGCTCGAGCCAGTCGTTTCCAATACGCGTAAGGCAGATGCAATCGCACCGCCAGCCCCTACACTCATCAACCAACTCGGGATGCAGGCGGGCATACGCTTCCGATGCTCGATGGAACTTTATGAGTTTTGACGGACTCATCTGGTCTTCCGGCCGAATCCCCTCGCTGAAATTCCTCATCGTCTTCACTTCGACAAAAACGAGGGTTTTATCCCCCGCTTTTGCGACGATGTCTATTTCTCCGAAAGGCTTCCGCCAGTTCAACTCTACTATCCGGCACCCCTTCTCTTCCAGAATCTCGGAAGCCTTTCTCTCTCCTTCCTTCCCCAGTTCCCTGCTTTCCATACCGGTTTTAATTATAGCACTTTCCATTCTTAAAATGTTTACCGGTAAACAACTTACAAAAAAGCGTAGGATTCATGCGGTTACTGAGTATTCAAGCTAGGCCTTAAAATGTAGGCCTAGCTTGACTATCAGGTTCAGTAAAAACACAACCCGGTTTTTCAATTTATTCAGTTTTTCCTGGGTTTTTTGATTTTTTGTTTCAAAATGTTTATCGGTAAACATTTTTAACATGAATTTTGGGCAAAAGTGCAAAAAAGCTAATAACCATCTTCCTACCCGGTTCTCAAACCCACACTTCTCCCGATGAACAAAAAAACCGCCCGAGGCGGTTTATTTTCTAGACTTTGACTGCTTGAGGCTTTCCAACGAGTACGGACTCCATCCGCACTTCTCCATCCTTCAAGAGAATATAGGAGCATTTATCGTCCACCCAGCACCCGGAGTTCAGATAGGTCGTTTTCCCCGACTTCATCGTCAGGCAATCGTGGGTGTGTCCGCAGAACACATAGTCCATGCCTTTTCCGGAAGCATATTCAAGGGCTCCCTTCGCCACCCGCTTGGAGACCCTAAGCCAGACCTTATACCGCTTTTTGACGAATCCGCTCATGCGCTTCTTTTGACCGTCAAAACGCTGGATGAGCCGATAGGAGCGGTTCAACGTCGTCGCGAGCGGCTCGCTCTGGATGAGGAATTTATCGTACTGGTGCCCGTGGAGGACGACGCACCGCTTGCCGCTCCACGTGAAGGAAAAGTGGGTATGCGTCTCAATACCGAGGGATTTGAAGAACTGCTTCGCGAAGAAGTCATGGTTTCCGGCGACCCAGATGACCCGTTTTCCGGAAAGGGCGATTTCCCTGAGTCGTGTGAGCAGCTGCCAATGGTCGGGGGAAAGAAATCGGAGGTTCGGATTATCGAGAATGTCGCCGTTTAAAATAAGCGTGCCGAAGTCCGTGCGCGCCAAAAAGGCGGCGAGATCCTTCGCCCGGGCCATTCGCGAGCCCAAATGCAGGTCGGAGACGATAAGAATAGAGGAATCGATGTCCATTCAGCGGTTTGAATTTTATACCAAATTCAATTTAAATAAAGGGGCATTCCATTTCTCCAAAAAATTAATGACTAAGAAGCGGAAGAAGACCAAGCGCCAGAAAGAGACGCCTGTGCCGAAAAAAAATCGCGAGAAAGAGCATAAAGAAAAAGGGGAGAGTCCGTACGGATTCTCGTCACTGCATCCCGACATCAGAAAGAGCGTCATCGTCGTCTTGCTTTTCGGCATCGCCATCGTTTTCCTGCTCGCGGGCCTCGGCCAAGCGGGACCGTGGGGGAGCGCCATCTACAACGGACTGAAGAATCTTTTCGGGTGGGGGTATTATTTCATTCCCGCCATGTTCTTCCTCCTCGCGTTTTCCTTCATGTCTGAAGAGCGGAAGAATTTTCTCGGCCTTTCGACCATCGCCGCCGTCGTCTTCGTTTTTTCGGGCCTCGGTTTCATAGACCTCATCGCGCCGGAAAGCGGGGGACTTATCGGCAAAGGCGTCGGCTCGCTTGAGAGCGCATTCGGGAAGCCAACGTCGTTCGTCATCACGCTCATGCTGCTTATTGCGTCATTCATCATCGCCGTGAACCGACCGCTTAAGTTCGTGCGCGAAAAACTTGATGAGGATGACGAAGATGAGGAGGAGGAAGAGATGCCTGTACACGAAGCCGTGATGGCGCTCCCCGAAGAAGATGACGAAGAGGAAGAGGCGGAAGCTGAAAAAGACACCCCTATAAAGGTGGCCGACACTCACGCGCCGGCATCTGAGAAACCGCTTAAGATGCGCACCGCGCAGATAAAGAACTACGTCGCGCCCCCGCTCTCGCTCCTTTCTTCCGCCGTCGATAAGCCCACTTCCGGCGATTTGCAGGCGAACGCGAACATCATCAAGCGCACGTTTGAAAGTTTCGGCATCGCCGTCGAAATGGGGGAGATAAACGTCGGGCCTACCGTCACGCGCTATACCTTGAAGCCCGCCGAAGGAACGCGCCTTTCACGCATCACCGCGCTCCACCAGGACCTCGCGCTCGCGCTTGCCGCGCACCCCATCCGCATCGAAGCGCCCATCCCGGGCAAATCGCTCGTCGGCATCGAGGTGCCGAACAAAGCGGCCGCCGTCGTCCGCCTCGGAAGCCTTCTCTTATATCCCGACTTCCAAAAATCCGGCGCCCTTTCATTCGCGCTCGGCCGGAACGTTTCGGGCGAACCGCTTTTCCCCGAAGTTTCAAAGATGCCCCACTTGCTCGTCGCGGGCGCCACAGGCTCGGGCAAGTCCATCACGGTGCATTCGCTCATCCTCTCCCTCCTTTTCAAAAATTCGCCTGAGATGCTCGGCCTCATCCTCGTAGACCCGAAGCGCGTCGAGCTTTCCATTTATGACGGCATCCCGCACTTGCTCGCTCCCGTCATCACCGAAACGAAGAAGACGATGAGCGTCTTGAAGTGGGCCATCGACGAGATGGACCGCCGGTACCAGATTCTCCTCGAGTCCGGCTGCCGGGACATCAAGAGCTACCACAAGAGCCACCACGACCTTCCGTACATCGTGATCGTCATCGACGAGCTCGCCGACGTCATGGCGCAGTTCGGCAGGGAAGTGGAAGGCTCCATCATCCGCCTTGCGCAGATGGCGCGCGCGACCGGCATCCACCTCGTGCTTGCCACCCAGCGCCCGTCCGTCGAAGTCATCACCGGCCTCATCAAAGCGAACATCACGACCCGTATCGCGCTTCAGGTGGCTTCCCAAATCGACTCGCGCACCATCCTCGACACCGCGGGCGCGGAAAAGCTTCTCGGTAAAGGCGACCTTCTCTTCACTTCCGCGGAACTTTCCAAGCCGACCCGCCTGCAGGGCGCGTTCGTCACGGAAGACGAGATCAAGAAGGTGGTGAGCTTCATCCGCGAGAACAACAAACCGACCGGCGATGAATCAATCCTCGGCGGAGATGACGACGAATCTGTCGTCGAAGGCCGTTCGATGATTCCGCTCGACGAGTACGATAAGAACGGGGATGACGACGAATTGTACGAAGAGGCGATAGAGGTGGTGCGGAGCGCGCGGAAGGCGAGCGCGTCGCTCCTCCAACGCCGGCTTAAAGTCGGGTATGCGCGGGCGGCTCGGCTCCTGGACCTCATGGAGGAACGGGGCGCGATCGGTCCCGGCGAAGGCGCAAAACCGCGGGAGGTATTCCTTTAGATAGATAAAAACTTGAAGATAAAAATAAAGCCGCATTAAAGCGGCTTTTGTGAAACTATGAAATACAGAGTAGGTAAGGCTAGAAAAACTATCGCCATCCCTATTCTGGAGAAAAGATGCATATCTTTTCCCAAAAAAATTACATACGTGAACCCTGCAAATGGGGCGACTATGAACGCTATCGCTATAAGAACCTTAATGGTAACGACATTAAGTTCGTTGAGGTCCCCGGCGAAGGGGATAGTCATGAGCGAAAAAAATATCGTTAGCGCCAACATAAGCGCCGGAATGGCTTTTCTTGATTCCATTTTTTTACCTATTTGATTAGTAATTATTACTGTTATAAATATAACATGTTATTAGCATTTTGTCAATATATCGAATATCGTTGAACTGAGGCCCCTTTTATGCGATAGTGGAAAAACTCAAAGCCCCCTATGGAACCCGACGTACGCAAACTCTCCTCGATCCTTATCGAGGCCATGCAGGTGAAGAACATGAGCCTCGAAAAGCTCGCCTCGGTTTCGGGCGTTTCCGAACGCTTCATCGAGCCGCTTTTGCGCGATGATTACGGCCGCATGCCCGCCTCTCCCTATCTCCACGGCTACATTTTGAAGATCTCCCAGGCGCTCGCGATAGATGGCGAATACATCTGGGAAAATTACTTCAAGGCGAGCGATGCCATCCGGAAAGCCGGGAAAAGCGACTCCTTGCCGCGCAACCGCTTCGAGAAGGTGCGCATCGACCGCAAATACATCGTCGGCGCCGTGCTCGCCCTCCTCGCGCTCGTCTATATCGTCTCGCGCGTCCAGGCGTATTTCAGCCCCCCGCCTTTGTCTCTGGAGGATTTCTCGGAAAACATGGTGGTCGACGATTCGACCTACACCGTGCGGGGCTCGACGGACCCCAAAAACCAGCTGTTCCTGAACGGCGAGCAGATTTACCCGGCCGAATCGGGAGCTTTCGAGCGGGAGATTGAGCTCCAGCCCGGCTTCAACGCCCTCTCGTTCAAAATCAAAAAATTCCTCGGGCGGGAATACGTGATTGAGCACCAGATCTATTGGAAGACGGCGACCTCGACGCGGGGAACCATCCCGGCACTTGAATCGTCTGCAGAAAGGGAGGAAAATAGTGAGGAAACGGCGACCAACACGGAAAATTCCGTCGAATAACCCACCAACAATGCCTCCCGCAAAAAGATCGAAAGAAAAGGAATCCGATAAAGAAGGGAAAGCAGGCGACCTCGAGTCATTGATCGAGAACCTGAAGTCGCGTTTCGGCGAAGGCGCGATCATGAAGCTTGGCGATCAGCTTCATACGCGAGTCGAAACGATTCCCTCGGGTTCCTTTTCTTTGGATTTGGCGCTCGGCGGGGGATTGCCGAAGGGGCGTATCATCGAAATCTACGGGCCGGAAAGCTCCGGCAAGACCACGCTCGCGCTCCACGCCGTCGCCGAAGTCCAGCGGCGGGGCGGGAAAGCCGCATTCATAGACGCCGAGCACGCGCTTGATCCCGAGTACGCGACACGCATCGGCGTAAAGATCAAAGACCTTATCATCTCCCAGCCCGACAACGGCGAAGAAGCCCTTAATATCCTCGAATCGCTCGTCCGGAGCGGCATCATCAACATCATCGTCGTCGACTCGGTCGCCGCGCTTACGCCGCGCGCCGAAATCGAAGGCGAAATGGGGCAATCGCATGTCGGCCTGCAGGCGCGCCTTCTTTCGCAAGCGCTTCGCAAGCTCACCGGCATCGCCGCAAAAACCGGAACTATTATCATCTTCATCAACCAGCTCCGCATGAAGATCGGCATCATGTTCGGCAACCCTGAAACGACTCCCGGCGGCATGGCGCTCAAGTTTTATGCCTCAGTCCGCATCGACATCCGCCGCACCGCGCAGATGAAGAAAGGCGAGGACGTTATCGGAAGCCAAATCAAGACGAAGGTCGTCAAAAACAAAGTGGCGCCTCCGTTCAAGGTCGCCGAGTTCAGCATTCTTTACGGCGAAGGAATCTCCTACGAATTCGACGTTTTGAACACCGCGCTCAAGTACGGCGTCGTGCAAAAGGCCGGCGCGAGCTACAGCTTTGACGGCCAAAAGATAGCGGTCGGGATCGACGCGTCGCGCGAGAAGCTAAAGGAGGATAAAAAGATGCTTGAGGCCATACGAAAAAAAACCGTCGAAGCCTCCCGCAACCAGGAAAAGGAGAAAGAGTAAAAAATCCGCTTCATGCGGATTTTTTGCCATGTATTACGCTGTCTTCCGATAGAAACGGGGCTTTAGGCGCGGCTCGCCCTGCGCCCCCGCGAGCATAAAGAAATTCTCAAAAAGCTTTGCGACGAGAATAGGCCCCGTCCCGCCCGGCGTCGGCGTATAGGAAACCTGGCGGTAATCCGCAGAAGGAGTGAAATCGCCCATGATTCCGCCGTTTTTCGACCCGTATCCGAAATCTATGACGAGGGCGCGCTCGCGAAGCATCGAACCGGTTACGAGGCCGGGCGCGCCGGCCCCCAAGACGACGACGTCGGCTTTTTTGATAAGCTCCATATCGCTTCCCTTGTCGAGCAAAAAGACTTCTTTCGCTTTCCCCATTGCATAATGCGCGACGGGACGCCCCACGAGCCTCCCGAGCCCCACGATTGCAACCACGGCATTTTCAATTTCCACGCCAGCGTCCTGAAACACTTCGATGAACGTCCCGACGGCGGGGGGAAGCACGGTGCCCCGTCCGGCATAAAATGCGCCGAGCGCGCGTTCGCCGAGCACGTCCGCATCCTTTTCCTTGGGAATCGCGTTCAAGGCATATTGGGCGTCTGCGGGAGAGGGAAGGGGGAGCTGGAGTATTGCCGCCCCGCAGGCGTTTCCTTCGGCAATGTTTTTTATTTTTTTCCGCAAATCGTCGCGGGAAATCGTTTCGGGAAAACGGTAGATGCGGTAATCCACGCCGAGCGCGTCAGCCGTCTTCTTTTTCTGCTCCTGGAATTTTTTTGCTGCGGGATTATCGCCCACGATAAACGCCGCCAGGAATTTCCGCGTCTCTTTCCCTTCGAGGCGCGCAAGAACTTTCTCCGCAATTGCTTTTCCGTCTATTTTTTTCATGCGCTGAAACGAGTGATGAAGTTAGTTATCATTTTTTTACCCATGGCGTCAGCCGGCTTAAGGGATGAGATGAATTTCTTGAAATCCTTTTCGCCTAAAAACCCTTCCTCAATTAACTTTGATTTTCTCATTCGCGCAAGTCGGGCGATATGGGCCTTCGTAAGTTCCGGATGAAACTGGGTCAATCGAATAGCATCCCCAATCGCAATGGCTTCAATTTTCGTTTTGCGGGAGGTGGCGAGAAGAATGGAACCGATAGGCAATCTCTTCACCATGCATTTGTGGCTTTCCTGCGCTAAAAAGTTTACGGGGATGCCCTTAAAGAAAAAATCCTTTCGGCCTGCTGGCAAAAGCCGCATGGACTTGGTTCCCATATCCCTGCCGGCGGGATTATAGACGACCGATCCTCCAAGCGCGCGAACGGTAAACTGCAGACCGCCACAGAATCCGACGATGGGGACGTGATTGCGGACAGCCCTTCGAATGAAGGAAAATGTCCTTTCTACCCACGGCCGTTCGCGCTTTTTGGTGACATCGGCCAGTGAGCCACCCATGACGATAAAACGCACATCCTTGAGGGAAGGAAAGGGCCCTGTAAAGCAATTGATTTCCAAAAACTCGCGATGAGGGATTTTAAACCGGTTCCGAAAATATTCTCCGTACGTTTTTCCCGCGTAGATTCTTTTTTCGATTTCTTTCTCATGCGTGCCGAGGATATTGAGAAAAAGCACTTTCTTTTTTGGCATACTACGAAAGGACGGCGTTTATCTTTTCAGCAAGCTCCTTCATGTCTTTTTCCTTCATCCCCCGCGTCGTTACGGCCGGCGTGCCGATGCGGATGCCGGAAGGGTCGTGCGGTTTCCGGGAATCGAAGGGCAGTAAATTCTTATTGACGATGATTCCCGCGCGTTCGAGGCGCTCCGTCGCTTCTTTTCCCGTTATTCCGCGTGAAACCGTATCAAGGAGAAACAGGTGCGTATCCGTGCCTCCGGAAACCACCCGCCACCCGAGGCGGATAAGCTCTCCCGAAAGCATGCGAGCGTTTTTGACCACCTGCTCTGCGTATTTTTTGAACGCAGGCTTGCGCGCCTCGCGAAGCGCCACGCCGACCGCCATGATGGCGTTCGCGTGGGGACCGCCCTGGATGCCGGGAAAGACCGCTTTTTCAATTTTCGGAAAGATCTCTTTCCTCGCGAAGATAAGCGCAGCGCGGGGACCGCGGAGCGTCTTATGCGTCGTCGAGGTGACGACATCCGCATACGGAAAAGGCGAGGGATGGGCTCCGCCGGCGATAAGCCCGGCAATATGCGCCATATCGACCATGAGAAAGGCGCCGACGGAATCCGCAATAGCACGGAATTTTTTGAAATCGATGGTACGCGAATACGCGCTCCCCCCTGCGATAATGAGCGCGGGCTTTTCCCGCCGGGCGATCTTTGCAAGCATACCGTAATCGAGCCGTTCCGTTTTTCTATCAACCCCATACGGAATTTGGCGCCACCATGCGCCGGTAATACTTACCCGGCTCCCATGCGTGAGGTGCCCGCCCATCGAAAGGTCCATTGCCATGATTTTTTTGCCCGGAGGCACGAGCGCGTACAAGACGGCAAGATTCGCGATCGAGCCCGAATACGCCTGTACGTCCACTCCCCATGATGCGCCCGAAAGCCCGAAAAGTTTTAGCGCGCTTTCCTTCACCGCATCCTCGAGCGCATCCACGTGCTCGTTTCCCGCGTAATACCGCATTCGGCTTTTTCCCTCGGCATACTTATTCGTAAAAACGGAACCGAGGGCGCGTAACACGTCTTTGGAAACGAAATTTTCCGACGCGATGAGGTTTATCGCATTCTTCTGCCGGCGAGCTTCTTTCTTTTCAAGAAGAAAAAAATCCATTGCCTCGATTCTAACAAAAAAGCCGCCATTATACAGGCGGCGGGGAATCGGACCGGGGACTTCTAATTACCGAAAAGAAACGAAGCCTCCCACAGAATCATCGAAAGGATGATGAATGAGACGACGACAACGGCGACAATCCGTTTGCGGCGTTCGCGCTTTGAAGAGGTATGCATGCGGTTTAGAAAAGTCCCATTTGCGGCGCCGGGGGCGCTTCCTCGTATTTCAGCTCGACCTTGGCCATCTGCGGATTGTTCCGCTGGGGGACCCACAAGTACCCCTGCCTCACGATGAGATCGAATATCTCCTTCGTGATCTTCACGTCCTGTTTGCAATAGTCCTTGAGCTTCTGCATCTCGCCGCGCGCGTACCAATCGATAGCATCGAGCCCGTGTCCCGTCTTTTTTATCCCTAAGTTCGCCTCGCCCAGAAGGTCGAGCGAAATGCGCCGGCCGAAACTTTTTTCTATCTCGTCCAGGATATCGAAATGGGGGATCGCCTCGAGATTGAAGTTGAAATATTTGTTCAAGACCGGTACGTCAAACTTCTTGCTGTAAAATCCGATGATGAGTCCCGCCTTTTTCATCATCTCCTCCAACACGGGAAGCTCCTGCTCTTCAAAACAGAAATATTCGTCGCGGTCATAGGAATATGCGCCCACGACGGAGATATCCAGCTTCAACAAGTCGTTTTGCACGTTCGGATCGGAAAGAATATTTTTCGTTTCTATATCAAATACGATTTTATCCATTGGGATTCACCTTATCGCCTGTCACCCGACGCGTCAAATAAAATGCCGCATTTCTGCGGCATTGTGTTCAATTAATCGTTCAATTCCTTGGCAAGCATTTCTGCCTCTTCCACTAAGGCGCCCAGGCCTATCGCTATCCCGCTTTCCCAGAATTCCCGTTTTTCCGGATGCAATCCGAAAGGAGCAAGGAGCTCGTTCAGGTTTTTCGTACCGCCTGCGGAAAGCAATTCAAGATACGGCGTTTCAAACGCATCGCCCATCTCCCGCCATTTTGCATACAACCCCTGCGCCACCATGTGGCCGAAGGGGTAACTGTACACGTAAAACGGCCTGTACGCATGAAGATGCGGAATAAGCGCCCACATATGACTCGTATCCTCATAGGTGAACACATCGCCATCGGGACCGTAAAAGCGTTCCAACACCGAATGCCAGAGCGCGTCATAGTCGGCCGATGAGCGTTTCCTCACATCTCCCCATTCTGCATATCGCGCATCCATGCCGTGCATGCACCGTTCGAAGTCCGATATGCATACCTGGCGTATCACCGTCGAAATCATGTCATCAATCTTTCTCATGATGAGCGTTAAGAGTTCGCGTTTCTCGCCGGCGCTTTTCAAGCGTTCTTTCAGGAGGTCAAAGGTTGCCATTTCGCCGAATATGGACGCCGTCTCGCAATAGGCGATCGGTGAGCGCCACATGAGCTGGCCCTGCGCTTTCATGGAGAGCTCGGCATGGATGCCGTGCCCCGTTTCATGCGCATACACCATCACATCGCGCGGACTGCCGAGATAATTCAAGAAGGTAAAGGCCGCCGGACCATCCCGGAGCATGAGAAACCCCAGATTGAAAGCGCCTCTCCTTCTTTTTTCATCCACGTGCGCGTCCACCCGTCCTTTACGAAGTGCGCGTTCTGCAATGCGTTGCATCGTTTTACTGACGCGTCCGTACGCTTCAAAAACAATGTTCGCCGCCTCGGAAAAGGGAATGATATGCGAACTTTTGCCCACCGGAGCATACACATCGCTCCACGCAAGCTTTGGAAGCCCCAATACAGCCGCCTTGAGGCGTCCGTACCGTAGAACAAGGGGCAGGCATTTTTCCCGCACCACCTCATGCAACATATCCACCGTTTCGTTGGTCAGCTTATTCTCTTCGTTGCGCGGTTCCATCGGCGTCCGGTACGCGCGGTCTTTCCATTCCACACTCCAGCCGCCTGCAATCCCGTACAAGGTTTGCGCCATGTATTCCGCATATATCCCACCTAACGCATCGTTGGTCGCTTTCAGGGCTTCTGCGCGCTCTTCCACAGACGCGGAAGTCTTTAAGAGACTTTGAAGCTTGGTAATTGTCGCCTTCTCCCCGTTAAAGGTAAGCGGCAGCAACTTTTCAAGCTCGCCCGAGAAATTGCTCAGCAGCATCGGCCCATAGGAAAGCCTTCGTGCCAGCGCCGCTTCCACCGCTTCGGGAAGCAGATGATTTTTCCGTAAACGAACCGCACCAATATACGGCTTATGCTTCAACACGTAGTCGTCTTTGAGATACCAGCCCTGAAGCACGTCTTCATCCAATGCGGCAAGTTCAATTTCAAAGAAGGCGGTGTTGCTCAAAAAGTCATCGATGGCACGCTCGACGCGCGCCTTCATTTTCTTAATGGGCTCGCTCGTAACGTCCAGGTCGTGCTGTAAGCTCACAAACCCTTCAATCTTCTCGACAAATCTCCCGCATGCGTCGTATTCAACAAGGGCTTCATAGAGATTGCTCTCCAATTTTCCTTTGTGCTTTTCGGCAAAAATCATCGATTCAAAGCTGATACGGTCTATATCGCTATCAAGCTCCAGATCGCCGATGCCTTTATAGAGAAAGCCTAAATCGAATCGCACGTTTTCCGTGCCCAGGTTTTTTATTTCGTTCATTTTTCCTTCCGAATAAAGTTTTTAAATTAGAATCAGCTGTATATTAAATACAATTTTTTCTTAAAAAAGTCAATTACTCCGCCGTTGACGCGCAGGGAAAACACGGGCAGATTGAAGCCAGTAATTAACCAACTAAAAAGGACCAGCATGGAACGTACCAAAGCTAAAAGCGAAAAAGCATTCGAAGAAAGACTCACATATCTTACCGCGACCTCAAAGCGGAAGCAGGCGCTCTACCGGAAAGGAATCGGTTTTTTCACGAGGCAAAAGAAACATCCCTTTCTTTTTCCGTGGCTTCTCCGGAAAGCCCGCGAAGAACTCGAGTTCTTCCCCGTCCCCGTACCCCGGAGTGCAGAAGCGAACGAAAGCCGAAAGCGCCTCACGGTGATTTTCGAGATTTTCACCTTTATCGCTCCCACGGCTCGCCCCGGCGAGATAATCCGCCTCCTGTATCTTCCTGAAATGCTTTTACCCGTAAACCACGAATGGGGGATGGTTATTCTGAACATCCTCAAAAAATCCGGAGCCTACCAAGACCTGCGGAAAATTCATGTGTTCATGGAACTTGCCCGCAAGGTCAAAAATGAAAAATCACGCCGCGCACTGCGCGATGCCTCGCGGGAAGCCGCCCATTCGATCTACCTGCGCGAGCGGGAACGCCCGCTTTCGACTGCCCTTCGGAAAGGAATGGAAAACACCTATCGCGCCATACAAAGCTATTAAAACCTGCACACGCGGGTTTTTATTTTCATTGAAATCATCTCCGCCGCTCCCGACCCGATACGGGTTCGAATCCTTGCAAAAAAATGCCGGAATAAATCCGGCATTTTGCTTTGTGGGCGGTCGAGGATTCGAACCCCGGGCCTACTCGGTGTAAACGAGTCGCTCTAACCAACTGAGCTAACCGCCCGTAACGCCCTTCCGGTGGGTCAGGAAGGATTTGAACCTTCGGTCGCCGAGGTATAAGCTCGGTGCTTTAACCACTAAGCTACTGACCCGCGTTATGGCATAAGGAGAATAGCATTCGCCAACCGTCTCGTACAAGTACTCCGCCGTTGACTTCCCGCACAGGAGCGCGGTACATTTCTTTTGCTCACTTAACAACACTAATAGGAGAAAGAAGGTGTCTATGAAGTATCTCGGCATTACCGGCTTTACCCGCAAAGAGGAAGTTGAGGAGATCTTATCAGCTCTCCCCGCAACAACCCCTCCCACATCTATCATGATTGGCGTGCTTGCAAGCCAAAACACATTATATGGCGGAAAAGACAAGTATCCGAACCGCTACCCGTGCGTTACCGATATCGCATCGATTTTTTGCCGCGACAAACGGGCATTGAATCTCATCCATTACCACACCCCAGCCAAAGACAATGATTTGCTCGCCGAACTTGAAACCCTCAAGGACCTTAGCGGACCCCTCATGCATGGTTTTCAGTTGAATATCGCATGGCCGAACCCTCTTACCGTTGAAAAATACGTTCAAAAATATCCCTTCCAAAAAATCGTTTTGCAGGTAGGCGCAAACGCCATGCAACTCGTCGAACACGACCCAGACGAACTCGCCCGCCGGCTCAAGGCATATGACGGGCTGATTTCTTCGGTACTGCTCGATATGAGCGGCGGCAGGGGAGAGATTCTCGATCCCGCCCAGTTGGGTGATTTTCTTGACCGCTTGAACGGGTTCAGCATCGCGGTCGCCGGAGGCCTTTGCACGGAACATCTTCCCGTTATACGCCCGCTTCTTGAACAACACCCCCATCTCTCAATAGATGCTGAGGGAAAGTTGAGAGATGAGCACGACGTGCTCGATCTCACCGAGACAAAAGCGTACGCTCTCGACGGACTGAAGCTTTTATACCCATAAAAATAAAAGGAAAACCCCGCTCTGCGGGGTTTTACGTTACGCAAGGGATATCTTTTTGATGCCGAACCCTTCCAGCAACTTGTAAAATTCTTCCTGCTCCAAAGTTTCCTTTTCCATCAGGGCGTGCGCGATCGCATCGAGCGCCTTACGGTGCGAGGTGAGTATCTTCCGCGCAGTTTCCAATCCTTTTTTGATAAGCCCGCCCACCTCCTCATCTATCGTAACCGCCACTTTTTCAGAATAATCCTTTTCAGACGCCATCTCGCGGCCCAAGAAAACCATTCCCTGCGACTTCCCGAAAGTGCGGGGACCGAGCTTTTCGCTCATGCCGTATTGCGTCACCACTTTGTGCGCCATGTCGGTCGCCTGGCGCAGGTCGTTCGAAGAGCCCGTCGATACGTCCTTGAAGATCAAGGTCTCGGCCGCGAATCCGCCGAATGAAACGGCGAGATCGGATAGAAACTGGCTTTTCGTCCGCAAACGGCGCTCTTCAACCGGCAATTTCAACGTGTACCCGCCGGCGAAACCGCGGCTCACGATGGTCACCTTATGCACGGGGTCGCTTTCTTCGAGGGTGGCGGCAACGAGCGCATGGCCCGCTTCGTGATAGGCTGTGACGAGCTTTTCATGCTCCGTGATGGTGCGCGATTTTCGGGCGGGACCCAAGAGGACTTTCTCGATGGAATCCAAGATGTCTTCCTGCGTCACTTTCTTGCGGTTATGGCGCGCGGCATAGAGCGCCGCCTCATTCATGAGGTTTGCAAGCTCGGCGCCCGCAAAACCCGGCGTACGCACCGCGACCGTCCGAAGATCCACATCGTCAGACAAGGGCTTTCCCTTCGCGTGTATTTTCAAAATCGCTTCGCGATCGTTTATGTCCGGCATATCGAGCATGACCCGGCGATCGAATCTTCCGGGCCGCAGAAGCGCGGCGTCTAGCACGTCAGGCCGGTTTGTCGCCGCCATCACGATGACATTCGTATCGCGGTCGAAACCGTCCATCTCGACGAGGATTTGGTTCAATGTCTGCTCCCGCTCGTCGTGGCCCCCGCCTAAACCCGTTCCACGTTCGCGCCCGACGGCGTCTATTTCATCGATGAAGACGATCGAAGGCGCCGATTTTTTCGCGACCTGGAAGAGGTCGCGGACGCGGGAGGCTCCCACGCCGACAAACATTTCCACGAATTCGGACGCGGACAAGTGGAAGAAGGGGACGCCCGATTCTCCGGCGACCGCGCGGGCGAGAAGCGTTTTCCCCGTACCCGGCGAACCCATGAGAAGAACGCCGCGGGGGATTTTGGCGCCCATGTCCAAAAATTTTTTGGGGTTGCGGAGGAAGTCGACGATTTCCTCAAGCTCCTCCTTCGCTTCGCGAAGTCCGGCGACCTCCTTGAAGGTGACGCGGTCCTTATCCGGAGCGGAGATGCGGAGATTCGCTTTGCCGAAGGTGAACGCCTGGTTCACCCCGCCCTTTGCCTGCCGGAAGAGAAAGAAGAATATCGCCATCATCACAATAAGGGGCAGGAGCGAGGGGATTAACAGGCTCGCCCAGTATTTCGTACCGCCCGGCTCCTCGATGCGGAGTTCCACCGATTTCAATTTTTCCGCATCCACTGCGTAATTCACGAGCGTCTCGGTGAGCCCCACATTCGGCTCTTTCTGCGCCGTCGTCTTCGTATCGTCGGCGAACGTCACGTCGAGCTCATCTCCCTTCACGAGGATGCGCTTCACGCTTCCTTCGTTTATCTTCTGCGCAAGCGCATTCAAAGAAATCGATTCAGACGCGGGAGATGCGCCGTCGAGGAAAAAAGAAAAAAGGGTCGTTGCAAAAAAAAGGATGAGAATCGCAAAAAGGAGGTTTTTACTTAAATTTTTCATGTAATCGGTTGTTTCGGTAGCCCTATCATAACGCATGAGCACCTAAAAACAAACCGGGTGCGTAAAAGAAAATCCGCTTCTCTAAAGCGGATTTCCGGGTGAATTCGCGGGGCTGTTATTCGGCGAGCTTGAGGAGGATTTTGCGCTCTTCAGGCTTCGAAGAAACGACGACAAAGGAGTATTCCTTCCCCTGGGCGAGTTTCTTTTTCATTTCTTCAGCGGAACCGAAATCGGAAACGTGCACCTGGCCCTGGATCTCGCCGGCAAGGTTCACGATGGCGCCGTAGGGGTGCATGCCGTAGACGACCCCCGTCACCGTCTCGCCCTCGGCGTATTTTCCTTTCACATCAAGCCACGGATCGGTCTTTAACGCCTTCAACGAGAGCGAAATCTTTCCGTCCTTTATTTCGACGATCTTCGCCTTCACTTCCTCGTCCACTTTCACCACTTCCTTCGGATTTTCGACGATGCGGTACGAAAGCTCGGACACGTGGATGAGCCCCTCGATAGCCGGATTGTCCGCAAACCGGACAAATACGCCGAAGTCGGCGATGCCGGAAACGATGCCGGTGATGGTCTGCCCTTCGGCATAGTTCGCCAAGAGCTCTTTCGTGCTCAGTTCCTTCGTCGCGCGCTCGGAAATAATGAGTTTCTTCGTGCGGGGGTTCACGTCAATAAGCTTCACTTCAAGTTCTTTGCCCACGAGCGTGGAAAGCGCAGTCTGCAAATCATCCTTGTTTTCAAAAACGCTCTTCCCTTCGAAACCCGTCTCAAGCTGGGACACGGGCAGGAACGCCTGCAATCCCTTCAAGTCGGCGGTAAGCCCGCCCTTGTTGAAGCCGGCTATCTTCACCTTGAAGCTTTCTTCCTTCTCCTTCAGTTCGGAAACCAACTCCCATGACTTCTGCTTGTCGGCTTCGGTGAGGGAAAGTTCAATGTACCCGTCCTCGTTGTCGATGCGCACCACTTTCGCGGACACTTCGGAACCTTCAGAGAGATTCCTCACGATTTCCCGGGCGTTCTGCATCTCCCCGCGGTAAACCGCGCCGACGCCGTAGGCGCCCAAATCGAGCGTCATGAGGCGCACGCCTTTTTCGATGACCTTCCCCTTCACCAGGTCCCCCTGGCGGAGCATGCGGAACGAATTCAATTCCTCCTTCGCCGCTTCGGGCAGGTTTTTGCCGTTGTCTTTTATCTCGGTTGCTGAAACGATAGCCATAAAATGAAAGTAGTTACTTTTTGTCGTATTCGCTCGGAAACACCTCTTCCAGGTGCTTCTCTCGCTTCATTCGACAATAGCCTTCCTATCATACGGAGAAGGGGGGTACGCGTCAAGAATAACCGCTCAAAAACGATTGAAAAGAAGGCTGAATTACTCTAGAATCTACCTCGTATGGTCATCACGTATCACGGCGGAAACTATTTCAAGATATCCTCGGGTCAGACGACGATCCTTCTGAACCCCGAAAACCAGCGTTCATACAAGGGAGCCTCGCTCATCCTTTTCACGGAAAAGGAGCTTGGCGCCGAAGACCGCGACGGGGGAGAGACCTTTCTTATCGACCATCCGGGCGAATTTGAAGTACAGGACATCCGCATCCGCGGATTCTCCGCGGGCGGTGACGCAAAGAAGATCCAAACCGTCTACCACCTCCTTTTTGACGACATTTCGCTCGCCCTCGTCGGCGCCATTACAAAAGAACTCCCCGCCGATTTCAGCGAACACCTGGAGAACATCGACATCGCCCTCGTTCCGGCCCACGCCCCGCTCGGCGCGGCGGGACTCGCGAAATTCCTCCGCCAAATCGAACCGGGCATCATCGTCCCCGCCGGCGGGGAAAAAGAAAAAACCATGAAGGAATTCTTCAAGGAATTCGGCGCCGATGAAGCAACCTGCGAGGAAAAACTCGTCATCAAGAAAAAGGACATCGGCGAAAAGGAAATGAAGGTGATTTGCCTGAAAAGCGAATAAGCCATGCGGAAGGCACGGGAATTCATCCATGAACTCCGGCGCTCGGACGATGCCCGCAAGCGCCGGTTTTATTACGGCGGCGTCGTCGTCTCGATGGCGCTCGTCATTGCGCTGTGGTTTCTCTACATCAGCGTGTGGTCGCCACTCCCATCCACCCGCCCGCGCGCCGCGGAAGGACGCGCGGAATCGGGGATAAGCCGGACCTTCCGGAAAGGATTCGAAGCGATCGGGCTCGATATCTCGCGCGCGTGGGGAAAGATTACCGGCCGTTTCGGGAGTGAAGTTTTCAAAACCCGTGATATAGTGATAGAAAAGCCGGAAGAGGGCTTTTCGTTTCCGACCTCCACCGCGAGTTCCAGCGAAACGAACGCCACGACGAGCACCTCGACCGCTCCCTAGCCCCTATGCCTAAGAAAAAAGAAGAACCCATCATCCCCGCGGAAGCCTCGAGGGGAATCATCGAAGAACGCGAAATCACCACCGAACTCCGCGAATCGTACCTCGATTACGCGATGTCCGTCATCGTTTCCCGCGCCCTTCCGGACGTGCGGGACGGCTTGAAGCCCGTCCAACGGCGCCTTTTGTGGACCATGTGGGAAAACGGCATGACACACCAGTCGAAGCACCGCAAATCAGCGGTCGCCGTCGCCGATACCATGGGACGCTACCACCCCCACGGCGATTCTTCGATTTACGACACGATGGTGCGCCTCGCGCAGGATTTTTCGCTTCGCTATCCGCTCGTTGACGGCCAGGGAAACTTCGGTTCCATTGACGGCGACGGCGCCGCCGCCTTCCGCTATACCGAAGCGCGGCTCGCGAAGATCGCCGGCGAACTTTTGGGCGACATCGACAAGGAAACCGTCGAATGGCAGGGAAACTACGACAACTCCCGCAAAGAGCCGATGTATGTTCCCGCCAAGCTCCCGAACCTCCTTTTAAACGGAACGGTCGGCATCGCGGTCGGCATGGCGACTTCCATTCCGCCCCACAATTTGGGCGAATTGGCCGACGGCATCGTCCACCTCATCGAGAATCCGGACGCCACCGTCCGCGACCTCATGAAATTCATTCCCGGTCCGGATTTCCCGACGGGCGGGATCATTTTCGACAAAAAAGCCATCGAGGCGGCGTACGCAACCGGGCGCGGTCCCGTTACGATGCGGGGCGTCGCCACGGTTGAAGAAAAAAAGAACGGCCATCAGATCATCATCACGGAAATCCCGTATCAGGTGAACAAATCGGCGCTCATCACGAAGATCGCCGAACTTGTTACGGAAAAGAAAATCGAAGGCGTTCGCGACTTGCGGGACGAATCCGACCGCGAGGGCATCCGCATCGCCATCGATTTGAAGACCGACGCGGCCCCGCAAAAAATCCTGAACCGCTTGTACCAATACACGGAGCTCCAAAAGAATTTTTCCTTTAACATGCTCGCGCTCCAAAACGGCATCCAACCGCAAGTGCTTTCCTTGAAGGACATCCTTGAAGCCTATGTCGACCACCGGAAAGTGATGGTGCGCAGGCGGACGGAGTTTGACCTGAAGAAGGCCGAGGAACGCGCGCATATCTTGGAGGGGCTCGTGATGGCTTTGGGCGACATCGACAAGGTCATCCAGACCATCAAGAAATCGAAGAATCGCGAAGATGCCTTGAAAAACCTCATGGCGAAATTCAAATTCTCGGTCGCCCAGGGAAACGCCATCCTCGACATGCGGCTCTCCGCGCTCGCCGCGCTTGAACGCGAAAAACTCGAGAATGAATTGAAGGAAAAGAAAGCGCTCATCAAGGAGCTCCAGCTTATCCTGAAGAGTCCGAAGAAAATCCTCGACATCATCGTTCGGGAATTGAACGAGATGAAAGAGCAGTTCGGCGACGACCGCCGCACGAAGATCGTCGCGGGAGGACTCACCGAATTCAAAGAAGAGGATTTGATACCGAATGAAGAAACAATGGTGGTGCTGACGCGCGACGGCTACATCAAACAGATGCCGCCGGCGCAATTCAGGAGCCAAAAGCGGGGCGGGAAGGGACTTATCGGCTTTGAATTGAAAGAAGAGGACTCCATCGAACAATTCATGTCCGCCGAAACGCACGACAACATCCTCTTCTTCTCCGAAAAGGGCAAGGTCTTCCAAACGAAAGTGTACGAGATTCCCGTCGCCAGCCGGACGTCGCGCGGGAAATCCATCCACAATTACCTCGAGGTTCCCGGCAACGAAAAGATCATGGCCATGGTCGCGTATTCGGGCGATGAAAAACGGAAGGAAGAGAACCAGTATTTGGTGATGACAACGCGGCACGCCGTCATCAAAAAGACCGCCGTGAAAGACTTCAAAAACGTGCGCCGGAACGGTATCGTGGCGCTTACTCTAAAATCCGGCGATTCGCTCGCCTGGGTGAAAACGTCTTCCGGCAACGACGAGTTCCTCCTGTCTTCCGAACAGGGCCAGGCGATTCGCTTCAAGGAAAAAGACGTGCGGGCGATGGGCCGCACCGCCGCGGGCGTGAAAGCGATGAACCTGAAAAAGGGGGACCAGCTCGCCGGCATCGATATCATCAAGAAGAGCGACGCAAAATCCGTACGGCTTCTCACCATGATGGCGAACGGCTTCGGCAAACAAACGGCCCTTACCGAATACAAGGTGCAAAAACGCGGCGGCGGGGGCGTGAAGACGAGCAAGGTGACGGAGAAAACCGGCAAGGTCATCGCGACGAAGATGGTGGACGACACCATGGAAGAAATCCTCGCCTTTTCGAAGAAAGGGCAGGCTATCAAAATGCCGCTTAAAGACATCCGAACCGCGAGCCGCGCGACGCAGGGCGTGCGCGTCATGAACCTTGAGAAAGGGGATGAGCTTGTCGGTTTCGTTTGCCTCTAACCCTTTACCGCTTCGAATGCTACGCCTTGCAGAGGCGGGAACGGAATGCGCTATAATTGAAACATCTTGCGGGAAGCAACATAGCGCATAACCACGATGCAAAAATTCAATCTTAAATACCTCGTTTTCGGCATTGCCGGCCTCTTTGTGCTTTTCGTCGCATTGGTTTTCACGGGTGTCATCCCCGGCCTCCGCGAAAAAGCCGACAAGCCCACTGTTACGGGATCAATCACCGTATGGACGGTAGGGGAGGAAACGCGCGACCGTGAAAAAGCCTGGAAAGACCTGGTGAAATCGTTTCAGGGGACCTACCCCGGCGTGAAAGTCGAGAGCAGGAATTTCCGCACCTACGAATCGTATGAAAACGCCCTCGCGGATTCCTTCGGCTCCGGAGAGACTCCCGACGTCTTTATGGTTTCGAACACGGCATTCCCCCGGTACGAGAACAAGCTTGCCCCGGCGCCCGCCTCGCTCTTTTCCCTTGAATCGCTCCGCGCTCTCTTTCCAAAAACCGTTGAGAACGACTTCGTTTCAGAGGGGAAAATCTATGCGCTTCCGCTCTCGATCGACACGCTCGCCCTCATTTATAACCGGAATCTCATCGACCAGGCCGCCGTTGCCGTCCCGAAAACCTGGGCTGAATTTGAAAGCGCCGTTCCGCAACTCACCCGCGCGGACGTGTCGGGTATCCAGTCCGCAGGCGCGGCGATTGGCACCGCCGGAAACGTTCCGTATGCCGCAGACATCATTTCGCTCCTCATGCTCCAGCGAAACATTCCCATGACCGCGGGAAGCCGTGCGGTTTTCAACACCGCCCCGGGAAAAGACGCGCTGGGGTTCTACACGCAATTCGCCGACCGTGCAGGCGCCGCATATTCCTGGAATGAAACCATGCCCCAGGCGACGGATTTCTTCGCCCAGGAAAAAGTGGGCATGCTGATCGGCTATCGCTCGACGATCGATGCGCTGAAATCGAAGAATTCATTCCTGGATATCGGCGTCGCTGAAATTCCTTCCGATAGCGCTTCGTCCAAAAAATCTTTCGCCCGCTACATGGCTCTCGCCGTCTCAAAGCAGTCAAAAAGCCAGCCGGCGGCATGGGCGTTCGTATCAGCCGTCTCCACGAACGAAACGTGGCTCAAACCGTACTTGGCCCTCACGAAAGAAGCTCCCGCCCTCCGTTCCCTCGCCCTTCTTTCGAAAGACGACCCGGCTATCGGCGTATTTTCACGGCAGGCGCTTACGGCTACGACCTGGAAACAGGCGGACGACCGCGCTGTCGCGAGCGCCTTTCAGGCGATGATCGAAAGCGTGAATACGAACGAGAAAACGCCGGAGCGGGCCCTTGATGACGCAGCCGCGGAGATCTCCCGCTCGATGCAAAAAAAATAATCCTATGCGCACCCTCATTTCACTCTTCTTTTTTTCACTAATCGCCCTTACCGCCGCTGTTCCTGCCGCCGCTCTCGCCCAGACGGGAAACGAAAGCATCACCAACATTTGGCGAGGCACGGGAAACGGAACAATCACCTGCAATCAGCGGGGCATGCAGTGCACGCTTTGCGACGGCATCCGCGTTGCGAAGAATGTCACTGAATTTCTTACGGTGATTGCCGTCGCCCTTGCCGTCCTCATTATCATGTACGGCGCGCTCCGCATGATGACGTCTGGCGGAAATGAGAACTGGCTCTCTGCGGGGAAGGAGGCGATTCTTAAGGCACTCCTCGGCCTCGCCATCGTCGCCGCCTCGTGGCTCATCGTCGACACGGTATTCAAGGCGCTTACTGAGAACGAAACGTGGAATTCGTTCGACCCGATTGGGTGCAAGAATGGCGCATTTATCCAGAATCCTCCGAAGGGGAACCAAAATCCGTAACGGCTCTTCGGTATACTGAATATATGGAAAAGAATACCCCGAGAACGATTCCCCACGGCGCACGGCGTTTCTTCGCAGGCATTCCCTTCGTGTACGCCCAGGCGCCGGAAAGTATTGAACTCAGAAATCCGCTTGCAGCGGGAAACGACCTTGAATCGGTTTTGAAATCGGTCGGCGATTGGCTCATCCTCATCGCGACGCCGATTGCCATTTTCATGATTCTCGTCGGCGCGTTTTGGATACTCGTATCGGGAGGGGAGCCGGACAAGATTAAAAAAGGCAAGCAGACAATATTGTGGACCCTTATTGGCTATGCTATACTCTTGCTTGGAACTGAAATAGCCAATCTTATTTCAGGATTTTTCAGTCAATAGAAAGGTCGGAGCAATTCAAACCCATTTCATGAAGAAAGTATTTGCATTCGTATCCGTTTTCGCGATAGTCATGAGCCTCGCCTCGGTCGCGAGCGCGCAGTTTGGAGGCACGGCGACGTTCGTCACCGGCATCACCGGCATCGGCGGCGTCCAGAGCGTGCTTGAGAAAATCTCGACGTGGTTTCTCACCATCGTCATCGCACTTTCCGTTCTTTTCTTCGTTTATGCAGGTTTCCTTTACGTAACCTCCGGCGGAGACGATGACAAGGTCAAAAACGCCAAGAACTTTCTCCTCTACGGCGTCATCGGCATTGCGGTCGCGCTTCTCGCCGCGGCAATCACGAACGTCGTTCAGGGTCTTGTCGGCGAAACCGCCTAAGGCACCCTTCTGAAGTACCGCTATGCGTCTTCTAAAAGCACTTTCCTGCATAACGATCCTCGCCCTCTGCCTTGCGCCGGTAGTAGCCGGTGCGCAAAGCGGGGATCCGTTGCCGAGCCGCGTCGTAACGCTTGTTGACCGGGCGCAATCATGGTTTCTCAACATCATCATCAGCATCTCGGTCATTATGATTCTCGTCGGCGCATTCTACTTCGTCACCGCAGGCGGGGACGAAGACAAGGTTGAAACGGCGAAGAAATATATTCTCTACGCCGCCGTCGGCCTTGCCATCGCGCTCCTGGCGAAGGCAATCGTCGAAATCGTGCAAAGCTTCGTCGCATAAGACGAAACGCATAAACAAAAAATCCCCACACGGGGATTTTTTGTTTGTCGCTTACCAAGCGGGACAAAAAGAAATATCATTAACTCCACGCTGGGGTGGCGGAATTGGCAGACGCGCAAGGCTTAGGACCTTGTGAGAGTTTCTCTCGTGGGAGTTCAAGTCTCCCCCCTAGCACAAAACCATGGAACACGAATCTGAAAAGAAAACGCTCGCACGGCTCATGCCGTATGTTTCACTGTGCTTTTTTTTCCTCGTCTCTGCAGGAGCGGCGGCATTCCAGAATCAACGGATAAACCCCGGCATCTTCCGGACGATGTTCGCGGGACCGCAACAGCAGATCTTTTTTTCCGGCCTTCGCACGCTTGTGATATTCATACTTTTTGGCCTGCTTTTTTCTGCGGTGGGATTTTCCATACGGGCGGTGCTCCACCGGCACGATGCCGCCCGCGTTCGCGAGTACCTTAAAAAATCCCCGAAAACCACCGCTCAGATTGCACGCCGCATCGTTTCATCCTTTTGGCTCGTCATTATGAACCTCATGCTCGTGCCAATCGTCATTTCATCCATCAACCGTTCCGCCGTCGGACGATTATGGGACGAACGCATTCTCGCTCTCGACCGCACACTCACCGGTCTTTACCCCTTCATCGCGCTCGGCAATATTGCATATCCTTCGTGGCTCTTTGAATCCATCGCCTTCTCTTACTTCCAAATCGGCTCCGCACTCGTTGTTTTTGCCATCGTGCTCCTCATGAAGAGCAAACGGCTTTACCACGAGTTCGTCGCGGCGTATTTCATATCCTTTATCGCTCTCATCCTCCTGTGGTTTTCCTTTCCCACCATTTCTCCGGTCGCGCGTTTCATTAAAAACGACTTCGCGCTCCGCACTTCTCCCGCGGTGAGCCGGGAACTTCACAATTACCACCCCAGCGAGCGCCTCAAGGGCATCCATCGGGATTGGAGCATCACGTCGGCGACCGCCTTCCCGAGCGCGCATATCGTCTGGCTCACGCTCATCGGAATCTATCTCTTCCGGTTCAACCGGAAGGGGTTTCTCATTACCTTGCCTTTCCTGCTTCTTTCAGCGTCGGGCACGGTGATTCTCGCGGTGCATTATCTCGCCGACGTCTTCGCCGGGATTCTCGTCGCCGTTTTGGGAATGATTATCGCCGATTGGCTCGCGAAAAAACCGCTCCCTCACCGATTACGACGCCTGCCGTGAAAACTTTTATGTATCTCTTTCAGCTCTTTGTTGGTGAGATGCGTATAGATTTGTGTCGTTGAGACATTCGCGTGCCCCAAGAGCGCCTGCACCGAACGGAGGTCGGCGCCGTTTATTAAAAGGTCGGTTGCAAACGAATGCCGTATTTGGTGCGGATGGACGCGTTTTGCAATGCCCGCTTTCCGCGCATACCGGTCGACTAACCTCTCCACAGTGCGGGAGGTGATGCGCCCGATGACCTTTCCGGCGCGGGAAAAACTCGCGAAAAGATACTCTTCGGGATCCGTGCGCTTTTCGAGATAGCGCTTGATCGCCGTCTTCGCTCCGTCGGAAAGGAAGACGATGCGCAATTTGTCGCCCTTTCCGCGAACGGAGAGCTCTCCGCGGACGAGGTCCATGCGGCGGGGGAGCGCGCACAATTCCGAGACGCGCAAGCCGGTGGAAAAAAGCGTTTCGAGAAGCGCTCGGTCCCGGAGCGCGGCGATATCGTTTCCTTCGGGCGCCTTGAGGAGCCTTTCCAATTCGGCATACTCAAGCGTTTCGATATCCCGCCGCGCTATTTTCGGGAGCTCAATCACGTCCGGAGAGACCGGCGCCCCGCCCCGCTTCGCCAAAAACTTCAGGAAATTCCGTATGGCGATGACGTAATAGCTTTGCGTCGCTTTCTTGAGATTTTTGCGCGCGAGCGAAGCGCGGAAGGTCCGAATACTTCCCTCTGAGATGTCCGCCGTACTTTTCAGATTCGTCTCGGCGAAAAAAGCGCGCAAATAACGGCTGTAATTCTCAACTGTTTTCTCCGACCGGTTCTTTTCGATGACCAAATAGTCGAGGTATTCCTGGAGTGCCGTATCTGCCTTCATTGAGAGTAGTGTACCACGATTTCCCTGCCTATTTTGACATTTTCCGGGCTTTACGGTAGAATCCTTCCATCTATGCTTTCTAAGACGAAAAAGACCCGCGTCATCGCGGACTATAAACTGCACGAAACGGACACGGGTTCCGCCGAGGTGCAAATCGCGCTTTTGACGCGCCAGATCAAGGAACTCGCCGACCACCTGAAAAAACACCCGAAAGACCACCACTCCCGCCGCGGCCTTCTGATGATGGTCGGCAAACGCCGCCGGTTCATGCAGTTTCTCCAGAAAAGCGACGTTAAAAAGTACGAGAAGCTTTCGAAGAAACTCGCGCTCGACCTCTAAGCTCTTCGTCCGGCCATGCACGCAAACGAACGGGTCGGAATCTTCGTCGATGCCCAGAACATCTACCATTCGGCGAAAAATCTCCGCGCCTCGCGGGTAAACTTTTCCGAGCTGAAACGCGCCCTCCTTGCGGGGCGTTCTGCTATACGCGCCTTTTCATACGTGGTGCGGAGCGAAGAAGAACTCCAGGAAAAAACCGGCGAGGAGTCTTTTTTTGAAGCCCTCAAAAACGCGGGCTTTGAATTAAGGCTGAAAGACATCCAGGTATACCCCGGAGGATTTAAGAAAGCCGATTGGGACGTGGGACTCGCCATCGATGCCGTCCGTATCGCCTCCTCGCTGGATACGGTCATTCTCGTAACAGGAGACGGAGACTTCATTCCGCTCGTTGAATACCTCAAATGGGGATTGGGAAAGCGGGTGGAAGTTGCGGGATTTTCACGGACGACCTCCGGCAAGCTCCGTGAAGTCGCCGACCAATTCACCGAACTCGACAAGCTCCCCAAAATGCTCATCCCCATCAACCAAAAACGGGGGCGGGGACGATTCCCAAAAAAGGCGAAATAAAAAATAAAACACATTTATGGATCTCAATAAAAAAACATACCGAACCGTCCTTCACGGCGAAGACCTCTCGATTGAAGTCTCGGCGCTCGCGGGGCAGGCGAACGCCGCCGTCTTCGGAAAATGGGGCGGGACCACGGTCCTTGCGACCGCAGTCATGTCGAAGCTCGACAAGGGAGGGGATTTCTTTCCGCTCACCGTCGATTACGAGGAGCGTTTTTACGCAGCCGGAAAAATTCTCGGCAGCAAGTTCGTGCGCCGGGAAAACCGGCCCACCGACGAAGCGATCCTTTCCGCCCGCCTTATCGATCGGACAATCCGCCCGCTCTTTGACCATCGCTTGAGGCGCGAAGTGCAGATCGTCGTCACCGTTCTCACCTACGACGAGCGCCATGATCCCGATGTCATCGGCCTTATCGCCGTCTCCACGGCTCTCGGCATCTCCGATATCCCCTGGAACGGTCCCGTCGGCGGGGCGAAATACGCCCAACCGGACGGGGAAAAAGGGAAAGGCTATCGCGCTTTCTTTGCGGGACCGAAAGGCCATATCAACATGATCGAGTTTGAAGGCAAGGAAGTTCCAAAGGAAGTTGCCCTGCAGGCTTTTGCGGAAGGCGAGCGCGACATTGCCGCGCTTGTCGACTTCCAGGAAAAAATAATCGCCGATATCGGCAAACCGAAAGCGGACGTGCATTTGGGAGCTCCCGACGAGGCGCTTGTCACCAAAGTACGGGAGTTTACCGACGGAAAAATTGAAGAAGCAATCCGCACAAAGACCATCGAACACTTGAAGGAACTGCTTTTCGCGTCGCTTACGGCCGACGGAGCGGATGAAGCAACACTTCGCGCCGCCGAACAGATTTTTGAAACCGAATTCGACACCCATGTCCACGTTGATGCCTTGAAGAACAACCGACGCCCGGACGGACGCGCCTTTGACGAGATTCGCGACCTCCACGCGGAAATCGCGCCCTTGCCGCTTACCCACGGTTCGGGCCTTTTTATCCGGGGCACGACCCAAGTGCTTGCCGTCGCCACGCTCGACTCCCTGAAAGCCGAACAGCTTGTGGAATCGATGGAAGGACTCACCGCGAAACGCTTCATGCTCCATTACAACTTCCCCAAATTCGCCACGGGTGAAACCGGCAAAGGCGGCAGGGGGCCCGGCCGGCGGGAAATCGGCCACGGGGCGCTTGCCGCAAAAGCGGTTTCCGCGATGATACCGCCCAAAGAAGAATTCCCGTATGCAATCCGCATCGTTGCGGAAACGCTTTCTTCAAACGGCTCTTCCTCCCAAGCCTCGACCTGCGCGGCCTCGCTCGCCCTCATGGATGCGGGAGTTCCCATCAAGCGCCACGTGGCGGGCATCGCCATCGGCCTCATGCTTGAAGAGAACGGGGACGGCTATAAGATTCTCACCGACATTCAAGGCCCCGAAGACCACTACGGCGACATGGATTTCAAAGTCGCCGGAACCCGCGAAGGACTTACCGCTATCCAGATGGACGTCAAAGTCCGCGGCATCACGAAAAAGATTTTTGAAGAAGCGCTTGTCGCGGGAGAAAAAGCCCGGATGCAAATCTTGGACGTCATGGAACGCGCTATTCCCGCGCCCCGTCCGGAAGTTTCCGAATATGCCCCGAAAGTGTCCATCATTCATCTTCCCGAGTACAAGATCGGCGAGGTGATCGGTTCGGGGGGTAAGAACATCCAGGGACTCATCGCGGCCGTCGGCGGAGAAGTGACCATCGATATCGAAGACGACGGCACGACCTATATCACCGGCGTCAAAAAGGATTTGGTGGAACGAACCATCAAGTCCATCGAAGCCATCATCAAGGAATATGAAGTGGGGGAGGTCGTAACGGGTCCCGTCGTGAAAATCCTTGAGTTCGGAGCCATTGTCGACCTGGGGGGAGGGAATGACGGCATGATCCACGTGTCCGAATTGAAGGAAGGATTCGTGGACCGCGTCGAAGACGTCCTGAAACTCGGCGAAGTGGTCACGGCAAAGGTGGTGAAAATCGACCGAGAGCGCGGAAAAATAGGCCTTTCGTTGAAGGCTATGAAATCCTAAGTACCGCGTCTTGGCGCCAAAAACCCCTCACGGGGTTTTTGTTTTTACCTCAAAAGCCTTGATTTACAGCGAAATCAGAAGTGGTAGAATTGAGCCATGGAACCCGACCGTCAAAACGGGAAAAAAGAGTCGAAACTCATCGGAACCGGTGAAGGGGAGTCGCCCTTGGCCAGCGTTCCGTTCCAAAAAATAGAAATGCGCACCATGCAATCAGATATGTCTTCAATCGCGCAGTCGGGCGGAGGAAACCCCGCACCGTACTCGCCGGGAGCGACGCCGTCCGCGTCCTCCGCGCCCCAGGGAATTGCGCCGGGGTCGTTCAACGTGGCCGATATGTCGACGGGAGGAACGCCGCCGACCATTCCGCAAACGCCGACTCCGCCGTCGTATCCTTCTCCTTCAGGAAACGGCAACAAACACCTCTTCATGTGGCTCATGATCGGTCTTGCGATTCTCATTATCGCGGCGGCCGCCTATTTCTTCCTCATTCCGTTCCTCCAGAATCCCACCGGCGAATTGCCGGCGGTTACGGAAACGCAGGAAACCACGGAAGTAACCGAAGAGGAACCGGCGACCACCCAGGAAAATTTGCCGGAAACGCTCGAAATACACGCCTCCTTCTTCAAAACGCCTGCGGACCTCACCTCCGAGGTGAAGCCCGAGTCGTTTACCGCAGCCGGCGTCAAGGCGGCGATTCAGCCCGCTTCGACTACCGTCGCGCTCTTCAAAGAGCTCGTGATAAAGACCCCGGAGAACAAGCCGGTAACCTTCAGCACCTTCTCCAAGCTCTTCTTCCCGACGTTCTTCACGTCGGACCGGACGTTGAATTTCCAGGACGATTTTACCTTTGTTTCTTACACGAACAAATCGGGCACGTGGCTCGGCTTCGTCGCGAAACTTAAGGATTCGAGCGATATGGCTTTCGTGCAAAGCGAAATGAACGCATTTCAATCCGAACCCGCCATTAAGGACTTCTACCTTACCGACCCGGGAACCCAGCTTTCCTGGAAGGACGGTAAAATCGGCAGCCGCGCGGCGTCAGTCCTTGAATTCTCAACTCGGGGACAGGAATTCGCCTACGTGTGGTTTGACCGCTACCTTATCGTGAGCTCAAATCTCGAAGGAGCGGCACAAATCGCCAAACACCTCGGCTATTAAGCTCATGAATGAATACCGCGAAAAACTTCTCGCCGAAAAGCAGGAGCTGGAACACCGCATCCACGCGCTTGCCGAACCGGAGAATTTCGGCGACGACGTAGACGGCTTGGACTCGAAAACCGACGAATCGGAAGAGTTTGCGGCGAATCTCGGCATGCAGACATCTTTCGAAGCGCGCTTGGAGCGCATCGAGAAAGCCCTGCGCAAGATCGAGCATGGCGAATACGGCATTTGCGAATCGTGCGGGAAGCCTATCGAAAAAGAAGTGCTTGATATCGATCCCGAATCGGAATTGTGCCGAACGTGCAAACAAGCGGGTAAGGAATAATAGTCTATGAGTTCCGTCCCTCGCCTTCTATCCGCAGAGCTTGAAGGAATAACGGGGGAACCGGTATATGTGGAGGCCGACGTGAACGTCGGCCTCCATTCTTTTACCATTGTCGGCTTGGCGGACAAGGCTGTTTCCGAAGCGAAGGAACGGGTGAATTCAGCCCTGAAAAATGCGGGCGTGAAACCGCCGACTAAGGAAAATCGGCGCATCACCATCAACCTCGCCCCCGCAGACCTCAAAAAAGCCGGTTCGCGGTTTGATCTTCCGATTGCGCTCGCGTATCTGATGGCGACCGGACAGATGAAGCCTTTCCCAGCCGCGGACAAGCTTTTCGTCGGCGAATTGTCGCTCGACGGGACGCTTCGTCCCGTCACGGGCGTCATTAACATTGCCCGCCTTGCGAAACGTCTCCGTGTCGCCGAGCTTTTCGTGCCGCGCGAAAACGCGGACGAAGCCGCGCTTATGGCAGGCGTGAAGATTATCCCCGTCGGGCACATCCGCGATGCGATACATCATCTTGAGGGGATCGCCCCCATCCGGCCGGCGGCGGCCGGCGTACTTGCGGGCGTTCATGCGCATTCAAAAACTTCGATAGACGACGTGCGTGGCCAGGAAAATGCCAAACGCGCGCTTCTCATCGCTGCGGCGGGCGGGCACAATATCCTTTTTTCGGGACCGCCGGGGGCGGGGAAAACCATGCTCGCCGAAGCATTCGCATCGCTTCTGCCTCCGCCTTCGGAAAACGAGATTCTCGAAATCATGGAAGTGTGGAGCGCCGCCGGAGAAAAATTTGAACGGTACGCGCGTCCGTTCCGCTCACCTCATCACACCGCAAGTCCCAGCGCCATTCTCGGAGGCGGAACAAATCCGCGCCCCGGAGAAATCAGTCTCGCGCACCGCGGCGTCCTCTTTCTCGACGAACTGCCGGAATTCAGGCGGGACGTCCTCGAAGGACTCCGGCAACCGCTTGAAAACGGCACGGTCTGCGTCGCTCGTTCGAAAAAAAGCCTTGAATTTCCGGCTCGATTCATTTTCGTCGCCGCGATGAACCCATGCCCCTGCGGATTTTTCGGCGATAAGGAGAAAGAATGCCGTTGCACCGCCTATGAGGTCTTAAAATACCAAAAACGCGTTTCAGGCCCACTCCTCGACCGCATTGATCTTCAGCTTTTCGTTCCGCGCGTACCGTATGAAGCGCTTGCCGAGAGACGGGAAAATCGGGAGATGAAACTGCGCGACCAGATTTTCCGCGCGCGCGAATTCCAGCAGACACGGCTCCGTTCGCTCGGGATTTCCGGCGAATCAAACGCAGAAATCGGCGCAAAGGATATCGAAGCAATCGCGGAACTTGAACCGGCGGGCGAAGCTTTTCTCAAGTCAGCCATGGAGAAGTCTTTTGTTTCCCCCCGAAGCTACCACAAGATACTTAAAGTAGCCCGAACTATCGCCGACCTCGACGGTGCGGAAACAATCGGAACGCCTCATCTTGCGGAAGCCTTCCATTACCGCCTTCGGGCGGGAGAGGTATAAATAAAAAAGCGCTTCCGCGCCAATCATTCCTTACTCTTCGGTGGTCGTACTGTAATCAGGGGGAAAGAGCGCCGGTTTCAGGACTCCCATGTCGGATTCGAACCCTGAAAAGGCTTTTTCTATCGTCCGCGATGCGCCCAAAAACTCGACGCCGTTCGAAAAAGCGGAGGCGGTGAAATTCTTACCCGCGAATACCCCCTGCCGGGCGCGGAGCGGGCTCTCAGGAAGCCGGTACGCGGAAAAATCGAGGAATCCGAGGGCGATGGCAACGACCCCCAACGAAGCCACGAAAAGAAGCCGGTCGAAACCTTCCCGCTTTGCCAATTCCTTAAGCGTTTTCCTCATGGATGCTAGAATCAATCAGATGGTAATGAGTATAGCACAAGAAGGCGGGGGAGACCAGCTTTTTAAGGGTGTTCGCCCCAAGAAGTCCCTGGGCCAGCACTTCCTAAAGGATAAGAAGGTTATACGTGATATTTTAGCCCTCCTGGAGCCTGAAAAGGGCTGTATTTATGCGGAAATTGGCCCCGGGAAGGGACAGCTTACCTTTCCTTTTTTGGAACGGGAAAGGGAAAGGGGGAGCCATAATCGGTACTTTGCCCTTGAAAAAGATGATTTCCTGGCTGAAAACCTCAAAAAAGCCCTTAAAACCTATGATTTTAGCGCATTTGCAGAAGTCATCCACGGGGATGCAATCGACGAAATCCCCAGGTTAACCACAAGGGCCTCTACGGAAGACCTAGTGGTGTTCGGTAATATCCCGTACTACCTCACCGGAAAACTCATGCGGACCCTGTGGGGCCTCCCCAAACCCCCGAAAAAGGCGGTTTTCATGGTCCAATGGGAGGTTGCAGAGCGTATCGGGGAAGAAAAAGGCCCCATGTCGAAGCTTCGCGCGGCGGTTGAGTTTTGGGGGAAGCCTTCCATAGCCTTTAAGGTCCCGAAAAACCGTTTCTCGCCGCCCCCCAAAGTTGATTCGGGAGTCGTTGTGATAACCGGAAAGGAGGGGAGCGAGAAATGGCCCGACCGCCTGAAGGGAACTTACGAGGAAATCTTCGGCGCCCTTTTCTCCCAGCCGCGGAAGACTGCTCTCAACAATCTTTCCGCGATTTTTGGCGATAAGAAGACCACCGAAGAATTCATCCGCTCCCTGAAACTCGAACCCGCGCAAAGACCGCACGAAATCTCATCAAAAAGCATTCTCGCGATGGCGGAAGTGTTGTATAATGAGCGCAATGGAGCGCAGAAAAAATAAGCTTGGTCTGCCTTTATTTTGCATTTTCGTATTTTTCGCAGTCGCGAGCTTTTTTACGGCGCCGCGCGCGTCGGCAATCGATATTTTTCGTCCTTATGGAGGCCGTGTAATTCCGCGCATCGGGACAATTTGCACCGGAGGGGAGCCGGCATTCGACGTCAAAACGACGTACGGCACCGTGGAAGGCCCTTTTGCCACCACGCCGCTCACGCGCCGGTACCAATACTTCAGTATTTGGGGTTCGCCGCTTAGAAACATCCTTCTTCTTGCCTTTCCCTACCAAGCGCCCACCTGTGTAAAACCCTGCGACGAAGATCCCACGACGCCATGCCCCTTTACGGCATATTCGGTTTATTCGTTCGGCATTTCACTCATTCCCTAACGCTATGAAATCGCGCATGAACCCGAAAAGGAAATTTTATACCGCGCTCTGGATACTTGGCGGCGCGCTTTTCGTCTCAACGTGGATCATACTCGGCACCACCCACCCGGCAATCGATCCCATTTCGATGTTGCGCGGAGAAAAAACTTCGGACAACCGCTTCCTTTTCGGCGGGGAGAATGGAAGCGACCCACTGAACACTTCGGACTTCACCTCGAACGTCATCGAAAAATACGGTTTCCATATCGCCATCCAAAATCCGGACGGGCCGGTCGATAAATACCTCGCCCTCCCTTCGGCGGAGAAACTTGAACTCGCGCTTCAGGAAGAACTCAAAAAAAGCATCCCGTACGACGCGGCGTCGGAAAGTGATTTGCGCGTGACGAACGATACGTCGGACGCCACCGTGCGGCGATATCTGGAGAATTTGAAAAACACCGCCGCAAAACAGCGCATTGATTTCAATACGGATCTCGGCGTCGCCTTGAACGACCTCACTTCAAAAAACGATTCGGGAAAGCTCGAGAAGCTCGCAACGAAGTTTGATTCGCTTGCCGGGGATCTGCTTTCCGTCACCGTTCCCGGCTCCTGGAAAGTCTTCCATCTCGAACTCGTGAATATCCACCGCCATAAAGCGGCGGCACTCCATGCGCTTGCCGACATAGATAACGATCCGGTGAAAGCTGCCGTGGCCGCCGCGGAACTTCGGAGCATCGGAGCGGCAGAGCTGTCGCTTTCCGCTATCCTCTCGGAAAAAAGCAAAGACCTGTAAGCATGCACCGTTCAATGTATTCAAAAATCATCACCGCGGCACTTATTCCCGTACTCATCACCGGCGGCTTTTTCTTCCCGCACAAAGCGCGAGCGCAATCGGTGGATAAATGCCTTTCAGGAGCCCTTTCCGGCATCATGGGTGATATTTTGGGCGGGTTTCTCCCGTCGATTCCTGGCCTGGATCAGAAGGTCCCCACGTCCGACCAAGGCGCCCAAAAAGGAACGCGCGCGTTTCAGTTCGACGAATGCATCAAAAGCATCACTGATGCCGCGCTCAAGGTTGCGCTCCAGAACCTGAAGAAAAAACTTCTCGACAACATGGTTGACGATACCATTGCCTGGATTCGCGACGACCGCGAGCCGAAATACATAACGAACTTCAAAGACTTCACGGAAAGCGCCGTCGAGGAAGCGGCGAATAACACCCTCCGCGAAATCGACCTCGCGAACCTCTATCCGGACCCTGCGCTTCAGGAAGGCATCAAAGCGGCGATCATGGAACGCGTCCGCTCGGTCAGATTTTCCGACACCATTGCGTGCACCCTTACCGATGAAGTGAATGTCGATGAATTCAAAGGTGATTTTAGAAAAGGCGGCTTTGCCGGACTCCAAGTCGCTTCCATGCCGAATAATAACCCCGAAGACGTTGCAATGATGGCGCGTCTTTTCGCCCAGGCGAATGAAGAACAGCAACTTGCTGCAAAGAACGCTCTTTCCTCGGGCCTCACACAATCCGATGTTGATTGCACCCAATGGGTGCTCGCGAAATCGAGCGGCGGCATCGGCGGAGCGGCGGGCGCATATTACAAAGACGCCAACGGTAACATGAAGATTGAAATCACGGAACCTCAACAGGAAGCGCCCGTTTCGAATATTCCCAACACGAAATACATTTGCCAGGATGACGCGACCGGAAGCGGCCAATATGTATCCACTCCGCCTACCGTTGTTGACGCTATCGCCGCCAAAGTGGCGACGCAGGATATTGATTACGTATTAGGCATGGATGATATCCAGGGCTATATTTCCGGAATCGCCGACGCGGTCTTCAATCGAATTCTTAAGGGCGGATTCAATCTCTTTGAACGGGGAGGGGACCCAAGCTCATATCTTGAAGGCCTCGAGGGGGATATTGAAAACTATCAAAGCATCGAAACGGGAGAGAAGCTTCAAGGCCAGGCGAATGAACAGGTAAAACGCGCGCTTATCTCCAAGACCAATCTTCTCATCGATACGGCTTCAACAAGCCTTTCGGCAACGAATGCGGCGCTTACGAAAGCAACTGCGCTCTTACCAATGATGAATGCGACCTCAAGCCCCGAGGGGCTTGCCGTGTGCATGGATTACCATCCCGCCTTCTTCCCGGCATTTATAAATCCCGACCCGACTCCTTCGTGGTGGCCCACGGGAAACCGGACCGTCATCATGCAAAAACTCCGCGCCGTTTCGGGAACTCTCACGGGCCTCACTAATCCTTTCAAGACGTTTTGGGAGAATGGGAAAACAAGCGCCGCTGATTACCAGACCCAAGCCCAGGCGATCACCGGTTCGACTCCGCCGAATGTGATTTCGACGCTCCAGGCGAATGTGAACGCATTGGAAGCCTCGCTGAACGCAAAAACAGGGGAATCGAGCGCCCATAATTCCCTCGTGAACGATTTCTATGCGCAGGGAGCGCGGGAGCGCAACCGGTGCGTCGGTCCGGCAAATTCGAGCTAATGTTCTCAAAAATCTTCACCCAAGGAACCAGGAAAACCGCCCGCATCGTCGCGGGTATTTCCCTTTTCTTTGCGCTCGCGATAAGTGCCACCCCCGCCGTCGCCCACGCACAGGCGCTGAAATCGATTGTGAGCGCGGTCGGAGGACCCGTGGTAAGCGGGGTTCTTAACGCACCCGAAATCGTGAAGACCGCGACGAGCAAGGTGACTGAAGCCACGCTTGAAGCAACCTTCGCGCCGGTCACCCTTCTCACGGGCCTGGTGCGCATCATGGGTGGTTTCGTGCTCGCGCTCGTTTCCTACATTCTCGGTTTCATCATCGACCTCAATTTCAACATCCTGAATCCCGACCTCGCAACGTATAAATTCATCGCGACGGGATGGAGCATCACCCGCGACATCGCGAATCTCGGGTTTGTGCTTTTCATCATCCTTATCGCCCTCGCGACCATCGTCCGTTTCCAGGATTACGAAGCAAAACGGCTCTTGCCGAAACTCATCGCCGCGGCCATTCTCGTGAACTTCAGCCTCGCCATCCCGACGGTGCTCTTGAATTTTACGAACGTCATGACGAACTACTTCCTCGACCGCATCGGCGATCCCTCCGCTCAAGGACTTGAAGGGGTAAGCGGAAGCGTGCGTTTCGCGGTGGAACTCGCCACGCTTTTCAAGCCCCAAAGCTTCATCCTGACCGATCCTTCCGCCCAGGACATCTCGTATCTCGCGGGAGGCCCCATCACCGGCGGCGCCGCAGAAGGCTATTTGAACTTCTCGTCTTCGATGACGGCGCGTCTCGTGAACATGATATTCCTGGCCATCTGCATATTCGTCATCGGCACCCTGGCTATCCTTTTCGTCATACGATTCGTATGGCTCAGCTTCCTTCTCGCCATCGCACCTATCACCTGGCTCACCTGGGTGATTCCCGGCCTCGAAGGCAATTTCAGCAGTTGGTGGAAGAAATTCATGCAACACGCGTTCTTCATGCCCCTTTCCATCTTCTGCATCTACCTCGTGATTCTCACGGGAGACGGATTCTACGCCATCGCGCAAAACCGGGATACCTCGCTCTTCAGCGCTTCCGGCGTCTCCGACCTCTTCAAACAGACGATGATGTACGGTTCCGTGCAAATACTCTTGGCGGCGTTCATGATCGGTTCGCTTATCGTGGGTCAAAAACTCTCCATCGAAGGCGCGGGGAAATCGCTTTCCATCGGCAAATCGTGGGCGAACGCGACGCGCGGATGGGCGAAGAAACGGACCCTCGAAGGCGGAAAACGCGCAGCTTCCTCCAGCATGGGTCGGGGTCTCGCCCAAAGGATGGCCCTTTCAAACAACGCCGTAATAAGCTCTCTCGGCAAACGCCTTCACGGAACAACGCTCGGGTGGGCTGCCGAACGCGAAAAACAAGCCGACAAGAATGTTCAAAAATACACCGGCGGGGATTTGGAGCTTGCGGCGGCATTCCATAAAAACGCGCTTTTCGCCGAAGAAAAGGCAGGATATGAACGGATGGTCAGCAAGGCCGGCGGGGATGTAAATAAAGACGTAAAAGACAAGGAAGAAAAGCTAGAAACCGCTGAGGAAAAGGAATTGCAGGAAGCGGCCCGCTCGCTTAAAGCGCAAAAATATGCATCGGAAATTGCGAACAAGATTCATGTTCTTGAAAATGATTTAACTAATAAGCCGGCTGAAATCACCGCAAACAACGCGGAAATCCAGCGTCTTGAGAATGAAATCCAAACCCTCGAATCAAAAATCAGATTTGAAACCGATCCCGCAAAGAAAAGCGCGCTCGAACGGCAAAAGACCGGTTTGGAAGGGCAGAAGTCAGCCTTACAAACAAAGGATGCTTCGCTCAACAAAGAGCTTAAGGAGCTGGGTGACAAACTTGATGGCGCGCGGAAAGAATATGTCCGCGCAAACGCCCAGTTTGAAAAGGCGCTTGATTCGGCTGAAGACGCCGCTGAAAAGAAGGGTGACGCCGCGAAGAATCTTGCAAAAGCGCAAACTACGCAGGACGATTTCAACCTGCGCGTCATGCAGCGCCTTGATGCTAACACCCGCAACCAGCTGAAATCCTCGAATTTCGATCTCTCAAAGACAAATCTTGCCGGCTCCCGAAAAGCGAAAGACAAACAGATTCCCGAACTCCAAATGGACAAGCTCCAAAAGGAGATGAAGCGTCTCGCGGACGAAGTTAAGAAAGCTGATGATGCTTACACCAACGCCTCAAAACCGGGTTCCTTCGCAAAACCGGAAGAGATAGCGGCGGCGCTTGAATGGAAGAATAAGAAGTCGGAAGAACATACCCAGCTTCAAATGCAGGTAACGAGATTCAAGACTGCGCAGACCGAACTTGAAAATTCCCGGCGCGACCTCTCAACCTTCACTACGAGGGGAGGGAGTAGGACGGACCCCCGGTACGCCGCACTTCTTGAGAAAATGGAAAAAGCCGAAAAGAATTACTGGCGCGTAGCGAAATTCAACCCCTCCCGTCCCGCAGGATTCAACCAGAAGGGAAAGGGCGGGAAGAAAGAAGATAAAGACGACGACGAATAACCACCATGCCCGTTTCTCAAAAAAACCAAGCACCCCTCGCAGAAGAGTATCAGGAAATCCTGGTTCGGCTTCCGATATGGGATGACGGCGTGTGGGAGCCTCTGCAAAAGAAGGATTTTAAGGCCGCCATGGACCGCTTCTTCACGCTGATGGGGTATTACACGCGAAAGACCGTCCAGGATATTTATTGGAAAAATATCATCCAGGGCGATGAAGCGGTGCGGGGCAGCGTCACTTCCGACGAATGGCGGATGCAAATCGTCCCGCGATTGGCGCAGATATTCCTTGAAATAGGGGAGGAGACGCTTTTTGAAAAAATCTATTCATCTCTTGATTGGGAATGGCTCGCGGCGTTTCATTTTTCGGTCGTCGGCGAGATTCCCGGAATCAGCGTTGATGAGAAGGCCTCGTATTTAACCAAGGAAAAGCCGTGGCTTCTCGATTTTTTCATTGGAAGCCCTATGAATGCGCTTGCAGAAGGTCTTTTGTTCGATGTCTCGGAAGGCTTGCCTCGTCCCACCCAATCGCTTGCTTCCTACCCCGCAGAACTTTCACCGGCGCTCAAAAAAGCCTTCTTCTCCGTGCCTTCCGCAAAAAAAATAACCACTCTTTCTTCAGAATTGAAGTGGGAGCGCCAACAAACGGTTGATTTTTCATACGTCGTAGGGCTCTTCCTTTTAGGCGTCGAGGAAAAAGAGCGCTGGGAAGAATTATTTGAAAAAATCTTCTCCGGTTATTCCCCCGAACAAAAAGAAAACGTTTCAAAGCTTGCCTACCGCTTGCTGGTAAAGCCGCTTGAGGGCGATACGCGCGACCTCAGAAAAGGGACCGAATCAGTCATCCAGGAAAAGGAAGTCTCCGTTCCGGTCGCGGTCGTCGAGGAAAAATCCGAGAAGGCGGTCAAGATAAACAAGGTTGAATTCCCGAAGGCGGCGGAAAACCAGGCGGTGGATCCCAGCGCGCCTTTCATGCTCCGCACCGAAGAGGACAGCGCCCTGAAAAAGACTCCGGCAGGAAACCCGGAAAAAGGCTTTTCTTTCCCGTTCGGATTCTTCAAGCGGAGCGCTCAACCCACACAGGCCCCCCGCGTTTCGGTAAAAATCGAATCCGCCGCGGAGCCTGCGGGACCGACGGGTACGCCCAAAGTGCAAAAACCGGCGCAGAGTGTTTTCGAAACCGTCCAAAAAGACATCGCCCCCGCTCCGGCCGAAGGAGATTCCGTTTTCGGGTCTCTCGGAAAGGACTTGAAGGAGGCGGGAGCAAAGAAAACCGTCCATTACAGCCAATTCCACACCCCCTTGCCGGAGCCGGCTCCGCATATAGAGGGAAACACGGTATCCTTCAAATAACATGTCCACGTTCCAGGTTCCCCAGTTCGTTGACCAAAAGCCGAAGATTATCGGCTCTTTGAATATGGTGCAGTTCGGTTATATCGCAGTGGCCGGACTCATCATTTTCGGGCTCTACTACGTATTCAATCTTTTCGTGTGGATAATCGTCGCCCTTCCCATTGCCGGCGTCGCCGGCTTTCTCGCCTTCGCAAAGATCAACGGCCAGGAATCGCATAAAATCCTCGGTTCGATGCTGAGCTTCGTCGGGGGCTCAAAGACCTACGTGTGGCAGCGGCCGTCGCCGAAGGTCGTCGACCCCGTCGCCCAAACGTCCATTGAGAAAGCGCGGCATTCGATGAGCATCCAGGAAAAGATAAAATCCATCGCCCTCCACGTGACAACCGGCAACGCCTTTGCAAAAGGCAAGGCGGCCCCGGAAGAACCGGGTATCGTGCGCGAAAAACCGGGATTCGAAGTTGCTACCTTTGAAACCGGCGAGGAAAAACTGGTAAAGCGCGTGGATTACTAGACTCCGATTGGTAAAGAAAGGGCCAGTCGGCTAAAATAGGGGAGTATGGCAGAGGTGCAGAAAGCATCCCAGGACTTCGTTCAAATCGATAAGATAGATCGCGGAGTCGCGTATCTGAAAAAAGGCGGGCTTTTCCGCATTGTTATGGTTTCCGGCATCAATTTCGATTTGAAATCGGAGGATGAACAAAATCTCATCCTTGATTCCTTCCAAAATTTTATCAATACCCTTGATTTCAGCGTCCAATTTTTCATCCACTCGCGGAAAGTGAATGTGGCCCGCTACTTGGACCAGATGAAAGCGCGGCAGGAAGAAGAGACCAACCAGCTTTTAAAGATTCAAATTGAGGAATATATCGCATTCATCCGGCAATTTGTCGAGGAAAATCAAATCATTGCGAAGACCTTCTTCGTGGTCGTTCCCCATCACAAGCTCGTCAAGCTTCCGACGGCCACCGGCCTTTTGGGAGGCATATTCGGAAAACCCCAGACGCCTGCGGAACCGCAGATGAGCGACGAAGAAACGCTCCAACAGCTTTCCCAGCGCGTGGAACAAGTAATCGGCGGACTGGAGCAAATCGGCCTCCGCGCCATCCCTCTGGAAGACGAGGAACTCACCGAGCTTTTCTACAATTTGTACAACCCTCAGCTCGTCGAGCGGGAAAAGACCTCGATCGGCGACCTCAAAAAATAATATGGATACCAAACTCCCCAAGGCATACACACCCTCCGCGGAAGACCTGCCGAATGTCATCGCTCCCGCCGGCATCGAGGTGAACGCGAATTACCTGAAGATTGGCGATTACTACGCAAAAACATTCTTCATCCTTACCTACCCGCGTTTTCTCGCCAGCGGATGGTTTTCCGGCGTTATCAACCTTCCGGAGATGCTTGATATATCAATATTCGTGCATCCCATGGATACCGCGCTCGCACTGAAAAACTTGCGGAAGAAGGTGGCTGAAATCGAAGCGGAAATGATCGAACAGCAGGAAAAAGGCATCGTGCGCGATCCGGTTCTCGAAACGGCGCACTCGGATGTCGAAACCCTGCGCGATTCGCTCCAGCAGTCGCGTGAGCGACTTTTCCAAATCGGCGTATATATCACGGTCTACGGTCCGGACGCCAAACGGCTCCAAAAGATAGAAACGACCCTCACTTCAATGCTTGAGTCCAAACTCGTGTATGTAAAGCCCGCCCTCTTCCGGCAGATCGAAGGGTTAAATTCGGTCCTTCCACTCGCAAAAGACGAGCTTTCCGTCCTCACCCCCTTGAATTCGGGACCGGCATCATCGCTTTTTCCCTTTATTTCGCCGGAACTTTCCTCCGAAAAAGGGATTCTCTACGGCATCAACATGCACAACAACAGCCTCATTATTTTCGACCGATTCAGCCTTGAGAACGCCAACTCGGTGGTCTTCGCCAAATCCGGCTCCGGCAAGTCATACGCCACCAAGCTCCAAATCCTCCGATCGCTCATGATGGGCACGAATGTCATCGTCATCGATCCGGAAAATGAATACCAAAACCTTGCCGACGCCATCGGCGGAAGTTATTTCAAGATCTCGCTTACCTCGCAAACCCACATCAATCCTTTCGACATCCCCATCATCCCCGAGGGCGAAGAGCCCGCCGACGTATTCCGCTCCCATGTGTTGAATATCACCGGCCTTTTGAAACTCATGGTGGGAGACATCACCCCCGAAGAAGATGCGATTCTCGACCGCGTCATCCTTGAAACGTACGCCTCGCGCGACATCACTCCGGAAAACTTCTCTTCGATGCAGAATCTCACGCCGCCCCTGCTCCAGGACCTCCAAACCATCCTGGAAAACACCGACGGCGGCGCCAATGTCGCCAAACGGTTGGAAAAATACACCCGCGGTTCGTACGCCGGCTTCACCAACTCGCCGACGAATATCGACATACAGAACCGGCTCATCGTCTTTTCCATCCGCGACCTTGAAGACCAGCTGCGCCCCATTGCCATGTATATCATCCTCAATTTCGTGTGGAACTTGATTCGCGCGAGGCTCGCTTCCCGCCTGCTCGTCATCGACGAGGCGTGGATTATGATGAAATTCAAGGACAGCGCCCAATTCCTCTTCGGTCTCGTGAAGCGCGCGAGGAAATATTATCTCGGCGTTACGACGATCACCCAGGACGTCGAAGATTTTTTGAAATCGGAATTCGGCAAGCCGATCATCACCAACTCCTCGATGCAGCTCCTCTTGAAGCAATCGCCGACATCCATCGAACTTCTCGCCAAAGCCTTCAACCTCACGGAAGGCGAGAAGATGTTCCTCTTGGAAGTCGGCGTCGGCGAAGGCCTTTTCTTCGCCGGATTGAAACATGTCGCCATAAAAATCATCGCGTCCTACACCGAAGACCAGATTATCACCACGAATCCAGAGCAGATTTTAGCGACCAAAGGCCTTTAATCCCCCCATGGCGGACGAAAAAGAAAAAGACCCGCTGAACGACTCCGGCCCTTCGCCGGATTCAATTTCTTTCGGACAATTTTTCCCCGAGGAGGCGCCCCATGACGAGCCGGAGGAGGAAAAAAGCAGTCGAGAACGCATCGACGAATGGAAAGAGCGGGGTGAAGAAGCCGAACGGCGCATCCGGGGCCGGAGCGCAAAACCCGAAGGGCGCGCGCCGGGGCCGGGGGGCGGCGTTGCAGGCGAAACTGAAGGGGCCGTCGAAGACATCGGCGAAGCCGTGGGAAGAGGCGTCGCGCGGCAAGCTGGGCGGGGCGCGATACAAGCCGGCGGGAGAGCGGTCGGCGGGACGGTCGCCCGAGGCGCGGTAACGGCGGCGGGGGAAGGAGTTCTCGGCGGCGCCACTGAGGGCGCCGCAGCCGGAAGCGTCGTCCCCGGAGCCGGCACCGCAGTTGGCGCCGCCGTCGGGCTTGCGGTCGGCGTCGCCGACGCGGGTACCCAGGCGGTCGCCGGAATCCTCAAAGGGGAATACCGGAAAATAGAGTTCGACAGCCCTGATTTCATATTCCTCCTCCTCGTCATACTGGCCCTCGAATTTTTCCTCACCCTTCTTTACTTCGTCGGCATCGGCATCATCTTGAACGCGCCAATCCGCGTTTTTGCCGCAGCCGCGTACGGGCTTTGGATGCTCTGGGGCAAGGGCTCCACAAAGCAATTCACCATCCTCCGCGTCCTCGTAAAATGCATCGCCTTCCTTTTCCCCCTGAGCCTCCCGGTGGTGTTCGTTGTTGAATGCATCCTCCACAACAAACCCTTTTCCCTACTCAAAGCCGCGGTCGGCGGGGGAAACGGCGAACCGGCTAAATCCGCAGGCGGAACCGCAAAACCGGGCACGCCTCCGTCTGCGAATGGCGGGCGGAGTAATATATAATGAAGGCATCGATGAAAAAATACATCTTCCCGCTTTTTATCCTTTTTCCCGCGCTCATCGGCGCTTCATTCCTTTCCGCACATGCTCAAACCGACCCGGCAGAGCTGGTTTTCACGTGGAATGCGGAAAATTTTTACCCTGCAAATTATCCGGGAAAGGCCTACGCCACTGAAGGAAGTCCCGTTACCGTCTCCGCCGAAATGCTCCAGGGAGGACGCTTCCTCGACGTTTCGGAAGCGAATGTAAAATGGTATCTCGACAACAAACTGTATGCCGAAGGGCGGGGATTAAAAGAAATACAATTCACCGCAAAATCCCGGCGCGGGAGTTCGCATATCGTGCGCGCCCTTTTTGAACGCGCCGGGGTAAAAACCGAGGCGAGTGTTCAAATTCCAGTGCGCGCAAAGGAAGTTGTCGTGGAATCGTCCGTGCCCTCGGGATCGGTTCCGGCGAATTCATCCGTCTCCCTGCTCGCCGTACCGTATTTCTGGAACGTTTCCGCACTATCCGATTTGAGGTTCTCCTGGCGCATCGACAACCGGGACATTCCCAACGAGAACGAGCAATCTCTTTTCATCCAGTTCGGCGCTCCGAAAGCGGGCTCCGGAACGGTGCGGATAACGTCGCTTGCCACCACGAAGGTCTTCTCCCTTGAAAAGGCCCGTTTTGATACCACCATCCAGGTAACTCAGTGAAACCCTCTTCGGTGATACGGTCGGTGATACTTTGCGCGGCATTCGCCGCGCTTTTGTGGGCGCTTCCGCTTCGGGCGCAAGTAAACGTCGAATTCGGAGAGCCCGATTTTAATCCCCAAACCACCTCCATTCCGGGCTTTATAAGCAACCTCTACGTCTTCGCCCTCGCAATCGGGGGCATCATCGCGGTGGGGGCCATCGTAGTCGGGGGAGTGATGTATATCTCCGAGGGGGCCATCCCGCAGAAGAAGACCGAGGGGAAGACCATCATCCTGGGGGCCTTGTGGGGCTTGGGACTTCTTCTGGGGGCCTATGTGATATTGCGGACGGTAAACCCCGAACTCGTCACCTTGGATGTGGCTACGCTTCAGGATGCAAACTTTAAAAACTGTTCGGATATGACCGAGCTTCCGTACTGCGCGGAAAACCCTCCCCAGGCGGAACGCGACAAGGACGGCAATTGCGTCTGCAGAAAAAAATCCCCCCTGGCGCAATGCCCCGGCTCGGTGAAAATACCGCCACAAGGGTCGGAACTGCCCACCTTCGAATGGACCAAGGAATCGGGAAATTTTCCCAACGAGAACACCGTCCTCGAATGGGATTCGCTGCCCGACATATCAAGCGCGGACGGCTGCCCCCAAAAAGTGAAAATCCTTCCCGGCACGACGCCGTACTTCGTTACTTCGGTGAATGGAGGAAAATTCGTGATGGACCTCACGAAACAGCCGAAGGACCTGGGATTCTCGGCGGTATCATTTCCGCTTCCGGAAGGATATACCTACACCGGGAATCTCACCCCCCGGCACGTGAGCGGCGACCCAGGGAAGGCGATTTGCCTCCTCAATTCAATTTCCGTTTCAGGAAACGGGGTCGCCTTCGTATACCGCCATCCCGACTCCTCGTTTTCCGGAACCAACCTCTGCGCATACGGAAATTTTTCGGATGAGGTGACCAACACCGCATCGCTTGAGATAAAAAAGGGAGGGGAGGGTAATAACCTCGACTGCCGCGTCGGCACCGGCCTCTGCGCACCCGCCAATCTCCAATCGCAATGCTCCACATTCGCCGGAAACTTGGAAAAAATGTCGAAAATCTGCGTCATGGAAAGCAGTGAAAACCCCGCCGCCGTCTCTGAAAGTGATTTCTGCAAAAACGAGGCGAGCCTCCCGAAAAACGAACGCCATCCGTTCAGTTTGGGCCTGTTTCAAATAAACGTCATCTCAAACAAGGAACATGTCCGCGCGATATACGGGGACGCGGCTGCAAATTTATGCGCCGGCCTCTATACGGGCGAAACGACTCTTGTTGACCGCTCACGGCCGCGCTTGGGATACAAGTGCGAATTTAAGGGAACCGCCGCCAATTGGCTCACGTGCCGCGCACTCCTTTCCCAGCCGAATCCCAATATCAAAGTCGCGTGCCGCATCCATGAAAGTCAGGGAATCGGCGCATGGCAAACTTCGGCAAATAAATGCGATTTATAATATATCCATGAAGAAAATCATCCTTCTTTTCGTCGTCATTCTCGCCATCGGAGGAATCGCATTCCTCATATTCAGGAATACCAATCCTCAATTTCCACCGGAGCCCTCCGGAATTGAGGAAATATCGACCCTCCCACTTCCCGGAGGGGAGTCGGCTTCCACCTCAACACGCATCCGCTCAACCGAAGAATTGCGCCGTGAATTCGGAACGGAAGCGACGCTTATGTTTTCGAGCCCAAAGGGCAGCGTTCGCACCGACAATTTTTACCGCACTGCGAGTTTCATCACCGAAGCGGGCGATGCGGATATTCGCACCACCGATACATATCGCATTCAGTACGCGGGGTACAATAAAACCTTTTATATCACGCTGTCCGGCGAGGATCTCCAAGCATCCGTTCGGGAGGCGGGGGAGGGGTTCACCGCCGCGCTCGCCGTCTCAAAAACCGACGCGTGCAAGCTGAAAATCGTCATTCATATTCCGCCTGCCGAGCGCACAGGAAGCGGCGACCCCGCGTCGCTTCCGTATTGCCCGTCCGCAAACTAGCCCTCCGTGATACAATTAGGGGAAAAGGGTGAAGACCGCGCTTAAAATCATCACATTCGTCGTTGTTGTTGGCCTTGCCGCGTGGGCTTTTTTTTACTTGCTGAAAGGCGTCGACGTGCCTTCACTCCCCGAAATCAGCGAGGTGGTTCCCATCCAGATCGGCGGGGGCGGAAATGAGAACGCGGGAACGCCGGAAGTCGCTGAAAAGCCCTCCGTACGCGAAGAAGGCGGAGAAGAAGGCCTTATCACCCAACTTTCAAACGGTCCGGCATTCGCCTACATCGCCTATACAGATGAGGAAATTTATTATTTCTCGCGCGACGGGAAAGTGTTCCAAGCCCATCCGGAAGGCGATATCGCCGTTTCCGAGAAGGCCATCCCGTCCCTGAACGGCGTTTTTGTGAGCACTTCAAAAAAGCGGGCTCTCGTCTCATCCGGAGACCCAAAACGCCCGACATGGAGCATCTACGACGTGCTCGACCGCGCATGGCGCCCCCTCCCCACATCCCTCGCCTATGCCTCATGGGGCGGAAACGATGAAACCTTAATCGGCATCAATGAAGAAGGCTCAAATCGAGCACTCGTGCGCGTGAATCTCGTCCGCAATACACCGGTCATCACGACGCTTGTATCAAATTTCAGAATGCGCGACATAACGCTTGCCGCGACCGGCGCCGACACCCTCCTCCTCTCGGAAAAACCTTCGGCGTTTTATACCGCCTCCGCCTGGGAACTCTCCCTTCGCACCCTTTCCATGCGGCCACTGTTTCGCGAAGCCGCCGGGCTCATCGTCCGTATCTTTGGCGGAAAATTAGGCGGGGTCGCTTTTGAGGCGCCAAACCGCTTTTCACTCCTCGCTTCGAACGGAAGCGTGCAAAAAGAGCTCGCCTTTGCAACACTCCCCGAAAAATGCGGCGCATCCGGAACGGAAATCTACTGCTTTGCGCCGGGAAACCTTCCCGAGGGTAGCGTCTATCCCGACGATTACTTCAAAAACACTTTTTCCTCAACCGATTCCCTCCATAAGATCGACCCCCTGAACGGCTCGGTGGAGACCGTCCTTACGAGCGGCTCCACCGACATTCCTTCTATCGACGGAAGGGACGTCTCGATTTCCGCGCGGTATATCTATTTCATCAATAAGCATGGCGGAGCCCTTTATCGCATCTCCCGCACAGGACTTTCCGAGGCCCATGCGGCGAGCGAATAGCGCGGGAAAGCTGTTCTCCCTGCTCTCCGCGGGGCTTTTTCTTTTTCCCTTTATCTCCCGCGCCCAGGAAGACTTCCTGAACCCCGACATCCAACAAACCTCGATTCCGACCTTCATCAGCGATTTCTACGTCTTCGCCCTCGCAATCGGGGGCATCATCGCGGTGGGGGCCATCGTAGTCGGGGGAGTGATGTATATCTCC
>JAYRXE010000038.1:0-1098 GCA_041917695.1 Minisyncoccota bacterium
GTGTCGAAATCTGTCGAAGTGGGTTTAGGAACCCTGCTTGAGGGCGCGACGACGGAGTTTCGCCTGGCTCGGTTTGTAGTCCAGGTCGATTTGGCATCGAAGGAGTCCTTTCCGGGGAAACAAAAAGGACTAGGGTGTCTCTCCCATTGGCTGGGAGAACAGACAGTATCATGACGGGATCAGATGTCAAGAACAAAGGGTCTTTTATAACGTTGGGAAGAGTTCGTTTGGCGAGTGATTGAAACAGGATCGGGCGGCAAACGATGGTGGGACAGGGGTGAAACGATGTAGGCTCATGGGCCGTCCTTGGGACAGAACGACCCGTCCCAGTGGCCGTTTCGATGAAATTTGGCGGGGCGGTTTCGGCTGGCGTCGGGATTTTTGTGGGGGGTTTCAGCAGATTAGTGGCGTTCGCCCCCGGCGTGCAGCGGCGATTTCGCCGGAGGCTTCGGGTTCCTGGCGAAATCGGGGTAGTGGGCGTAGCATATCTCTACATTTTTCTCTCGTTTGGACCGCGTTTTGGTCGAAGTGCCATAGGGACGCATCAGGCTGACGGGCGGACACGGAGACGGGCGGACACGGACGGGCGGACACGCACTCGATGAGCCCCAACTTCATCCTCAGGGCCTGAAGCCTACCGTCAATCTCCCTCATCTTGGCGTCTTCAACAAGAAGCTGAGTGTCGCCAATTCCGCTTTCCATAATGCGGTTAGCTATAGCGGCGTAGCGTTCGTGCTGCGCCTTCATTTCTGGTAGGAGTTCAAGATACTCTGGGGGGAGGGCCATAAAAGCTAGTATGGTTCCGTTCGTCTGACCATTGCAACACCTTTGGGATCCACGGCTCGACGGGCGCACGACCAAAAGTGATTGAACGGGACAACGAGCATCGAATAGGGCTTTGCGCTCTTATCTGACAGCGCATACTGCCCGAGTTTCCGCCGGGATCGGGCGAATATGTTCCGGTTCTCCACGCTTTCTGCGCCGCCAACCGCATTGCCTCCGCCGCCACTTCCTGCGAAACCCCTTCCATCTCGAAAAGGATCTTACCGGGGCGAATGACTGCTACCCAGAATTCCGGCGCGCCTTTTCCCTTACCCA
>JAYRXE010000039.1:0-1588 GCA_041917695.1 Minisyncoccota bacterium
CCGGATAGGAGACGAGCGTACGTTCCAGAAGCTCCTCGGGCGAGAAAAGCGGTGGACCATCGTTTGCCCGGTATCGGCGGCGGGCAAGCAATTCGTCAAGGTTGAAATTACTCAATTTAGGTGCTCTCCCTTCTCGCCCTGGCGTTCCCGTGCTCGAAGTTCACGGATTTCGCGTTCCAGTTCATGGCGAACAATTTGCCCATGCTGAATGGCTACCCGATCTTCTTCGTGAGTTTTTTCAAGTTCTTGAATCCGATCCTGCAATTCCATCATCTTTTCCTCGGGTGTCGGGCGATCATCGGGAACCCGAGCGATGATCGGGGTCAGGGGATACCATGCCCCATCAAGCAAGGCTGCCAGCATCTTCAAAATCGCACCCGCGGGAGTCGCGGCACGAATCATCAGATTCCTTTTTTCCAGCCTCAACCGGTAGCGCCCATGCTCACAGTTACAGGGGTAGGAGTTGATCTCAAGCTGGGTCATCTCGGAAAAGATCAACCGTTCATCAGCCGCAAGAAGGGACATCAGCATTTTCATGCCTTCTTTTTCGATGTGTTCGGTGAGGATTTTTTGAGTCCAGGCCGCACTCTTGTATCGAGCGTTGCTCTGTTCGTACCCTGAAAACTTGGCTTCTTTGCTATTCATTTTTCGACGGCCTCCTTCATTGCTTCTCTCAAAATGACAATCTCGCGATCAATTTCGAGGGCGAACTTCGTTAACCAAAACTCCGCGCGCCGCCTGATGATTGAAAGCGCTTCATTTGTATTTTCGAGGGGGAAACGCTTCAGGTCTTTCCCGAAAGTTTCCACCATCTCGAATTGCCAATCCGGTGGCGAATTGCGTTGAACACTCCAATACGGACCGAAGCTGTAGGAATCGCCAGAAGGCGGGGTGAATTTGATGTAGCCGCTGTCTGCATCAATCGAAACTTGAACTTTCATGGGACGGCCACCTCCTTGGCCGGTGCGTACCGCACCACGCGAAGCTCGATGTCTTGGTCCTTGATCTCTTCCTCTTCTCGAAGGTCGGCCAGGGCATCGTTGGCAGACTGAAGATCGAAGAACAGCCACGGATCTCCCATGGTGAGAATCAGATATTCCCTTGCCGACTTCACGTCCGAATTTGGATACCGGAACTGGATGACCCAAAAGGTCTTGGCTTCAACGGCTTCATGGATGCTGAACCCATTTTTCAGAGGTCTGGTCATGCTCTCACCTCCGGGAACTCGCTGTACTCAAAACCATCGAGGAGACGACCGGCCGCTTGCTTTCCGATCCGGAAAAAACTCGGCCCACCGCTGGGAGAAACAATGGCGGGCTTTTTCAGCAAATCGGCGCCCTCGGGGACTTGTGTTTCATAAAGAAATTCTCCCCACTGCTTGAAGAAAAACGGGACTTCATGACGCAGGCACTGATCCCGAATGAGACGTACCCACTGTGGGTCACAGGGACGGGCATTCACTCCGGATTCTCCGCCAGCGATAACCCAGTGAACCTTCGAAAGGATCAATTTGCCGCCAAAGGTGTAGACGGCCTCGTGTCCATCCAAGGCATGCATCCGAGGCCCCTTGGGGCTTTCGATACAGGCA
>JAYRXE010000040.1:0-30502 GCA_041917695.1 Minisyncoccota bacterium
CATCGTTCTCGCGATCAACGCCCTGATGTTTCTGGTCATCGTCGGGGCCGGGCTGTGGAGCAAATCTTCCGCCCTGCTCTCCGACAGCCTCGATAATCTCGGAGACGCGCTCGCCTACGCCCTCAGCCTGTACGTCGTGTCCCGAAGCGCATCCGCCAAGGGCGGGGCCGCGCTTTTCAAGGGCGGATTGATTTTCCTCGCCGCCGCGGCCATCGCGTTTCAAATCGTGTATCGACTGCTCAACCCGGCGGTGCCGGTGTTCGAGATCATGGGCGCTTTCAGCCTTCTCGGGCTCGTTGCCAACGGGACCTGCCTGTTCCTGCTCTGGAGACACCGCAACGAAGACGTCAACATGGCGTCCGTCTGGGAATGCTCCCGCAACGACATCGCCTCGAATCTTTCGGTTTTCCTCGCCTCCGGACTTGTCCGCGTCACCCACGCGGGTTGGCCGGATATTGTCGTGGCCTCATTGCTGGTTCTTTTGCTGCTTCGGTCGGCGATCCGGGTGGTCGGCGCGGGATGGCGGGAACTGGCTCCGGCGTGACCACTGGAAGGAGCCGGGAGGTTTTTCGGATTGCTCAAAAACGAAGCGTGGGTCACCCGGCTTGCCGGAGAATTACGTTGCGTTTGACAGTCGCCGTCGATACGTCAATCATGCCGACGGAGGCTTTGGCGGCGGAGACGTCACATTGCCTTTTTCTTTTTTCAGCCCGCAACTTCCGATCCGGTGTTCCGAGACCGGTTGAAGAGTTCTTCGAATTCTCCCAACGTCGCCACGATTTCATCGAAACCGACCGGCTCGCCGAAAAACATTTCCCGCATCCTCGCGTAATCGCTCCGCCAGTGGTCGATTCGGGACGGCGGCGGAACCAGGCGAATCTTTCCGTGTCGGAGTTCGTCGTAGTTCGCGCCACCGCGAGGAAAAAAAATCACCGTGTGGTCAACGACGCGCTTGAAGAGATCCGTGGCGGCCAACGCACGCTCGCCGATGCCCGACCGAATCATGGCGTGTAGGTCGTAGGCATGTCGGGACAGGTTCCGGCGCGGTGGTTTCTCGGCTGGAAGCTGGTTGTCGATGTGCAGAATCGTCGCCTTGTCCCAGAATGTCCGCTCCGGCAGGATGACCCGGACTTCGGTTTCGGCGTCCTCGATCAGATCGGGGATGCTTTCGGCGACGAACGGGCGGATCAAGGCCAATTCGGAGGGCCAGTCGTCGGACCGGGCTCCGGCTTCGATTCGGACAAACCGACCGATATAAGCCGAATCAGTATCAGTCCCGGAAATCGGATACTCAAAAAGAATGGTGCTACCTTCATCGTCATCCATTTTGAGTTCCCAGCTCAGTCCTGTCGGAAGATGATCCCTGAAATCGTCCGTTAGAATCGGAAGCAGGCGGTTTCGGATCTGTTCCTCGCAGAGCAGCTTCAGGCGCTCGACCTGCTTTTTCCTTTGGGTATTCGAGGACTCCGGCTGAGGTGGCTGGGTTTCCTCGAATCCCAGCCACCGACGGTCGATGATGATGTCAATGTCTTCGGAAAAACGTTCAATCAGCCGATAGGCTTTTGAAAGCGATGTCCCGCCTTTGAAAGTCAAATGCGTGCCGATTTCGTGCAGGCGGAACAGCCGTCTCAAAGTCCAGCATACCCAGAAATCCTTCTCGACACTTCCGACCGGAAGGGAGATGCGCGCGGCGACTTCCGAAAAGATGACGGCCCGCTCTTCAGGGGGAAGGAGAACAAATGATTCCATCTCACGCCTCCTTCGCCAGGTCGAGCAGGATTTTGCCGATCCAACTCGGAGCCAGTCTGGCATCGGCGCCGAGAGTACGCCTGACTTCCGGCGGAATCGTCGATTTCAAGCGGGAGATGACGGCCGCGTCCACCCGGTCCCGACCGAGATGACGCAGGGCTTGAATGATCAGTCCGCTCGTTTTTCCTGCTGCGTCCATCTGGCGCGGGGTCGTCCGTTTCAGAATGAACTCACGGTTCAAAACCCGGAGCTTGCGCGATGCACCTTCGGTCAGAAACACCACTTTCATCGGGACCTGCTCGGTCAGCCCAAGCCGGTTGGCGGCGTAGGCCCCGGAAGGTTGCAGCTTCACCCTGTCTCGACCGACGATGGCCCGCGCAATCTGGTCTTCGCCTGGGGCGAGCAATCCGAGTTTGGGATGCACCTTCGGATAATCGTAGAGTCCTCGCGAAAGTCGCCGGATCGTCCCTTTTTCAGTCAACCTCGAAAGTGCCAGGTCCACGGCCGGGCGCGCGCCAAGGTCAAGGAAATCTCTCGGTGAAAACACCCACCCCTTCTTGTGACCATAAATCCGGCTTAATATCTTTGATTGAATGCTTTGCATTGGCTTTTGAAGACTTTTTTTGTAAGAAATTCCGATACAAATTTACATCATTTACTTCAAATGGGGAAGTGATTTGATTTCGTCTGGGTGTTCCGCCGCCTCACTGAGGCCGTCGCCCGCTGAAGACACCCGACCAGTCGGTCGCACTTGTCGAGAATGTCTTCGAGGGTTGCGTCATCCAGGTCATCGGGACGGATGATTTGAAGGGCCTGATGAATGTGCTTCAACTGCTCGTAGAACAAATGGCGGCCGTCGCCGACCTCGATCATTTCGTCTGCCGCGCGGTCGGCGAATTCAAGGTCGTCGTCGAGCGGTTTGATAAGGGCAGTCACCCGGCGCCGCAGATCCGCCTGCGACGCCGCCAGTCTGAGATGAAGCATGAGCGTGTCCTGCCTGACGCGCCTGGCTTCACGGGTATCGACCCCAAGGTTTTCAGGTGTCAATCGGGCAAGCTGGGCGGCTTCAAGGAGATTGATCTTTCTCTCGGAGAGGGCCTCACCAACATCGGCCGGATAACGCAGGATCGGAAGATAGAACCCCACGAATGACGCGACCGACAGATTGGGGCGCCCATTCTTTTCAAGAGCCGTCCGGAGTACCCGGTCAACCGCCAGAAGGTCCTCGCGGTCGAATTTCGCCGGGCGACCACCGGGTTTGTCGGTCGCCTGATACCGTCCGACGTGCCTGACTGCGTTGAGCAGGGTGAAGACCTTGCGGTCCGTCGCCGGAATCGGGACGGGACTGATTTCTCGCAGCGTGTCGAGAACCCGGCGAACGCCGGCGGGTGAGGCAATGGGGTCGGAGATTCTGGGGCGTCGTTTCATGGCGCGCTCACTTTTATGTCATTTTTCGTCGTGTAAACCGTTTCCCGTCAATGGCTACCGGTTCTGTTCCTGAAAAATACATCGAATAGGTAAATCTCTGCTATTTTTCATTTTAGCCTGCGCAAATTTGATATTTATGCAGGCTTCACGGAAAACGTAAATTTCTTGATATTGTCCCCGACCGATCGGCGGCGGGGTGGCGAAAATCAGACCTGAGACCGGTCGAGGGGGATAAATTCTGAGATTTCGGCGAAATCTCCCACGTTGACCTGTCGGAGTCGTCTTCGGATAAGAAACCAAAAGGAAAGGAGCCGAAACCTATGACGGCACTGGTGAAAATCGACCAGACTGACCCGGCGGTGAAAGCAGCGGTCGCGGTCTGGGCGGAAGCGACCACCTCCACCGGTCTCGCTCGGCAAGCCGACATCCGGCGCGAAAAACAGCGCTCCGTCGAAGCCTTCTTCAGCCTCGTCAAGGTTGGTCCAGGCGAGGTGACGCCACAGGATGTTCAGACCTGGCTTCGGGAGATGGCGAAGCGGGGCCTCAAGCCGACGACCGTCTACGCGCGGGCGTGCCATCTGTCTTCTTTCTTCCAGTGGGCGATGTGCGAAACCGCCCTCGGGCAAACGCTCCGGGGCAACCCCGTCCGGTACGCCATGCCGAAAGCGCCGAAGCCGTACCAGAGCCGGAGTACGAAGTCCCTGACCGATGAGCAGGTCGTCAAACTTTTGAAGGTGGTCCGCAACCGCGCCGCCGAAGCTGATCCGGTCGGGAAACGCGACTACGCGCTCCTGCTGATGTTCTTCGCCACGGGCCTCCGGCGGCAGGAGGTGCTTTCACTCAGGGGAAAGGACATCGAGATCGAGGACGGCACGATGTACGTCCGGACAAAAGTGAAGGGTGGCGACTACCAGCGTCGGGAGGTTGCCGATCCGGCGGTGCGCGAGGCCCTGGAGGAATACCTGCGGACGGCGCGGCGGGTGTCGATCCTGAAGAAGGATGGCCCGCTCTGGACGCGCCACGACCGCGCGGGAAAGCCGGGACTTCCACTCGTTGCTTGGTCCTTCGTCGAAAACCTGAAGAAGTACGCCGTCGAAGCCGGGATCGGCGACATTCATCTGCACCAGACCCGCCACACCTTCGCGCGAATGGTGTCGGAAATGAGCGGGAGTCTGAGCGAAACCCAGGATGCCCTCGGCCACCGCAACCAGACCACCACCCGCGTCTACGTCCAGCGCATCGCCATCAAACGCGACCGCCATAGCCGCCGGATTCTTGAACGTTTGAGTCCTGACGAAAAGTAAGCGATGAATACGTTCACATCCGGCTGAATCCTGAACAGGAAAGAGTGCCAACCCTTTGAAAACAAAGCTCGTCAAAGTCACGCCCAAACTCGCCGCCCAATGGCTCGCGACAAATCATTCCAATCGCCCGATCAGTCGCGCTTTCGTCGAGGAACTGTCGCGATCACTGCTTGCCGGCACTTTTCAGACAACACATCAGGGAATCGCCTTCGACGAACAGGGCCGACTCCGGGATGGACAGCACCGCCTGACCGCCATCCTCGAAACCGGCATTTCCATCGAACTCCTCGTCACTACCGGATTGACCGAGAAGGAATTGCTGGCCATCGACGACGGGCGCCGACGAACGATCCACCAGGTTTTGACGATGGTCGACGCCGGCGCTTCCTTCTTTTCCTCTGCCATCACCAAGGAAATGTTGATCGGGGGCCATCACCTGGCCACTCGCTCGAAACCGGTCAAACCGGGGCGGCAGGAACTCATCGAATTCTTCAACGCTCATGTCCAGGCCATTGGGTTCGCGGAAAAACTCTTTGGGAAACCGTCTTCCGGATTTCAGATCGGATACCTCGGCGCGGTGATCGCCCGAGCCTGGTACTCGGCCGATCATGAGCGACTCGAACATTTCGCAACCGTCCTCGTCACCGGGTTTCCGAAACCTGGAGACGAATCCATCATCCGGTTGCGGAATCACCTATTAAAGGCGCGAAGGGAGAAGATTCGAAATCGAGGTTTTCGGGACGAAATTTATGCCAAAACCCAGCGAACGCTGGCCGACTGGCTTGCCGGCGTAGAGTCCCAAAAGCTGGAATCCACACGCGAAGAATTGTTCGCAATTCCGCCCCTGAGTCGTGAACTGACTTCGGAGTAGGTCTCGGGCACCTCAAAATGCCCTTATGGTGTGTTTTTTCACGGGGTCTGGACGAAAATCGGCCTAATGGTGTGTTTTTTCGCGACTACTGGGGGAACCCCATTTTCGAAGAATGTAGCTACAATGGCTACATTCGCATACTAAATCTTTATCAGACACTCTCGGAACACCAAGGACGGAATTGTAAAGGAAGGGCACTCGATGGACAGACTCTCAGTTCGTTTGAATCGACCGTTCAACAACGCACCTTTCTTCTCACGGGCCAGATTGGGAAAATCCCAAGTCGGCTTATTCCTGCTTTCTCTAAACACTTCCGGACCTATCAATCTGATTTACCACGGAATCTACGATCAAGACCCCCTCACGCTCCAGCTTGAACTGTTCAGCGACTCCCAAGGGGATTTAAGGATGACTGAACTCCTTTTCACAATACCTGCCATCACTGGTGAAACTCGTCTCCTCGCCCTCAAAAGCCGTAACCATATCCTTATCGTCCCAAAGCGTCTCAACCTACGCGACATCATTGAAAAAGAGGATGTCCAGGGCGGACATCGAATCATTTGTTCAAGACACGATGATACTGCTTTCGTAATCCGGCCTGGGATCAAGCGCCAATGGCCACTCATCGAGACCTTCAAAGATCTCACCGTTGTCGTGTGAGTTACCTTCCACCAATTCATCAACCCCCCAAAGACAAATAACTCGCATCATGGAAGTCAACATTCGGGATCTCAAAAACAGGTTGAGCCACTACCTCCGGTCCCTTCGTGAAACTGGAGAGGAAATCATCATCAAAGACCGCAACACCGTGATCGCCAAACTGGTCCCTTTCGAACAACAAGATTTTCACGCACAAGAACGACACTTGCTGGCCACCGGGCAGATGAAAGCCCCGATGCGTCGAAAAACTGGGTTTCACCCAATCCCCAGCGGGCGAATCAGCCTCTCGGTTTTCAAACAAACCTTGGGGAGGTCCACGAATGATTGAATTTTCGCTCTGGCACACCTCAGCCCTGATTGCCCTCTGCCTCGACGGCACTGAACGGACCATCTTTCCGCAATTGTGGAAAGAGTGTTCCCGCCCGACGACGTGGTGGGGCGCCCCCGTCGAGGCTTCACTCATTTTTCGGAACCTGTCTCAAGCCGGAACGGCCCCAGAAGCCGTCGCGTCACTGTCCTCGGATTTTACCCGTTTGTTCCTGCAATGCAGTGAGATGCAGCCAACACAACACTTGCGTGACCTTTCCACCACTTTGATCGACCGGTTCGGTCTCCGGATTGCCGACAGCCTGCATCTCGCTTCGGCACTCTGCTGGTGTCAGGAGAAGCCCTTCGAACGTGTTTTCTTCTGCCTGGACGGAGAGATCGCCAACACTGCTCGGCAGGTTGGTTTCGACGTTCTCACTGAAACTTCAAAAATTTCCGAGTAGGTTTGAAGTCCTTTGAAAGCAAATTAGAATTTCGGCTTAGAGCAAGCGGCCCGAAGTCTTGGATTTCTAGTCTCGACCGACCGCACTCTCTCCTATTGATTCCGTTGATCATTATTTTTCAGCACGAACTTGCCGGATAACGGTTGGCAGTTCCTGACCATTATCTGCATTCACAAGAACTGGATGCAGCCATTTCAGGTGAAGCCACCGACTGTCTCCGCTTCCGATCCAGTAGTGATGAAAATGCGCCCGCCTTATGTGTGGGCGAGGTGAGTTTCTTCTCTCGGCGGCGCGCTCACTTTCTTCATGTTCAATTATCGATTTTCGGATCGCTTCGCCGATTCGCCAGCCGCAATCCCAATTCCGGATTTGACTCGCTTCGAAAAACCGATCTCCGTTTTTCGTCCTGGTCGGTGCGGGTTTTGAAGGCAGTTCGGCTTTTCCTGATGCTGGCCGGATTTCCGTCCCCTCACTGCAAAGGTATAAGGTCAAGGAAAGTAATGACGGGAAAATTTCTCGTTGTTGCTCTACTCCCTCGACCATCATCCGGGCGACAGTTTTTGAAACCCCTTTTTGACTTATCTGTCTGACTGCTTCCTCGACGACTCCTTCAACGGCCTCCTTCAGCGTCGGCCGATTCAAATGTAGTGCCAGAGGAATGAGAAACGGCTCACCTGCTCTGTTCTGATCCAGCAGAAACCTCAGCTCCGCCCTTCCGGAGTTTGTGTCGTGTTCGAGGTGGACAAAAAAACCGAGCAACGGTTTTCCATCAAAGTTCTTACCGGGTGTAGGGATGTAAACGCACCATTCGGGTAGGTGGAACAGAATTTCCGATGGTATTTTGTCAATCGGCGTTGACCAGAGGGATTCAAGAACAATCGCGTCGAACGAATAAATTCCTTTGGTAACCCTCCAGCTTGCCAGTCCGGTCAGGATCGCCGGCAGGTATGCCCGAGTCGGGTCGGTGGTCATCGGAACAATTTTGGTGACGACTGCCAGCGCGGCGCTGATCGGTAGAAAGCACCAGGCAGGCCAATCAGGGTTCGACTTTCCCCTTCCCGATTGAAACTGCTCGATGTATTTCCAACATCCCGGCACTCTACGGCCAATGCCCTGTATAAGCCCCTGCAACCGATGGACTAAATTCTCCATCTTCGTGTTCCCCATATCATAATGTTAAGGCTCGGTTTCATCGCAGAACAAAGCAGTCGCTGGGTCCAAATCTCTCCCCAGTCGTTTCCACTCACAGCGTCTGCGGATGGCGGGGAGATCAACCTCGTCGATTGGAAAAGTGGTTTCTACCGAACGACCGTCGGAGAATCGCTGCCGCACCACCATCAACCAGTCACCGTTTTTTCCTGTCGGGTCAAACCGATAGCGGTATCTCCAAAGGGATTCGTGTCATCCCTCAACACCCACTCGACAGTACCGACGATTGAGGCCTCTTCTCGTCTTTCGACCGCCATGACTCGACGAAGCGCAGCATCATCCGCCGTCGCGCGGCCAAGCTCGATTTCCGCCTCGATGAACCCGCGAAATTCTTCGGTGGTCGCCCCCGTACAAAGACTGTCCCGCCGCCGGCCGGGAAAGGAAAGCCAGATTTGCATCGTTTTCGTCGGTTTCACATTTCGACAAATCATCGCTGCCGGAGATTTTCATGCGTATTTGCACCAGCTTGTATCCTATGCCTGCCGGTGGACGAGTACGGTCCATCCGAACTCAGATCTTCGAAAAGCATGATGATTGGCTTCAAGAAAATTACTCTGCTCCTTCACAAGTCCCGGACAAATCCTGTTCAAAACCGTAATCCTCTCGGCCGGTTTCTCGAAAGCTGGGTAAAAGCGGATCGTTTTCTCGTGTAATCAGAAGAACCTTTCCGGTTTGGGAAAAAACTCGGACGATGGAGATCTCCTCTCCATACCTTTTGAAGAAAACCGGACACATGTGTTGTGGGTCGGTATGACACCCAAACTCCGTCTGCTCTTCGAGACACGCCTCGACGATTCTTTCGGCGGTTTCCTTGGAAACCAACCTGTTTTCCGAGAACAGACAATTTCTACAAGGGTGCTCGAATACGGTAATCATTGGATTCCTCAAAAGAAAACAAAAATTCACGGCCCCGAATGCCTTCTGTAGAGATCACTGGCGATTGAGGGCCAACCGGTTCTCAAGAATTACTTCTGAGAACTCGGACAAAACGTTGCCCTGTGCTCTATCTCCGATTCCGAGTACGTGACCGGTCGCAAACTCCGTCCAGCTCGCCGGTTTGGCCTTCGTCGGTTTTGACCACAAACCACCAAGCGCTCTCAATTTCGGAGCAACCAGATGTTCCAGCTCAAGTGCCTTGTTCAAAAGCGCAGGTTCCGTCCGACCCAATTGAACCAGCTCTTCGGGTTTGGTGGCCGGGCAGAAATAACACGCCGATTTCGGTGGAAGCACCGGAACCCCATGACGGGCGGCAATCTCATTCAACAGCGGGTCGTTCTCAATTTCAACAATACACCTCGCGCGAGACCAGCCCCACTCGATCAAAGGCATCCGGTAGCTGTAGTGTTCGCTTTCCGGAAGGCGGTTACATCTGGCAATCTCGTGTTTTTCGTTCTCGAAGCCGATGAGTTGCACGACCGGCATCCCATAGCTCCATGCCAATCGTGCCGGTAGCCAACCTTTGATGAAACGCTCCGTAGGCTCCACCTTCCACTTCGTGGCACACGAGTGATTTCGGTGATAGGCCAACGAAGGGAACATCCGTTTGGTGAAACATTCTTCTTCAAGTGTTTGGTAGAACCCGTGCTTACCGTCGCATCCTTTTCGTCGAACTACCGTAAGGGCAGGGAATTCGACCATTTCGAGCCACTCTTCCATAACCGGCAAATAAGCCATCGTTGCCGCTTTTTCCGCTCCGGTGTCCGCGAAAACCACCAAATCCGGTTTCTCCCCGAGGCGCTTCAGGTTGAGAAGCATTGCCGTCGAATCGACGCCCGCACCCCATGAGACAACGACCGGGGACTTCTCCGGTTTCCACAGAAAAAGCTCGGTGCTTTGTTTTCTTCTCTTGGGGAACCTCATTCAGTAATGCCTCATCGCCCGAACATAGAAAATCTCACCGGCTTGCCCCATCGTCTCTTCGAAGTCGTAGGTCATTCGTTCCGGGGCGGAAACATGGCAGGCTCTCAAAAACCGTGCATCCAGACTGAAGGCGACCAAGTCCATTTCGATGTCTTCATCTCGAAAAGTGGCTCCATCCCGTTTCAGGTATTCGTCGATTTTTTGAAGCTGTTCGATCAGCTCTCCGACCTTCTTTTTGGCGATCTCGTTCTCCCGTAAACGGATTTCCTCGAATTTCTCTTGCGAGACGATTTCAGGACCATGTGAGAGGTAATCGAATGCTTGAAGTTCCTTTACAGCCCGAGAACCGCTCAAAAGGGATCGGACCTTTCGGACTGCTTCTCTACGGTTTCCCGCTTTGACCTTCACGTAAACAGCTTCCTGCATAGTGTTTGCCCCCAATTTTTGTGTGAATTCCAACAGTGGTTACGAAAGCCCATCCGGAAAGCCATAGCTTGTTCCTTTATTGGCCTTAACTATTGATTACCTTGAGGGTCCGGCTGGCGTCCTCAAGCAAATCAGCGTTGTCTTCCCACCCAAGCGAACGCGCCAGGAGAGCGGCTTGGCTGTAGTCCAAGCCGACAAAGTCGTTATTAAAAAAAACAAAGGGCAGGTAGTAGCTGACCCAATCCCGGAGTGAACTTTCAGTGGTGCATTCATAAAGCCGGTGCGAAATCTCGTTTTTTCTGTTGCCGTCCATCGTCATTGCCTCACCTTTTGGATTTCACATTTCGAATCGAACCGGTTCGTTCCAGGTGGCAGAGCCTCGGCCAGCCGACGACCGAGATACCCATCAACCCACCCTTCCGCATTTCCAAATTCTATCCACCGAAGCTGTAAAGTCAATTAAAATAAAGAGTACAAAAAAGAATTACGTCGCCGCCTTTTTCAAAACAGGAATGACATGATCCTCCAGCACGGTTGTCGTCAACGCCTCGGCCATGCGGACCGGAACCGCGTTGCCAATCATCCGAATTGCGTCTTTCATCGATCCGGTAAACCGGTAGGCATCACCGAACCCCATTGCTCGGGCCAATTCCCGTCTGTGCAGCATCCGGTGGAACAAATCGATTTTTACTTCCGACGTCGGGGTCACAATCGTGATCGAGTTTTTGTTTCCAGCCGGTACGACGTGGGGCACGACAACGGCGTACTGGTGCTTGGTCGTAATCGTGGCCATCGGCTGATCGATCCCTGAAACGGTTTTCAGGTTGTAATAAAGCAGGAACGGCTCGACGATTCCGAACTTTCCTCCTCCTGCTGTAATCGTTCCGATTGGTTGAGTAACCGGTTGATATTTGCCCGTCCCGTAATATTTGACCAAGAACGGGTCCCTGAAGAGGCGTTCAAGCGGCTCATCCGAAGGGACTTCAACTCGATACGTCGCAGGGTCCTGCAAATCCACCGGCAGCCCCCAATATCGCTGAATACCGATAGATATTCTTCGCAGCGTCGCATCGACCAGTGGCTTTTTCCGATTCAGAACCGATCTCCCTTTCAGGTCCGGATCGAGAATTTCCCTCGCCGTTCGCCAATCCGGCAATGAGGGAGAAAACAGGTTCTCTTGGAGTCCGGGTTTTCGATGCGTCGGGGCAGGGAAACGGATTTGCCGATCTCCCAAAGCCGCGATAATGAAAAGCCTCCTCCGACTGGTGGCTTCGCCGTAATCGGCGGCGTTCAAGACTTTCCAATCCACCGAATAGCCCAGTGCCCTGATCATGCAGATATAGGCATTGAACGTTTCAGCTTTTCGGGAAGGAATCGGTTTCCGGTTCTCGTCGAGCGGTCCCCAGTCCACGAATTCAGGGACGTTCTCGATCAACACTGCCAAAGGCATGTGACTCTGCATCCACGAAAGCAATATCCATGCCGTTGCCCGGCTTTGATCATTCTTCGGCGCTCCACCGGATGCCCGGCTATGGTGGATACATTCGGGTGAACCCCAAAGGCAATGAATGACGTCGGGAATCAGGTTCCGCGGGTTTACACCCTCAAGCGAAAGTTGCAGGCTTTTGGAAAAAGGGTGGTTTATCGAGTGCGTCGCAATCGCTTTCGAATCGTGATTGATTGCCGTAAGGTCCAACTCGATCCCGAGCTTCTTGCAAGCACGTTCCACCCCCTCGGTCGTGCCGCCTCCCCCGCAGAAAAGATCTACACCTCTTATAAACATGGTCAGTCCACCTGTTTTTCGAATCTTGTTATTGCTCAAGCATCACTTCGAAACCGGCCGGTAGGGGGATTTCGAAACTACCCTGCTCGTCTCGCTTGACAGCCTTTTTCTTTCCTCTTGAAAAGCCTCGAAGTGCCGTATCCAGGCGCAGGCGGTCCAGAAGGTGGAACTCAACCTCCTCCATCCGGCCTACCGCTCGTTCTTCTCGTTTCTCATACCACTCTTCATCATCTACCGGGACATCACCCATCAACTCGTCCGCGCTGAAGTAAATTTCGTCCACCTGTTCGTCATCGAAGTAAGCTGCGCCTCCGTAGAGATCGTTCCCGCCTTCGTCGAAAACCAACAGAAATCCCACCAGAGGGAATTTCCCGCTCAGAAACTCGATGACCGGCTGGATCGGCGCCCCGTTGCTCACAAACCGGAAAATCGCTTGAAACCCTTTCCAGCCTTCGACCGCACAGGGCTTTACCTCCTCGACGACCTCGATAAGATCCCAGGATTGTCCCCAGTTATCTTTTCGCCAGGCGTAGTCGTTCCAGTGCCCAAATTTGGCGATCAGTCCGAGCTTCTGAGCGTCAGTCAATGACGCGGTCATTTGCGGAAGGCCCGAAGGGATCGGAATGATTTTGTTCAGGTCCATTACACGCTGCGTAAAACACACGCCTTCCCTTACGAAAGAAGCATCGGTCAAGAAGGCGCATACAGCTTTCACACTGCGTTTTCCTCCGATGATGACCAGCCTGTTTCCACAGTAGTTCGCCATACCGACCCCCTCATAAAAGTTCAACTTACCCTTTGAACTTTAGTCGGAAGCTCTAAAAAGTCAAATAAAGAAAAGAGTATAAAAAAGAAAATATCAAATTTTTACGACCATTTCACCGGTTCACCGCCTAAATCCGGTGAAATAGCCATGCTTCTCCGGGTTCCAGTGCTGCCTGAGAAAATCCTCGATCCGATCAACCTCTTTCAACCGCAATGGACGCTTACCTTTCTCGACGTTCAGGTAGGTGGTCCGGGTCATTCCGACGTATGCCGCGACTTCATGCTGTTTTAACCGCAGCTCCTTTCGGAGGTCTCGGAGCTTGTCGAGGTTGAATTCGATCAAGGGATTGTCTTCCGAAGGAACCGACCAATCCGACATCGTCCTCGGTTGGTAAATCGGCGTTTTCGGATGTTTCCTCCTTTCCCGTCGAACCGCCAGATCCTGTCTCCAGTTGGCGACGTACTCTTCGAAAGATTGAACCCAGGCCCCCGGCATCCAGGTCGTTGCGGCTGGCTTGAACACAACGAACCAGTCCGGATTTTTCCGCACGAACTCCCAGAACCATTTACTTCTGACCCCGGTTTTCTTGATGAGTTCGGTTGAGGAAATCAGGTTCAGGGCGGCGAGGACGCCTCGCAATTCTTCGATCCGGCGCCGGACCTTCAGCGGAATATCCAGGCTTTTGCGTTCCCCATCGGCATACCTGATCAGAAGTTCGAGGCATTCACGCGGGACGAAAGCCGACTTCAATGGCGGCAGCTCATAAATCGGCAGGCTGTTCGCATGTGTCCATTTGGCGAGTTTGCTTAAATGGCCATAGGAAAACCTCGGCTCGAATTTGATGACTTCGGGGATCGACAAAAGATCCAGTCCCGTGATGAGCCTTTTGGCCCTGGAAACAAGTTTTTCCGTTTCGATGCTCATGTCGTTATCTCGTTCAATTTCCTGCGGCTTTCGATCAAGGTTCTCAGAAATTCTTCCAAGACGATTTCACCGCTTTCGGTTGGCTTCACCGAGGGATGAATCCAAACCTGTTTCTGGTCATCCCTGAAATTGCCCTTTCCATCGATCAAATCCTGAATTCCACGATTGAAGGGTACCTCTCTGCACTCCATCCAATAATGATCGAACCATTCATGTTCGAAGAAATAGGGCGGACCATCGTAGATCAAAGCCGGAACACAGCGGACAGAGAAGGTTATTGAAGAAAGCGTCCACTTTCTCACCCGTTCTCTGGCTTCGTGAGTATTGCTGTAGATGGAAACGTACCAATTCTCGACCTGCTTCCGGAGTGCTTCATCCGGAGCAATAAAAAACAGGAATTCCGGCAAGTCGATTTCGACGCTCAAAAAATACAGCCGATTTCGCTTCTTCAAATAGACCAGGCCGAAAGGGAAGTACACGCTTCCATTTTTCACAAACCTCGAAGCACCGCAATTTATCTCAAGCCGGAAGGCCTCCGCGGTAGCAAGAAACTCGGTATAGCTTTCATGGTCGTTTCGGCAAAACCATTTCGACATGCTCTCGACGAAATCGTCGCAAATTTCATAGAAGGCCGACACATCTTCAAAGGAACAGGGCGGAAGCGAGTTTCGGTACCATTTCTTCGCGTCTTCACTTTCCTTCAGGACAATTTCATCGGCCACCGCTTCGAAAAGGCATGCCCAGCGGCCACCGTCGTCGATCTTCCCGAGGCCGGTTTTACCGATCCGGATCGTCTCCTTTGACCGCACGGAAACCGGGAGTTTCCAGCAATAAACCATAGGGAAAAGGCCCCGGTCGCCAAGTCCTTCCGCCGGTTGAGTGTAGATTTGGAGTTTTCCTCGCTTGTCGGTCACCAGTCGCAATGGGACGAGTCCGACCTCTTCGGCCGCCTGGAAGATTTTGTCAACCGGGTAGGAATCCTGTTTCAAAACCGTCCACGCCAGGTCCAGCAACGTCTTCCAGGTCCCAGTCTCGACAGCTTCACGGAAAGTCGGCAGCTCTTTTCCTCGACCGCCGGCACGCCACAGGAAAACGGCCTCGTCCACCGACTTCCTTGCACCCGTTTCATCGGAAAGGCCAGCTTCAAATACCGCCTTTTCCAATTTCCTTCGCAGGTCGGATTCTTTTCGTTCTTCCTCCCGCAAATATTTCACCGCGGCCTTGAACGTTCGCATGTAACGGCGAAAGTGGACACGTTCAGACCGGTTCTGGATGTAATACAACAGATCCTCGACCTTGACCCGATCAAGGCAAATGACCGAGCCGAATTCATGACTGCCAACCGAAAGGTCAACCCGACAATCGAACTTTCGGTCGTTCCATGCATTTGTGGTTCCGGAAACTTCAACATCAATGCAGAGACGGCTTTCTCGTCGATAAACGACGCAGACGCCGAACGATTTCACCGGCGTATACCGCGCGTTCGTAGCATAGGTCCGGTAATTCGTATCCCACAACGCGCCAGGGCTGTTCTTCGAGGTCAAACATTCGTCGAATGAAACCATGACTCTCGATCCCGATCTCAGGTAACGATTCCGTCCTTCCAGCCATTCCTTGAAAGAGGGTCGGTTTTCGTCCGGCATCATTCCTTTTCCGTCAGCGTCATGGACGAACCTCATGTACTTTTTTTGGAACCACTCGGACACGAAAAGGGACTGGTCGCGCTCTTCATAAAACTCCCCGAACAATTTCAACCGGCGGTCCAGTCCGGCCAGGAGGACAAGAAATCGACGATAATGCAGGGCCTGTGATTTCCAACGCTGGTAATGTTCCGAATAAGCGACATCCTTCAAAGTCAGGGGACGTTTCTCGAAATACCCCGATTCGAAGATCTCAGCCATTTCCTTGTCGGAAGGGAAAAGTGTCTCCGCTCGTTCATGTGTCGTAATCGGAGACTCCACCAGATAGACGTTTTCTCCGTTTCGGACCAGCAGAAACGCTCGAAGATTCTCCTGATTCATCCGATAGTTCAGCCAGGCGTCCTCGTAATCGCGGCCGTTCCGGAGAGTCATCATCAAAACGACGCCCCGTGGGCTCGGACAGATTTGAGCAACCAGTTCCGGATAACGCTTGAGGGCCTTGGTAAAATCCTTCAATCGACGAAAATCGAACGATTCACTCACGGTCTCGAAAACGGACAGCTCCTCCTCGACGACCAGTTTCCTTTGATACAAGGTCAAAGGCACATCACGCGCGGCTTCTTCGCCGGTCCGTATGGTCTCGACCACAACGTCCTTGCCGATGAACAGGTTCAGGGTTTCAAGGCCTCTCGAAAGGTCTTTGGCGTATTCACGAACGTCCTTCGTCCTGGCCAAAGCCAGTTCCGCTTGCTCGACCACAAACGGCATGACCGCCTTCATTCGATCCTGAATTTTCTCCATCCCTTCCTTCAGGATCGCCGCCCTGGCTTCGGCGAGCTTGACCTGAAACTCCACTGCGTTTTGTAACCGCTGTAGCGTTGCCGCTTCCTCCCCCCCGGACAACACGTCCCGGATTTCGCTGTTTTGCTCAATCGCTTCCAAACCCCCACGCTCCAAAAGCAGCACCTCGGGACTTTCGTCAACAACCCTTTCCTTGGCGGATCGAGCCATTACCTCCGGATCAGTACTCAGTTCGGCCAACTCCGCCTGAGCTTCTTCAATTCGTTTCTGGCGGTCGCCGATTTCTTTTTGGCGAATCAACTCGCCGTCCGGTTCGAACTCGAAATTATCGAGAAAAACCTCAACCAGAAATTCATGAGAGTCGGGCGGGAAGCGGACATTGACGAATCGATCAGGGTGCGGTCGCAACACCACCGCGTGCATCCTTTCTTCAATGAAACGGATGTCCTCGATCAGGAGCACCGTCCCCTTATCGATTTTGAACTCCTCGACAGCTTCCAACGCTTTCCAGTACTGGCCCGGCGCCAGGGACTGGAATCGGAAAAATCGTTGGGGTTCCTGGTTACGTTTTGCCAATGATTCAGACATCGTTCGTTCTCTCCTTACCTTCCTTCTCGATCTCCTGCTCCATCCAGCTTTCCCAGTCCCGTCTCATCAGTTTCCCCGTCTCTACCGCATCAGGTCCTTCGACGACTTCGTCGTCGTGTATTTCAATCAGCCCGCTGAACTCCGGCATCATTTCCAAGAAGGCCTTCGCACCTTTCAAATCTCCTGGGTAATCGAAAACCAACACCGTCCCCGGCAACCAACTCAGTTCACCTTCAGGGCTTCCTTCGTCAATGTCCAGAAATCCCCCTGCCTCGATGACAACACCCGGCCAATAGGAAATCGTCGAATCAGGCTGGTCTCGAATCACGAGAAGGAATCCCCCGAAGAGGATTCCCCGACTTTGTTGAAAACCATCGAGTTTGATTCTGATCAGGGTCATTGGCGGCTTGACCTAACTCAGCAAAATCACTCGGGTGACCGGAATGTTCAAATGCTCGTTTTTTTGCGGGATGAGGTAGTCGTAGCTCTCATCGAGGTCGATTTCGTCTCCGGCTGAAACTCCCTCCGGAAACTGGACCATGAACAACTCCGCCTGCCCGGCCTTTCGAATGCTGTTCATCTCCTGATCCGATGCCAGCAGGAGAACCGCGTCATCCGGAACTTTTCCCTTTGCCAGCAAGCGTTTCATTTCCCCGACCTTGATCCCAGTCGTGCGAACCAACGTGAATTTGTCACTCATTTCTTTCGCTCCTTTCAGAAAACAAAAAACAGTTCTCGCCGCGCGCGAGTGATCGCGACGTATTTGATTCTCATTTCTTCTTCAAACTGCTGTTTCGTCTGCCGGGGGGTCACAAGCGGCAGTTTCTCGGGTTCGATGATCCAGACGCGGTCCGCTTCGAGTCCCTTGGCCTTGTGGATGGTGGAGAGGCAGATTGCATTTGATTTCGGATTGTCCCCGAATAAATTCCGAACCGCCTCGCAAAGGCCCTCGACGTTTCCGGCCTTGAGGTTTCGGCGGCATTCACGCATCGACGCGACCAGATCTTCGATTTCCCCTCTCCTGCGTTCGTCGTCCGGAGAAAGCCGATCCAGCATTCGGTTTCCGAACTCCAGGGCGAAATCCTCGAACCTGTCGAAACGAAAGCCGGGCATCTCGCCAACGGCCGCGATGGCATCACAGAGCATCCTCGCCACGTCACTCCCGCGAACGAACGCCGCCTTGCCCTTCGCAAGAAACTGGAAGCAGGTTCTCAGCAACGGCGCGTTCAGCCGGGCCAGTACCAAGTCGCCGGCGCGGGCCTCGGCGATCATTTCACCGACCGTCGTATCTTCGACCTTTCCATCCCGCGCGGTCGGTGCCGCCTCGATATGCGGGACGATGGTCTGCGCCAGTGCGATGACGCTCTTCGGACACCGGTAACAGATCGAGAGTTTCAACTCCTTCGCGCCGGGGGCATAGGATTCGAACTTCCCCAAAGCGTCGGGGGTGGCACCGTTCCAGCCATAAATCGATTGAAACGGGTCACCGACCAAAACCACCTTCGCCCCTCTTCGAATCAGTTTTCGAAACAGGTCGAGTTGAAGCGCGTTGAAATCTTGCCCTTCGTCTCCGAAGACGTTTTGAAATGGCGGCGGGGAAAGGTCCCAAAGTTTCGGCAGCCACAACATGTCTCCAAAATCGATTCGGCCGTACCTGGCCTCCTGCTCTCCGAAAACGTTCAACAGCCCGATGAAAACGGAAAAGTCGGGCGTGTCCACCGGCGGGCAGAAAATTCCGAACTCCTTGGTCAACTCCTCGATCTCACCCGGCGTGCTGCCTCTTCCGGTCGCAATCGATAATTCGCGCAAGCGGAACAGACGATCCCGAAATTGTTTTTGAAGTGCCTTGTCCATCGACAGGAACCGGCCCGCGACCGGCTGGGGAAACGGCATCCCCAAGAATCGCCCGTAACGAAATTCGCTGCTTTCAATCGCCCGCCGCCAAGCTTCTCGATATTTTCCTTCATTGACGGAGAAGCGGATCTTCGGGAAAGCCCGACGCAACGTTTCGTAACCGAGACTGGAACAGGTTTGAACTTTTGCCCCCGTGCCCTTCAGTTTCGGTTCAAGTTCCTGAACGATGTGCCGATTGAAGGCCAGAAACAGAAGGCTCGAACCTTCGGCTCTGGAGACGATTTTCGAAGCTCCGATAATCGTCGTCGATTTTCCCGATCCGGCGACCGCGTTGACCCATGCGTGTGTCCGGTTCGGCGAATTCACATGGTCGAACACTGCTTCCTGATACTTCGAAGGTGCCGTAACTCCGGTCACTCTCGGGTAGTCGCCCTTCGGGATGGCCTGAAAACCGGGTTTTGAATGCGCGCTTCCCACCATGCCTCACCTCTCTGGAATTGGTTTGGGTGAGCTGGCTCCTCCCGCCCACCCGTCCGGATTAGCCCTGTAAAAACCGACGAAGGGGTTCTTCGAAGATGTTCCTGTGCGCGACCTGCATCGGCACGACCACCACCCGGCCGTTACGCATGCTCGCCAGACGACGCATGAACTCGATGCCTTCCGTGTCGTCGGACGGCCCGCAATAGAGCACGTCCAGAAACCCGGCCAATCGGCGGGAGGCCGCGAAAGCCCCTTCCTTGTCGTTCGGGTGACCGTCGCAAATCAGGACCGTTTTTGCCGGTTTGAACGTTGCGGCGAGTGCGAAGGCTTCCGCCAGCGCGGTGCCCCCGTCCGGCTGCGGAAGGGAAGCAGGCTGGTTCACAACCCGCGCATCGGACGAAAACGCCAGCAGGTGCGCGTCTTTCAGCGTCGGCCAGATCGAACTCAGCGCGGCCTGCATCAAGCAGAACTTCGTCGTCGAGCCGACCGGCCCCTGCATCGAACCCGAAACATCCGCCAGAACCACCGTTGACGTTCCGATAATCGCGGCGTTTTCGAATCGGGCCGCTACGGAGTTGGAGGGTTTGCGCGTCGGTGCGGCCGCCTGAGCGACCTTGACTCCACCCGGTAAAAGCATTCGGTTCATTGAAGGAAACCCCTTTCGAGAAGTGATAGGGGAATCCTCCACGAATCGCCCAAAAAGTCAAATATAAAAAAGAGTATAAAAAAGAAATTTTGATTGAAAATTTCCCAAACATTCGAATAATTGAAAAACACCCGCAAAAAAGAACGAACCTCAAAAAACAATTCGTGGAGCCAAGACTTACCAAGGCTGCCACTTCAGAAAGGATGCCATGACACCATCATCACTTCTCATCACCCTCGAAGCCGCCATTGACAATGTGAAGGACCTCGAAAACGCCAAGAAGCTGACCGCCCACTTGCTGAACTTGCTTCTTGTTTACGGATTCGGCGAAGCCTGCCTGCTGTTCGAATACTACGACAGCGAACCCGGACTTTCTTCCGACTTGGCAAGGGAAATCGCCCCTTTGCTGAAAAGGGACACATTCGGCATCCCCCCCACTGAAAAATACGAATTCAAGATTCTCCTACGCAATCCGTCTCAGGATACCGACGTTGAATATCTTCGCGTACCTGCCGATACATTCTCCGATCAACTGTCGAACAGGGAATATGAAGAAGAAATCGGCGAGGATCTGTTTATCGTCGGAATCAGTTTCTCCATCGACTTCCGTTACACAAATAATTTCCTCGCTGTGCATTACAACGATGGTGAGCACTGAAGAAACGCAACAACGTGAACGTTCCGAAATCGAGAGGAGAAAACGAGCATGGCCATCAACTTACGGACGAACCTATTCACTGTTTTCGATCCGGATCGACTTGGGGAAATTTCCCGCAAGGCCGGCTTTCTCCTCGAAGCCGACCTCGGCGGGAAACTGTTCTCGATTTCGGGAAATACCCGAAACGGCAAGCTGAAAACCCCCGATGCGATTGAACGGTTCTTTCAGGGGATAGCCCTTTTGGTCTCTTCTCGGCTTGTCGCGAGGGTTCTTCAATCGGACTCGGTCGAATGGTACGTCATCGAGGCCGGTGTGACCTACATCGCCCCGGACGATGCTATTTTCTACCAGCTTCAAACTTCCACCCCGGATCGGGAAGGAAACCCCTTTCCAGATATTCTGACTCCGCTCGACGAGATTCTACCGACACCCTCACAGGAAAACGGCCAATGAAAAAAATTCAAAAAGGAAATCTCTTCCAAGCTACCGACTCCGCAGGGCCCCTTCCCCGCATCATCGCCCACGTCGTCAACGACGCTGGCCGATGGGGGAAAGGTTTCACCGCGCCTCTGGCCCTTCGCTACCCCGTTGCCCAAACCACCTACCTACGCTGGGCCGGTTCAGGCCGACTCGAACTCGGGAAAACCATCATCGTTCCGGTCGCCCCAGGGATTCATGTCGCCCATCTCTACGCGCAACATGGCGTATTTCACCAGGTTCGAAACCCGGTTCCTTTCAACCTGCCGGCACTTGATGCCTGCCTACCGAACCTTCGAAATTTTGCGGTCGCGCTCAATGCGGCCGTCTGGATGCCAAAAATCGGTGCCGGCCTCGGGCGAGGGGACTTCTCAAAGATCGAGGACCTGATCGACCGCCAACTCGAAAACATCGACGTGACGATTTTCGAGCTTGATTGACAATATTCGTCCATAGTACCAAACGGCTTCCGCTCTCAGCCGAAACGCCGCCCTGACAAGAATGGAAAGGCGAATCCGATGCCCGAAATTGATTCTCGCTTACAAGAAATCTCGCGATTGCCGAACGGCTGGAAGGATGGAGAAGGCGTTTCCTTTGACACCAGGAACCTCGCGATGGCTGGAAAGTTCCTGAACAGTCTGTGTGAAGGCTTCGACCTTCCGGCCCCCTACATCTACCCTGCCATCCCCAGTGACCTGACCTGTGAATGGACATTCGGTTCAAACCGTGAAATCGAGGCCTCGTTGAAGTTCGATTTCGACCGCTCGGTGATTGTGTTGTCCTGGAACAACCTCTGTTCCGATGATTCCTTTGAACAAGCCTGGTCGGTCGAGAACCATTCAATTACGGCAATTCAAACAATCGGCCGTTATTTATCGAGAATCAATCAACCTGAAGCCGCCTGAAGAAAATACACCTCAAACAATTAGCCCAGGCTGAATCGCATTTCCAATCAACAAAAGCGCAGGGTAGGGGTACCTGGTCTCTGCTCAGTATTGTGTTGACATCCTCCGCTCCCTGAAGGAAGCGGATTCCCGTTCAGAGACGGGCAGGTTGCTGGTCCATTGACACGCCCACCGGCGTGCCTCCCCAGGCGCGGTGCCCCCGCGCGAGTATGTTCATTGCTGAGTTGTGATCTCTATGAGCCAGAAACCCACAGACCACGCAGCGGTGCTCCCGTTCGGAAAGCGATTTCCGGACGCGGTCGCCGCAGCGGGCGCAGTCCTGAGACGTGAAGCGGGGATTCACCTTGACCACGACGCGCCCAGCTTCTTCCGCTTTGGCCGTGAGGATCGAGATGAATTGATGCCACGCGGCATCGTGAATCGCCTTGGCGAGATGATGATTCTTCGCCATCCCGGAGATGTTGAGGTCCTCGACAGCGATCCGGTCGTAGGCCTCGACCAGCCCCTTTGCCGTCTTGAAGTGAAAGTCCCGGCGAGTTCGTTTCAATTTGAGATGTTGCCGGGCAAGTTCGCCGACCGCCTTCCGGCGGTTGCTTCCACCCCGTCTGCGACGGGAAACCTTGCGCTGGGCGGTTTTCAGCCGTCGTTCGGCCTTGGCGAGGAAGTGGGGATTCTCAACCACCGATCCGTCGTCGAGTTGGGCGAAAGTCTCGATGCCGAGATCGATGCCGCACTCCCTGCCGGTTTTCGGGAGAGGAGCGGCCGGCGTTGTTTCACAAGCGAAGACGACATACCAGCCGTCCGCTTCCCGCTTGATGGTGCAGGTCTTGATCGTTCCCTCGACCGGACGGGAGAGGAAAACCCGAACCGAGCCGATTTTGGAAAGGTGAAGCTTTTTCCCTTCCAGCCGAAATCCCGACTGGGGGAAGGTGAAGGAGTTGAACCGATTTCTCGACTTGAAACGGGGAAAGCCAGGCTTTTCACCCGACTTCACCCGCCGGAAAAAGGCATCGAAGGATTTCTGAACCCGGCGCAGGGCGTCCTGAAGCACCTGGCTGTGGACCGCGCCCACATCGGGTCGGACTACCTTGATGGTCGGCAACTGTTCGCATTGGTCGGCGAAGCGAACCGAAACCCGGTTCATTCGCCAGGCATCGCGACGCTCCTGGATCGCCGCGTTCGTCAGTTCCCGGCAGGCATCAAGCCACGACTCGAAGACACGAATCACGCGCGGCGACGCCCTCAGCTTGTAGAAAAATGCCATCATAAGTGCATTTTATTCAATTACTTAACCAGCTTCAACATAATCATGCGGCTATCCATCACCGCCCTGAAGGACGGTGCTTTCCGCCGCTCCCGGTAAATGCCAGTCAGGTAGCCAGACCCACGATTTCACTTGGCCTCGTAGCCTTTTGGGGGCTTTTTCGGCTTGCGCGTATTGGCCTTTTGCCCCCCTTCATATTGGCCTCTCTTTTCTTCCGAAAGGAAAACCCTATCGGCAGGCGGTGTCAATCCAAGCAACTGGTACAAACGTTCGAGTGATTCTTTCGAGTCATCTTTTTTCACCTCAACTTCAACCGGTTGAATTTCCAAATGGCCTCGCTCGGTAACGCTCGGCTCAACTTCTCGGATGATCTCGATGGTCAGATGGCCATGGTGTTCTTCCCAAGCCAGCCCAAGTGCCTTCAAAAGCCAAGTCTTTAGGGCACCAACACAACCTACCGACACATCCAAGAAGTAATCTGAATGTTTAACAAGATCCGGCAACCCCACGACCGGTAATTGATGCTGGAAGGCCAAGACAACCTGCCTGTACGCCTTCAGGTCTTCGTCCGTTGGTTCATAACGATCAAAGGCGATGTCCACACTTCGCCGACAGAGTTGGGCATTCAGATTTCGGCCGGCAAGCAATTCGTAACTTCCGAATAACACCAGATTTGTTTCCTGTCTGTTCACCAAAGATTTCAAAACGTCCATTTGCCCTTTAATCTGGTTCACATTTCCATTACCTAAAAAATGGTCGGATTGATCAAGCAACAGTGCCTGCGGCCTATTGGCACTGAGCCAATTGGAAAATTGACGACTTACTTCAGTTGAATTTCCTCGCGGCGATAGGCCCGCCGCTTTCAGTCCCGCCGAGTAGAACTTGCCCCAATCGTAAGTCTTCTTTTCCGAGGCTGGCACTTCAAAAGAAAGAAAAAGTCGATTTCTTTTACCAGCCAACTCCCTTTGGACCAACACATCCCGCAAGGTGGATTTTCCGACACCATTAGGGCCAATGACGAAATACAAATTTTCGCATGGCTCTTCGACTACCCTGTCCCAAACAAGCTTCAGTGCATTTTCAAATTTAGGGTGGCTGACCAGAACATCTCTGAAATAAGCGATCTTCTCAACTGTCGGTCGGTCAAGAAGCTTCCTTGGAAAGAATTTGTAATCAGCATCAGGGGTCAATTCGATTCCTCCCATATTTATAACCTGTCTTCCAGAATCGTAATTGTGGTTCACTCAATTCACAGCGCTGGTATCGTAATTCGAATCCTTTGGTCGATTCTTCGAAAGTAGCAAGGCTTCCAGAGCCACGGGGGAGACCTCAATAGGTCGCCCCCACTTTCCCCTCAACGCAATGAAAACTCGCTTGAGGTCCCATCCTCGAACCTCAAGACAATCCCTCTCGGCTCGAAGAATGAACTCCGCCTTTCTTTCTTGTCACCTCGGATAAATTCAATCGAGGAGATTGGGGCCTGTGCATTTGAGGCCGACAATAACTCCCGGAATGTGAAATCCCGCCTGATGGTTTTTCCCAACAGTTTCCGAATGATGGATTCGACGGATTCCCAGTATTCATCCAGAGCTGAAGATTCACCTTTTTCACAATCCTCATGCCACATAAACCAGTCTTCCGCGCGAACTTCGAGCAAAGCGACAATCCCTTGAACGTCCAACTCCGTTCCCAGAACCAGATCTACATAGGAAATACTGCAAGACGACGTACAAGCGGCTGCCCAAACGGATCGACCCGACAGGTCAAACCAATCCGCCTTTTCGGCTAACTTGTCTACAACGCCGGTTAATCCGAATTTTCCCGGCGATGTGAAGACGACTCCATCGATATTTCGTGTTTCTTGCCCCGGTAGCCAAAAAAGGCATTGTTCATTTCCGGCTCGTCCAGCTACTTGCCGGTAGACCGTTCCTCTCACTTCACGGATCGCCTCGATAAAACTCTCGATCCCCTTTTCTTGTCGAACCCACCTCTGATTGGATTTCACCCGGAAACAGTCCGACAAAACGAATTCCGATCCATTCCTTGAAAGCAAAACCAACTCCTCCCTTTCAGGAGTTCGATTTTCCATCTGCATTGTGCCGATCCCGTTGTTGATCCATTCCGCCTCTTCTTTCGGAGACTTCATTTCAGCCGCGATGAAGTATTTACATACGCCTGCTGCTTCTTGAAACTTGGAGAAAACGGACTTCAACAACGTCGGAGTCCACAACGGCAAATTCTTTTCCTCACTGAAGAACTTGAGTACCTTCGATTTCAGGAAAGCTCGGAACTTTCTAGCCTTTTCATCCTCGACGAATCCTTTCCGACTCGGTGACATGGGCGTCAGGGGGGATCCCTTACGAACCTCAAACTCCACACCCAACTGCATCCCGAAGGGAAAACTTACGAGCTGGCCATACCAGTTCACTCGGTTTTCCCCTCTGTATCCCGGTAAACCGATCCGTACCTTGTTACCCTGATACCTGGTGTTGATGAAAACGGACTGGGGCTTGAGTGCATCCGGCGTTTCCACCTTTTGAGCAATCCCGTTCAGTTCAACCCTCATCACCCCTTTGTAACCGCTGACGACCGTCTCCGAAGTGGGCAGGTAGATGGGTTCAAAAGCATTTCTGAAACTCTTCCGTACTGGTTCCTTCGCTTCGAATGAGATCGAAGTACCCCCGCCTCTGATTCTCCATCCACCATTCTCGATGAGGTGACGCCAATCGGATCGATATTCCGTCTCCGTGAACCACCGCTGAACATCAAGGGCAAGTTTCTTGCCGCCGCTTTCGATTCGAACCTTTGTCACTCCTTCGTGGGTCAGAAGGCTGTAGAACCCCACTCCCATTGGGTGCTGGTTCATTTGGACCTGATCGGTAAAGCCGCTCGAACCGATGGAGAGGAGCTTCCTGAACCCTTCCAGAAGGTCATCCTCCCCATAACCGATTCCATGTCCTGAATCCCGGAATTCGATTTCGAAGTTTCGATCCTCACCCCAGAAAAACACTTCAAGCAGTTTTGCCCCCGCGCGCTGGGCATTTTGAACCAACTCCGCGGCCACCTCTCGCGACGTGCCCGAAAAAATTCGCCTGACAATTTCAAAGACCCCGTTCGGATTCACCAGTTCACTGGACATGGGAACACCCCTTTTTAAAAAAATTGTTGGGGAAATTCTCTTCGCCGGCCCTTAAAAGTCAAAAGAAAAAAGTAGTAAAAAAAAGAAAATTACCTTGCAATTCAATCGAATTCGCCAATAATTACGGGTATCTTCTTTATCGAGGTGTGCCAATGCCCGAACTTAATGACGCCCCATCAACTTTTCTCGATCTGGTAGTCGCGGTGCTGGTCTCGGATGGAATCCCCGCCGAGGCGGCAATCGGCCAAAGTCAAAACCGAGCACTCCGAGCACTGAAGAACAGTCTTCGTTCGATGGATGAATTCTCTGACTATTCCGAGCCTCTGCCCCAGTTCCTTGATGACGTCCGCGAATCCGAATCCCACTCCATCGACACCTTTCATCATCGAGTCAAATTCTCTCCGACGCCTTATACAAAAGGCGTAATCCTGACTTTCGTCGTCGTTGCCGAAAATGGTCTACCTACATATTCGGGTTGCGGAACCAGTCTCGACGAAGCCATTCGCGACATCGCTCGTGACATCAAAACCGATTCGGACTTTTCGGATTTCTCCATGACGGAACAGGAATTTCTCGATGAACTTTCCGGGGACGACGAAGGATCGCTCGGAGAATCGGAAGAATACGGCTTCAGAACGTTTCAGCTTGAAATCTGTTTGTGACTTGCAAGCCGATGGAACATCAAGCTGATCCACCCCACCATCACCAATTGACCTTACGGGAAAAATCCGAAGTCCCCGACTTTTCAATCCCACGGCTTTTCGTCGGACGGCTCGCAGTATCCCCGGAAATTTCCATTACCAGCGATCAGTTCGGTTACGGACTCACCAGCAATGCTATTTCCCGATGATCAAAATATTGGCGACCTACCGCCATTCCTCGATGACCCCACATCCATCGTCGTCTCAGTCAGCGGGGGCCTCGACAGTGACCGGACGGCACTTCTTTTACGGGAACGCTACCCAGACCGACGCCTCATTCTCTGGCATGCATTTCTGGATCGGATGGATTGGCCCGAAACGTCGGGGCACCTTGATCGACTGGCCAAATTCTTGGGCAACGTCGAGCGTGTGACCGTCCAGTCTGTTTTTGAATTGACCGGCGGAACGACCCCAACGGGATTTCAGTCTACCCGGCTTCGCCGAATCCAAGACGTAACCAACTTCGGGCCCGCTACTGACAATGATCCGGCAGCCATCACCAATCTGCTGGACTTCGCCGAGCTGGCCCGAAACGGAATGCCGCCGACAAAAAAGCTCCGGTACTGCACCGCGTATTTCAAGACCGGCCTTTTCGATGCCTGGTTGATCAGAAATCGAGTGCGACTTGGAGAGCGGTGCCTGATTGCCACCGGTGAAAGATGGGCCGAGTCTCCCGACCGTTCGAAACTCAAATCCTGGGAATGGCGAGGAGCGATTTCTCCTTCAAAACAATTTCCGCTCGGCTGGCGGGCACTCTGGATTCGCCCGGTCATCGAAATGAAAGCGCATGAAGTTGCAACTTCCGTCATCTCTACCGGTCTCTCTCCTCACCCTGGATACTTCGCCCAAGGGGCGACATTGGAAACCCTTCAGGATCGATATACTGCCGAAAGAGGTCGCCCGAGATTGAGCTGCGTCTGCTGCATCTTCACTCGCGATACTCATTTACAAACCGCCCTCCGGCAGGCACCGGACTCAGTCGGACCTGTTTACGAACAGATTCGATCATTCGAAACCAGAACAGGGAAGACCTGGAAACAATCCGGAAGTGGCGTCGAAGCGACGGTTCCCTCCAAACGATCATTGCCACTGTTCGAGGAGTAACTTACAAAAATTGTCCCCTTAAATTTCCTAAAAAACGGAAACACTGGAAGATTCCTAAAAAACGGAAACTTAGAAAAAGCTGTAAGCTCAATTAAATCAGTATTTAAAGAATAAAAGCCATCTGGCACGATTATTGTTTATGCAATTGGCGTTGGCCGTCAAAAAATTTGCCGGCCATACGCACAAAACCTTAACCGGTATTCAACTTTCGACGGAGTCCAATCTGATGAATATCAAATCCTTGAAAAAAGCTACCCTCCTGTTCCTGGCCTGGGGGATTCTCATCGGTTTCTATTCCCTGAGCGGAGGACAGAACCTTCAATCGTTCCAGACACCGCTGACCGCGATTAAATTTTCAGCCCCGGCTGGAAGTTCCACCGCGAACGCGACCGTCTTGTCTTCCGCCTCGTCCGAAACCAACGAGGTCCTCTCGTTTATCGAATCCCGTTCCGGTATCAAACTCGACGAGGACTCGAAATCGATCCTCCGCCAAAACCAGACTCGTACCCTGTTGGAACGGACCGGAATTGACGCCGACCAATTTGCCGACGAACTGGCCAAAACCTTGGTCGAGCGAATCCGGACTGCCCCCGAAAAGGAGTACAACGAATACATTGCCGGACTCCTCCGGTCGAAGAAATCAATCGCCGTACCTATGGACATGTCGTCTCCCAAGACCAAGGTCTTCCTGGCCTCGGGGATTGAAATCGCTCGGGTCGCCCGCTCAATTCGGTCTGGCAAGTATGACCCCAACTTTGCTTCCTACTTTGCGGCGGGCCAGATGCGACTCGTCGTTGCTGCTTCCCTTGGGGTGATTTCGCGGAGTTCCACCACGTTCATGACTTCCACACGGGATGGCAAGTCTCTTCCTCCGGCTCAACGCCTCCTCCTCGCCTATCTGATCCTCTCCGGTGATACGGGCTTCCTTGAGCAAAAGGAAAATCTTCCCCTTGTCGGTAAACAAGGTCGGTACGTCGATATCCCGTTCGAATTCTTTCTCACCTCAGAGACAATCCGGAAGATCACCCGGTAAACGTTTCCGAACCCCAAAAAACTGCGCCTTCACAGCCCCAAAGAGTGGGACTTTGCCGAAGGCCTGCCCAAAAATCTGGAGAAACCCGATGAAACTGATGAAACTTTTATTACTGCTCCCCCTGTTCTTCCTTCTCGTCCTTTCCTCCGCCTGTGAACAGCCCGAGGACGAACCCGGCCCCGGACCGGGTGGTGGATTCGTTCGGTGCATTCAAGTCGAGTCAACCGAGGAAATCCCCCAACTCTCCTACTTCACGTACCAGTATTGCGATGGTTGCTGTTGGAGGGGAGGTGAATCCTTCAACCAGTTCCCTTTTCCAATCTCAAGCACCAAGTTCTTCAAGCCGGGGTCGTTCTGTTACAACAATCTTGACGCACCAAATCTTCCGCACGGAGAACCCTGCTCCCCACAACATGACGATTCCGGCTGCTCAAACTGCCGCGGTGGTTCGACAAGTACCCTCACTCGGCAGACCCGAGCGGCTCTTCTCGGTAAGTATCCCGACTTGGAATGGGCAATCGATCAAGGATTTTTCGTCGAGGAAGGCAAGTAGTTCGCCCCAAACCTCGGGTGCTTCCTGACAGCGCTTCAAAGAGAACAATGATGGTCGAAATGACCAAAACCGTTTTCGATGTAAGAAAACCGGACTGAGGAATTCCTTCCTGGAAATCAATTTCTGACTACTACGCCGGCGCGAATATCTCTTCGGACTTTCCCATTGGCGGCGCCGGCTTCCCGCATCCGAGCTTCTTGTTGAAAACAGAAACACCCGCACTGAACTCGATCCTGGATCTTCGGGTTGTAGGGATCTTCATGCTTGAAACGGGGAAAAAGCTCACCGACTCACTGGTCAATATCCTTTCAACTTCATTTTTTAACCTTCGAGGAAATATGAAAACGCTTCGCTCCTTCTTTCTCTCTTTCATTTTGGGCATATCAGCCTGGCCAACCTTGGCGGTTGAGCCGGTCAACAAACACCAGGATGAACCCCAATCCAGGATCGACACGAACGGTCTTCCGACCTTCACTTCGAAACTCTCCCAGCCCATTCCGTTCCCAGGAAGCCGATTTGGCGCCGCCGTTTCGGTCAGTCTCGACACGGCCGCCGTTGGAGCGCCGGGGTTTTCTCCTACTCAGGCGAACCAAGGTGGGGTCTACATTTTTGCCAGACAAAACGGGAACTGGACATTGACTCAAACGATTACACCGCTTGACGCTACCGCAAACAGTCAATTCGGATGTTCTGTTTCCCTTAACGGGGACACACTGGTTATCGGCGCGAGGGGAGATGCGACAACTCAAGCAGGTCAAGGGGCGGCGTATATATAACCCCAGTCTTGAGTTGGTTAAGCCGGGATGATTCCAGCCTGGGTCAGACTGTGGTCGAGAACTTTGAGCAGGATGGAATTCCACAGCCCCAACCAGGAGCGGGCGTAAACACGCAGTGTGAACCGTTCGGCAA
>JAYRXE010000041.1:0-1125 GCA_041917695.1 Minisyncoccota bacterium
AAGTTCGTCGAACACGCCCGCCGCCTGGTGCTGGACTTCGGACGCGGCGTCGCCGCGCATGTGAAGGTGTTCACCACGGTGCAGGCGCGACTGTGCGCGGTGGCTTCGCCGTGATGCAAATCCGACGGCCGAATTCTCCGAATCGAGGCCATTTCGCTGCGGCGAAAGGGCGACGGCCGCGTGGGAGCAGGAAAATGACGTAGCGCACCCCCCGTAAGCCCGGCTCGCCGGGCCTCCGGGCCGTGAAAGGACGGTGCTCGGGGCTGCGGTGAGCTGAGATTGGGAGTCAGGCAGCAGAAAAATCATGCGCTGGGGCTCGCGGAGCGGGTACGCGCTGAAGACAACACGGATTCAGGTTATGTAAAAGGTTACATTGGCGATTACTGCTGTTCGCGGCACTACGAGTTAAATGAAAGTGGTGTTCCCTTTGAATTCCCTACATCCAACGAGCGACTTAATTCGGTATCTGAGGATGAGTTTTCAAATATCCCAGGCAATCCAATTGCATACTGGGTCACTAAGCGTTTTCGCAAGGCTTTTGCTGAAGGAACTCCACTTGGCGAAATCGCCACCGCGAAGCCGGGACTTTGCACGGGTCACGACGAGAGATTTATTCGTGAATGGGCTGAAGTCTCTTTTGATTCCATAGGTCTCAATTGCCACAGTAGGCAAGTGTCGAAAGAATCAAAAAAAACTTGGTTTCCTTTTAACAAGGGCGGTCCTTTTAGGCGTTGGTTCGGCAACCAGAATCTGGTTGTTAACTGGCGTGGCGACGGGGAGGAACTAAGCGAGTTTTCAAAAGCGGACGGCAAGGGCACCCGTATTCAAAATACCACCTTCTACTTTCGCCCGGGAATTACATGGAATCAGACTGGTAGCGCAATTCCGTCATTTAGGCTAGTTCCCCGGGGATTCATTTTTGCTCATATTGGCGCGATGGCCTTTGCAGTAAGTGAAAGTGATGTTGGTTTCCTCACATGCCTTCTTAATAGTTGTGTTTCCAGAAAGTTACTTCAGGTGATTAGTCCGACAATGGGACTTGAGGTCGGTCATATATCAAGTTTTCCTGTTAGACGCACTGAATTAAGTGTTAGCTCAGCTGACCGTCTCGTTCAACTTAGTTCT
>JAYRXE010000042.1:0-2030 GCA_041917695.1 Minisyncoccota bacterium
GCTCAGGGTCGGCCCAATATTTGCGGATGCCGGCCAGTTCGTCGCTGTAATACACGACCCCCGCCTTGTGGTCAACGCAGATGGCTTCGATTTCGCCGTTTCCGTCTTTGTCAACTCCGCTGAATGCGCCAAAACGCCGCACTAATTTAAGATCGATCTTTCCATTATTCGGGACAAGCCGGTATTGGGCCAGGTAGTTCGTTTTCCCGCCGGTTTTGGGGGCGACGATGGCAAATTGTGCCCCATCTTCCCGACGATAGACGGCAATTCCCATTGGTTCTTTGGCCGACCCGGTTTCTTCTCCTAAAATCGAGGTGTTGCCCGAGATGTCTTCCAATTTCCCGGTTTCGTTGTCGATCGAATAGATCCTCAGCTTCCCGGCTTTCCGCTCGGTCAGGATGGCAAAGTCAACCGTTTTCGCGCCTAGGCTGAGGTCATAGCCGACATCGACATTGTTGGGCCGGTCCAATCCTTCGATTTTTTGGACGGTTTTGCCTTCCAAATTGAAGGCGTAAAGCGCGCCGACCGATTCGACTTTGTCGGTGCCCAGAATCAGGCTTTGGGTCGGGTTGAGCCGGTTCACCCAAATGGCCGGATCATCGGCATCGTGGGCAACCGGATCCGTGGCGGCAGCCGGCTTGAGTTCCTGGGTGGAGGTTGCCGTTCCCCCGCTGGCCCCGGCACTGTTGAACCGGGTTCCGGGTTGGTTATCCAAAGGGGAGTTGCCCGTTCCCGCACACCCGGCCAGCAAAAAGCCTGCCGCAATCAACCCGGTTCGTTTCATAGTGTTGATTATAGGACGGCCGACTGCGTTATCAGGGACACTCAATCGGCTTGTCCGGCAATGCGGAGGAATTTGCGGTTCCACTTGGGGTCGCGGCGAATGATTGCCGCTTCAAAAGTCAGTTCGGGGATTTCACCCGCCGCCGCCCGGCTCCCGTCGGGATCCATTCCGATTGTGACAGCTTCCCTCAACTGGGCCAAGGCGTCATCTTGGTTGGCCGAGGAAAAATCGAAGCCCTCGACGGTTTTCCCCATCGTTTCACCGGCTTCTCGGGTTCCCGCAAGGAAAAAGTATTTTTTATAGACCGAATAGTCTCCATCGTAGTCAATGGCAAAGTACCGGTCTCCCGATGGGGATTCGGCGATCTCGGCAAACAGGGACCGAACGACCATCGGCGCGGTGGAAAAATCCCCGAAGGCCCGCTTGATGGGCTGGCTGAGGTGCGTGGCCACCCGTTGGATGGTCACATCGTCCTCACTCCGCCGATACCCCTCTTGGTGGCAAAATTCGATGGCCGCCACGCGGACGGATTCCACATCGCTTTGTTGGCCGATTGCTGAAAAGACGAGTCGGTCGTAAATTTCAAAGATTTTCGTGGATTGGTATCGAAATGTGGCGAAAAGGATCCCATCGGGGATGGAGGCGGCCGCGACGGGGATCCCGCCTTCCAGCCTCGATTCCACAAATTTGGCGCGGTGGCCGATGTTTTCTTGCCAATCGTACGGGGTGACCATGGGCTTTCACCTATCCTACGCCATCGAAGCGGGCAGATGCGGCGCGTCCCGCATTCCCTGCCTGTTCCGGTCGGCGCAAGTAAAATCGCGCGAACGCATGGATTACCGCCGCAGTTACCTCAAAGACCTTTTCGGCATGGCTCCCGGCATGCCCGCCGATGCCTATGGGTGGGTCAAAACGCGGCGAGACAGCAAAGGCGTGAGTTTTGTGCAATTGAACGATGGCTCCTGCTACCAAGATCTGCAGGTCGTTGTCGAATCGGGAGCGATTCCGGAAGAGGTTTTGAAACAGATCACCACCGGTGCCTGCGTTAAATTTTCGGGGACGTTGGTCGAAAGCCCGGGCTCGGGCCAGGCGATTGAGCTCAAGGGCGAATCGGTGACCGTGTTCGGAACGGCCGACCCCAACAGCTACCCGATGCAGAAGAAAGGGGCTTCGTTCGAATTCCTGCGGGAAATCGCCCATTTGCGGGTGCGGGGTAACACCTTTGGGGCAGTCCAGCGGGTGAGGA
>JAYRXE010000043.1:0-1426 GCA_041917695.1 Minisyncoccota bacterium
AACCGCTGAGGATCAGGTTCTCAAGGATTTTGAAGAAGGCTTATATCGCGATATTCTTGACTCAATGCGCGAAGCGGCCAATGACAACGAGCCACGTAAGATTGAAGTAATTGATGGTGGCAAAACTCGCCGCGCCGCGAGCAACGGCCCCATCGATCTAGACGAAGTGCGCAAAAGTCGTCGTTCCAAGCTAAAGCCCCTACTCAATTAGGAAAGGCTTTTCTAGTCGTCTCCGTCCCGACTACCCGAAGCATTTAGCTCCGAACTATAAAGACTAGCCCGGAAGCAGTCGATTTCATTGCCTGTACCCCCAAACGACCGATGCGCATTTCCGCGTTAGCGTAGTGCCGTCGATGAAAAAAGGAATTTGATATGGCGAGCGAAGTAAGCGGCGTAGGAAAAGGATATTTCACCGAAAAGGGCGAACTCAAAACCGAGAAACAGATCGCCAAAGAGGAATCCCCTCAAAAACCAGCTCCGAGAGATACCGCGGCAGTCAGCAATGAGACTACCGTGAGCACCGCGGTAAACTCAGTGCGTTCTCGCTTTCTGGAAAAAGCGAATGCAGTGCTGAATGTGGTCAACGAAGACACTAAAAATATCAAAGACGCCAGTGCGGCAGTCAGTGAGCAACTAACCGCTGCGCGGGAATTAAAAAGTGCGCTGAAAGATGGCGACAAAAAAGAAATCAAAGCGGCTCGCGAAAAGCTCGATCAAGCCACCGAGAAGCGCAATGAAGTAGCGGAACAGATTCAACAGGACAATGCGCGGCTCGTGACCGAACGAGGCAAGAGTCTGAGTGTAGGAAACCAACAACTGGGAGTCGTCAAAGTCGAAGCAGTGCGTTTCGAAAAGGTAGTTCCGCAGGAACACATCGACGCAAAGGACTTGCAGAATCTGATCGAGTCCTTGAAAAAGGATCGCTCGGATTTATCACAGCAGCGCCAAGAACATATTGACGTGAGAAACGAAGTGAAAAGCGTCGTACAGAGCACTGATTCCCAACTTTCAAGAGTAGAAGAAGGCACGATTCGCTCAATCCAAGAGGCCGAATCGTCGGCGCAAGATTTGGCAAATCGCATCACCTCAAACGGCGCACAAGCACTTTCGGCTACGCGAATCAGCGAAAGTATCGTTAGGCAGTTACTGCAGTAGCCCGAAGAGCGATGTTATCAATGAGGCGGACCGGCCCAACCGGGACTGCCACCAAGATCCGACAGTTTTGATCGACCGTCGTTTTTGGCTCAAGGGTATCTTCCTCGACGACTTCGATGTACTCGGCGCTGAGGCCCTCAGCCTGCAAGCTCGCAACTACGAAGCCGCGCAAGGCGTCCGCGCGCCGCTCTCCACCAAGAAATGCGGCTCGCGCCTCAAACAAGCCTCGGGAAATCGACAAAGCTTTTTTGCGCGATTCAGCGTCAAGCCG
>JAYRXE010000044.1:0-1681 GCA_041917695.1 Minisyncoccota bacterium
GAAGACGGGGCGAAAGCGTTTGCCCGCATTCGAAGCTACCTCTCCACCGCTCGAAAACAGGGCAAAGAGATTTTCTCCGCACTCCTTGCCGTCTTTTCAAATCAGCCACTGACACTCGTGCCAACTGGCTGAACAGTTACGTTTTCCGAAAAGAAAGTCTCCAACGAATGGTGGTTGTTCAAAACATTGTCGAACGACTTCGTGAAGCTGGTATTCCCATGGGCTATGCTTCGGATCTCAAAGCCGCACACCGTCCGGCACAATCCATTGGTAGTTCCTCCACAATCAATGTTGAATTGACCGAAACCGGAATTGAAACAGGCGATCTTTATCTTTTATGTACCGACGGCATCACGTTTTACGACAAAGACGGAGACGCCGACGGATGGATTCCTGACGTCCTGCGTTCCAGCCAAGACCTCGCCGAAATCGAGCAAAAACTTTTTGAACATGCCGAAGAGGATGGGTTTTACGACAACGCCTCGTCCATTCTCGTGAAGGTGACCGCCGGGCCAAGTCTGTAAAGGACGGCGAAACTTTGCCACCTGATTCCGAGAAATGACCGGAGGGCGGGATTAAAATGTATCTCGAAATTCTGGGCCAAACAGTGTTCGGGGTGAATTCCCTTCATCTCCACCCTGAAGGTAAGAAAGAGATTCTGTTTGCCCGAAAGGGACATCCGCCGGAGTTCGGCGACCATTTCCACTTCAAGTTTGAATTGGATGAGTCTCCGGTTCTCATTGCCGTGGCTGACGGCGATCTCGGTGAACGAGTCGCCAGTCGGGAGACATTGCGTTTTCTGGCCGAACAGTTTGAGGGATTCATCACGAACGATGACGTTCCGGCCCAATTGACCCCGATGGTTGAAGCGGTCAACCGTGAGTTGTTTGAGAAATACACCGGAAAAGGAAATCCCGGAGACGTAATAGGGGCATCCTTGACCGCCGCGTGTTTTTTTCGGGGGACTGCCTATTTCCTTCAGGTCGGGAAAACCTGTGGGCACATTTTTCGCAAAGGTGAATTGAAGAGACTGGTCGTCATTCAAACTCTTCTCGAACTACTCCGATTGGACGGGCATCCTTTTGAGAGTATTTGCTGGGGCTACGGTGCGAATAATCCTTTACAACTCATGGGATGGAGGGAAGAGGTTTTGCCTGCATTGACCGAATCGACCATTGAACCAGATGACATTTTCCTTTTGTGTACCAAAGGACTGCTTTTGTATGACGAAAACGGTGATGTCGATACTTGGATGCCGGGTTCTTTTCAGGCTTCCTCGGATATTGAAGAAATAGAAACACGCCTGTTCGATTATCTCGGGAAGCGTGAATTATATGACGAGTTCGGCAACGACTCGACCATTCTCATAAAGGTGACCGCCGGGCCGGATTTGTGAAAGACAGCAAGAAATCGTCGCCTGATTCGGAGAAGTGATTGGGGGAAGCTGCCAAGATGTATCTCGAAATTCTGGGCCGGACCGACGTCGGGTATATTCGCGTCGAAAACGAGGACGCGTTGTTACTGGCACGAAAAGGGTATCCTCTTGAATGGGGGGCGTTTTTCAAAGTTTGAGAAAGTTAGGCGAGAAAGCCGTAAACATTGGAGGCGCAATCTCTTGCATGAGGAGGTCCTGGAGCAATCTCAAGCCAAGCCGACAAAGACTGACGGACCGCTTGGCCCC
>JAYRXE010000045.1:0-1308 GCA_041917695.1 Minisyncoccota bacterium
CGCAGCCCCTCGCGAAACGAATGGGGCAGCGCGACGGAAAGGCACAGCCTTTCCGCACATCAGAGGGCGAAGCCCCGGCACAAACGTCTCGCCAAATCCCGAATTGGAATACTTTCAACCCACAAACTTTCCGGTAGTGCCCTTCATTTCCTCGTTTGACCCCGTGCACCGGTAAAGCTTCCCGTTGTGAAAACCGGGCCGTACTCGAGTGAAACTCACCTTCGCGCTGCGTCCGATGGAATATCGGGCGAGATTTATCCTGTAAATTGCTTTATTTTTCTGGTTTTTGGGGAGGCGTGACCCTTGAAACGATGGCTGGGTGACGGTGTGTGTGAGACTGTCGTTTTTCCCGGCCAGTTGTCAATACGTGACTGGAGTACTTTTCCCGGATTTTTAGGTATTTTTTTCAGTTAGAGGGCGGGACACTTTTTAAAAGTGTCCTTCAGGTTGGGGGAATAAAAAAGGCGGCGAATTGCTTCGCCGCCCAAGCAGGAGTTGAGGAACGAGGGTTATTGTCTCGTGGTCGGGTCGCCAAAGAGTACCCACGTCTGACGAACGATCGGATCGTTGGTGATCGCCTTGGCTTGCCGGATGGCATCCCCGACGGTTGCCGCCGGGTTGGTGCCGTAGAGGTTTCTAACAACCGCCAGATTCATTTCCCGCTGACCAGGGCTGACGGTCAGTGACGAAGACGCCCAGACCAAGGAGGCACCCCGATTGGGTGTCCGAATCAGAACCTTTCCAAGCGCCAAAGAATACGGATCGTGGAAGAAACCGTTCAGACAGGTCATTGAAACGACGATGCCCGGCCGGTCGGTGTTGGTGAGGTTGGCGACGTCGTCGCTGGTGAGAACCGATTCCCCGGCCCAGTTGGCAACCGAGCCGTGACCGCTGTAGTTGACGAAGCCTTTTCCATCATTGAGCGTAGAAAGGATTTGCGTCCGGGCAGCGGAGGCACCGATCTGACCGATTTGAACCGACGTCTTGACGAAGGACGCCGGCAGTTGGTCTCCGACTTGGGAGGCTTCAGTTTCAAAGTTGCCGCCAAAATCGTTGTTGTCGGCGACGATGAGAGCTTCACGCTGCCACGCCTGACCTCTGGCCTGATCGTAGGCGACGATCTTGGAAACCATCGCCGCGATGTCGGCCTGAGTACGACCGGGCAGGCGACCGATGGCGATTTCCGACAGTCCGGAATCGTTGAAGTCGCCGAACCAGTCGTCGGAAGCGGTTTCAAGCGAGCCGAGACCGAGCAGCTTGGTCGGAACGACATCCTGATTGAACCCAAGGAAATCGCGCGGGTCGAAC
>JAYRXE010000046.1:0-1298 GCA_041917695.1 Minisyncoccota bacterium
ATCATGAAGACGCCCGCCCTTTATTGGATGTGGTCACTTGCATACGCGAAAAGAAAAAGCTCAGCGAAGCTGGTGCGTTGCTGGCGAAAAATGCAGAACGGCAGCTCAAGGCGCCAGGAGAGATACGCAGGCTTTTTGCGCTTGCGCCGGAAGCCGTCGAAGAGAGCCTTCGTTTTATCGAACGCATCTCATTTTCTATGGATGACCTCTCTTATGAGTATCCAGAAGAAACGGCCGACGGCTTCGCGGACCCGCAGACGGCGCTAGAGTATCTCGCCAGAGAGGGAATAGCGAAGCGGTATGAAAACGGCGTACCGCCCGATGTTGCTGAGATTTTGGAGCGGGAACTCAAGATCGTCAAAGATCTGAAGTACGCGCCATACTTTCTCACTGTTGCGGACATTGTCCGTTTTGCCCGCTCGGGAAAAGATAGGAGCGGCAACCCGATCGATCCGATCTTATGTCAGGGCAGAGGTTCGGCAGCCAACTCAAGCATCTGTTTCGCGCTCGGTGTCACTGAGGTGGATCCCAAAGGCGGCAATCTGGTTTTCGAACGTTTCGTTTCGCCGGAACGTGGTGAGCCGCCTGACATCGATATCGATTTTGAGCACGAGCGGCGCGAAGAAGTTATCCAATACATCTACCAAAAATACGGACGCGATCGCGCCGGATTGGCCGCCGTCGTGATTTGCTATCGCGGCCGAAGTGCAGTGCGAGAAGTCGCCAAGGCCTTCGGGTATTCCGAAGATCAAGTCGGCAATCTCGCCAAGACACTGCATTGGTGGTCAAAGGGATTGGCGGAAAAGGACCTGATCGAGATGGGTCTCGATGTGTCTGACGATCGGCTCATGCAGTGCATGCAGCTCTCTAAGGCGCTTGAGGGTTTTCCGCGGCATTTATCGCAGCATGTGGGCGGTTTCGTTATTACGCGGGAGAAGTTGCACGATGTGGTCCCGATCCAAAACGCGGCGATGGATGATCGTACTGTCGTTGAGTGGAATAAGGATGATTTGGAGGCGCTGAAGATACTGAAAGTGGATGTGCTCGGACTTGGCATGCTGAGCTGTTTGAAAAAATCGTTCGACCTGCTTCTGGATAAATACCCAGAATGGAACGAAGCCAATAAGGGGCTCTATCGCGATGTCGAGGGAAGCGAACGGAAACGAGCGGATCTTTCCTATTTTGCGCCTCATGACGATCGGCGTGTCTATGAAATGCTTCATCGCGCGGACTCGATAGGCGTCTTTCAGGTCGAAAGTCGCGCGCAGATGTCCATGCTTCCGCGCCTTCGGCCTGAG
>JAYRXE010000047.1:0-17257 GCA_041917695.1 Minisyncoccota bacterium
AATCGTTTCGGTTCAAAAGAACGATGAAAGCCAGATCCAAAAAATCCTGACTTTCAAAAGGTAGCCAACCGATGTCCAGGGGGGCCAAATCAGCGCGCCGAAGTGGGCCAAGTCAACTTGCCATAATCAATACGTTCACGTCCGGCTGGATCCTGAACAGGAGAGAGTGTCAACCCTTTGAAAACAAAGCTCGTCAAAGTCACGCCCAAACTCGCCGCCCAATGGCTCGCGACCAACCATTTCAATCGCCCGATCAGCCGCGCTTTCGTCGAGGAACTGTCGCGATCCCTGCTTGCCGGCACTTTTCAGACAACACATCAGGGAATCGCCTTCGACGAACAGGGCCGACTTCGGGATGGACAGCACCGTCTGACCGCCATTTTCGAAACCGGCATTTCCATCGAACTCCTGGTCACCAACGGTTTGACCGAGACGGAATTGCTGGCCATCGACGACGGACGCCGACGCACGATCCATCAGGTTTTGACGATGGTCGATGCCGGTGCTTCCTTCTTCTCCTCCGCCATTACCAAGGAAATGTTGATCGGGGGCCTTCATCTGGCTACCCGCTCGAAACCCGTCAAACCGGGGCGACAGGAACTCATCGAGTTCTTCAACGCCCACGCCCAAGCCATCGGATTCGCTGAAAAACTCTTTGGGAAACCAAATTCCGGATTTCAAATCGGATACATCGGCGCGGTGATTGCCCGCGCCTGGTACTCGGCCGACCGCAGGCGACTCGAACATTTCGCAACCGTCCTCGTCACCGGATTTCCGAAACCGGGAGACGAGGCCATCATTCGGTTGCGAAATCATCTTTTGAAGGCCAAGAGGGAGAAGATTCGAAATCGGGGTTTTCGGGACGAAATTTACGCCAAAACCCAGCGAACGCTGGCCGACTGGCTTGCGGGCGTCGAATCCCACAAGCTGGAATCCTCACGCGAAGAATTGTTCGCGATTCCGCCCCTGAGTCGTGAATTGACTTCGGAGTAGGGATTGAGAACACCTCAAAATGACCAAATGCTGTGTTTGCCGAGGGAATTCCAATATCTCTTCCCGAAGCCGGGAGAGGAAAGCCCGACCACCCCCAAAGAAACAAAGAAGACCACGAGTCGCGCAAAAAAAGCGCTAATAAGCTAGAAAAATCTCCTTAGCGTCATAATTTGAATGAAGAAAAAGGAAATTTGGTCCTTAGCGTCTAAAAATGCGCGAATTCTTTCCCTACCCCTTGTTCGGCGGGTTGAAGGGTTTCTTGAAAGAAGCGTTACCTGGGAGGGAATGATCCTCCAAACCCGTTTTCAGTCCACTCACGGGATCGAGATGCCCGACTGGTCATTCGATGGCGACCTGAATTCTTGACGAAATGCCGGGCTGGGCGCACGAGCGCATTTGTGTCGTCGGTTTCAATTCACCTGAAAGGGATAATAGGTTGAAATTTACGCGCTGGCGCGTAATATAACCAAGTCTGGAATCATTGATCATTTCGATGAAGGACTCTACCGATGGCGAAAAAAGTATTCGAACGGAAATGCAGGAATTGCCTTTTTTCAGGCGCGCGTCTGGTGTCGGAGGAACGGAAGAACGAAATCCTGGAAGCCTGTCGGCGAAAAAAATCCCATTTCACCTGCCATAAGTCAAAGAGGCGGGGGTCGGACTCAGTAATGTGCCGAGGGTACTGGGAAAAAGAGTTCACGGATCTCGAAAGAGGACTCGCGCAGGCTCACGGATGGGTTGAATTCGTCGATCAGAAAGACGATTGCCGGCTTCCCTCGTTTTCAGAGATGTCAGAGGGTGCCGTGGAAAAAAAATGAAAGAACCAAAACTCACCAAACTTATCGACCCTGAAATTCCTGAACAAGTCCTCAAAGCCTTGGCAACTCGCGGCCATGAGTTTTCAGCCCTTGTTGAGCGTTACCGAGGATCAAACGAGGGGAAGCAAAGGCAGGCGACCGCAAATTATCTGGCGATGAACTTCGACGATGTATTGTGGCGCCTTTACTGGAAAACCAAGTACGGGACGATCATTCCCAAATGTCTCTGGATTCGACTCGCTGATTACGAGGCTGAAAAAGGAATCAGCCAGGGCACAGCTCGGAGAGCGGCCGAGAAGGGGCTCGTTCCAGGCGCGCGAAAAAAGGAAGATGGGACGTGGGTCGTTCCTTCGGATTGTTGCTGGCAGCCTCGGGAATACAACAAAAGTTAAACGGTTCTTTATGAACCTTTTGAAACGAAGGGTGGACACACATGGTCAACTACTTGATCCCAATCAACATTGAAATGTGGGGAAAACACGCGACCGAAGAAACAGCATTGAAAGGCGCAAAGGAAATGAAAAAGCGCGCCGAAATCGAATTTCCGGAGTTGTCATTCGAGCTGGCCGATTACTGGCCAGCCGACGAAAACCGGGCGGTAGACCCAACTGGGCGCGTTCAGCGTTTTATGAGCGACAACTGGTACGACGTCCTCTCAATCACCAACCCGATAACGCCGGAGATGTTGGAAAGCGAAATTGCGGAACGGATTGCAAAAAATGACAGCCTCCCGCTCGACGAGCAATGCGAGAACGAATACACAATCTCTCTTCTCCAATTGGCGCTCGGCAAATAGCTACCCAGGCTTGCACCGGATTACGATCAACAGGTTCATCAAGGCTCGAAGAAAGGAATTGGTAGTTCGGCATGAAAAAAACGAAACAGATGAGTCTCGTAGTCATTGCCGAACTCATCACAAGGGTTTTAGGAGAATGCGAAAGGAAACAGCGGTCAGGGGAAGTAAGGCCCCAATCGCACCAGAAGTTTGAGAATGCCCACGCAAGAAAGTACGGGAATGGAATTGCCCTTTTTTTGACGGGCCTTCCTGGTCGCGAGGAATTGCTGAGAAAAAAAGAGGCTGTGGAATACCTTGAATGGCTTAATGCCGGCAACACCGGCTTTCCGGATGAGATGCGAAGGAAGCGGTGACAGCGAAATGACCGAAACCAACAGAAAAAAGTTACGGGTCGGCCTTGCCGACATCATGAACGAAATCAGGTACGGTGATCGATTGAATGACCTGAATGCCTGGCAGGATAAGGTTGAGGGAATACTTCTCCGTCTTGCCGACACAGTTGACGATCTTTTGTTCGACCTGGAGACCGAGGATTAGATTTATTCCTTGCTATTTACGCGACGGCGCGTAAATTAAAGAGGAACAAATGATTTGGTTGCAGAGGAGTTCTTCATGTCGAAAATCCATGAATTGCCCGCCAGTTGGAGGTCACGGCAGTCGAAAGCTGGCGAAAAACCGAGGAAGCAGGCGGATTTTATACTGGAAAACTGTGCGCTGGAGTTGAATGCGGCCCTCAAGGAACTGGCTGACAAATGGCTGGAGAAAGCAAACAAGGGATCCGCAAACGGTCTCTCGATTGAAGAACGCGCTGCTATTTACCAGTGCGTCGAGGACCTGATCGGGAAACAGGCGCTTCAGGGGAAAAAGTAAAACCGATTCTCATCAAGGAGTTCGAAAATGATTCTCGATCCCGGCTTTAATTTGACCCTGCGTCCGATGAAGTACCCGCTCTTTTACGAGATGTACCGGAATGCGATCAAGAACACCTGGACGGTGGAGGAAGTCGATTTCTCGACCGACATCAACGACCTGGCTTCACGGATGACGGATGCCGAGCGGCACCTCATCAGCCGGCTGGTCGCGTTTTTCGCCACGGGCGATTCGATTGTCGGGAACAATCTGGTGTTGAACCTCTACAAGCACATCAACGCGCCCGAGGCCCGGATGTACCTATCCCGTCAACTCTACGAGGAGGCGCTCCACGTCCAGTTCTATCTGACGTTGCTCGACACCTACATCCCGGACCAGACCGAACGTGAAAAGGCGTTCGCGGCGGTCAACAACATTCCGTCAATCGCGCGAAAGGCGAAGTTCTGCCAGAAGTGGATCGATTCGATGTACCAGCTCGACGAGCTGCACACCAAGGCAGACCGTAAGAAATTCCTTCTCAACCTCATCTGCTTCGCGGCCTGCATCGAAGGCCTGTTTTTCTTCGCGGCGTTCGCCTACGTCTACTTCCTGCGGTCGAAGGGCCTCTTGAACGGGCTGGCCGCCGGAACGAACTGGGTTTTCCGAGACGAGAGCATGCACATGAGCTTCGCGTTCGAAGTCATCAAGCAAATCCGGACGGAAGATCCGGATCTCTTCGACGAGAAACTCGGGGAAAACATCACCGAGATGATCAAGGACGCGGTGGACTGCGAGATGATTTTCGCCGACGATCTTCTGAGTGGAGGCATCGCCGGTCTTTCACCAACCGAAATGCGGCAGTACCTCGAATTCGTTGCCGATCAGCGACTGGCATTGCTTGAACTCCCGAAGGTATTCTTCTCAAAAAACCCCTTCCCTTTCATGGAGTTGCAGGACGTACAGGAACTGACCAACTTCTTCGAGCGTCGGGTTTCGTCATATCAGGTAAGCGTCAGCGGTGACGTGGCCTTCGATGAGGCCTTTTAAAGGATGACCATCAAAAGTAAGGCAAGCCACCAATGGGGTCCATAAAAAAGTTCGTAGAAAAAATGGAGAACCTTGTACCTGTGAAAAAGGATACGAGGGCGAGACCGTTCAAAACGATTTATCTGACGAAGAACGACCCCTTGGTAATCGTCAAGGAACGGTGGCTGGTCCGTTGTACAAGCGAATTGACGAAAAAGTCCTATGATCGATCCATAACCCTTTGGCAGCACTTTCTTGGATCACAAGAACAGCGCCGGACGATGTTGATTGTCTCCGAATCCGATGCCATTGAATTCAGAGACTGGCTTTTGTCCAAGAAAATGAAGCCAGGCGTTGTTCGCCAGCACATGTCCGTCGTCGAAAGGTTCTATAACTTCGCGATCAAGTGCGCGGTGTACATCGAGCAAAACCCGTTCCTCGATGTACCGCGCCCAAAAGGCGAGTCCCTTCCAAAGCCCTTGATTGAGCCCCCCGAGATGCGGCGTCTTTTAAGCGCCCCAACCGCCCCTGAAGGCAACACGCTTCAGGGATTGCGTGATCGGGCGATCCTGCTTCTGTTGGCGAAACTGGCGTTGCGTGTTTCCGACATCGTGAAATTGAGAAACGGGGATTTTGTTGAACAGAAAATTGCCGGTAGGCTGGGTCGGGCAAATTGCGTCTTGAGAATAGAGAATGCCAAGCACGGTTCTTCCGCGGTTCTTCCGGTTGTGGAAGATGTGGAAATGGCGATCAAAGCTTATTTGAAAGCCGACTTTTATCGACGAGGTCCCTACGACAAACCAGCCGACCCCTTATTCCAATCGGTAAGGGCCAGCGGAAGGCAAGCAGACGGAAAAACGGCTCGCCACTTATCGACTCGTGCAATTCAAAACCTCACCCAGCACTACGCCGATTACAGCGGCTTGAACCAGGCCGTTTCACCGCATTCACTCCGACGAGCGGCCATTACACAGGCCCTGGATCAAGGGGCGACCTACCGTCAGGTCCAGAACCTTTCTCGACATAAACGGATTGAGACGGTTCGCCTTTACGATCTGAGAAGGACGAACGTCTCCGAAAATGCGGCGCTTATTCTGACCTACGAGGAGAACGGTGAGGTGGGTAAAGGGGCGGGTCAGGAAGATGACGTCAAGGCCAATCGGAAAGCCGGCAAGTAGCCGCGAGCAAAATCTCCACCCTGTTTCGAACCGCCGAATCTCAAACATCACCCTTTGTTATATACCGGTACTGCCGGGGTCGCCAGTCGCACGAAATCGGGACATACCATTCTCCCAGGAAACGTTCATGGGCATGAGCGATGAGGCCGGCTTTTGCGGCCTTTACGGCAGTCCAGGGGCGGATGCCGTTTGCGACAGCGTAATCCTGCAACCTGATCCAGGCGGCGGCGGGTGAAACCGTGGCTCCTTGAAGTTCGGCGTAAAGGATCCAGAGAGAATCGTCCAGGCAGGTGGCAATCTGATTTGCGACCGCGGTCCGGATCGATGAACCGTCGGCCGCTGCCCGGTACCGTTGGACAAGGGCTCGAAAATGCCCCCCACGCTTGAAACAGGCAGTCAGGAATTTCGCCGGAATGGGAAGGCGGATAAGCGGGGTGAGGGTGGTTGCCAGATCCGATGTTGGTTGTTTGGCGGGGTCAGTCATGGGAATTGATTCAACAAAGATGATTTTCAGCCCGATCATAAGGAACCGCCATCAGGCGATCAATCTCGACTGAATCGGTTTTCTTTCCCAAACGGCCGGAGGCTGGACTGATTCGATTCGCTCTCGAAGAACTTTTGCCCGAGTTTCGGGCGACAAGGGGCGGTATCTCCCGGTCCATTTGGTATCGAATTTGATATTTCGACTGATATTCGTCGAATCAGCCGATGAAAGAGGAATCCGCCGGACGATCTGGTGATCGAGGAGCCGGAGACCATGAATTTTCACGAATGGGACGCCGTCCGGATCGCAAATGACATCCATCGCTTCGGCGACCCTTGTCCACCAAGCCTGGGAACCGATCCGGAAATCCGCGCTTCCTCCGATGCAAAGGCGGGGCCAGCCGGCGGCAAGACGTTCAAGGCGGTCGATGGATTCGTGTGGGTGCCAGACCGGTGCCCCGACACCAATTGATCGACCGGAGCGCCAGGGCCACTCCTCGACGAGCCGATCATTATCCTTCTCATCTCCGTCGATCTTGTCGGGAATCACCGCGAAATCGAAGTTCGGCAACCGATGGGTTTTATCGACCAGCTCGTAAAAGGCATCCCATGAAATTTTACGCCCGCTTTTCCAGATCGAGTACGCGCCGTTGTCGAGGGCAAAGGACTGGCATAGCTCGACCGCTGCGGGCAACCGGTCCGGATAGGCGAAGGATACCAGACCGTGGCCGGCGTTTACGGCCGCGAACGCGACGGAGTCGGTCATCCCGCTCATTCCGTGGTAGAAAATCACTCTGCTTTACCCTTCCCCTCAATCCGCCTCACGGTGGAGCGTCAAACCGAGAAAATGCTCGCCATCGGCCAGCTCGACGTGCCTCTAGGAAGGATTGAGCCAGTTCCCCCGCCCGGTTACCTGGACAACCAGGGTTTTCTCCCCGTTGTCGTTTTCGGCCCAGAAGTCTCGGGTACGAGTCGATTTGGCGAAGTCGAGGTTGGGAGTGGACTGAAAGGTGATTTCAGAAATCGTGGCTTCTTCATCGCCATTCGGCATCGGGCGCGAGCCGAAGTAATGCTCGAAGAAACGAACTTTTCTCCCTTCCGGAATCAACCCCCATTCGACCTCGGCCAGGTGAGCGAGCTCTTCGATCATATTCGTGATGCTCGTACCGGGGTTTTCAACCTCGGCGCCGGGGAAGCGCTGGGGATTTCGATTTTCAGAAAACAGGATGGCCAGAGTGTCGTTCAACTGGATCGTGCGGACACGGACTCGACACAGGGCACCGTTTTGATTGGCGAATTGTCGGACGTCGTCGGATTTGAGGATGGGTTTTGATCCATTCATGGGAAACCTCGGAATTAAAATTGAATTTTGGGTCCGGTATCGAGATTTTCATCCTGGCTTTCACCGGCTTGAGCATCGACGGGAGGGGGAAGTTGGAAAACCCCAGCCAGGTTCAAGAGGGTTTCCATAATTTTTTCGGGCCTCAGATAGTCGGCGAGGAGGTTTCGAAGCTCATCAATCTTTTCCGAGAATCGCCGGAGGGCCTCGGTGTTTTCTTCCGTATCGGGAATGCAGGCAACGACGTTTCCGTGTCGGTCGGCAAAAGCGCCAGGCCACCGCTCGACGTGCCGATGGCCGTACTCTTGCTTTCGTAACAGGAAAGATCCATCCCAAGCCGTGCCCTTTGCAACGCTTTGATAGGTAAAAGCAAGCCCTGTTCCGAGTCCGAAGTAGGGTGACTGCCTTGTGATTTGCACCAGGTAGTACTGCTCCCATTTGATTTCGAACTGCTTGTCCAGCTTGTTCCACATCGCGGTTCTCAACACCTCGATGTCGGTCCCGTGGATCTGAAAACCGAATTTCGGGCACTGGACTTCGAACCAAACTTCATTCACCCCCATCGGAGGCTCTGACGACTCATCGAACTTTTTGAAGATCACAAGATAGACGGGGACCTTGATCTGTGACGGCGCGGTTTCGGCATCGGCCCCTTCGATGATTCCGGTATACTCGTAGTACCAGGTATCAACAACCTTCCCTGATGATTCTCGCTTTTTTCCTCTCGGCATTTTTTCCTCTTTCTCAACGAGGGGAGACTTCGGTTCCCTGAAGGAGTTGGGTAAGCAGTTCGGTCGCGTCAGCTTCGAGGCTTACGATCCTGTCGTGGAGCAGCTCGTTGATTTCGTCCTCATCCGCCACGAATTCCTGGAGCGAAACGGTTTTTTCAAAAACGCAATCACCGTCAAAAAATGCCATCACCCCGTGGAGGTCATCACATTCGTTCCAGAAGACCAACACGATCCCGACATCCGGGAAACGATAGGAAAGGTGACCGGCCAACCTGGAGACCGGAGTTATCCGTGTTTCGAAATGAAACGAGGCCTCGCACCCAAGCCCGTACGACGAGTTGTCCGGCCCTTCGAACTGAATGATTTCCCCCAGTTCGCTTCTGGTTCCCCACGTCTCGAAACGTCGGTCACAGATCTCTTCGAACGTGAGGCTTTCCGTGCGGACTGACCACAGCTTTTCAAAGTCGAGGAACTGTTTTTCGCCTTGCCCCGGCAATTGGCACAACGCCTCCTCAAATCTTCCGAAAGTGGTTTTCACGAGGCCGGGAGAACCGAGAATGCAGAATCGATTAAAACAAGTGTTTGACATTGTATCTCCTTCAGTCCTGATCAATCAGGTATTGGTGAATGCCGTCAGGTGAAATCCAGGCCTTGTATTCGCAGGGACCGTGACTGGGCCAAGGATGAAAAAACTCGATAAAACTGTCCCCGATTGGGTCCGTGTTTTTCTCGTGGCAGAAAATGAACCGTTCGGTTTCATAGTCGGGGCGTTCATTTCGATATGGGCAGATAACAAGTGCATCCGGAGACCCCGGCGGAAGGCTTGTGGCCGCAAACCGGCAAGCGATCTGTTTCCAGTTCGACATTTGACGACTGGACGCGGCGAAGAATTCTTCCGGTGACTTTCCGAAACCGGATATGGCCGAAATCATCTTCTTGATGAATCCGTTTTGAGTCCGGCGCCGGAGGGCGACATCCTTCTCGATTCGAACGATTGCCTGAAACCATTCAGGCTGACTGGGAAAGGCAAGCCTGATCGAATCGAGAGAAATCGGGGCCAATCGGGAAAGAGAGAATGGTTGAGGGACCTGTCATCACCAAAAAGCCGAGCCTGAGTAGAAATGGACGGTTCGATGACTTGTTTGACTTCGCGAAATACATCCTTGGGCTTCATTCCTTTGTTCCTTTTGAGAATCAGGACCAATGGCGTAAAAGGTCGGGTGAATCCCTATGGATGCACGCTTTGAAAAGCCCTTGGGGCGTTTCGAGAAATAAATGAACGACAAGGGTTGCGTCCGTAAGATGCTCCGAGTTCTGGGACACGGTAACGACTTCGGGAGACCGTTTCCTCAATATGTATCTCTCCATACCGGAGAAGATCTGACACCGCCCGGTTTCAATGATCAGTACCCGATGGTCGGCAGGTTCAAAGTGGCCGGAAACAAAGTCGAACGCAAGTTTTTGCCACCGAGAGGCGGGGCGAACAAAGCGGTTTTCATATTCTTCAACATCGGAGCATCCCAGTGCAGTGATTGCCCGCCTGAGCTGTTCGGGAACCGGCGGCTCGACGTCGCAACAGAAATGAAAATCCGGAACGACCCGGACCGGATATTGTGAATTCCAGTGCCTTGGAAAAGCCATTCGAATCCGGTTGAGTTCAGGATCAGGTATCTCGGAAGGACGACCGAGGACAGTCGGGGGCGCGAACAATCGGATTTGATTCGTCATTGCCTGCCAGCTCCTCTGTGAGTTTCGAACCATGCGGAAATCAGAAAGTAGTTTCCGAGTAGTTCATTCGATATATAAATTGTAGTTGTCCAACTACTTTTATCAAGGTAAAAGTAGTTGAACTACTACTTAATATCACTTCTTTTCGGAGCGAAAGAGCGGTTAAGAACATCGAAAAACAAACCGAGTCTGGGTTCCGACTCGCGGGTTCTTGGAATCCGGCGGCAGGGCGGTTACGGCAGGTAACGCCCGGTGGGGTCACCGATGCACTTCATCATGTGCTTACGATCCCGGTCTGCCTTCCCTTTTTCCCTTCCTTGCTCGTAAGCCTGGCGTTCATCACCGGAATAATCGCAGGCCCGAGAGGGATGGTTGGCGGCAAAATCAGCAATCCCGTTTTGAAAAGCGAGAAGAAGGCTTTCGTCCGCTTTGATTGTCACGTATTCCAAATCCTGTTTGCTCATGTTCATCTTCTTTTCGTGAGTGAGAATGGTCGGTGGGAGAGAGCCAATTTCCGAAACAACCGAAGGCTACCTTTAGGTTGTTCAATCAAGAGGTGTCCTCTCCGTTCCTTCGAAAACATCCTCCAGGTCGATATCCCAGTCGTCGCCGGCGTCGGCTTGGGCCGGGTCGGTTCTTCCGTCGAGTACGGGGCCGGCGTCCGGATCGCTGACTCTGGCCACCATCTCGCCGATCATCCTTCTGAAGCGGACTGGGTCCACCGGTTTCAGAAAAATGGGGGAAGTCACGAGATTCACGAAATTGTTTCGGTTCACGAGCGGGACGACATCCTCCGGGACGAGTTGAACGGTGCCGTTCGGGCCTTTGATCGAGTATGAGCCACAAGGAAGAATGTGAATTTGGACGAGAATAGGTTCAAGAATCATGGAGTACACCTCGCCTGATCGAATTGAAATGTCGGTGACGGTCCTCAGTTTCCACACATTTCAAACTTAGTCACGTTTCAGAACAATTCCCCTTTTCCCGGCATGGCAAGTCAGCGTTATTGATTTTTCTTTTAAAGATAGTGCTCGCCTTGAAAACGTTCGTGAGTAATGGGTTTGTATGTGGTTCCGACACAAGCTGAGTGAAAAAAAGTGATCTCGTTTCCCGAAGACAGGAATCTGGAAGACCGGTTTTCCCGGTTTACCTGGACACCACACAGCGGGCAACGGGAATTGTGGTTTACAGCCCGGCCGACCGGCTCGAAAACAAGGAAATCACTTTCGCCAATTTCAGGCAGGCTTTCAGAAGGCAAATTTCTGCCAATGGAGGCGAGGAGGCTGTGTAATCTCGCAGCCATCGATTTTTGGAGTTCCTGGAGGCGGTGAATGCGGTGTACCAGAAACTCGATCAGTCGTATCGCTCCATCAAGGAGATTGCGAAGTTCCCCCGGGTCGGACGAATCCGAAAGTTGCGATCTTGCTTGTTTCAGTTTCAGCAGTTCATGTTCCATCACAGCATCCTTTTGAAAACGGAACTGGATGTTCCGGTCGGAATGGGGAGATAGCACGGGCTCTCCCCCTTCCTTTCAGTTGAGGACCACCGTCGTCGGTTTGAACTTCAGCAGTTTTGACGCGGCTTCCTCGATGTCTACCCTCCTGGTTGACGAGTAGAATTTGGCGATATCGGTCGTGGCCTGGATGAGTCCGTAGAGCGAGAGGTCTCCAAGCTCTTGGTAGTGTTTGAGGATTTTTTCGGACTCGCTTTTGAGAATATCGACACGGAGAAGGGCGTCTTTCAACCCTTTCGGTTCGACCTGCTTCAGACTGACTTGGGGAGACTGCCGGAGCAGCTCCGCTGTCGCGTCCCTTCTTTGGATGGCGACCTGGATCATTTTCCTGACCCGTTCTTCGGAGACGAAGTCGGCCGGCGGCGGGAGTTCCCCGATCGGAAGTCTGCTTCCCCGATGACGCCGATGGAGTTCAGTCGCTTTTTCCTTGACCGTCATCCCGTTTGAGCAGATGAGGCGCTCCGCGTACATGTGAAGATGAAAGGCACCGTAACCGGCCTGGCTGTTGAAAAGCCTGATACCGAATCTGGTCACGTCGCCAGGAATGGCTTCCAGCCGGCTATCTTCATCCGCGAACAGGTAATCGACGATCAACCCATGTTCGGTTTCGGAATACCGAACCTCGGCCGAGGAATCGGCAACGGTTTCGAGGGCAGGCAGAATTGTCAAATGGTGATCGAGACGGTTGTAGCTGTCGGAAAGAACCGCGTATGCCGTGGCGGGACCCGAAACCGGGGTTTCGGTTCGAAGCATGATATTGCGGCCCCGGCTTTCGGCGGAGATCGTTTCGTTGAGAATATGGAGCGCAAGGTTCGGATTGGACTCCATCGTATTGGCCAGGTAATCGGCCGGAATCGACAGCATCCTCGCAAGTGTTGGAAGGAAAGTGTCGGTCCCGGAAAAAACTCCGTGAGTCGAAGTGACCTGGATCTTTCGGTCTTCCATCCCGATGACGAGATTCCCGCACGGTACGATAAAATCTCGTTGTTGTTTGACCCGGCGCTCGATGCGATCCTTCAGAGAAGAGAGCGACTCCCTTCTCCTGTTGTCAGGTAGATACATTTGGGCATCCTTCTTTCAGGGTTGTTTTGTTATTCGAAAATTTGGAGCACATAGCTGCTCCCCAGGAAAATCACGAGGAAGTCTTTTGAACCCGTTGCCTTGGAAATGTCCTGGATGGATTGAAAGACCTGAACGGTTCCTTCATCAACAAGGCATTTAAAGATTTCCTTGCGAGTTTCGATTTCTTCTCGGGTGTATGCCTGTCCCTCGGGGACGGAAACCAGGCCCGCAACGATTCCAAGCGAAAAGCTCTCTTTCGGATTCACGAGAATCCAATGGGCAACCTGGTACTTCTGGAGAGTCCCCAGATGGGCGTAATCAGCCAGATGTTGAAGGTCTTCGATTCCGTGCATGGCGAATTCCCGAGAAGGCAGCCTCGAAGTTTCTTCTACGGTCAACCTCGATGCCCCGAAACTCGTCAACAAGTTTGTTGATCCATTTTTCTTCATGGGGTCTGACGAACAGAACCCGTACGTGGTTATTGGAGTAGACCTCTTGGCGGAAGCTGTAATCGGCGCCGGGTATACCGACGACTTCGACGAAGATGCCCAGGTCGGGCAAGTAGAAGTCGGGTGACCAAAGTCGAGGGCGACCGGCCGGGTCCTGAACGTAGAGGGATTTCTCGTACACCCAGCGAAGTTTCCACTTATCGAAAAGACCCGCGACTCGGCGTTCGGGAAAGGACATTTCGTCTTTGACCGGGCACCGAGTGCGGGCAGAAGAATGACGCGGGGCCGATTTTTTGTTTGGTTGATTGATTTCCGGCTTCCGCATCGGGTTGTTCCTTTCGTTCGGATTGACTTAACAATAATCGCTTTCCGCTTTATGTCAATTAACTTTTTTATAATTACTTTAATCCTCGAACGGAGGGAACATTGGCGTTGGAGCCGTCCGGGGCTGCGCCAAGGCCTTGCTAAAAACACATAGTTATGTTATAATCAGTTACCCCATATTCCTTACCCCATGAGGCTCACGAAAATGCAAAGAAGCATTCTTAGGTATCCAGTCAGAGGAACCGGCGGCGATCCGAAATATCGCGGTAACTGCGCGCCGCAAGTCGTTCGAGAGTTTATCGAGTTCCATCGGCCGCAGTCGGTTTGCGACCCCGCGTTTGGCTCCGACACCACCGGCGACGTCGTCCGGACGATGCAGGGCGAAGGTTGGAATCTCACGTACCACGGGTTCGACCTGCGAAACGGCTTCAACCTCTTGCGGGATTCCCTGCTGGAAAAAATCGGGAAACCAGTGGACCTTGCCTGGTTCCATCCGCCCTATGCCGGAATGATTGCCTATTCCGGAAACCAGTGGGGCACCCACCCGCATCCGGACGACCTTTCCCATTGCTCGAATTACGGGGATTTCCTCGAAAAACTGGCCGTCTCGTTAAAAAATATCTACCGAGCACTCAAACGCGGGGGAGTCTACGGAGTCCTCATCGGGGACTGGAAGAAAGACGGGGTGTATCACCCATTGGGACTGGACCTGCGACTGATTGCTCCGGGACGTCTTGATGGCGTCGCAATCAAGGAACAGGTCAACTGCTTTTCCGATTCGAAGACCTATGGGGGAAAAAAACTCTGCCGAATCGCCCACGAGTACCTGCTCTGGTTCACCCGGTCCGAAGCGCTTTTTTCGATGATGGATGCGGCTCTGGATATTTCAAAACGATTGAAGAACGCCGCGGATACGAACTGGAAAGCCGTCTGCAAGGAAGCAGTATTACGACTGGGGGGGAAGGGTGACTTGCAGTCCATCTATCGGGTGGTCGAGGAAGGCTCCCCGGATTTGACAGCCTCGCGCCCGAACTGGAAAGCACGGGTGAGGGCAACCTTGCAGGAAATAGGGTTCAGTCTTGAAAGGGGTGTCTGGTCACTTGCGGCATAAAAGAAAGGGGCGCTTCTCATGGGCGCCCTTTTTGTTTCGACCGTATTTTCTTGCCTCTGGTTTTCCACGCGACCAGAGAGCCAACCCGAAAAGTGATCGTTCCGGCTAATGCAGGAGTTGGGAATCGTCGGAATTACCGACCAGGACCGCTTCGAGGGTTTCGGGATTTATCGAAACGTCCCAATCCTTTGTTCGGACCACCAGGCGAATTTGTTCGAGCTGCCATCCCGAAACGTGAACATCCACCATGTTGCCGATTCTTTGAACAAGGTTATCGAGGTCTTGCCCAATGAGGTCGTAATGGGTCTTGCCATTTGGAGACGCTTGATTAGCATTTCTCCTTACACGGTGTTCGACCGGTTCGGAAATCTGATGAAAGTGGAATCTTTCCTCTTCGCGCTCGATTTGGAACAGGTAAGTAATCATCCCCTGCATCGGGATGAGAATTGGAAGGCCGACTTTTACCCGTAGGGTCAGTTTCCCTCGGTTTGAAGGAATGTCGATAACCAAGGTTCCGAGCTGGCATTCATTCAGTGGCGGCAAGGGCGGCAAGGTATGTTCCATTTCGAAATACTCCCGAGCGGTTTGTAAGCGCGACCATCATAAACACAAAAATCGATAATCGAAAAATTTCGGAACATTTTTCTTGACAACAACAGTTTTCCGCTTAACGTTAAAGCACATCCGTTACAATCTCTTTTTGCTGGGGGGAGCAATCCCCCCTTCTTTTCAGGAGCGACAATGGAACAACACATCATCCTCTTTGGAACAAAAAACCAAGTTTCTCCGAAAGCACCAAAACAACCGACCCATCTTGATGAAGCCTGGGTCTCGAAACTTCTCGGACTGACGGGTTCCCAAAGGTCGGCTCATTTTTATCTGCCCCCCGAGGTCCTCGAAGTCCTTCCCACCCTTGAAGGGCAAAGCCGGATAGTGAAGGACGGTGAGTACGACCCGTACGTCGTACTGAAATATTTCACTCCCGACTCAAACTGGACCTGGTTCGTGGTGGAGGGTGAAGAGCAAGAAGGAGATTTCCTTTTCTTTGGACTCGTTCAGGGTTTTGAAGAAGAACTGGGCTACTTCACTCTGAAGCAGATTCAGGAAAACTTGGGGCCTTTCGGTCTCCGAATCGAAAGAGACCTCTATTTCAAACCGCAAAGACTCAGCGAGATTCGAAACTGCCGGGTCAACTGATTGAAACAATTCAAATGGGGGGTGAAGTTCACCCCCCTTATGTCAAAGGTCAGTAATCAACGAAAGGAGCCCCCTATGCCCCGAGCAAAAAAAGTCAGTTACGGTCTGTCCCCGGAAGAAGTCCGGAGGGTGAAAACCATGTACATCACACATCGAGATGCCAGGTTGGGAATGGGAGAAAAAGTCGATTTCAGGGCTCTCATGAAAGAAACGATTCTCCTGGTCGTCGACTTGCGGCCGAGTCATGTAGCGATGGTCGAAAGGATAAACGAAGAAAAACGAGAAAGTGGACACGGGCCGAGACGAAGAAAACCCCGACCAGGTCTTCTTGCGCTGGAAGCATAGTTGGGGGACATTACCGCAACGACAACATTTCTTGGAGACTCCATGATCCCGGCGAATGAAATCTCACTCCTGAAAAGGGACTTCGATGAAGCTCGGAAATCAGGAAACAGAGAATGGGTAATCAAGACCAGTTCAAAGCTGGCCGAGGCCTTGGCCGAAGCCGGTCGTGAAAATGAAGCGAAGCGGGTTCGGCTGATCGGCAATATTGCAGCCGCACAACAGGTCGAGCTTCAACCGGTTACGAGAAATGCGGAGAAGCCGGCAGCCGGCCAGATGTTGAAAGTTTGGATCCCGGAGTTCCCTCTTACAGGAATCCTTCAATTCATTGCGGATAGAACCGGTGTTTTAACGATCTCTCTTTCAGCCAATTTCCCGGATGGATTCACGACGGGGAGGATGTACATCGAGGAGGGGTACCTCATCCACTGCAAACTTTGGGGCCCCCAGGGCCAAATCGTAAAAGGCTCATTGTTCGATTCCCTGTGTGAAATTCTGAAAGCCGACATTCAGGAACGCGATGGTGTAGTGAGCTTCAGATTGCTCGACGAAGCTGAGGTAAAATCAATTGAGGATCGGATTCCAAAGACTCAGGCGCACCTTTTAACCGCGATGATCTTCGAAGGCTTCACGGCCCTTGATGAGTCCGGAAAAGACGAGCCGGGCGGACGCATCCCCTTCTAGCTGGAAACGACCCTGCCGCCGCAAGAACCTTTCGGTCCTTAAATACCGAGTAGTGTAATTTGAAAATTTTGAGCAAATTGAATGGGGGGAACCATCTCCCCATTTTTTTATCCCTTCTTGAGATTTTCTCAGAGTGTCGAGAGAAAATATGAAAATTAGAAAAAGAGCTATCACCCTAAAATGACGCGAATTTTGCGGTGGGCTGACCACCCTAAAATCGATCCGATTTTGGGGTGGCCCCACGGATGGGTGAAGGAACGGGCCCCCAAAAAGATTAAAAAAAAAGCTATCACCCCAAAATAAGGCAAATTTTGCGGTGGGCCGACCACCCCAAAATTGAATCGATTTTGGGGTGCTAGTCTTGGATGCTACGAAAGTGTTGCGGAAATGGAATCGGTGTGTCAGATCAAACGGCGAAAAAGTTTGAGTCTGGAGATGACCGTATGTGTTGAAGGGATTGAGAAGGTTCTCTGTTCTAAAGTTCCGCTCGGTTAGAGCAAGTCTGAAAAGTATCCGTCAGTAAGGTAAAAGGAGGGAATGTGCAAACAATACCCTTCTGACCTGACTGACGGAGAGTGGGAGTATCTGACAGCGGTGCTTCCGAAACAAAGCAAAAACGGTCGTCCGGCGGTTC
>JAYRXE010000048.1:0-1050 GCA_041917695.1 Minisyncoccota bacterium
CAAACAGGCGGGCGGGGAAGACCTTCGTATTGTTGAAGATCATCGTGTCGCCGTCGTTGAAATAATTGAGGAGGTCCTTAAAGATCTTATGCTCAATCTTGCCGGTGTCGCGGTGTACCACCATGAGGCGGCTTTCATCGCGTTCGTCCGACGGATATTGAGCGATCAGTTCTTTGGGCAGGTTGAAATTGAAGCTAGATAGTTTGGTACGCATGTGTCTGAGGTACGGAAACGGCTGGTAAACAATCCGGAGAACGAAGAAGTTCTGCCGAATGGTTTACCAGCCTCGAAAAATGCCTGCAAAAGTATACAAACGGAGGACAGTTACAAGTTCAATTTCCTCAGGCCATCGCCATTTCTTTCTGGGCTTTTTTACGCTCGAAGTCTTTGAGGTAAATCTTGCGGAGGCGGATGCTTTTGGGCGTCACTTCTACGTACTCGTCTTCCTGAATGTATTCGAGGGCTTCTTCCAGGCTAAACCGGCGCGGCGGGGCCAGCGAGGCTTTATCGTCGGAGCCCGAGGCGCGCATGTTGGTGAGTTTTTTCGTTTTGGTAACGTTTACCACGAGGTCGCCGACGCGGGTATTTTCGCCGATCACCTGGCCTTCGTACACATCTTCACCGGGTTCGACGAAGAAAGTGCCGCGATCCTGCAGGTTGTCGAGCGAATAGGCGATGGCGGTGCCGGTTTCCATAACGATCAGCGAGCCGGTCTGGCGGCCGGGGATATCGCCTTTCCAGGGTTCGTAGCCCATGAAGCGGTGCGTCATGATGGCTTCGCCCTGCGTGGCGGTCAGCACGTTGGAACGCAGACCGATGATGCCGCGCGAAGGAATTTCGAAACGCAGCAGAAAGCGGTCGTTTTTAGGCTCCATACTTTTCATCACGCCTTTGCGACGGGTAACCAGTTCGATGCATTTACCGCTGGATTCCTCCGGCACGTCGATCGACAGTTCTTCGACCGGTTCGTGTTTGACGCCGTCGATTTCGCGAATGATTACGCGGGGCTGGCCGATCTGGAGTTCGTAACCTTCGCGGCGCATGGTTTCA
>JAYRXE010000049.1:0-4137 GCA_041917695.1 Minisyncoccota bacterium
GAAGCACCGTTTTTTATTACAAAGGCAAGGAGACTTCGACAAAGAAGATCGGTGAAGAGTTGAAAGTTCAAGCCGTTCTTCTCGGTAGGGTCTCCCAACGAAATGGTGATTTGAAATTGAGTCTGGAATTGGTCAATACCGAAACTCAGGATGTCATTTGGAGCGAGACATACAATCGCAAACAATCAGACATCACTTTATTGCAAAGCGAGATTGCCAAAGATGTTTCAACGAAACTCAAAATAAAACTTTCAGGAGCAGACGAAGCGAAAGTTACCAAAACCGCAACGACAAATCCCGAAGCGTATCAAGCGTATTTGAAAGGACGATATTACTGGAATCGGCGAACAACGGAGAACCTCAAGAAAGCAATCGATCAATTCAAAGCCGCAGCCGATAAAGACCCGAATTACGCACTTGCTTACGCTGGTCTCGCCGATTGCTATGTTCTGTTGCCGGAATACGCCGGAATTCCGACCAGTGAAGCAATGCCGCAAGCAAAGGCGTTTGCGGAGAGAGCGATAGCCATCGATGAAAATTTAGCAGAGGGACACACTTCTCTCGGAGGCGTAAATTTGAAATCGTGGAAATGGGCGGAATCTGAAAAGGAACTGAAACGGTCTATCGAACTTAACCCCAATTATGCGACTTCATATCACTGGTATTGCGTTCTACTTAGAAATCTCGGACGTTTTGACGAAGCCGCACAGGTGATCGAGAAGGCACAGGAGCTTGACCCGCTTTCCGTTGTCATCAGCAACAATGTAGTGCAGACCTATAGGATTCGGAACGATTTTACGAAGATGGCTGAAACCTCTCTTAAATTGATTGAACTCGATCCGAACTATCATGCCGGGTATCAACTTTTGGGAGAATCATATCTAAAACTTGGACGTGAGACTGAAGCCATAGCAAATTTCCAAAAGTCAGTAGAGCTGAGTAACAGAGGAATTACCAGTCTAATGAGTTTGGGAAATGGGTATGCGGTAACTGGTAAACGAAGCGAAGCAAACGCCATCATCAAAGTACTTGAGCAAAGATACGACAGAAAGGAATCAAGCGGAGTATATATTGCCGCCGTATATGCCGGATTGGGTGAGAAAGACAAGGCATTTGAATGGTTGGAAAAAGACTTCCAATCCCGAAGCGGGGAGTTAGCAATTATTAGATTTTACATGCAATTTGAACCTCTCCGCGACGACCCGCGATACAAGGATTTGTTGAAACGGATGGGTTTGGCTGAAGGATTCCGGGAATGATGAATCGGGAAACAGTATGAAGTATTTCAACACCGCCGGGCCGTGCCGCCCCGAACTTCATTACATGCTGTCCGCGTCCGCGCGGTTGCCGGAATTGCGGCGGCTGATCGACCAGCAGTTGTATTTCGTCATCCACGCGCCGCGTCAGGTGGGCAAGACGACGATGATGCTGCAACTGGCGCGGGAATTGACGAGCGAGGGGCGCTTCAACGCGGCGGTCGTCACGGTCGAGCCGGGCCGGGCTTTTCCCGATGATGTCGGGGCGGCGGAGTTGGCGATACTCGACACTTGGCGGACAAATACCGCCTTGATGCCAATGGAACTACAGCCGCCGATCTGGCCGCCGTCGCAACCGGGCGGAGGCATCGGCCAGGCATTGCGCGTTTGGGCGCAGGCTTCGCCGCGTCCGCTGGTCGTTTTCATTGACGAAATCGATGCGTTGCAGGATAACCCGCTGCTCTCGGTGTTGAGTCAGTTGAGAGCGGGCTACCCGCAGCGTCCCCTGGCGTTTCCGTGGTCGCTAGGCCTGATCGGGATGCGCGACGTGCGGGATTACAAAATCAGATCGGGCGGGAGCGACCGGCTCAATACGTCCAGCCCCTTCAATATCAAGGCGCGTTCGCTGACCATCGGGAATTTCACGGCGGAAGAAGTTGCCGCGTTGTATCTCCAGCATACAACCGAAACGGGGCAGCGGTTCACCGATGAAGCGGTCGCCCGCGCATTTCATCTCACGCAAGGTCAGCCGTATCTGGCGAACGCGCTGGCGAAAGTCGCGGTCGAGGAATTGCAGCCCGATCTCACTCGGCCAATCATCGTCGCGGACATCGAACGTTCGAAAGACATCCTGATCGAGCGGCGCGAAACGCATCTCGACAGTCTGGGCGAGCGTTTGCGCGAAGAGCGCGTGCGCCGCGTGATTGAACCGATTCTGGCGGGCGACGCATTGTTTGAAGCACCGGATGACGACCGTCGGTTTGCGGTTGACCTCGGACTGGTCGCCAAAGTGAACGGCGGACATCTGCAAATCGCCAACCCGATTTACCGTGAGGTCATTCCCCGCGTCCTCGGCTCTTCAATCCAGGACAGCCTCAATCAAAACAGCCAATGGTATCTGACGCCCGATGGCCGTCTGGACATGGGCAAGTTGCTCTCCGCGTTTCAGCAGTTTTTCCGGGAGCATTCGGAAAGCTGGGTCGAACGGTTCGACTACAAGGAAGCCGGTCCGCAATTGCTGATGCAGGCTTTTCTGCACCGGGTGGTGAACGGCGGCGGACGCATCGAGCGCGAATACGGACTGGGACGCGGGCGCACCGATTTACTGTTGCTGTGGAATCACGCGGGCGGCGTTCAGCGCGTCGTGCTGGAATTAAAGGTCTTGCGGAAAGCCCTGGAAACGACGATTACGCAAGGCTTGGAGCAAACGCTCGAATACGGCGAACGATGCAACGCCGATGAACTGCATTTTGTCGTATTCGACCGTTCGAAAAAGCCGTGGTCGAAGAAGATTTTCAAACGAACGCGCAAACTGAGCGGCGCGACAATCACGGTGTGGGGCATGTGAATGAGTATTTCCGCCGGAACGACCCTCGGTCACTACAAAATTCTCTCCTCGCTCGGCGCGGGGGGAATGGGCGAGGTCTATCTCGCCGAAGATGGACGCCTGCGGCGCAAGGTCGCGCTCAAAGTTCTGCCCGACACGCTTTCACAAGACGCCGAACGGTTGCGCCGCTTCGAGCAGGAAGCGTTGGCGGCCTCGGCGCTGAACCATCCGAACATTCTGACGATTTTTGAATTCGGCGAGGAAGATGGAACGCACTACCTCGCCTCGGAGTTCATCGACGGAGAAACCTTGCGTACACGGTTGCAGGGCGGTCCGTTGTCGGTGAATGAAACGCTCGATATCGTCATCCAGACCGTACAGGCACTGTCCGCCGCGCACGAAGCGGGGATCATTCACCGGGACATCAAGCCGGAGAACGTGATGCTGCGCAAGGACGGCATCGTCAAGGTACTTGATTTCGGTCTGGCGAAACTGGTGGAGACGACGCCGGCTGGAAGCGAGGAGGACACGCGCAAACAGGGGATGACCCGCGAAGGGACGGTGATGGGAACGGTGGCGTACATGTCGCCGGAGCAGGCGCGGGGAAAAGTCGTGGATGCGCGGACGGATCAGTTCAGCCTCGGGGTGATGCTGTACGAAATGCTGTCGCGCCGTCAGCCGTTCACGGGCGAGACGGTCAACCACATCATCGTGGCGATTCTGGAGAAAGAGCCGACCCCGCTGGCGGGAATCCCTTCCGAACTCAAACGGATACTTGAAAAGGTGTTGGCAAAGAATGCCGCCGACCGATATTCCGACGCGAAGGCGATGCTCGGAGAATTGAAGAAACTTCAAACGCGATTGCTGATCGAGGCGGAAACCGGCGGCACTCGGGAAGAAGTCATTGCCGATACGCTGATTGAAGGGCGCACGGCGATCATGTCGCCGACCACGGTCGGTACGCCGGAAGTCGTGGCAACCGCCGCAACAGGGCAACCGACGGCTTCGGACACTCCAAAACAGATGAAGTGGTGGATTGCCGCTGCGGTGACGCTGTTTCTCGCCATGGGCGGATTCTTCGGCTTTCGGTATTTCACGCGGACCAAACAAATCGAATCAATCGCGGTCATGCCGTTCGTCAACGAGAGCGGGAATGCGGATGTCGAATATCTTTCGGACGGAATGACCGAAACACTCATCAGCAGTTTGTCGAACATTCCGAATTTATCGGTAAAGGCGAGAAGCACCGTTTTTTATTACAAAGGCAAGGAGACTTCGACAAAGAAGATCGGTGAAGAGTTGAAAGTTCAAGCCGTTCTTCTCGGTAGGGTCTCC